>NZ_BAAGVO010000014.1:0-5214 GCF_054780835.1 Chitinimonas naiadis | reverse complement strand
TGGCGGTGACCTACTTTCACACGGGTAGTCCGCACTATCATCGGCGCTGCCTCGTTTCACGGTCCTGTTCGAGATGGGAAGGCGTGGGTCCAAGGCGCTATGGCCGCCAAGCATAACTGGCTGGATTGATGCGACTGGCAACAATCCTAAATCTTCGGCTCGCTCAGTAATCCTTCTCAGGTTCACTCAGCCAACCGCAACAGAAGAAGTAATCATTTATTTGGGTTGAACGTATCTCCGCAAACCCTGCGCCTTTCCAGGCATCTTGGGTTATAGGATCAAGCCTCACGGGCAATTAGTATCAGTTAGCTTAACGCATTACTGCGCTTCCACACCTGACCTATCAACGTCCTGGTCTTGAACGACCCTTCAGGGGACTCGAAGTCCCAGGGAAGTCTCATCTTAAGGCAAGTTTCCCGCTTAGATGCTTTCAGCGGTTATCTCTTCCGAACTTAGCTACCCGGCGATACGACTGGCGTCATAACCGGTACACCAGAGGTTCGTCCACTCCGGTCCTCTCGTACTAGGAGCAGCCCCCTTCAAACTTCCAACGCCCACTGCAGATAGGGACCAAACTGTCTCACGACGTTTTAAACCCAGCTCACGTACCACTTTAAATGGCGAACAGCCATACCCTTGGGACCGGCTACAGCCCCAGGATGTGATGAGCCGACATCGAGGTGCCAAACTCCCCCGTCGATGTGAACTCTTGGGAGGAATCAGCCTGTTATCCCCGGCGTACCTTTTATCCGTTGAGCGATGGCCCTTCCATACAGAACCACCGGATCACTATGTCCTGCTTTCGCACCTGCTCGACTTGTCAGTCTCGCAGTTAAGCATCCTTATGCCATTGCACTATCAGTACGATTTCCGACCGTACCTAGGATACCTTCGAGCTCCTCCGTTACACTTTGGGAGGAGACCGCCCCAGTCAAACTGCCTACCATGCACGGTCCCCGATCCAGATAATGGACCTAGGTTAGAACCTCAAAGGGGTCAGGGTGGTATTTCAACGTCGGCTCCACCGAAACTAGCGTCCCGGCTTCAAAGCCTCCCACCTATCCTACACAAACCACTTCAAAGTCCAATGCAAAGCTACAGTAAAGGTGCACGGGGTCTTTCCGTCTAGCAGCGGGGAGATTGCATCTTCACAAACACTTCAACTTCGCTGAGTCTCGGGTGGAGACAGTGTGGCCATCGTTACGCCATTCGTGCGGGTCGGAACTTACCCGACAAGGAATTTCGCTACCTTAGGACCGTTATAGTTACGGCCGCCGTTTACCGGGGCTTCGATCAAGAGCTTGCACCCCATCAATTAACCTTCCGGCACCGGGCAGGCGTCACACCGTATACGTCCACTTTCGTGTTAGCACAGTGCTGTGTTTTTAATAAACAGTCGCAGCCACCTTTTCACTGCAACCCCATCGGCCTTCGTCTGTACAGACTACAACCTACCGGGGCACACCTTCTCCCGAAGTTACGGTGTCAATTTGCCGAGTTCCTTCACCCGAGTTCTCTCAAGCGCCTTAGAATTCTCATCCTACCCACCTGTGTCGGTTTGCGGTACGGTCTTTCTGTAACTGAAGCTTAGCGGCTTTTCCTGGAAGCAGAGCATCAACCACTTCGTCTGCAAGCAGACTCGTCATCACGCCTCAGCTTAGTCTCGCGGATTTGCCTACGAAACACGCCTACACGCTTAAACCGGGACTTCCAACACCCGGCTGGCCTAGCTTTCTCCGTCCCCACATCGCATTACAGAAAGGTACGGGAATATTAACCCGTTTCCCATCGACTACGCTTTTCAGCCTCGCCTTAGGGGCCGACTCACCCTGCGCCGATGAACGTTGCGCAGGAAACCTTGGGTTTTCGGCGACAGGGACTTTCACCCTGTTTATCGCTACTCATGTCAGCATTCGCACTTCCGATATCTCCAGCAGCCTTCACAAGCCACCTTCACAGACCTACGGAACGCTCCTCTACCATATGTACAAAGTACATATCCCTAGCTTCGGTTCATAGTTTGAGCCCCGTTACATCTTCCGCGCAGGACGACTCGACCAGTGAGCTATTACGCTTTCTTTAAATGATGGCTGCTTCTAAGCCAACATCCTGGCTGTCTATGCCTTCCCACTTCGTTTTCCACTTAACTATGCATTTGGGACCTTAGCTGAGGGTCTGGGTTGTTTCCCTTTCGACACCGGACGTTAGCACCCGATGTCTGTCTCCCATGCTCGCACTTGACGGTATTCAGAGTTTGCCATGGTTTGGTAAGTCGCGATGACCCCCTAGCCATAACAGTGCTTTACCCCCGTCAGTGATACATGAGGCACTACCTAAATAGTTTTCGAGGAGAACCAGCTATTTCCAAGTTTGTTTAGCCTTTCACCCCTATCCACAGCTCATCCCCTAGTTTTGCAACACTAGTGGGTTCGGTCCTCCAGTGCGTGTTACCGCACCTTCAACCTGGCCATGGATAGATCACTTGGTTTCGGGTCTACACCCAGCAACTGAACGCCCTATTCGGACTCGCTTTCGCTACGCCTCCCCTACTCGGTTAAGCTCGCTACTGAATGTAAGTCGCTGACCCATTATACAAAAGGTACGCAGTCACCCCACGAAGAGGCTCCCACTGTTTGTATGCATCCGGTTTCAGGTTCTATTTCACTCCGCTCCCGCGGTTCTTTTCGCCTTTCCCTCACGGTACTGGTTCACTATCGGTCGATGATGAGTATTTAGCCTTGGAGGATGGTCCCCCCATATTCAGACAGGATTTCTCGTGTCCCGCCCTACTTGTCGTACGCTTAGTACCACCGATCTCTTTTCGTATACGGGGCTATCACCCACTATGGCCGGACTTTCCATTCCGTTCTACTAAGAGTTCGACTATCACGTACAGGCTCTTCCGCGTTCGCTCGCCACTACTTACGGAATCTCGGTTGATTTCTTTTCCTTCAGCTACTTAGATGTTTCAGTTCGCTGAGTTCGCCTCCACAGACCTATGTATTCAGTCTGGGATACCCTTGCGGGTGGGTTTCCCCATTCGGACATCTCCGGATCAAAGCTTAATTGCCAGCTCCCCGAAGCTTTTCGCAGGCTTACACGTCCTTCATCGCCTATCATCGCCAAGGCATCCACCAGATGCACTTATTCGCTTGACCCTATAACCAAAAATGCCTGGATCACTCCAGCATCTTGAATTACAGGCGTTTGCGTTCTCGATCCCATCGCTGACTGCTATGGAACCGAGTCGATACAATCAACCCATTGCAGTCCTTTACGATTTCCAGCTCCCATCATTGCTGATGAATTCTGGTCCTCAGAACTACATTGATTACTTCTTCCGTTTTTTTAAAGAGCTAAGTACGTTCTGGCTCAAGAAGCCAAACAGCAATAAACCTTTCCCACACCCTCACTACCGGTGCGCTCAGATTCACTGTTGTTTAATCTCTCAAACGTGGAAATTGGTGGAGGTTGACGGGATCGAACCGACGACCCCCTGCTTGCAAAGCAGGTGCTCTCCCAGCTGAGCTAAACCCCCAATCGTGTGCTTGGTGGGTCAGATAGGAATCGAACCTATGACCCCCGCCTTATCAAGACGGTGCTCTAACCGACTGAGCTACTGACCCAGCTTTCCACTACTGAGTCTTCGCACAATCACCCGTGCGGCAACTCCGTACTTCTCAACATGACAACCGATAAGTGTAGACACTTGGCCTTTCGGCCTTCTCTAGAAAGGAGGTGATCCAGCCGCAGGTTCCCCTACGGCTACCTTGTTACGACTTCACCCCAGTCATGAATCCTACCGTGGTAACCGGCCTCCTTGCGGTTAGCCTAGCTACTTCTGGTAGAACCCACTCCCATGGTGTGACGGGCGGTGTGTACAAGGCCCGGGAACGTATTCACCGCAGCATGCTGATCTGCGATTACTAGCGATTCCGACTTCATGCACTCGAGTTGCAGAGTGCAATCCGGACTACGATCGGCTTTCTGAGATTGGCTCCCTCTCGCGAGTTGGCGACCCTCTGTACCGACCATTGTATGACGTGTGAAGCCCTACCCATAAGGGCCATGAGGACTTGACGTCATCCCCACCTTCCTCCGGTTTGTCACCGGCAGTCTCCTTAAAGTGCTCAACTGAATGGTAGCAACTAAGGACAAGGGTTGCGCTCGTTGCGGGACTTAACCCAACATCTCACGACACGAGCTGACGACAGCCATGCAGCACCTGTGTTAACGCTCCCTTTCGGGCACCCTCACGTCTCTGCGAGGTTCGTTACATGTCAAGGGTAGGTAAGGTTTTTCGCGTTGCATCGAATTAATCCACATCATCCACCGCTTGTGCGGGCCCCCGTCAATTCCTTTGAGTTTTAATCTTGCGATCGTACTCCCCAGGCGGTCTACTTCACGCGTTAGCTGCGTTACTAAAGCATTGCTGCTCCAACAACTAGTAGACATCGTTTAGGGCGTGGACTACCAGGGTATCTAATCCTGTTTGCTCCCCACGCTTTCGTGCATGAGTGTCAGTGTTAACCCAGGGGGCTGCCTTCGCCATTGGTGTTCCTCCGCATCTCTACGCATTTCACTGCTACACGCGGAATTCCACCCCCCTCTGCCACACTCTAGTCACACAGTCTCCAATGCAGTTCCCAGGTTGAGCCCGGGGATTTCACATCAGACTTACGTAACCACCTGCGCACCCTTTACGCCCAGTAATTCCGATTAACGCTTGGACCCTACGTATTACCGCGGCTGCTGGCACGTAGTTAGCCGGTCCTTATTCTTCCGGTACTCTCATCCCCGATTCGTATTAGGAATCAGGATTTGCTCCCGGACAAAAGAGCTTTACAACCCGAAGGCCTTCTTCACTCACGCGGCATGGCTGGATCAGACTTGCGTCCATTGTCCAAAATTCCCCACTGCTGCCTCCCGTAGGAGTCTGGGCCGTGTCTCAGTCCCAGTGTGGCGGATCATCCTCTCAGACCCGCTACGGATCGTTGCCTTGGTAGGCCTTTACCCTACCAACTAGCTAATCCGACATCGGCCGCTCGTATAGCGCGAGGTCTTGCGATCCCCCGCTTTCATCCGTAGATCGTATGCGGTATTAATCCGACTTTCGCCGGGTTATCCCCCACTACACGGTACGTTCCGATGCATTACTCACCCGTTCGCCACTAACCTAGGAGCAAGCCCCTAGATCCGTTCGACTTGCATGTG
>NZ_BAAGVO010000013.1:0-544 GCF_054780835.1 Chitinimonas naiadis | reverse complement strand
CAAGGGCTACGACCAGATCGACAGCGCGCCGGAAGAAAAGGCCCGTGGTATTACCATCAATACCGCGCACGTTGAGTACGAGACCGAGAACCGTCACTACGCTCACGTTGATTGCCCAGGTCACGCCGACTACGTCAAGAACATGATCACCGGTGCTGCCCAGATGGACGGCGCGATCCTGGTTGTGTCCTCCGCTGACGGTCCGATGCCGCAGACCCGCGAACACATCCTGTTGGCCCGCCAGGTTGGCGTGCCTTACATCATCGTGTTCATGAACAAGGCCGACATGGTCGACGACGCCGAACTGCTCGAGCTCGTTGAAATGGAAGTCCGTGAACTGCTGAGCAAGTACGATTTCCCAGGCGACGACCTGCCCATCATCAAGGGTTCGGCACTGAAGGCCCTGGAAGGCGACCAATCGGAAATCGGCGAACCCGCCATTTTCGCTCTGGCAGCTGCTCTGGACAGCTACATCCCGACGCCGGAGCGTGCCATTGACGGTACCTTCCTGATGCCAGTGGAAGACGTGTTCTCGATCTCCGGT
>NZ_BAAGVO010000012.1:0-627 GCF_054780835.1 Chitinimonas naiadis | reverse complement strand
TCGCGATCGAGCGAAGTCTCGACCGGCTCGGAGAGCCAGAGCGACGCGGCCGGCGCGATGGCGGCAGCCGTCACCGAGATGACCGAGAGCATCCACCAGATCGCCGACAGTGCCGATCGGGCCAACCAGCTGTCGGTGGAGTCGGGCCAGCTGTCCCGTGAAGGCAGTGCCGTGATTGCCCGTGCCATGGACGAGATGAACCGGATCAGCGACGCGGTGAACCAGACCTCGGGCGTGATCGACGCCCTGGCGGACAAGACCCAGACCATCACCAGCATCGTCAACGTGATCCACGACGTGGCCGACCAGACCAATCTGCTGGCGCTCAACGCCGCGATCGAAGCAGCGCGGGCCGGCGAGCAGGGGCGGGGCTTTGCGGTGGTGGCGGACGAAGTGCGCAAGCTGGCCGAACGTACCAGCACCGCCACGCGCGAGATCACCGCCATGATTGCCGATATTCAGCACAGCTCGGCCGAATCGAAGACCACCATGCAGATGGCGGTACAGCGGGTGGCGAGCGGGGTGGAGTTGGCGGGTCAGGGGGGCGAAGCGGTCAAGCGGATCGAGGACAGTGCCGGCCGGGTGGTTGGCGTGGTGGAAGACATCTCGGTGGCCTTGAAGGAACAG
>NZ_BAAGVO010000011.1:0-1204 GCF_054780835.1 Chitinimonas naiadis | reverse complement strand
CGTCCCGCTCGCCTGCGCCATCGACTGCACGCCAACCGTCACGTCGATCGTCATCCAGCCCGGGTTCCATCCCGCCGAGCCCTGGCCATCCGCCGTCGCAACGTAGTCCGTCCCCGCACCAGCGGCCGAGGCGGTCGCCCACGGCACACCACTGCGTGCGACGTTCCAGGTCGCCTGCGTTTCCAGCCAGTCCTTCAGCAGCCGGTGGGCACGGTAGACGTAGTCGTAGTAGCTGGTCTTGTACAGCGAGAGCGTGGCCGACTGGATCACCGCACCGTCCGGTACCGGTCCACCTTCGGACTGGAAGATCGCGAACCGGAGCAGGTCGCGGTATTCGTTGCCTTCCTGCAAGGCGGTATTGCTGCCGTAGTTGCCATCCTTGGCCCAGCTCGACAGGTAGACGTCTCGCGTGCCGGTGTAGCTGCTGCCGTCATCCTGCAGGTTGACCGTGACCGGTCCGCCGCTGCCGACACCGACATTGATCGCGACCGCGGCCGAGGTCGTGCTGGCGTTCTGGTTGTCGACGGCTACCGCGGTCAGGCTGTAGCTGCCGGCGGCCACATTGGCCCAGTTGATGCTGTACGGGGCGCTGCTGTCGCTGCCGATCAGGCTGCCGTTGGCGTAGAAGTCGACCCGGGCAACGCTGCCATCGCTGTCCGCCGCATTGGCCGTGACGGTGATGCCGGCCGGGGCGGTGTAGCTGGCACCGGCACCGGGGGCGCTCAGGCTGACGGTCGGCGGGACGTTGCTGCTGCCGGCGGTGACCGTGATGCTGACGGCGCTGGAGGTCGTGCTGACGCCAAGGTTGTCCACGGCGACGGCGGTGACGCTGTAGCTGCCAGCGGCCACATTGCTCCAACTGATGCTGTACGGCGCACTGCTGTCGCTGCCGATCAGGTTGCCGGCGGCGTAGAAGTCGACCCGGGCAATGCTGCCGTCACTGTCAGCGGCGTTGGCCGAGACGGTGATGCTGGCCGGGGCGGTGTAGCTGGCACCGGCACTCGGGGCGGTCAGGTTCACGGTCGGTGCGGTGTTGCCGGTCACCGAGACGGCGATGACGGCCGAGGTCGTGCTGCTGTTCTGGTTGTCGACGGCAACGGCGGTCAGGTTGTAGTTGCCGGCACCGACATTGCTCCAGTTGATGCTGTACGGGGCACTGCTGTCACTGCCGATCAGCGTGGCGCCGGCATAGAAGTCGACCCGG
>NZ_BAAGVO010000010.1:0-1481 GCF_054780835.1 Chitinimonas naiadis | reverse complement strand
GACCCACGCCAACAACCTGGTCTCGCAGCAGGTGGACCGGATCTCGGGCAGTGCCGACAGCAATGCAAGCTCGGCGCGGACGGCGGCCGAGGTGACGGGGCGCATGCATGGCTTGACCGAGCAGCTCCGGGCCGCAGTGGGTCGTTTCCGTATCTGACAGAGGGCGTGGACGTCAAAAAAGCGCAAACCGGTCTGAGCCGGCTTTGCGCTTTTTTTTGCCACCGTCCGATAGGGCCTACTGCACAGGCGGCAGCACCGCCAGATCAAAGAAATCCGCCTGTTGGATACGGTCCAGTTCGGTGATAAGGGCCGACTGCTTCATATGTCAGACCAGCGCCGGCTGGCTTGGTCTGATTGAATGATATGAACAAATAGATATGACGATAGTCAGGCACCCCTTTGGGGTGGGCGGGAGTGTAGATGCATAGGCATTTGTCGACAAATGCATGGGAGGGGAAGGCTGTCGAGCCATGGCCGAGCCGGGCGTGCTGGCGCTTTATGCGTCATCAACTATCTTGAAGCAGGGAGCGCAGACTCCCATACCCAGGAGGGATGGGTCCGGTGCTGGCGCTACGCTGGCTACCGGGGTAGTGATTCCATCTTGACGAGGCTCCCCATGTTTTCCAACCTTTCCCTGCGTGCCAGGCTGACGATCGTCGTTGCCGTGGCGCTGGCAGGCATGCTGCTGTTGATCGTGATCTCGGCTTTTTCAATGCGTACCAATCTGCTGGAAGGGCGCAAGGCACTGGTGCAGAGCGGCGTGCAGGCGGTGGTCAACCAGATTGCCTACTACCAGTCGCTCGAAGCCAGTGGCAAGTTGAGCAAGGAAGAAGCCCAGGCCCGCGCCAAGGAAGTGATCAAGTACGCCCGATATGGTGGGGCCGACGGCAAGACCGACTACTACTACATCTGGACCATGGACGGCGTGGGTGTGATGCACCCGCTCAAACCCGAATTTGCTGGCCAGAATATGCTGGACAAGCTCAAGGACGGGTATGGCAACTACCTGATCCGCGATATGACCGGCGCGCTCAAGAGCCAGTCCGAGGCCTTTGTGCCGACCAACTTCCCGCGCCCCGGTGGCAAGGATCCGGTGCCCAAGCTGCAGTTCGTCATGCGCTTTGATGCCTGGAACTGGATGGTGGGGACTGGTATCTATACCGACGATGTGGATGCGGCCTTCCGCAGCAATCTGCTCAAGGAGTTGCTGATCGCGCTGTTTCCGCTGGGCATCGTCGTGCTGGTCTGCCTGCTGGTGGACAAAAGCGTCTTGCGCCAGCTCGGTGGCGAACCTGCCTACACGGTCGACGTGGTGCAGCGTATCGCGGCGGGGCAGCTGGATACGCCGATCAAACTTGACGGTAATGACAAGGACAGCTTGCTGAGCCGGATCAGCGAGATGCAGACGCAACTGCGGGAGCTGATCCGGCAGATCCGCGAGAGCGCCGACAGCATCGGCGAGATGGCGGAGACGGTCTCCT
>NZ_BAAGVO010000009.1:0-329454 GCF_054780835.1 Chitinimonas naiadis | reverse complement strand
GTTCTTCAACGGCTACCGTCCTCAGTTCTACTTCCGCACCACCGACGTGACCGGCGCAGTTGAACTGCCTGCTGGTACCGAAATGGTGATGCCAGGTGACAACGTTGAAGTGGTTGTTGCCCTGATCGCTCCGATCGCCATGGAAAACGGTCTGCGCTTCGCGATTCGCGAAGGTGGCCGTACCGTTGGCGCCGGCGTTGTCGGTAAGATCATTGAGTAATATGTGAATCGGACGGGCAGGCCGTGAGGTTTGTCCGTCTTCGTTCTTTAATGCAATCCGGTGGCCGCAAGGTCGCCTCGCTCTTTAGGAATCATCATGGCTAACCAAAAGATTCGCATCCGCCTCAAGGCTTACGACTACGCGTTGATCGACCGTTCGGCCCAGGAAATCGTTGACACTGCCAAGCGCACTGGCGCTGTGGTCAAGGGTCCGGTTCCGCTGCCGACCAAGATCGAGCGCTTCGATGTGCTCCGTTCGCCGCACGTGAACAAGACTTCGCGCGACCAGCTCGAGATCCGTACTCACCTGCGCCTGATGGACATCGTCGATCCGACCGACAAGACGGTTGACGCGCTGATGAAGCTGGACCTGCCGGCTGGCGTGGATGTAGAGATCAAGCTGCAATAATTTCTTGCATTAAGTCAAGAAGTTGCGATAAGATCGCGGGCTCGCTGTATAGGCGAGCCCGTTTCGCATTCTGGAGCGGGAGTTTCGTTCGATGCAGGCCGCCCTGCGCGGCTTGCGAATGATCGCCGGCCAATCGTAGCTGGCCCTTTTAAAAGGAAAGAACGATGAGCTTAGGACTTATCGGGCGCAAGGTCGGTATGACCCGCGTGTTCGTCGAGGATGGTGCTTCCATCCCGGTGACCGTGCTGGATCTGTCGTCCAATCGCGTCGCGCAAATCAAGACGCCGGATGTAGATGGCTATGCCGCTGTGCAAGTCACCTTCGGCGAACGTCGCGCCAATCGTGTTAACAAGGCTGAAGCCGGTCACTTCGCTAAGGCGGGTGTCGAGGCTGGTCGTGGTCTGCACGAGTTCGCGCTGACGGCTGACGAGCTGGCAAAGTTCCAGCCTGGCAGCCAGATCACCGTTGAGATCTTCTCGGTGGGTCAACTGGTCGATGTGACCGGTACCTCGCAGGGTAAGGGTTTCTCTGGTGCTATCAAGCGTCACAACTTCAGTTCGCAACGCGCTTCCCACGGTAACTCCGTGTCGCACAATGCTCCTGGTTCGATCGGTATGGCGCAGGATCCGGGTCGTGTTTTCCCGGGTAAGCGTATGGCCGGTCAGTACGGTAACGTCAAGAGCACCGTACAAAACCTGGAAGTGGTTCGTGTTGACGCCGAGCGCGGCCTGTTGCTCGTCAAGGGTGCCGTTCCTGGCTCCAAGGGCAACGATGTCGTCGTTCGTCCTAGCGTGAAGGCAGGTGCGTAATGGAACTTAAAGTCATCAATGCAAGTGGCGAAGCTGCCGCTAGCGTGACCGCTTCCGACACCCTGTTCGGTCGCGATTACAACGAAGCCCTGGTTCACCAGGTCGTTACTGCTTACCTCGCTAATGCCCGTAGCGGCAACCGCGCCCAAAAGGGCCGTAGCGAAGTGGCCAAGTCCACTCGCAAGCCGTGGCGTCAAAAAGGTACGGGTCGTGCTCGTGCTGGTATGGCGTCCAGCCCGCTGTGGCGTGGTGGCGGTAAGATTTTCCCGAGCTCGCCTGACGAGAACTTCACCCAGAAGGTCAACCGCAAGATGTATCGCGCTGGCCTGGCGACCATCCTGTCGCAACTGGTTCGTGAAGAGCGTTTGGTAGTGGTTGATGCCTTCACGGCTGACACCCCTAAGACCAAGGCGTTTGCCGCCAAGCTGGCTGCCATGGGTCTGAACGAGCGTACCCTCATCGTTACCGACAACCTGGACGAGAACCTGTACCTGGCTTCGCGCAATCTGCCGAACGTCCTGGTGCTCGAGCCGTCGCAAGCCGACCCGGTCAGCCTGGTCCGCTTCAAGAAGGTGCTGGTAACCCGCGAGGCGCTCAAGCAAATCGAGGAGATCCTGGCATGACTCAGCTGAATGAAGATCGTTTGCTGCAAGTTCTGCTGGCCCCGGTGATCTCTGAAAAGAGCACCCTGGTTGCCGAAAAGAACGAGCAAGTTGTTTTCCGCGTGGCCAGCGATGCAACCAAGCCTGAGATCAAGGCTGCGGTTGAGCTGCTGTTCAAAGTGCAGGTCGAATCCGTCCAAGTCACCAATGTGAAGCCGAAGCAGAAGCGCTTTGGTCGTAGCACTGGCTGGCGCAAGGGCTGGAAGAAGGCCTACGTTGCCCTGAAGCCTGGTCAAGAAATTGACCTGCAGGCTGCGCAGTAAGGAGAACGACGATGCTGGTAAAAGTAAAACCAACTTCCCCCGGTCGCCGCGCGGTCGTTAAAGTTGTCAGCCCTGAGCTGCACAAAGGCAAGCCGCACGCCGCCCTGGTGGAAAGCCAAAGCAAGAACGCCGGTCGTAACAACCGCGGTATTATCACTGTCCGCCATCACGGCGGCGGTCATAAGCAACACTACCGCATGATCGATTTCCGTCGTAACAAGGATGGCATCACTGCCACCGTGGAACGTCTGGAATACGACCCGAACCGTACCGCCCACATCGCGCTGCTGTGCTACGCCGATGGTGAGCGTCGCTACATCATCGCTCCGCGTGGCCTGAAGGCCGGCGCGCAAGTGGTGAGCGGTTCGGAAGCACCGATCAAGGTCGGCAACACCCTGCCGCTGCGCAACATCCCTGTCGGTAGCACCATCCACTGCATCGAAATGCAACCAGGCAAGGGCGCGCAGATTGCTCGTTCGGCCGGTGCTTCGGTTCAGCTGTTGGCTCGCGAAGGCGCTTACGCCCAGTTGCGTCTGCGTTCCGGTGAAATCCGCAAGGTGCACGTCGATTGCCGTGCCACCATCGGTGAAGTCGGTAACGAAGAGCACAACCTGCGCAAGATCGGTAAAGCCGGTGCAAACCGCTGGCGTGGTATTCGTCCGACCGTTCGCGGTACGGCGATGAACCCGATCGATCACCCGCACGGTGGTGGTGAAGGCCGCACTGGTGAAGGTCGTGTGCCGGTTAGCCCATGGGGTACCCCGACTAAGGGTTACCGTACCCGCAGCAATAAGCGCACCGACAATATGATCGTGCGCCGCCGGTATTCGAATAAGGGGTAATTAGACATGGCTCGTTCCGTTAAAAAAGGCCCGTTCGTCGACGCCCATCTGCTCAAGAAGATTGAAGCAGTGCGCGCGACCAACGACAAGCGCCCGGTAAAGACCTGGTCCCGTCGCTCCACCGTGCTGCCCGACTTCGTCGGTCTGACTATCGCGGTGCACAACGGCAAACAACATGTTCCCGTGTATATCAACGAGAACATGGTCGGTCACAAACTAGGCGAATTCTCGCTGACCCGTACGTTCAAGGGTCATGCTGCCGACAAAAAAGCCAAGAAGTAAGGTGCTGCCATGCAAACTTCCGCTATTTTGACTGGCGCACGCCTGTCGGCTCAGAAAGCTCGCCTGGTCGCTGACCTGGTGCGCGGCAAGCCGGTTGAGCACGCCATCAACATTCTGACCTTTAGCCCCAAAAAGGGCGCGGTCCTCATCAAGAAGTTGTTGCTGTCGGCGATTGCTAATGCCGAACACAATGACGGCGCCGATATCGACGCTCTCAAGGTGACGACCATTTATGTAGACAAGGGACCTTCCCTGAAGCGTTTCGCTGCTCGTGCCAAGGGCCGCGGCAACCGCATCGAGAAGCAAACTTGCCACATTACCCTTACTGTGGGCGAATGAGGACGTTATGGGACAGAAAATTCATCCGATTGGCTTCCGTTTAGCCGTCAACAAGAACTGGGCCTCGAAGTGGTATGCGAATAGCAAAAACTTCCCGGCCATGCTCGCCGAAGACATCAAGGTGCGCGAGTTCCTGAAGAAAAAGTTGTCGCACGCCTCGGTTGGCCGCATCGTTATCGAGCGTCCTGCCAAGAACGCCCGAATCACCATTCATAGCGCCCGTCCGGGTGTTGTGATCGGCAAGAAGGGCGAAGACATCGAGATCCTGAAGCGTGACCTGGTCAAGCTGATGGGCGTGCCGGTGCACATCAACATCGAAGAAATCCGCAAGCCGGAAACCGATGCTCAGGTGATCGCCGACTCCATCGCCGCTCAGCTGGAAAAGCGCGTGATGTTCCGTCGTGCCATGAAGCGTGCGATGCAGAACGCCATGCGTCTGGGTGCCCAAGGCATCAAGATCATGTCGTCCGGTCGTCTGAATGGTATCGAAATCGCCCGTACCGAATGGTATCGCGAAGGCCGTGTGCCCCTGCACACCCTGCGCGCTGACATCGATTACGCGACGTCCGAAGCCAAGACCACCTACGGCATCATCGGTATCAAGGTGTGGGTGTACAAGGGTGAAGTGAAGGCTGGCCAAGAAGTTGCCGCTCAGCCGGAACAAGCCGAACGCAAGCCGCGAAAGGGGCCACGAAATGCTGCAGCCAACTAGACTCAAGTACCGCAAACAGCAGAAGGGCCGTAACACCGGCGTTGCTACCCGCGGTAACAAGGTTAGCTTCGGTGAGTGGGGCCTGAAGGCCATCGGCCGTGGTCGTTTGACCGCGCGTCAGATCGAAGCCGCTCGTCGCGCCATGACCCGTCACATCAAGCGTGGCGGTCGTGTGTGGATCCGTGTATTCCCGGACAAGCCGATCTCTTCCAAGCCCGCTGAAGTCCGGATGGGTAATGGTAAGGGTAGCCCGGAATACTACGTTGCAGAAATCCAGCCTGGTAAGGTGCTGTACGAGATGGACGGCGTGGACGAGACTCTCGCCCGCGAAGCCTTCCGTCTGGCCGCCGCCAAGTTGCCGATTGCGACGACTTTCGTAACCCGACATGTGGGGCAGTGAGATGAAAGCGACTGAATTGCGTAACAAGTCGGTCGATGAGCTCAAGTCCGAGCTCACCTCGCTCCTGAAGGCCCAGTTCGGCCTGCGCATGCAGCTGGCTACCCAGCAGCTTGCCAAGACCAGCGAACTGAAGCGCGTTCGCCGCGATATCGCGCGTGTTCGCACCATCCTGGCTCAGAAGGTGGCGTAAATGACCGAGACCAAACTGAAACGTTCGCTGACCGGCCGTGTGGTTAGCAACAAGATGGACAAGACTGTGACCGTGCTGGTCGAGCGTAAAGTGAAGCACCCGCTCTACGGCAAGATCATCCGTCTGTCCAAGAAGTACCACGCGCACGACGAAACCAACGCCTACGGCGAAGGTGATGTGGTGACGATCGAGGAAACCCGTCCGCTGTCCAAGACCAAAGCTTGGATCGTGACTGGTCTTATCGAAAAGGCTCGTAACGTTTAATTTGTGATTTAACATCACAAACTTACGTTAGTTGCTTGTCAGGGCATTCTACTTCTTGTAGAATGCCCTGCTGTTTATCCCTTGCCGAAAAGTAGCGTTCTGCTGCTTGATGGTTTGGGAAGTGTCTCCCTATCGGGATCCAAAACTGGCCGTTGTGCCGTGGTTTGCTACGGCGCTGCCGGGTACGCCGGCGGAATTGACGGGTTAAGTTGGAGGTTTATTTAAATGATTCAAATGCAATCCATGCTGGATGTTGCTGACAACACCGGTGCGCGCTCTGTTATGTGCATCAAGGTGCTGGGTGGCTCCAAGCGTCGTTACGCCTCGGTGGGTGACATCATCAAGGTGACTATCAAGGACGCCGCTCCCCGTGGTCGCGTGAAGAAGGGTGACGTCTACAACGCCGTCGTCGTTCGCACCGCCAAGGGTGTTCGTCGTGCCGATGGTCAGCTCATCAAGTTTGATGGCAATGCCGCCGTGCTGCTCAACAACAAGCTTGAGCCTATCGGGACCCGCATCTTCGGGCCAGTTACGCGTGAACTGCGTACTGAGCGTTTCATGAAGATCGTCTCGCTCGCGCCAGAAGTGCTGTAAGGGGTTAGCGCATGAATAAGATTCGTAAAGGCGACGAAGTCGTCGTAATCACCGGTAAAGACAAGGGCAAGCGCGGCACCGTGCTGCGTGTCCTGGTAGGTGACAAGGTTATCGTTGAGGGTATCAACGTTGCGAAGAAGCACCAGAAGCCGAATCCGGTTCGCGGTGTTGCTGGCGGCGTGATCGAGAAGACGATGCCGATTCAGGTTTCCAACGTGGCCATCTTCAATAAAGCGACCCAAAAGGCTGACCGTGTCGGCTTCAAGTTGCTCGACGACGGCAAAAAGGTTCGCGTGTTCAAATCGAACGGCGAAGTGGTCGGGGGCTAAGGGGTAGAACATGGCTCGTTTGCAAGAATTCTACAAAGAGACGGTCGTTCCGCAGCTCACCGAAAAGTTCGGCTACAAGTCGATCATGGAAGTGCCGCGGATCGAGAAGATCACCATCAACATGGGCGTGGGCGAAGCTGTAGCCGATAAAAAGGTTATGGAACACGCTGTTGGCGACCTGACCAAGATTGCCGGTCAGAAGCCAGTAGTTACCCTGTCCAAGAAGTCGATTGCCGGCTTCAAAATCCGTGACAACTATCCGGTTGGCTGCAAGGTCACCCTGCGTCGCGATCGTATGTATGAGTTTCTGGATCGTCTGGTCACCATCGCCATGCCGCGTATTCGCGACTTCCGCGGTGTTTCCGGCAAGTCCTTTGATGGCCGTGGTAACTACAACATGGGCGTCAAGGAACAGATCATTTTCCCGGAAATCGAGTACGACAAGATCGACGCGCTGCGTGGTATGAACATCACGATTACCACCACCGCGAAGACCGACGAAGAAGCCCGTGCGCTGCTCGCCGCGTTCAAGTTCCCGTTTAAGAACTGAGGTTTGCCATGGCTAAACTCGCTTTGATCAACCGTCAAGACAAGCGCGAAAAGCTGGTGGCGAAGTTCGCCGCCAAGCGCGAACAGCTGCTGGCAATCATCAATGACCAGAACCTGAGCGACGAAGAGCGCTTCGCCGCCCGCCTGAAACTCCAGGCCCTGCCGCGTAATGCCAACCCGACGCGTCTGCGTAACCGTTGTTCGGTTACCGGTCGCCCGCGTGGTGTGTTCCGCAAGTTCGGCCTTGGCCGTAACAAGCTCCGTGAAATCGCCATGCGTGGTGAGATCCCGGGTGTCGTCAAGGCCAGCTGGTAAGGAGATCACGAATGAGCATGCATGATCCCATCGCCGATATGCTGACCCGCATCCGCAACGCTCAGCGTGCGGACAAGCCGTCGGTAACGATGCCCTCGTCCAAGCTGAAGGTGGCTATTGCCGCCGTGCTGAAGGATGAAGGTTATATCGAAAACTTCGCCGTAACTGGCGATGAGAAGAAGCCCCAGCTCGATATCGAGTTGAAGTATTACGCCGGTCGTCCGGTTATCGAGCGCATTGATCGCGTTTCGAAGCCTGGTCTGCGTATCTACAAGGGCGTAAACGACATTCCCAAGGTCATGAATGGCCTCGGTATCGCCATTGTCTCCACCTCCATGGGTGTGATGACCGATCGCAAAGCACGCGCCCAGGGTATCGGTGGCGAATTGCTCTGCTTCGTGGCGTAAGGAGCTGAACAATGTCACGCGTAGCTAAGAACCCAATCGCCCTGCCGTCTGGTGTTGAAGTCAAGATGGCCGGTGGCGAGATTGTTGTTAAGGGCCCGCTCGGTACCGCTTCGCGTCCTCTGGACGTCGCAGTCGAGATCGCAGTCGAGAACAATGCTCTGACCTTCAAGGCGGCAGACGAAAGCAAGCACTCCCGCGCCATGTCCGGCACGATGCGCGCTCTGCTGAACAACATGGTAATCGGTGTCTCGAAGGGTTTTGAGCGCAAGCTCAACCTGGTAGGCGTGGGTTACCGTGCTGCTGCTCAAGGTGAAAGTCTGAATCTGACGCTCGGTTTCTCCCATCCCGTCTCGCACAAGATGCCGGCCGGTGTGAAGGTTGAGACCCCGTCCCAGACCGAAATCATCCTGAAGGGTGTGGACAAGCAGCAGGTTGGTCAGGTTGCCGCCGAAATTCGCGCTTACCGCGCGCCTGAGCCTTATAAGGGCAAGGGTGTTCGTTATAGCGACGAAGTGGTGGTCCTGAAAGAAACCAAGAAGAAGTAATCGAGGCTGAAATCATGGACAAGAACGAAACACGCTTGCGCAGGGCCCGCAAAACCCGTGCCCGTATCGCTGGCTTGAAAGTGGTGCGCCTGTCGGTGCATCGCACCAACGGCCATATCTACGCTCAAGTTATTGATGAGACTGGTGGCAAGGTGCTGGCCAGCGCGTCGACCCTGGAAGTCGAAGTTCGCAAGGACATCGCTAACGGTGGCAACGTTGCTGCAGCCGCAGCTGTTGGTAAGCGTATCGCCGAAAAGGCGAAGGCTGCTGGCGTAACCGCCGTCGCCTTTGACCGCTCGGGCTTCCATTACCACGGCCGCGTCAAGGCCCTGGCCGATGCGGCTCGTGAAGCCGGCCTCGAATTCTAAGGAGTAATCATGGCTAAGTCTGAAATCGAAGATCGCGGCGACGGCTTGCGGGAGAAGATGATCAGCGTCAACCGCGTCACGAAAGTGGTGAAGGGTGGCCGGATCATGGGTTTCGCCGCGCTGACCGTGGTTGGTGATGGTGATGGCCGTATCGGCATGGGTAAGGGCAAGTCCAAGGAAGTGCCTGTCGCCGTGCAGAAGGCAATGGAAGAGGCCCGTCGCAAGCTGGTGAAGATCAGCTTGAAGAACGGTACCGTACAACACGCAGTGGTCGGCAAGCACGGTGCAACCACCGTGTTCATGCAGCCCGCCGCCGAAGGTGCTGGTATCAAGGCCGGTGGCCCGATGCGCGCTGTGTTCGAAGTGATGGGTGTTACCAACATTTCGGCCAAGTGCCACGGTTCGACCAACCCTTACAACCTCGTGCGCGCTACCCTGGACGCTTTGTCCAAGCTGCGCAGCCCGGCTGAAGTTGCTGCAAAGCGTGGCAAGGCGATCGAGGACATCCTGGGAGCTGACGCGTAATGGCTACTACTTCCAAGATCAAAGTAACGCTGGTCAAGAGCCTGATCGGCCGCCTCGAAGCACACAAGGCGTGTGCCCGTGGCCTGGGTCTGCGTCGCATCAACCAATCGGTTGAAGTGATCGACACCCCGGAAAACCGCGGCATGATCAACAAGATCAGCTACCTGCTGAAAAGCGAGAGCTAAATGGAACTGAATACGATTAAGCCCGCTGAGGGCGCCAAGCACGCTTCCAAGCGTGTTGGCCGTGGCATCGGTTCTGGCCTGGGCAAGACCTGCGGTCGTGGCCACAAGGGTCAGAAGTCGCGTTCGGGTGGTTTCCACAAGGTTGGCTTCGAAGGCGGTCAAATGCCGCTGCAACGTCGCCTGCCGAAGCGTGGCTTCAAGTCGTTGACCAAGGGTCTGACGGCTGAGCTGCGTACGGGTGACCTGAGCCGTCTGCCGGTTGAAGAAGCCGACATCCTGGTCCTGAAGCAAGCCGGTCTGGTGCCTCACGGCGCCAAGGTCGTCAAGCTGATACTGGCTGGTGAAGTTGGTAAGGCGATCAAGCTGCGCGGTGTTCTGGCTACGGCCGGTGCTCGTGCTGCTCTGGAAGCCGCTGGCGGCAGCATTGCCGAATAAAGCTTGAGATAAGGCGATATACGTGGCAAATCCCGCGATGGCCAGTACCGCAAGCAAGTTTGCGGATCTGAAAAAGCGTATCTGGTTCCTGATTGGTGCCTTGATCGTTTATCGCATTGGCGCGCATATCCCGGTGCCGGGTATCAACCCGGTGGAGCTCGCCCATCTCTTCGATACCACGAAGAGCGGGGCGGGCCTCCTGAACATGTTCAACATGTTCTCCGGCGGTGCGTTGTCGCGATTTACTGTGTTTGCCATCGGCATCATGCCGTACATCTCGTCCTCCATCATCCTGCAGCTGGCTTCCGAGGTGCTTCCGGCACTGAAGGAGCTGAAGAAGGAAGGTGAGGCAGGTCGGCGCAAGATCACGCAGTACACCCGCTATGCGACGGTGATACTGGCGACGTTCCAGAGTTTTGGTATCGCCGTGATGTTGTACCGCACGCCTAACTTGGTAATGACCGGTCAGGTGGAGTTCTACTTCACTACCGTCGTTACCCTGGTTACCGGGACGATGTTCCTGATGTGGCTTGGTGAGCAGATCACCGAGCGTGGCCTGGGCAATGGTATTTCGATCCTGATTTTCTCGGGCATCGCTGCAGGTATTCCGGCTTCGATCGGCAAGACCCTTGAGCTAACTAGCCAAGGTGCTTTGCCCATTCTGCTGGTGCTTGCTCTGGCAGCTGGTGTGGTACTGATCATTGCGGGCGTCGTGTTCGTTGAACGCGGTCAACGCAAGGTCTTGGTCAATTATGCGAAGCGCCAGGTTGGCAATCGCGTAATGCAGGGCCAGAGTACGCACTTGCCGCTGAAGTTGAATATGGCTGGTGTCATTCCGCCGATTTTTGCTTCGAGCATCATTCTGTTCCCTGCCACGGTACTGTCGTGGACGGGTAATTCGGAATCGTTCTCCTGGCTCAAGCGCGTGGGCGACATGCTGCACCCCGGCCAGCCTTTGTATGTGCTGCTTTACGCAGCTGCAATTATCTTCTTCTGCTATTTCTACACGGCCTTGGTTTTCAACCCCAAGGAAACGGCAGATAACCTGAAGAAGAGTGGCGCGTTCATTCCTGGCATCCGCCCTGGTGAACAAACTGCAAAGTATATTGAACGAGTCATTCTGCGTTTGACGTTGATCGGTGCGATCTACATCACGACGGTTTGTCTGATTCCGGAATTCTTGCTGCTGCAGTGGAACCTTCCGTTCTACTTTGGTGGTACGTCGCTCCTGATCGTTGTCGTGGTGACCATGGATTTCATGGCGCAGGTTCAGTCCTACTTGCTGTCCCACCAGTACGAAAGTTTGCTGAAGAAGGCGAACTTCAAGGCTGGTTGAAGAGCACTGGACTAACCATCTAGATAATCCGAACTCGTCATGTCGAAAGAAGACGTAATTCAGATGCAGGGGGAGGTTCTTGAGAACCTTCCCAACGCGACTTTTCGCGTGAAGTTGGAAAATGGGCACGTGGTTCTGGGCCATATTTCCGGGAAGATGCGGATGCACTACATCCGCATACTGCCTGGCGATAAGGTGACAGTTGAGCTAACCCCTTACGATTTGTCCCGTGCCCGAATCGTCTTCCGCGCGAAATAGAGCGGTTTTTCATTGAAAGGAAAGAGCGATGCGAGTTCAAGCTTCGGTCAAAAAAATCTGCCGTAACTGCAAAATCATCCGCCGCAACCGCGTTGTGCGTGTGATCTGCACGGATCCGCGGCACAAGCAACGTCAAGGCTAAGCCGCGATCAGTTGTCGTCGGCTAGCCTTAGTGCTAGAATCCGCAACTTTTTACATCTGGGGTAACGAGAATCATGGCCCGTATTGCTGGGGTAAACATTCCCAATCATCAGCATACCGTCATTGGCCTTCAGGCCATTTACGGGATCGGACAGACTCGCGCCAAGGCTATCTGTGCTATCGCCGCCGTTCCTACTGATCGCAAGATCAAGGATCTGACGGACGCAGAGATGGACAAGCTGCGCGAAGAAGTCGGCAAGTTCACGGTTGAAGGCGATCTTCGCCGTGAGATTACGATGAACATCAAGCGTCTGATGGACCTCGGTTGTTACCGTGGTCTGCGCCATCGCAAGGGCTTGCCCGCGCGTGGTCAGCGCACCCGCACGAACGCGCGTACCCGTAAGGGCCCGCGTAAGTCGATCGCAGGGAAGAAGTAAGCACTTAAGGAATAGCAATGGCTAAAGCAAACACAGTGCGTGTACGTAAGAAAGTCAAAAAGGTCGTATCTGAAGGCATCGTGCACGTGCACGCTTCTTTCAACAATACGATCGTGACCATCACTGATCGTCAAGGGAATGCTCTCTCCTGGGCTACCTCGGGCGGTGCTGGTTTTAAAGGCTCTCGGAAAAGTACACCATTCGCGGCTCAGGTAGCTGCGGAGCATGCTGGTAAAGTTGCCCAGGAATATGGTGTCAAGAACCTCGAAGTCCGCATCAAGGGACCCGGCCCCGGCCGTGACTCCGCTGTGCGTGCGTTGAATGCGCTGGGTTTCAAGATTACCAGCATTTCCGACGTTACCCCCGTACCGCACAACGGCTGTCGTCCGCCGAAAAAGCGTCGTATCTAATTCCGGAGACCCGAGATGGCACGTTATATCGGACCGAAATGTAAACTTTCGCGCCGCGAAGGCACTGATCTGTTCCTCAAGAGCGCTCGTCGCGCTCTGGACACCAAGTGCAAGCTGGATAGTAAGCCTGGTCAACACGGTGCTAAGCAGCCCCGTCTGTCCGGCTTTGGCATACAACTGCGGGAAAAGCAAAAGATCCGCCGTATTTACGGCGTTCTGGAGCGTCAGTTCCGCCGTTACTTTGAAGAGGCTGCTCGCCGCAAGGGCTCGACCGGTGAAAACCTGTTGAAGATCCTGGAAGCACGCCTGGACAACGTCGTTTATCGTATGGGCTTCGGCTCGACCCGCTCGGAAGCTCGTCAGCTGGTCAGCCACAAGTCGATCACGGTCAATGGCGTCGTTGTGAACATTGCGTCTTACCAGGTCAAGGCCGGTGACGTCGTGGCTGTGCGCGACAAGTCCAAGAAGCAGGTTCGTATTCAGGAAGCGCTCGCGCTGGCTGAACAAATCGGTTTCCCGGGCTGGGTCAGTGTCGATGGCAAGAAGATGGAAGGCGTTTACAAGAGCGCTCCAGAACGCAGCGACCTGTCCAGCGACATCAACGAGCAGCTCGTTGTCGAGTTCTACTCGAAGTAATTGGGCCTTAAGCAGACGAACCGGCTAGTCCGGTTCGCCGCTCGTTTCGATAAAGGGATTGATTGTTTATGCAAAGCAACGCGAATGACTTGCTGAAGCCGCGCATCATTGATGTGCAGGCGTCGTCGTCTACCCAGGCGCGTGTCGTGATGGAGCCGTTTGAGCGTGGTTATGGCCATACGCTCGGCAATGCATTGCGTCGCATCCTGTTGTCGTCGATGCCTGGCTATGCTCCGACCGAAGTTAAGATCGAGGGCGTGCTCCACGAGTACTCCGCGCTGGACGGTGTCCAGGAAGATGTCGTTGATATCTTGCTGAACCTCAAGGGCGTGGTCCTCAAGTTGCATGGTCGAGGCGAAGCACTGCTGACCCTCAAGAAAGATGGCGAAGGCGTTGTCAAGGCCAGCGATATCGAAGTCCCGCACGACGTCGAGATCGTTAACCCGGATCACGTGATCGCCAACCTGTCTTCTGGCGGCAAGCTCGCTATGGAGATCAAGGTTGAGAAGGGTCGTGGGTATCAACCGGCCGTGGTTCGTGTGGACAAGGAAGAGGGCCGTAACATCGGTTCCATCCTGTTGGATGCCTCGTTCAGCCCGATCCGTCGCGTCAGCTATGCTGTTGAAAGCGCTCGCGTTGAACAGCGTACCGACCTCGACAAGCTGGTTATGGACATCGAGACCAACGGTGCGATCGATCCTGAAGAGGCGGTGCGTTTTGCTGCCCGCGTCTTGGTCGAGCAACTGGCTGTGTTCGCTGACCTCAAGAGCACCGAAGTCGAACCTGAAGCGCCTCGCGCGCCGCAGGTCGATCCGATCCTGCTCCGTCCGGTTGACGATCTTGAGCTGACCGTACGTTCGGCGAACTGCCTGAAGGCTGAAAACATCTATTACATCGGCGACCTGATCCAGCGTACCGAAACCGAATTGCTGAAGACTCCGAACCTGGGTCGCAAGTCCTTGAATGAGATCAAGGAAGTGCTGGCCTCCAAGGGTCTGACGCTCGGCATGAAGCTGGAAAACTGGCCGCCGGTCGGCCTGGAAAAGCCTTAATCCAGGCTGGAAAGACAAGGGATAAACACCATGCGTCACCGTCAAAGTAACCGCAAACTGAATCGCACGACGAGCCATCGTCTGGCGATGCTGCGCAACCTGGCCAACGCACTGCTGAAGCACGAAGTCATCCAGACGACGCTGCCGAAGGCAAAGGAACTGCGTCGCGTGGCTGAGCCGCTGATCACCCTGGGCAAGCAGGAGCGCTCCGTCGCTAACCTGCGCTTGGCTTTCGACCGCACTCGCGATCGTGAGCTGACGCTCAAGTTGTTCGATGTGCTGGGCCCACGTTACAAGAACCGTAACGGCGGCTATCTGCGTATTCTGAAGAACGGCTTCCGCAAGGGCGACAATGCTCCTATGGCATTGGTCGAACTGGTTGACCGTCCTGATGTGGCAGAGGTTGTGGAAGCGGCTTAATCAGCGCTTGCCAGACACAGAAAAGCCAACCGCGAGGTTGGCTTTTTTGCGTTCTAGGCCTGGCTGCCGTCATCAAGCTCGAACGGTGGGGGTGGGGGTGGTATTTTGTCGCCGTACCAGGCCCAGGCTTCCTGTGCCTTGCGGCTGGCTTCGAGGCTGATGTAGCGCGCCTTGTCGTAACCCAGGCCAGTGATTTCCGACGCTGCCTGGTAATCGTCCGGCAGGGCGGCGTCTTCCCAGCTGGTGGCGGCGTGGCGGGCATAGGCGACGGCGGTGGCGACGGTGCGGACGCGGGGGTGTTCGGCGTGGTGCTCGTCCATCAGCATCTTGAGGATGGGCGGCAGCTTCCATTGCTCGATCAGCATGAGCTGCAGGTCGATGAAGGGAAAGCCCAGTACGGCTTTCTGGGCAACCTGGCTGCGCAGCCGCCGGTCCAGCTGTTGCATGGCACGGATGCGCAGGATCAGCTTTGGGGCGAAGCATCCGACCAGCACTTCGGCGATGTCTCGCAGCAGCGCGGCGGTCTGGACTTCAGTGCCGTCGATATCGTGCCGGTAGTCCGCCCAGACGTTGGCCACCAGGGCCGCGTGGTAGGCACGGCCCAGCACCGAATGCACGGCGTCCAGGGCGTGGGGATGGCCCTGCAGCAGCTCTTCTACCGTCTCGCTGTGGCTGAAGGCCTTGAGCAGGGGATCGACGCCCAGCATCAGGATCACGCGGTCCACGGTTGTGACGTCGGTCAGCTGATGCGCAGAGCGGTGTTGCTGCAGGTAACGCAATACCTGTAGCGCAAGCAGGGCGTCGTGCCGCACGATGCTGGCCAGTTCCATTACGCTGGCGTCGTCACCCTTGGCGGCGAGTGCCTGCAGGGCCTCACGGGTGTGGGCGAGGATGGGTATGGGGCTTGCCTCGAAGAGGCGGATCCAGGCCTCCTGGTTGGCGAGCGGGTGTTCTATCATGGCGGTCTCCTCGCTGCAGTCTAGAGTCTGTTGACCAGGTTTGCCTGTCCAGGTGCTCCATGGCCCTGTTTGGGCTGCGCTGCTGGCTATAATCGCGCCATTTGCCTACGAAAGCACGCTATGTCTACCTACGCCGTCGGCGATCTGCAGGGTTGCCTGCAGGAGTTGCTGTCCTTGCTGGAGCAGGTCGGGTTCGATCATGGCCGGGACAGGCTCTATCTCGTCGGTGACTTGGTGAACCGGGGGCCGGAGTCGCTGGCGGTACTGCGCTGGGTGCATGCGCACCAGGCATCGGTGCGCGTTGTGCTTGGTAATCATGACCTGCATCTGCTGGCGGTGCAGGCGGGCCTGGCGCGCAGCAAGGGGCGCGATACCTTGCAGGAGATACTGCGGGCCGACGATGCGGCGACCTTGCTGGACTGGCTGCGCGAGCAGCCGCTGGTGCGGCGAGAGGGGGGCTTCCTGTTCGTCCATGCCGGGCTGCTGCCTGCGTGGACGGCTGAGCAGGCGCTGACGCTTTCCGAGGAGGTGCGACAGCAGTTGCGAGGGCCGACCTATCAGGACTTCCTGGCAGCGATGTATGGTAACCAGCCCTCGCGCTGGGAAGAGGGCTTACAGGGGTTTGATCGTCTGCGGCTGATCGTCAACGCCTGCACCCGTATGCGTCTGCTGGATTCAGCCGGTGGGCTGGATTTCGAGTTCAAGGGCGAGTTGGCGGATGCGCCGGCGGGCCTCTCTGCATGGTTCGATGCGCCGGGGCGGCTCAGCCGCGACGTGACCGTCGTCTGTGGTCATTGGTCTGCGCTGGGTTTGCTGGTGAGGCCTGACGTAATTGCGCTGGATACCGGTTGCGTATGGGGTGGCAGCCTGACGGCGATCAGGCTTGATGATGGTCGGGTATCTCAGGTGCCATCACGGCAGCCGCGGAGTATAGAGTAGGCGCCGGGGCCTCATGATGAACCGTCGCCCGTATGAGGGTCTGCGCCTGCCGTGCCAGGTCACGTCGATTGCCGCCGCTGGTGGCAATGGGCGGGAAGTAGGTTAATTCGGCGCGCAGGCCGGGCTCGGCCAGTAGCGTGAGCATGGATTCCAGTAGGCTCATTTCGCCTACGTAGCAGGCTGCCTTGCTGCGCTCTCCGTGGCGATTGTAGTAGCACAGTGCAACCGGGATGATCTGGGCACCTGCGTCGATGGCAGGCTGCAGCAGGGAGGCGTTGAAGGTGGCGACGTCGAAACCGTCGGTGGTGCCACCTTCGGGAAATACGGCGATGCAGTCGCCCTGGGCGAGTGCGCTGGTGATCTCGTTGTTGACCCGCCGGGTATCGTGTCGCCGCTCCCGGGTAACGAAGAGGGTACCGGTGCGCTGGCACAGCCAGCCGAGTAGCGGCCAGCTGCGGACCTCGGCCTTGGCGACGAAGCGCGAGACGGTGCCGGCGTTCATGACGAAGATATCCAACCAGGAGGTGTGGTTGGCGACCAGCATGGTGTTGGTGGGGAGGAAGCCCGGCGGCTGGCCTTGCAGACTGACTTCGACACCGAGGATGACGCAGAGCTGCCTGGACCAGCGCTCGATGGTATGGGCACGTTCTGCCGGGCTGCGCCTGGTATAGAAACAGGCTGCTTCGAGCAGGCCGAGCAGCAGATGATTGAACAGGCGGGCGAAGCGCCACGCTTGGCTAAGGCGAGATGTTTTCATGGCGGCAGGCCGCAGTGTAGCGTCGTGCGCGCCTGTTATGAACTATTTCCCGAACTTGTGGCGGATATAGCCATAACAGGCGCCGAGGCGGCCTGGGGATATGAGCGTAACGGCTGGATCGCTTATTCGCTTTGCAGGAAGTGGCGCAGGTAGCGCTTGTTCATGCGGCTGAGGGGCATGAGGATCAGGACGTCGGCGGTGTTGAAGTCAGGATCCCATGCGGGGTCGCCGCAGACGTAGGCACCGAGGCGCAGATAGCCCTTCAGCAGCGGAGGGAGCTCGACATCGAGGGTCTTGTCCAGCGCGTCCAGCGGCAGGGCGCAGCGGGGCGCCACGCGCCATTCGACAGGGGACATGGCGGTCTGGCTGATCTGCTGGAAGATGCTGGCAGCCATGTGGCCACCGTCCGCCATGCTGATACTGGCACAGCCGACCAGGTATTCATAGCGATTGCGGGTCATGTAGTCGGCAAGGCCGGCCCATAGCAGGGTGATGGTGCCGCCATTGCGGTAGTCGGGATGCACGCAGGAGCGGCCGACTTCGACCATGCTGCTGCGGATATGCTGCAGGCGGGTCAGGTCGAATTCGGTCTCGGAGTAGTAGCTGCCGAGTTCACGTGCTTGCGAGGGCGGCAGGATTCGGTAGGTGCCGACAACTTCGCCGCTCTGCTCGTCACGCACCAGCAGGTGATCACACCAGCTATCGAACAGGTCGACATCCAGGCCGGGTTCCCGGCAGTTGAGACGGGCGCCCATTTCTTCGCCGAATACCTTGTAACGCAGCGCCTGGGCAGCACGAATGTCGGCTTCGCTGCTGGCGAGCGACACACTCAGCTTGCGCTTCTGGGTCTGGCTGGTCTGGCTATCGGGGTGCAGCATGGCGTCTGGCCTCCTGAGCATTGGGTACATGTCAGGAGGGAAGTTAGAGCGCTGCGGTGACTGCGAAGTGACTGTTTGGTGAAGGATTTATGAATCGGACGCGTGCGGCGGCAGATTGTCTTCGGGGGCCGGGTCGCCCGGTACGCGGAACTGCTCGGTGGCCCACAGCCCGAGGTCGATCAGCTTGCAGCGCTCGGAGCAGAATGGACGCCAGCGTAGCTCGGGAGTCCAAAGGCTGAGCGTGCCGCAGGTGGGGCAGGCAACTTGTTTAGGGGTGGAGGACATCAGAGATTGCAGAAGGCGAGGACGAATTCGATATCGTGTTCACATTGCCGCGGACGGTCAGAGCCGGCGGCAGGGGAAACGAAGCGAACGTTGATGGCGTACTTGTTGGCAGACAGCTCGGGTACATAAGGCAGGTCGGCCGCCAGGGAGATTTTCAGCAATTGCACCAGCTTGCCGCCGGACATCTGCTGGAATGCACCGTTGCGGGCGGTGAGCGGGACGACCTTGGCGCTGTTGCGCAGTATGCGCAGGACGATGTCGATGCCGTCCTTGATGGGTAGCATGGGGCCTAGCCAACCGTTGAGGTCGTGCTGGCGCTCCTGCACCGGCCGCTGTTGCCAGTAGTGGTAAGAGGGCAGGTCAAACTCGCAGACGCCGCCGGGGATGCCCGAGCGCTGCTTGATAGCCATCAGCCATTCGTTCTCGCGCAGGTGCTGGGCGAACTTGCCGGTCGGCTCAAGCAGGCGACCGTGCGTATGCTCGATATCGGCAAGGACCATATCGAGCGCTTCCTCGGAAATCTGCGGGTTGTCGCGCAGGGTTTCCAGTGTCTGGCGCTGCCGTTCGAGTTCCTGCAGCAGATCGGACTTCAGATCGGCACGGCCGGCGACTTCCATGATTTCGAAAAGGCAGAGCAGCGCGGCGTGATGTTCCAGCGCGTGTTCACGACCGGCAAAGAACGAGGCGCGATCGTACAGATCCTCCAGCCGCAGGAGGGTGCGGATGCGTTCGTTGACGGGGAATTCGTAGCTGATCACGTTGTGTGGGTTGCTGCTTGCGCTGTATTAGCGGTCGATTGTGCAAGATTCAGGCAGTTTTGACAAATTCATTAGCCTAAATTTTGTTCCGATTCAGACGCTTGCATGTACTTCCGATGTAATTCCTTAACTCTTTCCGTGAGTTGCAGCAAATCACCCTCGTTTTCGATGACGGCATCGGCGTGCGACAAACGCGTCATCCGATCGACCTGATTGGCCATTATGGCCCGAACTTCTGCTTCGGTGAGCTGGCTGCGCGACATGACGCGGGCGATCTGGGTGGCTTCGGCGCAGTCGACGACCCAGGCCTGGTCGATGATGTCCTGATAGGCGCCAGTTTCGAACAGCAGTGGGACCGCCAGCAGGCAGTAGGTGGTCTGCGGCGGGATTGCGGCCAGCGCCGCTTGCACGCCAAGCCGTATCAGCGGATGCAGGGCTGCTTCGAGCTTGCGCTTGGCCTCCGCGTCGCCAAATATCTTGCCGCGCAGGCGGGGGCGGTCGATGGCGCCTTCCTCGGTAAGGAAATCCTGGCCAAACAGCGCGGCGACGGCAGCCGCGCCGGGCTGGCCGGGCTGGCTCAGCGCATGCGCGATGGCGTCGGTATCGACCAAGGGTACGCCGAGAGCCTGGAATGCGGTGGCCACGGTGGATTTGCCGGAGCCTATGCCCCCAGTCAGGCCGACGACACGCATGGCTTAACGGGGTACACCCCAGAGCATTTGCTGCAGCTGTGGTCCCCACACCAGGGTGATCAGCCCGGCAATGGCGAGGTAGGGGCCAAACGGCAGCGGTTTGCTCCAGCCGCGTTTGGCCAGCACGATCATGGCGACCCCGATGACGGCACCGACGACCGATGACAGCAGGACGACGATGGGCAGGCTCTGCCAGCCCAACCAGGCGCCGATGGCGGCCAACAGCTTGAAATCGCCATAACCCATACCTTCCTTACCGGTAGCAAGCTTGAAAAGCCAGTAGACCGACCAGAGGCAGAGATAGCCGGCGACGGCGCCGACGACGGCCTGCTGCAAGGGTACATAGGTGCCCTGCAGGTTGAAGAGCAGGCCGAGCCAGAGCAAGGGAAGGGTCAGGCTGTCGGGCAGCAGGTAGGTATCGGCATCGATCCAAAACAGCGCCACCATGAACCAGCCGAAAAGCAGGGCGCCGATAGCGGCGTCGCTCCAGCCGAAATGCCAGGCCAGGCCTGCGGAGAGCAGGCCGGTGGCGAGTTCGACCAAAGGGTAGCGGATGGAGATGCCGGTCTTGCAATGGCGACAGCGGCCCCGCAGCAGCAGCCAGGAGACAATCGGGATGTTGTCGTAGCCAGCGATCAGCTTGCCGCATCCGGGGCAGGCCGAGCGCGGTACCACCAGGTTGTACTTGGGCAGCGCCGGCGTAGGCGCGTCTTCCGGCAGGTCCAGCATGCTGCAATCGCGCCGGAACTCGGCCTCCATCATCCTGGGCAGGCGATGGATGACCACGTTCAGGAAGCTGCCGATCAACAACCCCAGCAGCAGGGCGGTAAGGCTAAACAGGGTAGGGTAGAGGGCCAGCGCTTGCCAGAGGGACATCGCTTAACCGCCGACCGCCGCGCCCATCTTGAAGATGGGAAGGTACATGGCGATGATGATACCGCCGATGATGGGGCCGAGCACCATCATGATCATCGGCTCCATGAGGCTGGTCAGTGCGTCGACAGCCTCGTCAACTTCCTGCTCGAAGAAGTCGGCGATCTTGCCCAGCATGGCGTCCAGCGCGCCGGATTCTTCACCGATGGCGACCATCTGCAGCACCATGGGCGGGAAGACGTCGGCGTTCTGCATCGCAACCGTGAGGCTGGTGCCGGTGCTGACCTCGGTCTGGATACGCTTGGTGGCATCGGCATACACGACGTTGCCGGAGGCGCCGCCAACCGAGTCCAGCGCTTCTACCAGTGGCACGCCGGCCGCGAACATGGTGGACATGGTTCGGGTCCAGCGGGCAATGGTCGACTTGCGCAGCACTTCGCCGAAAATAGGTAACCGCAATGCGGTTCTGTCTATCCAGCCCTGAAAGGTGACCGAGCGTTTCTTTGCTTCCAGTATGCCAAAAATGGTGCCGCCAATGCCGCCGAAGATCGCCCACCAGTAGTTCAGGAATATTTCGGAAATATCGATCACCAGCTGGGTTGGCCCGGGCAGATCGGCACCGAAGCCGGAGAATAGGTCCTTGAAGGCCGGGATCACGAAAATCATGATCACGGTGATCACGATGAAGGCCGCGACGATAATGGCGGTGGGGTAGAACATGGCGGATTTGATCTTGCCCTTGATGGCCAGGATCTTTTCCTTGTAGTCCGCCAACCGCTCCAGCAGCGTGTCCAGAATACCGGCCTGTTCACCCGCCTGAACCAGGTTGCAGAACAGCTGGTCAAATTGCAGCGGATGCTTGCGGAAGGCCTGGGTCAGGCTGGAGCCGGTTTCCACATCGTTCTTGATGTCTAGCAGCAGGCGAGTGACGCTGGGATTGCTGTGCCCCTTGGCAACGATGTCGAAAGCCTGCAGCAGGGGTACGCCGGACTTCATCATCACGGCCATCTGCCGGGTAAAGAAGGCAATGTCCTTTTCGGTGATCTTGCGACCCATCGTACGGGACTGCTTCTTGACCTTGGTGACCATGATGCCCTGACGCCGCAGGTTGGCACGCACCACGGCGTCGCCGCCCGCGCGCATCTCACCCTTCAGGGTCTTGCCGGTCTTGTCCTTGCCCTCCCAGGAGAACGTCAGTTCCTTGACCTGGGCTTTCTTGTCCACCGCCATTGCGTGTGCTCCTGGATTCTTATTCGTTGGTGACGGCTTCGACTTCAGTCAGCGACGTCATACCCTGTTTGACCTTCAAGAGGCCGGATTGCCGCAGGTCACGCACGCCTTCGCGTTTGGCCTGATCTGCGATATCGATTGAGGTGCCCTGTTGCATGATGATGCGTTGCATTTCCTCGGAGATGGGCATGACCTGGTAGATGCCGACCCGACCCTTGTAGCCGGTACCTTTGCAGGTATCGCAGCCCACAGGGCCGTAGGGCTGCCAGCTACCATCCAGTTCTTCTTCCTTGAAGCCGGCGCGCAGCAGGGCCTCGTGCGGGATTTCGATGGGCTTCTTGCAGGCTGTACAAAGCTTGCGCGCCAATCGCTGGCCGGTAATCAGGATGACTGACGAGGCGATGTTGAATGGAGCGATGCCCATGTTCAGCATCCGCGAAAGCGTTGCCGGGGCATCGTTGGTGTGCAGGGTCGAGAACACCATGTGACCGGTCTGCGCCGCCTTGATTGCGATGTCGGCGGTTTCCAGGTCCCGGATTTCACCGACCATGATGATGTCGGGATCTTGACGCAGAAAGGACTTCAGCGCGGCGGAGAAGGTCAGGCCGGCCTTGTCATTAACGTTGACCTGGTTGATGCCGGGCAGGTTGATTTCGGCCGGGTCTTCTGCGGTCGAGATATTGATGCCGGGCTCGTTCAGGATATTGAGACAGGTATAGAGCGACACCGTCTTGCCGGAGCCGGTCGGGCCCGTCACGAGCACCATGCCGTAAGGGCGATGGACGGCTTCAAGCAGGGCCGCTTTCTGGTCTGGCTCATAGCCCAGGGCGTCGATACCCAGGGTGGCGGAGCTGGGGTCCAGAATCCGCATACAGATCTTCTCGCCGAACAGGGTCGGCAGGGTCGAGACCCGGAAGTCGATTGCACGGCTCTTGGACAGGACCAGCTTCATCCGGCCATCCTGCGGGATGCGCTTTTCCGAGATGTCGAGCTTGGAGATCACCTTGATACGCGAGGAGATCTTTTCCTTGATCGCCAGCGGTGGCTGGGCAATCTCGCGCAGCACACCGTCGATGCGATAGCGGACCCGATAGAATTTTTCGTAGGGTTCAAAGTGGATATCGGAGGCGCCGCCGTTGATGGCGTCCAGCAGCAGCTTCTGGATGTATTTGACGACGGGCGCGTCGTCGACCTCACTGGTGTTGTCAACCTCCGGCGGTGCTTCCTCGCCGCTGCCTAGATTCAGGTCGTCCTGATCCAGAGCCATATCCTTGAGGTTGGCACCGCTGGCTTCGATCAGTTTTTCGATCAGTTGGCCCAGCTTGGGGTCTTCGACCACGATGGGTTCGATGACGGTGCCGGTCTGGAACTTGGCGTCTTCCAGGGCCTGGACTTCTGTCGGGTCGGAGATCGCGACAAATAGCTTGGTGCCGCGCTTGTAGAGCGGTGCAATGCGCCGGCTTTGCATCAGCTTGGCGTCGAGGACGCCGGCGGGGATATAGGCAGAGTCGAGCTGCGCCAGATCGAGCAGGGGATAGCCGAAGGTGCCCGCCGCGAGTTCCGCAACGCGAAGCGCCGTCAGCTTCTTGCTGGCAACCAGCGCCTGCACAAAGCCGACATGTGTGCTCTGTGCCTGGGCTTGGATGGTTTCGGCTTCACTGGCCTGCAAATGGCCCTGCTGTACAAGGATGCGGGCAAGGCCGGACAAAGGGGTAGGGGCTTGCGCCATGGGTAATGACGTCCTTGCAAAGGCGACGCTAATTGCGTCGTATATTAGAGGCTGGCATAAATAATGCCTTTGTCAAGTTCGCCTGTAAAGCTGGAAACCCTTGTCCCGCTTGGTTTTGCGGGTGGCGCACCGGATTTCTGCCTCGGCTGCCGCGGTGATCGGCGTGATGCAGGCTGAGGCAAGGCTGCAATTGAGCCAGGGCGCCAGTTTAATACATTGTCATGAGAGATGTGTGGTGAAACTGCATCAGCGATGCAGCAGGGTGTCGAGAACAAAGCGGCTGCCGACATAGGCCAGCAGCAGCAGGCCAAAACCGGCCAATGTCCAGTTGACTGCAAGGCGGCCGCGCCAGCCGCGCGTCCTGCGGCCCCACAGCAGGATGGCGAAGACCAGCCACGCCGCCAGCGAGAAGATGACCTTGTGGTTCAGCGTCATGGGCTTGCCGAACAACTCTTCGGCAAAGACGGCGCCGGTTGCCAGTGTGGCGGTCAGCAGGCTGAAGCCCAAGGCCAGCGTGGCAAATAGTAGTCTTTCCAGTGCCAGCAGCGGTGGTAATTGCCTGAGCAGGCTGTTGGCGGGCGTATGCAGCGCGCGGTCGGCCAGTCGCATCAGTACGGCGAGGCCGGCGGCGACGGCAAGAAAACCGTAAGCGAGCATGGCAATGGCGAAGTGCGCCTGCATCAGCGGGGCGCTGAGCCAGGGGGTGGCGTGGCCGGCAGGCAGCAGCAAGCTGGCGCCGAGGCTGAGTGTGGCGACCGGCAGCAGGATGGTCTGCAGGCCTTCGAGTCGGATCAGGAACGCGGCGGTCCAATAGATCAGTACCGCGACCCAGGTCAGCAGGCTCAGGGCCTCGCGCGCGCCAAAGTGGGGCAGTGGTCCGGCCAGGGGCAAAAATGCCAGCGGCGCATGGACGAGCAGCAAGGCGCCGAGCAGTGCGTGCTCGAGCTTTTGTCGTTGCGGCAGGGCGGGCGCAGGCTGGCTGCGACCGGCCAAAAGCCAGGCGGCGAGGCCGACGTAACCGAACCAGACGAGGGTATATAGCAAGGGATGAGGTATGAGCATGAGAGAAGCGCAAGCAAGTCGGGTAAACTTACGCGTTCGAGTTTAACAGAGCGCCGCGTGGCGCTGATTGAGAATTGCTCCCATGTTTGACAACCTGCAAAGCCGCCTGTCTTCCGTCGTCAAGACCTTGCGAGGTCATGCGCGCCTGACCGAGGACAATATCTCCGATGCCATGCGCGAGGTGCGTATGGCCTTGCTGGAGGCCGATGTGGCCTTGCCGGTGGTCAAAACCTTTGTCGCCGAGGTCAAGCAACGGGCGCTGGGCCAGGAGGTGATGGGCAGCCTCACGCCGGGCCAGGCCGTGATCGGTGTGGTGCACGAGGAGCTGAAGAAGCTCATGGGCGACCACAACGACGCGCTGAATCTCGCGGCGGTGCCGCCGGCCGTGGTGCTGATGGCGGGCCTGCAGGGCGCGGGCAAGACCACGACCAGCGGCAAGCTGGCCAAGCGGCTCAAGGAAGAATCCAAGAAGAAGGTGCTGGTAGTGTCGGCCGACGTCTATCGTCCCGCGGCCATCGAGCAGTTGAAGTTGCTGGCGGCACAGGTCGGCGTCGAATGGTTTCCGTCCGACCCCAAGCAGGCGCCGGTGGAGATTGCCCGGGCGGCGCTGGATCATGCCAAGCGGCATTTCTTTGATGTATTGATCGTCGATACCGCCGGCCGCCTGGCGATCGATGAGGCCATGATGATCGAGATCAAGCAGCTGCATGCGGCTTTGAACCCGATCGAGACCCTGTTCGTGGTGGATGCCATGCAGGGGCAGGATGCGGTCAATACCGCCAAGGCGTTTGGCGAGGCGCTGCCGCTGACCGGGGTGATCCTGACCAAGCTCGACGGCGATGCGCGGGGCGGCGCGGCCTTGTCGGTCCGTCATGTGACCGGCAAGCCGATCAAGTTTGTCGGTGTGGGTGAAAAGGTCGGCGGGCTGGAGCCATTCCATCCGGAGCGGATGGCGTCGCGCATCCTGGGCATGGGCGATGTATTGAGCCTGATCGAGCAGGTGCAGCAGACGGTCGACGTTGAAGAGGCCGAAAAGCTTGCCAAGAAGATGAAGAGCGGCAAAGGCTTCGACCTGGAGGATTTCAAGGCGCAGATCCAGCAGATGAAGAAGATGGGCGGCATGGCCGGCCTGATCGACAAGCTGCCGGGCATGGGCCAGATGAGCCAGGCCATGCAGGGGCCGGAGGCGGACAAGGCAATGCGTAGGGTGGAGGGCATCATCAACGCCATGACGCCGCTGGAACGGCGCAAGCCGGAATTGCTGAAGGCCAGCCGCAAGCGCCGCATTGCGGCGGGCTCCGGCGTCAGCGTGCAGGAGGTGAACCGCCTGCTGAAGCAGTTTGAGGACATGCAGAAGATGATGAAGCAGTTCTCAGGCAAGAACATGTTCAAGCTGATGAAGGGCATGAAAGGCATGATGCCGGGCATGTAATCGGGCCGCGCATCAACGCTAATTGCTTGAGTTGCAAGAAGTTCTTGCTCATGGTTGAGCTTGGGCTGTAGAATGCTCGGCTTTCTCCGCCTAACTAGATTTTTAGGAACAACATAATGGTTGTGATTCGTCTTGCCCGTGGTGGCGCCAAAGATCGTCCGTTCTTCCACGTGGTTGTGGCCGACAAGCGCTGCCGCCGCGACGGTCGCTTCATCGAACGCCTCGGCTTTTACAACCCGGTAGCCAAGGATGGCGAGGAAGGTCTGCGCATTGCTGCTGACCGTCTGAACCACTGGATTGGCACTGGCGCGCAACTGGCCGACAGCGTCAAGAAGCTGGTCAAGCGTCTGCCGGCTTAAGTGCCGAAAGCTGCAAGCGCCGATATGACATCGGCGAGCCGACAACCCATCGCTGCATCGCAGGCCGCTACGCCGGCTGACTTGGTGCCGATGGGTTTTGTCGCAGGCGCGTTTGGCATACGTGGCTGGGTCAAGGTGGTTGCCGATACCCAGTACGCCGATAGCTTGCTCGATTACGATACCTGGTGGTTGGGTCGTAATGGTGACTGGCGCGCCTACAAGGTTGAAGAATCGCAAAGCCAGCCCAAGGCATTGAACGTCCGGCTGGCCGGGATCGATGACCGCGATGTGGCCTTTGCCATGAAGGGCATGACGATAGCCGTGCCCCGATCACAAATGCCGGACGCTGATGAGGGTGAGTACTACTGGGCCGATCTGATCGGTCTGGCGGTGGTCAACTTGCAGGGCGAGTCGCTGGGCGTGGTGGACAGTCTCTTGAGCACTGGCGCGAACGATGTGCTGGTGGTCAAGGATGGTCAGACCGAGCGCCTGCTGCCTTTTGTCGGCGCGGTGATTGTCGAGGTCGATCAATCGGCCCGCGTGATCAAGGTCGATTGGGGCCTGGACTACTGACGTGCGTTTTGACGTCGTCACGATTTTTCCCGCCATGTTCGAGGCGATATCCGAACATGGCGTGACGCAGCGAGCAAGCGAGCAGGCTATTTTCAGCCTGCAGTGCTGGAACCCGCGCGATTACAGCACCGGTAACTACCGCCGTGTCGACGATCGGCCCTATGGGGGTGGTCCGGGCATGGTGATGTTGCCGGAACCGCTGGAAGCCGCGATTGATGGGGCCAGGGCTGCACAAGCTGCCGCCGGCGTTGTGCGTTCGCGCGTGGTTTATATGTCGCCGCAGGGTGCGCCCTTGACGCATGAAACGGTGATGCGCTTGCTCCTTGAGCCCGGCCTGATCGTACTGGCGGGGCGCTACGAGGGCATCGACGAGCGGGTGATCGAGCGCCAGGTGGATGAGGAAATCTCCATTGGCGACTATGTGCTGTCGGGCGGTGAATTGCCGGCCATGGTGCTGATCGATTCGCTGGTACGGCAGTTGCCGGGCGTGTTGAACGACGCGGCCTCGGCGCAGGAAGACAGTTTCGTGGATGGGTTGCTGGATTGTCCGCACTACACCCGTCCCGAGGAATATCGCGGCATGGCCGTTCCGGAAGTTCTGCTTTCGGGTAACCATGCGGCGATCAGGCGTTGGCGTTTGAAGCAGTCCCTGGGGCGCACCTGGTTGCGCAGACCGGAGTTGCTGCAAGAGCGCCAGCTGACAAAAGAGGAAGCTCGGCTTCTGGCAGAGTTCCAGAAGGAACAAGCTTCACAATCGGAGTAATGACGATGAATCTCATCGCTAAGCTGGAACAAGAAGAAATTGCCCGCCTGGGCAAGACCATCCCCGAATTCGCCCCCGGTGACACCGTCATCGTGCAGGTGAAGGTGAAGGAAGGTACCCGTGAACGTCTGCAGGCTTACGAAGGCGTCGTGATCGCCAAGCGTAACCGCGGTCTGAACAGCGCTTTCATCGTCCGCAAGATTTCTTCGGGCGAAGGCGTTGAGCGTACTTTCCAAACCTACTCGCCGCTGGTTGCTTCCATCGAAGTGAAGCGTCGTGGCGATGTGCGTCGCGCCAAGCTGTACTACCTGCGCGATCGTTCGGGCAAGTCCGCACGTATCAAGGAAAAGCTGCCGGCCCGCAAGGTTGCCGCTGTTGCTGCTGCCGAATAAGCAGGCTGCTTTTGCTGTACTCGAAACGCGGCTGTCGCAAGACAGCCGCGTTTTTTCTTGCCCATAATGCCGGCCATGTCCAAGCATTCCGATACCGATGAAACCCGCATCGACAGCTATGTCGATGCAGCCTGGCTGGCGGAGGGCTGGTCGCCACACACTGCCGACAGCTATCGACGCGATCTGCGTCAGTGGGCGTCCTGGCTATCTGGGCGCGGCCTCGACAGCTTTGGTGCCAATGCCGAGCAGATACGGGATTTCCTTGCGGAACTGGCAACGGCCTATGAGGCCAGCAAGTCCCTGGCCGAGGCTGAGAAGCGCAAGCTGCCGGCCATGGCGCGCGGCAAGAATGCTGCTTCGCGCGCCCGGCTGCTGTCGGCGCTGCGCAGCTACTATCGCCATTGGCTCTCGCTGGAATTGATAGACCGCGATCCGAGTGCGGACCTGGAAGGGCCGCATCTGGTGCGACCTCTGCCGAAGACCCTATCTGAGGCGGAGGTGGAGGCGGTGCTGAATGCGCCGGAGCAGGATACTGTACTGGGGATGCGTGATCTTGCCATGCTGGAACTGATGTACGCCTCAGGCTTGCGGGTGTCGGAGCTGGTCAGCCTGCACCTGGCGGCCATGAATCTCAACGAAGGGTCGATACGCATCGAGCACGGAAAGGGTGACAAGACCCGGCTGGTGCCCATGGGGCAGCCGGCCCAGGCGGCATTCCGGCGCTACCTGGCGGAGGGCCGGCCGGTGCTGTTGGGCGGGCGTGCGCATCCGGTGGCGTTTCTCAATGCCCACGGTGAACCGCTGACGCGGCAGGGCTTCTGGTACATCGTCAAGCAGTACGCCTTGCGAGCGGGAATCGCTGCGGACCGGCTCAGCCCGCACGTATTACGGCACGCCTTTGCGACCCATCTGGTCAACCATGGTGCCGACCTGCGGGTGGTGCAATTGTTGCTAGGGCATGCCGATATCACGACCACCCAGATTTACACCCATGTGGCCAAGGCGAGGCTGGCCAAGCTGCACGCCGACCATCATCCGCGCGGTCGCCGCAAATAAGCAAACAACCCGCAAAGCGGGCTGTTGCGGGCTGCGCTTCGGGTGGCCTACTTCTTGAGGCATTCGCTCATGAAGGCCTTGCGCTCGTCACCCTTCTTGCCGGTGGCTTCCTTGTTGCACCACTTCATCTTTTCCTTCTGGTCGGTGGGCTTGGCGGAAGCGTCTGCAGCCGGCTTGGCCTTGAGGCATTCGCTCATGAACTTCTTGCGCTCGTCACCCTTCTTGCCTTCGGCGTCCTTGTTGCATTGAGACATTTTGTTCTGCTGCTTGTTGGGAGCGGCATCTGCTGCTGGCGCAGGATCAGCGGCGTGGACGACGCCGAAGGAGAGCAGGGCAGCAGCAAGAAAGGCAAGCTTCATGGCGGACTCCGGTTTGGGTAGGGGATAGCTTGAGTGTAGAAGAGTGGCCGGTTGGCAGCAAATGCAGCGTGCGGCCCCTGTGCTAAAATCCCGGCCTTCCCGTGACTTGTTCTGCAAGAGGTTTACACCATGGCCGGCCATTCCAAGTGGGCGAATATTCAACATCGCAAGGGGCGTCAGGACGCCAAGCGTGGTCAGCTGTTCACTCGGCTGATCAAGGAAATCACCGTCGCTGCCAAGATGGGTGATCCTGATCCCGCCACCAACCCGCGTTTGCGCCTGGCTGTCGACAAGGCCCTGGGTGCGAACATGCCCAAGGACAATATCCAGCGCGCCATCGATCGCGGTGCCGGTAACCTGGAAGGCGTCGATTATCTGGAAACCCGTTATGAGGGTTACGGCATCGGCGGTGCGGCGGTGATGGTTGACTGCCTGACCGACAACAAGACCCGTACCGTGGCCGATGTGCGCCACGCCTTCAGCAAGTACGGTGGCAATATGGGCACCGACGGTTGCGTGTCGTTCCAGTTCAAGCATTGCGGCTACCTGATCTTTGCGCCGGGTACCGATGAGGATGCCTTGATGGAAGCGGCGCTCGAGGCGGGTGCCGACGACGTGGTGACCAACGACGATGGTTCGATCGAGGTGATCACGCCACCTTACGATTTCGTGACCATCAAGGAAACGCTGGAAAAGGCGGGCTTCAAGGCCGAGATGGGCGAAGCCACCATGCGGCCCCAGGCGGAAACGCCGTTATCCGGTGACGATGTGATCAAGATGCAGAAGCTGCTGGATGCACTTGAGAGCCTGGATGACGTGCAAGAGGTGTACACGACGGCCTTGATGGACGAGTGAGTATCCTCACGTCTGCCAAGTCGTACCAGCAAGGGCCGGATACTCCGGCCCTTGTTTTTTGCGCGCGCGCTGGTGATAAATCGGCCGGACTGCTAAAAACAAGGCTCTGAGCCACGGATTCCCTATGCGCCCCATGCCCTCGCTTTTGTCGCTACGTCGCTTTTCCTGGTGGCATGCCCTGGCCGTGTTCGTACTGCTGGTGCTGCTGGACTATGGCCTGCTGGGTGTCAGCCGTATCGTGGACCAGCGCGGCGGCGATATCCTGCTGCGTTTGCATGCGGCGCAGCGTGCACCGTCGGGCGATGTGGTGGTGGTTGATATCGACCAGCGCTCGCTCGAGGAGATGAATGAAATCGCCGGTAGCTGGCCCTGGCCTCGCTCGGTGCATGCGGAGCTGATCGAGTACCTGAACCGCCAGGGGGCGAAGGCGGTGGTGTCGGACATCCTGACCAACGAGGTGGATAGCTTCCGCATCGACAGTGATCGCTACTATATCGAGGTACTGAGCCAGGCCAGCAATGTCTACCTGCCACAGACGCTCAATGAGAATGGCCTGGGGCAACCGATAGAGCGCTTCCCCCGCTCCTTCGGCATCGTTCCGACACCGCAGGCCGTTGCGGGCGCGCGGATACCGCTGATGGTGCCGGCCGCCGCCCTGCAGGCGCCGTCCAGCGACAAGGATGCGTTGCCCTTGCCGCAGTGGGAGCGGATCAAGGCAGGTCTGATCAACTTCAATGAGGATAGTGACCAGGTCGGGCGCCACTACCATGTCTACATGGAACAGCAGGGCTGGCGCTTCCTGTCGCTGCCGGCCAGGGTGGCTGCCGACCTTGGCTGGACTTTGCCCGAGGCTTCGCAGCTGATGCTGAACTGGCGACCTGCGCCATCGCATGTGGCCTACGCCGATATCTATCTCGATAGCCAGCGCGAGGTCTCGGCCCGGCCCAAAGATGAATTCAAGGGCAAGATCGTGGTGATTGGCGCCCGCGCGCCGGGATTGCAGGATCTGCGGGTAACGCCCTTGTCCAGTGTCTATCCCGGAGTGGACATCCTGGCGACCGCCATCGACAACCTGCGCCAGGGTGACTGGTTGCGCGAAGCACCCAGGCAGACAGGGCTGCCGCTGGCCTTGCTGCTATTACTGGGGCTGACGCTGGCGTTCAATCGAGGCTTTACTGCGACCCGGATCGCCTATGGCCTGGCCGGGGTCAATGTGCTGGTGCTGGCCCTGGCCTGGTGGGGCCTGGGCCTGGGCTGGTGGTTGCCCTTCTATGCACCACTGCTGTGTGCCTGGCTTTACTACTGGTTGGGTGCGCTGCTGGCCTATCTGAAAGAGCGGCAGCAGCGCGAGCGAGCGATCGGCATGTTCCAGCGCTTTCTGGATCCGCGCGTGGTGGGAGACCTGGTGGCGCGCGGTGAGATCGATACCGGCATCAATGCCGAAAGCCGGCAGGTGACGGTGCTGTTCTCCGATATCCGCGGCTTTACCACCTTGTCCGAAACACGGACGCCGGAAGCCATCGTGTCCTTGTTAAACCGCTACTTCTCCACCCAGGTCGAGATCATCTTCCGGCACGGCGGCACGCTCGACAAGTTCATCGGTGATGCCATCATGGCGTTCTGGGGGGCGCCGGTGAATGATCCGGACCATGCGCGGCATGCCATCATGGCGGCGATCGAGATGTCGGCGGCTTTGGTACGCTTCAAGGCGGAACTGACTGAACTGGGCGATGAATTCGATATCGGCATCGGCCTCAACAGCGGCCCTGCGGTTGTCGGCTTTATCGGTTCCAGTGATCGACTGGACTACACTGCGATTGGGGATACGGTCAATCTGGCCAGCCGGATCGAAGGGCAGACCAAGGGGGTCGCGCGGGTGCTAGTGGCAGAGTCCACCATGCTTGCGGCGGGGGATGCCTTCGTCTACCGCGACTGTGGCTCGCATCACGTCAAGGGTCGCGAGCAGGAAGTACGATTGTTTGAACCCAGCCTCAAGGCATAGACAGACAGGGAGTGGTGGCGATGAAGACGGGTTGGTTGTGGTTTGCTGTACTGGCAGGCTTCGTGCAGGCGGCGGAGACCGGGACCTTGCTCCGGGCTGCCGAACTCAAGCAGCGGCCGTATATTGATGGTGGCAAGGTGGCGGATCTGAATGCGCAGACGCCGCTCGAGATTCTCGGTCGGCAGGGAGCCTGGATGCAGGTCAAGGCGGCCGGGCAGACCGGTTGGGTCAAGATGCTCAACGTGCGTACCGGATCGGGTGATACCAAGGGTGGCGGCGGTGGTTTGCTGTCGGCGGTGAATATCTTCAAGACCGGTAGTTCCGGTACGACAGTCACGACCGGGGTCAAGGGCCTCTCCGAGGAAGACATTACCAACGCACAGCCCAACAAGGAGCAGTTGGCCAAGCTCGGCAGCTATGCGGCATCGGCTGATGAGGCCGAGAAGTTCGCCCGCGCCGGCAAGCTCGCCAGCAGCAAGATCGACTATCTGCCCAAGCCCAGTGGCTCGGACAACAACCGTTAAGGAGCGGTGCCATGCGTAAACTGATACTGCCCATGTTGTTGGCGGCTGCGTTGCCCGCTGCTGCGATCGATTTCGGCAAACTGAACCTGGACAAGGTGCTGAAGGGTGTGGAGACGGTCAAGAAAGCCGCCGATGCCAGTCGGGATATCGGCGAGCCGGAAGAGATCCAGATGGGGGGCGACCTGGCGGCTACATTGTTGGGTGCTTCACCGCTGGTGAACGATGCCGAGACGCAGCGCTATGTGAACCGTGTCGGCATGTGGCTGGCACAACATACCGAGCGGGCCGGCCTGCCCTGGAAGTTCGGGGTGATCGATCATCCGAACGTCAATGCTTTTGCCACCCCCGGCGGCTATGTGCTGATTACGCGCGGCTTGTTCCAGCGCCTGCGTAGCGAGGCGGAACTGGCCGGGGTGCTGGCGCACGAGATGTCGCATGTGCTGCAGAAGCACCAACTGAAGGCGATCCAGAAGGCGCTTGGCAGCTCCATCCTCAATGATGTGGCGGCCCAGTACAAGGAGAATACCGGCTCGGCCAAGGCGGACATGGTGTCCAAGGTGGTGGGAGGTGGCAAGGAGGTATTCCTGCGAGGACTCGACAAGGACGATGAGTTCGAGGCCGACCGCATGGGCGTGGTGATCGCCGCGCGGGCAGGCTACAACCCCTACGGCCTAGTCGGCGTGTTGCAGACGCTGGCCGAGAGTCCGAGCGACGGTGCATTTGCGCTGATGTTCAAGACCCATCCCAGCCCCAATGACCGTCTGGACAAGCTTGGCGTGGCCATGGGTGATCGTCTCGACGGTCTGGACAAGAGCGTCGACAACCTGCCGCGTTTCGCGAAGATCAAGCGTTAGCTCGCGGCCGCTACGTCGAACCCTGCTACGACGAGGCCTGCTTCCTTTGGGAGCAGGCCTTTTTGTCTGGGTGGGCCTGCAAGCAAAAAAGAAGCGCGGCCGCCGGGGGAGACCGGACGGGCGCGCGCCAGAGAGGAGTGAACCAAGGAAGATGAAGTCGTGAATTCTTGGCCTGGTCGCCGGTGGCGACAGCCCCCTCAGGCTGTCGTACCGGCTGGCAGGGGATAACAGGGGGAGCCTGGCCGCTCCCCCTTTCGCAGCGCGTTGCTTAGTACTTGGCGTGCAGGGTCAGGTAGTACTGGGCACCGTTTTTGTACAGCGAGCCTGGCAGATCAGCAGCACCCGGGGTGTGGATAATCGAACGCACCATCGGGTTGTTAATGTCCTTGCCATCCAGCGTCACGCTCAGGTTCGGGCTGATTTGGTAACCCAGCGACAGGGCAACCGTGCCGATGTCGTCCTGGAAGGCCGAGTTGTTGCGGCTCGTACCGTTCAGGAAGCCCGAACGCCAGCTGTAGGTAACGCGGGCGCTGAACTTGTCGTCTTCATAGAAAGCACCCAGGTTGTAGGCGTTCTTGGAAGTACCGATCAGGGTGCAATCCGGGTTACTGACAGCGCCGCAAGCGGAGCCTGGCGCCTTGCCGGTTTCCTTGCCGATGGTGTGTGTGTAGTTGGCATTCACACCAAAGCCGCCCCACAGTGCCTGCTGGTAAGCCAGTTCGAGACCCTTGACCTCGGCCGTGGTATTGACCGGGGTGCTGACCTGATAGGTGGTGTTCTTGAACTGCAGCTGGTTGTAGAAGGTAGCCGTGCCCTGACCGTAGGTCACGTAGCCATCCAGCGAGGAGTAGAACAGGCTGGCGGCCAACAGCGACTTGTTGTCGCCACCGAAATACCACTCGGTCGTAACTTCCGCGTTGTTGGAACGGATGGGCTTGAGGTTGGGGTTACCAGCGGTACCGGTCAGCTGTACGTCACGCAAATCGACGCCAGCCATCTGGCCTAGCTCCGGGCGTGCCATGGTGCGGCTCAGCGCGAAACGCAGGTCCACATCTTTGCTTAGATCCAACTTGAAGTTGGCGCTTGGCAGTACATCCACATAGTTGTTGATGTAGTTGCGCGGCTCATATCCACCTGACTTGCCGATTTCGTAGCGGGTCACGTCTTCCTTGGTGTGTACAAGGCGGACGCCGAAGTTGCCCGAGAAGGCCTCACCGCCGAACTCGGCCATCGCGTAGGCTGACTCGGTCGGTTCCTTGATGGAGAATTCGGACTGACGCAGGTTACCGCTGTAGTAGGCGTACTTCGACAGCCAGCTGTTGACGGCATCCTGCGAGAAGGTCCAGTAGCCGGCGCCGTTGGCACCCAGGTCGTTGAACGAGCTCGGAAAAGCGGTCAGGCCAGACATCGGCAGGTTCGCGACGTTGTCGAGACCGGCGCCGGCATTGATGCCGATGCTGGTCAATTCACGCTTGTGGCGGGCCACGCGGGCACCGAACTTCACGCGCTGAATGGTGCCCAAGTCAAGCTTGTACACGCCATCGGCCTGGCCGTAGTCTTCGGTGTCCGTTGCGGTGACATGCGAGCCGTAGGTATACGGCGTGGCCTGCATACCACCGATGGAGAACTTGTCGGCGCCCGGGATGTTGTAGGTTACGGCCTGGTCTACGCCGTGAATCTGATAGCTGCCACCGACCCAAGGCATCCAGACACCCAAGGCGCCGGACACGGTATTACCGACACCCTTGGTGGTACCGAGCTTGCCGCTGACAGTCAGCTTGTCGTTGACGCGGAACTTGCCGTCGACGTTCAGGAACTGCGACTTGCTCTCGGCGATCGGGCGGGAGAACTCCTCCTGCACGGCGCTGGAGAGGCCGGCACATGGCGCACCGCAATTAGCAGGCAGGCCTGCATTGAGCGAAGTGACGATGCCGTTGCTGACGGTGCCGGTAATGTTGCCTGCCGGGTAGTTGGCGGGTGCCGCCCAGCTGGGTGCCAGCATGCGGCCCAGCGACTGCATGAAGTTGTGGTTGATGTTGGGCGCATCGAGATGCGAGTAGAAGCCGGTGACATCGAAGGACACGTCGCTGGAAGGCTTGAACTGTACGTCGATCAGGCCGCCCTTGCGGGTACGGACCTGTTCGAACCAGGCGGTGCCACCCAGGTAGCTGGTTACGGCCCCAACTGAGCCGGGCACGGCATTCGCAATCGGGGTGCCGGCATCGACCTTGTCATACCAGATCTGGTTTTCCTGACCAACACGGCTCAGGGTGCGCTTTTCATGGAAGCCCTGCAGCAGAACGCCGACGGTGCTCTGGTCGTTCTTCCAGGCAAACAGGCCGTTGACTTGGGGGTCGGTCTTCTTGGAGTTCTCCGAGTAGACACCACCGATACTGACCTGGCCGTTGAGCTGCTTCTTGAAGTCCAGCGGCTTGCGGGTCTGGATGTCGACCACGCCCATGGCGCCGCCTTCGAGCAGGTCAGCCTGAGCGCCCTTGTGCACCAGAACTTGGCCGATCAGTTCCGACGGGAACAACGAGAAGCTGACGCTGCGACCACCGCCAACGATGTTGTCGGCAAACCAGTCACCACTGGAGACCGAGTGACCGTTCAGCGAGGTCAGGGTCAGTGCGAACGGGGTGCCGCGCAGGGCGACCCGGTCGTTTTCGCCGAAGCTGCCTTCACCCGCACCGGCTGCAGCGACGCTGACGCCGGCAACACGTTGCAGCGAGTCGGCGACATTCTTGTCCGGCATTTTGCCCACGTCTTCGGCAGTGATCACCTCGACGATGGAGTCGGCATTGCGCTTTTGCGTTAACGACTGCTTGAGGGAGGCGCGAATGCCGGTGATGACGACTGCGTCTTCCTTGGCCGGTGCGGCATCTTCCGCAAATACCGGTGCTGCCATGCCCATCATGGCAAAGGCGACCGCCAGTGCGACGGGCCTTGGTTGGTGCTGCTTTGCAAATACCCTTTTGTTAAACATGCCGCTCTCCTGTGGTTTAGATAGGTACAACATTGCTGCTTGAACAAAGCAGCCAGCCTTGCGGTTACTGCTGCCAGACCGGCTTTAAATCAGCTCAGGCGCCAACGGCCCGCCCGGCCAGGGTTTGGCCTGCTGCATCGAACAGATGGCAGGCTTCGAATTCGGGTTTGAGGAAGACACGGTCGCCGCGCTGTGGCGCCACATCCTTACTGGGTAGGGAGAAAGCGATCTGGCTGTCCACGCCCTCGGCGCGGGCATAGACGATCTGCTCGCCACCGAGGTGTTCGATCAGGTCGATGCTGGCCGGGATGGTGTTGGTACCGGCCTGGGGTTGCCAGCCGATGTGCTCGGGCCGGATGCCCAGCGTGAGTGCGCTACCCGCGGCCAGACTGCATTTTTGCGGTACACTAATACCGGTATTACCGACCAGGTCGAGCTGACTGCCTTCGGCGCCGCTTGCGGCCAGCCGGGCGGGCAGGAAGTTCATCTTGGGCGAGCCCAGGAAGCCGGCAACAAACTGGTTGACCGGCTGCTGGTACAGCTCCAGCGGTGTGCCAACCTGCTCGATGCGGCCGCCGTTGAACACGGCGATGCGATCGCCCAGGGTCATGGCTTCGACCTGATCGTGGGTGACGTAGACCATGGTGGTAGCGAGGTCCTTGTGCAGCTTGGCCAGCTCGATGCGCATCTGTACGCGCAGCGAGGCATCCAGGTTGGACAGGGGCTCATCGAACAGGAAGACATCGGGCTTGCGCACGATGGCGCGGCCGATGGCCACCCGTTGGCGTTGGCCACCCGACAGGGCTTTGGGCTTGCGATCAAGCAGGTGCGTGATCTGCAGGATGTCGGCGGCGTGGCCGACGGCATCGTCGATCTCGTCCTTGGGTTTCTTGGCGAGCTTGAGGCCAAAGCCCATGTTTTCGCGCACGGTCATGTGCGGGTACAGGGCGTAGCTCTGGAACACCATTGCCACACCGCGCTTGGCGGCGGGAACGTCGTTGACCTGGCGCTTGCCGATGCTGAGTTCGCCGCCGCTGATGTCTTCGAGGCCGGCGATCATGCGCAGGGTCGTGGTCTTGCCGCAGCCCGAGGGGCCGACGAAGACCATGAATTCACCGTCGCGGATATCGAGATCGATACCGTGGATGACGGTAGGGCCGTTGTCGTAGGTCTTTTGCAGGTTACGCAGTTTCAGTTCGGCCATGGCCGGTGTTCCTTCGTTTTTCGCGACCCGATCTGGGTCTGCGGGGTGGTTTTGCGCTGATTTCAGGCAAAAACCGTCCTATACCGCCTTGCATCAGCAAGGCGGCTGTCCTTATGCAGCTAGCGGGAAAGGGCGTCAGCCCGACGGATATTTCCTGCCTAGTTCGTACTCTCCAGTGGTGCCGGCAATTGGCCGTGTGCTTCCAGTTCGTTTTTCAGCCAGCTCACTACCGCGTCCAGCGCCGGCTCGGCAAAGCCGTAGCTCACCAGCGCCGGGCAGGGCAAGTCGGCCGCTGCGTAGGGGTTCCAGAGCGCGAGGTGCAGGTCCGGCCGCCAGTTCCGGCGCTCCGTTTCGGCATAGCGTTCGCGGGTAGTGGCGGCGACGATGGTGAAGGCGCCATCGCGCGGCAGGTCCTGCCAGCGCAGCTCGCTGCGCTGGGCGTAGCTCACGACGTCGAGCTGATAGAGCGGTGCCAGCTTGGCGATCAGGGTGCTGGCCGAGAGGCCGGCTTCCGACACGCCGTCGGAGGGAGCGTCGGCTTGCAGTACCAGCCGGACCTTGCTACCCAGTGCCGGGCGACGGGCCTCGCCAACCAGGGTCAGCGCGCGGCGCCAAGCCTCGGCAAACAGTTGTCGGTCGGCGGCTTCCTGTTCGGCGTTGTAGTCGCGCTGTACTGCCGGGTAGCGGCGGGCCATGGCGCTGACGCGGGCATCTGCCTCGGCCAGTCTGGCTTCGGACAGTTCACCCGCCTTGACGGCGGCAATCAGGGCGGTGCGCGATGCGGTCATCTCGTCGCCAAATTGCAGGACCAGGGACAGGTCGGCGCCGGCACGCAGGGCCAGCACGGTGCCCTGGGCCTGGCCCCAGCGCTCGCGGATGGCCTTCATGTTCATGCCGTCGGTAATGGTCACGCCTTCGTAGCCCCATTCATCGCGCAGCAGGTCCTGCAGGATGGCCGGCGACAGGGTGGCCGGCAGCTCGTCGTCGAAAGCCGGGAAGACAATGTGGGCGCTCATCAGGCCGGGCGTCTGCTTGATCAGTGCATGGAAGGGCGACAGCTCGTACTGCTCGATGGCGGCACGGCTCTTGTCAACGATGGGCAAGGCCAGGTGCGAGTCGGTATGCGTGTCGCCGTGACCGGGGAAATGCTTGACGCAGGTGGCGACGCCTTCGCTCAGGTGGCCGGCCATCCAGGCGCCGGCCAGGCGGGCGGCGCGCTCGGGATCGGCACCGAAGCTGCGCTCGCCGATCACCGGATTACGTGGGTTGTTGTTGAGGTCAAGGACCGGTGCGTAGTTCCAATTGATGCCCAGCGAGGCCAGGCCGCGGGCGATGGCGGCACCAACGCGGTAGGCCAGGGTCTCGTCGCCGACGGCGCCCAGGGCCATGGCGCTCGGGGCGGCCGGCATGAACAGGGTGCGCATGACGGCGCCACCTTCCTGGTCGATGCCGATCACGGCGTCGTCGCCGATCACGGCCTTCAGGTCGGCGACCAGCTTGCGGGTCCGTTCAGCGCTGCTCACATTGCGGCGGAACAGGCAGATGGCACGTACCTGCTGGTCGCGCAGGAAGGCGGCGTCATCAGCCGTCAGCTCGTCGCCGGGGACGTCTACCATCAGGGCCCGGCCGGCCAGTTTGGGGAGGTTCTGGTTCATGGTCATTTACTTCACGGCACCGTCAAAGCCACGCAGGAAGAAACGCTGCGTGAACACGAATACGATCAGCATGGGCAGGATGGTCAGTACGGCACCGGCTGCCACCACGCGGGTCTTGGAACTGAATGCGCTGGAGAGGTACTGCACGCCAACGCTCAGCGGGAAATTGTCCGGGCTGGTCATGACCACGGAAGGCCAGATGTACTGATTCCAGGCGCTGACCATGGTCAGGATGGTGAGCGCGCCGAGGGCGGGCTTGGCCAGTGGCAGCATGATCTTCCAGTAGATCTGCCATTCATTGGCGCCATCAATGCGGGCGGCGTCGATCAGGTCGCCGGGAACGGCCTCGAAGGCCTGCTTCATCAGGAAGATGCCGACGGCACCGGCGAGATTGGGCAGGACCACGCCGGCAATGGTGTCGACCAGGTTGAACTTGGCGATGGTGATGAAGTTGACCAGGAAGTTGATCTCGGCCGGCAGGATCATGGTGGCGATGATGGCGCCGAACACGATGCGCTTGCCGGCGAATTCCATGCGTGCCAGCGGGTAGGCGGCCAGGCTGCAGATCACCAGCGTGCCGACCACGGTCGAGGCGGCGATCAGGACCGAGGTCTTGTAGAAGGTCAGCAGCTTGATGGTGTTGAACACCTCGATGAAGTTGACCAGGCTAGGGTCCTGCGGCCACAGCGGTGGCGGAAAGCTGTAGATGTCGCCGCTGGTGGACAGGGCGGTGACCAGGGTCCACCAGAATGGATAGACCGTGATGACGGCGAGCAGCGACAGCAGCACATAGTGCGGCAGGTGGCGGCTCAGGCGGCGCCAGATCGCCCTGGTGGCGATTGCCTGCTCGGGCTTTGGGGGTGTCGGCAGCGACATGGTGTGGGCTTTGCTCATGGCTTATCGGTTCTTGGGCTGCAGGTAGCGGAAGTTGAGCCAGGCGAGGGCGATGCAGACCGCCGACATGACGAGGCTGGCGGCCAGTGCGCGGCCGAACTTGAGTTCCTGGATGCCGAACTTGTAGGCATAGAACAGCACGGTATAGGTCGACTGCGAAGGGCCGCCGTCGGTCATGATCTGGACTTCCTCGAAGGCCTTGACCGCCGCCAGCATGGACATCAGCGAGCACAGCAGGATGGTGGGCGACAACAGCGGCACGGTGATGCGCCAGAAGCGCTGCCAGGCGTTGGCGCCATCCAGCAGGGCGGCTTCGTAGACGTCGGCCGGGATGGACTGCAGGCCGGCGAGGTAGAGCACCATGTACCAGCCGAGGCCGCGCCAGACGGTGACGAACATCACGGCGAACAGGGCGATGCGATCGTCGGTCAGGATACCGATGGGCTGGTCGATCAGGTGCAGGAACTGCAGCGTGTGGTTGAGCGCGACGGTCAGGGCGCCACCGTCGGCGCTGTACATGAAGTTCCAGATGATGCCGACCACGGAGACGGCGGTGACCACGGGCACGTAGTAGGCGGCACGGAAAAACTTGATGCCGGGCAACTGGTTGTTGACCAGCACGGCCAGCACGATGGCCAGTACCTGGATGACGGGCACCACCAGCAAATAGAGGGCGGAGTTCTTCAGGGAGACCAGGAACAGCTCTTCGCTGAACAGGTCGCGGAAGTTCTCGAGGCCTATCCATTGCGGGGCATCGATCAGGTTGTACTTGGTAAAGGCGATATAGGAGCCAAAGCCGACCGGCCAGAACGAGAACACCAGCAGCAGCGCGAGGGCGGGTGCCAGGAACAGGTAGGCGGTCAGTGTGCTGCTGCGGGCGTGGGCCACGTCTATCTCACTGGTTCGGTTGAGGCGGTGGTGCTGGGTGCACCGGTCATCTTGTTGCTGTTGCAGCGGGGCTTATCCGCCCAGTTTCTTGTTCCAGAAGGCAACGGCCTCATCCAGGGCCTGCTTGGTGTCCTTGCGGCCGGTGACCGCCTGCTCGACCGCGGAGGAGAGCTTGGTCGACAACAGCTCGGAATCCTTAACGCCGGACAGGTAGATGGTGCGGACGTATTCCAGGTTCTGGACGGCAGCGATCACGCCCTTTTCGGCCGCCCCTGCATTGGCAGGTACGGCATGGAAGTAGGGGTGGGCTGCGGTGACGCGGTTGGTCGGCAGCGTGCCGGCCAGTTTGGCGAAGGCCAGCTGGTTCTCGGCATTGGTCAGGTACTGGGCCAGCTTGGCGATCTCGGGCAGGAGCTTGGGGTCGACGTTCTTGGGCACGACATAGGTGAACTGCCAGCCGCCTGCGGCAATCTTGCTGGGGCTCAGCGGCACCGGGGCCACGCCGGTGACCTTGTAGACCTCGGGTGCATCATCGCGGACCCGCCCCAGTGCTGCGGGGACGGTGACCAGCATGGCCATCCGGCCGCTGTTGTAGGCAGCCATGGACAACTGGAAGTTGTCCTGGGCGAACAGGCCGTCCTTGAGCAGGGCGCCGCTGCGATAGGCCAGGGCCAGCTTGTTGACCAGGGCGATATGGGCGGGCGAGTTGAAGACGGCGCGACCATTGCGGATCACGTCCAGCCCTTCCTGGCTCATCAGGCCCTCGAGCTTGGTGGGGCCGAGGGTGGGGGCGAAGCCGGCGACGCCGGTTTTGGCCTTGATGATGCCGGCCAGCCGTAGCTGTTCGTCCAGCGAGGTGGGCGGTTTCTCGGGATCGAGCCCGGCCTGCTTGAACAGCTGGGTGTTGTAGGCGATGACGTTGGCGCCGTTATAGAACGGGACCGCCCAGGTCTTGCCTTCAAAGGTGACGTCCTGCACGGCGCCGGCCATGTACTGGTTGCGATCGACCAGCTTGTCGACCGGCTGAATCAGCCCGTTGAGGTGGTATTCATAGGCCCAGGGCACATCCATGTTGGCGAGGGCGGGTGGGCGGCCAGCGGCAATGGCGGCGGTGAACTTGGGTCGGATAACGTTCCAGGGATAGTCGATCCAGACCACTTCCACATTGGGGTTGGCTGCGTTGTAACGAGCGACCAGGGATTTGAAGTATGGGTCGAACTTGGGCGCCAGGCTCTGCGTCCAGAATTCGAGGCGCGGCTTGTCAGCCATGGCCCTGTCGCTCAGGGCAAGGCCGGCCAGCAGCATCAGCGCTTGCGTAATGTGTCTCCACTGCATGATTCGTAAGCCCCGTAGTACTTCGTCTTCAGCCGGGTGCGAGCCATGCCGCACCACCCACTCCTGCACCATGGCTCATAGGCCCGGTGTCAATTTGATACTCACCCTTGCCGTTTTCGTTGGGCGACAAAGGTCGTTGCTGCGGTGCTACCTGTTTGCTGCGGCCTCAACGGGTTAGCGTGACCTTGTTGAGGTGTCGTGGTTGGTCCGGGTCGAAACCGCGGGCGCGGGCCAGGGCTTCGATCATGGGGTAGAAGGCCGCGACCGCGGCGATCGGGTCCAGTTCGGGTACCGGGCCCAGCGGGAGGGTCAGTTCGCGTTCGGCGATGTCGGCCGGGGCGGCGAGCAGGACCTTGGCGCCACGACCGCGCATTTCTTCGGCCAGCTTGATCAGGCCCGACTGGGCTGCGCCACGCGGGGCGAAGATCAGCAGGGGGTAGCCTTCGTCGATCAGGGCCATCGGGCCGTGCTTGATCTCGGCGCCGGAGAAGGCCTCGGCCTGGATGGCAGCGGTTTCCTTGCACTTTAGCGCGGCCTCCATGGCGACCGGCAGGGTCAGCCCCCGGCCGACGACCATGATGCGATCGGCGTCCTTGAGTGCTTCCACGCCACGGCTCCAGTCGGCTTCCTGCGCCAGGGCCAGGGCGTCCGGCAGGGCGGCCAGGCCGTTGAGCAGGGTGGCGTCGTCGGCCCAGTGGGCCACCAGGCGGGCACCGGCACCGAGGCTGGCGATATAGCTCTTGGTGGCGGCGACGGCGTATTCCGGGCCGGCTTCCAGCGGCAGGGTCCATTCGGCTGCCTCGCCCAGCGGGGAGGCCGGGTCGTTCACCAGCGCGACGGTCTGGGCGCGGCCTTCACGGAAGCGGCGGATCGGTTCGACCACGTCCGGGCTGCGACCCGATTGCGAGATGGCGACCGCTACCGTGCCGGCGACGTCCAGCGGGGCGTCGTACATGGTGACCAGCGACATCGGCAGCGACAGCGACAGGCGACCCAGGCGCAACATGGTCAGATAGCTCAGATAGGCCGAGGCGTGGTCCGAACTCCCGCGGGCCACGGTCACCAGCGCGTGCGGGTCGGTGTGGCGCAGGCGTGCGCCGAGTTCCGCATAGCGTGCGTCCTGTTTTTCTGCCTGGCGGGCGATGGCCTCGGGGCCTTCGCGCATCTCTTTCCACATGCAAGTTGTCACTGCTGCTCTCCGGGAATCAGCTCGCCTTCGACATAGACGGCCTTCAATTTCAGGTTGCGGTCGAACACCACGATGTCGGCGTAGGCGCCGACCTTGAGCTGGCCTCGATCGACCAGGCCCAGCATCTCGGCCTGGAAGGTCGAAAGCCGGCGGGCGGCGTCGTCGAGGTCCAGGCCCAGGCTCACCAGGTTGCGCAGAGCTTCGTCCAGCGTCAGGGTGGAGCCGGCGAGGGTGCCGTCGGGCAGGCGTACACCGCCCATGCACTTGGTCACGGTATGGCGGCCCAGCTTGTAGTTGCCGTCCGGCATGCCGGCGGCTGCGGTGGAGTCGGTCACGCAATAGAGCTTGGGGATCGCACGCAGGGCGGTCTTGATTGCGCCTGGATGCACGTGCAGCAGATCGGGGATCAGTTCGGCGTACTCGGCGTGAGCCAGGGCGGCACCGACCATGCCGGGTTCGCGGTGGTGCAGGCCGGTCATGGCATTGAACAGGTGGGTGAAGCTGGTGGCACCGTGCTTGAGCGCCTCGACGCCGTCCTCATAGCTGCCCAGGGTATGGCCGAGCTGGACGCGGATGCCACGGGAAACCAGGTCGCTGATCAGCTCCATATGGCCCTGCACTTCCGGGGCCAGCGTCAGTACCTTGAGCGGGGCTAGCTCGTTGAAGCCAGAGATTTCGTTCAGTACGCCGTCACGGGCGAAGTTGGGCTGGGCGCCCAGCTTACCGGGATTGATGTAGGGGCCTTCCAGGTGCACGCCGAGTACCCGCGAGCCACCGGCCGTGCGCTGTGCCACCACGCGTTGCACGCCGCCGAGGGCATGCTCGATCTCGCGCTTGGGCGCGGTCATGGTGGTGGCCAGAAGGCTGGTAGTGCCGTGCCGGGCGTGCGTGCGGGTGATGACGTCGAGTGCATCGCCACCCTCCATCACGTCCCGTCCGCCGCCGCCATGCACATGCAGGTCGATGAAGCCGGGCAACAAGATATCGTCGGCATTGCTGGCCGGATCGAGCGGGTCGCCCAGGATGGCGGTCACGCGGCTATTGAACTGCAGTGAGCCGTGTTGCCAGCCATCAGGAGTGAGGATATTGCCTGTAAGGGTCTGCATTGCGTTCGGTTCGCTTATCGGCGCAGCTCTGCGACAAAGTCGTAGTAGTCGTTGCGGCAGTAGGAATAGGTCAGTTCCACCGGTAGGCCGCTATCGAGATAGCCGATCCGGGTGATCATCAGCATGGCGCTGCCCGAGGGGATGCCGGCCAGCTGGGCGATCTCGTCGGTGGCGTTGACGGCCTTGATGTGCTGCAGCGCGCGGGTCACCGGGGTGCCGTGGCCATCGAGGTAGGCGTAGAGCGAGTCGGCCACCGAGCCGGGGTCGGACAGATAACGGCTGGGCAGGGTCGAGGTTTCGACGGCCATCACCGTGTCGTCCGCCATCCGCAGGCGCTTGAGGCGGGCCACCGTGGCGGCCGGCGAGAGTCCAAGCCGCAGAACTTCTTCCTGGCTGGCAATGCCGATCTCGCGGCTGAGCCAGCGCGAGGCAGGAGCGAAGCCGCGGCTGCGGATTTCTTCCGAAAAGCTGGTCAGGCGCGACAGGGGTTGCACCAGTCGCGGGGCGATATAGGTGCCGGAGCCTTGCCGACGGACGATCAGGCCCTGCTCGAACAGGATGTCCATGGACTTGCGGGCGGTGACGCGGGAGATTTCCAGCATGTCACACAGCACGCGTTCGCTGGGCAGGGCCTCGTCGGCTTGCCACAGGCCGGTGGAGATGGCGTTGGACAGCTTGTTGGCGACCTGCAGGTAGAGCGGTGTGCTGCTGTCTGCGTCGGGCTTGAGTGCGAGCAGCGCGTTTTCGCGTGCCTTATCCATGTAAGCGACCCCGTATCAGATGCAGCGCGCCCGAGGCGGAATCGCCCAGTGAGGGGCGCGCGCGGTTGAGTAGCGCCGCTGGCAGCCAGGTCCGAAGGGCTTCGGCCAGACCGCCGCACAGCGCGAGAGGCAAGGTGTGCTGGGGATCGAGCGCATCAGCGATGGCGGCAATCTCCACACCTGCTTGGGTCAGAATGGTATCAGCCACCGTATCTTGCGCGGCGGTTTGTATTACCAGTGGTGTGAGTTGTGCGTAAGTGGTCTGGGTTGCCTGTCCTAACCAGGTAAAGGCGGCATCCACGCTCTGGCCGAAATGGGCAATGACGGCATCGGCCAGCGCACCGCGCGGGGCCCGGCCGTCGAAGGCTTTCTGGGCAACCTGGGCGGCCTTCATGCCGATCCAGGCGCCGCTGCCTTCATCGCCGCTCGGGAAGCCCCAGCCAGAGGCGGTGCGCTTGTCGGCACCACCGAACCAGGCTTCGCCGATGGTGCCGGTGCCGACCGCAACGATGGCGCCGGGTTGGCCGGCATGGGCACCGAGCAGGGTGGTGAAACCGTCGGTATCGAGGGCGATGCGGCCGAAGCCAGGGGCGGCGTCCAGAAAGGCTTGCGCCCAAGTGGCATTGTGCACGCCAGCCAGGCCGAGACCGATGGCGCAGTTGATGGGGCTGAAGGTCAGGCCCAGCTCGGCGAAGGCGCTGCCGGTCGTCGTCTGGATGGCCTGCCAGGCCGGGGTGATGCCCAGCCCCAGGCCGGATGGACCGCCCTGGGTGCGCATGAGTTCTCGACCGTCGCGATCAGCCACGACTACCCGGGTGCCGGTGCCGCCGCCATCCACGCCAATCAGATAATCAATGGACATCCTGGTCTTGCTCCCTGGAGGCCGTGTCTGTGCCGGCCCTTGTTGAACTGGTTTGATACCAATTGAATACAAGATCAATTCAATACCACTGCGTGGGTCATGTCAACGAATGGGCGCGGATTTGCGCAAATGTGGCTGAGGTGACACACAAAAGACACAAATGGTCTGCGGGTGGGGTGGTCAGTGGTATTGAACCAGGTGTCGCTGAAACGCTGCAGGAAGCTGGTGTGGCGGGCTTTGAATGCGGTTTTGGCGCGTGTTGCGTGGTGAAACGTAGTGGTTTGTAGTTTTGCGGGGAACGACGAGGACAGGGCGCGCTTTAGCGAGGTTGGGCATGGCAAGTGGTTGCCAAGGTGGTTTTATCGAGCTTGCCGTGAAGAATGTGGGCGATGGTAGCTATATGTGGTGGCAGTGCCTGGTGGAAGGCGCCTTCGGCTTTTCCACCCTACGGACGACGCGCTGCCGATCAGTGCGCCATGTGGAGCAAATGACCGGAACGTAATAGCTACCGCTGACGAGCGTCAGCGAGGTTCCCCTGCGGCGGCAGGGGCGGAGGGGAGGGATTGAATTAAGCGAAAAGCCCGCGTCCGAATCGATTGCTGGTCAGCACCCGGCTATGCCGGGTGAAGCACCGAGCGTTCAGTCTGCTCCACCCGCATTCCGTGTTCAAAGGAACCGATCCAGCAACTTCCTGCTATGACGATCCAGCGAGTAGAGATCGCGGATCAGGAACTGGATGCCGTGGCTGTCGGCAATCAGCAGCAGGCCGTCCTTGATGCGGCGGATGTCTTCTTCACCGCGCAGGATGAACTGGGTCTCGCCGCGGTCGGTGTCGACCGTCCAGGTGCTGGGCGTGGCGTAGGTTGAAACGGATTTGAGCTGACGGATTTCCGGCATGAACTCGCGCTGCTGCAGCGCCGCTTCGATCAGCGTGCGCTGCGCGGCCGGCAACTGGTCCAGGCGGCTGATCCAGATCAGTTCATGGCCGTCGCGGTCCAGCAGCGACAGGCCGTCCTCGGGTGCGGCGATTGGGAAGGCGCGGACAGGCGTGACGTCGATGTGACGGGTGCCGTCGGGCGTGGTCAGGACCAGGTGGCCGTAGCTGTCGATGGCCAGATCGAATATGGGCTGGGTCATGGCGCGGTCTCCTTATTCTTCGCTGTCTTCGAGCACGGCTTCGGCGTGGCGGGCCTGCGCCTCATGTAGGCGCCAGTAGGCGCCCTGTTGGGCCAGCAGGGTGTCGTGGTCACCGACCTCGACGATCTGGCCGCGATCCATGACCACCAGCCGGTCGGCTAGCCGCAGCGTTGAGAGACGGTGGGCGATGGCGATGGTGGTGCGGCCTTGCACCAGGTTGTCCAGCGCCTTCTGGATTTCCTTCTCGGTTTCGGTATCGACCGAGGCGGTGGCCTCGTCGAGGATCAGGATGCGTGGGTTGATCAGCAGGGCGCGGGCGATGGAGATGCGCTGCCGCTCGCCGCCGGACAGGCCCTGGCCGCGTTCGCCAACCAGCGAGTCGTAGCCCTGCGGCAGGCGCAGGATGAACTCATGGGCGTGGGCGGCGCGGGCGGCGGCCATGATTTCCTCGCGGCTGGCTTCCGGTTTGCCGTAGGCGATGTTCTCGGCAATCGTGCCGAAGAACAGGAAGGGTTCCTGCAGGACCAGACCGATGTGGCGGCGGAAGTCAGTGACTGCCATCTGCCGGATATCGATGCCATCCACCTTGATGGCGCCTTCACCAACATCGTAGAAACGGCAGATCAGGTTGACCAGGGTGCTCTTGCCCGAGCCGCTGTGGCCGACCAGGCCGATCATCTCGCCGGGCTTGATGTCGAGGTTGAGGTTGCGGATCACGGCGCGGTTGCCGTAACGGAAGCCGACGTCGCGGAGGTTGATCTCGCCGCTGACCTGCGGGACCGGCACCGGATTGGCGGGTTCCGGTACGTTGGAAACATGGTCGAGGATGTCGAAAATGCGCTTGGCGCCGGCGGCGGCCTTCTGCGTGACCGAGACGATGCGGCTCATGGAATCCAGCCGGCCGTAGAAGCGGCCGATATAGGCCAGGAAGGCGGTCAGCGTACCGACCGTGGTTTCCTGATGGGCGATCAGCCAGATGCCGAAGCCCCATACCACAAGGAGGCCGACATCGGTCAGCAGCGAGACGGTGGGCGAGAACAGCGACCAGACCTTGTTGAGGCGATCATTGATGGCCAGGTTGTGCTTGTTGGCGTCGAGGAAGCGACGGGTTTCGCGCTTTTCCTGGGCGAAGGCCTTCACCACGCGGATGCCGGGGATGGTGTCGGCCAGGACGTTGGTGACTTCCCCCCAGACCCGGTCGATCTTCTCGAAGCCGGTGCGCAGGCGGTCGCGTACCAGATGGATCATCCAGGCAATGAAGGGCAGCGGCAGCAGGGTGGCCAGGGCCAGCCAGGGGTTGATGCTGAACAGGATAATGGCCGTCATGACCAGCATCAGCACATCGGTGATGAAATCGAGCGCGTGCAGCGACAAGAAGACGCTGATGCGGTCCGATTCCGAGCCGATGCGCGACATCAGGTCGCCGCTGCGCTTGCCGCCGAAGTATTCCAGCGACAGTTGCAGGAGGTGTTCATAGGTCGTGGTGCGCAGATCGGCGCTGATGCGTTCGCTAACCAAGGCAAGGATATAGGTCTTTGCCCAGCCCAGGCTCCAGGAGATCAGGGCGGCGCCCAGCATGCCGGCCAGATAGAAGGCAACGGTGGTGGGCTCGATATGGTCGCCGCGCTGGAAGGGGATCAGGACTTCGTCCACCAGCGGCTTGGTCAGGTAGGGCGAGACCAGGGTGGCGGCGGTGGCGCCCAGCATCAGCAGGAAGCCGGTCAACAGCTGGATGCGGTAGGGGCGGGCAAAGCGCCAGAGCCGGAACAGGACCCAGGTCGACGGGGGGGTATGCAGTTCGCGGTCGCAGGCCGGGCAGTCGTCGTCTTCGTTTTCCAGCGGGGCCTTGCAATTGGGACAGCGGATTTCCTCGTGTTCCTGCGGCGCCTGGCCGGTGCGCAGGGTCAGGATTACGGCTTCGAAGCGTTCCAGCAGGCGGATGGCGGCGGGATTCTGGCCCAGCGTATAGCGCCAGCCGGCCAGCCGGCCCTGTGCATCGTAGAGTTCCAATGCGCCGACACCGGCATGGTCGTGGTGCTTGAGGTCCTGCGTGGCGCTCAGTGGCCAGGACTGCCATTGCGTCTGGCCGTGCGGCCGTGCCAGCAGGCGCTGGTCGGTCAGGACCAGCAGGCTGCGACGGAAATGAAGTTGTGCATCGAGGTCAACCTCAAGCCCCGCTAAAACGTTCTCTGCGGGGGTAAGATGAGGGGCAAGCTCGGCGCGCCAGGTGTCGGTTGGCAGGCTGCGGAGAGGATCGATATCTGGGCGGGCTTCGGTGGTCACTTCGGTCGTCGTCGGGGCGGCCGGCAAGCCGCTTGGCGGGCTGTCCGGCCCGGGTTGGGCATGGAGGCGCTGCCTGATGGTCTGGCTGCGTTGCCTGCGTGAAACGCACCGCATGGTTCCGCGGTTGACAGCAGGTGGCTGGCGCAACACGTATTTGTATCAAGCTGCTATGGGGGCTGGTCGTGCAGGTCTATACCAAGTATAACGCGCGGCCTGCGATATGCTTTCCCATCGTCGGCCTTCGAATCTGAAACTGGCATTTTGTATACGATCCAAACCGTTGGGATCAAGATGAAAAAAGACATTACCTTCCTCCGCGTCAACTACCTGCGTGGCCCCAATCTCTGGACCTATCGTCCGGTCATCGAGGCCTGGGTGGATATTGGTGAGCTGGAGGACTTTCCATCCAATACGCTGCCGGGCTTTTACGAGCGGCTCACCGCCTGGTTGCCGGGCCTGGTCGAGCACCGCTGTGGTGTGGGTGAGCGCGGCGGCTTCTTGCTGCGCCTGCGCGAAGGCACCTGGCCTGCGCACATCATGGAACATGTGGCGATTGAGCTGCAGAACATGGCCGGTATCCAGGCCGGGTTTGGTAAGGCGCGCGGTGTGGCTGAGCGTGGTATCTATAAAGTGGCTGTGCGTGCCCGCAATGAACAGGTTGGCCGGGCGGCCATCCATTCGGCGCGTGACCTGATCATGGCGGCCATCAACGACACCGGCTATGACGTGGCGGCGACCGTGGTCCAGTTGCGGGAGCTGGTCGATGACCATCATCTTGGCCCCAGCACCGCCTGTATCGTGGAAGGCGCGACCGAGCGTCGCATCCCGCATATCCGCCTGACCGATGGCAACCTGGTGCAACTGGGCCATGGCCGGGCGCAACGACGCATCTGGACGGCCGAGACCGACCAGACCAGTGCCATTTCCGAGAGCATCTCCAGCGACAAGGACCTGACCAAGCGCATCCTGAGCTCGGTCGGCGTGCCGGTGCCCGAGGGCATCATCGTCGAGAGTGCCGACGAGGCCTGGGAAGCCGCCGAGGATATCGGCCTGCCAGTGGTGGTGAAGCCGACCGATGGTAACCACGGCCGCGGCGTATCGATGGACCTTAAGACCCGTGCGGACGTGCTGGCCGCCTATGAGCTGGCCGAGCGGCACGGTAGCGAGGTCATGGTTGAGCGCTGCATTCCGGGTAATGAACATCGTCTGCTGGTGGTCGGTGGCAAGGTCGTGGCTGCCGCCCGTGGCGAGATTGCCTGGGTGACCGGTGATGGCAAGGCTACGGTCAGCGAGCTGGTGGAGAGCCAGATTAATGCGGATCCGCGCCGCGGTAAGACCGAGGACCATCCGCTCAACTATCTGCAGATTACCGAAGACACCGCCATCCTCAATGACCTGAACCGCCAGGGGTTGACGCCCGCGGCGGTGCCGGAGGCGGGGCGCAAGGTGTTGATCCAGCGTAACGGCAATGTGGCGTTCGACTGTACCGACGATGTCCACCCTCAGGTGGCGGCGGTGGTCAGCCTGGCCGCCCGTATTGTGGGTCTGGATATCGCCGGCGTGGATGTAGTGGCCGAAGATATCGGCAAGCCGCTGGATGTGCAGGGCGGGGCGATCGTGGAAGTGAACGCCGGTCCTGGCCTCTTGATGCACCTGAAGCCGGCCAATGGCCAGGCACGCCCGGTGGGTCGTGCGATCGTCGATCATCTGTTCCCTGATGGACAGTCAGGTCGTATCCCGCTGGTTGGCGTGACCGGTAGCCAGGGTGCTGGTCGGGTGGCGCAACTGGCGGCCAGCCTGCTGCGCATGGCAGGTCGTCATGTCGGCCTGGCCTGCCGTGCCGGTCTCTATCTTGACAAGCGTCGTATCGATGCCAACGACAGCACCCGCTGGGAGGCGGGCCAGCGGCTGTTGATCAATCGTGCGATCGACACTGCAGTGTTCGAGCACACGGCGGAGCGCATTCTGGACGAAGGTCTGCCCTATGACCGTTGTGCAGTCGGCGTGGTGACCGATAGCGAGGGGCTGGCGGCGCTGGCGCCCTGGCATATCGTGGAGCCGGAGCAACTGTTCAAGGTGCTACGTACGCAGATCGACGTGGTGCAGGATGACGGTGCGGCGATCCTGAATGCCGCCGATCCGATGCTGGTGAACATGGCCGAGCTGTGTGACGGCGAGGTGATTTTCTATGCACTGGATGCTGGCTTGGCGGCTTTACAGGCGCATCGCGCCCAGGGTGGCCGTGCGGTGTTCCAGCGCAATCAGGACATCGTGCTGGCGCGTGGCGATCAGGAGCAGGTGATTGCGCCTATGCCGGCGGGCCTGGATGAAATCGACGCCGCGGCAACGCTGGCGGCGGTGGCCGTGACGGTGCAGCAAGGGGCGGTGATCGAGCTGATCGCGGCTGGCCTTGAAGCCGCCTACGCCCTGACGCAATCCTGATCCTGTCTGGCCAGCCTCCCCTTGCGGGTTGGCCGGCAGGTGGGGTCGGCATCGTGCTTATAATGAATCAGTGATGACCGCCGTGTGGCGGAATGATGGAACAGTGGCCGCCTTGCGGCCCCAGCGAAAGACAGCCTAGATGGAAGTATCCCGTATCCGTGCCCTGCGTGGCCCCAATCTGTGGAGCCGCCATACCTCGATCGAGGCGATCGTCACCTGTGTCGGCGACGAGTGCATGATCGACAAGCTTGCGGGCTTCGAGACCCGTTTGCGTGCCCGGTTTCCGGCCTTGTTGCCAATGCGCGCGACGCGCCATGAAGACAGTGTGTCCCTGGCCCATGCGATCGAATTTGCCGCGCTGAGCCTGCAGGAGCAGGCCGGTTGCCCGGTGACGTTCAGCCGTACCACCCAGACGGTTGAGACGGGGGTGTACCAGGTGGTGGTGGAGTACAGCGAGGAGGCGGTAGGCCGTTTGTCGCTGGAACTGGCCGAGGCCCTGGTCCGTGCCGCGCTGGACGATGCGCCGTTCGACCTGACGGCGGCCTTGAAGGCCCTGCATGACCTGGACGAAGACGAGCGGCTTGGGCCAAGTACCGGTTGCATCGTCGATACGGCGGTGGCGCGAGGGATTCCGTTCCGGCGCCTGACCTCGGGCAGCCTGGTGCAGTTTGGCTGGGGTAGCAAGCAGCGGCGTATCCAGGCGGCCGAGATCGACAGTACCAGCGCGATTGCCGAGTCGATCGCGCAGGACAAGGAGCTGACCAAGAAGCTGTTGTTCGCCGCCGGCGTTCCGGTGCCGCAGGGTCGTCCGGTCAAGGATGCTGACGATGCCTGGCTGGCGGCGCAGGAGATCGGCCTCCCGGTGGTGGTCAAGCCGCAGGATGGCAACCAGGGCAAGGGTGTGACGGTGAACATCACTAGCCGCGAGCATCTGGAAATCGCCTTCAAGGCGGCCAGCGAGTTCCGTGACGACGTGATGGTCGAGCGCTACCTTCCGGGTCATGACTTCCGCCTGTTGGTGGTAGGCGACAAGCTGGTGGCGGCGGCTCGCCGTGACCCGCCGCATGTGATCGGTGACGGCGTACATAGCGTGCGCGAGCTGGTGGATGAGGTGAACCGCGACCCACGTCGTGGTGAAGGGCATGCGACCTCGCTGACCAAGATACGCTTTGACGACATTGCCATGGCGCGCCTGGCGCTGCAGGGGCTGAATGCCGACTCGGTGCCGGAAAAGGGTATGCGGGTGGTGTTACGCAACAATGCCAACCTGTCGACCGGTGGTACCGCGACCGACGTGACTGACGATGTCCATCCGGAGATGGCTGCGCGTGCGGTGGATGCGGCCAAGATGGTGGGGCTGGATATCTGTGGCGTCGATGTTGTGTGCGACAGCGTGCTGCGTCCGCTGGAAGACCAGGGCGGCGGCATCGTGGAAGTCAACGCGGCGCCTGGCCTGCGTATGCACCTGTCGCCGTCCTACGGCAAGGGTCGCTCTGTCGGCGAGGCGGTGATGGATACGCTGTACCCGGCTGGCGATGACGGCCGTATACCGGTGGTGGCCGTGACCGGCACCAATGGCAAGACCACGACCGTACGACTGATTTCACACCTGCTGACCCAGACCGGACTGCGGGTGGGTATGACCAATACCGATGGCGTCTATGTCAGCGGCCAGCGCACCGATACCGGTGACTGCAGCGGACCGCGTAGCGCGCGCAATGTGCTGATGCATCCAGATGTCGATGCCGCGGTGTTCGAGACTGCTCGTGGCGGCCTGCTGCGGGAGGGTCTGGCCTTTGACCGTTGCAAGGTGGCGGTGGTAACCAATGTGGGCATGGGTGACCATCTGGGGCTCAACTTCATCACCACGCTGGAAGACCTGGCGGTGCTGAAGCGGGTGATCGTGCAGAACGTGGCACCCGATGGCTATGCGGTACTGAATGCGGCTGATCCGGTGGTGGCGGCGATGGCGGCCAACTGTCCGGGACAGGTGATCTTCTTTGCGGCGGATCCACATCTGCCGGTGATGGCGGCGCAGCGCGCGCAGGGTCGTCGCGTCGTGTTCATCGAAGACGGCGCCATCGTGGCGGCCGAGGGCGAGGTGAAGCAGCGCCTGCCCCTGGCCGGCGTACCGCTGACCCGTAGCGGCACCATCAGCTTCCAGGTCGAGAACGTGATGGCCTCGGTGGCGGCTGCCTGGGCGCTGGGTCTGGATTGGGCCAAGGTGACCGAGGGCCTGCGCAATTTTGTCAGCGATACGGACAACGCGCCGGGTCGCTTCAATGTGTTCGATTACCGTGGCGCGACGCTGATCGCCGACTATGGTCACAATCCTGATGCCATGCTGGCGCTGGTGCGGGCGGTGGAAGCCATGCCGGCGCAGCGTCGTTCTGTGGTGATCAGCGGGGCGGGTGATCGTCGCGACGAGGATATCCGCGAACAGACCCGTATCTTGGGCGGCTCGTTCGACGATGTGTTGCTGTACCAGGATGCCTGCCAGCGTGGCCGCGAGGATGGTGAGGTGATCGCCTTGCTGCGCGAGGGTCTGGTCGGTGCGGTGAAGACCAGCCACGTGGATGAGATCAATGGTGAATTCGTGGCCATCGACAAGGCGCTGGCACGTCTGCAGCCTGGCGACCTGTGCCTGATCCTGGTGGACCAGGTGGAGGAAGCGCTGGCACACATTGCACAGCGGGTTGCCGAAGGCTAGACCACCGAGCCTGGCTGACGGCAAAAACCCGTGCCCGAGGGCGCGGGTTTTTGTTTTTCTGGATAAGTCTTTAAAATATCGGGCTTTTTCCCCATATTAGGTCTGGTGATGTCTGATCCCGTCTGGAAACCCAATACCACGGTCGCCGCCGTCGTCGTGCACGAGGGGCGATTCCTGCTGGTGGAAGAGGAGCGCCCCGAGGGGCGGCGCTTCAACCAGCCGGCCGGGCATCTGGATCACGGCGAGTCGCTGATGGCGGCTTGCCTGCGCGAGACGCGGGAAGAAACGGGGCACACGGTACGATTGACCCACCTGCTGGGTTTGTACCAATGGTCGCCGCCGCGGCAGCCTGAACTGACCTATCTCAGGGTGAGCTACGCCGCCGAGCTGACGGTGTCGGCAGGGTTGCCGGCCGGCGTCACCATATTGAATACCGCCTTTGCTGCCGAACAGGCGGCAGGTGAAGTGACCGCCGCGCTCGACGAGGGCATCGTCCGGGCGGTCTGGTTGACCTATGAAGAAGTGCTGGCTTGCGGTGACCGGCATCGCAGCCCACTGGTTTTGCAATGCATAGACGACTACCTTGCGGGTCGTCGTTTTCCACTCGATCTGATACGCCACTATGAGTAATGCTTCTGAACGTATCGCCGTCGGTTTGTCCGGCGGCGTGGACTCCTCGGTCTCTGCCTGGTTGCTCAAGGAGCAGGGGCTGGACGTGGTTGGCGTATTCATGCAGAACTGGGAAGACGACAACGACGACGAGTTCTGCTCGATCAAGGAAGATTCACGCGACGCGATCGCGGTGGCGGACCTGGTCGGGATCGATATCGAGCTGGTGAATTTTGCCAAGGAGTACAAGGACCGGGTGTTCGCGTATTTCCTCAGTGAGTATCAGGCTGGCCGCACGCCAAACCCGGACGTGCTGTGCAATGCCGAGATCAAGTTCAAGGCCTTCCTCGACTATGCGGTGTCGCTGGGTGCCGAGCGGATCGCGACCGGCCACTATGCGGCAACCGACCTGGATGCCGAGGGGCGTACCCGTTTGTTGCGGGGCAAGGACGAGGGTAAGGACCAGAGCTATTTCCTTTACCGCTTGAGCCAGTACCAGGTTTCGCGGGCGGTGTTTCCGCTTGGCGAGATGCACAAGCCTGAGGTGCGCGAGCTGGCGGCGAAGATCGGCCTGCCCAACCATGCCAAGAAGGATTCGACCGGTATCTGCTTTATTGGCGAGCGGCCGTTCCGGGAGTTCCTGAACCGCTACCTGCCCAAGGTGCCGGGCGTGATGCGTACGCCGGAAGGCCGCGTCATGGGTGAGCACATGGGCCTGATGTACCACACGCTGGGGCAACGCCAGGGCCTGAATATCGGCGGGCCGGGCGAGCCCTGGTATGTGGCGGGCAAGGACATGGACAAGAACGAACTGATCGTGGTGCAAGGCCATGATCATCCGCTGTTGCTCAAGCCCGAACTCCGTGCCGACCAGTTGAGCTGGGTGGCGGACGAAGCGCCGAAGCCGGGCCGTTATACCGCCAAGACCCGTTACCGGCAGCAGGATGCCGACTGCGAGTTGATCGAGGTCAAGGACGGTGTGGCGCTGGTGCGGTTTGATATCCCCCAGTGGGCGGTGACGCCGGGTCAATCTGTCGTGCTGTACGACGGTGCAGCCTGCCTGGGTGGTGGTGTGATCGCCTGATCCCCTTGGGCGTAATCCGGTAGGGCCATGGCAACGCCAGCAGGGGCTGGCGTCGCAGAGTTGCATGCCTGCGTAGCGTCGCTGGCGCTGGACTGGCTTTCTTTGGCGGCTATAGTGTAAAAACTCAGTCGTCGAGCGAGCTGTCGTCAGAGCAGCCAATAGCAACTACAAGAAGGGTTCCACCATGACTATCGGCAAGCGTCTTATGCTTATGTTGGCGCTGGCACTGGCTGCGCTATTGATTGTCGGCGGGGTCGGCATCAGTGCATTTCGGGCGCTTAATACGCAGGTTAAGTCCTTGACGGACAACAGTATTCCCAGTGTTCAGGCGACCAGTGACATTGCCATCGACTATCGCGAGATGCGTGCCCTGCTGCTCTCGCACATGATGGAGCAGGATCTCGACCTGAAGAAGGCCTTCAACCAGAAGGTGGACGAGGCAGTGGCCACGACCAAGAAGGCGGTCGATGGCTACAACAATCTGGTCGACGACGAAACCGATCGCGCCAATTACACCGCGCTGAAGGCGGCGTTTGATACTTACTCAGCCGGCTATGCCGAGGCTTTGGCCAATTCCAATGCCGGCAAGAACGACCAGGCTGTCGCCTCGCTCTACGGCAAGGTGCTGCCCGCTGAGCAGGTGGTGCAAGCAGCGATCGAGAAGGTGGCGGGCTACAACCTGAAGCTGCAGGAGGCCTCTTCCGCCGAGGCGGAAAGTATCTACGAGCGGGCGTTGACGATCTTCGTGGTCGTGATCATCTTGGCTGTGGTGCTGCTCAGTGTGTTCGGCATCATGATCTACAGAGCGGTGACGGGGCCGCTGGCCACCATGGAGCGGACGGTCGAGCGGATCGGTCGTGATCTGGACTTCACCCAGCGGGTGCCGATCAATAGCCGTGACGAGGTGGGTCTGACGGTGGCGGCGTTCAACCGCTTGCTGGATACCTTGCAGAACAGTTTCAAAGACATTGCCGGTGCCGTCAGCGGGGTGAACCGCCAGGCCAACGAGATGGCGGAGGCGGCGCAGCAGATGTCGGCTAGTTCGGCGTCGGCCAGCGAATCGGCGGCGAATATGGCAGCGACGGTGGAAGAAGTGACCGTCAGCATCAACCATGTGGCCGATCGGGCCGGCGAGGCCAACCAGATGTCGCGCCGTTCCGGCGACATGGCTGGTGAGGGCGAGGTGGTGATCCAGGCGACTGTCAGCGAGATCAACGGCATTGCCGACCGGGTGGCCGATGCCTCGCAGCAGATTGACCTCTTGGCGCGCGAGAGTGCCAATATCGGCGCGGTGGTTAGTGTGATCAAGGATGTGGCCGACCAGACTAATCTGCTGGCGCTCAATGCCGCTATCGAGGCGGCGCGTGCTGGTGAGCAGGGGCGAGGCTTTGCAGTGGTGGCCGACGAGGTGCGCAAGCTGGCGGAGCGGACGTCGGTGTCTACCCAGGAGATCAGTGCCCTGATCAGTACCATCCAGCAGGGGGCGGATGCCGCGGTGGCGCGCATGCGCGAGGTCGTGGAGCGGGTGGATTCCGGTGTGCAGAAGGCCAACCAGGCAGGTGGTACGATCGAACAGATCCGCCAGGGTTCTGGCCAGGTGGTCGACATGGTGGAGGATATTAGCCATGCCATCCGTGAGCAGAGCGCGGCCAGTACCAATATTGCCCAACAGGTGGAGCGGATTGCGCAGATGTCGGAAGAGGCCAGTGGTGCAGCGGGCAATACCGCCGATGCGGCCAACCAGTTGCAGCAGTTGGCCAACCAGATGCAGGTGACCGTCTCGCGCTACAGGGTCTAAAGACGACGGGTAATTACAGTGTGCGGCGCGGGCGCCCGGGAGACCCGGGCGCTTGGCATTTGGGAAGCCTGAAACAAACGCGCTCCCTTGATTGAGCCCCTACCCCTCCGCCCCGCCCGCCGGCGGGGACATCGCTGACGCTCGTCAGCACTTTGAGTAAGCAGTTGCCAGGTGCTGGCGTAGGCCCTGACTCGGGTAAGTCTCAGTGTGGGCTTACGTTTTTTCTGACGGTATTAGGCGGTCCTATGCCTTGGGCCAGTGCGGTAGGCGCTCGAACAATTGGCGCAATTCGCCGTCCATGGCGATGGCACTGCCTTGCTTGGCATCGAAGATGACGAAGGTGACATCGGCCTCGGCGACCACGGTGTCGGTGCCCTTGAGCGTCACCAACTGGTGGATGACGGCGCTACGGCTGCCGATCTTCTGCATGGCGGTGGCGATGCTGAGTTCCTCGCCCATCAGGGCGGCGCGGCGGTAGTTGATATTGATGTTGACGATCACGAAGGCCAGGCTGGCCTTGGCAAAGTATTCGATGGAGCCGTAGGTCTCGGTGAAGCCCCAGCGTGCCTCCTCTAGAAACTCGAGGTAGCGTGCATTGTTGACGTGGCCGTACAGGTCGAGGTGATAGCCGCGTACCTTGATATCGGTGATGTGCGGCACTTGCGTGGTGCTCATGCGAGGGGTCTCCGGACGATGGAAGGGGGCTTTGAACGGACCGTAGGGTCGAGAAAAGCACCCTGAAGCCGCCATGTTATCAGGCACCCGGCCGACGGGTACGTGATGCCAATGTTGTAAAAGCGAGTGCTTATGGATTCCAAAGCGCGCTCCCGGCTGGAATAATCGCGACCATGCCTTTGCAACAACTCCCAAAACGTCTGCGCTTCGGTCTTTACGGGCTGCTGACCTTCCTGCTGCCGGTGATCGCGCTGCCCTTGGTCAATCTGAGCGATTGGGCCGGCAAGCTGGCCCAGGACGCCAGCGAGTCGCTCGGCCGCAAGGTGGCGGTCAAAGCACTGCGACTGGCGGTACTGCCGCGCCCCAGCGTCACGCTGGAAGGGCTCACCGTCAGCGAGCCCGATGGTCGCTCCCTGTTTGCCCGCTCCAGCAACGCTCGCTTCTCGCTGGCATGGGGCCCACTGCTGCGCGGCCAGATCGAGCTGGTCGACGCGCGGGTGGAGGGGCTGGCAATGAATGTCTACGTGCTCAAGGACGGCCAGCTCAATGTCGATGACCTGCTGGTACGTCGTCCCAAGTCCAGCCGGATCAGCTGGCGGCCGGAGCGGGTGGACCTGGTGGATGCCGCGCTGACCTGGCGCGATCAGCACGGGCAGGTGATCCGCTATCACGACCTGGACCTGCATGCGCTCGACCCGGAAGGGGACGCCGGCGCAGTGACGATATTGGGCCAGCTCACGGCGCCCGACTGGAGTGGCGCCTTGCGGGTAGAAAGCGGATTGAAGGTGGAACGGCAGCAACTGGGTGCCCGCCTCAAGGATTTCCGGCTTTCGATCAAGGCCGAGACGCCGGAATGGCGCGACGGTAATTTCGAACTGACGGGCGACATGACGGTGGCGGCCCTGCCCTGGCGAGGCAGGCTGGCCCAGGCGACGGCGCGTGCGACGGCCAAGCGTGGTGACCAGCTTTGGCAGACGACCTTGAAGAGCCCGGAGTTCCGGGCTGGCGAGGGGGGGCTGGCAACCGGGCGGGTCGAAGCCGACTTCGGGATCAAGAGCAGCCTGCGCGAGCTGGCGGGACAGATCAGCCTGGCGCGGCTGGCGGCGGATCCGGAAGGGGGGCTGGTGGCGGATGCGGCCCGGCTGCGGTTCAAGCTGATGGATGACAGCCAGAATGCTGTGCTGGATATCGAGAGCCCCTTGCGTATCGATGACTGGCGGCGGGTATCGCTGGAGGGCTTCGCGTTGACGGGCTCCTACAGCAACAAGGCGCTGCCGAGCGGGGCCATCAAGCTGGAGCTGGGCGGCCGGGCGGCGCTGGACCTGGAGCGGGAGCGGTTTGACTGGGATAGCCGCGGTAAGCTGGATGGCGCCGCGGTGGCGGCCCAGCTGTCGCTGGAGAATTTCGTCAGCCCGCGCTATGCCTTCGGGTTGGACTTGGCCAAGCTCGATCTCACCCCCTATCTACCAGCCGTGGACAGCGTGCCGGTACTGGATGCCAAGCAGGCCCTGAACTGGTCCTGGCTGGATGGCTTGTCGGCGCGGGGCGATGTGAAGCTCGGGGAGCTGGACCTGGGGCGCTTCCGGGTGTTCAACCTGTCCACCCATGTGGAGGCCGGCAAGCGGCAGATGCTGCTGGAGCCGCTGGTGGCAGATATCTACGGCGGGCAGCTCAAGGGCCGCATGCTGCTCAATGGCGGCAAGGTGCCGCGGCTGCAAGTGACCCAGACCCTGGCTGGTATGGAAGTCGCGGCGCTGATGTCCGATACCTTCGGCATCGATCGCCTGTCTGGCCGCGGTAACCTGAATGTGGACGTCAATGCGCCGGTGACCAGTATCGACGCTTTCCGGCGCGGCCTGGCCGGACGGGTCGACCTGATGCTGTCGCGCGGCGAGATTGCCGGGCTGGATGTGGGGGATATGTTGCGTGGCTTGCGCAGCAACCTGGCCAAGCTGACCGGCGACCTGGTGAAGGTGGAAACCGGCCGGGGTACACGTTTCTCCGACCTCAGTGCACGCTTTGTACTGAAGGAAGGCGTCGCCGAGAGCCGCGATCTGCAGATAAGGGCGCCGTTCGTGGCGCTGGAGGGCGGCGGGCGCATGGATATCGGCCGGGGTGAGCTCGACTACCTGCTGAATGCGACTGTCCGCGGCGGTAGCGGCGTGCCCGAACTGGATGCGCTGAAGGGCGTGGTGGTGCCTATCCAGATTGCCGGGCCGCTGGCCTCGCCCACCTATCGGGTCGATACGCGGGCCCTGCGGGAGAAATTGAGCGCGCCGGCCAAGACCGGCAAGTAGGTATTTGAGCAAGTAAGGATGGAAGCTGCCAGGTTTTGCCTGGCAGCTTCTTTTATGCTCGGGCTCTTCGCTGTTGCAATGCAACTTGTCTATACAAATAAGCCGCGGTAAGCTGGCGACCATCGATAGACCAGATGACGAGACACCCCATGCAAGCGTTGACCCTCACCCCCGGCAAACTCACCCTCGCCCAGCTGCGCCAGATCATGGCCGGTGGCGTACAGATCACGCTGGACCCGGCCGCGGTGCCGGGCATCGAGGCGGGGAGCCGGGCTGTTGCCGCCATCGTGGCCAAGGGCGCGCCTGCCTACGGCATCAACACGGGCTTTGGCAGGCTGGCATCCACGCATATTCCCAACGACCAGTTGGAACTGCTGCAGAAGAACCTGGTGCTGTCGCACGCTGTTGGCGTGGGTGAGCCGCTGGGGGCGCCGATGGTGCGCTTGCTGCTGACCTTGAAGATTTCCAGCATGGGCCGTGGTTACTCGGGCATCCGGCTCGAGGTGATCGAGGCGCTGCTCAAGCTCTTGAACGCCGACATCCTGCCGCGCATCCCGGCCAAGGGTTCGGTTGGTGCGTCCGGCGACCTGGCGCCGCTGGCCCATATGGCGGCAGCGTTGCTGGGCGTGGGTGAAGTATCGGTGGCAGGGCAGTGGCTGCCGGCGACCGAGGGCCTGGCCCGGGTCGGACTCACGCCGATGACGCTGGGTGCCAAGGAGGGGCTGGCGCTGCTCAACGGCACCCAGGCTTCGACCGCCATTGCGCTGGTCAATATGTTTGCTATCGAGGACCTGTACCAGACGGCCCTGGTGGCGGGTGCACTGAGCGTGGACGCGGCGGCGGGTTCGGTCGTGCCGTTCGACAAGCGCATCCACGAGCTGCGTGGCCACCCTGGCCAGATCGATGCCGCCGCCGCCTACCGGGTGTTGCTCGATGGCTCCGGTATCAATGCCAGCCACAAGGATTGCGACAAGGTGCAGGACCCATACAGCCTGCGTTGCCAGCCCCAGGTCATGGGTGCCTGCCTGGACCAGATGCGGCACGCCGCCGAGGTACTGTTGCGCGAGGCGGATGCGGTGTCGGACAACCCGCTGGTGTTCCCTGATAGCGAGGAAGTACTGTCGGGAGGTAATTTCCATGCCGAGCCGGTCGCCTTTGCCGCCGACAACTTGGCGCTGGCGGTGGCCGAGATCGGTGCGCTGGCCGAGCGGCGGATCGCGCTGCTGATCGACGCGACCCTGTCCGGTCTGCCGCCTTTCCTGGTGCGTGACGGCGGTGTGAACTCCGGCTTCATGATCGCCCATGTGACGGCCGCGGCGCTGGCCAGCGAGAACAAGACGCTAGCCCATCCGGCCAGCGTGGATAGCCTGCCGACCAGTGCCAACCAGGAAGACCATGTCTCCATGGCGACCTTTGCGGCCCGCAAGCTCGGTGACATGGCCGAGAACGTGGCCCATATACTGGCGATCGAGCTGCTGGCTGCGGCTCAGGGGGTGGACCTGCGGGCGCCGCACCAGACCTCGCCGCGCTTGCTGGCCGCGATGGCGCTGATCCGCGGCCAGGTCGAGCACTACCATATCGACCACTATTTCGCGCCGGATATCGAAGTGATCGCCGGCCTGGTTCGTCGTGGTGCGTTCGCGCGCCTGGCCCCCATGCGTTTTGATTCACAAGGCTGAACCTCATGAGCAGCGTGCCGGCCTACCAGGCCATCAAGGATTACATCCTCGCCGAGATCCAGGCCGGTAGCTGGCGGGCGGGCGACCAGGTGCCGAGCGAGAACGAGCTGGTCAAGCGCTTCGGGGTGGCCCGCATGACCGTCAACCGCGCGGTGCGCGAGTTGGCGGCCGAGGGGGTGCTGACCCGCAGCCAGGGGGCCGGCACTTTCGTTGCGGCGACCAAGTACCAGAGCACGCTGGTGGACATCAAGAGCATCGCCGAGGAAATACGCGGCCGTGGTCATGAGCACGCTGCCGAGTTGCTGAAGCTGCAGGCGGTGAAGGCCGATGCGGCCCTGGCGGCCGAGATGGCGGTGACGGCGGGCAGCCAGGTGTTCTACTCGCTCATCCTTCACCGCGAGAACGGCGTACCGATCCAGCTGGAGGAGCGCTGGGCGAACCCGGCGCTGGCGCCGGACTACCTGAAGCAGGACTACAGCGTGGTGACGCCGAACGAGTACCTGACCCACAGTGCTCCCTTGTCGCGGGTTGAGTACCGTATCGAGGCGCGGCGGCCGGAGCGGTCGCAGCGCAGCAAGCTGGAGATGGACAAGGATGAACCCTGCCTGGTGCTGCATCGGCGGACGTTCTCCAACGGTCAGGTGGCGAGTGTCGCCAATCTGTACCACCCGGCGGGCCGTTACCAGTTCAGCGGCCATTTCTAAGAGCCTGCTATGAGCTCAGGTCATGGATTGATGTTGGAGGGTGACGGAGGTGCCAGGGAAACCCCATGCTTTAGACTCCTCCCTGTTTGAGCCCCCATCCGCCCACGTTACCGCTCGTCAATGCTTTGAACTTATAAACCCCGGTGTGGGGCCTAGCCCCCACCCAGTGATACTAACCGGCGGCCGGATGGCCGCGACAGGAGACCGCCATGAGCGACCCCCGCATCGACCCAACCCGCATTATCCGCGCGCCCCGTGGCACTGAGCTCAGTTGCAAGAGCTGGCTGACCGAAGCGGCCTTCCGCATGATCCAGAACAACCTCGATGCCGAGGTGGCGGAGCATCCGCAAGCGCTGGTGGTGTACGGCGGCATCGGCCGGGCGGCGCGGGACTGGGCTTGCTATGACCGTATCCTCGATACCCTCAAGACCCTAAACGACGACGAAACCTTGCTGATCCAGAGCGGCAAGCCGGTCGGGGTGTTCCGCACCCATGCCGATGCGCCGCGGGTGCTGTTGGCCAACTCCAACCTGGTGCCGGCCTGGGCCAACTGGGATCATTTCAACGAGCTCGATCGCAAGGGCCTGATGATGTACGGCCAGATGACGGCCGGCTCCTGGATCTATATCGGCACCCAGGGCATCGTGCAGGGGACCTACGAGACCTTCTATGCGGTAGCCAACCAACACTTCGATGGCGAACCCAAGGGGCGCTGGATACTGACCGGTGGCCTGGGTGGCATGGGTGGGGCACAACCGCTGGCTGCAACCATGGCAGGCTTCAGCATGATCGCGGTGGAGTGCGACGAGACGCGCATCGATTTCCGCCTGCGCACCCGCTATCTTGACCAGAAGGCGCATAACCTGGACGAGGCGCTGGCGATGCTCGAAAGCGCCAAGGCGCAGGGCAAGGCGGTATCGATCGGCCTGCTCGGCAATGCGGCCGATGTGTTCGCCGAATTGGTCCGTCGCCAGATCACCCCGGATGTCGTGACCGATCAGACCAGTGCCCACGACCCGGTGCACGGCTATCTACCGCAGGGCTGGACCGTGGCGCAGTGGCGCGAGGCACAGACGGCGGCGCCGCAGAGCATTGCCCTGCCGGCCAAGCAATCGATGGCGCGGCATGTGGAAGCGATGCTGGCGCTGCAGGCTCGTGGTGCAGCGACGCTCGACTACGGCAACAATATCCGCCAGGTCGCCAAGGACATGGGTGTGGAGAACGCATTCGACTTCCCCGGCTTTGTGCCTGCCTATATCCGGCCGCTGTTCTGCGAGGGCATTGGTCCCTTCCGCTGGGTGGCCTTGTCGGGCGACCCGGAGGACATCTACAAGACCGACGCCAAGGTCAAGGAACTGATTCCGGACGACGCGCACCTGCACAATTGGCTGGATATGGCGCGCGAGCGCATTGCCTTCCAGGGCCTGCCGGCGCGGATCTGCTGGGTGGGGCTGGGAGACCGACACCGCTTGGGGCTGGCCTTCAACGAGATGGTCAAGAATGGCGAGCTGAAGGCGCCGGTGGTGATCGGCCGCGATCACCTCGATTCCGGTTCGGTGGCCTCGCCCAACCGCGAAACCGAAAGCATGAAGGATGGTAGCGATGCGGTATCGGACTGGCCGCTGCTGAACGCCTTGCTCAACACAGCCGGTGGCGCGACCTGGGTGTCGCTGCATCATGGCGGCGGCGTGGGCATGGGTTACTCGCAGCACTCCGGCGTGGTGATCGTCTGCGACGGTAGCGATGCGGCGGCCAAGCGGATCGAACGAGTGCTGTGGAACGACCCGGGTACTGGCGTGATGCGGCATGCGGATGCGGGCTACGAGATCGCCCAGCAGTGCGCGCGTGAGCAGGGGCTCAATTTGCCCATGCAGGAACGTAGCTGAGTAACCCGGGCCTGTCAGCGGGCTTGGGCATCCGGCACGGCCGAATGCCTGGGCAGGGGTGAAATAATCCATGGCAGCCACTAGGCTGATCCGAGGCTGTCCCAACATGGGAACTTGCCCGAAGATGGATGGCCTCAGACCGCCCGGTCTGATCACAAGGAGAACCGCATGCGCCTCGATGATATGGAAGAGAGTGACAACGTCGAGGACGTTGGTGATGGCGGGCGTGGCGGCGGGGGGATTCCGCTTGGCGGTATCGGTATCGTCGGCGTGCTCGCTGCGGCTGGGATCAGCTATTTCTTCAATGTGGACTTCGGTTCTGCGCTGCATCTGGTATCGGGTACCGAGCAGGCCATCCATGCGCCAGCGCCGAGCCATGCCAGCAAGAAGCCTGATCTCAATGATCCCGAGGTCAAGTTTGCCGCCAAGGTCTTGAAGAGCACCGAGAACGTCTGGGGCCAGCTGTTTGCCGAGCAGGGGCTGAGCTATCGCCAGCCCAAGCTGGCCTTGTTCCGTAATGGAGTACGGACCCAGTGTGGTTTTTCCAGTTCGGCCGTCGGGCCGTTCTACTGCGCCGGTGATGAGAAGGTATTCATCGACCTGGGCTTTCTGGACCAGTTGCAGCAACGACTGGAGGCGCAGGGCGAGTTCGCCCGTGCTTACGTGATTGCCCATGAGGTAGGCCACCATGTCTCGCACCTGCTGGGCACGCTGGACAAGGCGCACCAGCAGATGGCCGGCGAGTCGAAGCGTGAGGCCAACCGTGAGTCGGTGAAGCTGGAGTTGCAGGCGGACTGTTTTGCCGGTGTGTGGGGGCACTATGTGGCCCAGCAGAACCGGCTGGCACCCGGTGAGGCGGAACAGGCGCTGAGGGCTGCCCACCAAGTGGGGGACGACACCTTGCAGCAGGCCGCTGGCCGGCAGGTACAACCCGATAGCTTCAACCACGGCAGTGCCGAACAGCGCATGCGCTGGTTCCAGCGCGGCTTTGACAGTGGCCGGATTGCCGCCTGCGATACCTTCGCGGCGGCGCGGCTTTGAGTTTGAAATCCTGACACCATGAATGCCAAAGCAACCCTGATACGCCATGTTCATGCTGCGACCATGGCGGGTACCACCGACTACGGCGTGCTGCGCGATGCCGCGCTGCTGATGCGCGACGGGCGCATCGCCTGGCTGGGCCGAGAGGCCGATCTGCCGGCCGACCTGGGCGAATACGAGGTGGTGGATGGCGAGGGCGGCTGGCTGACGCCGGGCCTGATCGATTGCCATACCCACCTGGTGTTTGGTGGTGACCGTTCGCATGAGTTCGAGATGCGGCTCAATGGCGCGAGCTATGAGGAGATCGCCCGGGCTGGCGGGGGCATACGTTCTACCGTGGCGGCCACCCGTGCGGCCAGCGAGGTGGAGTTGTTCACTGCCAGTCTGCGGCGCCTGGACGGGATGCTGCGCGAAGGCGTGACGACGATCGAGATCAAGTCTGGCTACGGCCTGGACCTAGAGAGCGAGCGCAAGATGCTGCGCGTGGCGCGGCAACTGGGTGAGGCGCGGAATGTGCGGGTCAAGACCAGTTACCTGGCTGCGCATGCGCTGCCACCGGAGTACCAGGGCAGGGCGGACGAGTATATCGACGCCTGCATCGCCTGGCTTTCGGCCTTGGCGGCCGAGGGGCTGGTGGATGCGGTCGATGCCTTCTGCGAGCGTATCGGCTTCAGCCGGGAGCAGGTGGAGCGGCTGTTCAAGGCATCCAGGGCGCTGGGCCTGCCGGTCAAGCTGCATGCCGAGCAATTGTCGGATTCCGGTGGGGCCAAGCTGACCGCCAAGTATGGTGGCCTGTCGGCCGACCATCTCGAATGGCTGGACGACAAGGCGATTGCGGCCATGGCGGAGAGCGGGACGGTAGCCGTGCTGCTGCCGATAGCCTACTACTGCCTGCGCGAGACGCGTCTGCCGCCGATCGAGGCGCTGCGGGCCGCTGGGGTGGCGATGGCCGTATCGACCGATTGCAATCCCGGCACGGCGCCGGCCAGCAGCCCGCTGTTGGCGCTGAATATGGCTTGCACCCTGTTCCGCCTGACGCCGGCCGAAGCGCTGGCGGGGATGACCTGCCAGGCGGCGCGTGCGCTAGGCATCGCCGATGAGGTGGGGACGCTGGCAGTGGGGAAGCGTGCCGATCTGGCCCTATGGCGTATCGCCCGGCCGGCGGAGCTGTGCTACTGGCTCGGTGGTGAGCCCTTGTGGCAGCGCTGGCACGACGGGCGCATGGTATTGCCGTCGGCCCGCTAGGCTGCGAGGGTAAGGATGGCCTGGATAAGGCGGCCGGCAACAAGATTCATAACGATAAAGTGAGTGGTGATGCATGAATCGGCAGATATGAGTGTCTGGCAGGGCCGACTGGATTCGGAAGAGGGCGCCCTGGCGCGACGCTGGCATGAGCGGGTGCAGGTACTGCACGATGAGGCGGTGCCGGGTGTAGCGCTATTGGGTTTCGCCTGCGATGCGGGCGTCAACCGCAATCAGGGTCGGCCGGGGGCGAAGGAGGGGCCGCTGGCAATCCGCAAGGCGCTGGCCAACTTGGCATGGCACCACGACGCGCATGTTTATGACGCCGGTACCGTGAGTTGTGCCGCCGATGAGCTGGAGGCGGCGCAGGCGGAGCTGGGACGGCAGGTGGCCCATCTGCTGCATGGCGGACATATGCCGCTGGTGCTGGGGGGCGGGCATGAAATGGCTTACGGCAGTTTCCTGGGCCTGGCCCGGCATGCCGAGCTGATGGATAGGCCGCCCCGTATCGGCATCATCAATCTCGATGCGCATTTCGATCTGCGAGCCGGGGACCGGGCCAGCTCCGGTACGCCGTTCCGGCAGATTGCCGAGGCCTGCGCGGCGAACAATACCTCGTTCAACTATCTGGTGTACGGCATCTCCGAGCCCGCCAATACCGAGGCGCTGTTCCACCGCGCGCGCGAGCTGGGTGTGCAATGGCGTGGCGATGAGGATTGTCATCGCGACAATCTGGAGAACCTGCTTGATACTCTGGCCTTCTTTGCCGACCAGGTGGATTGGCTGTACCTGACGGTGTGCCTGGATGTCCTGCCGGCCGGCGTGGCGCCAGGGGTGTCGGCGCCTGCGCCCTATGGGGTCGAGCTGCCGGTGGTGGAGGCGCTGATCGATGCGGCCAAGGCGACCGGGAAGTTGATGGTGGCGGATATTGCGGAGCTCAATCCGGCGTTTGATCGGGATGGGGTGACGGCGAAGGTGGCAGCACGCATTGCCTGGCGCTTAGCAAGGTAGCAGTCTGCTTGTTTTAGCGGCTTACGCCGCAGATCTGCGCTTTGCGCAGGTTGGAGCGGGAGTGCGTCCCGCGGCCGCCTCCCTTTCACCTGACGTACCGCGTCGCCGGGAAAGGAAGCAAAGAAAGGCGACCCTGACAGCGCCGCCCGCTACGCGGGTTCCTTGCGCTTCTCGCGCCCTGCGGCCGGAGAGCGAAACTCGCCGGCAAGCCGGCTCAGACAATGTTCCCCGGACTACCCCGCAGGTCGCTGCGATGCTCAACGGCGCTCACGGGGACCTGGGTGCTCCGTGGAGAGTATTTGCGTTGGCTCTTGGAAGCGATAGCTCAATTGGTACGACAGAAAAGCGGCCTAAAGGCCGCTTTTCTGTTTTCTAGTACGCATCTATTTGGTTGTGCGTGGAGCGTAATACGCCAGGAACATGTCTACCGAGCTGATGGCGATCTGTTCGCGCTCCGCGGCGGTCGGCAGGGCCTGGCCCAGGGCGATCTGGGGCCAGAAGGCGAAGGACTTGATGAGGCCTTGCAATTGATGGGCGGCGAAGACCGGATCGGGGATGTCCAGGCGGCCGTCGACCTGGGCGGCGCGTAGCCAGGTCAGGGCACCTTCTTCCTTCTCGCCGAAGCGGGCGATCATGGACTGGGCCCGTTCGGGGGCGTGGATGGCTTCGGCGATGGCGACTCGGGCCAGGTCGAGGAAGCTGGCATCGGCCAGCAGTTCGAGCTTGTACCCAACGAGCTCCAGCAACTGTTCCCGGATGGGGCGCACAGGGCTGTAGGCCAGCTCGGCCACGCTCATGCTGCGCTGCCAGAGCTGCATCAATATCTCGGCAAACAGGGCGTCCTTGCTCGGGAAATGGTTGTAGACCGTGCGCTTGGAGACTTCGGCACGCGCCGCGACCTGGTCCATGCTGGTGCTCTGGAAGCCACCCTGACGGAACTCGGCGATCGCGGCGTCAATGATGGCCTGGCGTTTCTGGTCGGTGAGGCGAGGCGCGTTGGGCATGGGTAGGGAATAAGTAGCAACACCTTAATTCTACACTGGGTAGTTTACTTTTTGTTTTTACAAAACTACACTGTGTAGTGTAATTATTGTGTTGAACCACCGACGGGGGACGGAGTCCACGCTGGCGGGTGGTTCGATGTACCGCCCTATTTGTCTCTTACCGCTGGAGTTCTACGTCATGGCCGGTTCCGCCTCTTCTGTCTGCGCCACCCCGCGCTACCCTCATTCCGTTCAGTTCCAGCGCGGCAAGTTTCGTAACCTGGCCAGGATGCGTACGCATGGCCTGGGCGGGGCGCTGGGCATCATCAAGCGCATGATCTTTGACAAGCCTGCCGAGGCCTCGCCGGTGCAGGCCATCCCGGTGCAGGCGCTGAGCCGGGAACAGCTCCTGGCGGCAGCCGACAACAGCCTGTTTCGTTTGGGCCATTCGACCTTGCTGTTGAAACTGCAGGGCCGCTTCTGGCTGACGGACCCGGTGTTCTCCGAACGTGCCTCGCCATTCAGCTGGGCTGGCCCCAAGCGTTTCCATCAGCCACCGATCAGCATTGCCGAACTGCCGGAGATCGAAGGCGTGATCCTGTCGCACGACCATTACGATCACCTCGACAAGGCTGCGGTGCTGGCGCTGGCGGACAAGGTGAAGCATTTCGTGACCCCGCTGGGGGTGGGCGATATCTTGATCGCCTGGGGCGTGGCGGCCGACAAGGTGCAGCAGCTGGACTGGTGGCAGATGACACGGGTCGCTGGCCTGCAGCTGGTGGCGACGCCTGCCCAGCATTTCTCGGGTCGTGGCCTGTTCAACGGTAACGGGACCTTATGGTCCTCCTGGGTGATCCAGAGCGAGGGACTGAAGGTGTTTTTCAGCGGCGATAGCGGCTACTTTGATGGCTTCAAGGCCATTGGTGACCGCTATGGCCCGTTTGACGTGACGCTGGTCGAGACCGGCGCCTATGACCCGCAGTGGCCGGACGTGCACATGCAGCCCGAGGAAAGCCTGCGGGCGCACCTGGACCTGCGTGGGCGCTGGCTGCTACCCATTCACAACGGCACTTTCGATCTGGCCTTGCACAACTGGTTCGAACCCTTCGAGCGGATCACCGCATTGGCGCGTGCCCAGGGCGTGGCGATCAGCACGCCACGGATGGGGCAGGCGGTGGATTTGCGACAGCCGCCGGTGGCCGAAGCCTGGTGGCGGGAGGCAACGGATCTGGTGCCGGATGACGCCTTGAATGCGGCGCTGGTGGTGGCGGAGCGATAACGGCGTTTCTACCTCCTGCAAAGGGAGTAGCGGCAGTCACGGAACGCTTAACGATACACCCGTGTGCCTAGCTAGGTAACGTCCTGCGCGTGTCCTGCGCCAGCTTTTCGTAGGCTTCCTTCTCGGCGCTATGCTCGACCAGCTCGGTGAGCTTGGCGTCGGTTTCGCGCAGGCGACCGGCGAGCAGGATGGCGAGGTTGCGATAGAGCTTGGATTCCAGTGTCGGCAAGCGGCTCAGGCTGGCACGCTTGAAGACCAGCACCCTGACGTCTTCCAGGGTCTCGATGCTGGCGGAGCGCCAGCCGAAGTCGACCAGGGCCAGTTCACCAAAGGTTTCGCCGGGGCCCAGGCGGGTGAGTTCGTGTTCGCTGATGCCGCCAAAGCGGCGCACGCTCACGCTGCCGGACAGCAGTACGTACAGTTCGCTGCCGTCCTCGCCTTCGCTCAGGAGGCGTTTACCGGCCGGATGCTGCTCGAACTGGCAGGCGGCGAGGAACAGGCGGGCTTCGTCCTGGGTGAAGCCGCCGAACAGCCGGACAGACTGAATCAGCTTCAGTATCAGCGCCTCGTTGTTCTGCATGCTCGAACTCCTCCTGTTGCCGCTGGTGGTGGATGCGCGTCTACTCTGAAGAGGGGGCGGTCATGGCCGCCCTTCTGTCAGACAGAGAATGCGTCAAGCAGCTTCTGGTGTACACCCTCGAAACCACCATTGCTCATGACCAGTACGTGGTCACCGGGCCGGGCGTCGCGCTTGACCGCAGCTACCAGGGTTGCCAGCTGATCGTGGCTTTCGGCGATATCGCCCAGCGGGGCCAGTGCTTCGGCCGGATTCCAGCCGAGCTTGGCGCCATAGCAATAAACCCGGTCGGCGTCCTTGAGGCTGCCGGGCAGGGCTTCCTTCATGGTGCCGAGTTTCATGGTGTTGGAGCGCGGTTCCAGTACCGCCAGGATGCGGGCCTGCCCGACCTTGCGACGCAGGCCTGCGACGGTGGTGGCGATGGCGGTCGGGTGGTGGGCGAAGTCATCGTAGACGGTGATGCCGCCGGCCACGCCGCGTACTTCCATGCGTCGCTTGACGTTGCGGAACTCAGCCAGGGCGGCGATGCCGACTTCGGTGGACACGCCGACATGACGGGCCGCAGCCAGTGCAGCGAGGGCGTTGAGCTGGTTGTGCTCGCCCAGCAAGGACCATTGCAGCCGGCCTTGCAACTTGCCGTCCAGCAGCACGTCAAAGCCGTCGTCATGGACAGTACCGGCCTGCCAGCCGCTATCGCCGCCGAAAGGTGCCACGCTGGACCAGCAGCCGCGCTTGAGGACGCGCTGCAGGCTTTCCTCGCGACCGTTGGCGACGATCAGGCCCTGGCCAGGTACGGTGCGGACCAGGTGATGGAACTGGGTCTCGATCGCGGCCAGGTCGGCAAAGATGTCGGCGTGGTCGAATTCGAGATTGTTGAGGATGGCGGTGCGGGGGCGGTAGTGCACGAACTTGGAGCGCTTGTCGAAGAAAGCCGTGTCGTATTCGTCGGCTTCGATGACGAAGAACGGCGAGCGACCGCCTTTTTCCTGTCGCGGTTCGCCAGGCAGGCGGGCGGAGATGCCGAAATTCTCCGGCACGCCACCGACCAGGAAGCCGGGCGCCATGCCGGCATATTCGAGTATCCAGGCCAGCATGGCGCTGGTGGTGGTCTTGCCATGCGTGCCGGCGACAGCCAGCACCCACAAGGGATGGGCGGGATTTTGCAGGACATTCTCAGCCAGCCATTGCGGCCCGGAAATATAGGGCAGGCCGGCGTCGAGGATGGCCTCCATCAGCGGATTACCGCGCGTCACTACGTTGCCGATAACGTAAATATGGGCATTGAGTTTGATCTGTTCGGGCGAGTAGCCTTCAATGAGTTGAATACCGGCCGCTTCGAGCTGGGTACTCATGGGTGGGTAGACATTGGCATCGCAGCCGGTAACGGTGTGGCCACTGGCGCGAGCCAGTTGGGCGATACCGCCCATGAATGTGCCGCAAATGCCGAGAATGTGTATGTGCATACCGTGTTTGCTTCAGTCGATTTCGCGCTTGCGCAACTGAAGCGGACTGCCGCAGCTACGAAGCTCTGGTAACATAAGTGATTGACGATAATGAACGAACGCTCGATGACGCCACCGCAATCTCCCACATTGACGCCGTCGGACATCGCCCGCATCGCGCTCAAGCGCCTTGCCGAGCTGGGTCTGCCGCCCACGCCAGAAAACTACACCAAATTCTACAACGCTATTGCCGCGATCAAGTCACCGACAGACAAGAGCGATGAAGAACTGAAAAGCGCCTACCAGGTGCTGTTCCGGGTTTCTGACGTGCTGGACGGCATGAGCGAGACCTCGGAGACGCTGCTGGAGGATCTGCTGCGCGGCAGCGAGGTCATGGACAAGTCGCTCAATACCCTGCGTAGCAGCAGCGACCCGCACACGTTGGAGCAGGTACTCAACACCCTGATCGAATCGACCGGTACGGTACGCCAGACGGTGTCGGCTTCGCACCGTGACCTGCAGGAGCTCAAGTCCACGATGGACAAGATCCAGTCGGATCTCGCCATCAACCGCAAGACGCTGGAACAGGACCCGCTGACCGGCGCCCTGAACCGGCAGGGGCTGGAGCATCTGCTGACACGCGAGGTCAAGCGCGCGCGCCGGGCGGCCCATTCGCTGACGGTCGGTATCCTCGACCTTGACGAGTTCAAGCAGGTCAACGATCGCTTTGGTCATCTGGTCGGTGACAAGGTGCTGATGCACTTTGCCGCCATTGCAAAGGCGGTGCTGCGCGAAAGCGATGTACTGGTGCGTTACGGTGGCGAGGAGTTCCTGATCCTGCTGCCCGAGACCGACCTCAATGGTGCGCGCTTCTTCATCGATCGCCTGCGCCAGGTGAACGCCAAGACGCCGTTCTTCCATCACAGCCAGCATATCGACATCCGTTTCTCGACCGGCGTGGCGGAGCTCAAGCCGGAAGAGAATGGCCACTCCATGCTGATCCGTGCCGACGAGGCCATGTACCGGGCCAAGAACAGCGGCCGCGACCAGGTCATTTTCGCTGACTGACCCCGGCAGGCCTGCCCGATTCTGACCCGATTTGTGTGGTCAGAGCCGCGCAGGCCAAGCTTTTTGGGGCAGTATCTGCACGTTAAGTATTGTGTTGCTGCACCGCTCTGGGTTAGGGTTCGCGCTGATCATCGAGGCCTGGGGCTGTTGCCTTCAGCGGCAAAGCGTGGTTCGATGCGCACCAAGCCCAACAGGGCTTTCCCAAGACATCCTTTCTGAGAGATTCCTATGCGGACCAAAAAAGAGCTGATCGACGCGCTTGCAGAGCGCACCCAACAACCGAAGACCGTAACCGAAGCTTTTGTCGACGCGTTGGGCGACGCACTGCGTGACACCCTGGCCAAGGGCGAAGAAGCTGTGCTGCCAGGCGTCGGCAAGTTCTCCGTCAAGGCCAAGGCTGCGAAGACCGGCCGTAACCCCAAGACTGGCGAAGCGATCCAGATCGCTGCGCGCAAGTCGCCTGCTTTCAGCGCCCTCAAGGCCCTGAAGGATGCCGTAAACGCCTAAGGAGGCGTCGCGAGAGGGCCACACTCAAGCGAGTGGTGGACTCTCAGCCTTCCTTGAGCTTTACAGCTACCAGGAAAACCCCGCTGCGGCGGGGTTTTTTATTGCCAGTTCGCGACGGCATGGGTTCACAGCGAACCGGCCTGCATGCCATTATCGGCGCTATCTGCTTCGGGTCTGGTCCTTTATGTCTCTGCTTTCGCAAGGCGTGGTGCTGCTTGCCTCCGCCGTCGTCGCCGTTCCCCTGCTCAAGCGCTTTGGCCTGGCTTCGGTCCTGGGCTATCTCGCGGCCGGGGTGGCGATCGGCCCCTGGGGGCTGGGTCTTATCGACCAGCCCGAGGCCATATTGCACACCACCGAGTTCGGTGTGGTGCTGCTGCTGTTCATCATCGGCCTGGAGTTGCAGCCTTCGCGCCTGTGGGTGCTGCGTCGGGTGGTATTTGGCCTTGGCGGGGCCCAGGTGCTGCTCAGCAGCCTGGTGCTGGGCCTGATCGCCTGGGGTCTGGGATTGCCGCCACTGGCGGCCACGGTGGCCGGCCTGGCGCTGTCGCTGTCTTCCACGGCCTTCGTGCTGCAGCTACTGGCCGAGAAGCAGCAGTTGACTACCCGGCACGGTCGGGACGGCTTTGCGGTCCTGCTGTTCCAGGATCTGGCGGTGATTCCGCTGCTGGCCATCCTGCCGCTGCTGTCGCCCGATGCCGTTGCGGCGCACCGGCCACCGGCCTGGGTGTCGATCGCGGCGGTGGTGGGTGTGGTGCTGGGTGGGCGCCTGCTGTCGCGCAAGGTGCTGCGCCGGGTGGCGCGGACCAATAATCACGAGCTGTTCGTGATGGCCACGCTGCTGATCGTGATGGCGACCTCCTGGGGCATGGAAGCGGCCGGACTCAGCATGTCGCTGGGGGCCTTCCTCGCCGGCGTGCTGCTGGCGGATTCGGAGTTCCGGCATGAGCTGGAAGCCAATATCGAGCCGTTCAAGGGCGTACTGCTGGGCCTGTTCTTCGTGGCGGTGGGCATGGCGGCCAATCTGGGCCTCTTGAAGGCCCATCCGGTGCAGGTCCTGCTGCTGGCGCTGGGCCTGGTGCTGGTCAAGATGGGGGTGCTGTATGTGATCGGCCGGCTATCGGGCATGGAGGGCAGGGCCAGGCGGCGTTTTGCCATCTACCTGTCGCAGGGTGGTGAGTTCGCCTTCGTGCTACTGACCCTGGCTGCTGGCCAGCAACTGATGGACGAGGCCACGGCCGACCTGCTGGCGATGGTGGTGACGCTCTCGATGGCGCTGACGCCGCTGCTGATCAGCCTGCATGGACGCTTGATCGCACCGCGGCTGGAAGCCGGCGAGAAGCGCGAGTACGACCGGATCGAGTCGGAAAGCCATCGGGTCATCATTGCGGGCTTTGGCCGCTTCGGCCAGATCGTGGCGCGGGTGCTACGCATGCGTAAGATATCAGCCACCGTGCTGGAGGCGAATTTCGAGCAGGTGGACTTCGTGCGGCGCTTTGGCAACCGGATTCACTATGGGGATGCATCGCGACTGGACCTGCTGCGGGCGGCCGGGGCGGCACAGGCCGAGGTATTCGTGCTCGCCATCGATGATGTCGAGGCCTCGATCAAGACCGCCCAGACGGTGCGGGCGCATTTCCCGCACCTGCTGATCTATGCCCGTGCCCGTAACCGTTTCCACTACTACCGGCTACGCGACCTGGGTGTGCAGGTGGTGACGCGGGAAACCTTTGCGTCCAGCCTGGAGATGGCCGGCGGAGTCCTGCAGGGGCTGGGTATCGCGCCTGGCATCGCCCGCGAGCTGCTGGACACCTTCCGTCGTCATGACGAGGCGCTGCTGGAGCGGCAGACGGCGGTGCAACACGACGAGACCCAGTTGCTGCAGACCGCACGCGACGCGATGGCGGAACTGGAGGGGCTGTTCGAGTCCGACCAGGTCGGAGACGAAGCCAAGGCACCAGGTGCGCCTTGAGCCCAGCGCAGCCAGGGCATCGCCGGGGTCAATCACCGGCCGGTTCGTTGCCGGCCAGTATCCAGGGCTCGGCCGCTGCGGCTTGGTACCACTCGCGCACGTCGGGCAGGTCCAGCACCTGGTTGATCCAGGCCTGGGTGCGGGCTGGCAGGGTCAGCGAGTAGGTCCGGCAGCGGGCGGCGACCGGCAGGTACATCGCATCGACAATGCCGAACTCGCCCATCAGGAAGGGGCCGGCACTGGCGTAGCGTACCCGCAGGCTTTCGACCAGTGCGGCGAAGCGGGTAATGTCGCGTTCGACCTCCGGCGGGTGGGGCCGTGGGCTGACCAGGCGCCGGACGTTCATCGGGTAGTGCTGACGTAGCGCGGCAAAGCCGGCGTGCATTTCGGCGGCCAGGGCGCGCGCCTCGGCGCGCTGGGCGCTATCGCGCGGCCAGAAGGGGCGGTCGGGAAACTGCTCGGCCAGGTATTCGCAGATCGCCAGCGACTCCCAGACCTGGATGGCGCCGTCCAGCAGGCTGGGCACCTTGCCGGTCGGGGCGTGCTTGAGCAGGGTTTCCGCGCTGCCGGGCTCATACAGCGGCACCAGCACTTCCTCGAAGGGAATCCCGAAATGCTTGAGCAATATCCAGGGTCGTAGCGACCAGGACGAATAGGCTTTGTTACCGATGATCAGTTGCATGGCGGTCTGACTGGGTGGTCGGCGTTTGGTTCGGTCGGCTGGTCTGGGACGGGCGTCGACTTGTCTCAGCCTCCGCTACGACGGCGCAGCGCCAGGTAGCGGTCCCGTGGGCGGCCTCCGGCCAGCAGGATGGGAAGAATGGCTTCCAGGGCGGTGGGTGACCAGCCCAGTGCGGTCGGAAAGCCTGCCGGGTCGACGCTGTCGGTCTTGAGACTGTCGAGATTGTCACGCGTCAGCGGCGGATTGGGGAGCAGGCGCATCGCCCCGGCTTGCAGCCGCGCCAGCCAATCAGGCAGCCCAAAGATGGGACGAGGCCTGCCGGTGGCGGCGCCGATATGGCTGACTAGTTGCTGCAAGGTGTAGACCTTGGGGCCCACCAGATTGAGCGATTGCCGGATCAATCGGTCGTCGTCGAGTGCCGCCTGGAACGCGCGGCTGACATCCTCCACCCAGACTGGCTGCATGCGCGCCTGGGCGCCGGCCAGCGGCACGACCGGGGTGAGCTTGAGCAGGTTGGCGAACAGGCTGACGAAGCAGCGTCCCTGGCCGAAGATCAGGGAGGGGCGAAAGATCGTCCAGTCGAGCGGGCTGGCCTTGACCAGGGCTTCGGCCTCGCCCTTGCTGCGCAGATAACTGGAGGTGCCAGCCGTGTCGGCACCCAGCGCGCTCATGTGCAGGTAACGGTGGACGCCGGCCTCGCGGCAGGCGTTGATCAGTTTTGCGGTGAGCTCAACGTGGGCGTGGCGAAAGGCGGCGGGCGTGCCCTGCAGGATGCCGACCAGGTTGATGGCGGCTGCATGGCCCGGTAGCAGGACCGCCAGCACCTCGGGGTCATGGATGTCCGCTTCGAGGACCGTGATGCCGGGCAACAGGATCAGGTCTTCGCGTACCCGCTCCCGGTCCCGGCAGGGCAGGGTCACCGTGTAGCCGCGGCGTGCCAATTGTGCCGCCAGGGCGTTGCCGACAAAGCCGGTGCCGCCAAGGATCAGGATAGAGGACGAGCAAGAGATGGGCATGGGGCATACCGGGGCTTACAGGGTGTAGTTAGTTCTAGTCGCTAAGCCCCGTGGTCGCCACCATCCGTCGCTGCGATCAGGGCAGGTCTTCGGCAGCCGGTTCGCTGCCGCCCTTGGCTGGGATGACGCCCAGGCGGCGTTTCAGTGAGGTTTCACCCTTGCCGAAGGCCTGCGCGTAGTAAACCGCGTTGGCCATGACCTTCTTCACATAGTCACGGGTCTCGCTGAAGGGAATGCTTTCCGCGTACACGGCACCCTCCAGGGGGCGCGCGGCTTTCCAGGCCCGGGCACGGCCCGGGCCGGCGTTATAGGCGGCGGTGGCCAGTACCGGCTGGTTGTTCAGGCTTTCCAGGACGTGCTTGAGGTAGAAGGTGCCGAGCTGCACGTTGGTGCCGATCTCGTTGACCGACACCGGGTTGTAGCTGACGCCCATCTTCTTGGCGACCCAGCGGGCGGTGGCAGGCATTAGCTGCATCAGGCCCTGTGCGCCGACGCCTGAGCGGGCCACGCTGACAAAGCGGCTTTCCTGCCGGATCAGGCCGTAGGTCCAGGCCTCGTCGAGGTTCATATCGCGGGCGTAGCTCTGGGTCACATCGCGGTAGGGGGCCAGGAAGCGCAGGCTGAAGTCATGCAGTTCACGCGTCCGTTCGGCCGAGTAGATCGCGCGGTCATACCAGTTGGCCTGGCGGGCGACTTCAGCTGCCGCCAGTAATTGACGGTCGCTGAGGCCCCGCATGGCCCAGTTCCATTCGCGGTTGGCTTCGATGCGCCAGTTGAGCGTGTTGAGCGCCAGTGCGCGCTGAACGGCCGGCACGGCGCGCGCTGCCTGTAATTCTTCGGCATTGGGCTTGTAGCGGCCGGCGGTCAGGTCGGCGACCGGTCCCAGTTCTTCGCGTGCCAGCAAGCCGTAGAAATGATGCTCACCGGCCAGCTCGACAAAGCGCTTGCTGGCTTCCAAGGCCTGACCGGCCTGTTGCAGCGAACGGGCCTGCCAGTAGCGCCAGGGGGCCAGACGGCGGGTCTCGTCGCCCATGGCGTCGATACCGTTGCCGACCGCCTGCCAGTCACCGGCACGCAGGGCAGACCGGACATACCACTCCCTGTCGTCGTCATCGAGCTCGGCCAGGGAGTCGCCCTTGGCGAACCAGCTCAGCGCCCGGTCGTCGAGCTTGCGGGCGGCCTGATAGGCCAGTTGTCGCCAGGCGTGGCGACGGTCCGCTTCGGTCAGCCTGCTGGCGACCTTGTCCAGCAAGGCGGGGCCTGCATCCAGGTCGGCCCGGGCGGCACGCTCGATGGCAAACAGGGCCAGTTCGCGACCGCCGCGAGTGACCAGTGCCAGGCTGGCAATACCCTTGTCTGGACGGGTGGCGATGGTCTTGATCTTCTTGGCATCGATGCCGGCGGGGTTGTTCAGGCGCGGCAGCAGTTGCGCCGCAAAGTCGGGATTGTTGGCTTCAAGGGCGAGCCGCACGCGGGCCCAGGCGTCGTCGTTGCTGAGCTGTCCGCTAGCGAACAAGCCGTCAAAGACCGGGGCGCAGGCATCCGACAGTCCTTTGGGGTTGAACCAGAGCGGTCGGCCTTCGCGCAGCAGCATGGCTTTGTCACCGCGTATCGCTGCGAGCTGCAGCCGATAGCAGTGCAGCTCGCTGCCGGTTTCCCACTGGATCAGGCGTGGCCATTCCCGTTCGAACAGCGCCCAGCTGCCCCGTTTGCCCAGGCTTTTCAGCCAGTCGGCCCGCAAGCGGTCAGCCATCACGCTGCCGGCGTAGCGATCGAGGAAATCCAGTACCTGACTCTCGGGCAACTGGTCGATCTGCGCGGTCAGTAGCCAGTAGCGTGGGTACATCTCCAGCGCGGTGCCATCGGTACGACCGCTGATCTCGACCAGCTGATCCAGCTTGCCGGTGCGGGCGGCCTCCCGGGCGAGGTTCATGTCGTACTCGAGTGCGGCGTGGCTGAGCGTGGTGCAAAGGCTGAACAGCAGGGCGGGTAGTAGTCGTTTCATGGGCATCGGGTGTGGCATTGCAGCATGAGCCCGACTCTATCACAGGCGCCGATAATGCCCATGCGGCAAGCGGACTTGCCAGGAGGGCCAAGCTGGCGTTCCATAGCAGCCATGACGCGTTTGATATTGCAGGGTGGCGGCATGTCGGCACCGCTTGAATTCGAGGCAGGCGAAGGCAGCCTGCTGATCGATGCCGTGCGCGAGCTGGCTCGGGATGGCCTGCTGCCGCTGTACTGGCGTTGTGGCCAGGGCACCTGTGGTGCCTGCCTGGTACACCTGACGCGACCCGAGTCCGAGCGCGCGCCGGTGGTGATGGTCGGCAAGGAGCGCAATGTGCTGGCACGTAAGGGATTGCTGAGCGAGCAGCAGCGGCTTGCGGAGAGCCTCCCGGAGGGGGGGGAGCTACCCCGTCTGGCCTGCCATGTGGTGCTACGCGGGCAGTGGATCAAGGTATCCTGGCGAGGCTGACTTTTCACACTGCAAGTCGGGTTTTCAGCAGTGTTGTAGTAAGGCAACATCGACTACAAATTATATTGTTATGACGTACAAATATGGCTAAATTGCCTCAGCACCTGCCGGCAATACCGGCATATCCCACCGCGTGAATCCTCACCGCTGCGTGGGTTGCTTCCCCTGAGTATCACTGCTGTTCACGCCACCGGGACCATAGATTCCGGCGCACCGTTTTCGTTACGGCGAGGAGGGTTTTTTGCCTTTCTTGCAGTCGGAGGGTAAGGCATGTCCTGGTTTGTTAACGCTTGCAACTCCCCCTGCCGCTGGCCGTCCGTGCCGGCGTCACCACTCCGTATCGCTGATCCGCAACTGCCGGCGCATCCCGCTTCCGGCTGACTTCGACCGAACCCCCCTGGCTCTCCCTCTGTCCCCCGTACCTGCGGGGGACGGTGGGTGGTTTACATCCAGCGTCGGTGGAGCCCCGGCGCGAAGTAAGCATTACAAACGGAGCAATATAGAGATGAGAAGCAACAATGAGTGGATGTTCCTGTTGAAGCAGGGCAGTGTTGCCGTCGCTCTGGCCTTGGCGGCCGGTAGCGGTATGGCTGCGCAAGTGGGTAGTTCGGCAACCCAGCCTATCCTCGATACCGACCGGATTATCGTGAAGTATCGTGACAGCGGCGTGACGCCCGCCCAGGCGGCCAGTGTCAGTGGCGCTTCGGCGCAGGCTACCGTCCAGGCGCAGCGTCAAAGCCAGGTGCAGGGTGTCGTCAGTCCGTTCGGCGGCAATGTGAAGTTCCTGCGCGCTGGTGGTCTTGGCACCCAGGTCTGGAAGCTGGATCGTCGCTATGCCCTCAAGGATGTGGCCAATATGGCGGCCCAGATCGCCAAGAGCGATCCGAATGTCGAGTACGCCGAGCCTGACCGCATCATGCATGCCATGGCAGCAGCGCCCAATGATCCCCGCTGGGCTGATCAGTGGGATCTGCAAAACAGCACGGCCGGTATCAATGCGCCGGCTGCCTGGGATCTGTCGACCGGTGCCGGCGTGGTGGTGGCGGTGATCGATACCGGCTACCGTCCGCATGCCGACCTCGCGGCCAATATTGTCGGTGGTTACGACATGATCGCTGACACGACCATCTCCAACGATGGCAACGGTCGCGATAGCGATGCCAAGGATCCGGGCGATGCCACCGCTGCCAATGAATGTGCTTCCGGCGAGCCGGCCAGCACCTCCAGCTGGCACGGTACGCACGTGGCGGGCACCATTGCAGCCGTGACTAACAACGGCACGGGCGTGGCGGGCATCGCCTACAACGCCAAGGTGCTGCCGGTCCGCGTACTGGGCAAGTGCGGTGGCTACACCTCCGACATCGCTGATGCCATGATCTGGGCCTCGGGTGGTACGGTCAGCGGCATCCCTGCCAACCCCAATCCGGCACGCGTCATCAATATGTCGCTGGGTGGCGGTGGTGCTTGTGATTCGACCTCGCAGAATGCCATCAACACTGCTCGTGCCAATGGCACGGTGGTGATCGTGGCAGCCGGTAACGAGAGCCAGAACGTCAGCAACTCCAGCCCGGCCAACTGTTCGGGCGTGGTGGCGGTGGCTGCCTACGGCAAGACCGGTGCGCGTGCCTATTACTCGAACTTCGGCACGCTGGTCGATATCGCCGGCCCTGGTGGTGATCAGAGCTCCGGTAGCGCCAATGGCATCCTGTCCACCCTGAATGCCGGTGCATCGGCCCCGGGTGCGGACAGCTACGCCTACTACCAGGGCACTTCGATGGCTACCCCGCACGTAGCCGGCGTTGCCGCGCTGATGATTGCGGCCAAGCCTTCGCTGACACCTGACCAAGTGGAGAGCCTGCTGAAATCGTCGGCTCGTCCGTTCGTGGCTTCGTGTAGTGGTTGTGGCGCTGGTATGCTTGACGCCTATGCCGCCGTCCAGGCTGCGCTGGGTACCACCCAGCCACCAGCTGGTAGCGAAACCGAGTCCAACAACACGCTGGCTACCGCCAACGCTGTTGCTGCACCGGCTACGCTGAACGCCACCATGGCAAGCAGCAGCGACGCCGACTGGTTCAAGGTTGACCTGCCTGCCGGCAAGACGCTGACCGCGACCATGACCCCGGGCAGCAGCACTGCCGACTATGACCTGTATATCTACAACGCCAGCAGCACGCAGCTCGCCAAGAGCGAACTGAGCGCCGGCAAGGTCGATGCCGCTTCGGTCACCAACACCGGTAGCACCACCTCCAGCCGTTATGTGAAGGTGATCTACTACTCGGGTGGTACTGGCGCGACCAATGGTAAGTACACCATCAAGTTTGCCTGGTAAGACCTGCGGGTAGACTGATTTTGCTGTAGTACGGAAAAGGGCCGGCACCGTGAGGTGCCGGCCCTTCTGCTTGCCGATTGCCGCGATCAGGCGGCGGGTGACTTGCGGCGCTTGAAGCGTTCCTGCAGGCCGTCGAAGAACAAGTAGAGTACCGGCGTGATGTAGAGCGTGATCAACTGCGAGAACAGGAGGCCACCGACCACGGCGAGGCCCAGTGGCTGGCGCAGCTCGGCGCCGGCACCCAGGCCCAGGGCGATCGGTACCGCACCCATCATGGCGGCCAACGTCGTCATCATGATCGGGCGGAAGCGTAGCAGGCAGGCTTCGCGGATGGCCTTGACCGGATCGGTCTCGCCATTGCGCCGCGCCTCGATCGCGAAGTCGATCATCATGATGGCGTTCTTCTTGACGATCCCGATCAGCAGCAGGATGCCGATCACCGCGATCAGGGTCAGGTCGACATTGAACAGGCGCAGGGTCAGGAGGGCGCCCACTGCGGCCGAGGGAATGCCGGCCAGGATGGTGATCGGATGGATATAGCTCTCGTAGAGTACGCCCAGCAGCACGTAGATCACCGCAATGGCCAGGATCAGCAAGGCGGTCTGGCTGTTCTGGCTCTGCTGGAAGACCGCGGCGTCACCCCCCAGGCTGGTGATCACCGAGCCCGGCATGCGCAGTTCAACCTTCTTGGCCTCGATCCGCTTGATGGCGTCGCCCAGGACGGCACCCGGCGCAAGATTGAAGGAGATCGTGATCGCCTGCAGCTGCCCCTGGTGGTTGATCGAGGTCGGGCCTGCGGTCCGTACCACGCTGGCGAAGGCCTTCAGCGGGACCAGTTCACCGGTCTTGTTGCGTAGCTTGAGCCGGTCGAAGGCGGTTTCGTCGGTCCGGTACATCTCATCCAGCCGCATGATGACGGCGTAGTCGGAGATCGGCGTATAGATGGTGCCGACCTGGCGGTCGCCGAAGGCGGCGTAAAGTGTGTCACGCAGGTTCTGCATGTCGATGCCGAGCGCAGCGGCGCGGTCGCGGTCTACCTTGATGCTGGCCTGCAGGCCGTTCAGTTGCGAGTCGGTCGCGACATCGCGCAATTGCGGGTCCTCGCGCATGGCGTTGGTGAGCTTCTCGGCCCAGCTGTTGAGTTCGTCGGCCTTTACGCTTTGCAGGGTGTACTGGTAGCGGCTCTTGGATTGACGTCCGCCCAGGCGCAGGTTCTGCACCGGGTTGAAGTAGACCTTGAGACCGGGAATGCCGGCGACCGACTTGCGCAGACTCTCCACCACGGCGGCCATCTTGGGGCGCTGGTCCTTAGGCTTGAGCGTGATGAACATGCGGCCGGCGTTGCCGCCGCCGAGGCTGGACACCAGGAAGGCCACGTTGGGGTTGGCGCGCACGCGGGCCTCGGCCTGACGCTGCAGATCCTGCATGGCGGGGTAGGCGATATCGAGCGCGGCTTCGGTGCTGACCTGGATCTGGCCGATGTCTTCCTCGGGGAAGAAGCCCTTGGGACTGATGACGATGAACCAGGCTGTCAGCGCCACGGTGCTCACGGCGACCATGAGCATGAAGGGGCGGTGCCGCAGTGCGATCTCCAGCGTATCGCGGTAGGCGCCCAGTGTGGCATTGAAGCCGCGTTCGAACATATTGCTGATGGGGTGGCCGGGATCGTCGTGCTTTTCCGGTGTCAGGAAGTAGGCGCACAACATGGGGATCAGCGTCAGCGAGGAGATACCAGAGACGATGATGGCCAGCGAGACGACCACCGCGAATTCATGGAACAGCAGGCCGATGACGCCGGGCATGAAGAAGATGGGGATGAAGACCGCCACCAGCGACAGCGAGATCGAGACGATGGTGAATCCGACTTCGCGGGCGCCCTTGATGGCGGCGTCGAAGGGCTTCATGCCTTCTTCGAGGTAGCGGACGATGTTTTCCAGAACCACGATAGCGTCGTCCACCACCAGGCCGACGGCCAGGGTGATGCCGAGCAGCGAGATGTTGTTCAGCGAGTGGCCGAGCCAGGCCATCAGCGCGAAGGTCGAGATCAGCGAAATCGGCAGCGTGACGGTCGGGATCAGGGTGGCGCTGGCGCGGCGCAGGAACAGGAAGATCACCATGACCACGAGGCCGACGGTCAGCAGCAGGGTGAAGTTCACATCGTGGATGGATTCCCGGATGGACATGGACCGATCATTGACCTGGATGATCTTGATCGAGTTGGGCATCTGCGCGGCGAGCTTGGGCAGGATGGCCTTGATCTTGTCGACCACCGCGACGGTGTTGGCATCCGGCTGGCGCTGGATGGCCATGACAATGCCGCGCTCACCCTGGATCCAGGCCCCGGAATAGACGGTTTCGACACTGTCTTCGACGCGGGCGATATCGCGCAGCCGGACCGGGGCGCCGTTGTACGAGGCGATGACCTGCTCGCGGAACTCGGCCGCGGTCCGCATCTGCTTGTTGGCCTCGATGATCAGGGTCTGGCGCTGACCGTCGAGCGAGCCGACTGGCGAGTTGGCGTTGGCGTTGCGAATGGCGGTGCTGACATCTTCCAGCGTCAGGTTGACGGCCGAAAGTTTGTCCGGATCGACATTGATGCGAACGGCGAATTTCTTGGGGCCGAAGATATTGACCTGCGCCACGCCGTCGATGGTGGAGAGGTTGGGCGAGATCAGGTTGTCGGCGAAGTCGTTCAGGTCGGACAGCGACAGCGAGGGCGAGGTCAGGCCGATCAGCAGCACCGGCTGGTCGGCCGGATTGACCTTGCGATAGGCCGGCGGGCTGGTCATGTCGTCCGGCAGGGCGCGCTGTGCGCGCAAGAGGGCGGCCTGGACATCGACCGAGGCCTTGTCGATATCGCGCCCGTCGGCGAATTCCAGCGTGATCGAGGTCGAACCCTGCGAGGAAGTGGAGGTGATGGTGTTGAGGCCAGCGATGGTCGAGAACTGCTTCTCCAGCACGGTGGCCACCGAGGCTGCCATGGTCTCGGGCGAGGCGCCGGGCAGGTTGGCCGAGACGTTGATCGTCGGTGTGTCGAACGAGGGCAGGGCCGAAATCGGCAGTTGCCGATAGGCGAACAGGCCCAGCATGACCACCGATATCGACAGCAGGGTGGTCATGACCGGACGACGGATACAGAGTTCGGATAGGTGCATGGCAGTCAGTTCGGGCTGTGGCAGCCGGTCAGGGCGCTCGGTTGCCGGGTGGATCTGGGGCCGGTCTTCTTGCAAGCAGTTCCGGCCAGGCAAGGCACGGGAACGTATTCAGGCGAGCATCAGGTGCTGATCAGGCGGCGGGCTTGCTGTCGGCCGGGGCCGATTTCCCGGCTTTTCCGGCGCTCGGCTTGGCCTCGGTCACCTTGTCCCTGGGACGCAGGTTCTGGCCGCCTTCCGCCACGACCTTCTTGCCGGCGTCGAGTCCGGCCACGACGCCGTATTGCTTGCCATCCTGGGTGAAGACCCGAGTCAGGCTGATCGGACGTGGCTGGACGGTCTGGTCGGCGCCGACCAGATAGACGAACTGTTGCTCCGGGCCGGTCTGCAGGGCGCCGACCGGCAGGATCACGGCGTTCTTCTCGATGCCGAGATCGACCGCTACCCGTACGAAGGCGCCGGGCCAGAGCTGGTGTTTGGGGTTGGGGAATTCCGCCTTGAGCCGGACGGTACCGCTGGCGGCATCGACCGTATTGTCGATGAAGGTCAGGGTGCCGTTGATGGGCTTGTCCTGATCCTGCAGGGCGAAGGCCGGAATCTTGCCGCTTTGCTGGGCGGCGAGCAGGCGTGGCAGTTCGTGCTGCGGCAGGGTGAAGCTGATGGCGATCGGATCGAGCTGGGTCAGCGTCAGCAGCGGGGCCGTGCTGCCTGGTTGTACCAGCGAGCCGGGATGGACGTCGATCGCGCCGGCGCGGCCGGCGAACGGTGCACTCAATGTCTGGTAGCTCAGGCCGACCTTGGCTGAACCCAGCGCGGCCTTCTTGGCGGCGACGCTGGCGCGGAAGCTCTCGGCCGTGGACTGGGCGGTATCGACGGCGCTCTGGGAGACGAAATTTTGCCGCAGCAGCTCCCGGGCGCGGATCAGGCTGCGCTCGGCGTCGGCTAGTTGCGCTTCGGCCTGTGCGAGGTCGGCGCTCGACTGTTCCACCTTAGTAACATCGTTGCGGCCGTCCAGGGTAAACAGCAGTTGGCCCTTGCGGACGTCCTGGCCTTCCTTCAAGTGGACTTCGCGGATGGTGCTGGCTACCTGCGGCCGAAGCTCGACGTAGTTCAGGGCGGTCACGGTGCCCTGGGCTTCGTAGCGGACGGGCACATCCTGCTGCTTGCTTTCCACCAGGGTGACGACGGTAGGCCGGCCTGCGCCACCTTTGTCGGCTTGCTGGCCGGTAGGTTTGAGGGCAGCCCAGGCGACGACGGCGACTAGGCCGCCACCGATCAGCCAGAAGACAAGACGGCGAGACATGTGATTCCTCGGGACAGGGTAACAGTTCGAACGTTAGTGGATGGCACGCGAAATGGCTTGCATAAGCCCCTTGCGCTGCTGCGAGATTTTATCATCGGGCTGATAACAGCAAGATGATAGAGATGTTTATAAACGTAACGTGCCGACGGGTATGTTGCATAGTGCGGCGTGCTGCGGCCTAAAAACCATTATTCAATATTGGAATATTGGATTAATTTCAAATTCATTTGAGGAATTTTATCGAGTCGCTACAGTACGCTCCATCGAAGCGAACAACCGGAGCGTCTCCATGTACCGCAAGCAAGTTTTCACCCTGATTGCCGCTGCCCTGCTGCCGTTGTCTGCCCTGGCAGCGGATATCAGCCTGCTCAATGTTTCCTACGACCCGACCCGCGAGCTCTATCAGGACTACAACAAGGCCTTCGCCCAGTACTGGAAGCAGAAGGCTGGTGACAATGTCACCATCAAGCAGTCGCATGGTGGCTCAGGCAAGCAGGCCCGTTCGGTGATCGACGGGCTGGAAGCCGACGTGGTTACCCTGGCACTGGCTGGCGACGTGGATGAAATCAGCGAGAAGGCCAAGCTCCTGCCGGCCGACTGGCAAAAGCGCCTGCAGCACAACAGCGCACCATACCAATCGACCATCGTGTTCCTGGTACGCAAGGGTAATCCCAAGCAGATCAAGGATTGGCCGGACCTGATCAAGCCGGGTGTCGAGGTGGTGACGCCGAACCCCAAGACCTCGGGCGGTGCTCGCTGGAACTATCTGGCAGCCTGGGGTTGGGCGCTGAAACAGCCTGGCGGTAGCGAAGCCAAGGCCAAGGAATATGTGGGCAAGCTGTACAAGCAGGTCAAGGTGCTCGATACCGGTGCTCGCGGCTCGACCGTGACCTTCGTGGAACGTGGCATCGGCGACGTGCTGATTGCCTGGGAGAACGAAGCCTACCTGTCGGTCAAGGAGCTGGGTCCGGACAAGTTCGACATCGTGACGCCGTCGGTTTCCATCCTGGCTGAGCCGACCGTTGCGGTCGTGGATAAGAATGCGGCCAAGCATGGCACCACCAAGGTGGCGCAGGCTTACCTTGAGTACCTGTATAGCCCGGCCGCCCAGGAAATCGCTGCCCAGAACTACTACCGCCCCATCGACCCGACGATCTCCGCCAAGTACGCCAAGCAGTTTGGCAAGGTCAACCTGTTCACCATCGATGATGTATTCGGCGGTTGGGCCAAGGTGCAGAAGGCACACTTCGGTGACGGCGGTGTATTCGACCAGATCTACGTCAGCAAATAAGGTTCTACCGTGGTGGGGCGTGGGTGCGGGGGCCGGGAAGCCCGCCACTCACGCTGCTGCCCTTTTCCAGTAATGCGACAGGCGCGGATGAGCGCCGTTGGGCCAGGAGACATGCCATGACTTTGCGACTCGGCGATATCGCCCCCGATTTCACCCAGGATTCCACCGACGGTCCGATCCAATTCCATGAGTGGGCTGGTAGCAACTGGGTGGTGCTGTTTTCTCACCCCGCGGATTTCACGCCGGTATGCACGACCGAGCTTGGCTACACCGCCAAGCTCAAGGATGAACTGGCGCGTCGCAATGCCAAGGCGCTGGCGGTGTCGGTCGATAGTCTCGAATCGCACGGCAAGTGGGTGGCGGATATCGAAGAGACCCAGTCGGTGAAGCTCAACTTCCCTATCCTGGCCGACCCGGACCGCAAGGTGGCGACCTTGTACGACATGATCCATCCCAATTCGCTGGCCAACCTGACCGTGCGGACGGTGTTCATCATCGACCCGGACAAGAAGATCCGCCTGACCCTGACCTATCCTGCCAGTACCGGCCGCAACTTCAATGAAATCCTGCGGGTGATCGACTCCCTGCAACTGACCGACCATCACAAGGTGGCAACACCGGCCAACTGGCAGGATGGCGACGAGGTGGTGATCGTGCCGAGCCTGACCGATACTGAGGAAATCCAGCGTCGCTTTCCCAAGGGTTATCGGGCTCTGCGGCCCTATTTGCGCCTCACGCCGCAGCCGAACAAGTAAGGTCGTCGACGCAGTGCGATCTTTTCCAGGCCCGGTTTGACCGGGCTTGTTTATTTGGGATGTACCGTATGAACGAGCAGGAACAGCAAGAGCTGGGCGAGCGCATTGCCAGTCTGCCAGCGCAGTGGGTGGCCGGTTTTCCGCTGGGCCTGGACGAGAGTGGCGTGCTGGGGCGCTTTTTCAAGTGCGAGCTGCGCAGCCGCTATGTGCAGGTGGAGGTGGGCGGCGCGAAGCTGGCGCGGGCCGAACTCTGTGTGCTTGGCCCGGATGGCGAGCCTTTCCCGGCGGAGAAGCTGTTCAGCCTGGCCAGTGGATCGGACGGCTTGTTGAAGCTGGATCGCCTGTGCCGTTTGATCCACGCGCTGAATCATTTCGCGGTGGCCCGCCAGCGCGAACCACTGGTGCTGCCCATCCATCCTCGCCTGTTCGACTATGTGAAGACAGCCCACGGCAGTACCTTCTCCCGCATGCTCAGGCATTTTGAGCTGACGCCGGCCAGCGTGGTACTGGAGTTGCCGGCGGATCTGCCGCAAGCCACGCTGGATGGCTATCTGGGCGAGGGTTTCGCGTTGCGTATCACGCCGGCTTGAATGGGCCGGGTGAGCGCGGTCCGCTATAGCTGGGATCGTTCTCAGTTCTTAATTAACCATTCTTAATGGCTATAAAGTCGACTGTTATCCTGTCGAACTCAGAACTTCCATCCGGAGTTGCCCTTACATGACCAAGCTTACCCGCCTGATCGCGACCGCCCTGGCCGCCAGCCTTTCGGCTGCCGCCTTTGCCGGACCTGAACTGCTGAACGTCTCGTACGACGTGATGCGCGACTTCTACAAGGACCTCAACCCGGCTTTCATCAAGGCCTACAAGGCCAAGACAGGCGTGGACCTGACCATACAGCAGTCGCACGGTGGTTCGGGCAAGCAGGCGCGGGCGGTGATCGACGGGCTGGAAGCCGACGTGATCACCATGAACATGCCGCCGGATATCGATGCCTTGTACGACAAGGCCAAGCTGGTGCCGGAAAACTGGGCGAGCCGCCTGCCCAACAACAGCTTGCCGTTCACCTCCTTGCAGGTGTTGATCGTGCGCAAGGGCAACCCCAAGGGCATCAAGGACTGGTCTGACCTCGCCAAGCCTGGCGTACAGGTGGTGATGGCCAACCCGAAGATCACCGGCAATGGTCGCTACAGCTACCTCGCTGCCTGGGGCTACGCCCTGAAGCAGCCCGGCGGCAACCCGCAAAAGGCGGCCGAATTTGTCGGCACCATCCTGAAGAACGTGCCGGTGCTGGACTCGGGCGGCCGTGCGGCGACCACGACCTTCATGCAACGGCAGATCGGCGATGTGCTGCTGACCTTCGAGAACGAGGCGGAAATGATTGCGCGCGAGTTTGGCCGCGGCCAGTTCGAGGTGATCTACCCCAGCCTGTCGATCCGGGCCGAGCTGCCGGTCACCGTCGTTGACAAGGTGGTCGACAAGAAGGGCACCCGCAAGGTGGCCGAGGAGTACCTGCGCTTCCTGTGGACGCCGGAAGGCCAGGAGATCGCCGCTCAGAACTACCTGCGTCCGCAGGACGCTGCTGTCGCCAAGAAGTATGCGGCGCAGTACCCGGCGGTGAAGCTGTTTACCGTCGATGAGGTGTTCGGTGGCTGGCGCAATGCCCAGAAGGTGCATTTCGACGATGGCGGCACCTTCGACCAGATATTCAAGAAGAACTAAGTCCACCCTGATGGCAGTGCCGGTTCAGACCGGCGCTGCCTGCCCTGGCGATCAACCTTTCCTCTTTGGCCACGATGCGCTTCAAACAACCCAGTGTGCTGCCGGGCTTCGGCCTGGCGTTTGGCTACACCCTTGTCTACCTCTGCCTGATCGTGCTGATCCCGCTGTCGGCGCTGATCATCAAGACCAGCAACCTGAGCCTGGCCGAGTTCTGGCATGTGGTGACGACCGAGCGTGTGCTGGCGGCCTACAAGCTGACCTTTGGCGCCAGCTTGCTGGCGGCCTTGATCAACCTGTTCGCCGGGCTGCTGGTGGCCTGGGTGCTGGTGCGCTATCGCTTTCCTGGCAAACGGCTGGTCGATGCGCTGGTGGACCTGCCGTTCGCGCTGCCGACTGCGGTGGCGGGCATTGCCCTGACCAATCTGTACGCACCCAATGGCTGGATCGGCTCCTGGCTGGCCCCGCTGGGTATCCAGGTGGCCTTCAAGCCGCTGGGGGTGGTGGTGGCGTTGACCTTCATCGGCCTGCCCTTCGTGGTCCGCACGGTGCAGCCGGTGCTGCAGGACCTGGAGGCCGAGCTGGAAGAGGCGGCCGCTTGCCTGGGCGCCAATCGCTGGCAGACCTTCCGCAAGATCATCTTCCCGGCCGCCATGCCGGCCCTGTTGACCGGCTTTACGCTGGCGTTCGCCCGCGCGATCGGGGAGTACGGCTCGGTGATCTTCATCGCCGGCAATATCCCGATGGAATCGGAGATTGCCCCACTGCTGATCATCGGCAAGCTGGAGCAGTATGACTATACCGGCGCGACGGCGATTGCGACCGTCATGCTGGTAATCTCGTTCGGGCTCATCCTCATCATCAACCTGATCCAGTGGTGGCATGCGCGCCGCCACGGCATGCGCAAGTGAGGCGGACATGCATCAAGTGAATACCGCGCAACGCTCGATCGCCACGACGGAATCCCGCTGGGTGCGCTGGCTGCTGATCGGCGGCGCACTCGCCTTCCTGGCGTTCTTCCTGCTGGTACCGCTGGCGTCGGTATTCACCGAGGCGCTGAAGAAGGGCTGGGATCTGTACTGGCAATCGCTGCAGGATGCCGATGCCCTGGCAGCGGTGAAGCTGACGCTGATCGCAGCGCTGATCTCGGTGCCGCTCAACCTGGTGTTCGGGGTGGCTGCAGCCTGGTCCATCGCCAAGTTCGACTTCAAGGGCAAGAGCGTACTGATCACCTTGATCGACCTGCCGTTTTCGGTGTCGCCGGTGGTGGCCGGTCTGGTCTATGTCCTGATCTTTGGTGCGCAGGGCTGGCTGGGCCCCTGGCTGCAGGCCCATGACGTCAAGATCATCTTTGCCGTGCCCGGAATCGTGCTCGCGACTGTGTTCGTGACATTCCCCTTCGTGGCGCGTGAGCTGATTCCTCTGATGGAGGCTCAGGGCACGGAGGAGGAGCAGGCGGCTATGGTGCTGGGTGCCAGTGGCTGGCAGATGTTCTGGAAGATCACGTTACCCAATATCAAATGGGGTCTGCTGTACGGGGTGATCCTGTGCAATGCGCGGGCCATGGGTGAGTTCGGGGCGGTGAGCGTGGTGTCGGGCCATATCCGCGGCATGACCAACACGATCCCCCTGCACGTGGAAATTCTTTACAACGAATACAACTTTGTCGCGGCTTTCGCCTGCGCCTCGGTCCTGGCGTTGTTGGCCCTGGTCACGCTGGTGGCCAAGACCTGGGTGGAGTGGCAGGCCGAACGACAGATGGCGGCCGACCGCGCTGCAGTATTTGACGAATGACCCGGCTGGCTGCGCCAGCATTCGCGTCTGCAGGCCCCACACCTGCACGCCGAGCAGAGAGAGCATGAGATGAGTATTGAAATCAACGCCATCGCCAAGCAGTTTGGTGCCTTCACCGCGCTGCATGATGTCAACCTCAAGGTCGAGACCGGCGAGCTGCTGGCCTTGCTGGGGCCGTCCGGCTGCGGCAAAACCACGCTGCTTCGCATCATTGCCGGGCTGGAGACGCCAGACAGTGGTCAGATCCTGTTCCACGGAGAGGACACGACCAGTACCCATGTACGGGAACGGCAAGTCGGCTTTGTGTTCCAGCACTACGCGCTGTTCCGGCACATGACCGTGTTCGAGAACGTGGCGTTCGGCCTGCGCGTACGACCCAAGCACACCCGGCCGACCGACAGGGAGATCAAGCGGCGGGTACACGAACTGTTGAACCTGGTGCAGTTGGACTGGCTGGCGGACCGGTATCCGGCGCAGTTGTCCGGTGGCCAGCGGCAGCGGATCGCGCTGGCCCGGGCGCTGGCGGTGGAGCCAAAGGTGTTGCTGCTGGACGAACCGTTTGGTGCGCTCGACACCAAGGTGCGCAAGGAATTGCGCCGCTGGCTCAAGCGCCTGCATGAGGAGGTGCATGTCACTTCGGTGTTCGTGACCCATGACCAGGAAGAGGCGCTGGAAGTGGCTGATCGGGTGGTGGTGATGAACAAGGGCCGGATCGAGCAGGTCGGTACGCCCGAGCAGGTCTACGACACGCCGGCGACGCCGTTCGTGTACCAGTTCCTTGGCGATGTGAACCTGTTCCACAGCCGGGTGCATGGCGGCTTTGCCGATGTGGGCCATGCCGGCCCGGCGGGTGACGCGGCCATAGCCTATGTGCGGCCGCACGATATCGAACTGTTGCGCGAGCCCAGCGGTCAGGCGCTGCCGGCCAAGGTCGACCATGTGCGGGCCATCGGCTCGGTGGTCCGGCTGGAACTGAGCCTGGAGAACGGGGATCCGGTCGAGGCGGAGTTGAGCCGCGATGCGTATTCGACCCAACGCTACGCAGCCGGCGAACGGGTCTATATCCGGCCGCGTTCGGTTCGGGTGTTCAGCGAAGACTTCTCAATCTGAGCGATGCCTGTTGCCCAACAAAAAACCCGCCAATGGCGGGTTTTTTGTTGGCGTAGGCCTCAGGCAGGATTACTTCTGCTTGATGGCTTCGACCTGGACGGCGATCTTCACTTCGTCGCCGACGAAGGGAACGTAGGCCTTCATGCCCCATTCGCTGCGCTTGATCACGGCGGCAACGTCGGCGCCGCAGACGAAGTCCTTGCCCATGCGCATATCGCACTTGAGCGGGGTGATGGTCAGGCTGACCGGCTTGGTCACGCCCAGCAGGGTCAGGGTGCCTTCGGCCTTGACCGGCTTTTCGCCGTCGAAGCTGAACTTGTCGGCCTTGACCACGGCGGTCGGGAATTCAGCGACGTTGAAGAAATCCTTGCCCTTCAGGTGTTCGTCACGCTTGTCGAAGCCGGTTTCCAGCGAAGTGGTTTTGATGGTGGCTTCGAGCTTGCCGCTCTTGGCTGCACGATCCAGATCCAGCGTGCCTTCGGTGTCCTTGAACATGCCGCGGGTGATCGAGAAGCCGAGGTGGTTGATCTCGAAGCTGGGGTAGGTGTGGGTGCTGTCCAGCACGAACTTCTCGGTGGCGGCGAACGAGGCAGCCGACAGGCCGGCGGCGATCAGGGTGGCGATCAACTTGGTTTGCATTGGATTAGCTCCGTCAAAAGGTTTGCAGCATGGGTGGGTTTGATGGTCGGGCCCATTCTGGACACTGACCGGTTTACAGATGCTTACTTGGGTACGAACAGCTTGAACTTGACCTGGACCGCGTCGGCTACGGCACCGACATCGGCCCATTCGCCTTCGCCGACCTTCCAGGCGAGGCGCGACAGCGGGAAGGCGCCTTCGAACCATTGACCGTTGCCTTCAGGACGAACGGTGAACGGGACGGTCAGGCTGGCCGCCTTGCCCTTGAGGCCGAACTGGCCGATGGCCTGGAACTTGCCGCCACCGAGTGCCTTGAACTGGCTCGCGGTAAAGGTGGCCTTGGGGAAGGCGGCAGTATTGAACCATTCCTTCATCTGCACGGCCTGGTTGGCATCGCCACTGCCGGCGTCGGTGCTGGCGAGTTCGACGGCGATGCTGACCTTGCCGGTTTCCGGCTTGGCGCCGTCGAAAGCGATGTCGGCGGCGAATTTCTTGAAGTGACCTTCGACCGGTACGTTCATCTGGGTGAAGACAAACTTGACCGAACTTTTGGCGGCATCAGCCGGTGCTGCCTGTGCGGCGCCGACGGTGGCTAGCAGGGCCAGGGGGATGAGGACTTTTTTCATGTAATCGAAGCTCCAGAGGGCTAACGGCAACAAGGGGTGGTAAGGGTGGACGGGCTGAGACGCGGATTCAGAGCATTCGTTTCAGCGTGTCGTCGTGCTTGATGAAATGGTGCCTGAGGGCCGCGGCCGCATGCAGCAGGGACAGGATGATGATGACCCAGCCGCCGGCGCCGTGTATCTCTTTGATGAGATCAGCCAGTGCTTCGTTCTTTTCCATCAGGTTGGGCAGCGGGACCAAGCCCAGCCAGACCACCGGGTAGCCCTTGGCCGAGGAGTACAGCCAGCCGCCCAGCGGCACGCCAAACATCAGCAGGTACAGCAGGCCCTGGGTGGCGGCGGCCACCAGTTTTTCCCACGGTGCCATCCGCGCATTGGTCGGCGGGGGGCGGTGGCCAAGGCGCCAGAGCAGCCGCAGCGCGACGAGGGCGAGCACGGCGATGCCGACCCATTTGTGATAGTTGATCAGCTTGAGCTTGGTCATGCTGAAGGGCATGCCGTCGACCGTAAGGGCGATGCCAAAGGCGACGAAAATGCCAAGTGCGATCAACCAGTGCAGTAGCCGGGCGGGAAGCGTGTATTTGGTTACCATTTGGCGGGATACCTTTCTGGCGAATTGGTCAGTGACCTTGTTCATTGGCCTGCATTATTGGACTGAGTTCCCGGCGACGATAGCGGAGCTTTTTCAAGATTTCATTCAAAAAAGACGAACAAGCCGGGTGAGGCTACAGGTTCTCTGCTGCCATTGCATCGTCATGTCGTAAAATAGCTGGCTTAACTCCAGATTTCAGGCATTGAAGTGACATGATCATCGGTATCGACCTGGGTACGACCAATAGCCTTGTTGCCGTATGGCGCGACGGGCAGGCCCACATCATTCCCAATGCCCTGGGCCACAACCTGACACCCTCCGTGGTGGGCCTGGATGATGCCGGCGCTGTGCTGGTGGGTTTGGCGGCGCGAGAGCGACTGATTACCCATCCGCAACTGACGACGTCGGTGTTCAAGCGCTATATGGGCTCCGACCGGCAGGCCCGGTTGGGGCAGCAGGATTTCCGGCCTGAGGAGCTGTCGGCGCTGGTGCTGCGCTCGCTCAAGGAGGACGCCGAGCGCTATCTGGGCGAGCCGGTGACCGAGGCGGTGATCACGGTGCCGGCTTATTTCAGCGATGCGCAGCGCAAGGCGACCCGTATCGCCGGCCAACTGGCGGGCTTACAGGTTGAGCGGCTGGTCAATGAGCCGACGGCGGCGGCGCTGGCCTATGGTCTGCACACGAATGAGCCGGAAAGTCGATTCCTGGTGTTTGACCTGGGCGGGGGCACCTTTGATATTTCCATCCTCGAATTGTTCGAGGGGGTCATGGAGGTGCGGGCGTCGGCCGGGGACAACTTCCTGGGGGGCGAGGATTTCAGCGAGGCGCTGATCGATGGTTTCATCGAGCAAGTCGGTAAGCGACACGGCCTGGATGACAAGCAGGCCGACCCGGCGGTCTATCAGACCCTGCGCAAGCAGGCCGAGCAGGCCAAGCGCTCGTTGAGTGGCAGCGAGGCGATACGCTTCGAGCTGACGCATGCCGGGGAGCTGCTGAGCTGGGAGGTGGACGAGCCGACCTTCCAGAAGCTGTGCGAGCCTTTGCTTAAGCGCTTGCGTGAGCCGATCGAGAAGGCCTTGCGCGACGCGCGGCTGAAAGCGATTGATCTTGACCAGATCGTGCTCGCGGGCGGCGCCACCCGCATGCCCATGGTGCGCAAGCTGGTGGCCAAGCTGTTTGGCCGCATGCCGGCGATGAATCTTAACCCGGATGAGGTGGTGGCGCGCGGGGCGGCGGTGATGGCCGGCCTGAAGGCGCGGGATATCACGCTCAACGAAGTGGTGATGACCGATGTCTGCCCTTACTCGCTCGGTATCGAGGTCAGCGAGCAGCTTGGGCCGGGCAAGTTCCAGCCGGGCTTCTACCTGCCTATCATCGAACGTAATTCGGTGGTGCCGATCTCGCGTGAGCAGACGGTCAATACCATCGTCGACAACCAGGCGGCGCTGCATGTCAGCATCTTCCAGGGTGAAAGCCGGCTGGTGAAGGACAATATCTTCCTCGGTGACATCACCATCGGGGTGCCACCGCGGCCGGCCGGGCAGATCAGCGTGGCGGTGCGCTTTACCTATGACGTGAACGGTCTGCTGGAAGCAGAAATGACGGTGGCCGAGACGGGCGAGAAGCACCGGCTGGTGATCGAAGACAACCCGGGCGTGCTGACCCCGGCGCAGATCGAGGAGCGCTTGGCGGCGCTGGCCAAGCTCAAGATCCATCCGCGTGAACTGTTGCCCAATGCCCAACTGCTGGCCCGGGCCGACCGCCTGTTCCAGCAATCGCTGGGCGAGCAGCGGCAGTGGGTGTCGCAGGCCAGCGCGCACTTCCTGGCACTGCTGGAGCAGCAGGATGAGGAAGCAATCAACACCGGGCGCAAGGAGCTGAAGCAGATGCTGGATGAGCTGGAAGGCGAGGGCTGGCTATGACGCGGCCGGATTGCTGGGCGGTGCTGGGCATGGCGCCGACGGCGGATGAGCGCGAAATCAAGCGCGCTTATGCCCGTCTGCTCAAGACGACCCGGCCTGAGGATGATGCCGAGGCTTTCCAGCGTTTGCGCCAGGCCTTCGAAGCGGCCTTGTGGCAAGCGGTGGAGCTGACCCAACAACCGCCCGTGCCGGCGGAGGCGGAGGGTGAGCGAGATGCCCGCGAGATCGAGGCGGAGCAGCGCTTGCGACCGCACATCGAGAAGCTGGCCGAGCTCAACGAACAAGGCACGCGCGACGAGGCCATGGCGGCGCTGGATGCGACGCTGGATGCATTTGGCCTGCGCAACGCTGACACCCGGGACCCAGTGGTCTGGCGTTTGTTCGAGGACGGGATGCTGTGGGTGTGTTGCGATATCGCGGCCAACCATGATGATTTCCTGCGGGCTGCGCTACAACTGTTCGGCTGGGCCGAGCCAGGTAACTGGCTGGCGGAGAAGGATCCGAAGACCGTGGAGTGGCTCCGCTTGCGGCTGCTGGAGGCGGATGCGCTTGAGGCGGTGGACCAGTTGCTTAACCTGGCCGAGCTCGGCAGCGAACGCACAGCGGGGGAGGAGTTGCGACGCCTGCTCGACGGGGACCTGCTGATCAATGTGGATGTGCGGCATCTGTTCGAGGCCGAGCTGATGGTGGGCCTCTCCGAATTCGAGCCGGTGCCGGCGGATTTCACCGGGCAGGTGGTCGAGCTTTTTGGCTGGCAGCGGGATTATCGCCATCTTGAGGAATACCATCCCGACGCGTGGCGCATGTTCAGCAAGAAAATTGCAGCGCTGCATCTGTTGACGTCAACGAGTTAGCCCAGATGCGCCGAAAAGTACACTTTTCACGTCGTAAAACGGCCTGTGGGCTAGCGTTGAATGGTATTGCCAACTACTCTTCCTACAACCCGAAAGGTGCGCGGGCATGGGAGAAAGAATGAAAAGTGCTTTTTGGAAGGCCGATTGGTTCGTCGGTATTGCGGTTGTCGTGGCTTTCGCCCTTGTGGGCGTCAGCACCAACCTGCTCGCCGGACTGGAGCGCAAGGCCTATGACAGCGGCGTCAGCCTGACCAATCGCACCCCGAGTGACCGTATTGCCATCATCGCCATCGATCAGCAGAGCCTCGACAATATCGGGCGCTGGCCCTGGTCGCGCGACATCCACGCCCAGTTCATCGACAAGCTGGCCGCTGCCAATCCCAAGTTGATCGTCAGCACGGTGTTCTTCACCGAGCCGCAGCAGGACAAGGGCGCCACCTATATCAAGCAGTTGCTGGATCTCTATCGCAAGCAGCAGGGTAGCAGCGACGGCGAGCTAGCGCCCGAAGCTGGCGGTGCCCGTGCGGGCAATGATCGTTTTGGCGCCTTGCTGGAAGAGGCGGCACAGAAGCTGGATGTGGATGCGCAATTGGCCGACAGCATCGGCAAGGCCGGCAATGTGCTGGTACCCATGCTGCTGGAAAAGGGCGAGCCGCAAGGCAACCCGGATCGCGAGCCGCCGGCCTATGTGCAGAAGAATGAGGTCGAGGCGAACGGCGATACCAACAACGGCCTGCCGGTGGCGACCAAGGGCATGATCGTGCCGATCGCGCGGATAGGCGACAAGGTGGCGGGCATCGGCCACCTGACGGCCGTGCCGGATGTGGATGGTGTAGTGCGCGAGGAAATCCTGGTCATGCGCTACTTCGACCAGCTCTATCCTTCTTTGGCGCTGCAGGCAGCAGCCCGTAGTCTGAACCTGGGGCCGCAACAGATCGTGACCCGTTTCGGGCAGTCGGTGCAGTTCGGCGGCATCACGCTGCATACGACGCCCTATTCCTCGTTCTATCCGTATTTCTACAAGTCGCAGGGCGACAAGCCGGCGATTGCGACCGATGCCTTCTACGATGTGGCCAGCGGCAAGATTCCGGTAGAGAAGTATCGGGACAAGATCGTGCTGATCGGGGCGACGGCCGCGGGGGTGGGGTCGAGCTTCGTGACGCCGACTTCACCAGCCATGGCGCCCGTGGAGGTACTGGCGCATACGGTGTCAAGCATCCTGCAGCAGGACTACTTCACCGTCCCGACCTGGGGCTATTACCTGAAGTTGTTCCTGTCGCTGCTGGTGGCGGCCTATCTGGTGGCGTTGCTGCCGCGCCTCAACGCCGGGCAGGGCGCCATCGTCACCGGGGTGTTGTTCGTCCTGCTGATTGCGACCCAGTTCGTACTGATGAGCAGCAAGCTCGTGTGGCTGGAGATGATGACGCCGGCGGCTTTGCTGATCGTGGGGCACCTGATCCTGACGACCAAGCGCTACCTCCTGACAGAACGCGGTAAGGAGCAGTCCGAGCTTGGCGCAGCGGAATCCAACCGCATGCTGGGTCTGGCCTTCCAGGGACAGGGTCAGCTGGATATGGCGTTCGACAAGTTCCGCAAGGTGCCGATGGACGAGACCATGATGGACACGCTGTACAACCTGGCGCTGGATTTCGAACGCAAGCGGCAGTTCAACAAGGCCGAGGCGGTCTATCGTTACATGGCCGAGTTCAACCCCAAGTTCAAGGATCTGGCCAGCAAGCTCAACCGCGCCAAGCAGATGTCGGAAACCGTGATGTTGGGTGGCGGCAGCAACAAGAGCAATGCCAGCACCCTGGTGCTCGACAGTGGTGATATCGAAAAGCCGATGCTGGGTCGGTATCAGGTCGAGAAGGAGCTGGGCAAGGGCGCGATGGGGGTGGTCTATCTCGGGCGTGACCCCAAGATCGGCCGGGTGGTGGCGATCAAGACCATGGCCCTGAGCCAGGAGTTCGAGGCGGACGAGCTGGAGGAGGCGCGCAGCCGTTTCTTCCGGGAGGCGGAAACCGCCGGACGGCTGAATCACCCCAATATCGTCACCATCTATGACGCGGGCGAGGAGCATGACCTGGCATATATCGCCATGGAGTTCCTCAAGGGCAAGGACCTGGCGCCGTATACCAAGCCGGGGCACCTGCTGCCGCTGCCGGAAGTGGTCCACGTGGTGATCAAGACGGCGGAAGCGCTCGACTATGCCCACAAGCAGCATGTGGCGCACCGTGACATCAAGCCGGCCAACATCATGTACGAGTTGGATACCAAGGTGGTCAAGGTGACCGACTTCGGCATTGCGCGGATTACCGATTCGAGTAAGACCAAGACCGGGATGGTGCTGGGGACGCCGAGCTACATGTCGCCTGAACAATTGAGCGGCAAGAAGATCGACGGGCGTTCCGATCTGTTCAGCCTGGGTGTCATGCTTTACCAGATGAGCGTGGGGACCTTGCCGTTCAAGGGCGAGTCGATGGCCGAGCTGATGTTCCGGATTGCCAATGAACCCTTTACCGGTCCGAAGGAGCTGAATCCCAATATCCCGGACCGTCTGGCTGCCGTAATTGAGAAATCATTGCGCAAAAATGCCGATGAACGCTTCCAGACTGGCCAGGAGTTTGCCGATGCGCTGAAGCGCTGTCTCGCAAGCGGTAAGGGAACGCCATGAGGACGCTAGCGCATTCCATCGAGATACACGGCATGACCGATGCCGGCATGGTGCGGGGCCATAACGAGGATTCGATCTCCTACGATGCCAATTATGGCCTGGCCATATTGGCTGATGGCATGGGGGGCTATAACGCAGGAGAAGTGGCCAGTGGCATCGCCACCACCTTGCTGGCGCAGGGTATTGCTGCCGCCATCGACGTGGTACCTCCCCACATACCGGAGGCCATGAGCGGCAAGCCGGCGGCGCACCGTATTCTTCGGCTGGAGATCGAAAAGGCCAATCTGGCGATTTTCCAGACGGCACAGAGCCAGCCCCAGTGTGCGGGCATGGGGACGACCCTGGTGGCTACCATGCTGTACGACAACCGCTTGACGGTGGCCCATGTCGGCGACTCCCGCCTGTACCGAATGCGGGCTGGCGAGTTCGTTGCCCTCACGCGGGACCATTCCTTGCTTCAGGAGCAGCTCGACAGCGGTTTGATCACCGAAGACGAGGCCCGGCGTTCGCAGAACAAGAACCTGGTGACGCGGGCCGTGGGGATCGATCCGCAGCTGGATCCCGAACTCAATGACTATGAAGTCAGGGTGGGGGATCTCTATTTGCTGTGCTCGGACGGTCTGAACGACATGATCGACGATCCCGATATCGCGCTGGTACTGAGTACCTTGCCCAACAACCTGCCGCTGGCAGCGGAACAACTGGTGCAGATGGCCAATGACAATGGTGGGCGGGACAATGTTTCCGTCATACTGATACGCATCATCCGTGGTTTTGCTGCCGAGCGTAGCCTCTGGTCCCGCCTGTTTGGCTGGCTGGCGGGCTGATTTAAGAAGGAAGAACACATGGCCCTATTGATACTCAGCCTCGACGGCATGGTGCTGCGCGAGTACAAGCTGGAAAAGAGCAGCGTCAGCATCGGGCGCAAGCCGCACAATGATCTGCAGATCGACAATCTGGCGGTGTCGGGCGCGCACGCGCGTGTCGACGTGATCGGCTCGGATGTGTTCCTGGAAGACCTCGACAGTACCAATGGCACCCAGATCAACGGCCAGGTCATCAAGCGCCAGATGCTGCAGGACGGCGACATGATCGAGATGGGCAAGTACAAGCTCAAGTATGTCAGCGAAGGCTCGGCCAAGGTCGGCGTGCCGGCAGACTTCGACAAGACCATGGTGATACGGCCCGGTGCGATCAAGCCGACAGCGCCCGCGGCGACTTCGTCGTTGACCGCTCATACCGAGCCGGCCTTTGTGCCGCCCCCGAGCGCACCCAAGCCGACAGCCGTGGAGGACACCCAGCCCCTGCCTACGTCAGTCGGCGATGCGGCCGATGCCAAGCAAGGTGCGATCAAGGTCCTGAGCGGCGGTAACGCCGGCAAGACGCTGGACCTGGTGAAGAACCTGACCTCCCTGGGCAAGCCGGGCGTGCAGGTGGCGATCATCACCAAGCGGCCCACCGGCTATTTCATTACCCATGTCGAAGGCCCCACCCATCCCCTGGTCAATGGCAAGGAGATCGGCGTGCACGCCGAGGTGCTGCAGGACAAGGCGGTCATCGAGCTGGCCGGGGTCAAGATGGAATTTTTCTATAAATAGCTCCGATCGCCTTAGGCCGGCATGAAAACCCTCCGTAAATACTGGCTGCAGCTATTGCTGAGCTTGTTGGTGCTGGCCTTCTTCCTGGGCTATGCCGTCCATGCCTGGCGACCCAGGCTGGTGGAGCAGATGGACCTGTGGTTCTATGATGCGCGGGTGGTATTGACCATGCCCGGCGGCGTGGACCCGCGGACGGTCATTGTCGACCTCGATGAGAAGAGCCTGGCCGAGGTCGGCCAGTGGCCCTGGCCGCGCAAGACAGTAGCCAGACTGGTCGACAAGCTGACCCATGACTACAAGGCGGCGGCGGTCGGCTTCGACATTGTCTTTGCCGAGAAGGACGTGAGTTCCGGCCTGCCGGTGTTGAAGCAACTGGCAGCCAATGAACTCAAGGACAACGGCGAGTTCCAGGCGCAGTTGGCCAGCATGGAGGCTGGCCTGGACTACGATGGCGTGCTGGCGCACAGCCTGCAGGGCCAGCCGGTGGTGCTGGGTTACTACTTCAGCTTTGAACCGAATGCACCCAAGGCCGGCCAGCTACCCAAGCCGGTGCTGCCGGCCGGTATGTTCAAGGGCCGCAATGTTTCGGCGATCCCGGCGACCGGCTATGGTGCCAATCTGCCTGTGCTGATGAGCAAGGCAACCTCGGCTGGGCATTTCAACCCGCGGCCGGACCCTGATGGGGTAACGCGGCGGGTGGCGCTGCTGGTGGAGCAGGACGGCAAGTACTATGAGTCCCTGTCCCTGGCCATGGTGCGGGCCTATCTGAATTTCCCCAAGATCGAACCCCAATACGTGGAATCCCCGCTGCGTGCCTACGCACCGCTGGAGTGGCTCAGGGTTGGCCCCTTGCTGCTGCCGGTGGACGAGGAGATCAGTGCCTTGGTGCCTTTCCGTGGCGGGCAGCGCAGTTTCAAATACCTGTCGGCCAGCGACGTGCTCAATGGCCGGGTGAAGGCGGATGACCTGGCGGGGCGCATGGTGCTGATCGGCACGACGGCGCCGGGCCTGAATGACTTGCGGGTGGCGCCGGTCGAGGCGGTCTACCCCGGGGTGGAAATCCACGCGAACCTGATCGCTGGCATGCTGGGCAATAGCCTTCCGGCCAAGCCGGATTACCTGATCGGCGCAGAATTCCTGCTGCTGATCGTGGTTGGCGGCATCCTGATCGTAGCCCTGATGCGGCTGAATCCCTTGCCAGCGACGTTGCTGGTGGTGGCCCTGGCACTGCTGGTCACGGCGGCGGACTTCGCGCTGTGGAAATATTCACGGCTGGCGATGCCACTGGCGGCCACGCTGCTGACTATCATGTTGCTATATGCCATATCCATGGCTTACGGCTACTTTTTTGAATCACGCAACAAGAAGCAGATGGCCAACCTGTTTGGCCAGTATGTCCCGCCCGAGCTGGTGCAGAAGATGAGCGAGGAGCCGGAGAAGTATTCGATGGAGGGGCAGAGCCGGGAGCTGACGGTGCTGTTCTCCGATGTACGGAGCTTCACCACGATCTCGGAGAGCATGGAACCCAAGGAGCTGACGCGCTTCATGAATGAGTTCCTGACCACGCTGTCCGATGTGGTGCGTACCCGCTACCTTGGGACCATCGACAAGTATATGGGTGACTGCGTCATGGCGTTCTGGGGCGCGCCCATCCATGACCCGGACCATGCCAAGAATGCGGTGCTGGCGGGGCTGGACATGCAGCGGGCGATGCGCGAGCTGGCGCCGACCATGAAGCAGAAGGGTTGGCCTGAGGTGTATATCGGGGTTGGGGTGAATACTGGCCGTATGACCGTGGGCGACATGGGTTCGCAGATACGCAAGGCGTATACGGTCATGGGCGATGCGGTAAACCTGGCGGCCCGGCTGGAGGGGCTGACCAAGCATTATGGGGTGGGCATGATCGTCGGCGAGCAGACACGCCTGGCGGTCAAGGATGGGGTGCTGTTCCGGGAGCTTGACCGGGTGCGCGTCAAGGGACGCGACGACCCCGTTACCATTTATGAGCCTATCGGCGATAGCAAGCGCCTGGATAAAGCGTCCAGGAACGAGGTCGATCTATTTCATGTTGCGCTCAAGCACTACCGTGCCCAGGATTGGGACATGGCCGAATTGCAGCTGCTCAACCTTGGCAAGCAGGTGGGGGAGGCGCGTCTGTATGCGGTCTTCCTTAGCCGTATCGCAGCCTTTCGCAAGGTGCCGCCTCCGCCGGACTGGGATGGGGTTTACGACTTCGAGAGCAAGTAGGGGATCGGCGCAGGGGCATGGGCATGCGTCTTAAAGTACTCGGCTGCAGCGGCGGGATCGGGGCGGGCATGCGCACTACCTCTTTCCTGGCGGGGCGTCATACGCTGATCGATGCCGGCACAGGGGTGGGCGACCTGTCGGTGGCCGAGCTGAGCCAGATCGACCATCTGTTTCTGACCCATTCCCATCTCGACCATATCGCGATGCTGCCGCTGATGGTGGATACGGTAGGCGCAATGCGCAGCAAGCCCTTGCTGGTCTATGCCACCCAGTCCACGCTAGATATCTTGTCGCAGCATGTTTTCAACTGGCATATCTGGCCGGATTTTCGCAAGATTCCAGAGGCGTCAGCACCCTGGATGCGGTTTGTACCCATTGAGCTGGGCCAGAACGTGAAGGTGGAGGCCAACCTGACCGTGACGGCGCTGCCGGCCTTGCATACGGTGCCGGCGGTGGCGTACCAGCTGGATTCCGGTGTGCATAGCCTGGTGTTCTCTGGCGATACCACGGTCAACGACGATTTCTGGCCGGTCATCAATAGCATTGCCAACCTCAAGACACTGATCATCGAGACCGCGTTCTGCAATCGTGAGCGGGCGTTGGCGGAGGCATCCCGCCATCTGTGCCCGGCGATGCTGGCGGACGAGTTGGCGCGCCTGACGCGGCCGGCTGATATCTATATCACCCACCTCAAGCCTGGCGAGGTGGAATTGACGATGCAGGAAATCGGCGAGGATGCAGCCGCATTCCGCCCCCGTATGCTGAAGAATGGCCAGATACTGGATTTTTGAGAAGCCCATATGAACAAAGCTGCTGCAGGTGCACCTGAACTGACCCTTGAACTGCAGCTGATTCGCGATCTGCAGGCGGTGACCAACAAGATCCATGCGACCAGCAATCTCGACGAGATCATGCTGGAGGTGAGCCAGCCCATCTGTGAGTTGTTCAATGCCGACCGGTTGACGGTGTATGTCATGAACGAGGAGCGCAACGCGATCGTCTCCAAGGTCAAGACCGGGCTCAATTCCTTCAAGGACATCAAGCTGCCATTGTCCGAGCAGAGCCTTGCCGGGTATGTGGCCATGAGCAAGCAGCTGTTGAATATCAAGGATGTGTACGACCAGGCGGAGCTCAGTGCTTTGCATCCGCAGCTGGCGTTTCTGCAGGAGGTCGACAAGCGTACCGGCTACCGCACCAGGCAGATGATGGTGGTGCCGATCGTCGATGAGAAGTCCGATGAGCTGATTGGGGTGATGCAGCTGATCAATAATCGGGCCGGCCGCCCCTTCCCGCCACTGAGCGAGAAGGGGGCGGTCGATCTTTGCAAGACCTTGGCGATCGCCTTGCGGCAACGGCAGCACGGCAGCCCGTTGATGGCTCGGACCAAGTATGACCACCTCGTGCTCGATGGGGTGCTGACGGCGGCGGAGCTGGAGCTGGCGATCAAGGGAGCACGCGAGCGGGGGTGTGAGATCGAGGAGATATTGCTCAAGGAGTACAAGGTCGGCCCGGCGCAGATCGGTGCGTCGCTGGCGCGTTTCTTTGGCGTGGATTACGAGCCGTTCAAGCCCGATCGTCTGAAGCCGCTGGACCTGCTCAAGCCGATCAAGCGGGATTTCGCCGAGATGGTGCAGTGGCTGCCGGTCGAGGAGGGGCGCGAGGGTATCGTGCTGATTACGCCGGATCCGGAGAAGGCGCGCAGCAGCGGCATGGTCGGCCAGGTGTTTCCGGCCCGCAAGGTGCTGTACCGTGTTTGCGGCCACGCCGAGTTTGGGCAGGCGCTGGATCTGTTCTTTGGCGCGCAGGGCAGTTTCGATAGCGGCTCGATCGGCGACCTGCTGTCCGGCATGACCGAGGAGGGTGAGGATACCGATACGATCAGCCATGAGGCTCTGTCGGCCGCGCAGGACAATGAGCTGGTGAAGCTGGTCAACAAGGTGATCGTCGACGCTTACAACCAGGGGGCCTCGGATATCCATATCGAGCCATTCCCAGGCAAGGCGAAGACCGAGATCCGCTTTCGGCGCGATGGTTCGCTGCAAACCTATATCGAGGTGCCATCGGCTTATCGCGACCCGATCGTGACCCGGCTCAAGATCATGTGCGACCTCGATATCTCCGAGCGTCGCAAGCCGCAGGACGGCAAGATCAAGTTCAAGAAGTATGGCCCGCTTGATATCGAATTACGGGTGGCGACGGTGCCGACGGCCGGCGGCATGGAAGACGTGGTGATGCGTATCCTGGCCTCCGGGGAGCCCCTGCCACTCGACAAGATGGGTTTCTCCAGGCGTAACGAGGCGACGCTGAAGTCGGTGATCTCCAAGCCTTACGGCCTGTTCTTCGTCTGCGGCCCGACCGGCTCGGGTAAGACAACTACGCTGCATTCGGTGCTCAAATACCTCAATACGCCGGAGACCAAGATCTGGACGGCGGAAGACCCGGTGGAAATCACCCAGAAGGGCCTGCGCCAGGTGCAGATGAATCCCAAGGCGGGCCTGAACTTTGCGACTGCCATGAAGGCCTTCTTGCGTGCCGACCCGGACGTGATCATGGTGGGTGAAATGCGCGACAAGGAGACCACCAGCATCGGCATCGAGGCCTCGCTGACGGGCCACCTGGTGCTGGCGACCTTGCATACCAACTCGGCGCCGGAATCCATCATTCGCTTGCTGGACATGGGGATGGACCCGTTCAATTTCTCCGATGCCCTGCTGGGTATCCTGGCGCAACGGCTGGCCAAGCGCTTGTGCAGCAAATGCAAGGCGGCCTATGAGCCGGCGGCGGATGAGCTGAAGCTGATCATCGCCGAGTACGCGGAAGAGCTGAAACATACTGCGAGCTGGGTGAAAGACCCGGCGGCGGCGCAGAAGCAGCTGCTGGAGGAGTGGAAGCGGGATTTTGCGGGCAAGGATGGCAAGTTCACGCTGTATCGTCCGGTCGGCTGCGATACCTGTAATGGCACGGGCTACAAGGGCCGGGTGGGCTTGCATGAGTTGCTGGTGGGGACGGATCTGGTGAAGAAGCGCATCCAGGAGCATGCCCGGGTGGCGGAATTGTTGGCGGTGGCGCTGGATGAGGGGATGCGTACGCTGAAGCAGGATGGTATAGAGAAGGTGATGCAAGGCGTGACCGATCTGCACCAGGTGCGGGCGGTGTGTATCAAATAATCAGATGACCCGCGCTATGGCAGCGGGTACAGCAGGGACGAGGTGCGCGATGCAGGATGCCGGGGAGCTGATGCAGCGGCTGGAGATGCTCAATGCGATCGGCGTGGCCTTGTCCGCCGAGCGCGACATCAATCGGCTGGTGGAGTTGATTCTGATTGCCGCCAAGGATCTGGCGCATGCCGATGCCGGTACCTTGTACCTGGTGAAGGATGGACAGCTGCAGTTCGAGATTGTCCGTACCGATTCGTTGGGGATTGCGCTGGGAGGCAGTACCGGCAAGCGGCCACCGATGCCGCCGATCGCGCTGAAGTTGCCCGACGGCAGCCCCAATACCAGTACCGTGGTCGGTTGCGCGGCACTGGAAGGGCATACCTTCAATATCCCCGACGCCTACGAGGCGGTGGGCTTCGATTTTTCCGGTACCAAGCGTTTCGACGCGACCAATGGCTACCGTTCCAAATCCTTCCTGACCGTGCCACTGCGCAACCATGAGAACGAGATCATCGGCGTGCTGCAGCTCATCAATGCGCTCGATGCACAAGGCCAGATCGAGGAGTTCAGCAACGAGGACCAGCGATTGGTGGAGTCGCTGGCGTCGCAGGCGGCCATCGCGCTGACCAACCGCCAGTTGATCAACCAGCTCGAAAGCCTGTTCGAAGCGTTGATCAAGCTGATCAATACCGCGATCGATGACAAGAGCCCCTATACCGGCGGTCATTGCGAGCGCGTACCGGTGTTGACCATGCTACTGGCAGAGGCGACAGGTCGAGTTGACTGGGGGCCGTTCCGCGAGTTCGAGATGAGCGAGAAGGACCGGTATGAGCTGAAGATCGCGGGCCTCTTGCATGACTGCGGCAAGATCACCACGCCGGTGCATGTAGTGGACAAGGCGACCAAGCTTGAGACGATTTTTGACCGGATGGCACTGGTGGATGCGCGCTTCGAGGTGCTAAGGCGCGACGCCGAGATCGCGCAGCTGAAGGGGCTGCTTGATCGCGCGGGCTATGAGGCGCTGCTGGCACAGTATGCCGATGACCAGGCTTTCCTGCGCCGCGCCAATGTCGGTGGCGAATTCATGCGGCCAGAAGACCAGGAGCGGGTGCGTCAGATTGCCGCCTACAGTTGGAGTGACGCAAATTGTCAGCCTATGCCCTTCTTGAGTGTGGACGAGGTTGAGAACCTCAGCATCGCACGCGGGACGCTGACTGCCGCCGAGCGGCAAATCATCAATCATCATATCGACGTGACCATTCGTCTGCTCGAAGCCTTGCCTTGGCCCAGGCATCTGGCCCACGTGCCGGAATATGCAGGCGGGCATCACGAGCGCATGGATGGCAAGGGATACCCGCGCGGATTGACCCGGGAGCAGATGAGTGTGCAGGCGCGGATGATGGGCATTGCCGATATTTTCGAGGCACTGACTGCGCGTGACCGGCCCTATAAGCCAGGCAAGACGCTGTCGGAATCGTTGACCATCCTGGCGCGAATGACGCGGGATCAGCATGTGGACGTTGATCTGTTCGAGGTGTTTGTGCGGGAGAAAGTCTATCTTGAGTACGCGCAGATGTTTCTGGAGCCGGGGCAGATTGATGTTGTGGACGAGGAAAGTCTGCTGATCATGGCCAGATAGTGATGCAGTGCGGTGGTTTAAACACTCAAAGCATTAGCATATGACGAAATTCGTCACACACTGACAATGCAGGGCTGTGAATCTATGTGGCACGGTGTTTGCTGTATGTCTACACAGAATTCTTGAGGAGGAATGATGTCATGACATCGCAGCGCGGATTTACATTGATCGAGTTGATGATCGTTGTGGCCATCATTGGCATCCTGGCGGCTATCGCCATACCGCAGTTCAGTGAGTACCAAAAGAAGTCGCATGACAAGGCGGCTCAATCGGATACGCGTTCAGCCGTCACCAATTTGATTGCGAATGGCCAGCCATCCTAATGGCATAGTTATTGCTCTGTCATTTTTTGATGCGCGACGGCGTGTCCGCCAAACACTATTTAACCTTGCAAGGAGTTCCAGCATGAAAAAGCTGCAAAAGGGTTTCACCCTGATCGAACTGATGATCGTGGTTGCCATCATCGGTATTCTGGCCGCTATCGCTATCCCCCAGTTCAGCGAATACCAGAAGAAGGGCCAAGACAAGGCTGCTCAGGCTGATGCCAAGAATGCCCTGACTTCCCTGACCGCCAATTCGTCGCTGTAAGCCACGTATTCATCATTCAAGATTTAGGAGTCTGAACATGGAACTGAAGAAAGCTACTGAAGTTGTCATTCTGGGTGGTGTATTGGCTGTTGCCATGACTGCGTCGATGAATGCAGAAGCCCGCGCCATTGGTTCGAGCGCTACCGCTCAAGCCAACGTTAGCATCACCTCCGGTGAAGCTGGTGGTTACGTTGTTTCGCCGTTCGCCATCACCCTGTCCGCTCACACCGCTCTGGCTTTTGATGGTTCGCCGACCCAAGCTGGCGTGAAGTCGATGAACTCCAAGGGTATGCACAGCTTCGGCGGTTCGACCGCTGGTGGTTCGGTTACCGCTTGCGAAATCAGCAGCATTGCTTTCGCAGCACCGACCACTGCTAGCACCGTTACCGGCTGCTAATTGGTTGCTTGTAGTATGAAAAGCCCGAACGTACGTTCGGGCTTTTTCTATTGGTGCTCGCCGTTTACATCTAAGGCTGGCCTTCATTGCGGTTCGAATGGGCAAGAGGCAAAATTCAGCCGCTGATAGGGATTTGCGTACGCCAAGCCAGCTGCCGGTCCGGATTGCCGGATGGTTGTGTTTTTGCATTGGGTTGTCGAGGGGTAAAGATGGGCGAGCATTTTTTTGCAACGCTGAGGGCGGGCTTTCGTAGCCATGCCCTGAGGGCTATCGCGGTTTTGGCTGCGATGTTGATTGGTGCGGCGTGGTTGGCGAGCGGATTCTCCGGGAGGCATCCGCAGACGGTAGCCCTTGATGTGGGTATCTCTGGCGTACGCATTATCACTGTGCTGCTGGCGCTGTTCTGGGTGCAGGAACTGCTGACCAAGGAAATTGATCGGCGTACTGTCTTTATCGCACTCTCCTATCCCAAGCATCGGGCGGCCTATCTGCTGGGTCGGTATCTGGGGATTGCAGTATTGTTGGCGACTGCGGTCTGCATACTTGGCCTGGCTGTCTATGGTTTGGTTATGGTCTCCAGTGGTGGTTACCAGCAGGCGTTTGCCGTGCACTTTGGATCAGCCTTTACACTTACACTTCTTTACGTGTGGCTGGACGCATTGGTGATCTGTGCGTTTGCGACGATGATGTCCAGCCTTGCCACTACCGCCCTGATGCCGCTGGTCTGTGGGGCGGCCTTCGCCTTTGCGGCCCGTAGCTATGGTCAGGTTCTCGCTTTCCTGATGGACAAGCACAGTGAGGGGGCTGATATCGCTCATATCTATGTCCCGTTGATTGATTTCATCGGCTGGCTATTGCCCGATCTGGGCCGGCTGGATATCCGGGATGCGGCCTTGTACGGTCAGTATCCGGCTCAGGATGTATTGATCTGGGCGCCACTCGGCGCGACGGCCTACCTGGCCGTCATGCTGGCGTTGGCTTGTCTCCTCTTTCAGCGTCGAGAATTCAACTGATGTCCCTCTCTCTGCAAGATATTTCCTCGCAGCTGGAGCTGGCGATGGCGGCGCTTCGTCTGAAGAAGCATGACGAAGTCGAGGCCATGTTGCGGCCGCTATTGCAAGCGCACCCCGAATTACACGCTGCCCGCTTTTACCTGGGCACCAGCTTGCTACAGCAAGAGGCGCGCAAGGAGGAAGGGGCTGAAGTCTTGATGCCTTTGCTGGAGCTGGAAGAAGTACCGGCGTCTGTGCTGACCAACGTCGGTCTTTACCACTATGTTGCCGATCGCTTTACCGAAGCCGAGGCCTTGTTCCGGCGGGCGTTGCTGATTGAGCCTGATAATGCCGACTTGCATCACAAGCTGGCTTGCGCCTGCCTGGGGCAGAGACGTAACCCTGAGGCGATCTATCATTTTCAGCAGGCTTTGATACGAAAACCATCGATACTCGAATCCTATCCGCTGCTGGTTGGCGTGCTGCGGTCGACGGGGCGCTTTCTCGAAGCCTATATTTGGGGCGACCGCTGGCGCCGGGCGGATGGGAGTGCCCGCAAGGCGGATGCTGAGCAGGGCATTGCCTTGGGTACGGCGCGGTTTTATGAAGCGGCTGCGGCGCATATGGCGAATTTGCCGGAGGATGACGCAACCTTACAGTTCTACCCGGCCTGCCTTGCGCAATACATGCGTGACTTTCCGTCCAGTGTTGCCAAGTACCGGCATGTGCTAAAGCTGGACAACAAGATCGATGGCGCCCATTTCAATCTGTCGTTGCTGCTATTGGCGCAAGGCGAACTGGAAGAAGGGTGGCGGGAGTTCGATCATCGCTTCGCCAAGGGGTGTGCTGTCGGTCCGCATGGGCAGATGGAACCCGAGTGGGATGGCCGGCCCCTCAATGGACAGGGGATACTTGTCCACAGTGAGCAGGGCGTCGGCGACGTTATCCAGTACATGCGCTTCTTCCCCCTTATCCAGCAGCGGGGGGGGCGGGTCATCTTTTCCAGCTACAACGACATCCTGGCACTTATGAAGGCCGGCGAAGGCGCGGAGCTGGTACAGGATGTTGAATCGCTGGACCTCAGCTACCAATGGCAAATTCCGTTGCTGTCGCTGGGCAAGATATTTGCCAACCGGGTGGAGGATATCCCTGCCAATGTGCCTTATCTTTTTGCCGAACCACAAAGGGCTGCGGCCTGGCGAGACAAACTGAGCCGCGATAACGGTATCAAGGCTGGTATTGTCTGGGCCGGTAACCCCGATCATGGCAATGATCACAATCGTTCCATGATGTTGGCGGAATGGGCGCCGTTGGCCGCGGTGAGCGGTGTGAGTTTCTATGCGATTCAGAAGGGGCCGACTGTAGGGCAGGCCGAGTGTCCGCCACCCTACCTACCGCTACTGTCGCTGTCGGACGATATTTCGGATTTCAACGATACCGCCGCCATTATTGAAGCGCTGGATATCGTGATCTGTGTTGATACCTCGGTCGCGCACCTTGCCGGCGCGCTGGGTAAGCCAGTCTGGTTGCTGCTGCCAGATACCGCTGACTGGCGCTGGATTGTTGGTCGGGACGATAGCCCCTGGTACCCCTCCATGCGGATATTCCGACGGACCAGTTCGGAGACCTGGACCGAGGTAATGGTGCGCGTAGCGGCGGCCCTTGATGCCTGGTGTGACACTCGCCAAGCGGGATTCAATCCCGCTTTGCAGGCGGAGCGGCAGGCTTTTGTGGCCGCTGCTGCGGGTAATTGGGCCGGTGCGGAGGCTGCGTTTGCGGTTGCGGCGCAGCAAGGCGGTTTTGTAGACCGGCTGGCTTTGCAGATGGCCAGGTTGGGTGCGCAGATGGATACCCCGCCACAGGCATGGCCCGCTTCCGATCGTGCGCCATTCTTGCAGGCCCAACTGGCTGCCTCGAGGTTGCCCGCTTCGCAACTGACCGCTTTTTGGCAGGAGCAGCAGGCGCAGGTGCCGGGTCGAGACACAGACTTCGCCTTGCTGGAACAGCTGCATGCCGTGGGTGAGTTTACTGAGGCAATCGAGCTCGCTCGGCGGATGCTGGCGCGTGCGCCTGGTGACTGGGCGGCCCGTTACCTGCTGGCGCAATGCTTGCGTAAGACCGGCCATGATGAGCTGGCCGTCGAAGAATACGCTGCGGTGCTCAAGATATCGCCGCGGCACCCCGAGGCGGGGATCAATCGGGCCATGGCGTCCAACCGCCTTGGCAAGATGTCGGATGCCTTGCGACAGCTTCAGTACACAGCGATGTGCCACCCCTATCACCCTAAAGTTCGGCTATATCTGGCGATCCTGCTTTTCCAGCAGCGACAGTTTGAATTGGCGCTGACCGTGATCGCTGCTCACCGACAACGCTGGTCAACGGACAATGTCAGTGGGTACTGGCACGGTGCCATCTTGCGCCAGCTTGGCCGGTATGCGGAGGCGGTTGAGGTACTTTCCATGACCATACCGGGTGGCGAGCTTGATGCGTTTGAACTGCAGCGGGAATTGGGCAATAGCCGCATTGCACTTCACTGGGAGGCTGGTCCGGCACAGATGAAGCAACTGCATGACTTGGCTGGACCCAGGCGAGAAGCGCAGGTCGAGTATGAGTACGGCCTGTACTTGCTAACCGACCAGCGCTACGGCGAAGGTTGGCAGGCGTGTGAAGCTAAGCGGCGGGTGCAGGGTTCGGATACGTTTACCCAACGGTTCTCGTCTGCGCTGCCCTTGTGGCAAGGGGAGCCACTGAATGGGCGTACTCTGCTGGTCTACTGTGAACAGGGTTTTGGCGACAGCATCCAGTTCTTGCGATATCTGTTCCAGTTTGAAGGGCGCTGCATTCTGGTCCATCAGGGGGGGCTGGCTGAGTTGTTCGGTGCCTGCGTACAGCGACCAGACACGATGCTGATCTCGCAAGAGGCTTACCGCGAGCATCCGGTGGCGGCTGACTGCCATATAGATCTGATGAGCCTACCGCATGCGCTGAACACGCAAGATCGTCTCCTGGGAGAGCTGGTACCTTATTTGCGCGACGTTTCGGGTACTAATCCGTTTGCTGAGCTATTTACCAGCGAGCTCCGGCCCAAGATTGGCTTGGCGTGGGCCGGCAACCCCAAGCATTGGGGCGATCATTGGCGCAGTATCGACTTGCTGAAGCTTGCGCCCTTGTTCAAGGTCGAGTCGGTGGCCTGGTATAGCTTGCAGAAAGGGGTAGCGTCGAATGATGTGCTGCTCCTGCCGCCAGATACCCCCATTCTGAACGCCGCATCGCTGAGTGATCATTTCTACGAAACCTTGCAGGTCATCGAGCAGCTTGATCTGGTGATCACGGTCGATACCGCGGTTGCTCATCTGGCCGGCGCCATGGGGAAGCCGGTATGGCTGTTGTTGCCCGAGCAGGCTGACTGGCGCTGGGGGCGTTCTGGTGAGCGTTCGGCCTGGTATCCGAACATGCGTCTGTTCAGGCAAACGGTGCAGGGGGAGTGGGGTGAGGTTGTCGACCGGGTCGTGTCGGCGCTGCTGAGTTACGAGGCTGGTCATGCGTAGCACTTACCCGTACCTTGGTGCCCTGGCGGTAACGTTGCTGCTTTTTGCCGGGGCTAACCGGCAGGTGACACAGCTCAAGCGCGACCGTATAGAAACGGAAATGCAGCTAGCGCTGCCCACCGTTGTGCAATTGGTTGTTGCTGGCGGTGATCGGCACCTTGCCGCCAATATCGGGGCGTTTCGTGCCGTCACGGCCGGGGTGTTTCAGCTCAAGCCGGAAACATATCAAGTGCTGGCGGATGTACAGCTCAGCGCGGCGCAACTGAACCCCTACCATGAGGATAATTACTATACCGCTGCAGCTATCCTGGCCTGGAACGATCAGCTGGATGCTGCCCAGGAAGTTTTGCGCCTTGCTACCGAGGCCCGGACCAAGGATGCGCTCCCACCATTTTTCCATGGATTCAATCGCTACTATTTCTATAGCGACTTCAAGGGCGCCGGAGATGATTTGATGCGGGCTGCCGAGCGTTCGGAAGGTATGAATCGTACGGCCCTGCAAGCCATTGCCAATAAGTGGTTCTCCCGAGGGCAGAACCCGAAGGTGGCCATCGATTTGCTGCAAAGAATGGTGGCGCAAAGCAAGAATGAGCAGTTCAGTGCCTTGCTCAACAAGCGGATAGGCCGACTCCAGGGTCTGGTTGTGCTGCAGGAAGCGATTTCTCGCTTCAAGCAGCAATCCGGTCGTGGACCGGCGAAGCTCGATGAGTTGGTCAAGGCTGGTGTGCTGGCGGCCTTGCCCGTTGACCCCATCGGGCTGGGTTATGTGCTGGATGCCTCTGGCGAGGTGGTATTGGCTCAGCCGGTACGGAAAGAGGGGTGAGAATCAACCATGACGACTCTGATCAAGATTGACGCGCTTAGTAAAACGTTCCGTGACAAGCGGCTGCGGAAGATCGAAGCAGTCAAGCAAGTCACCTTCTCGATTGATGAGGGTGAGGCTTTCGGTTTTGTTGGCCCAAACGGCGCGGGAAAAAGCACCACGATCAAGATACTGGCTGGTTTGATCCGGCCCAGTAGCGGCAGGGCGGAGGTGCTCGGCTTTCCTATCGATGACCCGCGTGCGCGCAAGGGGCTGGGGTATGTGCCCGAGAATGCCTATCTGTATGACTATCTGACACCGCTTGAAGTATTGCTGATGGGTGTGCGGCTGCATGGTCTTCGCAAGCCCGATCTCAAACGGCATTGCATGAACTGGCTCGAGCGATTTGGCGTCGCCCATGTGGCTAACCGCCGTATCCGCAGTTTTTCCAAGGGCATGGCGCAGCGGACTGCGCTGGCCCATGCGCTTTGCGTCGAACCTCGCCTGTTGATCCTGGATGAGCCTTTATCCGGTCTTGACCCGATTGGTCGCAAGGAGGTAGTCGATGAATTGCTCGCCTACCGTCATGGCGGTGGTACGGTCCTGTTCTCATCGCACGTCCTGCATGATGTCGAACGGCTCGCCGACCGGTTCGGTCTGATTCATCAGGGTAGCTTGCGCACTGTCCAGCGGCCGGAGGAATTGGTGGGGGGGCAGGGATCGGCCATTATCCGTTCCATGGGGCAGGCCCCGGTCGAGGGGATGCAGGCTGATGTCGGTGGCCGCTGGTTCGCCCAGGTCTCCTCCGATCAGCAGTGGCCATTGCTGAATCGCATCCAGTCTGCGGGTCATACCTTGATCGAAATTAAACCGAGCATGTCGCTGGAGCAGGCTTTCTTGCGATATGTCGCGGTAGATGAGGCCGCTTCTGCTGCCTCGTCAGCCAATAACAAGGAGTGAGTATTCGTGTGGGAACAGTCTAAATCAGCACGGCGCCGGTATCTGGATGGCGCTTTTCATAGCCGGTATCTGGTGGGTGACGGCGTTGATATCGGAGGTGCGCCGGACCCATTGAGCCAATACGTGGGCATTTTTTCGAAGATGCGATCGGTACGTATCTGGGATATGCCTGACGGCGATGCCCAACTGATGGCGGGGGTGGCGGATGGCACGTTCGACTTTGTCCATGCTTCGCATTGTCTGGAGCACATGGTTGACGTGCGGGCCGCCCTGCAGAACTGGATACGGGTGACCAAGCCCGGCGGCTATCTCGTCATTACCGTGCCGGATGAAGACATGTACGAGCACGGTTACTGGCCGAGCCGCTACAACGATGATCATAAATGGAGCTTTACGATCTACAAGCCCCAGTCGAGCTTGCCCAAATCCATCAACGTGCTGGATCTGGTTAAAGAGTTTGGTGAGCAAGTCACGCTGGAGCGGCTGGTGCTGCTTAATGAGTTCTATCGCCCCAATCTGGGTGATCTGGACCAGACCATGACACCGGTCGCAGAGTGTGCGATTGAGGTCATCTGGCACAAGCCTTTGGCCTGAGGAATCCACCACGCTGCAAGCGTAATCAGTGAAATGACTGGGTCAGCCGATGGCGTCGCTCATCAAGTGTGTTACCTCTTGCGCTGGGTCATCGTCAACGTTGAGGTGTAGTCGCTGAGGCGTACCTCAAGGCGCTCAGGAAAAGGAAAAGAATGGGCAAGGTTGTTTTTATTTCCGGTACCACCGCGGGTGATGCGCTGGCTGGTGCAGGGCGCGTAAGGCGGCAAATATTCGAGCGCCTGGGTCAGCAATTTGTCGAGATCAATTTTGCTCAGGAAGGCGCGATCAACATACTGGGGCAGATGATCAATACAGGAGAGGTGGATTTCGCGTTCACGCTCGGTGGCATCATGACTGATCTGACCGCGAATATGCCCGACGGAACAGCCCGAAATGGTTGGGAAGAATCGCGGACTCCCCTTATCTCCATCCAGGGGGATACGCCTGCGTACTACTTTGATCGGCATGTGTCGCTGCCGATGATCGCCAATATCTATTCCTTTCCCGAGCATCACCAGTTTCGTCGCCGGCTGCCCAATGTGAACGGCATTCTGGGTGTCTGCCCCTTGCATGCGGTTAATCCTGTTTCGCCTGGCGATATGGATATCGCGGCCAAGCGTAGCGGCAAGATCGTTTTCCTGAAGAACGGCAATGACCCCAAGAAGCTACGGCGCATGTGGCGAGAGGCATTCTCTGCCAAGCACTATGGCTGGCTGATGGATCTGGCAGATGCCCTGGTCGTCCATATCAACAATCCGGCAACTTACGATATTGACGGTGTGGTAGTGCAGTACTTCAGCGACAAAGGGCTGGATATTGATTTTGCGGTCAAGCTGAGATTGTTGTTTGTCGCCCAGCTTGATGATTACCTGCGCCGGGTCAAGAGCACCATGATGGCGGAAGCGTTGCTCGACTTCCCGATCGAGATACATGGTCTGAACTGGGATCATGTGGATTTTCATGGCCGACGCGCGACGCTGGTGCCTTACGCGGACTATGTAAAGTCCGATACGCTGATCAAGGAAGCCTTGGCGGTCCTCGATATGTCGCCCAATACGGGTCAATTGCCTCATGAGCGGGCGATGCGATCCTTTGATTTCAATACGCTTTGCCTGACAAATACGCAGCAGTTTTTCCAGGAGAATTTCAGCCGTCACGCGGAATTCAGTTTCCAGTTCGATCAGGAATCATTGCGCGACCGGGTAGCCGATGTGCTGGATAAGCCTGAAAAGTATGTTGAGCTTGGCGTCGAAATCTCGACGGATTACCAACAGCGTTACCCAGCAGAGAGCTGGGGTGTCTATATGCAGGAGGTCGCCGCGCTGATACGCGCCAATGCGGCGACCGGTATGCAGGGTGGGCAGCCCTACTTCAAGTGGCCTCCAGATATGCTGTAGCCCATCAATGATAGGAACGGGGCGTGAGTTTGACGCAGAACTGGATGCAAGTAAGAAGCTGTCGCCGGGAGGGTGGGGATGAAACTGGTTATATTGGCAGGAGGATTGGGAACGCGGATTAGCGAGGAATCCCATCTCAAGCCTAAACCCATGATAGAGATTGGTGGTAAGCCAATTATCTGGCACATCATGAAGATCTACTCCCATTATGGGATCAATGATTTTGTGATTTGCTTGGGCTACAAGGGCTATGTGATCAAGGAGTATTTTGCCAATTACTTCCTGCATTCGTCTGATGTGACTTTTGACATGGCGAAGAATGCCATGACGGTCCATGAGCGTTACGCTGAGCCATGGCGGGTGACGCTGGTGGATACCGGCGACAACACGATGACGGGCGGGCGACTGAAGCGCGTTCGGTCCTATGTGGGTGATGAGGATTTCTGCTTTACCTATGGTGATGGCGTGGCTGATGTGGATATCCATGCCCTGAAACAATTTCACGAGCAGCGGCGTGCTTCCGGTAGCTACGCGACGGTGACGGCTGTCCAGCCGCCGGGCCGTTACGGCTCGCTGGATCTGGTCTCCGAGGATGTCGTGACGGGCTTTCTTGAGAAGCCCCGCGGTGATGGGGCCTGGATCAATGGCGGGTTCTTCATGCTCAGTCCCGATGTGTTCGACTTCATCGAAGGTGATGCGACCTTGTGGGAGGCTGAACCGATGACGGAACTGGCGCAGCAGGGACGTCTGACGGCCTATCGGCATGGGGGCTTCTGGTCGGCCATGGATACCTTGCGTGACAAGGTTCGCCTGGAAGAGCTCTGGTCCAGTGGGGAGGCGCCTTGGAAAGTCTGGTAGCCGATGAACTGGCGGTTTGGCGAGGACGCCGCGTTCTGGTGACGGGGCACACCGGCTTCAAGGGTAGCTGGCTGACGTTGATGCTGACCGCCGCAGGGGCGGAAGTACATGGTTTCAGTTTGTCCGTTCCCACGCAGCCCGCGCTTTTCGAGCAGATCCGGCTTGTTTCTCACCTGACCAGTTCAGTTTTTGCAGACATCCGGAATGCAGATGCGATCCGCACCGCGTTGGCGGAAGTAGAGCCGGAGGTGGTGTTCCATCTGGCGGCACAACCTTTGGTCCGAGAGAGTTATCACGACCCCTTGGGTACGCTTGCGACCAATATAATGGGAACGGCACATCTACTCGAGGCTGCACGACATACGCCGACCGTCCGTGCCGTCGTGGTTGTGACGACCGACAAATGCTATCGCAACCAGGAATGGTACTGGCCTTATCGCGAGAGCGATGCCTTGGGTGGGCATGATCCCTATAGTGCAAGCAAGGCCGGGGCGGAGCTGGTGGCTGCCTGCTGGCGACAGTCGTTTGATGGTCCTTTGATCGCCAGCGTTCGAGCTGGCAACGTGATCGGTGGTGGTGACTGGGCGGCTGACAGGTTGGTGCCAGATGTGCTGGCTGCACTGGCTGCCGACCGGGCCATTATGCTGCGAAGACCGGCTGCGGTCCGTCCCTGGCAGCATGTACTTGAGCCATTGTCTGGTTATCTCCGGCTTGCTAACGCGCTATGGACGGGGAACGCAGTGTTTGCGGACGCATGGAATTTCGGTCCTGAAGACGCGGACAGCTTGTCTGTCGCCGAACTGGTGTCATGCATGTGCCAGCAGTGGGGTTCCGGCGAGGTAGTCATCCTAGATGATGCGGGCCCACATGAGGCCGGTCTGCTCAAACTCGATAGCAGCAAGGCCCGTGGCCTGCTCGGCTGGGCTCCCCGCTGGCGTTTAGAGCGTGCCCTGGCGGAGACTTGCTCATGGCATCGTGCCTGGTTATCCGGGGCCGATATGCAGATGTTCACGCTGGGCCAGATTGCCCGCTATTTCCAGTCCTAGTCGACTAAACAGGATTCCCTCCATGCAAGCGAATGAATTGCGACGCGAGATTCTGGCGCTCGTCGCGCGTTATGCCGAACAGTCACAGCCTGATCGCACCTTCACCGGTGGGATCGACCCGGTCCCCCCTTCGGGCAAGGTTATTGGTGCTGGTGAGTTGACGCTGATGACCGAAGCCGTGCTCGACGGCTGGCTGACGACAGGGCGTTTCAACGAGGCCTTCGAGCAACGCCTGGCGCAGACCCTGGGTGTCAAGTATGCGTTGACAACCAACTCAGGTTCCTCGGCCAATCTACTGGCTTTCAGTACCTTGACCTCGCCGAGGCTGGGAGACCGTGCCATCAAGCCCGGGGATGAGGTCATTACGGTTGCCGCGGGTTTTCCAACTACCGTCAACCCAATCCTGCAAAATGGTGCTGTACCGGTATTCGTTGATGTCACCTTGCCCAACTACAGCATAGATGTCAGCTTGCTGGAGTCCGCGCTGAGCCCGAAGACGCGTGCTGTGATGGTGGCCCACACCTTGGGCATTCCCTTTGACCTTGATGCCGTTGTGGCTTTTTGCAAGCAACACCGCTTATGGCTGGTCGAGGACTGCTGCGATGCGCTGGGTTCCACCTACCGCGGGAAGCAGGTTGGTGGTTTTGGGGATATCGCCACGCTTAGCTTCTACCCCGCGCATCACATCACCATGGGCGAGGGCGGGGCGGTCTTTACCAATGATCCCGAACTGCGCCTGATTGCGGAGTCGTTCCGGGATTGGGGGCGCGACTGCTATTGCGCACCAGGCAAAGACAATACCTGTGGCAAGCGATTCTGCTGGAAGCTGGGTGATTTGCCCGAAGGTTATGACCATAAGTACACCTATTCCCATCTGGGTTATAACCTCAAGATCACGGACATGCAGGCTGCTTGTGGTTTGGCGCAACTGGATCGACTGGCTGATTTTGTCGTCGCCCGCAAAGAGAATTATGCGTATCTGCTGTCGCGTTTGCGGCATTGCGAAGAGTTCCTGCTGTTGCCGGAGGCGACCGAGGGAAGTAGCCCAGCCTGGTTTGGCTTCCCAATTACGCTAAAACCCGAGGCAAATACCACGCGGGTTGATCTGCTGCAGTATCTGGATCAGCGCAAGATTGGTACGCGCCTGCTTTTTGCCGGCAACCTGACGCGTCAACCCTATATGAAGGGACAGACGTATCGCATTGCGACCGAGTTGACCAATACCGATCGCATCATGCATGACACTTTCTGGATAGGCGTCTGGCCGGGGCTTACGAAGGCCCAGCTCGACTATGTGTGTGATGCACTGGAAGCCTATTTCGGCACCAATTTCTGACAGGATCCCCTATGAGTAACCAATCAACACCCTTGTTCATCTTCGAGATGGCCAACAATCATATGGGGGATGTGCAGCACGGGATCAATATCATCCGTCGGTTTGGCGCAGTAGCCCGTCAATACCCGTTTCGATTTGCCTTCAAATTCCAGTATCGCGATCTCGATAGCTTTATCCATCCGGCTTTCAAAGGCCGCGACGATGTGAAGTACGTGAAGCGCTTTGCGGAGACACGGCTGAGCGATGCGCAGTTCCTGCAGCTCCTGGCGGCGGTGAGGGAGGAGGGCTTTACCGCCATCTGTACGCCCTTTGACGAGCCCTCTGTCGCCAAGATCGTTGAGCATGGGTTTGACGTGATCAAGGTCGCAAGTTGTTCGCTGACCGATTGGCCCTTGCTGGAGGCCATTGCAGGCACTGACAAGCCTGTGATCGCATCGACGGCTGGCTCGCAGATTGAGCAGATCGATCGGGTGGTGAGCTTTCTGCAGCATCGTGACAAGTCGTTCTCGCTTTTGCATTGTGTGGCGGAGTACCCGACAGTCGATGCAGGGCTACAACTGAACCAGATTGATTTGTTGCGGCGCCGTTATCCCAACGTGCCGGTTGGCTACTCTACCCATGAACACCCCGATAACCGGCTGGGTGTGGCGCTCGCCTTGGCCAAGGGGGCGACGATTTTCGAGAAGCATGTGGGCATGGCAACGGCAGATTGGCCACTCAATACCTATTCGGCAGGCCCTGAGCAGGTGGATGCCTGGCTTGCATCGGCGCAGGAAGCGCTGCAGATGTGCGGCGAGCCTACCGGCCGCTACACACCGTCGCAGATCGAGACAGAGAGTCTCAATAGCCTGCGGCGTGGCGTCTTTGTTCGTCATGAAGTGGCTGCCGGTGAACGACTGACTGCGGATAACGTGTTCTTTGCGTTCCCTTCGGAACCCGGTCAACTGCTGGCTAATGATTGGTCAAAGTATGTAGATACCCGCTTGCTGCAGGATGTCGCGGCTGAGGGGGCGGTGAGCAAGGACAACGTACAGGTGCAGGATAGCCGCCAGCAGATTTACGACATTGCACAGAAGGTGAAAGCGTTACTGGCGGAAGGGCACATTGTGGTTCCGGGAGGGGCCGAGCTGGAGATTTCCCACCACTATGGCTTGGAACGGTTTGCCCAGTTTGGGCTCACCATGATTACCGTCGTCAATCGGGAATACTGCAAGAAACTGCTGGTTCTGCTGCCGGGGCAAAGTCATCCAGAGCAGTATCACCAGCAGAAAGAAGAAACATTCCATGTCCTGCACGGGAAGGCCGAGATCCATCTTGATGGCGTTACCCGTTCTGTCGGCGCCGGTGATGTGATCACCGTTCCCTGTGGTGTACGGCATGCGTTCGATAGCCAGTCAGGGGCGGTATTTGAGGAAATCTCCACCACGCACTACAAGAACGATTCTTTCTATACCGATGCCGTGATACAGGCGAATCCAAACCGCAAGACTTACCTGAAATATTGGCTGGGTTGAAAGCATGACGACGAAACGATTGGCAGACTACGTCTTTGACCTGTTGGCCGCCGAGGGTGTTCGGCAAGTGTTCTTGCTGCCAGGTGGCGGGGCGATGCATTTGATCGACGCGGTGGGCCGGCATCCTGATATTGAGTACGTTGCCCATCACCATGAGCAGGCCGCTGGCATTGCCGCGGAAGCCAATGGACGGGTCAATGAAAACATCGGGGTCGCCGTAGTGACCACTGGGCCGGGCGCCACCAACGTGGTGACCCCGGTGGCTGGTGCCTGGATCGAGTCGACACCGTTGCTGGTCTTGTCTGGCCAGGTCAAGCGGGCCGATATGTTGCGCGGTCGCCCATTTCGGCAAATGGGGGTACAGGAAGTAGACATCGTCAGTGTCGTGAAGCCGATCACCAAGTACGCTGTGACGCTGGAAGACCCGCTGATGGTGCGCTATCACATCGAAAAGGCGCTCTATCTGGCGCGGCATGGCAGAAAAGGGCCGGTCTGGCTGGATGTCCCGCTCGATGTACAGGCCGTCAGTATCGATACTGAGCAATTGCGTGGCTATGACCCGGCTACGGATGAAGACGCCTTGTCTCCGGCCTCCGCCGCACCTGCCGGTCTCAGTGCGCTGCACGCTGCGCTATCTGCTGCCAAGCGCCCGCTGTTCCTGTTTGGCCATGGCGTACGGCTGGCGGGTGCTGCGGCACAGATTGCACCGCTGCTGGAGCAGTTTGCCGTTCCGGTGGTGACAACCTGGAACGCACTGGATTTACTGCCTTATGAACATGATCTCAATATTGGTCGCCCAGGGGCGGTGGCCTTGCGGGCTCCCAACTTCGCGGTCCAGAACTGCGATTTGCTGATTGCGGTTGGGGCTCGCCTGGACAATGTGGTCACGGCGTACAACCCGAAGCAATTTGCCCGCAATGCCAGGAAGTTCGTGATCGATGTCGATGCTCAGGAGCTGGCTCGTCATGAGTTCCCGGATTGCTCGACGATAGAGGCCGACGCCGCCGATTTTCTCCGCGCATTGGCAACCTATCCTGCCGTGGCGGCACCTGCGGCGTGGCGTGAGCGTTGTCTGGCGTGGAAGCGCCGGTATACGGTATGTGATGGTCAGGCATTCCCGGCAACGGGTGCCATCAGCCACTTCCATTTTGCTGACGCCGTTGGCTATGCCATTGCGCCGGATACGATGATCGTTACAGGCAGTTCGGGTTTGGCGGTCGAGGCCGTCTATACCGCCTTCCGAAACAAGCCCGGCCAGCGCATGTTCCTGACTTCCGGTCTGGGGGCTATGGGTTATGGCTTGCCGGCGGCAATCGGTGCCTGTATTGCTGCCGGTCGGCAGCACACGGTATTGATCGAGAGCGACGGCAGCTTGCAATTGAACTTACAGGAACTGGCTACGCTGAAGTCCCTTAATCTGCCTATTGTTTGCGTCATCATGAACAACAATGGGTATGCGTCGATCCGTAATAGCCAGCGTAATTACTTTGAAAGCCGTTTTGTAGCGACCGGGCCGGAGGCCAAGCTCTTTATCCCTGATGTACTGGCTTTGGCGGAGAGCTATGGCCTGGAGGCCATGCGTATAGCGGATGCGTCTGAGCTTGAGCATAGCTTGCGTGAGGCCGTGGCCAAACGGGGGCCCATACTCGTTGATGTTCGCCTGGTGGAAAACGAGGTGCTATGGCCCAAGGTGGCGGCGGTGCAGCAAGCGGATGGTTCGATGGTGTCCCTGCCGTTGGAAGACATGTCGCCGTTGCTACCTATCGAAGAGCTGGCTAGCAATTTGCAGGGGGAAGTGCCCGTTGCCAGCCTCCTGGCTCGAGGCATACCCGTGGGGTGAGTGGGGCGGTTAGCCATCGTCCAGAATAAGTGATGGTTAGTCCGGATCGGGAAGTACTGGAAAGGTTTTTTGATGCAAGCTTCACGTCCTTGCCCTGTCTGCTTTGGTAATCGAGCTCGGGTGCTTTACAACAATGCCATGGCGCCGATCTCGACCACTGAAGTGGTGCTGGACATGAGTTACCGCGTTGCGTCCTGCCAGGATTGTGGCATGGCGTACGCTGATCTACTACCGCCCCCAGAGCAGTTTGATATCTACTATCAAGCAGCTTCGAAGTACGATCTGATCAGTGATTCGGCTAATGTGCCTTTGATGGTGCAAGCCTTGGCTGATGATTCTGTCGGCTATTTGCAAGCGCGGCTGCCGAATATGCGCTCGATCTATGACATCGGTTGTTCGGTCGGGGTCTTTTTGGCGGGCTGCAAGGCGGCTGGCGTGAGGCGAGTCTCAGGAATAGATCCGGCACCGCGAGCCAAGAGTCTGGCAGCTAGCCTCTATGGTATCGATATCGACACGGGCTTCTTCGATGGGTCGCAATCGTTGGTCGACTGGGATGTGGTCTCTGTGATGGCGGTACTGGAGCATCTGTGGTCTCCGCAGGCTCTGCTGACCAATCTGGCGAAGCAGATGCGTCCCGGGGCCTGTCTATTGATAGAAGTACCCGCCGGTGATTGCTTTGGGAAAATTGAGGGTGAGGTTTTTGGCGAGTTTAGCTTGGAGCATATTAACTTCTTCGGTCGTGCCAGTTTAAGGGAGCTGGTATTGAAATCGGGGTTTGTCGAAGTTGATAGCACATATTGCTTCTATCCAAATAAAACCTGGGGCGTACGTGGATTGTTCGAATTGCAAGGCGAGGTTGGTTTGAACAGTTCGTCTCATTATGATGAGGCGCTAGTCAGCAGCATGGATAGGTATGTGAAGTCTGGGATGCCAGCGCAGGCTCTGCAACAACAGCGATTGCAAGCGCAATTGGCAAAAGGCGATGTCGTTATCTACGGCGCGGGAAGCCATACCTCTCGCCTGTTGGGTTCGTTGAATTCATCCTACGGAAGGCCTCTGGCCCTTCTGGACGGCAACGTGAATCTGCAAGGGAAGGCGATGAGCGGCATACCCATCTTGCCACCTGAAAGGCTGATTGATTTTCCTGATGCGACTATTGTGATCTCCAGCTATCACGCCCGGAGCGCTATCCGGCAATTTATTGATCAAAGATTCAAGAATGTCATCGTGGATTTATACGATTGAATACACAGCCTTGATTGGCGTGTGATATTCCACCCCTAACCTACCGTGGGCAATTTCTATATTGAGTTGGCCCAGCCACAAGGGTTTTCCGAATTTATGAAACTACAAGAAAATGCCTATTCTCCGCATTTCATACTCGATCTCGATGGGACGTTGATTGATTCTGCACCAGGCATATTGAGTACGTTTGAGCATGTTTTGATGGAGCATGGCGTCGCACCACTGCACCCCATTACCGCCAGTTTGATCGGTCCTCCATTGTTGTCGGCATTACGAGAGATGACCGGGATTAAGGATGAAACCAGGCTACGCTCTTTGGCGGATAGCTTCCGGCAGATTTATGATCATGAAGGGTATCGGTTATCTTTACCCTATCCAGGTATCGAGGATCTGCTGGTGGGCTGGCAGCAACGCGGTACACCTGTCCATATCGTGACGAACAAGCGCGAGATACCAGCCAAGCGCATTATTGCGCACTTGGGTTGGGATGCGCTTTTCCAGTCCGTTTACGCTATTGATAGCCGGACTCCTGCCTATGACAGTAAATCTGTGGCGATAGCGGCGCTGATCAGTGAACGGAAAATTTCTCCTGATCGTGCGGTGTATGTGGGAGATACCCTTGCTGACCAGCTAGCTGCGCAGGCAAATGGTTTGGCCTTTATTGGCGTCGCCTGGGGCTATGGTGCTCTCGCCGGTGAGGGGGTTGTTGTGGACGCCCAGACGTTGTCTGGTTGGGTGCCAGCATGACATTGTCGCTGCGGTCACCTTTGATTGCAGCGGACTTTGATCGCCTTGACGTTCCTCTGATGATGTTGACGGGACTGAGCGAGAAGCATCTGTTCCTGACAGGTGGAACGGGCTTCTTCGGGAAGTGGCTGCTTGCGGCACTGGATGCCTTGAACGGAAGGGGTATCCGGGTCAGCGTCGATGTCTTGTCACGTAACCCGGCAGGCTTTCTGGCGGCGGAACCGACTTACCAGGAAAAGAGCTGGTTACGGATGATTCAAGGCGACGTGACGGCACTCTTGCCTGGGAACATCCATTACGATTATGTGATTCATGCTGCGACAGATACCTCCGTGGCCGCGCAGAAGGACAAATACCAGCTGTTTGAGCAGATACTGAACGGGGGGCGCAGGATTCTTGACTTTGCCGCTGCGGGCGGCGCTCAGCGGATTCTGTTTACCGGCTCCGGGGCGCAGTATGGGCGCTTGCCGGATGACACCCACAGCTTTTCCGAAGACTGTGGTTTTGCGTGTAATGCCAACAGCGTGGACAGTGCTTATGGTGAGGCCAAGCGGGCATTGGAAACACTGGCGATGCTTCATGCGACGCGAAGCGGTGTTGAACCAATTTTTACACGATGCTTTGCGTTTGCGGGGCCTGGGCTACCTATGGATGGACATTTTGCTATTGGCAATTTCATCCGCGATGCGCTTTATCAGCCCGAGATATCGGTCAAGGCGCGTGGTGAAGTCTGGCGTAGCTATCTCTACGGTGCTGATTTGGCTATCTGGTTGCTAACCTTCCTGCTGCGTGGCCAAGCGGGGCAAGCCTACAATGTGGGCTCCAACGAGTTCGTGACACTCCATGAGTTGGCGCGCCGGGTAGGGGGCTTGCTGTCGCCTGGCAAGCCGGTTCTCCGTCCCTTTGCGGAGGACGGCGGGAACCGATCCCGCTATCTACCAAATATAGAGCGTGCGTTGACGATGGGGTTGGCGCCCTGGACTGATCTGGACATGGCGATTGTCAATACAGCAACTTGGTCCCGAGATATTTTCAAAGGATGAACGGTAGCCATGGTTGTTTCCACAACATTACTCATTTTACCCGTGCAGGGTGCTCGTTGATTTTGTTGTTCATTATGCTAGGCGTGACGGGATATCCCTGGGTGAGAACATATTTCAATATGGAAAGAAGTCAGTATGCAGAAGAGTAATCAGCGGCCGGTAGCATTTGTGCTTGTTTCGACAAACCACGGAAGCTTGTTGGTAAATCGTAACGATTTCGGTACGATCAATGGTGGGCATTACGGTTTAGGGTACCAACTGTTAACGAACTCTTCTTTTGAGCAAGCCGAGATTGATAGCGTTTTAAAGTTGCTGGAATCCAGAAGGCACAATTTCGGGGAGGGCGTCGTCGGTATAGATTGCGGTGCAAATATCGGCGTTCATACTGTCGAATGGGCGCAGTTCATGCATGGGTGGGGCAGGGTTATTGCATTTGAGGCGCAGGAAAGAATTTTTTATGCCTTGGCGGGCAATGTGACACTCAATAACTGTTTCAATGCCAGCGTAATATGGGCGGCGATCGGTAAGGAGTCTGGTTCAATAAGAGTCCCGGTGCCAGATTACTGTATACCCTCGAGTTTCGGTAGTCTTGAGATTCGGCAATCGGTGGACAATGAATTTATCGGCCAGGAAATAGATTACTCCGACGATAAAATGCAGTTGACCAAGATGGTTGCCATCGACGACCTGAATCTGGACCGGCTTGATTTCATCAAGATCGACATCGAAGGAATGGAAATGGATGCCTTGATGGGGGCGGAGCGTGCGATTACCAATCATAAACCGCAGATGCTGATAGAAAAGCTCAAGTCAGATGAGGCCGGAATCCGTAGCTTTCTGGAAGATAGGGGCTACAAGATTCTTCAGTTGGGTATCAATCTGCTCGCTGTTCACGAAAGTGACCCTGTCTGCGCGCATATCACGATCGTCTAGATAGCGTTCCGACAGCCGAGAACATCCGGTAAGTTCTCGGAGACTCAGCATCCAGGCTGTATTAGTCGAGCAATTGGACATTCCTGCCCGAAAAAAATACAAAAAGCCGCAATCAGCGGCTTTTTGTATTTTTGACTTCCAATAATTATGCGGGTGTCGCCATCGCTGCCTTCATTTTTTGCAAGGCCTTCACCTCAATCTGACGAATACGCTCAGCAGACACACCGAACTCCGCAGCCAGCTCATGCAAAGTCGCACCGCTATCATCGGCCAACCAGCGTGACTCCACGATACGTCGGCTGCGAGCATCCAGCGTATCCAGTGCGGCCTGCAGGCCTTCACCTTGCTGATAGTCGACCGCGCGGCGTTCGAGTACGGCTACCGGCTCGCTGTCGTTATCGGCCAACCAGTCGATGGGGGCATAGCTGTCTTCGTCGCCGTCATCCGCGACCAGCGCCACATCATGGCCGGTCATGCGGGTTTCCATCTCCAATACTTCTTCACGCTTGACGCCCAAGTCGTCAGCGATCTGCTGGGCTTCCTGATGGGTCAGGGCGTTCATGCTGGACTTCATGCTGCGCAGATTGAAGAACAGCTTGCGCTGCGCCTTGGTGGTGGCAATACGCACCAGACGCCAGTTACGCAGAATGTATTCGTGGATCTCGGCACGGATCCAGTGCACGGCGAAGGAGAAGAGGCGCACGCCCCGAGCTGGCTCGAAGCGTTTGACGGCTTTCATGAGGCCGATATTGCCCTCCTGGATCAGGTCGGCCTGCGGCAAGCCATAACCAGCATAGCCACGGGCGATCGAAACCACGACGCGCAGGTGCGACATCACCAGTTTACCGGCCGCGTCGAGGTCATTCTGCTCGTGCAGGCGGGTAGCAAGGGCGGTCTCTTCTTCGGGTGTCAGCAGCGGTATCGCGCTGATCTGCTGGATATAGCGATCCAGACTGTCACCGGAGGAGATTACTGGCAGGGTCATCGTCGTCATCGTTGCTGGCTCCTTTGCACTGCGCCTATTTCCGCAGCGACTTGATATTAGCACTCTCGTTCATTGAGTGCTAACGGTTGGAAAAGTTCACGATGCGGTATTGGTCGAGGAGCGTCCGCTCGATCTGCTGCAAATCAGTCACGCTAAGTGTTTGGTAGAGATCCTACGGATTGATGCATGCGCCGCGCAAAGTGATGAAAGCAGGGCTGAAAGCCTTGATGGGTCTTGGTTTTAGGGTGAGATGGCTGTGCCTGATGGTCGGTATCTTGCCACCCGCCAGCATCTCTGCTCGCTCGAAACGGGCCTACTTTGATATGGCCATTTGGTATAATAAATAAGATTTATATTTCAAATAAATCTAAGTGCGACAAATGATTGCGGGCTTAGTATTGTGATTGAGGCCAGGCAGGGGGCGCGCTCGTATGCTGGAAACCGGCTCCTGTGGGGCCAAGCATTGGTGATGTTTTCGGGCTTATTGCTTGGGCCGTGGCGGGTGATATGCGATCCTGCGCACCTGGGCCGACAGCGTCGGCTGATCTGCAGGTGATGCCCTTGCCCTTTTCTGCGTTTGCTACGGTGTGTCGGCTTTCTCTACGCTTTGGCCGTAGCGGCCGCCTTGATTATCATTTGCTTGCCATTGGTCTTGTTTCGCAATTGCTGCTGGCATGTGCGACACCTACACCTACACCTACCGCATTCCCCGATCCTGCCCCGGCACCTGCTGAGACGCCAGCTGCTCATGTCGACAGGAAGACGACGGCCCCGACTGCGCCGGCTTCTCCGCAAATCGGCTTTGCCATGCCGCCACCGGCACCGCGCGAATTCCGGGCCGCCTGGGTGACGACGATAGGCAATATCGATTGGCCCAGTCGCCCCGGATTGACATCTGCGCAGCAGCAGGCTGAGTTAAGAACCATTCTGGATCGGGCCGCTGCACTGAAACTCAATGCCATCGTGTTGCAGGTGAGGCCGGCGGCCGACGCGCTCTATGCGTCGCAGATCGAACCCTGGTCGGAGTATCTGAGTGGCGTGCAGGGTAAAGCGCCTGATCCCTACTATGATCCGCTTGCCTTATGGGTCAGCGAAGCCCATGCGCGCGGCCTGGAGCTGCATGCCTGGTTCAATCCCTTCCGGGCGCACTATGCGCGTGCACGCTCTCGCCTGGATGCCCGACATATTACCCAGGCAGCGCCAGCATTGATCCGAACCTATGGCGAATTCAGCTGGATGGATCCAGGTGAGGCGCAAGCGGTGCAGCATACTTTGGACGTGATACTCGACGTGGTACGGCGCTATGACATTGATGGCGTGCAGATTGACGACTATTTCTATCCCTACCCGGTCATTGGCCGTAACGGACGTGAATTGCCGTTTCCTGATGACGTTACCTGGCAGCGTTACCGGGATGACGGTGGTACTTTGAACCGTGCCGATTGGCGGCGGCAAAACGTCAATCAACTGGTGGAGCGGCTTTATCATGGCATCCATGCGGAAAAGCGCTGGGTGAAGTTTGGTATCAGCCCCTTTGGTTTGGGGCGGCCGGATCGGCGGGCGCCGGGCATCGTCGGTTTCAGCCAGTACGACAAGCTGTATGCCGATGTGGAGCACTGGCTGGCTGCCGGGTGGGTCGATTATCTTGCACCGCAGCTGTATTGGCCCAGCGGCCAGAAACCACAAGCCTTTGGCCGATTGCTCGATGGCTGGTTGGCGGAGAACAGCCAGCAACGGCATATCTGGCCGGGGCTCTATACCATGGGCCTGAGCAACACGCCCCGCCCTTGGCCGGCCGATGAGATAGTCCGGCAGATCACGCAGACGCGCGGGAAGCCGTTTGCCAATGGGCATATCCACTTTGGTTTTGGCCCTCTGCTGCAGGACAAGCAATCCTTACGCAGCCGTTTGGAGGCAGGTTTATATGCCGAACCCGCGGTGATACCCGCGTCTCCCTGGTTGGGGACTTCTGTGCCGTTGGCACCGATGATTGAGGGGGTAGATTGCGCCTCGACCGGCATAAGGCTGGATCTGGCTGTGACAGAGCCGGGCAGCAAGCTGGCAATTTGGCTATGGACGGGTTCCCGCTGGCAATTCCAGCTACAGGCCAGGCCGGGAAGGATGCTGCAGATTGCACCCGGTAGTGATCGTGCAGTCTTGTCCCTGATCGACCGGCTCGGGAATGAGAGCGAACGTCTACCTGTGGCGCCATGTTTACCATTGGCAGAAGCAAAGAGTGGGAGAGGCGCGGGCGTCAGGACCCTTGGCACCGTCCCAGAGGTCATCGAGGCCGGTGGCGTGCAAAAAGTTATCGATACGCCCGTCATTTCCCGCGCCAGGTAAGGCGCGTGGGATTTATACTGCCGGGCGTTTTTTACCCGGCCATCCTGACACCATGCACCATTTCAAATCCATCACCTATACCAGTACCCAGCCAGGCCCTCGTCTGATCGTATTGGGCGCCGTCCACGGCAATGAGATAGCCGGTACGAAGGGCATCTTGCGTGTGATGGAGGAGCTGGAGCAAGGCAGTCTGGTGTTGCGTGCGGGGCGTGTGACCTTTGTGCCGATCACCAATCCGCTTGCCTACGAGCTGGAGCGTCGTGCTGGTGATCGCAATCTGAATCGCAATCTGAGCCCGACCGAGGCGCCGCACGATTTCGAGGATCAGATTGCCAACTGGTTGTGTCCCTTGCTGGCCGAGCATGATGTGCTGCTGGATCTGCATTCCTTCCAGTCACCCGGCCGGGCCTTCACCATGGTCGGCCCCAACAACAATACCGAGGCGCTGGAGCCTTTCTCCCATGCGCATGAGGAAGAGGCGCTGGCTTTGCGGCTAGGCGTCGGGCGCGTGGTGGATGGCTGGCTGTCTACCTATGCGCGCGGCGTGGAGCGCCGCAATCGCCTGTTGGCCGCGGACGCTAGCCGCTCCCAGCAGTTGACGGCCGATGCGCGTTACGGCGTAGGGACGACCGAGTACATGCGTTCGGTCGGTGGCTATGCACTGACGCTGGAGTGTGGCCAGCATGCCGATCCCCATGCGCCGGAAGTAGCCTATCAGGCCATCCACAATACCCTTGCCCATCTTGGGTTGAGCGGTGAGGCTGACCCGGTCGCGGCGAGCGAAGTCGAAGCATTGCACCTGTACGACGTGGTCGACAAGGTGCATGTCGACGATGCCTTCAGCCGTACCTGGGCCAGCTTTGATCGACTGTGCAAAGGTGACGTGATTGGTACCCGCCACAATGGTGAGGTGCTGGTGGCCGATTGCGATGGGCATATCGTATTTCCCAACGCCAAGGCAGAAGCCGGGCATGAGTGGTTCTACTTGGCTCGCGCGACTGACCGTTTCGCTTCGATTGCCTGATTGCCTGGGCAGTACACGTAAAAAAGCCACGTCTCTGGACGTGGCTTTTTTACGTGTGATGGGCTCAAGCTTCCATGGCACGCAGATGTTTGCCAACTGACAGCAAGGCGCCAAGAAAGCTCAAGGCGATAACGGCCAGGAACGTGGCGAGCAAGGCGTCCGGCGCCGGCAGGGAGAGGGCGAAGCGCTCCCCATACAAGGTGGCCAGTTCGTCGACCGGTTTACTGAGCCGGTTCAGGCAGAGGGCTACCAGTGCCACGCCGACCACGCTGCCCAGCAGGCCTTGCAGGCCGGCAAAGTAGAGAAAGGGGCGGCGGATGAAGCTGTCGGTCGCCCCCATCAGCTTGCTGACTTCGATTTCCTCACGACGCGTCAGGATCTGCATGCGGATCAGGTTGGCGGTCACCAGCAGCAGGCCGGCGCCGAACAGTGCGGCGACGGTCAGTGTGGTCTGATGGCCCAGTTCGATGATGCTGGCCAGGCGGCGAGCCCAGGCGGAGTCGAGCTGGACGTGTTCCACTGCCGGGTCGGCCTGCAGGCGTTTGGTCAGCGCGTCCAGTGCGTCCGGGCTGGTGTTCTTGAGCGTCAGGCTGAAGGCATCGGGCAAGGGATTGCCACCCAGGCCGGCCAGCAGCTCGCTCATGCCGCTCGATTGTTCCAGATCCCGTAGGGCTTGCTGTTTGCTGATCAGCCGGGCGCTTGCGACTTCAGGCTGTTGGCCCAGCAGGGCCTGAACGCGTGCGACGTCTGTCGGGCTGGCGTTGGTCTGCAGGAATAAGCTGGCTTCCGGCTCGGTATGCAGGCGGCCTGCCAGCTGGTTCAGGTTGCCGACCAGGGTAAACAGGCCTAACGGCAAGGCGACCGCAATGCCCACGACCAACAGGTTCAAGGTGGAAGCAAGCGGACTGCCTGCGAACAGGCGCAGGGTGGAGGCCAGTGCTAGGCGATGCAGGCGCAACCAGTGTTTCATCGTCGTGCCCTCTTCTTATTGGGTGAACTGGCCCTTGGACAGGCGCAGGATGCGACGACCGTAGTCGGCCATCAGGGTTTCGTCATGGGCGGAGATCAGGATGGTGACACCGACCTGATGGAAGCTTTTGAACAGTTCCATGATGTCTAGCGCGTAGGCGCGGTCCAGATTGCCGGTGGGTTCATCCGCCAGCAGGATGGAAGGCCGGTGGACCACGGCGCGGGCAATGCACAGGCGCTGCTGTTCGCCGCCGGAGAGCGAGATCGGGTTCATCTTCTCGCGTCCCAGCAAACCCACCTTGTCGAGCGCTGCCCGGGCGCGACGTGCTGCTTCGCGACGGTCATAGCCGACAATGTCGAGCGGCAGCATGACATTGTCGAAGACGGTCCTGTCGAACAGGATCTTATGGTCCTGAAAGATCAGGCCGATGTGTCGGCGCACATAGGGAATAGCACCGCGACGTATGGCGGCCAGGTTCTGGCCATTGACCACGACCGAGCCCGAAGTGGGCTTGTCGATGCCGGCAATCAATCTCAGTAGCGTTGACTTACCGGCCCCGGAATGGCCGGCCAGAAAGACCAGTTCGCCGGTCTCGATCTGGAAACTGAGGTTCTTGAGTGCCTCATAGCCACCGGGGTAGCGCTTGCTGACCTGATTGAATTGAATCAATTTCGTCGATCCGTCATGGTGAGAACGTTGGATGGGGCGGTCATGCCTGGGTACGCTTGTTCCAGACTATTCGATCAGGGCGTCGATATAGTCCTTGGCCTCGAACGGCCGCAAGTCGTCGATGCCTTCCCCGACGCCGATAAAGCGCAGCGGAATGGCTTTTTGCTTGGCGATGCCTGCAATCACGCCACCCTTGGCGGTGCCGTCGAGCTTGGTCAGTACAAGGCCAGTCAGGCCCAAGGCGTCGTCGAAGGCCTTGACCTGCTGCAAGGCGTTCTGACCCGTGTTGGCGTCGAGGACCAGCAGGATCTCGTGCGGACCGGTCGGGTCGGCCTTGGCAATCACGCGCTTGACCTTGGCGATCTCGTCCATCAGGTGCAACTGGGTAGGCAGCCGGCCGGCAGTATCGGCCAGAACGATGTCGATGCCGCGCGCCTTGGCGGCGTTGATGGCGTCGAAGCAGACGGCTGCCGAATCGCCACCATCCTGGGCGATCACCGTGACGTTGTTACGTTCGCCCCAGGCAACCAGCTGCTCGCGGGCGGCCGCACGGAAGGTGTCGCCGGCGGCTAAGAGGACGCTCTTGTCCTGGCTCTGGAAGTATTTAGCGAGCTTGCCGATGCTGGTGGTCTTGCCGGCGCCGTTGACGCCGGCCACCATGATGATGAAAGGCTTGTGGCCTTCGATCTGTAGCGGTTGCTCCAGTGGCGTGATCAGGTCGGTCAATGCCCCCTTGAGGGCGCCGCGCAATTCGCTGGCGTCCTTGAGGCCGGCCAGGGTGACGCGCTGGCGCACATCCTTCAGCAAGTGTGTGGTGGCGTCCACGCCCATATCGGCCGTCAGGAGGACGGTTTCCAGGTCTTCGTAGAGTGTCTCGTCGATCTGCCCGCCGCCGAACAGCGCGGCCAGCTCCTTGCCGAGCTTGTCGCGGGTCTTGGCCAGGCCAGCCTTGAGCTTGTACTGCCAGACCTCCTTGGACGCCTGGGCGACATCCTTGGCAAGGACGGTGACGTCGGTGTTGAGGACCTTCCAGAGCTTGGAGCCCCAGCCGGCTTGTGGGTCTTGCGGAGTTTGCTTGTCGGACATGCGATTGATTCTATATAGAAACTGGCGCTGCCAGTGAGTTGGGGTAGGATTCTAGCCTTTCCCTCCTTGCACCCCAAGCCTAAAGCTTGCAATAGCCGGCTTTTTTGCTTGCGCCGACAAGGGCTTGGCGCAGCCGATCCCCGTTAGGGGCCTTGTTGAAAAAGGTCGGGTGGCGAGCGCCACTGGTGCGTTGTGTGCAAACCTAATCCCGTTTCTTATTCCTGTTTATGCCCAAACTTGTCCCTAAAACCACCAAGCCTGTCCGAGGCCGCAACCAGCTACGTATTATCGGAGGTGAGTATCGCCGGCGCATCCTGCCGTTCCCGGATGGCGAGGGGCTCAGGCCGACGCCGGATCGCGTGCGCGAGACGTTGTTCAATTGGTTGGGGCAGGAGCTGCACGGTTGGCATTGCCTCGACCTGTTCGCTGGCAGCGGTGCGCTGGGATTCGAGGCGGCTTCGCGCGGCGCAGCGCGGGTTGTCATGATCGAGCAGGCACGGCCGGCGCTGACTGCGCTGCGTGACAACAGTCAGTTACTGGGGGCCCGATCGGTGGAGGTGATACAGGCCGATGCCCTGAGCTGGATGGCACGCTGCCAGGAGCAGTTCGACGTGGTGTTCCTGGACCCGCCATTTTCGACCGATCTGTTGCCCAAGGTTCTGACAGCGCTGCGGCCCTTGTTGAAGCCGGAGGCGCGGGTCTATTTCGAGACCGCGAACTGGCCGGCACTGGAGGATTGGGAGCTATTGCGCGAGGGCAAGGCCGGCGTGGTGTTCTATGGCCTGCTGGCAGCGAAGGCTGTCGCCTGAACGTCCGGCCGGTGATGCCTGCCTGCGAACCGGCATAAAAGCCGAATCACTCGTTATGAACAAGCCTAGGTGAGTTGGGCATACTGTTTGTTCCCCAATCTTGCGAGCGAGTCAGCATGTTCAAGGTCAACGAATACTTCGACGGTACGGTCAAATCCATCGCCTTTGGCATGGCGGAAGGGCCGGCCACGGTAGGCGTCATGGCGCCGGGCGAGTATGAATTCGGCACCGCGCAACTCGAGGTCATGCACGTGGTAGCCGGTGCGCTGACGGTGAGGCTGCCAGGTAGCGAGCAGTGGCAAACCTTTGCTGCGGGTGACCGGTTCACGGTGCCTGGCAACAGCAAGTTCCAGCTCAAGGTGGCGGTCGATACGGCCTATCTCTGCGAGTATCGTTAGTTTCGGCATGGTTCGCCGGTTACTGGCACCGTGTTTCCGCTACCAGCAAAACAAAACGCCCGGTCTGTGCCGGGCGTTTTGTTTGTGCCTGCTTATTGCGCAGGTGCTGCTGGCGGTGCGGCCAGTGGCATCTGCCAAGGCAGCGGGATGTCCTTGCCGTTGACGTTCAGGTGGCCACCCTTCCATTGGGCGGTGCTGCTGAGGATGTCCCCTTCGGCACGGATCAGGTTCTGCTCGGTGAGCTTGCGGATCTGACTTTCCATCAGGTTGCGGGCTAGATTGTCGAGCTCTTCCGCATCGGGACGTTCGCCTTCTTCGGTGTCGACCGCGATCATGCCGCGTGCCTGCCACAGGACGTAGGTCTCGATGACCTGTTTCGGTACGCGCAGGTCAGCATTGGCTTGCAGCTTTTCCAGCAACTTGAGCGGGTTGTCCAGGTCCTTGTCCTCGAAACCCTTCAGCGCCAGGTCGGCCTTCAGCGCCACTTCGCCTTCCGGCAGCTTGATCGACAGCTGCTTGATGGCGAGCGAAGGATCGTTGCGGAGCAGTGGCAGGCCTTCCTTGCGGAATACGGCGAACATCTTTGCCGCCTGCTCGGTCGGATCAGCCACTTCGCGCTGGATACGCGTCACGGCCTGGCTCAGCTTGGCGAGCGTGGGGCCGTGCAGGTGGTTGGCGGCGACCGACAGCTTGGCAGGGCCGTAGGCCTTGCCATTGAGCGTCAGGGTGTTGAGGCCGATATCGCCGCTGGAATTGATGAAGTCGCCTTCGGCGCTGGTCTTCACCTGGTAGTTCACGCCTTCGAGCTTGGCGTCGAGCTTGGTTTCTCCTTCGGTCTGCTTGAAAGCAGCCGAAGCCAGCGTCAGCTTGCCGTCGCCGAGCATGATGCCGGCGGCGCCACGTGCGTTGTGCGATTCAAAGCGCAGGTCCTTGATGTCCAGCGTGCCCTTGGGACCGGCTTCAAAATGCAGGCCCGGCACCACGGCGTTGATGTCCACCTTGTTGAAGTCACCACCGTAGGCGATCGAGGCGTCCAGGCCTTGCCAGACCGTCTTGACCTTGGCCAGGGTTTCTTCATAGGTGAAGCCCGGCACCTTGATCGTGAACACGCCGTCATCGTTGAACTGGATGCGGTTTTCGATCTGCAGCGCCTTCTGATCGCCAAACATCTTTTTCAACAGCGCCTGGGTCTCGGCGGTGAACTCGATATCGGTGGTCACCACGGCCTTTAGCGGCGACAGATTGCCCTGGGCCAGCAACGGGAAGGGACCGTGCTTGATGGTCTGGGTGTAGCTCAGCTCCAGCTTGACCTTGCCGAGATCCTCCAGCTTGAGCATCTGGTAGGGTTTGAGCAGGTTCGGCGCGAGCGCGATGGTGGTGCGCTCGGTCGAACTGAACAGGCCGCGCTGGTAGTCACGCGACTTGACGGCAAAGTAGGGCAGGTCGGCGATCAGCTGGTGCTGCTTGGCCAGCGTCGTCTCTGCTTCCTTACCGGCCCACCAGCTGGCACCGGTGTAGGCGATGGCGAGCGTGCCGATGACGGCAGCGGCGATAAACGGAATCTTCTGCTTGGGGGTCACGTGGATGCGGGCCTTGGCGGGTTGGATTCAGGGTTCAGATATTCTTGGCCAGCTCGACGGCGCGACCGATATAGCTGGCCGGGGTCAGTTCCAGTAGGCGGGTCTTTTCCGCCTCGGGGATGGCCAGGGTCTTGATGAAGGCGTGCAGACTGTCGCGGTTGATACCGGCCTTGCCGCGGGTCAGATCCTTCAGTTGTTCATAAGCGTTCGGTACGGCGTAACGACGCATGACCGTCTGGATGGGTTCGGCCAGGACTTCCCAGTTGGCGTCGAGATCGCGCGCCATGGCGTCCGGATTGGCTTCGAGCTTGTCCAGGCCCTTGATGGCGGAGGCGTAGCCCAGCAGGGTGTAGCCGAGGGCGACGCCCATATTGCGCAGCACGGTGGAGTCGGTCAGGTCGCGCTGCCAGCGCGACACGGGCAGCTTCTGGCTCAGGTGGGTCAGGAGGGCGTTGGCCATGCCCAGATTGCCTTCGGAGTTTTCGAAGTCGATCGGGTTGACCTTGTGCGGCATGGTCGAGCTGCCGACTTCGCCTTCCTTGACCTTCTGCTTGAAGAAGCCCAGGGAGATATAGCCCCAGATGTCACGGTTCATGTCGATGAGGATGGTGTTGACGCGCGCGAAGTCGTCGTACAGCTCGCTCATGTAGTCATGCGGCTCGATCTGGATGGTGTACGGGTTGAAGCTGATGCCCAGGGATTCGACGAAGCGTTGTGCGAAGGTCGGCCAGTCGACATCCGGGTAGGCCGACAGGTGCGCATTGTAGTTGCCGACCGCGCCGTTGATCTTGCCGAGCAGTTCGACATCGGCAATGCGTTGGTGCTGCCGCTGCAGGCGGTAGGCGATATTGGCCATTTCCTTGCCCATGGTGCTGGGCGTCGCAGGCTGACCATGGGTACGCGACATCATGGGCTTGTCGGCCAGGGCGTGGGCGTGGGTCTTGAGGCGGTCGATGATGCCAGCCAGCGTAGGCAGCATGGCTTCACGGCCGGCCTTGAGCATCAGCGCGTGCGACAGGTTGTTGATGTCTTCCGAGGTGCAGGCGAAGTGCAGGAATTCAGTGACCGGGCCGATTTCCGGGTTGCCGGACAAACGTTCCTTGAGCCAGTACTCGATGGCCTTTACGTCGTGGTTGGTGCGGCTTTCGATGGCCTTCACTTCCTCGGCGTGGGCTTCGGAGAACTGGGCGACGACCTCATCGAGCTCGGCGATGGTGCTCTTGGAGAAAGCCGGGACTTCGGCAATGGCAGGTTCTGCCGCAAGCGCCTTGAGCCACTCCACTTCCACCTTGACCCGGTACTTGATCAGCGCAAATTCGCTGAAGCAGTCACGCAATGCATTGACTTGCTTGTGATAGCGGCCGTCGAGCGGGGAAAGGGCGGTAAGCGTGGAGAGTGTCATGGTGCAAAAAATCCAATCAAAACAAGCGCGAGATTTTAGCACGGTAGCCGAGCGCACCGCGTTGCGACAGCAAAAAAGCCGGGGGCTGCGGTAATTTGACCGAATGACGGCGGGACTGGGCTATTGAGCGGTAAAACAGCTATTTAGCGCCAAGGTGGTTTTCGGCAGTAGCGGTCTTTCGAGCTTACGCCTTCTGACGAAGGCGGTCCGTGCGGGGCTGAAGACCCGCCCTGCTTGGAGTCGCTCGAGTTGTGCAGCATAGAAGCGTTCAGCTAACCGCCCGGCATTCCCCGCAAGGAGGAGGCCGAAGTAGTAAGCCACCTAAAGGTGGCAACGACTTCGCTCAGCCGGGCGCTGAGATAAACTTGCCTGTATCACAAACCTAAATCCGTGATCACAACTGCACCATCTCCAGATGCTTGAGACTGCGGCCGAGGAAGCGCTCGCCTACGGTCTGGAAGCGTAGCGGGATGTCGGTGACGTAGTAGCGGTAGGTCGCTTCACCGCGCTGCGGGTTGGCAAGACCCAGTTCGGTGAGGGTGGCGGCGACTTGTTCGGCGACGCTGACGGCCGAGTCGACCAAGCGAATGTCATTGCCGACTTCATCGGCCAGCAAGGGCTTGATCAGCGGGTAGTGGGTGCAGCCCAGGACCAGGGTGTCAATGCCTTCGGCCAGGACCGGCTTGAGGTATTCCTGAACGGTCATGCGGGTGACCGGATGATCCAGCCAACCTTCCTCGACCAGCGGAACCAGGAGCGGGCAGGCTTGCGAATAGACGCGGGCGTCGGCATTGAGGGCGTGGACGCCCCGGGCGTAGGCGTTGCTGTTGACCGTGGTAGGGGTGGCGATGACGCCGATGGCGCCGTTGCGCGTTACAGCAACGGCATTGCGGGCGCCGGCTTCGATGACGTCGATGACCGGAACCGAGACCCGGTTACGGATTTTCTGTGCCGCCACCGCCGAGATGGTGTTGCAGGCGATGACCAGCAGCTTGACCTCCTGTTGCAGCAGGAAGTCGACGATCTGTTGCGAGAATTGCTCGATGGTCGCGACCGACTTGACGCCATAGGGAACGCGGGCGGTATCGCCAAGGTAGACGATGTCCTCGAACGGCAGGCGTTCCATCAGGGCGCGGGTGACGGTCAGGCCGCCGATACCGGAATCGAAAACCCCGATGGGGCGGGAGGCGAGCGGGGAAGGCATGGCGAGATGGGTGTTGGGTGGGAAGAACGTGATTCTACGTCAGCGGCGTGCTTCCATGAGTGCCAGTGTATTGCCTTCGCTGTCCTCGAAGAATGCCATCCAGAGCTCATGGTCCGGCAGGCGCGCCACCCTGTGCGGCATATCCCTGGCCTTGGCACCGTTCTCAATCATGCGGGCATGGTGGGTGTCGAGGTCGTCGACCTGGTAGTACAGCACCGAAGCTGGCCAGCCGGTGACGCCTTCCGGTCGGGACAACATGAACCGCACGCCACTGCAGTCGAAGAAAGCGAGGCCGGGCGGTGCGGTGAACAGCAAGGGCAAACCCAGAACATCCCGATAGAAGATGGTCGCGCGCTCGATATCGTGGACGGGCAGGGCGATCTGGCCCAGCTTGATGGAAGCGGTCATCCTGGCGGCCTTCGGTAGCGTCATGCCTGCAGCATAGCGGTGCCCGTCGGCCTTAGCCTTTGCTGATCGGCCGTGACCGGTGCTGTTGCAGGGCCCAGGCGACATGTTCGCGTACCAATCCGGAGGGATCGTCCTGGCGTGACTGCAGGGCGGCAATAATGTCGGGGCTGGTCGGCGCGTTACCGAGGCCGACGGCGATGTTGCGCAGCCAGCGCTCGTGGCCGATCCGGTAGATGGCGGTGCCGGCCAGGCGAGTCTGGAAGTCGGTCTCGCTCCAGCCGAACAGGCTGACCAGGTTGACGTCGTCTAGGCCGTTGCGGACGGCAAAGTCGCTCTCGTTTGCATCGATGGCAAAGCGGTTCCAGGGGCAGAACAGCTGGCAGTCGTCGCAGCCATAGACCCGGTTGCCGATCAAAGGTCGAAGTTCGGTGGGAATGCTGCCCTTGAGCTCGATGGTGAGATAGGACACGCAGCGACGTGCATCCACCCGATAGGGGGCGACAATGGCGCCGGTGGGGCAGACGTCGATGCACTTGCGGCAGCGGCCGCAATGTTCCTGTGGCAACGGTGGGTCGACAGGGAGTGGCAAGTCGGTGAACAGCTCGCCAAGAAAGAAGAAGGAACCGTGCTCCCGCGTCAGCAGCAGGGTATGTTTGCCGCGCCATCCCAGCCCGGCCTGGGTGGCGGCTTCGACTTCCATGACCGGTGCGGAGTCGACAAAGGCGCGATAGGAAAACGGGCCTGCGGCGGCAACGATACGGTCGGCCAGTTTCTGTAGGCGATTGCGCAATACCTTGTGATAATCGCGCCCCAGAGCGTAGCGAGAGATGAAGGCGGCGCTACCGTCCTGTAGCACGGCTTCGCTGTCGCGAGCCGTCGCCGGGCGGTAGTTCATGCGTAGCGAGATTACCCGCCGGGTACCGGGCACCAGCTCGGCGGGGCGGGCTCGTTTCATGCCATGGGCCGCCATATAATCCATTTCGCCATGCTGGCCGGCGTCGAGCCAGGCCTGCAGGTTGTGTTCGGCTGCATCGCCCAGGTTGGCATCGCCGATCACGGCCGCGTCGAAGCCCAGCTCGCTGGCCCAGCGCTTGATGTCGCTTGCCAGAGCTGTCCAATCCCGTTCAACGGCCGAGTGATTCTCCTCATGCATAGCCAAGATCATACCCTGAGTGCCTACCTGCCTGATGAGGCGGCTACCCTGGCCATGGGTGAGCTGCTGTCGCAGGCCATGCGTGGCGGTCTGACGGTCTATCTCGAAGGGGACCTCGGCGCGGGCAAGACCACGCTGACTAGAGGCATACTGCGGGGCCTGGGGCATGTTGGGCGGGTGAAAAGCCCGACCTATACCCTGGTTGAACCTTATGTTGTTTCTAACTTATACTTCCATCACTTTGATTTATATAGGTTTGCCGACCCGCTTGAATGGGAGGATGCTGGCTTTCGGGATATGTTCAACCCGGATAGCGTCTGCCTGGTGGAATGGCCGGACAAGGCGGCAGGTTTGCTGCCTGCGCCGGACTGGACCATCAGCCTGCTCCCGCAAGCGGAAGGGCGCGCTTTTACGCTTGTTGCCGGTACAACCCACGGAGCCGCATGTCTCGCCATCTTGACCGATTTCGCCCCGACGCCTCCCGCCGCCTGATGCTGCAGGGTGCGGTGGCGACGCTGTTGTTTGGCGTTGCGCCACGTGCCTTTGCCGGTAGCGCCGTGGTCGCCGTACGGGTCTGGCCGGCCAAGGCCTATACCCGCATCACGCTTGAATCCACGGCGCCGCTCAAGTTCAACCAGTTCATGGTGCCGGACCCCGATCGCCTGGTAGTGGATCTGGAAGGGGCCGACTGGGGCAAGGAGTTGTCCGAGATCGCCAGTCGTATCGGTACCGAGGACCCGTATGTGAAGCAATTGCGGGCGGGCCGCTACAAGCCGGGTACTGTACGAGTGGTGCTGGACCTCAAATCCGAGGTCAAGCCGCAGGTGTTTACGCTGGAGCCGTTCGGCGAGTACCAGCATCGGCTGGTGATCGATCTTTATCCGGCCAAGCCGGATGATCCGCTGTTGGCCCTGCTGGACGATGGCAAGGGACCGCCGGCCGCCGGCAAGTCGGAGAAGCCGGACGCAAAGCCGGAAAAACTTGCCAAGCCGGCACCGGAGACGGTGGATAAGGACAAGCTCGATGTCAGCCGGCTGGTGACGGTGGCGATCGATCCTGGCCACGGCGGTGAGGACCCCGGCGCGGTGGGCAAGGGCGGTACCTACGAGAAGACGGTGACGCTGGCAATCGGCAAGAAGCTCAAAGCCCTGATCGACAAGCAACCCAATATGCGGGCGGTACTGACTCGCGACGATGATTACTTTGTGCCGCTGGGGCAGCGGGTGGTCAAGGCACGCAAGGTGGGGGCGGACCTGTTCATGTCCATCCATGCCGATGCGTTCGTGAAGCCGGATGCGCGCGGATCGTCGGTGTTCACGCTGAGCGAGAGAGGCGCGACCAGCACAGCGGCCAAGTGGCTGGCGCAAACGCAGAACGAATCCGACCTGATCGGCGGCGTGAAGATCAATGTACGCGACCCGCATCTGGCACAGACGCTGCTGGACCTGACCCAGACCGCGACCATCAATGACAGCGTGAAGCTGGGCAAGGCGATGCTGTCGGAGATTGGTGAAGTGAACCGTCTGCATCGTGGTCAGGTGGAGCAGGCGGCATTCGCGGTACTGAAAGCGCCGGACATTCCCTCGGTGCTGGTGGAGACGGCATTCATCTCCAATCCGGAAGAAGAGAAGAAGCTGGCCGACGAGGGCTATCAGGACAAGATGGCGGAAGCGCTGCTCAGTGGCCTGAGGCGCTACCTGGCGAAGAACCCGCCGCTGGCGCGGAACAAGCTGGCTTGATGAGGGATAAAAAACGGCCGCATGGCCGTTTTTCTTATGGTGACAGGGGTGGCTCGCCGTTCATGGCGCTGCCAGCGCCCGCTCGACGGTATCGGTCAGGCGGGCGGCGGTGAAGGGCTTGACGATAAAGCCGCTCGCTCCCAGTGCCATGGCGGATTGCACCCGGGTCAGGGTTGCTTCCGCACTGACCATCACGATGCTCGGTGGCGCCTTCATCTGCTGCAGTCTGGCCAGGATGTCGATACCGTTGGAGCCTGGCAGGTTGATATCCAGGAGGACGATGTCAGGTTGCTTGTCCTGGCAGCCTTTCAGGCCTTCTTCGCCGTTGGCTGCGGCACCCGCGAAGACCAGACCGGCATCGGTGAGGATGCCGCGTATCAGTGAACGCAGGACGCTGTCGTCATCGATGACGTAGAAGGTATGCGGTTTTTCCCCCACCATCCTGCTTCTCCAGGGTAGGTCCGGGTCGACTGGTATACTGATATACCGCTCCTGTCGTACCCTTGCCCATGTCCAGAATCCGTTTGCTACCTGATCATCTCGTCAACCAGATCGCCGCGGGCGAGGTGGTCGAGCGTCCCGCTTCCGCGCTCAAGGAGCTGCTGGAAAACAGCCTGGATGCCGGTGCCAGATCCATCAGCGTAGACCTGGCCGAGGGGGGAAGCAAACTGATACGGGTGGTGGACGATGGTAATGGCATCGCTCGGGAGGAGCTGGTGCTGGCGCTCAGCCGTCATGCCACCAGCAAGATTGCCAGCCTTGAGGATTTGCAGCGGGTGCGCAGTCTCGGTTTCCGGGGCGAGGGGCTGGCGAGTATCGCTTCGGTCTCGCAGTTGCTATTGAGCAGCCGCCTCAGCGGCAGGGCCGACGCGTGGCGGGTGGAGGCCGACAACGGCACCATCCACGAGGCGGAGCCAGCCGCCCTGGCATCCGGCACGACGGTAGAAGTGAGGGATCTGTATTTCAACGTGCCGGCGCGCCGCAAGTTCCTGAAGACGGCGGCAACCGAGTACGCGCATTGTGAAGACGTCTTCAAGCGGGTTGCACTGTCGCGACCTGACCTGACCCTGACGCTGACTCACAACGGCAAGGTGCAATGGCGGCTCAAGGCCGAGATGCCGGCGGAGCGCATGCGAGCCGTGCTGGGCAACGAATTCGCAGATAGCATGCTGACGATAGAGCAGTCGGCTGGGACCTTGCGTATCAGCGGTTTTGCCGGCTCGCCTACCCTGTCGCGTGCCGGGCGTGACGCACAGTTCGTATTCGTGAATGGCCGTTTTGTGCGCGACAAGGTGGTGCTGCACGCCGTGCGGCAGGCCTATCAGGATGTGCTGCACCTTGATCGGCAGCCGCTCTATGTCTTGTTTATTGAACTGGACCCGGAGGGGGTGGACGTGAATGTCCATCCGACCAAGACCGAGGTGCGGTTCCGTGAGTCCCAGGCCATCCATCGCTTTCTCTTCCATTCCCTGAACAAGGCCCTGGCGGAGACCCGTGCCGGGGCCGTGCCTGCGTCTGGGGCTGATGTGGCGATGCCGCAAGCGGACCATGCCTATGCACCGAGTTTCCAACAGATGCGTATGCCGCTGGCCAGCAACGAGGCGCCGGCGACTGACTTCTACGGGACCCTGTTTGGCGGTCTGCGCGAGAGCGCACGCGCCGAGATACCGGCTTGGGACGCGGAGGCCGCCAGTGCGCAGATGGCCGCACCGGCCTCGCCGGCCATGCCCCTGGCGGTGCGTAACCTGCCGGCGACCGAGCAGGACCTGCCACCATTGGGCTTTGCCTTGGCGCAACTACATGGGGTGTATGTTTTGGCGCAGGCACGTGACGGGATGATCGTGGTCGACATGCATGCTGCGCATGAGCGCGTCGTGTACGAGAAGCTCAAGACCAGCCTGGATCAGGATGCCTTGCCGACCCAGCCCTTGTTGATCCCGCTGGCATTCCCTGCTGACCGGCTTGACGTAGCGACGGTGGAAGAACATGGCGAGATGCTGGCCCGGATTGGCTTCGAGATGGCGGTGATGGGTCCCAACCAGTTGGCGGTACGGGCGATACCGATGCTGCTACGCGATGCCGACCCGGTAGAGCTGGCACGTACCGTGCTGGCGGATATACGCGAGGTGGGCGCCACGCGGGTGCTAACCGAGCGGCGGGACCAACTGCTGGCGAGCATGGCCTGCCATGGTGCGGTGCGAGCCAATCGCAGCCTGACCTTGCCGGAAATGAATGCCCTGCTGCGTGAGATGGAGGCGACCGAACGATCTGGGCAGTGCAACCATGGTCGACCGACCTGGTTCTACCTGGGCATGAGCGATCTGGACAAAATGTTCATGCGGGGTCAGTGATGAGCTTGGCTCTGCTGGTCAAGCTGTTTGCTGCGCCCTTGATGATTGCCCTGGCCAGCCTGGCTGGGAAGCGCTGGGGGCCGAATGTGGCCGGACTGCTAGGCGGCTTGCCGCTGGTGGGCGCGCCGGTGGTGCTGACGCTGTGGTTGAGCCATGGCAGCCTGTATGCGGCCGATGTCTCGCTGGCGGCGCCGGTGGGCGTGTGGGCCAATATCGGCTACATGCTGGTCGTGGGTTATGCCAGTGTGCGGTTCCGTTGGCCGCTCGCGATACTGTCCGGCTGGCTGGCCTATGTACTGGGTGCCGTGCTGCTACATTTTGCCGGCTTGGCGCATTCGGTATTCGTGGGGTTGGCTGCGCTGTTCGGCTTGTGGCTGGCGGCCGTGCGCTGGTTGCCCAAACCGCAGGCGGCACCCCTGCCTGTGCACCTGCCACGGGTCGAGATACTGACCCGCATGGCGGCGGCCGCGGGGCTGGTCCTGTCCCTGACCGCCTTGTCGGGTCTGTTCGGACCCAGCCTGACTGGTTTGTTTACCGGCGCGCCGATTGCCGCGTCGGTGATTCCCGCCTTTACTTATGCGAATGCGGGACGTGATGCCTTGTTGCTGGTGCTGCGTGGCTTCTTGACCGGTTTGATGGGGTTCGTCGTGTTCTTCTATGCGCTGGGTTACGGTATTCCTGCGCTGGGGTGGTGGGCCTTTGTGCCGGCCATGCTGGTGGGACTGGGCGTCGGTTTCACGGCCGCGCGTTATGCACGGAGGGCGGGATGAGCGACTTGCCGCGCGCGATATTCCTGATGGGGCCGACGGCCAGCGGCAAGACCGCGTTGGCGGTGGCGCTGTCCAAGCAGTTGCCGGTGGAGCTGATTTCGGTCGACTCTGCGCTGATCTACCGTGATATGGACATCGGCACCGCCAAGCCTGACGCGGCAACCCTGGCCGAAGCACCACATCATCTGATCGATATCATTGATCCGACCGAGAGTTACTCGGCCGCGCGTTTTCGTCATGATGCCCTGTCGCTGATGGCTGACATTACGGCGCGAGGGCGCATCCCCTTACTGGTGGGTGGCACCATGCTGTATTTCAAGGCATTAGAGGAGGGGCTGCATGAGCTACCGTCGGCCGAGCCAGCGATACGTCTGCAACTGGAGGCGGACGCAGCGAGCGTGGGCTGGCCCGCCATGCATGCCCGGCTCCTGCAGCTTGACCCGCCAACCGGGCAGCGACTGAATCCCAATGACAGCCAGCGTGTCGGGCGGGCGCTGGAAATCGTGCTGGCAACGGGCAAGCCGATGTCGCAGTGGCTCTTGGAGCAGCGCGACGAGCCTTTGCCCTACCGATTGACCAAGCTTGCCTTGCTGCCGGATGACCGGGCTGTGCTGCATGAGCGGATTGCGCTGCGGTTCGAGCAGATGCTGGCGGCTGGCTTTCTTGATGAAGTGGAACGCCTGCGCTCCCACTATGAGCTGGATCCGGACATGCCGTCCATGCGTTGCGTGGGCTATCGCCAGGCTTGGCAGTATCTGGATGGCCGTATCGACTACCCGACCTTGCGGGACACCGGCATTTATGCGACCCGGCAACTGGCGAAGCGACAGATTACCTGGCTGAGAAGCATGCGGGAGATCATGACGGTCGATGCGGCAGGTTTTGAAATGGACGAGATTGCTGCCTTGTTGCGTTGAAGCGTGCGGCTGCCGGCTCGTTTTGCTCCGCTCTTCCCCGGTCCGAAAGAAAGATAATTACGGGCGGGTCCCGATTGTTCTCTGAGAATCAAGTAGAGGCTTGCTCGTGCCCGATTGTCTGAAATGACATTTAAATTATATTTAAATAATCCTTGTAATTGAGCTACCGGAATAAATGTCAGCATTTAAAATTTATTAAATAGGCGTCACATAAATAAAACATACTGATTGGTATGTGTAATTGTTTAAGTGTATTTGTAAAAAAGTATGTCCGTTGAGGTCTGATAAAATACCGACCAGTTTGTTTATTTGCTCCCAAGACTGAATTTCGGATGGGTGATTTTATGTAATTAATTGATGCAAAAGGACAATTTTCTTAATTTCAATCGTCACTCTGGATTGTCTTGTTGCAGTGTAACAACGTCTTTTTGTCGTATTTGTATCGCTTCGTCACATCAATGCAACGTATGGGCTATCGTTTGCGGGTCGTCTCATTGTGCCTGATTGATCATCGGGCCGATCGAGGGGGTACGCATTGGGTCTCACGGCACTCTTGTTAACCATCTGAATGCACTGGGCCATCCATATCAGCTGTCTAGGGGAGCAATACTGGTGAAAATCAAGAATCTTGCATTTGCGATCACGATGATCGGCGTCAGCGCTGGCGCGCAGGTCCTGGCTGCAGACGCCAACGAAACGCAAAAGATTGAAGTTACGGGCAGTAACATCAAGCGCGTATCGAAGGAAACGTCCTCGCCCGTTACGGTGGTGACCCGTAAGGAAATTGAACAGAGCGGTAAGGCTACCGTGGCCGAGGTGCTGCGTGCAGTCAGCGCCAACACCGGCGGCAGCTATAACGAAGTCTTCAGCAACTCCTTCTCCCCTGGCGCATCCGGTGTTTCGCTGCGCGGCCTGGGCCAGAAGGCTACGCTGGTCCTGCTGAACGGTCGTCGTGCCGCCAACTATGGCTTCGCACAGAACCTGCAAGACAGCTATTTTGACTTGAACAGCTTGCCTGCTTCGGCGATTGAACGCGTAGAAATCCTGAAGGACGGCGCCTCCGCCGTGTACGGTTCCGACGCGATCGCCGGTGTGGTGAACATTATCCTGCGCAAGAATTACCAAGGTGCGGAAGTCTCCGCTGGCTATGGTATTTCGAGCGAAAACGACATGGGCGAAACCCACGTTGCCGTGACCGGTGGTATCGGCGACCTGGCAAAGGATCGCTACAACGTCCTCGCATCGTTCGACTACTTCCAGCGTGACGGCATCACCCTGGCAGACCGTGATTCCACCAAGGATCAGGACTTCAGCAACCAGCCTGGCGGTTTGTTCGGCTGGGCAACGTCGGCAGGTACCTACCGTCGTGGTACCGATCGTCAAGCGTTTGCCAAGTGTATCGGCCCTGGCGCGGTGATGGATGCCACCGTTTTCGGACTGACCGGTACCGCTTGTGCCTGGAACCCGGCGTCCTTCCTCAGCGTGATGCCTGAAACCAAGCGTGCCAACGGGTTTATCCGCGGCACCTTCGATTTCGCCGAGAATCTGCAGGGCTATGCCGAGGCCTTCTTGTCCTCGACCGAGACCAAGCAGACCTTCACCCCGGCTGGTATTACCAACTCCGGTATCCACTACAACCCGGCAACGGGCGGCGTGACCGTAGAAGACTACCGTCTGCCGGTGGGCAATCCCTCCAATCCTGACGCCGCACCGGTCGCGATCGGTTACACCTTCTTCGATGTTGGCCCGCGTAGCGCCAAGATCAAGAGCGATTCCTACCGTGCCTTGGCAGGTTTGAAGGGTGATATCGGTACCTGGAACTGGGATGCCGCAGCATCGACCTCCAAGAACAAGGCCCATCAGGACAACTATAACCGCGTCAATGCGGTTGTCCTGAAGCAGATGATTACCGATGGCAGTTACAACTTCGCTAATCCGGCAGCCAATACCAACGGCCAGGCTGACAAGCTGCGTCTGACCGTGGTACGTGAGTCCGAGTCCAAGCTGGATACCTTCGACGGCAAGATCTCCGGCGAGTTGCTGGAACTGCCGGCGGGTATGCTGGGCGCGGCCTTTGGTGTGGATTATCGTAAAGAAACACTGGCCGACCGTCCTGATGCCAACCTGACCCAAGGCCTGGTTCTGGGCCAAGGTGCTACCGCCACGACCGGTTCGCGCAACGTGAAGGCGCTGTTCTTTGAATTGAATGCACCGATCGTCAAGAACCTGGAATTGAACCTGGCTGGCCGCGGCGACGATTACAGCGACTTTGGTTCGGCATTCTCGCCTGCTCTGGGCCTGAAGTGGACCCCAATCAAGGAGGTGCTGTTCCGGGCTTCTGCAGGTAAGGGCTTCCGCGCTCCGACGCTGGCTGAGAACTCGCAATCGAGCGCAACGTTCTTCACTACGGTGACTGACCGTTTCCATCCGGTCCCGTCGCAGCGTAACCGCTCGTTCAGCATCGCTGGCGTCTACACCGGTAATCCGGATCTGAAGGCGGAGCATTCCCGTAACTTCAACCTGGGTATCGTGATCGAGCCTTCGGCCAACTTCAACGCCAGCCTGGATCTGTACAAGATCCGTCAGAAGGATTTGGTCTCGTCCGATTCGTTCCAGTTCATCGAGAACAACGAAAACAACCCGGCCTACTCCAAGTTCATCGTTCGTGACCCGGTCACCCAGAACATTTCGTTCATTACCAGCGGCTACAAGAACCTGGCTTATGTCGAGACCAAGGGTCTGGACCTGAACCTGACCTATCGTTCGAAGGCAACCCAGTTCGGCCGCTTCACGACCGCACTGGATGCAACCTACCTGATCTCTTACAAGGTGCCGCCAGCACTGGGTGAGGAAGCTGTCGAGTATGCGGGTAACAACGGCTACGGCGCGCTGCCTCGCACCAAGGGCAGCCTGACCTTGGGTTGGGACAAGAACGAGTGGACCACCAAGGTCAAGCTGAACTACACCTCGGGCTGGCAACAGCAAAGTGCCGATGGCCAGGACCGCGTTGCCGGTCAGGTCACCACCGACGTGTACGCCAACTATGACGTGACCAAGCAACTGGGTCTGTCGTTCTCGGTTCTGAACGCGTTCAACCGTACGCCTCCGTATGATGCATCGGACGCGTCCAACGGTTTTGACTTCACCCAGTACGATCTGCGTGGCCGTTACTACCGTCTGACCGCCAACTACAAGTTCTAAGCAGCAAGGTTGTCGGAAATCAAAAGCGCGGGGCTTGCCCCGCGCTTTTTTTATGCCGATGCACCTGCTCAGGGGCTGCAGCGCAGGCTGTACGGCTGATCATTTTGGTAGTCAAGCGCCTGCTCGCTACTTTTTTAGGGACTTATCTGCTTGAATTTGCGAGAATTGAGGGGACATTCCCACCTGTGCTCGGCTTTTTCTCCGTAGTTCGGGTGGTATCTGCTACTTAAGCCGAGGTTCCCATGCAGTTTGCTCCCCCCGCCTATATCAAGCACCAAGCCCTGATCGACTGGGTGGCCAAAGTGGCCGCTCTTACCAAGCCCGATGCCATACATTGGGTGGACGGATCCGAGGCGGAAAACGAGCAGTTCCTGGCGCAGATGGTAGCCGCCGGCACGCTGGTGAAGCTCAATCCGGCCAGGCGGGCCAACTCCTATGCTGCTTTTTCCGATCCATCGGACGTTGCCCGGGTGGAAGACCGTACTTTCGTCTGTGCGGCCAACAAGGAGGATGCCGGCCCGAACAACAACTGGATGGCGCCGGCCGATATGCGGCAGACGCTGGATGGCTTGTTCGAAGGCTGTATGCGTGGCCGTACGCTGTATGTGATTCCGTTCAGCATGGGGCCGCTGGGCTCGCATATCGCCCATGTGGGCATCGAACTGACCGATTCGCCCTATGTCGTGGTATCCATGCGCGTCATGACCCGCATGGGTCGGGCGGTATACGACGTGCTGGGGACGGACGGCGAGTTCGTGCCTTGCGTGCACACCGTTGGTGCGCCGTTGGCTGCGGGGCAGGCGGATGTCGCGTGGCCTTGCAACAAGGATACCAAGTACATCGTTCATTTCCCCGAGACGCGGGAAATCTGGTCCTATGGTTCGGGTTACGGCGGCAACGCCTTGCTGGGCAAGAAGTGCTTTGCCTTGCGCATTGCCTCCACCATGGGGCGCGATCAGGGCTGGCTGGCAGAGCATATGCTGATCCTGGGGGTGGAAAGTCCCGCCGGCGAGAAATCCTATGTGGCCGCGGCCTTCCCGAGCGCTTGCGGCAAGACCAACTTCGCCATGCTGATTCCGCCCAAGTCCTATCAGGGCTGGAAGATCACCACCGTGGGTGACGACATTGCCTGGATCAAGCCCGGTGCCGACGGCAAGCTGTATGCAATCAATCCTGAGAATGGCTATTTCGGGGTGGCGCCTGGTACCTCAGAAAAATCCAATCCGAACGCCATGGCCATGCTGCGCGAGAATGTGATCTTCACCAATGTGGCGTTGACCGATGATGGTGACGTCTGGTGGGAAGGCATGAGCAAGGAAGCACCGGCGCACCTGATCGACTGGCAAGGCAAGGACTGGACACCGGAGATTGCGCGCGAGACCGGGCGCAAGGCGGCGCATCCGAATGCGCGCTTCACTGTGGCGGCCGCACAATGCCCATCGCTCGACCCGGCCTGGGATGATGCCAATGGCGTACCGATCTCGGCCTTCATCTTCGGTGGCCGCCGCTCGTCCACAATACCGTTGGTGTTCGAAGCGGCGGATTGGGAAGCCGGCGTCTATATGGCGGCAACCATGGGCTCGGAAACGACCGCTGCCGCCATGGGTACCCAGGGCCAGACCCGTCGCGACCCGTTTGCCATGCTGCCGTTCTGCGGCTACCACATGGGCGACTACTTCAAGCACTGGCTGGAAGTGGGCGGTCGCCTGCCGCAAGCTCCCCATATCTTCTGCGTGAACTGGTTCCGTCTGGGCGAGGACGGCAAGTTCTTGTGGCCGGGCTTCGGCGAGAACATGCGCGTGCTGGAGTGGATGGTGGGCCGCGTGCAGGGCAAGGCCAGGGCTGAGGAAACCGTGCTGGGTTGGATGCCTGCTTACGCTGACCTTGACTGGAGCGGTCTGGACGAGATGACGGCCGAGCAGTTCCAGGCCTTGATGCAGCTTGATGTCGAAGCCTGGCGGGCTGAGGTGGCAGCGCATGCCGAGTGGTTTGCCAAGCTGGAAGACCGCCTGCCAGAACGATTGGCGGAGCGTCGCAACAAGCTGAGCGCCGCACTGGCTGAATAAAGCCAGCAGTCCGTATGCAGAAAGGCCACCGCTTGCGGTGGCCTTTTACTTGTCTAGTCCGCCGTCTGGAGCGTGATCATCAAAAAAGGGCTGCTGGAGTCTGCCCGTTGCAGTTCGGCCGTACCCGTCAGGGCTACCGCCGGTTGTATGTCCAGTTGGCCTTCGGCACGGGCAGGGTAGTGGCGCGAAAAGTGGATGCGCACCCGGATCCCCAGCGCGTTCTCCAGGGTGAGGTCGACATCGATGCCGCAATCGAGATCCCAGGGCATGGCGCACCAGATGCGCTCGCCCAGCGCAGCGATCTGTTCACCCAGGACCGGCTCTTGTACCCAGCCGCAGCCGAACGAGGTCCGGCAAGCCGTCAGGGTCAGGCTGCTATCGCTCTGGTTGACGAGGGAGATGAAGAACTGGGGAACGGCATCTTCCAGCGGGCTCGGGGTTGAGTCGTCGGTGGGGACCGTGCCGGTCGCTGCTGGATAGGCTGACATGGCTTTCCTGGCGCACTGATGCTTCAGCATATGCCAGCATTGAACAATGACCAAGCGAGGACAAGCCGGCCTGCGCGATACATTGCGCAGGCCGGCGGGCTTACAGCGCGAAGTCCGGCAACTTGCGGGCGACCGGCAGGTTCTGCAGGCGGACGTAGTCCGGCAGGCCGTTCTTGAACGGCGGATAGTCTTCACCGGCGATCAGCGGGGACAGATAGCGGCGACAAGCCTCGGTAATGTGGAAGCCGTCTTCGGTGATGAAGTCGCGCGGCATGAATTTCTCCACGTTGGCGACTTGTGACAGCGGGGCCTCGGCGATATCCCAGCGGTACGGCGCATCGCTGAGGCGACGGATGGCTGGCATGACCGAATTCTTGCCGGCAAGCGCCATTTCCACAGCGGCCTTACCCAGGGCGTAGGCCTGTTCGACATCTGTCTTGCTGGCAATATGGCGGGCGGCGCGCTGCAGGTAGTCTGCGACGGCCCAGTGGTATTTGTAACCGAGCTTGTCCTTCACCAACTGGGCGATGGTCGGGGCAACGCCACCCAGCTGGGCGTGGCCAAACGCGTCCTTGAGGCCGGTCTCGCTGAGGAACTTGCCGTCCTTGTTCTTGATGCCTTCCGAGACACCGATCACGCAGTGGCCATGCTGCTCGACCGTGGCCTGGACCCGGGCCAGGAAGGCGGCTTCGTCGAATTCGATTTCCGGGAACAGCAGGATGTGCGGACCTTCGCCGGCCTGCTCCGAGGCCAGGCCGCAGGCGGCGGTGATCCAGCCGGCGTGGCGGCCCATGACTTCGAGGATAAAGACCTTGGTCGAGGTCTTGGCCATGGAGGCGACGTCGTAGCCTGCCTCGCGGATGGAGGTGGCGACGTATTTGGCGACCGAGCCAAAACCGGGGCAGCAGTCGGTGATCGGCAGGTCGTTGTCCACGGTCTTGGGTACGTGGATGGCCTGGATCGGGTAACCCATCTTTTCCGAGAGCTGGGCGATCTTGTAGCAGGTGTCGGCCGAATCGCCGCCACCGTTGTAGAAGAAGTAGCCGATGTCGTGGGCCTTGAAGACCTCGATCAGCCGCTCATACTGCTCGCGGTGGGTCTCCAGGCTCTTGAGCTTGTAACGGCAGGAGCCGAAGGCGCCGGACGGCGTGTGCTTGAGGCGGGCGATATCCTCGCTTGATTCGAGCGAGGTGTCGATCAGGTCCTCGGTCAGGGCGCCGATGATGCCGTTACGGCCAGCGTAGACCTTGCCGATCTTGTCGCCATGCTGGCGCGCGGTCTCGATCACGCCTGCGGCGCTGGCGTTGATCACAGCGGTGACACCGCCGGATTGGGCGTAGAAAGCGTTCTTTACGGTCATGGTTGATCTCGGGGATGGAGTTAAGGCTTTTGCTTGGCCGCCTCGCTGGCATGCCATTGCTTGAGTTGTTCGCGCCACTGGGTCCAGTCATGTGGCTTGCCGGACTCGAAACGTGTCTGCAGATTCTTCAGTACGTTGGGCCAGGCTTTCTCGAAATAGGCGCGGGCTTTGGGCCATTCGCCGTCGCTACCCCAGCCCAGGTGGCTGAGCGTGAGCCGGGTACCCTGCTCATCCGGTGCAAAGCGCAGGATCACGACGGTGCGTTGTTGCCGGGCGGCTGCGAGATGCGGTGGGGCGTTCCAGGTAAACGAGAGCAGCTTCTCGGGTTCGACCGCCAGCACCTTCATGGTGTCCGCCCCTTTCATGCCGGGCTCGCCGTACGGGTCCATATAGACCTCAAACGGGCCGTCAGGCCTGGCGTCCACCCGGGCTTCCGGCGCAAAGAAGCTGGCGATGCCGTCGCTGGTCGTCCAGGCTTGCCAGACCTGGGCCACCGGCGCCTTGACGCTGACGCTCAGTTCTATCCCGTTCTCGGCCGCATGGCTGGTCAGCGTGGCGATGCCCAGCAGGACAGGCAGCAGCAGACGACGCATGGCGAACTCCGAGGCGGTTGGAAACGCGCGAATTGTAGTCGGAAAAAGCAGACTCCGCCGTGCCGGCCGACGATTGCCGCGGGAGTGAGCCTCCGAGTCGAGCATTTCGCAGGCGGGGCCTGCGTGGCGTTTTTCGCGTGCGCCGGCACTGACGCGTGCAGGGTAGGCCTTGGCTGTTGGAGAGAGGCCAATCTAGAAGCGGATACCCATCGCTTCAGCGCGCGTGTCCTTGTCGTGCGCTCACCCTAAGCGACATAGAACAGGATGCTGACGTACTGGCAAAGGCTGCCACCGAGGACGAACAGGTGCCAGATGCCGTGGTAGTGCCTGACCCGCTCGTCGTTGAGGAAGAAGTAGATGCCGAGGCTGTAGACGATACCGCCGGCCGCCAGCCAGGCAAGGCCGGCAGTGGGCAGTGCGGCGATGAGTGGTTTCATGGCGATCAGGATCAGCCAGCCCATGACGACATACAGGATCATCGACAGCAGGCGGGTACGGCGGCCCAGGGTCAGCTCCTGGATGATGCCGAACAGGGCAAGCCCCCAGTTGAGGCCAAACAGCGTCCAGCCCCAGCCGCCACGCAGGGTGACGAGGGCGAATGGGGTATAGGTACCGGCGATCAGCAGATAGATCGCACAATGGTCGATCTTTTGCAGTATGGCCTTGGTGGGTGGATGCTTGATGCTGTGATAGAGCGTCGAACCGAGATAGAGCACGACCAGCATGGCGCCGTAGATACTGAAGCTGACGATCTTCCATGGGTCACCCTGCAGGCTCGCCAGGGTGACGAGTATCGCGAGGCCGGCGATGGCGAAGGCCGATCCCAGTAAATGGGTGATGCTGTTGAAGCGTTCGCCGTGGTACATGCCGCTGCTATCTCCTTGAACAATCTGTGATGCCGGCGAGAAGGGCTCGGCAGTGCTGCCCGCAACAGACCGGGCGGGTTGCGATGAGTTCCGGTCGGAACAACAGCATCGAGGCCTGCCCCTAGGGTACCGCGCAAAAGCAAACAGGCGGGGATTACCCGCCTGCCTGTATTGACCGCTCAGGGTGCTATCAGACGCCGAGTGCCTTGAACACGCTGTCGCGGATGCTGTCGACGGCGCCGACGCCCGGAACCTTGACGTACTTCGGGGCCTTCGCGTCGCCGGACTGGGCCAGCTTGCCGTAGTAACCGACCAGCACTTCGGTCTGCTCGTGGTAGACGGCCAGGCGCTTCTTCACGACTTCTTCCTTGTCGTCGTCACGCTGGACCAGTTCCTCGCCGGTTTGGTCATCCTGGCCGGCGACCTTGGGCGGGGCGAACTTGACGTGGTAGACGCGGCCCGATGCCGGATGGCAACGACGGCCGGTGATGCGCTCGACGATTTCGCTGTCCGGTACGTCGATCTCGACCACGTAGTCGATGTCCACGCCGGCTTCCTTCAGGGCGTCGGCCTGGGGAATGGTGCGTGGAAAGCCGTCGAACAGGAAGCCTTTGGCGGCATCCGGCTGAGCAATCCGTTCCTTGACGAGGCCAATGATGATGTCGTCGCGTACGAGGCCGCCTGCATCCATGATGGCCTTGGCTTCCAGGCCCAGCGGGGTGCCGGCTTTGACCGCGGCGCGCAACATGTCGCCGGTGGAGATTTGCGGGATGCCGAACTTCTCTTTGATGAAGTTGGCCTGAGTGCCCTTGCCAGCGCCGGGAGCGCCTAACAGTATCAATCGCATCGGAGGGGTCCTGGTTTCGTTGGTTTATTCAAATACCTTGTGGCATACCGACAGAAACCGCTGTCGGCATATTCCATCTTGTTCTGGCGACCCATCGCGGATGGGCCGGATCTGGTGCTGTTGCCGGCGTTGCCGCCTTGCAGGTCTAGCCGTTTAGCGCGGCCCAGCGTTGTCGGACACGTTCCAGATCGGCGGGCGTATCCACGCCGGTTTCCGGGATGTGGTCCATGACCGCAACGCCGATCGGATAGCCGTGCCAGAGCACGCGCAGTTGTTCGAGTGCTTCGAATTGCTCCAGCGCAGTGGGGGTCAGGGTACTGTACTGGCGCAGGAAGCCGGCGCGATAGCCGTAGATGCCGATATGCCGAAAGACGGGTAGGTCTGTCGGCAGGACCTCGCGCGTCTGAGTGAAGGCGTCGCGGGCGTAGGGAATCGGAGCTCGGCTAAAGTAGAGGGCGCGGCCGGCATGGTCAAGCACTAGCTTGACCACGTTAGGGTTGAACATGTCCTCGGCGCTAGCAATAGCGTGGCACGCCGTGGTCATCGGCAGGTTGTTGTCGCGGTGCAACATGCCCGCCACGGCATTGATCAGGGCCGGATCGATCAGGGGTTCGTCACCCTGTACGTTGACGACGGCGGTGTCGTCGCTCAGACCCAGCAGGTCGGCGGCCTCTGCCAGCCGCTCGGTGCCGGATGCATGGTCGGCGCGGGTCATCAGGGCCGAGTAGCCATGGGCCTCGACGACATCGCGGATACGGACATCGTCGGTGGCGACATGGGCACTGCTTGCCCCGCTCTTGAGTGCCTGTTCGATGGTACGGATGACCATGGGCTTGCCTCCGATGTCGGCCAGCGGCTTCTCGGGGAAGCGCGTGGACGCGAGGCGAGCCGGGATCAGCGCGACGAAGCTCACTTGCCGACTTCCTCGTCTGCCGGCAGCTCACGCGCCTCGCCTTCCAGCATGACGGGGATGCCGTCCTTGATCGGGAAAGCCAGCCGGTCGCCGCGACAGGTCAGTTCCTGGCGGGATTTGTCGTGGAAAAGCGGCCCTTTGCAGATTGGGCAGACCAGTATCTCAAGCAGTTTTGCGTCCATCATTACTCTTCAAGGCTTGCAGCCGGTTGATCAGCCAATCGGCCAGGTCGGGGGTCAGCGTGGCGCTGACCGGAACAGCCCAAATATTACCACTGTGCTGCAGCCTCCCCTTAGACAAAAGGGGCTGCAGTTTCACCGCATCCTTCTCGGTGACCAGCAGGATTTCGGCATCGACGCCGGCGAGATCGGCCTCGGTATAGGCATGGTGGTCCGGGAAGGGGTGCGGGCTGGCATCCAGGCCCGCAGCCGCCAGCGTGGCGAAGAAGCGGGCGGGATGGCCGATGCCGGCCAGCGCGGCCAACTTCCGGCCGGTGAAGCCGGGTAAGGGGCGTCGCTGACCAGGATCGAGCAGGTTCCAGGCATCCGCCGGCGCCAGTTGCATCTCAAAACGCGCGGGGTGGGGTGGAATGACGGCCTGCGGCCGACCATTCACCAGGATGGCGTCGCAGCTGTCCAGGCGTGATGCAGGTTCACGCAAGGGGCCGGCTGGCAGCAGCCAGCCGTTCTGCAAGCCGCGTGCGCCGTCGATCACCGCGATTTCGATATCCCGTTGCAGGCGGTAGTGCTGCAGGCCGTCGTCGCAAATCAGTACGTCGGTATCGGGGTGGCGGGTAAGTAGTGCCTGGCCGGTGGCGATCCTGTCTCGGCCGATAAAGACGGGGCAGCCACTGCGACGGGCCAGCAAGGCCGGTTCGTCGCCATATTGATGCGGATCGTCGCCCGTGGGCGGCACTTCAGCCGGGCCGGTGAGCTGGCCGCCGTAACCCCGGCTGATGATGCCGGGGTGGTAGCCACGGGCCTGCAGCTGTTCTGCCAGGTAGAGGACCGTGGGCGTCTTGCCGGCGCCGCCGGCGCTGATATTGCCGACGATGACGACCGGTACCGGCAGCGATTCGCTATGCAGCACGCCGCTGGCGTACAGTCGCCGACGCAGGGCTGCCAGGAGGCCGAATACAGCGCTTACCGGCAGCAACAGGCAGGCGGGAAAGCGGGATTGCCAGTAAGCAGGTGTTTGCATGGGCGAGCGGGCTCAGGCTGACCGTACAAAAAAACATTCCCGCCGGAGCGGGAATGGCGTGCTGATGCGGTATGCAGCAGGCTTACTGCGGCGTCTGGGTCGCGAAGGTCAAGCGACCGAAGCCCGCCATCCTGGCGGCTTCCATCACGTTGATCACTGCCTGGTGGCTGGCATTGCCATCGGCGTTGATGACGATGACGGGTTCCTGGCCCTTGGCCTGCTTGCGCAGTTCTGCAGCGAGTTCCTCTGCACCACTGTAGGTGATGCGCTGGCCGTTGATGGCATAGCCGCCGGAGCTGGTGATCGCGATTTCGATCTCCAGCGCTTTGGCTTCCTGCTTGTCGGACGCGGCCGTGGGCAGGTTGATCTTGAGCTCGGCAAACTTGGAGTAGGTGGTGGTGGCCATCAGGAAGATGAGGATCACCAGCATCACGTCAATTAAGGGGATGAAGTTGATTTCCGGCTCTTCCCGGTTGCGGCCTCGACGGAAGTTCATCGCGGCGCGCCCTTAGCCACGTTCGCCATGCACGACTTCCACCAGCTTGATGGCTTGCTGCTCCATCTCGACGATGAAGCTGTCCACGTTGCTACGGAAGTGGCGGTAGAACACCAGTGCCGGGACTGCGACGACGATGCCGAAGGCGGTGTTGTAGAGCGCGACCGAGATACCATGCGCCAGCACGGCCGGATTCGTGCCGCCGGTGGGGGACTGCGCGCCGAAGATCTCGATCATGCCGATGACGGTACCGAGCAGACCCAGCAAGGGCGAGGCGGTGGCGATGGTGCCCAGCGTGGTCAGGAAACGTTCGAGGTCATGGGCGACCGCGCGGCCGCTTTCCTCGATCGATTCCTTCATGATCTCACGGGTGCTCTTGACGTTCTTGAGGCCTGCAGCCAGTACCCGGCCCAGCGGCGAGTTGGCCTGCAAGCGGGTCAGCATGTCGGCAGTGACGCCGCTTTGCTTCAGTTCCTGTACCGTCAGCGCCAACAGGCCATCAGGCAGTACTTGTGAGCGGCGCAAGGTGACGAGCCGTTCGATGATGATGGCCACCGCGATGATGGATGCAAAGATGATCGTGTAGATCGGCCAACCGGCAGCCTGGATAATGGCGAGCATGGGGACAGTGTCCTGGGTCCAAAAACCGCGTAACTTTAGCTGCGCAGCGGGGGGCCGGCAAGCACGCATTGTGGGAGGATGGCGGTAAACCCATGTCCGGACGAGGGATTCCGGGTTTGTGCACACAGCCTGTGGATAAAAGTGTGGGTAAGCCAACTTTCGCTGTCGCAAAAGCCCATTCCGCCGCTATTTTGTTGACTTGCTCAAAAAAGTGGCGAAACAAATTTCTCTTTTTAAAACAATAATTTAAGCATTCACTGTAACACGTGTGTCAAATTCCATCATCACCACGCAGCAATATTCGCGAATGTGGATGAATCGTCCGATCGAGACCAAATGAACGAGATAATGTCAAGCCCGACACCGGTGTGGTCGGTCAGTGAGTTGAACCGGGCGGTCAAGGGCCTGCTGGAGCGTGAACTGCCGCAGATGTGGATCAGCGGCGAGATATCCAACCTGACCATCGCGGCGAGCGGGCATTGCTATTTTTCGCTCAAGGATGCCGGTGCGCAGGTTCGCTGCGTGATGTTCCGCAACCGGGCAATGCTGCTGCCTTTCAAGCCGCGCGAAGGGCTGAAGGTCGAGGCACGTGCCATCGTGACGTTGTACGAGGCGCGGGGCGATTACCAGCTAAACATCGAAGCAATGCGCCCGGCCGGACTGGGGGCCTTGTATGAGGCCTACGAGAAGCTCAAGCAGAAGCTGGCAGCAGAAGGCTTGTTCGATCTGCAGCGCAAGCGGGTATTGCCGGCCGCGCCGCGCGCGATCGGTATCGTGACCTCTACCAAGGCGGCGGCGCTACGCGACGTACTGAGTACGCTGAAACGACGGGCGCCGCAACTGCCGGTACGGCTCTATCCTGCGCCGGTGCAAGGGGAAGGGGCGGCCGACAAGCTGGCGGCGATGATCAGGGCTGCCAGCGATCGCGCGGAGGTGGACGTACTGATCGTCTGCCGCGGTGGTGGCAGTATCGAGGACCTGTGGTCCTTCAATGAAGAGGTGGTGGCGCGGGCCATTGCCGATTGTGCCGTCCCGGTCGTCAGCGGCGTGGGGCACGAAACCGACTTCACTATTGCCGACTTTGTGGCGGATGTGCGGGCGCCGACGCCGACGGCGGCGGCGGAGCTGGTGGCGCCGGACCGTAATGTGCAAGTGATGCAGTTGCGGCAATGGCAGGCGAGGTTGCAGCGTGTCTTCGGGCAGCAGTTGCAGACGCGCATGCAGAAGCTGGATTTCCTGTCACGACGCCTCGTGCACCCGGGCGAGCGGTTGCGTCTGCAGGGTGAACGCTTGCAACGGGCGAAGCTGGACCTGCAGCGGGCGGTACTGCGCCGGCAAGAGCTGCGCCACTGGCGCATGCAGGCGTTGCAGCAGCGCTATCTGGCAGTAAAGCCGGCCGTGGCGGCACCGCGCCGTGAAGTGGAGCAGTTGCAGCAACGTCTGCAGCACGCCTTGCTACGTAGCGGAGAGCGCCGGCTGGCGAAGCTGGATCGCCTGTCGGACCGGCTGACAGCCTTGAACCCGGAAGCGGTATTGGCACGTGGTTACAGTCTGGTCGAGACCCGCGAAGGGCAGTTGGTACGCGATGCGGCGGTGTTGCGTAGCGGACAGTATTTGCGCTTGCGGTTTGCCCAGGGAGAGGCTGCGGCGGTGGTCAGCGAGGCACCGGTAGAGCAGGGGTCGTTGTTTTAGCGTGCGGCCTGTACGGCGGATGGCACGGCCAAAAAAAGGGAGGCGATGCGCCTCCCTTTTCTTATTGAGCCGCCATGCCTGATCGATGGTTCAGGGTAGGGCTCTCAGGCTGTTGACCGTCGGGACCGAGAAATTGAAGCCATCTACTTTGTCCCAATTGATGGACCAGGTCATCACCCCGCGATAGGTCGGATAGGCCTGCTTGGGCACCACGCTGCCGCAATTTTGTAGCTTGGTCAGGCAGGTCAGCGCGCTGTTGACCGTTTGTGCGGTCACAAAGCCCTGATTGGCTGAGCGTGAACCGGATGGCACGCCGAAGGCTACCTGATCAGGACGGAGGCCTTTGAACTCCCAGCCCGAACCATAGTTGGTCTTGAAGCCTTCGATCAGCATCAGGCTGCCGCCGACCAATCCGTCCACCGTGCCCTCGTTGAGGGTACGGTTGTCCACGTACACAAAACCACCGTTGTTGTAGTACTGGACATGAATGATGTTCAGCTCATTGCGCAGACCATCGATGATGGGCAGATAGGCGCCCCAGATACCCGCATTGGTGACATAGCCGCCTTGTACATAGGGATGTTCCGGTGCCATCGACAGATAGAAGTTGGCGCCGACCTTGGCCTTGAGCTGTTTCACCGCGCTGACCAGATTGGTGATGATGGGTGCGCCCGAGGTCACGCCGGCACCGCTCTCCAGATCCAGGTCGATGCCGTCAAAACCGTACTTGGTAATCAGGCCGTACAGGCTGTTCACGAAGTTGCTGACGTGGGTGGCGTTGTTCAGGGTCACCGTCCCGTTCTGGCCGCCTAGCGACAACACGACCTTCTTGCCCTTGGCTCGCTTGGCGGCAATGTCGGCGATGAACTGCGCCTCGGTGCCGGCGTTCGGGTCCAGGGTGAAGCTTACGTTGCCGTTCCCGCCGTCGTCGGCAAAGGACACCATGATCACGTCCCAGTCATCCGATACGTTGCGAATCGGGATGGTCGGGCCGCTTGGGTTGGTGAAGTTGTGCCAATAGCCGATCAAGGCATGTTTGGGCAGGCTGCCTGATGGCGTTGGCGTTGGCGTTGGCGTTGGCGTTGGCGTTGGCGTTGGTGTTGGTGTTGGTGTTGGTGTTGGTGTTGGTGTTGGTGTTGGTGTTGGTGTTGGTGTTGGTGTTGGTGTTGGTGTTGGAGTTGGAGTTGGAGTTGGAGTTGGAGTTGGAGTTGGAGTTGGAGTCGGAGTCGGAGTCGGAGTCGGAGTCGGAGTCGGAGTCGGAGACGCTGAGCAGGCGCCGATCAGCGTCCACAACGAGAGGGTGGCTGCCGGATTCCAGTTGGCGCCCACATAGGCGGTATGGGTCTGCAGGGCGTTGTAGTTATTGCTCTGGTAGGAGGCTTGGGTATTGGCGGCATAGGTCTTGCCTTCCGCCCATGGTGTCGCACAGGCGGCCGCCAGCGCGCTTGGCGCATAGAGGATGCCGGCTGTTGCCAGGGAGAGCGTGACGGTATTCAGGGCAAATCGCCGTGCTGGCTTGCGAGGGGTGCTCATGGGGAAAGCTCCTTCTGAATGAGTGGAAATAAAGTGGACTTATTCATGTATCAAATAGAACCTCGTCACGCCTCGCAATCCCGCACCGATCGACGCCCGGCAATGTGATTGCTGTGCTGGCCTTGGCCATTTTACGAAGTCATTACGATGCTATGACAAATAAAACAAAATGCAATGTATCAATAAAAATCAAATACTTATTGCGGAAGTCGTACTTGTGGCGCCATTGATAGAACTACATTATCGCGGGTGGTCGAGCTCAAGGGCTTGCAGCCGGGCATGCATGTGCAATCCAATACCATCGAAATTAAGTGGTATTAAGTTAGGTGAGTGATCACGTGCAGGAAAGTGTCGGGAGGGGCGGGGATTTATAGGGTAAGTATTTGTATTTATTTAAGTCTTGGCGGTGATGGGTGGCGGTGCTGAATGAGGAGGGTGGCAAGTGGTCTGGTCGGAGGGCGATTGGGCTCATCCGCAATCGGCGGTGGCTTGGGATGCCGGTTGCCGAAGCGAAACCTCCGCCATAGCCATGCGCTATTCGAATGCCGTAGTTTCATGCCCCGCGACCGCCTGAACTACCTGATCCGACGGAAAACGCTGGGCTGGAAAGCAACAGAAAAGCACGTGGGTGGTTCGCGACCGACTGCGCAGGCGATATCGGCCGGGCTGGCGAACCTGACTGTGGGCTGCCGGGCTCGTACCAGGTAAAACGGGGCTATCGCCCCGTTTCTTTCCGATGTGATGTTGGCTACTTCAGCTTTACGCCCCAGTTGTTTTCCACGCATTTCACATACTGGCCGTCGATCAAGGCGTTGTACGGCGTCTGGTAGCTCACCAACTGGCATTGGTATTCCTGGCCGCTGCCCCAGGTTTTTTCCCAGTAGATCTTGAATGCCGCCGAGCTGTCGCCATCGAATCGTCCCATACCGGCGCACTTCATGGACTCACGGCGAATGTCCCAACCCAGGTCGGCAGCAAATTGGGTGTAGTAGTTCAGTCGATTCTGCGCGGCGGCCTTGGTCGGTGTGTCCTGGCACTCGGCATTGATGATCTGGATGGTGGTGGGGAAGTTATTTCCCAGCCCGCGCGCCGTATCGCTCGCGTTCGGTGCCCAGGTGCCGTCGATCACATGCAGCATGGATGGCTTGGGCGGCTGTGGGTAGATAAAGAAGAACACGGCCGAGGCGAGATTGAGCCAGGTATCGGCTACCAGTTCCGGGTTGTTGAGCAGCTTGAACTGATCGCCGTCGTACATGGCTTGCGAGAAGGGGCCGTAGTTGTAGTTGTAGGACAACTGCTTGGCACCTCGTCCGAAGTACTTCTTGAAGCTGCCATCGGGCTGTTTGCCGCAGGTCCAGACCTGGTTGAATACCGGATCGTTACATTCGGCGTTGTAGCCGCACCCCCCGCCGGTCTCGTTACAGCCAATCTCGCGGACGTAGACCAGTGCCTGACGCCACTCGGGCACGCCAAATTCCTGCACGCTGTGTCCGCCGGTCTCCTGGGCAAAATGGGCAAACATGGTGGCCAGGGAGCGACGGCAGATCTCATCGCTATTGCGGCCGTCGGTGTAGTTGTCGCAAAAGCCGGGGAACTTGGCCACTGCCTGCAGCAGGCCGGTATAGGTGTAGGCGCCGCTACGTACCGGAAAGTAGTAGTCAAACTTCTGCTGTGTCAGCAGGGCTTCCACCCGCTTCACATTGGCCGGGTTGCTGGTTTTGCCCGGTGCAACGGCATCCACCACGCTATTGGCCGTGAGGCGGATCGACGCTTTGACTTTACGGAACAGATCGGAATTGGTGAGTTCGGCCGCCTTGGCTTCAGCCTGTGCCTTGGTTGGGATGCCGCCTGGTGTCGGTGTCGGTGTCGGTGTTGGAGTGGGAGTGGGAGTGGGAGTGGGAGTGGGAGTGGGAGTGCCGGTGCCGGTGCAGCTACCGGTTGATTGCCATAAGGTTGGTGTACTGGCCGGGTTCCAGTTGGCGCCTACGTAGGCGACGTGTGTCTGCAGGGCGGTGTAGTTGTTGCCCAGATAGGACGCCTGGGCATTGGCGGTGTAGGTCTTGCCTTCTGACCAGGGTATGGCACAGCCGGCTGCCAAGGCGTGAGGTGAGTAACACAGGCCTGCTGCCGCGAGCCCGAGGCTGACGGCTTTCAGGTTGAACCGGCGCAGGGGGATACGAGGGAAAATCATGGGGTGTCTCTCCTACCTGTAGTGGACCTAAAGTGGATTTATTTTCTCCATTTCACCTCACCATTCCTTGCGAATCCAGGCGACACGGTTTTTTGTTCCTCTGACCGTTTTATTGCATGCGAGGCTAGGTCTGGATGCTAGCCAATCGCCCTAATAAAGCAATATTTCGATAGAAATCAAATAATTGTAAATATAGGCATATTGCCTGCCTAGGCAGCGTCGGCGGGGTGGCTCCCCCTGGTCCATCAAGTGGAGCAGGGTGGCGCGATGGATTGGCTACTATACAACTGAGATTGAAGTGGTATTGATTGAGTTTGGGTGTACTTATCGCGGGCGTGGCAGTGGCTCGCAAAAATTTGCGCTAAGTCACTGTAATCAATGGGTGATTTTTGAGGGGCGACAAAGCCCCGTCGGCGGGTGGGTGCAGGTGGTCTTGTTTGCCGTGTCATGAGTGACTGGCGAGGGGGCATATCGCCCCGCGGACCGTCGTGCGAGCGACGGTCCGTTGTGTCCCGTGTGTTGTTTCCCTGCGGCGGCCTTAGACGAGCGCCCTGCCGAACAGCCCCTCGAGGACCTTCTGCGGGGAAAGGGCGGGGAAGGCCATGGCTTCCTTGGGCAGGAAGTAGGTCTGCTCCATCATGAACTGGCCGCTCATGACCGCGTGCGAGGTCTGATCGCTGAAGCAGACCCAGGCGCAGCCAGGGGGGAAGGGCATGGTCTGCTGGCCACAGTTTTGCTGGTAGCCCATGTCAGCCTTCATGGCGTCGTGCAGGCCCAGCATGTAGTGATCGTAAGGCGTGCGCAGGCGCTTGGTGATCTTGAGGGCCTTGAGGAAAGCGGCGCTGCCGGGAAACGGTGCGCCCAGCTTGGGTACGAACTGCGCTGCAACCTTTTCGAACGGTTCGCCAACGCGCCAGACGCGTGGTTCGCTGCCGGGATGGATATTGACGAAGACACGCAGGATGCGCTCACCGGCCAAGGGGCGGGAGGGAAAGGCGTCGACATGCAGGCGGCTATCATCCTTGCGCCAGGAGGTCTGGCGGGTTTCGACCCGGTGCAGACGCAGGCTGGCAGGTGCCGGCCGCAGGTGGCCGAGGTAGGGTTCGCAGAGCCAGTCGATCAACTGGCGTGCGTCACGCTGGAAGCGGGCCATCATGGCGCGGACCGTTTCGGTCTGGGCGGCGTCGCCCGCAACACCACGCAAGGTCTGGCCATCGGGTTCCAGGCTGATGTTCTTGCGCTTGGGGTCGGCATAGCGCGGATCCAGCAGCGCCTGCTCGGCGGGGCTCAAGCCAAAGCGCAGCGTGGGGTAATACAGGACCTTGCCGGATTCCAGCTCATGCAGCAGGGTGCTGGCTTGCTCGGTGAACTGGCTGCCATCCCAGAGGCTGCCGGGTACCGTGATGATCTGCGACATGGTCTGCGTGTTCCTGTGCTGTGGGCCAAAGCGCAATTATGCCGTGTCGTCCCGGCCACAGCGAGCCGGCAGACCGTTATACCTCGCCTGCTATCCAGCGCATCAGCCAGTCCACGGTCACCGCTGCTGCATCCCAGGTCATCTCGTCGAGCCGATCACCGAGCGTCAGGGGATCGACCAATTCGAAGCTGCTGACCTCGCCGTCGGTATTGACTGGCACGAAGTCGGGCGGGAGCGCGAGGTCGTAGCAGTACAGCAGTTCGTCGTGCAGGCCGTCTGCTTCCAGTCTACGGGAGCGCACCATGCCGACCGGACGAGCGAAGCCAGCTAGCCAGGCTGGTATGCCGGCTTCTTCGGCCAGTTCCCGGACCAGGCAATCGCCGACGGTCTCCCCACTGCTGATGCCGCCGGCCGTGAGGTTGTCGAGCAGGCCGGGGTCGACCGCCTTGTGCTCGGCGCGGCGCGCCAGCCACAGGCCGCCATCCTCGATATAGCCGTTGACGTGCACCGCCCGGCTACAAAGGCCCAATGGACGAAAAGCGGCACGCTCCAGGCTGAAGCGGGCACGGCCCCAGTCATCCAGCCAGTCATAGGCTTCGCCGCGCCACCCGTTCAGCAGGCCTTCGCCGTGCAGTACTTCGGCCAGGCATTGCAGGGCATGGCTGCGGCTGATCGGACCGCCGAGCTCTTCGTTGAGGGCGAGCCCTCCCTCGATCTGAAGGAACAATCCGCTTTCGAGTAAACGATTGGCCATCTCCCGGTTGATCCAGCCGGCCGGCAGGTCCTCTACCGTCCAGCGTATGAGCCCCCCGGTTTCTGCATTGGGTTGCCGCTGGCGCCATTGGGCGATCTGTTCGAGCAGTTTGTCGGTACTCATGGCTGCTTTCTTGCCGGGTCGACCGCGGCCTGGTGGATGTAGCGATCGAGGATCCGCAAGGTTTCTCCTTCCCGATTGAGGGCTGCCATGCTGTTGGCCAGCTTTTCCCGTACGGCCGGGCTCAGCGTGGGGTTTGCAAATACATATACGTCGGTTCTCAGGAAGACAAACGGCGGCGCAAATGCCTGGCCGCTACCCAGTTCGGCCCGGGTCATGTGACCCAGGGCGCCAGAGTCGCCGCACAGTGCATCCAGCCGACCGGCTGCCAGCATGCGAACACCCTGTTTGTAATCACTCAAATCATAATACCGGTACCCTTCCCGCTGCAGTACCGGGCAGCTGTTGGTCAGGCGGCCGATGAGGTAGGGCTTGAAATCAGGCAGTGCCTTGGGTGCGATGGGCAATTGCTGGCGGTATAGCAGGATGCCTTCCATCTCGGCTACCTTGCCGAGGTTGCTCATGCCCATCTGCTGGTCGAGTCGCAAACTGCTGATTGCCATATCCAGCTGGTGATGTTGCATCAGCGCATACAGTCGGGCGGGTGGGTAAAGCGCGGTGTCCGCAGGCAGTCCGGCGCGCTGCGCAAGGCGCTGCATCAATTGATAGAAGGCGCCGTCCGGTTTGCCCTGGTTGTCTTCGTAACCATAGGGGGCGACCGCAATCACGCCAAGCCGCAGGCGATTCTCGGCTGCCTGAGCAGCGCTCAGCAGCAAAAGCAGGAGGATAAGCAGCGATCTGGGCATGCGGCGAGCGGTAGGCCTTGCCGGGTGGTTTTCGCATTTATATCGTAGAAGACATTGCCTCGGACAGTGGTTCAGGCGGCTTGGGAATTATTTCCCATTGGGATGGCCGGGACCGCGGTCAGGCTTTCAACAGTTCCTCGCGCCCGGCCAGCCAGCGATTGAGATGGGCCTCGGCGACCATCGGTGCGCGTTCCAGCAGCTGACCGGCAACATCGCGGGCCTGTTCCAGCAGGTCGGTATCACGCTCCAGATCGGCAAAGCGCAGCATGGGGACGCCCGATTGGCGGGCGCCGAGAAACTCCCCGGGACCTCGGATGTTCAGGTCTTCGCGTGCGATCACGAAGCCGTCGGTGGTCTCGAAGATGACCTTGAGGCGTTGCTTGGCAATCTCGCCCAGCGGGCCGCTATATAGCAGGATGCAGCTCGATTCCAGCGCGCCACGACCGACCCGGCCGCGCAACTGGTGCAACTGGGCGAGGCCCATGCGCTCGGCGTGCTCGATCACCATCAGCGTGGCATTGGGGACATCCACCCCGACTTCAATCACCGTGGTCGCTACCAGGACTTGCGTCTCGTTGGCTGCAAACGCCGCCATGGCTTCTGCTTTCTCGACGGGCTTGAGGCGACCATGCACCAGGCCAACCTTGAATTCCGGCAATGCCTCGGCGAGGGCGGTGTGCGTGTCGAGTGCGGTCTGCAGTTCCAGCGCTTCGGATTCTTCGATCAGCGGGCAGACCCAGTAAGCCTGCCGGCCTTCATGGCCGACCTTGCGGACGTACTCGATCATCTCCTCGCGCCGTGCGTCGTTGACCAGGCGGGTCTTGATCGGCGTCCGGCCGGGCGGGAGCTCATCGATCACGCTGACATCGAGGTCGGCGTAGTAGCTCATGGCCAGGGTGCGCGGGATGGGCGTAGCGGACATCATCAGCTGGTGCGGGGAGCCGCCCTTGCCGCGCAGGGCCAGCCGCTGATGGACGCCAAAGCGATGTTGTTCATCGACGATGGCCAGCCCCAGCTTGGCGAAGGTGACGGACTCCTGGAACAGCGCGTGGGTGCCGACAGCCAGGCGGGCTGTGCCGCTTTCCACCTGCTCGATCGCAGCGGCCTTGGCCTTGGGCTTGAGCGAGCCTGCGAGCCAGACGACGTCGATGCCGAGTGGCTTGAGCCATTGCGACAGCTTCTTGTAGTGCTGCTCGGCGAGAATCTCGGTCGGAGCCATCAGGGCGGCCTGATAGCCTGCTTCAATGGCATCCAGTGCCGCCAGTGCGGCGACGATGGTCTTGCCGGCGCCAACATCTCCCTGCAGCAATCGCTGCATGGGATGCGGCGAGGCCAGGTCGTGACGGATTTCGCTGAGCACCCGGTCCTGTGCGCCGGTCAGGCCAAAAGGCAGGCTGGCGACCAGTTGGCTGGCCAGTTGGCCCTTGGGGCGCAATACGGGGGCGGATTGTTCACGGCGACGCTGGTAGGCCTGCCGCATGGACAGCTGCTGGGCCAGCAGCTCATCGAACTTCAGCCGCAGCCAGGCAGCGTGGGTACGCTCACTGAGTGCGCGCTGGGCGATATCCGGCGTGGGGTGGTGCAGCAACCTGACGGCCGCGCCGAAGGGCATCAGATTGAGGTCATGCAGCACGTTGGGCGGCAGGGTGTCACTGAGCTCGCATTGCCTGAGCGCCATGCCGATCAGTTTGCGCAGGGCCGGCTGGGCGAGGCCGTTGACCGTCGGATAGACAGGGGTCAACGCATCGGCCAGGGCGGTATGCTCACTCACACTGCGCACCTTGGGGTGCACCATTTCGTCGCCGAAGAAGCCTCGCCGGATCTCGCCGAGCAGCCGTACCCGCCGCCCGACGGCCAGTTGTTGCTGCTGGCTCGGGTAGAAGTTGAGCAGGCGGACATAGAGTTCGCCGCTGCCGTCCTCGATTCGGGCGACCAGTTGGCGGCGCGGCCGGAAACTCACCTCGGCGTGGACCACGGCACCCTCCACCAGGACCGGTGACCCCATGGGAGCGTCGACGATGCGAAACAGGTGGGTTTCGTCTTCGTAGCGCAAGGGCAGGTGCAGGACCAGATCGAACGGGCGTTTGATGCCGAGCTTGGCCAGGCGGCTGCTGACGGTCTTGGCGAGCAGGCTGAAGTCCAGGCTCATAGTGGTGTGATCGAGGTGACCCAGGCGCCGGCAGCATCGCAGCGCCACTTGATGTTGAGTTCGTAGAGCGTCATGCCGTATTCGCGTAGCGGATCGTCGGCGTAGCCGGGACGTGGATCCTGGGCCAGTACTTCGGTAATCAGGCTGCGCAGCTTGGGGTGGCGGCGCTGCCAGGTCAACAAGGCGCTGTCGGCCGCCTGGCTGTAGTGAACCGGCAAGGGGCTGGCACCGTCATCGGCGTAGCCGTTGGAGGCGTTATCGATGGCGTCGGCGTAGGGCAGGTAGGGTTTGATATCGAGGATGGGGGTGCCATCCAGAAGATCGGCACCGGCCAGGTGGAGGCGTACGCCATGATCGGTGTCGATGCCGGTCAGGCGGGCGACAGACAGGCCGATCGGATTCGGCCGGAAGGTCGAGCGGGTGGCGAAGACGCCGACCCGCTGGTTCCCGCCCAGCTTGGGCGGGCGCACTGTCGGACGCCAGCCTTGGTGGGCGGTCTCATGAAAGACGAACATCAGCCAGACATGGCTGAACTGTTCCAGGCCACGCACGGCGTCGGCCTGGTCATAGGGCGGCAAGAGGTGCAGGGTGGCTTCTGCTGACGGGCACAGGCCGGGTTGGCGCGGGATGGCGAACTTTTCCTTGAAGCAACTTTCCAGTCGGCCGATGGGTTGCAGGTTCCAGTCAGCCATGATGGGTCTCCAGCAATTGGCCCAGTGACCTGGCCTGCTCCGGTTCGAGCTTTGCCAGTTGTAGCGCCAGCGCGGCGAGTGCGCGATAGGCGTCGGCAACGGCAGGGTCCAGCGCCTGGGTCGCGGTCAACTGCCGGGCGACCGTGGCGTGGTCGCCGCGGGCGACAGGGCCGGTCAGCGCCGCTGTCGTGGACAGCCTGTCCAGGTTATCCAGGGTGCCGTTGATCAACGGGCGGAGTGCTGGCCAGGCGATGTTTCGATCCACGCCGGCGGCACTCATGCAGCGCAGGGCGGCTTCCATTAGTGCGACCAGGTCATTGCAGGCCAGGACGGCACCGGCGTGATAGAGGGTCTTGTGCTGTGGATCGATACTGAACCGATGGGCGCCCAGGGCGTCGAACAGGGGCGCAAGCTTCAGCAGGGCTGCGGCATCGCCCTCGCAGGCGCACCAGGTGCCGGCAAGGTCGGTATCGGTATTGCCCGGTACAAATGATTTCAAAGGGTGGACGCTGGCGATCAGCGCACCTTGCTCGCGCAAGGGGGCCAGGATGTCGCTACCCAGTGCGCCGCTGGCATGGAATACGACGCAGCCAGGTTGCAGAGCGGGGCCTTGCAGCAGCCCCTGTACCACCGTTGCCATGATGTTGTCAGGTGTCGCGATCAACAGGAAGTCGCTGGCTGGCAAGTGGGCTCCGGCGCAGTCCTCACCGGCACCGATCTCGGTCAGCGCGGTTTGCACCGTGCTGGTCTGGCGGGCCTGGATGCCGGTAATTTTCAACAGGCCGTGGCGATGCCAGAGCCTTGCCAGGGTGCGGCCAAGGCGACCGGGGCCGATCAGGTTGAGCGTCGGGAGCGGCATGAAAGCGGGCTGTCTGGTGCGTTGGGTCGTTGGAAGATAGGGCGGATTATCGCATGCCATGCCGGCAAATCTGGCGCCGCACCAGCGGTATGCTAATGATGGAGAAATACTTGTTTACGAAAGCCTTCACGCTAGACCTCTGGCTTCGCATATAATTCCAACGTCATCGCCGTCCAGGTGTTCGGAGTTCCCCATGAAGCGTGCTGTTTTACTTACTCTTATTCTCGCCGCATTGATGCCATTCGCACAGGCCGCGAAGGTCTATCAGTACAAGGATGCCAACGGCAATATCGTGTTTTCTGACCAGCCGCCCCCGGGGCAGAAGGCGGAGACCAAGGACGTCAAGGCAAATGTCATGCAGACCAGCGGTGGCAATTTCCTGACCCGGGAGGCGATACGCAAGAATCCGGTCATTCTGTGGAGCAACAATTGCGGCGAGCAGTGTGACAATGCGCGAGCCCTTCTGGCCAAGCGCGGTGTGCCTTACAGCTTGCGTAATCCACAGGCCAGCCAGGCTGACCTCGATCAGTTGAAAAAGATTGCCGGCGAGGCTGTCGTACCGGTGCTGCAGGTCGGCGACAAGGTACTCAAGGGTTATCAGGATGGCAGCGGCTGGGAGGCTGCGCTGGATGCCGGTGGCTATGGCAAGACGCCTGATCCGACGCTGAAGGGACAGGCGCAGCCCGCGGGGCAGCCTGCCGTGACCAAGAATCCTTGAGTTTCGGCGTGAGATGATAGAAAACGGTGGCTATGCCACCGTTTTGCATTTTGGCGCCGCGCTAGAATACGTCCGCTTACGCCGGCTTGAGATGTCGCTTTGCCGGTACGGCGTGCGGCGTACCTGATTGCGGCTCCGTCGTTGATCCATTTCCCTGCTCCGCCGCGGCCGTGCGGCGCGGCATTACCAAGGTCCCTCACAGGATTCATCGCTATGCAGATTGCTACCTGGAACGTTAATTCGCTGAAAGTCCGCTTGCCGCAGGTGCTCGACTGGCTCGCAGCCCGGCCGGAACTGACGGTGCTGGCGCTGCAGGAGACCAAGCTTGAGGACCACGCCTTCCCGCAGGCCGAGATCGAAGCGGCGGGTTTCCATGTCGCCTTTATCGGCCAGAAGACCTACAACGGCGTCGCCCTGATTGCCCGGGCGCCGCTGGAAGACGTGCAGTACAACCTGCCGAATTTCGAGGATCCGCAGAAGCGGGTGATCGCAGCGACCGTCAACGGCGTGCGCGTGATCGGCGCCTATGTGGTGAACGGCCAGGCGCTGGATTCGGAAAAGTACCCCTACAAGCTGGCCTGGCTGGATGCGCTGATCGCCTGGACCGAGAGCGAACTGGCCCGCTACCCCAAGCTGGCCCTGGTCGGCGACTACAATATTGCTCCTGAGGATCGTGACGTCCACGACCCTGCCAAGTGGGCTGGCGATGTCCTGGTCAGCCCGCCCGAGCGGGAGCGCTTCCAGAAGCTGATCGGTCTGGGCCTGGTGGATAGCTTCCGGTTGTTTGACCAGGAGGAGAAGGCGTTCAGCTGGTGGGACTACCGGGCGGCGGGTTTTCGTCGCAACGCCGGCCTGCGTATCGACCATGTCCTGTTGTCCACGCCACTGGCTCAGGCTTGCAAAGCCTGCGAAATCGACAAGGTGCCGCGCAAGCATGAACGGCCGAGCGACCATGCGCCGGTGATTGCTACCCTGGCGCTTTGACTGGCGGTTCTGCAGGCACGATAGGCTGCAACTGTTGGCCTGCTGGTACCCGTCATCGCGGATTTTCGTCTGGGTGAACCTGACGGGCTTGTTGCGATTAGCGCAATGCGAGCGCTTGCGATGGGTATTCGATTGAACATACTTATTGGTATGTTTACTATGAATCATCACCCTGCAAGGTGAACCAACCAGGAGAAACTGCATGAAGCGTATTCTTGCTGCCGCTATCGCCGGCTTGTTCGTCGCCATGCCGGCGTTTGCCGAGCCTGCTGCCATCATCCCGGTGCGTGATTTTTTCAAGAACCCGGAAAAGACCAATTTCCTGCTGTCGCCGGATGGTCGCTACATCTCTTTCACCAAGCCGGTCGACAACCGGCTCAATATCCATGTGATGGCGCGCGGTGGCGAAGCGAAACAGATTACGGCGGTCAAGGACAGGGATATCCGGCAGTACTTCTGGAAGGGTAACGATCACCTGCTGTTCCTTAAGGACAATGGCGGCGATGAGAATTTCCACCTGTACGCGGTGGATCGCGACGGCAAGTCGACCAAGGACCTGACACCTTTCGACAAGGTGCGGGCGGAATTGATCGACGATCTGCAGGACCACCCTACGGATGTTCTGCTTGGGCTGAACAAGCGCAAGGCCGAGGTGTTCGATGCCTACCGGCTCAACGTCAAGACCGGCAAGCTGACGCTGGTGGCGGAAAACCCCGGCAACATCACCGGCTGGATCACCGATCACGCCGGGCGTATCCGCATGGCGCAGACGACCGACGGTGTGAATGGCTCCCTGCTGTACCGGGCGGACGAAAAATCGCCGTTCAAGGTGGTGCTGACCACCAGTTTCAAGGATCAGGTCCAGCCGCTGTTCTTTACCTTCGATAACCAGCGTTTGTATGCCGCGTCCAACCTCGGGCGCGACAAGGTCGCCATCGTCGAGCTGGACCCCGCTACCGGCAAGGAACTCAAGGTTGTCTACCAGCGAGATGACGTGGACGTGGATGGCCTGCTCTATTCCAAGAAGCGCAAGGTGCTGACGGCCGCGACTTTCGAGACCTGGAAGCATGAACGGCATTTCTTCGATACGCAGACCGAGCAGTTGATCGCCAAGCTGCAGACCAAGTTGCCGGGCTATGAGATTAACCTCCAAGGCAACCGCAACGAGGATGCCTGGATCGTCTCGACCTATAACGACCGTACCCGCGGCACCCGTTACTACTATGACCCGAGGGCTGACAAGCTGGAGAAACTGGCGGAGGTGACGCCGTGGCTGCCGGAGGCGCAGATGGCCAGCATCAAGCCTATCCAGTACAAGAGTCGGGATGGCCTCACCATCCATGGTTACCTGACACTGCCGGCGGGCCGCAATGCGCGTGATCTGCCGGTCATCGTCAATCCGCACGGCGGCCCGTGGGCGCGGGATAGCTGGGGCTTCAACCCGGAAGTGCAGTTCCTGGCCAACCGTGGCTATGCGGTATTGCAGATGAACTTCCGCGGCTCGACCGGTTACGGCAAGGAATTCTGGCAGGCCTCATTCAAGCAATGGGGCAAGAAGATGCAGGATGACGTGACCGATGGCGTCGACTACCTGGTCAAGGAGGGCATGGCCGACCCCAAGCGCATCTGTATCTACGGTGGCAGCTACGGTGGTTACGCCACGCTGGCCGGCGCGGCCTTCACGCCTGACCTGTATGCCTGTGCGGTCGACTATGTGGGGGTCAGCAATCTGTTTACCTTCATGAATACCATCCCGGCCTACTGGAAGCCCATGCTGGACCAGCTGCATGAAATGGTCGGGGATCCGGAGCGCGACAAGGACCTGCTGCAGGCTGCATCGCCAGTATTCCATGTCGACAAGATCAAGGCCCCCCTCCTTGTGCTGCAGGGTGCCAAGGACCCGCGCGTCAACATTGCCGAGTCTGACCAGATCGTCAATGCATTGAAGCAGCGGGGCGTGGAGGTGGAGTACATCGTCAAGGACAACGAAGGGCATGGTTTCCGCAACCAGGAAAATCGCTTCGAGGCCTATGAGGCGATGGAGCGCTTCTTCAAGAAGCACCTCGGTTCCTGAGGCAGTAGACTGCTCAGGCGGGGCGATGCGGCTGCATCGCCCTTTTCATTTTCGACGGGGGCGGCGTGCGGGTGCCGGCCCGGATGACGGAGGTGGGCTGGATATGACAGTGTGGATCGATACCGCGCGGTTGCGACTACGGCCCTGGAGGGCGCAAGACCTGGACGATTTTGCGGCGCTGACTGCGAATGCAGATGTTATGCGCTGGGTGGGCGATGGCAGTCTGCTGAGCCGTGAGGCAACGGCTGACTGGATCGAGAAGGCCAATGGCAACCTGGCGCGTTGGGGTTATGGCACCCATGCCGTCACCGCGCGGGATGGCGGTACTGTCATGGGGTGGGCCGGACTGATCCATACCGACAATGCCTTGCTGCCAGCCCGGGCGGAGATCATCTACGCGCTGAAGCCGGATTGCTGGGGCAAGGGCTACGCGACGGAACTGGCCGGTGCAATGACCGATTGGGCCTGGCGGCACACTGCACTGGACGACATCATTGCCACCGTCGATCCGACGAATCTCGGTTCACTGGCGGTACTCGGCAAACTCGGTTTTCTACCGCTGTTGGAGCGGCTGGACGAGGACGGCTTGCCGGAAGCGCACTGGCTGCTCTCCCGGCCCCTCTCTTGAATCCGTCCGGCGCTTTTGCGACGACACGTCAACGTACAGTGTAGCCGCGGCCTTCCAGGCAGGCCGATTCGGCGCGGCGATAGTCATCCCGCTTCTGCAGGGCGTCACGCCGATCGACACCCCCTTCGGGTTCAGTCGGGTCGAAGCCGGTCTGCTTTACCGCCCAGCGATGGCATTCGTAGCGGTCCAGGGCCTGCTGTTTGTCGTCCTGGCCTCTGTTCGGGTAGATGTACGGTTCCTGATCCGTGCTGCCGGATGAGGGTGCATCGTCGTCGAACTCCCGGTCCGGCGGGCTGACCACGACGTAGTTGTCTGCCTCCCGGCGGTAATAGATATCGTCTGCCACATAGTAGGTCAGGCCGGAAACCCAGACGGTACGGTAACCATAAGGCAGCACCGTGAAGCGGGTACCGAAACTGGGGCGGTAGCCTATATGAACCGAGGTGCGAGGCCCGTACCAGCGATTGACTGGATAGCCATGCGGTCCGTTATAGCTTGGGCGGTTGTCATGATCCCAATGGCCACCGCCGGGGCGGTCCGGGCGATCGGGCCGGCCCGGACGTGGCGGGCTGGGCTGCACCGGCTCCGGTCGCACTGGCGGTGTGCGGTCTATGCGTTGCTGCGTGCGATTGTTCTGGTCGTTTTCATTGCGGAACGGGGCGATCTGCTCGCGGTTGTTACGCTCGAACTGGCGGCCCTCACCGCGGTCGCCGCGGCCGCGAGCATCGTTATTGTCCTGTGGTGCGGCGTAAGCGAGCGAGCCCAGGGTACTGATGACCAGTAACAGCAGGGTAGAGGGGGAATGGCGGCCTAGCATATTGCTCTCCTAGCGCACCGTGTAGCCCCGGCCGGACAGGCAGGCGCTCATGGCACGACGGTATTCGTTGATATTGCCTGCGAGCCTTGCGCTACGACTTTGTTCCCGGTCCATGGCAACACGCTGTGTCTGGTCGACGGCATCCTTGCGCTGCTGGTCGGAGACGGCACCGAGTACGGCGCCGGCCAATGCGCCGATGGCCATGCCTTCCGCAGTATGGTGCGGGTCCGATGCGACAGCGCCGATCATGGCACCGACGACCGTGCCGGCGGCCGTATCACGTCCGGGCTCCGGGTCGGTCCCGACAACCACGCGGCGGCTTGTGACTTGTGGCAGGCTGGGATCGTAACCACTTTGCTTGACGGCCCAGCCATTGCATTCGTAGCGATCCCTGTCCTGTTGCTCGGGTGACTGGCCACGATCCGGATAGAAGTAGACCTTGCTGGACGGCAGTGGTGCGGCGTCGACCTGGCGGACCGTGCGATAGCTGTGCCGAGGCGGCGTGGCGCAGGCGCAGAGCAGGCTCGTCACGACGAGGGTCAGCAGGCATTTGCCGTGAAGGGGGGAGGTAAGCATGGCCTTGTCGCCTAGGTGTCAGGTGGTACCTGCAAGTTAGCGCGGGTACGTTGCTGAGGTTTTGCTGCCGACGCCGGGTATGTAAGTAGTGGTAACAGTTGCATAACGGCCTAGCCCGCTTTTGGCTGACAGGGTGGCTGCCGATGGCAATACTACCGGCAGGAACGACAACGCCCGGCGGAGGCCGGGCGCTGTAGGGCAGGCAGGCATCCCGGAAGGGACACCTGCGGTGCGGGATCAGCTGCGTATCTTGCCGGTGCTGTCGAGCACGGTCATGTCGATGAATTGCGAACCGTTATGGCTGCTGCCCGAGAACTTGACCCGGAAGCCACCGAGGTCGTAGTCGCCGAGGCCTTCCAGCGCATTGATCAGCTTGTCGCGCGTGAGGTCGCGGCCAGCACGCTTGAGACCTTCCACCAGGACGCGGGCGCCGAGATAGCCTTCCATGCTGGGGTAGTCGACGCTCTCGACTTCGGCAGCTTTCAGGACCTTCTGATAGTCCAGTGCGACCGGCTTGATGGCGTTGTAGGGCGAAGGCATGACCTGCGAGACCATGACACCGCTACCGTCCTTGTTGAGCTCGTTGACCAGGGCTTCGGTGCCGACAAAGCTGACGTTGTAGAACGGGCCGATAAAGCTGCGGGCGCGGGCGGCGGTGATGAAGGCGGCACTCGACTTGTAGGCGGTGACCATGAAGACCGCGTTGGCCGGCTTCTTGGCGACCAGTTCGTCCACGGCGCGGGCGACATCGACGCTATTACGCTTTACCGTGGCCAGGGCGTTGATCGTGATCTTGTACTTGGCGGCGGCATCCTGCATGGCCTTGAGGCCGGACTGACCGTAGGCGTCGTCCTGGTAGAAGATATTGATCGTCGTCATGCCGAGCTTGGCCATGGAGCTGGCAATTTCTTCCGCTTCGTCGCGATAGCTGGCGCGGACGTTGAAGACATAGCGGTTGAACGGGTTGCGCAGGCTGTCAGCGCCGGTATACGGGGCAATGAAGGGGATGCGAGCCTGGTTGACCTGCGGCAATGATGCGTTGGAGGTTGGTGTGCCGACATAGCCGAACAGGGCGAAGACCTGCTCCGATTCAATCAGCTTCTTGGTGTTGGCAGCAGCACGGTCCGGCTCGTAGCCATCGTCCAGCGTGACAAGACGGATCTTGCGGCCATTGATGCCGCCCTTCTTGTTGATCTGGTCGAAGTAGGCCTTGGCACCACGATTGACGCCCTTGCCCAGTTCCCCGGCGGCGCCACTCATGGCGGCCGACTGGCCCAGCACAATCTCGCTATCGGTAACACCGGTTTCCGCTTGCGCAAACAAGGAGGCCGCAAGCAAACCACTCCACAGTGCTGCTTTCATTTTCGCTATCCCAACTGATTGAATTCGGTCGCATCGCCCACGTTTGGCGATGGCGGAGTCTCTATCCCTGGCCAGATATACAGGTCGCTTGGCGACCCCATGGCGGATTGACCCCGAATATGAGAATTGTGCCGTTTCAGCGCTTATGCCCGGTACTGTGGAAAGCCGGGGCTTCCCTTTGCAAGCATCGTATGCATTATGAATAAATGCCAAATATATTATTTCAGCCCGATTGCCGAAAAGCGGGGGCGGCGGGGTATATCGCCAGCATTGACCGGGCTATTCCGTCATCTTGATGTTTTCTGCTATCAAAAAGCTCCGATCATAGGTGTTGGTTATATTCAACACGGCTAATGTTGTGATCGTGTGAATCTTTGCTGGCAACGCCGGGATTGCCGGGTCGGGCTCGGCAATGGTCGGCCATAAAATCCGGAACCGAAGACGCTGGGCGGGGCGATAATCCCTGTGACCGCCTCGACCGCGCCCAGGCTTTGCCGGTGCGACGGGATGCATTCCATCAACGGACTCGGGCCGGGGCGCCATGCGCCGCGGCCGGACAGTCTAGGACTTACCATGACAAGCAAGACGATCACTACTCATCCGATCTCGGGGCAGAAGCCCGGCACCTCGGGCCTACGCAAGAAGGTCACCGTATTTCAGCAAGCCGGCTACCTGGAGAATTTCGTCCAGGCGATCTTCAATGCCGTTCCGGCGTTGCGCGGTGCGACCCTGGTACTGGGCGGCGATGGCCGTTACCACAATGACGTCGCGGTCCAGACCATCCTGAAGATGGCGGCGGCGCATGGCGTAGCTACCGTGTTGGTCGGACGGCATGGTTTGTTGTCGACCCCTGCGGCCTCGCATCTGATCCGTAGCGCAGGTGCTGCCGGCGGCATCATCTTGTCGGCCTCGCATAATCCTGGTGGGCCGGACGGTGACTTTGGCATCAAGTTCAATGCGGCCAACGGTGGGCCGGCCAATGAGCAATTGACCGATGCCATTTACGCGGAAACGCAGCGCCTGGCCGCCTACGCGATCAACGATGCCGCCGATATCGACCTGGCACAGCTCGGTGAGAGCGTGCTGGACGGCATGCGGGTGGAAGTAGTCGATCCGGTTGCCGACTATGCGGCGTTGATGCAGCAGCTTTTTGACTTCGAGGCGATCCGTCGCTGGCTCAGGTCGGGACATCGTGCCCGTTTTGATGCCCTGCATGCGGTAGGTGGCCCGTACGCCGTCAGCCTGTTCGAAGACATATTGGGTGCGCCGATCAACAGCGTGCGCAATGCGGCCCCACAACCGGACTTCGGTGGTGGGCATCCGGACCCGAATCCTGTCTATTGCGCAGAGCTGGTTGCCGCCATGCGTGGCGCAACGGCGCCCGATTTTGCCGCTGCCTTCGATGGTGACGCGGACCGCAACATGATCCTGGGCCGTGATTTCGTGGTGACGCCGTCCGATAGCCTGGCCGTGCTGGCGGCCAACGCGACCTTGCTACCGCAGTTCCGTGATGGCTTGCCCGGCGTGGCGCGTTCCATGCCGACCTCGCGTGCGGTCGATGCGGTAGCCCGGGTGCGCGGCTTCGATTGCTATGAAGTACCGACCGGCTGGAAGTTCTTTGGCAACCTGCTCGATGCCGGCCGTATCGCGTTGTGTGGCGAGGAAAGCTACGGCACCGGCGCCAACCATGTGCGCGAGAAGGATGGTGTCTGGGCGGCGCTGGCCTGGCTCAATCTGCTGGCAGTCAGGCAGCAGTCGGTCGGCGAGATCGTGCGCGCGCACTGGGCGGAGTTTGGCCGGCACTTCTACTCGCGCCACGACTACGAAGGCTTGCCGCAGGAAGTGGGTGATCAGTTGATGGCCGCCCTGCGCGACCAACTGGTCGGTTTGCCGGGCCAGGTATTTCAAGGCCTGACCGTCGGGCTGGCGGATGATTTTGCCTATGTGGATCCGGTAGACGGTTCGCTAAGCGAGAAACAGGGCGTGCGCATCGAGTTCGACGGCGGCGCACGGATGGTGTTTCGCTTGTCCGGGACCGGAACCGAAGGGGCGACTCTGCGGGTGTACCTGGAGCGTTATTCCGACGATGTGAGCACGCATCACCAACCCACCCAGGCTGCGCTGGCGCAGGTCATCGCGGCGGCCGAAGAGTTGGCCGGCATCACCGCACGTACCGGTCGCTCCCGGGCTGATGTGGTGACCTGATGGTCGGTCTACATACGGGTGGTCTTGTATGTCCGGCTAACTGATCGGCCTGCTCTTGACGAAGGTTGGCTATCGGCCGAGTCCGTCTTGATCCGTCCTGCAGGCAAATCGTGCGTTGGCGTTTCGCGGTGAGACATGACTGCCTATGCTGTAGATGAGAACACAATCAGCGGCTAGCGCCCGATAGCGTCGTTCGGCGTAGGCGGGCTACCAATAGAGGGTAGGGGATGGAAGTGGATGATCTGATCATTGCACGGCAACTGCCGCGTCGGAGCATTGCCCTGGTACTGGCGGGCGGCCGCGGCTCCCGGCTCAAGCAGCTGACCGACAAGCGTGCGAAACCGGCGGTCTATTTCGGTGGCAAGTTCCGTATCGTCGATTTTGCGCTGTCCAACTGCCTCAATTCCGGCATACGACGCATCGGGGTGGTGACGCAGTACAAATCCCACTCCCTGTTGCGTCACCTGCAACGGGGCTGGGCCATGTTCCGTTCGGAGATGGGCGAATTCATCGACCTGTTGCCGGCCCAGCAGCGCGTCGATGAGGACAGTTGGTACCGCGGTACGGCGGATGCGGTCTATCAGAACCTCGACATCGTTCGCAGCTATCGACCCGAGTATGTGGTGATCCTCGCGGGCGACCATATCTACAAGATGGACTATGCGCGCATGCTGCTCGATCACGTCAAGAGCCTCGAGGCCCTGGGTGTGAAGGGGGGTGTCACCGTGGCGTGTATCGAGGTGCCGCTGACCGAGGCCAGCGCCTTTGGTGTCATGGCTGTCGATGCGCAACGCAAGATCGTCGACTTCGTGGAGAAGCCGGAGCACCCTCCCGCCATGCCGGATCGGCCGGACATGGCCCTGGCCAGCATGGGCATCTACATCTTCGATGCCGACTATCTGTATCGCTTGCTGGAAGACGATATCCAGGATGCCAAAAGTGAGCATGACTTTGGCAAGAACCTGATCCCTGCCGCGGTCGCCGCCGGCAAGGCGGTGGCCCATCCCTTCGGCCTGTCGTCGGTCTCAAGCTACCCGCATGCCCAGCCATACTGGCGCGATGTCGGGACGATCGACGCCTACTGGGAGGCAAATCTCGACCTCGCATCCATTACGCCCGAGCTCGACCTGTACGACCGCAACTGGCCGATCTGGACCTATCAGGAGCAGTTGCCGCCGGCGAAATTCGTGCAGGACGCTGGTGGCGAGCACCGGGTCTACAACACCATCGTGTCTGGCGGCTGTATCGTTTCGGTGGCGCAGGTCACCAACTCGGTGCTGTTCAACAAGGTCCGTGTCCATGCCCATTGCGTGATCGACCAGGCCGTGCTGTTGCCGGATGTGGAAGTCGGGCAAGGCGCGCGTCTGAAAAAGGTGGTGATAGACCGTGGCTGCAAGATTCCCGCAGGGCTGGTCGTGGGCGAGGACCCCGACCGGGATGCCAAGCGCTTTTACCGCAGCGAGGGCGGCGTGGTATTGATTACCCGCGAGATGCTGGTCGGGCTCAAGGTCTGAAGCGCTGCTATGCCGCAATCCCTTATTCGTATCCGCCACGTTTTTGCAGGGAACCGTTGATTTGATGAATATCCTTCACGTCGCCGCTGAATGTTATCCGCTGCTCAAGACCGGCGGGCTGGCCGACGTGGTAGGCGCGCTTCCCGAGGCGCAGGTGGCGCTGGGCGTCGATGCCCGTGTGTTGCTGCCCGGTTTTCCCGCCATACGGGCAGGCCTGATGGATGCCCGGGCTATCGGCTCGCTGCCGCGCCTGTTCGGTGCGAGCACGGCCACGCTCTGGCAGGGAAAGCTGCCCAATGGCTTGGTGGCCTATGTGATCGATGCCCCTGGTCTGTTCGACCGTACTGGTAATCCATATGCCGATGCCGACCAGCATCCTTACCCTGACAACCATCGTCGCTTCGCCCTGCTGGCCTGGGCGGCGGCCCAGTTGGCGGAGGGGTTGGCTGCGGACTGGCGGCCGGCCGTTGTGCATGGGCATGACTGGCATGCCGGGCTCGTTCCCGCCTATCTGCGGCAGATCGCCGTGCGAGATGGCCGCAAGCCGGTGGCCAGTGTGTTCACGGTGCACAACCTGGCTTACCAGGGCACCTTCCCGGCAAGCAGCTATGCGGAGCTGGGCCTGCCAGCCGAGTTCTTCCACCTCGATGGGTTGGAGTTTCATGGCCAGGTGTCCTTTATCAAGGCTGGTCTGTATTACAGCGACCGGATCGCGACGGTCAGTCCGAGCTATGCCGAGGAAATCCAGACCCCCGAACATGGCTGCGGCCTCGACGGCCTGTTGCGGCATCGGGCAACGGTGCTCAGCGGCATATTGAATGGCGTGGATGAATCCCTGTGGGATCCCGCAAGCGACCCGACCCTGCCGGGGCATTTCGATGCCGAACGGCCTATCGGCAAGGCGCGCTGCAAGGCGGCATTGCAGGCTGAACTTGGGTTGGCGGCCGAGCCGACGGCCTTGCTGTTCGGTGTGGTCAGCCGCCTGACCGAGCAGAAAGGGCTGAACCTGGTGCTGGCGGGTGCGCAGGCCCTGCTGGATCAAGGCGGGCAACTGGTGGTGCTGGGTAGTGGCGACCCTGAACTGGAGCAGGGTTTCCGCGCGCTGGCGCAGCAATACGCAGGCCGGGTGGTGGTGCGGCTGGGTTTTGACGAGCCGCTATCGCACCGGATCTTTGCCGGCAGCGATGTGGTACTGGTCCCATCCCGTTTCGAACCCTGTGGACTGACCCAGATGTATGGCATGCGCTACGGCGCCCTGCCGCTGGCTCGCCGTACCGGTGGGTTGGCGGATACTGTGCAGGATTGCTCCTTGGAAAACCTTGCCGCCCGTACGGCGACCGGGCTGGTGTTCGAACGCTTCAGCCAGGCTGATTTCGACGCAGCCGTCCGGCGCGGTTTTGTCCTGCACGCCAAGCCTCAGCATTGGCGTGAGGTGCGTCGGCAGGCCATGCAGCAGCACTTTGGCTGGGCCGGTCCGGCTCAGCATTATCTGGACCTGTACCGCGCGGCCTTGTCGGGCCGGTAGGTCGATCCAGGCTCCGCGCGCGCTGAAGCGCACCAGCAAGACTTCTTACAGCTTGTAACAGCGAGCCACGTTCGCCACATACTTGGCGAACAACTGCCCCTTATCGTCGGCCCCCGATCGCGCCTGAATGGCAGGCGTCGCATGGTTGAAAGATAGGGAGCAGTTGATGCAAAGAAGGTCCACTTTGGCCAGCCTGGGGCTGGCGCTGGGTATGCTGGGTGCGGTGGGATTGACTGCTTGCAACGGGCTCAAGAGCGGTGACGACAGCATCCACGCCAATCTGCGATTCGTGAACCTGATGACGGACCAGGCTACGGTCAACGTCCTGTTCAGCGATACGACCAAGTTCAGCGGCCTCGCCTTCGAGCAGTCCAGCAGCTATCAGGACAATGAGTGGGGTAGCTATACCGTCAATATCAATAGTGCGAGCAATGTGCTGCTGGGTACCTTCACCCTGTCACCGGCCCAGAAGAGCCATAGCACCACCTATCTTTACGGCACGGCCATCGGCATGAAGTACGCCACCTTCACCGACGAGGCTTACAGCGTGAGCAGTGGCAAGTTCGTGGTCCGTACCTTGCTGGCGGCCGATAACCTGCCGGGCTATGACCTGTATGTCACCGGTACAGGCGACGACCTGAGCAGCCTCAGTCCGACGGTCTATGCCTATGCGGCTGGCAGCATGTCGGCCTACAGTAGCGAGACTGCAACGGGGACCTACCGCATACGGCTGACCTTGTCCGGGACCAAGACCGTGGTCTTCGACAGCAGCCTGACCTTCGACAACAGTGCTAATACCCTGGTGTTGCACACGCTGGGCAGCAGCCAGTTGCCGACCGTGATGCTGATCAAGCCGGATGACGGCTCGGCCAAGATCGTGCCCAATACGCTCAGCCGTCTGCGCGTGGTACAGGGCAGCCCGGATGTGACCGGCACCCGAGTGTCGCTGGATGGCACCGCGGCCTATCAGTCCGTTCCCTTCGGTGGCGTGACCAACTACGTGATCCAGCCCGCAGGCACGCATGCGCTGACGTTCAGCAACGAGAGCACCGGCAGTGCTTTCATCAACCAGCAGCAGACCTTCCAGCCAGGACGCGATTACACCTTGTTCTCCAGCGGCCTTTCCGGCGCGGCTAGCGGCCTGGTATTCGAGGACAGCAATCTGGCCGTGTCGAGCAGCCGGGTACGCGGCCGCTTCATCAACGCGACTTCAGACCAGCCACTGGTGGATGCGGTCGTGAACTACCAGCCACTGTTGAGCAATCTGGCTGCCGGTAGTCGTTCGGCCGCGATCGATCTGGATGTGCTGTCCTACCCGATCACCTACAACGCGAGCAGCAACGGCGCTGCCCTGGCGCAGCTGACGACCGATACCCTGGTGGCCGGTGGCGCCTACAACTTCGCGCTGGTAGGGGCGGCGAACAGCTACAAGGCGGTGGTGTTCAAGACCAACTGATGCTGGTAACGGCGGACCGGTGGCGAGCAGCTTGTCCCGGTCCGGTGTAGTGAGTCCGCCGGTCAGGCCGCGGGCTCGCTTTCCTGGTTCTTGCTGGCTTCGTTGGCGGCTGCGACGCGATTACGACCATGGTGCTTGGCAAAGTACAGCGCTTCATCGGCAGCGTGCAGGACGTCGCTGAGCGTGTGGCCATCTTCGGGAAATGCGGCGATGCCGATCGAGACCGTGAGTGTCAGTACCTTGTTCTGGTAAGGAATACGTATCTTCTCCACCGCCTGCCGGAACTGCTCGGCACGCTGCCGAGTGGCGGCCAGCGAGGCGCCGTTGAGCAGCACGGTGAACTCCTCGCCGCCGTAACGGCAGGCAACATCCCCGGAGCGCAGGCTGGTGCGCAGCTGGGCGGCGAATTCCCGCAGTACCTGATCGCCGACTTCATGCCCGTAGGTGTCGTTGACCGATTTGAAATGATCGAGGTCCAGCATCATCAGGCCGACGGAACGATTGCCACGGCGGGCGCGCTTCTCGGCGTCGTCCATCGCGCCATCAAGGTAGCGCCGGTTGTATAGGTTGGTCAGCGGGTCGTGGGTGGCTTCGTTGAACAGGGCCTCGCGCGCTTTGAGGCTGACCAGCGCCAGTGCCGCACGCTTGGCCACGCCGTCGAGAAAGGCCTGGTCGTGCAAGCCGCGGGGATTGCGCAAATGCAAGAGGCCCAGAGTCTCGCCGTTGCCAATCAGCGGGATGCAGACATGGTTGCTGTCATCGCTGACGTGCTGGCAGTGCAGGTTCTGCTGTAGCGGATCGGTAGGATGGATCTGCCCGCGCCGCAAGGCCCAGCAGCCAGCCGGTGGAAAGACCTTTTCCACCTCCGGCATGGCACCCCACTGGCTTTCCATGGCAGCGAGGCCGGCCTCCTCGTCAAGCAGGTAGACCGCTCCGGCGGGTGCTTCGAGATAGCCGGCGGAGAAGTTGCACATGACTTGGGTCAGCTCCTGCACCGACACGCAACTTTGCATCAGGTCGCCCATCTTGTTGAGCTGTTCCATCTCATTGGAATGCGCCGCCTGCTGCCGCAGCGATTCCTCAAGCTTTCGATTGAGCACCTGCAGCTCGTTCTGCATGCGCTGCCGATCGGTGACCTCAGCTTGCAGACGGGCGTTGGCGTCGGCCAGCTCTGCCGTGCGTTCGATGACCTTGGCTTCCAGGTTCTCGGACAGCAGGCGCAACTGCTCTTCGCTGTGCTTGAGTTCGGTTTCCTTGTCTTTGCGGACGGCGATTTCCTCGGAGAGCTGGATATTGGCGTCGGCCAGTTGGCGAGGGCTGGGAATTGCCAGGATGCTGGGGATGGAGCGCCACAGCACAATGGCCGTCACCAGCGAGATGGTCGCGGTGACTACCCTTCCCCAGGTATCCAGCCAGTAGAGCGGCTGCCAGATGGTGATGATGTCGAGAAAGTGGGTAGTGCCGCAGGCCAGGATAAAGGCGGCGAACATCGATGCCATGCGGTTGAAGCGCAGGTCCTTGCGACGACGTATCAGCACCACCAATGCGAGCGGGATGCTGAAGTACGCGAGGCCGATGGCCGCATTGGCAAACACATAGGTCCACAGCAGCGAGGAGGACCAGGCGAAACAATAACCGTGGGGGATGAACCCCTGGCTGGTGAAGAGCTGTGTCAGCCCGTCTAGCATGCTCACCTCCGGGTGGGATCTGGCGACTGCGCTGCCGAGCTCTTCTTTGATCGAGAGCTGAATGATTATTCTCTGATACGCGGCCAGCTATGTGGTTCCGCCGCCATACGGTCAGGATTTCGAGGTGGAATGTGGGTTTCCTTCCTCATGCCTGCCGGTCCGGCCGGCAAAAGGTCGCCAGCTTACTGAGGCTTGCCCGCGCCGACCATCCTTCAAATGGAGGATTGCTGTCCGTTACCCTGCCATACCAGGCCGGCCGACTGGTCCCGCGCAAGCCATTGTTCGTTGGTCAACGCGGTCAGTACATGGTCGCGCCAGACACCGTCGATCAGCAGGTAGTCCGGCGCGTAGCCCTCGCGCCGGAAGCCGAGCTTGGCCAGCAGGCGGCTGCTGCGCTCATTGTCCGGCAGATGGTTGGCGGTGATGCGATGCAGATTGTGGGCAGCAAATATCCAGTCCAGCGCCAGTTGCAGGGCCTGCTGCATCAGCCCGCGTCCCCAGTGGCTCTGCGCGAGTGAGTAGCCCAGGGTGGCGCCATGGTAAGGATAGCCGACCAGGTTAGTGAAGTTGATGGTGCCGATCACGGTGCGGTTGTCCGGCTCAAGCACCAGCAGGCTGACGCTACGCCCTTCCTGGTAGTGACTGCGGTTGAGCGCCAGGCGCATCAGGCAGAATTCCAGGCTGTAGAAATTCTCCGGCCGACGGGGTTCGACCGGCGCAAAGGCGTTGCGATTGGCCAGCAGGAAGGCTTGCAGGGCATCGGCGTCTTCGGGCTGGCCCAAGCGGACGATCAATTGCGGGTTGCTCAGCCGAGGGGCTTCGACAGTGTGCATATGTGGCATGTCCAGCAATATGAAACGGGCCAGTCAGACCGGCCCGTCGGGGGATTGCTCCAAGGTTGCGTGATCAGGAGGTACCGACGACGGTACCCGCTTTCGCACGTTCTTTATCTTTGCATGTTCAGCTTGCTTTGCTGCGAAGCAAACCAGGCGGCGACGTTCTCGACGTCGGCCTTGGACAGTGCCTGAGCCATGGGCGCCATGATGGCGTTGCTGCGCGCGCCGGTCTGGTAGTCCTTGAGCGACTTGCGCAGATAGTCCATGTGCTGGCCTGCCAGCACCGGGTACTGCGGGTTGGTGCTGTTGCCGTCGACATTGTGGCAGGCTGCGCAGACTTGCTCCGCCTTGGCGCGGCCGGCTGCCAGGTCGGCTGCCTGGACGGTCAGTCCGCCCGCAGCCAGCAGTACGAGGGTGAGACGTGTGATGTGGTTCATGTCGCTCCCCTTACTTCTTGGCGGCGTAGTAGGCGGCGAGATCAGCAATGTCCTGTTCGGACAATTGCGCGGCGATGCCGGTCATGGTGGGATGCTTGCGCGACCCGGTCTTGTAGCCTTGCAGGGCTGCGGCCAGGTATTCGGCATGCTGCCCGCCGATCTTGGGCACCTGATAGACATCGGGATAGGCTGTCTTGTAGCCAGGAATACCGTGGCAGCCTACGCACATCGAGTTTTTCTTGGCGCCGGCTTCCGCATTGCCGGTTACTGCGTGCGCGGCCAGGGGCAGCGCCAAAGCCAGCGTGAACGCCAGCCATTGTGGCTTGTGATGCATTGTCACCTCCCATGTTGGTATCGTTGCCCCGGCGGCGGGAGTCGCCGGAATCCGCTGCATTGTAGCGAGGTTCTGCACTTGTCAACAGGACCGCGCCGGGTACTGTTGCCGAGAGACAAACATACATAAGCGTTCGGCGTTATTATGTGTGGATAACTTCCTTCCTATCCGTTCAAACACACCATGCAAGCTGACTATTCCCTGGGGTTGAACATCAGTGCGGTCGAGCGTGAAACAGGCCTGAGCAAGGAACTGCTGAGGATCTGGGAACGCCGCTACGGCTTTCCGCTGCCCGCTCGCGATGAGCAGGGAGACCGGGTCTATCCGCCCGAACAGGTGGAGAAGCTGAGACTGGTACGACGGTTGCTCGACCGGGGGCTGCGCCCCAGCAAGATCGTACGCAGCGAAGCCGCGGAGCTGGCACAGCTGCTGGAACGTATCAGCCGCGGCAGTCAGGCGGCCGATGCGCCGGCTGATCTCGATCCCCTGGTGCGTTGCCTGATGGAGCGCGACCTGGGCGCGGTGCAGGCTTATCTGCAAGGTGAGCTCGTCGTGCGCGGCCTGCGGGATTTCGTGGCCGAGTTCATGCCTATCGCCAATACGCGAGTAGGGGAGGCCTGGTTTTCCGGGGAGATCGGCGCCTGGCAGGAGCATGCCTATGTGGAACTGATTTCGCAGACGGTGCGCATGGCCATCAACGCCCTCCACCAGCCGCTCTCGCCGCCGCGGGTGCTGCTGACCACCCCGGCCGGGGAGCAGCATGGCCTGGGCCTCCTGATGGTGGAGGCCATGCTCCGCATGAATGGCTGCCAGACCTGGTCGCTGGGCGTGTCGCTGCCGCTGGATGACATGACCGAGGCGACCTGCGAACTGGGTTGCGATGTGCTGGCGATCTCGATTTCATCCACGTTCCCGACCCGGGAGGCGAGCGAACTCGTAAGCAGCCTGCGACAACGTCTGCCCAAGGCGGTCGAGCTTTGGTTGGGGGGCGCCGGTGCTGTTGCACTCAAGCGCTTGCCGGAGCAGGTCCTGCGGATGGACCGGCTGAGCGGGATCGGGCCGGCGGTACAGGCCTGGCGTGCGGAGCACGGCCGCTAGGCTTGAGGGGAATCAGTTCTGGTGTGGGCTATGTCGGTCCGGTACTGCGACGGCAACCTGGCGGACCCGGCTGCGGGCTTTCTTCCAACTTGGCGCGATCAGCCGCATGCCGCGTACACGCTTGACGACTTCCAGGCAGTAGACGCCACCACCCACCGGCCACCAGCGACCGCCTGCGGTTTCCATGAAAGCAAAACGGTCGCGCCAGCGGCTGTGGGTCAGCGGTGGCGCATAGCAGCAGACACCGCTGCTTTCGAGTTCAAACCCCAGCAGCGCCATCCAGTCCTTGACGCGTGGCAGGCCGAGGAACTGGGCCTGCCAGGGCGTGCCGGATTTACGCTTGCCGAGGCGTGTCGCGCCCCACAGACTCCAGGGATTGAAGCCGGTCAGCATCAAGCGGCCCTCCGGCACGAGGACGCGCTCGGCCTCTCGCAGCACTAGGCGGGGATCGGTATGGAAGTCCAGCGTATGTGGTAGCACCAGCAGGTCGACGCTGGCCGCCGGGAAAGGGAGCTGGGCGGGATCGCAAGCGAGCTGGCAACCGTCCGACAGGCCGGCGGTCAAACGGGTCGGCATGCGGTTGGCGTCCAGCAGATCGAAGGCTGGCAGCTCGAGCTGCACGGCGTAGTAACCGAATACATCGGCTACGGCCCGTTCGAAGAAAGCCTGCTCGCGTTCCAGCACATACTGGCCCAGCGGGCTGGTCAGCCAGTGGGCGAATTGTGCCGGAGCCGGCAAGCCATATTCATCGGAGATAATCATGCTATCCATCCTGCCTGTTCCTATCCTGCAGGACAACTATGTCTGGCTGTTGCAGCACGACGGCCTGGCGATCGTCGTCGACCCAGGCGAGGCTGCACCGGTTGCCGAGCGGCTTGCCGCCCTGAATCTGCGACTGGTCGCCATTCTGCTGACCCACCATCATGGCGACCACACCGGAGGCGTGGCCGAGCTGGTCCAGCAATGGGCCTGCCCGGTCTATGGCCCCGCCAGCATCGCCGTGGTCGACCATGCGGTAGCAGACGGACAGCGGCTGTTGCTGGCGGATATCGGCCTGGCCTTCGAAGTGATGGCCGTGCCGGGGCATACGCTGGACCATATTGCTTATCATGGCGAAGGGGCGCTGTTCTGCGGCGATACCTTGTTCGCCTGTGGTTGCGGACGGTTGTTCGAAGGCACGGCCCAGCAGATGCAACGGTCGCTGGCAAAGCTGGCGGCGCTGCCGGATGAGACGCTGGTCTGTTGCACCCATGAGTACACCTTGTCCAACCAGCGCTTTGCCAGGGCGGTTGAGCCGGACAATTCCGCGCTGCTGGCGCGCAGCCAGGCCGACGAAGCCCGTCGGCAGCGGATGGAGCCCACCCTGCCCAGCCACATCGGCCTTGAGCGATCGACCAATCCCTTTCTGCGCTGGGCCGTGCCGGCGGTACAGGCGGCGGCGCGCGGGCAAGGGGCGGAGGATGATGGGCCGGTCGCGGTGTTTGCCGCCCTGCGGCGCTGGAAGGACCAGTTCCGATAGCATGGCAGGCCGCGCCGATGTTGAGCGGGGAGTGCGGCGGATGACCGGGCCGAACTTTTCGAATCGACGATCGGTCAATGCTGCGGATCGCGTTATGCTGCCTGAGTATGCGCCGGCTGATGCCGCGATTCCATATTGATTCATAAGGCATTTTTGATTGACGCTGGCAGTTTGCCGCCCTACCATCGCGGCAGTTTCCAATATGGCGTGTCCCCGCGTTTTCATTTCGTTGCGACACGCCTTTTTCATTGTTGCCCATGCCAAAAATCCAATTCCGCATCGCCCCCTTGTTTGCCTTGATCGCCGCCCTGTTTGCGCCGCTGAGCCAGGCTGACGAGACGGTGCTGCCGGCGGTCGAGACGACCAGCCCGCAGCCGCAGGCGACCCCCTTGTCCCTGCCGGTCACCGACCTGCCGGTGGCCACAGAACCGACCTCACCCCTGATCGCTCCCGCTGACCAGACCGACCTCTGGGCCCGGGTGCGCCAGGGTTTCAAGATGGAAGAATCGGACAGTCCGGCCGTCCGGGCGCAGGAGCGTTTCTACGCCAACAATCCCAAGTACATCCAGCGCGTTGTGGAACGTAGCCGCCGCTATCTGTACTTTATCGTTGGCGAAGTCGAGAAGCGTGGTATGCCGACCGAGATCGCGCTACTGCCTATCGTGGAAAGCGCCTTCATTCCCAAGGCCGAGTCGCATGCTTCGGCGTCCGGCCTGTGGCAGTTCATTCCGTCGACCGGCCAGCGCTATGGCCTGGAACGTACCTGGTGGTACGACGGCCGGCAGGATGTCATGGCCGCTACCTACGCCGCGCTCGACTACCTGCAGGATCTCTACAATCTATTCGGGGACTGGCAACTGGCCCTGGCGGCCTACAATTGGGGCGAGGGTGGCGTAGGCCGTGCGCTGGCCAAGACCCGCGCCCGCGGCATGGATGACGATTTCGACACCATCCGCAAGCCACGCGAGACCGAAAGCTACGTGCCCAAGCTCTTGGCCGTGCGCAATATCATCGCCAATCCTGCAGCTTATGGCCTGAGTATTCCGGCCATGCCCAACCAGCCCTATTTCCAGCCCGTCTCGACTGGCAAGCACATGGACCTGCAACTGGCGGCCAAGCTCGCCGGCACGACGGTCGAGGAGCTGCTGCAGCTCAATCCTGGCCTGATCCGGCCGGTGTTCGCCCACAAGGATGACCGCAAGCTCCTGCTGCCGGTGGACAAGGTGGACGCTTTCGAGCGCAACCTGCAAAGCTATGACAAGCCGCTGCTGTCCTGGCAACCCTATGTCACCAAGCGTGGCGAATCGCTGGAGGCCATTGCCGGCAAGTTCGGCATCCCGGTCGCCGAGCTGCGCGACGTCAACAAGCTCAGCGGTGCGCGTGCGGCCAACGGCCAGACCATCCTGGTACCGATCCGTGACAGCGTCGATGTCAGCGAGCGGCAGAACCTGGCGGCATTGATCGTCGGCGCCGGGCAGCCGGTCGATCCGGTGACCGTGGTCACGGCGGTATCGGCAAGCTATACCGTCAAGCGCGGCGATACCCTGTTCTCGATCGCCAACCGCCACGGTGTCAGCGCCGAGCAGCTCAAGAAGATCAACGGGCTCAAGACCAACAAGGTCGAGGTGGGGCGCAAGCTGATACTGCGCGATGTAGACAGCAAGCCCGGCCTGCGCCAGGCCAAGGTTGAAACCCGCGGTGGTGCAAAGACCGTCAAGTACGTGGTGCGCCGTGGCGATACGCTTGACACCATCGCCCGCAAGCACGATGTCAGCGTCGCTGACCTGCGCAAGTGGAACAAGGTGGGCAACAAGGCTTCGGCATTAAAGGTCGGCTACAAGCTGGAAATCCACGACAACGGTTGAGGCCCAGCCCATCCGTACCCAAAGAGCCCCGTTCATAGGCGGGGCTTTTTGTTGTCTGCACCCTGCAGGTTTCATGCCGTCTGCGACGGTTTTCGTCCTCGTTTGCCGCGGTTTCATCGCGACTTTGCCGTTGCGTGACGGGAAGCCCTATCCTCGCAGCACTTATATATCGAACAGTGGGTTTTCCGATGGATCGTGTTGCCACATCGACAGAGCCAGGTCGCCTGCTGGACCAGCCGTTGCCAGCCGAAGTCTCGGCGCAGATAGCCGGTTGGCTGGCGCGGGCGCGCAACTATCCGATCTTCAGCTGGCCGTGGTACTGCTACCGGACGCTCCCTCTGTTGTTGATCGTGCTGGTGCTGGGCGTGGCGACCGTGCTGATACGCATGGGAGCGGAGGGGGACTGGCGTGTTTTCTGGGTGCCGTTCATTTCCATTTCGCTCAGTACCGTGTCCTTGATCACGGTCGGTCCCGGCGTGGCTGTCTGGCTGCGCCGGCGCGGTTGGCCGGCGAATCGTGAAGGTTATGCGCTGGTTGCCATCATCCTGGGCGGGGTCTTGTTGAGCGATGCGGTGGAGACCGGAGGCCGCTACCTGGCAAAGGCCTTGCTGCTGGGAGACGGGACCGTCGAGCTGGCGTTCGAGTTCGGCGGCAAGGCCTCGCTCAAGGGGGGTGAGCAGAAGCCGGCCGAACCCGACGCACCACCCCAGCCAGTCGCGGCCAAGGCGGTGGACGAGCGAGAGCATGCCTATCAGCAGGGTATCCAGGTGGGCACCCTGATCGGCCGCTTTGTCGCCAGGGGTGGGGTCTATGTGTTCATGTTCTGGCTGGGCGGGGGCTGGCACCTGATCGGCTATTTCCGCCAGCGGGGGCGGGTAGCTGCTGCGCTGCGGCAACAAGAGCTGCAACGTGCGAAGGCTGCACGCAACGAGGCCGAGCTCCGGCTTTCCGTGCTGGCGGCGCAGATCGAGCCGCATTTCCTGTTCAATACCCTCGCCGGTGTACGCTCGGCTGTCAGTTCCGACCCGCAGCGGGCAACGGCCATCATCGACAACCTGGTGGACTACCTGCGCGCCACCATCCCGCAGTTGCGCAGTGATGGCAGCAGTGCGCAGGCCTGCCTATCCGCCCAGTTGAATGCCGCCAAGGCCTATCTTGGCCTAATGCGGGCGCGTATTCCACGGTTGAGCTACAGCGTGGAGATCGAGCCGGGGTTGGCGGACTTGCCCGTGCCGCCGCTGTTGCTGATCTCGCTGGTGGAGAACGCGGTCAAGCACGGGATAGAGCCCAAGATCGGTGCCGGTCATATCGAGGTCCACGCCGCACGTCTGACCCTGGAAGGGGAGCCTTATCTGGCACTGAGTGTCAGCGACGACGGGGTGGGGTTTGGCGGGGATACCTCCGGTAGCGGCATAGGCCTGAGCAATATCGACGAGCGCTTGCGCGAGCTGTACGGCAAGCGGGCTTCCCTGGCGCTGAAAGCCCGGCCGGAAGGTGGCGTGCTCGCCACCATACAGATCCCTTTATCTCAATAACAATTCGCAGTCTGGAGACACTGTATGCCCACCGCCATCATTGCCGATGACGAAGACCTGCTGCGCAGCGAGTTGCGCCGCATGCTGGAGGCGGCTTGGCCGGAGCTGGAGATACTGGCCGAGTGCGAGCATGGTGCTGATGCGCTGGAGGCGATCGAGCAGTATCGGCCCGATGTGGCCTTTCTCGATATCCGCATGCCGGGCTTGTCCGGCCTGGATGTGGCGCATGCAGTCAGCGGTCGCTGCCACGCCATTTTCACCACGGCCTATGACCAGTATGCGGTGGAGGCCTTTGCGGCCGGCGCGCTGGACTACCTGCTCAAACCGATCGCGACCGAACGCTTGCAGCAGGCGGTGGGCCGCCTGCAGGAACGGCTGAAGCTATCGCAGGCGGCGCCGGAGATCGGCCAACTGATGGCCGAGCTGGACCGGCGCCTGCGCCCACAGGTGGGGGCTGGCAACCGCATACGCTGGATCAGTGCCAGTGTGGGGGACACGATCAAGTTGTTCCCGATCGAGCAGATCCTGTTTTTCGAATCGGACGAGAAGTACACCCGGGTCGTCAGCCAGGAGGATGAAGCCCATGTGCGCAAACCCTTGCGTGAGCTGATCGCGGGTCTCGACATGGAGCAGTTCTGGCAGATACACCGCGGCGTGGTGGTGCGGGCCGACGCCATTGCGCGGGCCCGTCGCGACGAGCTGGGGCGTATCTCCGTGGAGGTACGTGGACGGCCCGACAAGCTGAAGGTCAGCCAGGCCTATGCCTGGCGGTTCAAGGCGATGTAGGGGGCGCCGGCACCTGGGCGCCGGATCGATCCCTGGTGGGTCACCGGCGTCCGGTCGGGATGCGCTCAGGGACGGTCTGTCATGGCGACAAAGCGCGCCACCAGTTTTTCCAGGCCCGCGCGGTCGGCATCGGAGAAGCGGTTGGTCTCCGGGCTGTCGATGTCGAACACGCCGATCAGGTGACCGTCCTGGATGACCGGCAGCACGATTTCCGAATTGGAGGCGGCATCGCAGGCGATATGGCCCGGAAAGGCATGGACGTCGGCGACGACCACCGTCTCGCGCTTGACGGCGGTGGTACCGCAGACGCCGCGACCAAAGGGGATGCGCACGCAGGCGACCTTGCCCTGGAAGGGGCCGAGGATCAGCTCTTCGCCTTGGGCGAGGTAGAAGCCCGACCAGTTCAGGGCATCCAGGGTCTGGTAGATGAAGGCCGAGAATTGGGCCGCGTTGGCGATGAAGTTGCGCTCGCCCTCGAACAGGCTGGCCAGTTGGCGATCCAGTTCATCGTAGTTGGGGTTGCGGGTACGGTCGCTAGTGGCGAACATGAGGTGATCCTTTCAGGCAGGGCCAAATAATAGCATCGCGCATCGAATTGCAGACCCGTACGGAACGCCCGTCAAAAGGGTTGGTCGGAGCGCGACAACAAAATATTCCGGAGGGGCAAGATGGAGAAATGGAAACATCCCGGCAGGTGGGCTTTGCTCATTTCGCTGGGCTCGCACGCCGCGCTGCTGTGGTTCTGGCCGCAATGGGACAACGCAGGGGTAACGAGCCCTCCGCATGAACATGGTGCCGCGCTGGCGCGCTTGCAAGTGCGCCTCTTGCCCTTGCAGACAGAAAAGGGTGCGCAGCACCTGGAACCCCCCGCCAGTAGTACGCAAGCTGCTGAGGCCCGGCCCGCCCGACGCGTGTCGGCAAGGCCACGAGCCCTGATCGCGACAGGTGAGGCGCGCCCGGCGGATATCGTCAGTCGCTCGACCGAGCTACCGCTTGAATCCCCGGCCGGCCCGAACCTGAATGTCGAAGCCTTGCGCGAGCAATTGCGTGGCGACCTGCGCCGCCAGGCGCCGGCGCTGGGTATGGCGGCGCGCCAAGCAGCCCCGCCGTCCGCTGTCCGGCCGCGCGATGCAGCGCTGGCGGCCGCGATTGAAAAAACCGCCCGGCCGGATTGCCGCAACGCCTATGCGGAAGCAGGCCTGCTGGCGGTGGTGCCGCTACTCAAGGATGCCGTGACCGGCTCGGGGTGCAAATGGTAGCGATGGCACTGCAGGGCGGCATGACGCCAACCTATCCGCGCAAGACCGGCCGCTGGGCCGTAGGCATATCGTTGCTGCTGCATGTGGCACTGATACTTTGCTGGCGGGAAGCGACGCGCTATCAGGCGATCAGCCCAACCTCACTGGAGGTCCGGCTGCAGTTGCTGCAGCCGATCACCAAGCCGAAAGTGCCGGATAGCTCGCCGCCGTCGTTGCCGGCCAAGCCGGACAGACTGGTGCGTCCGAACGAGGTCAGGCGTGCGGAAGCGATACGGACGACGCCGTTGCCTGCCGCGGTGGAGCCGACTGTCAGCCTGTCGCCATCCGAAACGCAGGCAGCGCTGAGCCTGACCGAGCGTGCCCTGGCCGGTGTACGGGATGCGGAACGTAGCCTCAAGCAAGAGGGCGAGCAGCGTCAGCATTTGTTGCCGCGCGGCGAGGTACCCAACAATCTGCGCAAACTACCGCCACCGATACAGACCGCACTGGCCAAGAGTTTCGAGAATCATCTTGGTGAACTGGTGGTGCTGGAAGTGCGCGAACAGCAGGAAGGCAGTAACCGTGTGACGGTGATCCACACCAACAAGGGTATCTATTGCGCCTATAGCCCGATCCTGAAGAAGAGCTTCATGCGCGGTATGCCGACAGTGCAGCAGTTTGGCACCTGCTCGCCGCAGTAGCGGCCGCCTGATCAGGCTGTGGCGATGCCGCTCCGGCGGCGACTGAAGTTGAGGAAGTGGCCCTTGTAGGCCTCCCCGTCGCTTTGCTGTCTGGCTGCGCGCTGCAGGTCGAGCACGTAGCCCTGGCTGGCCATCAGTCGGCAGAAGGGATTGCGGTTACCACGGTCGGGGTCGACGATGATCACGTCAACATCGTCGTTGGCGTGCAGTTCGATGAAGCTGGACAGCGTCTCGGGCTGGCCGCGCTCGTAGAGCACATCGCTGGCGATGATCAGGTCGAAGCGGCCTAGCTCGGGATTGTCCTTGCCCCAGTTGCCGGTCTGGTACTTGAGCGCCGGCAGCTGGTTCAGCCTGAGATTTTCGATCAGGAAGCCTTCGGTCAGCGGGTGGCAGTCGCTGGCGGTGACGTCGCCCAGCCGACGGTGGATAACCATGCTGGCCAGCGCCAGGCCGCAGCCTATCTCCAGCACCCGCTTGCCTTCGATATCGTAGGTCTGCATCGCGTCGGCCAACATGCGGGCCGAAGGCCAGACCAGACCGAACAGCGGCCAGGAGGCGGAGGAGATGCCGGCTGCTTCGGCAGCACCGTCCTGGTCGGCGTATTGCTGACGATCAAGCAGGGAGCGGACGACAAAATCGGAATCGCCTAGTGCGAGAGTTTGGTGTTTGACGTGATAGCCCGGCATGGTGCGGTTCCGTGAGCAGGGTTGGCGTGCGAGGGAAATGTTTCGCTCAACAGACACAACACTTGTACGAAGCGCGATGCAGGCCGACAAGACGATTTCTTGTGGGGCGGACTTGCCTTGAAGTCAGTGTATAGGGGATTCGCTGCCGTGGCTCGAACTGATTGATTTGAATGCCCAATAAAATCAACAGGATGGGTGGGTCCTTCCGCTCGGGGTACCAAAGCCAGCCATGAAAAAGGCCGGGCGAGTGCCCGGCCTTCTGCTGGCTGTGACGGTGCTGTCTACTTGCCCACCTCACGCGGCTTGGCGTTCTTCACATACTTCTCCAGCCACTGGTCCTGTTCCCACAGCATGTGCAGGATGGATTCGCGGGCGCGGTAGCCGTGGCTCTCGTTGGGCAGCATCACCAACCGGGTGGTGGCACCCAGGCCTTGCAACGCCTGGTACATGCGCTCGCTCTGGACCGGGAAAGTACCGGGGTTGTTGTCCATCTCGCCATGGATCATCAGCAAGGCATCCTTGATCTGATCGGCGTAGTTGAACGGTGCCATGGTCTGGTAGACCGACTTGGCTTCCCAGAAGTTACGGTCTTCGGCCTGGAAGCCGAATGGTGTCAGGGTACGGTTATAGGCACCCGAGCGGGCGATGCCGGCCCGGAACAGCCGGGTGTGGGCCAGCAGGTTGGCGGTCATGAAGGCGCCGTAGCTGTGGCCACCGATGGCGATATGGTCGCGATCAGTTACGCCGAGCCGGACGACTTCGTCCACGGCAGCCTGGGCATCCATCTGCAACTGCTCGATATAGCTGTCGTTCGGTTCCTTGTCCCCAACGCCGACGATGGGCATGGCGGGGTGATCCAGCGCGACATAGCCACGGGCCAGCATGGCCAGCGGGCCCCAGTAGCTGATGCGATTGAAGCGGTAGGGCGAGTCGGTGACCTGGCTCGCTGCCTCGGTGGTCTTGAACTCCTGCGGGTAGGCCCACATCAGCAGCGAGCGCGGGCCATCACGCTTGGGATCGTAACCCGGTGGCAGATAGAGGATGGCGTTGAGTTCCACACCGTCGGCGCGCTTGTAACGCAGTTGCTGCTTTTGAACGCCCTTCAGTTGTGGCGTGGGGTGCGGGAACTGGGTCAGGGCTACCGGCTCCGTACCCTTGGCAAGGTCGCGCAGGTAGAAGTTGGGGCGTTCGTCCGCTGCCTCGCGGCTGGTGACTATGCGTTTGCCTTCGTCGTCCAGCAGGGCCAGGGCGCGCTCATAGTAAGGTGCCGCCGAACGCCACAGGCGGGTGCTTTGCTTGGTATCCAGATCATAGCGATCCAGGAAGGGACGGTCGCCTTCCGGGCTGGCGCCAGCGCCGAGCAGGAACAGGGACTTGCCGTCCGGTGTGGTGCGCAATACCGGACGGCCGTACTCGTTGAGCTGGGTAGAGGGTTCGCCCGGATCGGCGTAGCGGTCTTCCGACTTGCGGGACACCAGTAGATCCGGCTTGGCTTCAGGCTTGCCAGGCTGGACTCGCCAGGTACGGGTGTCGCGGCTCTTCCACCAGTTTTCCTCAACCAGGGCGAGGTCGTTGCGCGCCCAGGCGATGCTGTCGAAGCGCCAAGCGAGGTCGATCAACTTGCGTGGGGCCTCGCTGAACGGGGCCGGCTGCAGGAAGATGCTGTCGCGGATCGCGGCTTCCTTGGCGGGGTCGCCACCATCCTGCGCCTCGGCCCAATACAGGGTGGCCGGTGCATCATTGCGCCAGCCGAAATTACGCGGACCGGGCTGCACGGCGTCATTCCCCGATGGCATGCGCTCCAGCAGGGGCTGTTCGGCAATCGTCTTGATCTTCTTACCGTGCTCATCCCATACCTCTACCAGTCGCGGGAAGCGACTGATCGGCACGATATAGGAATAGGGGCGACGCAATTGTACGGTCAGGATGTGCTTGCCATCCGGGGCGGGCGATACCCCCAGCAAGGTGGTGACCGGGCCGATGCGTTCGAGCTTGCCATCGAGGCTGACGATGCCGAGCTGGCTCTGCAGCTGCCAGTCGAGCTGGTCGGCATCGGCCGGGGTCTTCAGCATGTCCGGGTAGGTACGCGTCTGCGATACCTTGCCGCCGACGCTTTCCTGAGTGTTCGGGCCGCTTGGCGTGGTGGAGGCGACCGGGGCGGCGGCCTGCTTGGCCGGCGTGAGGCGGACCAGCAGCTTCTGGCCGCCGTTGAGCCAGGTAAAACCGCTACCGGCGACGGCATTGAGCCGCTCATTCAGGAGGCGGCGGGCGCTGGCCTTCTGTACGTCCAGCAACCACAGTTCCACACCTTCGTCGCCCCAGCGGCTGAATGCCACCCAGCGCTCATCGGCAGACCAGGCGCTATCGGCAATGCGCGGATCCTTGGGCAGGCCGCTGACCGGACGGGTCTTACCGGTGTTCACGTCCAGCAAGGTCAGACTGTCGCCGAACTCGAAGCGGCTGGCGGCACGGGCCTTGGGGTTGATGCGCAGGCCGGCGAGTTTCAATTCCGGCTGGGCGACTTCGGCAATTGACGGCAGGCCGGGCAGGCCGGTCAGCAGCGCGACACCGCGCTTGGGGCCGATCGAGAAGCCAGGGCCGCGCGGGGCGTCGACCAGAGCTTGCAGTTCGGGGGCCGGCATCTGGTAGCCGTTGCCGGCGGCCAGCGCCGTGCTGCCGATCAGGCCAGCGAGCAGTGCAGGAGCAATGGAACGAATGGGGCGACGCATGAAGTCTCCAGGATCGTTGAGGGCGGCGAGCGGGTTTTCGCCAAAACCCTGCAGCATGCCGTGCAGCGTGAGCGGTGCAAGTTGCTGCGACGGACTGTATTAGAGAACGATGAATGGTAACGGCAGATACAAAAATGGCCCGGTAGATACCGGGCCATTTTGATCCAGCAGCGGGGATCCCCGACTGGACGCTTTGCGTACCTGTCAGCGATCAGAACGGAATGTCGTCCTCGAAATCGTCGAAGTTCTGCGGTTTTTGCGGTGCCGGACGCTGCTGGCCACCGCCGCTCGGGGCGCCGCCGCCCTGGTTGCCGCCGCGCGCTGCCGGGGCTTCGTTGTAGCTCGGGGCGCTCTGGTCGTATTCCGCACCGCCACCACCCATGCCGCTGCCGCCACGGCCGCCCAGCATCTTCATTTCATCGGCGATGATTTCGGTGGTGTAGCGATCCTGGCCGGTGTTCTTGTCCTGCCACTTGCGGGTCTGCAGACGGCCCTCGATATAGACCGAGCTGCCTTTCTTCAGGTACTGGCCGGCGATCTCTGCCAGGCGACGGTACATGGTGATGTTGTGCCACTCGGTCTTTTCCTGCTTCTGACCGCTGTTCTTGTCTTTCCAGGTCTCGGTCGTCGCGATGCTGAAATTGCAGATGGCCGAGCCATCCGGCATGTAGCGCATCTCCGGGTCTTTACCCAGGTTGCCGATCAGCAGGACTTTGTTGAGCGATGCCATGTAAATTTTCTCCACTTGTCGGTCGGGGCCATGCCCGACATCAATGCATTCATCGGGTCTGCGACCCGAACCACCAGATTCCGTTATGCGTTTATTTCCCGGCCAGCAGCGCCTGGGCGCCAGCCTCGTCCCAGCCGTCGCGCAGTACCTTGAGGTAGGCCACGCCTTCTTCGGCAATGACCACGGCCTCCTTGACGCCGGTGAGCTGGGCCAGTTTTCGGGCCAGCCCGGCACTGTCGGCCAGTTGTTGTTCGTCGATATGGTACATCATGGTGCGTACCGGCATCGGGGGTTTAAGGCCCCAGGTGACCAATAACCACACTGCGATCAGCACGGCACAGAACAGGTGCACCGGCAGCGCGCCACCCTGGTGGTAGAGCCAGCCACCAGCGGCAGAACCGACGGCAAAGCCCAGCGACTGGGTGGTGTTGTAGACCCCCATGGCCGTGCCCTTGGCGTCGGCCGGGGCGATCTTGCTGATCAGGCTGGGTTGGGTGGCTTCCAGCACATTGAAGGCGATGAAGTAGACGCCCATCCAGACGATGATCTTGGTCAGCGTATCAAAGCTGCCGGCCATGCCAAGCTGTGCCAGCAGCATCAGCGCGACCGCCCCGGTGAAGACCTGCTTGAGCTTGTTGCGGGTCTCGCCGACGATCACGGCCGGCACCATCAGGATAAAGCCGATGGCCATCACCGGCAGGTAGACCTTCCAGTGTTCACTCGATTGCAGGCCCGCGGTTTGTACCAGCGCCAGTGGCAGGGTGACGAACAGCGCCATCTGGGCGGCGTGCAGGGCAAACACGCCGTAGTTGAGACGCAAGAGCTGCGGATCGCGCAAGACGGCACCCAGCCGCTTGGGGTTGGCTTCGGCGTCGGAATGGAAACGGCTCTGCGAGGGATCGGGAATGATCTGCCAGACACCGACGATGGCGGCCAGCGCGAGCCCGGCAGTGAGCAGGAAGATGCCGGACAGGCCGATGGAGCTGGCGAGCGCAGGGGCGGCGACCAGGGAGACGGCGAAGGTGATGCCGATGCTGCCGCCTATCATCGCCATGGCCTTGGTACGGTTTTCCTCGCGCGTCAGGTCGGCCAACAGGGCGGTGATCGCAGCCGATATGGCGCCGGCACCCTGCAGGGCACGGCCGATGGTGATCCAGACCAGGCTGTCGGCCAGCGCAGCGATCACGCTACCGATGGCCAGCATCAAGAGGCCGCCGTAGATGACCGGTTTGCGTCCGATGCGGTCCGACAGCATGCCCAGTGGCAGTTGCAGCAGGGCCTGGGTGAGGCCGTAGATGCCAAGCGCGATACCGACCAGGGTATGGTTTTCGCCGCCAGGCAGGTGGCGGGCATACAGGGCAAAGACCGGTAGCACCAGGAACATGCCGAGCATGCGTAGGGCATACAGACCGGCCAGGCCTGCGGAAGCGCGGAGTTCTAGAGGAGACATGCAGGACCAGCGAAGCGCGAAAGGCGAGATTCTACCAAACCCTGAGGTCCGAACGACCCAACTTGCAGTGTGGTTATCCCAAAGCTAAGTCTCTGGTCGGGCACGCTTTGTTCCGCGAACTCCGGTAAACTCACCGATTGCTTTTTGTCCGCGCGGGCGGGCTCGGCCTGACCATGGGCCTGCAGCCCCCGCCGCAACCTTGGCAAGGCCTGGGCGTACGCCGCCCGACCCTGCACACGCCCGACTACAGTGAACAGACCCCGGCCATGAGCTATCGCCCGATCGACCCGAACAACCTGATCCGCATCCGCGGCGCACGGACCCACAACCTCAAGAACGTGAATCTTGATCTGCCACGGCATCAGCTGGTGGTGATCACCGGCTTGAGCGGTTCGGGCAAGTCTTCGCTGGCGTTCGATACGCTCTATGCCGAAGGCCAGCGCCGCTATGTGGAATCGCTGTCGGCCTATGCGCGGCAGTTCCTGCAGCTGATGGAAAAGCCGGACGTGGACCTGATCGAGGGCCTGAGCCCGGCGATCTCGATCGAGCAGAAGGCGACCAGCCATAACCCGCGCTCGACCGTGGGCACGGTGACCGAGATCCATGACTACCTGCGGCTGCTGTTCGCCCGGGTGGGTACGCCTTATTGTCCGGATCACGGCCAGCCGCTGGAGTCGCAGACCGTCAGCCAGATGGTGGACCATGTGCTGGGCCTGCCGGAAGACACCAAGCTGATGATCCTGGCACCGGTGATCATGGGCAAGAAGGGCGAGAACCTGGACCTGTTCGACGAGTTGCGGGCGCAGGGCTTCGTGCGGGTGCGGGTCGATGGCGAGGTCTATGAGATCGACGCCATTCCCAAGCTCGACAAGAACAAGAAGCACACCATCGACGTGGTGGTGGACCGGCTCAAGGTCCGGGCCGACCTCAAGCAGCGGCTGGCGGAGAGCTTCGAGACTGCGCTGCGGCATGCCGACGGCCGCGCCATCGCGTTGGAGATGGACGACAACAAGGAACACTGGTTCTCGGCCAAATTCGCCTGCCCGGTGTGCAGCTACTCGCTGCCGGAGCTGGAGCCACGGCTGTTCTCGTTCAACAACCCCATGGGTGCCTGTCCCAAGTGCGACGGCCTGGGGGCGATCCAGTTCTTCGATCCCAAGCGGGTGGCGGCCTTCCCGCACCTGAGTCTCGCTGCAGGCTCGATCAAGGGCTGGGACAAGCGTAACCAGTTCTACTTCCAGATGCTGCAGGGCCTGTCGGCCCACTATGGCTTCGACGTGGATGCCGCGTGGGACAGCCTGACCGAAGAAGTACAGCAGGTGGTGCTGTACGGCTCGGGCAAGGAAGAAATCAGCTTTACCTACTTGAACGAGCGTGGCGCCAAGTTCGAACGTGCCCATCCCTTCGAGGGCATCATTCCCAACCTGGAGCGACGCTACCGTGAGACCGATTCGGTCACCGTGCGCGAGGAACTGGCCAAGTACCTGAACAACCAGCCTTGCCCGAGCTGCCATGGCGCCCGTCTGCGGCTGGAAGCGCGGCATGTACGGATTGCCGACAAGAATGTCTTCGAGCTGAGCCAGCTGGCGCTGCGCGATTCGAGCAAGTTTTTTGCCGAGCTGACCCTGCAGGGTAACAAGGCGCAGATCGCCGAGAAGATCGTCAAGGAGATCGGTGACCGGCTGGGCTTTCTGGTCAACGTGGGTCTGGATTACCTGTCGCTGGATCGCTCGGCCGACACCCTGTCGGGCGGCGAAGCCCAGCGTATCCGTCTCGCGTCGCAGATCGGTTCCGGCCTGACCGGGGTGATGTACGTGCTCGATGAGCCCAGCATCGGCCTGCACCAGCGGGACAACGACCGCCTGCTGGCGACCCTGATGCGGCTGCGCGACCTCGGCAACAGCGTGATCGTGGTGGAGCATGACGAAGACGCGATCCGCGCCGCCGACTGCCTGGTGGACATGGGCCCGGGCGCTGGCGAGCATGGTGGCGAGGTACTGGGTGTGGGCCACCCGGACGAGATCATGGCCAACCCGAACTCGATTACCGGCCAGTTCCTGTCCGGCAAACGCAAGATTGCCATCCCCGAGCAGCGTCGCGAACCGCAGGTGGATCGCTGGCTGACGCTGAAGGGCGCGCGCGGCAACAACCTCAAGGGTGTGGACCTGGCCTTGCCGCTGGGTCTGCTGGTCTGCATTACTGGCGTATCCGGTTCGGGCAAGTCGACGTTGATCAACGACACGCTGTACGCCGCCGCAGCCCGCAGCATCTACGGCAGCAATACCGAGCCGGCACCGCATGACGAGATCGTGGGGCTGGAACAGTTCGACAAGGTGATCAACGTCGATCAGTCGCCGATCGGTCGCACGCCGCGTTCGAACCCGGCAACCTATACCGGCCTGTTCACGCCGATCCGCGACCTGTACGCAGGGGTGCCGATGTCGCGCGAGCGCGGCTACGGCCCCGGCCGCTTCAGCTTCAACGTCAAGGGTGGTCGTTGCGAGGCCTGCCAGGGCGACGGTGTGATCAAGGTCGAGATGCACTTCCTGCCGGATGTGTACGTGCCTTGCGATGTCTGCCACGGCAAGCGCTACAACCGCGAGACGCTGGAAGTGCAGTACAAGGGCAAGAACATCACCGAAGTCCTGGAGATGACGGTCGAGCACGCACGCGAGTTCTTCGACGCCGTGCCGGTGATCGCCCGCAAGCTGCAGACCTTGATCGATGTGGGCCTGAGCTATATCCGGCTGGGGCAGAGTGCGACCACCCTGTCGGGTGGCGAGGCGCAACGCGTGAAGCTGGCGCTGGAACTCTCCAAGCGCGATACCGGCCGCACGCTGTATATCCTGGACGAGCCGACCACCGGCCTGCATTTCCACGATATCGACCTGCTGCTGACCGTGCTGCAGCGCCTGACCGAGCATGGCAACAGCGTGGTGGTGATCGAGCACAACCTTGACGTGATCAAGGTGGCCGACTGGTTGATCGACCTGGGCCCGGAAGGTGGTGCTGGCGGTGGCCAGATCATCGCGACTGGTACGCCCGAGGATGTGGCGGCCAATCCCAAGAGCCATACCGGCCACTATCTGAAGAAGCTGCTGGCCAAGTAAGCCTGGCCGCGAAGGCACGGGGGGCGGGCACTGAGCCTATGCCCCCGTGCCTTTTCTGTATCTATCCCCGGTTGCTGCCTGAGCCTACAGTCTGTGCTGTCTGGCATGGCCGCTTGCGTACCCGCGCGGCCAGGGCTCTGGACCTATTCGGATCGTCCGGGCCAACCCCGGGCGTATGCTTCCCACACAGGAATCCGTCATGAACGCCAATTCGCACAATCCCGTTGTCTCCCGTATCGCCGCTCTGCGGCAGGCCATTGCGACCCAAGGCCTCGCTGCCTATATCGTGCCGTCGGCCGACCCGCACCTGTCCGAATACCTGCCGTCGCGCTGGCAGGGACGTCGCTGGCTGACCGGCTTTCATGGCTCGGTCGGTACGCTGATCGTGACGGCGGATTTCGCCGGCCTGTGGGTGGATAGCCGTTACTGGACCCAGGCCGAAGCGGAATTGGCGGGCTCGGGCATCGCGCTGATGAAGATCGCGGTGGCGAGCAGTCCGGCGCATCTGGACTGGCTGGCGGCCCATGTGCCCGCCGGCCAGACTGTGGGTGTCGATGGCGAGGTGCTGGGGCTGGCGGGTGCGCGTGCCTTGCAGGCTGCACTGGACGCCAAGGGCGTCCAGCTCAGGACCGACATCGATGTGCTGCAGACCGTGTGGGAAGGTCGCCCTGGCTTGCCGGATGCTGCCATCTACCAGCATGAGGCGCCGCACGCGACCGTCAGCCGGGCCGAGAAGCTGGCCCTGGTGCGGGCCGAGATGGGTAGGCTGGGTGCCGACTGGCACTTCATCTCCACGCTCGACGATATCGCCTGGTTGTTCAACCTGCGCGGTGCCGACGTGAACTACAACCCGGTGTTCGTCGGCCATGCCTTGTTGGGTCTTACCGGGGCGACCCTGTTCGTGGCCGACGGCAAGGTCGACGCCGGCCTGGTTGCCAAGCTGGCGGCCGATGGCGTGCAGGTTGCGGCATACGGCTCGGCCCCGGCGGCACTGGCCGCGCTGCCAACCGGTGCCAAGCTGCTGCTGGACCCGCGCCGCATCACCCTGGGCCTGCGCCAGGCCGTGCCGGCAGCGGTGACAGTGGTCGAGGCGATCAATCCCTCGACCTTTGCCAAATCGAAAAAGAGCGGGGCCGAGGCCGGCTTTGTACGGCAGGCCATGGAGCAGGATGGTGCCGCCCTGGCCGAGTTCTTCAGTTGGCTGGAAGGCGCGCTGGGCAAGCAGCGCATCACCGAACTGACCATCGACGAGCAGATCACCGCGGCACGTGCACGCCGGCCGGGTTTTGTCTGCCCGAGCTTTGCCACCATCGCCGGCTTCAACGGCAATGGCGCCATGCCGCATTACCGTGCGACCGAACAGAGTCATGCGGTGATCGAAGGTGATGGCCTGCTGCTGATTGACTCCGGCGGCCAGTACCTCGGCGGCACGACCGATATCACGCGGGTGGTGGCAATCGGCCAGGTCAATGCCGAGCAGAAGCGGGACTTCACGCTGGTGCTCAAGGGCATGATCGCGCTGTCGATGGCGCGCTTCCCGATCGGTACCCGCAGCCCCATGCTCGATACGCTGGCGCGTGCGCCGATCTGGGCGGCCAATGTGGACTACGGTCATGGTACCGGCCACGGCGTGGGTTACTTCCTGAATGTGCATGAAGGTCCGCAGTCGATCTCGCCGCATTCGCCTGCGGACTCTCACACCGCGATGGTGCCGGGCATGATCACCTCCAACGAGCCGGGCATCTACCGGCCGGGCCGCTGGGGCGTGCGGATCGAAAACCTGGTGCTCAATGTCTCGGCCGGCAGCGGCGAATTTGGCGAATTCCTGGCCTTCGAGACGCTGACGCTGTGCCCGATCGATACCCGCTGCGTTGCCCAGGAATTGCTGCGCAGCGACGAGATTGCCTGGCTCAATGACTACCACCGTATCGTGCGCGAGCGTCTGCTGCCGCACGTGGAAGGTGCTGCGCGCGACTGGCTGTTGCTGCGTACCGAAGCGATCTGAACGTGACCTGTCCGCCACGGCATGCCGTGGCGGACTGTCCTACACTGCAGGCATTGCCTCCCGGAGTGAGCCATGCGCTGCCTGCCCCTGCTGCTATGTCTGTTCGCCAGCTTGTGGCTGCGCGCCGAGACCTTGCAGGTCGGGGTGTTCAATGTTTCGCCCTGGGCCTATGTCGGAGCGGACGGCAAGGCACGCGGCGCGGTGGTGGATTTCTACGAGCGCGAGGTGGCGCCGCGCGCTGGCGTGACACTGGAGTGGCATGCACCGACCACCGTGGCACGGATGCTGGAGGACATGCGCGCCGGCCGCCTGCACCTGACCCCGCTGCTGATACGTAATGCCGAGCGCGAGCGCCTGGTGGTGTTCGGCAACAGCGTACTGACCCAGTTTGAGCCCTGCATCGCGGTACGGCCGGACTTCAAGCTCGATGCGATCCGTTCGGCCAAGGAGCTGAAGGGCCTGACCATCGCCTACAACGTTGGCGGCGCCCAGCCCGAGCTGCTGCGCACGCCGGGGATCAAGGTGGAGCGCACGGGCGTACCCAACTGGGAGGAGGCCAACCTGGGCAAGCTCCGCTTGAAACGGGTCGATGCCGCGTTCTTCTTCAATGTGATCACGCCACGCTATTTCAGCCGCCGCAGTGGTGAGCCGATACGCATACTCAAGCTGCCGGTGCCCGCCGCCGTCATGCATCCAGCCTTCAGCCCGGCGCTGGATCCCGCCCTGCGAGACCGGCTCGACAAGGCGGTTGCGGCCTCAGCCAAGCACTTCGATCAGTATCTCGAACCCTACCTCGATGGCAACAAGCTGACACAACCTTGAAAAGCGGCCGGTTGGCTGCGCTAAGATGGCAGTCAACAACCATCATAAGGCTGCTGCATGCAAAATCCGCTCGCCAATATCCGCTGGGGCCGCTGGCTGTTTGGCTCACTGTTCTTCATCGTCCTGCTGATCGTCGCCTATCTGTGGCTGGTCTTGAGCTGGAGCTACGCCGAGGGAGAGCGTGCCGGTTATGTGCAGAAACTCTCCCGCAAGGGCTGGGTCTGCAAGACCTGGGAAGGGGAGCTCGCTATCATCAACATCCCGGGTACCCTGACCGAGAAATTCAATTTCACCGTGCATGACGACAAGATCGTCGATGCGATCAATGCCAGCCTCGGCAAACGGGTGACGCTCTACTACGAGCAGCATGTGGGCATACCCGGCACCTGCTTTGGCGAGACCATGTACTACATCACCCGGGTACGTACCCTGGACTGATTGCGATTCTGGACGCCCCGGCCATGCGTTTTCCCATCCATCTGTTGCAGTGGAGCAATGGCGGCGCCGTGCCCTGGCGGCAGGCGGTCTGTGCGGCGATCGGCGTGGGCGTGCCCTGCCTGGTGGCGATCTGGCTCAAGCATCCGGCCGGCCTGCTGTTCGGGGCGATAGGCGGGCTGTACGCCAGCCTGCTCGATTTTGGCGGGACCTTGCGGCACCGGCTGCTCACGCAGTTCGCCGGCCTTGCGCTGGTGGTGGCCAGTGCAGCGGTCGGCGGGGTATTGGGCCCGCACCATATGGCGCTGTTCGTCACGCTGGGTTGCCTGACCTTTGGCATAGGCTGGGTGGATGGCAGCAGCATCGCGGTCGAGACCATTTTGCGCTTCGCGGCGCTGATGTTGCTGGTCTATGCCTTTACGCCGAGCATGCCGCCCGATGGCTTCCCCTTCTTTGGCTTGGGCATGGCGGTGGGCCTGCTGGCGGTCTGGCTCGACAGCCTGATCTGGCCACGGGCGATCCCGCGCCGACATCAGGGGCTGCGCAATGCCGGTCGCCTGATTGCCGGCGGGCATAGCGCTGGCTGGTTGCATGCCACCGGTTTTTGCGTGGGGGTGTGCGGTGGTCTCGCGCTGGCGCTCTGGCTGGGCTACGAGCGGCCGGCCTGGGTGGCGGCGGCGATCCTGTTCGTGATCCGGCCGGATGGGCCGGATAGCCTGCGGCGTTTGTTCCTGACCGTATTCGGTACGTTGGCGGGCGTGGGCCTCGCCTGGTTGATCGGACGCTATGCCGATGACCCGCGGATACTGCTCAGTTGCGTGATCGGCCTCGCCTTCCTTCGGCCTATCGCGCTGGCCAAGAATATGTGGCTGCAGTCGGCGACACTGACCGCACTGGTGTTGGTGCTGTTCGATCTAACGCTGGGAGCGGCCGGCAGCGCCGAGAGCCTCGCCATCATGCATGCGCGTTTGCAGGATGCGTTGCTGGGATCGCTGGTCGCCTTGCTGACCATGCTGGTGTTCAATCCGCAGGCACGGCGGCACCTGCGCTTGCAGTTGCGCCGGCAACCGGCCGTGGCGTCACCTGCTGCTGGAGTCGACCCAGTCGGGCGACAGGGCTAGAATCCGCGCCCCGCATGGCGGGGCTGCGATCGGAGACGAAGATGGCGTATCGCTTGAGCAAGATCGTGACCCGTACCGGTGACGATGGCAGTACGGGCCTCGGCGACGGGCGACGGGTTTCCAAGGCCAGTCATCGCATCCATGTGCTTGGCGAACTCGATGAACTCAACTCCCAGTTGGGCGTGGCACTGGCGGAGACTCTGCCGGATACCGTACAAGCGACGCTGCTAAGGGTGCAGCATGACCTGTTCGATCTCGGTGGCGAGGTATGCATACCGGGCCGTGTGGCGTTGACCGAATCATGCCTGCTGCAGATTGAGCAGGATGTCGCCGACTTCAATGCCGAGCTGCCGCCGCTCAAGGAATTCATCCTGCCCGGCGGTAGCCGGGCTTCGGCCGCCCTGCATGTCTCCCGTGCGGTATGTCGTCGGGCCGAGCGTGCGCTGGTCGAGCTGGCGGGCAACGAGGCGGTGTCCGAACTGGCGCCGCGCTACCTCAACCGCCTGTCCGACCTGCTGTTCGTGCTGGCGCGCGTGGCCAACCGCTCGGCCGGCGTGCCGGACGTATGCTGGCAGCCAGGCCGCAATCCCTGAAACTGATGACTAGGCTGGCCCAGGCCAGAGAATCTGCCTATGATGACTGATGCACTGATCGATACCCTGCTGACTGGCCTCCTGGACATGGACTGGCTGTTCCTGGTGGGGACCGCCGCGTTCAGCGTCTCGGGCTATCTGATCGGGGTGAAAAAGCGCTTCGACCTCCTGGGGGTGCTGATCGTCGCCATCCTGACCGCGATCGGTGGCGGTATCGTGCGCGATGTCCTGCTCAACCGGGTGCCGGTGGTGTTCCGTGATGCGTCGCCGGTGCTGGTGATCGTTGCGACGCTGGGTGTGGCCTGGCTGTTCAGCCTGCACAAGAGCTGGAATGCCACGATGCACCGGGTGTTCGTGGTGGCTGATTCGGTCGGCCTGATCGCGTTCAGTCTGGCGGGTGCACAGGTGGGCATTGACCATAGCCTCAATCTGTTCGGGGTGCTCTGCGTAGGCTTCATTACCGCCGTGGGCGGCGGGGTGCTGCGCGACATGATGGTGAACGACGTGCCCTTTATCCTCGACCGGGACTTCTACGGCACGGTGGCCATTCTGATGGCGGGCCTGCTCTATCTGGCAACGACCTTCGGCTGGTCCGGCGTAACGGTGACCTGGCTGCTGTTCCTGGCTGGCCTGCTGATCCGCCTGGTGGCGCATGGTCGAGACTTCCGTCTTCCCAGGGTCTGATTACATGATCGACCATTGTGATGGTCCGGGTGTCGTGAAGGCCTCCGCGGCCCCCGGACGCTAACCATTGCATTGGGGGGAAGGGCCCCTTCCCATATATTCCACTCCTTCCGTCCCCGCCGTCGCGGGGAAACGGCGCATCGCTCGATCGGGAGCGTACGCTGGGAGAGGGGTTGATTCAGCTTCCAGCCAGCTTGGTCGGGTGATCATCGCTGCCGTACCCCAGGCTTCCGCCATACGGGGGAAGGCGAGTTGCGCCGAGACTGGTAAAATAAGTCGATGTTGATCCTGCCATCCGATTTCGAGGCCACCCGCGACTGGCTCGCGCGCCGGCTCGATACCGTCAAATTGCCACCGTGTGGCGACGTGCATACCGAAGATGAGACCACGCCCGCTGCGGTGCTGGTGCCCATCATCCTGCACGCCGATGGGCCGACTGTCCTGTTTACCAAGCGTACCGAGAAGCTGGCCAAGCACGCAGGCCAGATCAGTTTTCCCGGTGGACGCATGGAGCTAGGCGAGACGCCCGAGGTGGCGGCGTTGCGCGAGACCGAAGAGGAAGTCGGCATCGCCACCCACCTGGTGACGTCGGTGGGCCGCCTGGTGCACTACACCACGATCACCCGCTACCGGGTGACGCCGGTCGTCGGCCTGTTGCAGCCGGGTTTCAGCCTGCACTTGCAGGCGGACGAGGTGGCCGAGGCTTTCGAGGTGCCGCTGGCATTCTTGCTGGATCGGGCCAACTTCATCGAGAAGTCGGTCAACCTGCCAGAGCGCCGGGCGGTGACCTATGCTCTGGATTGGCAGGGGAAAATAATTTGGGGTGCCACGGCAGGGATGCTGATGACGCTGTACAAGACTTTGATTGACGAGGAACACCCATGAGCGCCGCGAACGCCGTACTGACAACCGAGCGCCTGACGCTGGAACCACTGAAACAGGCCCATGCTGCCGCCTTGCTGGCCGGCTTGAGCGATGAGGCGCTGTACCAGTTCATTCCACAGAACCCGCCCGCTTCGCTGGAAGCATTGCAAACCCGCTACAAGCGCCTGGAAAGCCGCAGCTCGCCTGATGGCGACGAATGGTGGCTGAACTGGGCTGTCCGCCTGGGAACCGATGGCGAGTACGTGGGCATCGTGGAGGCAACGGTCGATGAAGACAACGCCGCCACCATGGCCTGGTTCATCTTCAGCGCCCATCAGCGCAAGGGTTACGCCAAGGAAGCCGTGAGCAAGCTGCGCGAGCATCTGGAAGGTCCGTTCATGGCGGAATCCTTCAAGATATTCATCGATACCCGCAACACCGCATCGGTGGCGCTGGTGGAGTCACTGGGCTTCAAGCAGGAAGCCATGGTGCCCAATGCGGACAACTTCAAGGGCAGCAAGAGCGACGAGTTCCGCTACACCTACGTGCCGCCTGGCGTGGCCAAGGCGGCAGCCAAGAGTGGTGGCAAGGGCGGCAAGCGATGAGCGAGGACGTGGTCGTCGCCTACACCGACGGCGCCTGCAAAGGAAACCCCGGCCCAGGCGGCTGGGGGGCCCTGCTGGTCTTCAAGGGCCAGGAGAAGGAGCTGTTTGGCGGTGAGCGCGATACGACCAACAACCGCATGGAACTGATGGCGGTGATCCAGGCGCTGGAATCCTTGAAGCGTCCCTGCAAGGTCAAGGTCTGGCTCGATTCACAATACGTGAAGAACGGCATCGAGAGCTGGATCCACGGCTGGAAGCGCAATGGCTGGAAGACCGCCGACAAGAAGCCGGTCAAGAATGCCGAGCTGTGGCAGCGGCTGGATGCGGCTCGCGGCCAGCATCAGGTCGAGTGGGCCTGGGTCAAGGGTCATGCCGGCCATGCTGGCAATGAACGCGCCGATGGCCTGGCCAACCGTGGCGTGGATACCCTGCGCTGATGGTGCCGGCCGGCTTCGTGCAGACGACCGCCACGGTCATGCTCAAGCCCTATCAGGCGCAGGACGAGCCGGTGTTACGCCGGCTCGCCGAGCTTTATGCCTACGATTTCAGCGAGCTGACAGCCAAGCGTATCGGTACCGATGGCTGTTTCCTCAGCGATGCGCAGTTTCACGAATACTTCCCGGTCAAGGACTGCCACACCTTCTTCATCCTGGCGGCGGGCGAGCTGGCCGGCTTTGCCATGGTGGCCGAGCGGAGCATGCTGACCGGTACACCGGGCATCCATGACATGGTGCAGTTCATGGTCCTGCGCGCCCATCGGCAGCGAGGCCTGGGGGCTCTGGCGGCAACGGCGCTGTTCGAACGGTTCACCGGTCCGTGGGAAGTGCGACAGATGGCGGAGAATCCGGCTGCCCAGCGTTTCTGGCGACGGGTGATCACCGCCTATACTGCGGGACGTTTTACCGAAGGATGGGCCCGTCACCCCGAGGGTGACGAATTGGTGCAGTACTTTGATACCCGGCCGGCCTGATCGTCAGGGCGGCTTCGGGCAGGGGATGCGGATTGTTGGGCAAACTGTTTAGCCGGGATCGGCAGGCCAGTCAGGCGTTCATCCTGGTCACGGTGTTTCTGGATGTACTCGGCATCGGCCTGATCATCCCGGTGTTGCCCGCCCTGGTGGGGCAGTTCACCGTCGGGCCGGACGCGCAGGCGCATTGGTACGGCATCCTCGCCGCCACTTATGGGGTCATGCAATTCTTCTTCACGCCCATGCTGGGCTCGCTCAGCGACACCTTCGGCCGGCGGCCGGTGTTGCTGCTGTCGATACTGGGCCTGGGCATCAGCCTGTTCGTGCAGGCGATGGCCACCTCGCTGCTGACCATGCTGTTGATCCGCATCGTCAGCGGCGGAACGGCCTCGAGCTTTTCGGTCGCCAATGCCTATATGGCGGACGTGACGCCGCCCGAGCAGCGTGGCAAGGCTTTCGGCATGCTGGGCGCGGCCTTTGGCATGGGTTTCATCTTCGGTCCTATCCTTGGCGGTCTGCTCGGCGGCCATGATGTGCGCTTGCCGTTCTTTGTCGCGGCGGGGCTGGCGGTGATCAACTGGCTGTATGGCTATTTCGTGCTGCCGGAGTCGCTGCCGGTCGAGCGGCGGTCGTCTTTTTCGTTCAAACGCGCCAATCCTTTCTCCGCCCTGTTCAACCTGAGCAAGCTGCATGGCGTAGGCGGCCTGATCGGGGTGTTCGCGCTGTCCATGTTCGGGCAATTCATCCTGCAGACCACCTGGGTGCTGTATACCCAGTTCCGCTTCGGCTGGGGGCCGGTCGAGAACGGTACTGCCCTGTTTGCCGTCGGCGTGATCGGCGCGGTGGTACAGGGGGGACTGATGGGCAAGTTGCTGCATCGCTTTGGCGAGCGCCGGCTGGCCATGCTGGGGCTGGGTTCGGGTGCGATCGCCTATGCCTGCTACGGTGCGGCCACGGCGGGTTGGGTGATGTACGTGGTGATGTTTGCCAACTTTCTGGCCAATGCGGCCGCCCCGGCTCTCCAGGCCATCGTTTCCAAGGCCGTCTCGCCCAGCGAGCAGGGACTGACCCAAGGCTCGCTCAATGCCATCAACGGGCTGGCCATCATTTTCGCCCCGCTGCTGGGCACGAGCCTGCTGGCCAAGGTGGGGCACCTGCCAGCCGATGACTGGCGCATGGGCGCGACGTTCTACGTCTGCGCCGTGCTACAGGGCGGTGCCCTGCTGCTGGCCTGGCTGCATTTCCGGCGCCATGCTGAACCGCTCGCAAACCGGGCGGCAGCAAATTCCAACGACTACCAGGAACAGGTATGACCACGCTCTGCATACAGATACAACCGGACCGCATCGCGGATTTCGACCAGGCGGCCGTGCTGGCCGTCTGTGAGCAGATGCGCGCCCACAAGCCGCTGATCGCGGGCTTCCAGTGGGATGAAGGCGATGACGAAGGCCCGTATATCAATCTGCTGTTCGAGACCGAACAGCCGGCCGAAGTCTGGCCCATCCTGCAGGCGGCCTTCTACGCGCCCGGTGCCCTTGGCGATGCCATTCGCGCGACTTCCATGGCCATGTGTACCGGCGAGGAAGGCTGGGAGGATTACCTGCTGCTTTATCATTACGACGACCAATTGCCGCTCGACAGCTTCTGAGCTGTTTTTCCGGCCGCCCCGGCGGCCCCGCTTTACCGAGTAAGAAACCGTTATGCGTCAGATCATTCTCGATACCGAAACCACCGGCCTGCGCGTCGAAGACGGCAACCGCATTCTTGAAATCGCGGCCGTGGAGATGGTGAACCGCAAGCTGTCGCCGCCGGATCGCCACCTGCATCGCTATATCAACCCCGAGCGGGACAGCGAGGAGGGCGCGCTGAACGTGCACGGCCTGAGCACCGATTTCCTGTCCGACAAGCCCAAGTTCGCTGATATCGTCGATGACTTCCTGGACTTTGTGAAAGGGTCCGAGCTGATCATCCACAACGCGCCGTTCGACGTGGGCTTTCTGAATATGGAGCTGCAGAAGCTCGGGCGCGGCAAGATCACCGACTACGTCAGCGGCATCATCGACACGCTGCGCGAAGCCAAGGAGCTATTCCCCGGCAAGCGCAACAACCTCGATGCCCTCTGCGACCGTTTCGAGGTGGATCGCAGCGCCCGTACCCTGCACGGTGCCTTGATCGACTGCGAGTTGCTGTCCGAGGTCTACCTCGCGATGACCCGCGGCCAGGACAGCCTGCTGATTGACTTCGCCGGTGGCGACGACGGCAAGAGCGGCTTGTCCGCCGATGGCAAGCCACGCGTGGCCAAGGGGCCGTTCAAGGTGCTGCGGCCTAGTCAGGCCGAGCTTGCGGAACACGCAAGCTATCTGGATGGCCTGGACAAGGCGGTCAAGGGGACGAGCTTGTGGCGGACGCTGGAGCCCAAGACGGAGAGTGCCGCTTGAGCCGCTTTATCGCGCTGGTGCCGGCTGCCGGTTCCGGCAGCCGCATGGCGTCCATCACCCCGAAGCAATATCTGCCGCTGCTGGGGGAGCCGCTGCTGCTGCATACCCTGCGGGCGCTGGCGGCCAGCCGCTCGCTTGCTAGTGTGGTGCTGGTGCTGTCGCCGCAGGATGAATGGTTCGACCTGGCCTGGCAGGCGCAGGTCGACAAGCTCAGCGTGTTGCGCTGTGGCGGCGCGAGCCGGGCCGAGACCGTACGCAATGGCCTTGCGGCGCTGGCGGGCGAACTGTCTGCAGAGGACTGGGTGCTGGTCCACGATGCGGCCCGTCCTTGTATCACGGCCGATGCGGTCGACGGCCTGATTGCCACGCTGCGGGATGATCCGGTAGGTGGTCTGCTGGCGGTGCCGGTAGCCGATACGCTGAAGCGGGCTGATGAGGCTGAGCGCGTGGCGGCGACGGTGCCGAGGCAGGGACTGTGGCGTGCGCAGACACCGCAGATGTTCCGCCACGGACTGCTGCTCGATGCCTTATCGCGGGTTGCGGACGACAGCATTACCGACGAGGCCAGCGCCATCGAGGCGTCGGGCCTGACCCCCCGGCTGGTGGCCGGGAGTGAGCGCAATATCAAGGTGACCTATCCGGACGATCTGGCTTTGGCCGCCTTGTTCCTGCAAGCGAGGAAGACAGCATGAGTTTTCGTATCGGCCAGGGCTGGGATGTCCACCGCATGGTAGAGGGCCGGCCCCTGATCCTGGGTGGGGTGACCATTCCCTATGAGCGCGGCCTCTTGGGGCATTCGGATGCGGATGCGCTGCTACATGCAATCACCGATGCCCTGCTGGGCGCGGCCGGGCTGGGGGATATCGGCCGGCATTTCCCTGATACCGATCCCGAGTTCAAGGGGGCTGACAGCCGCAGATTGCTACGCGAGGCCTACAGGCGGGTGCAGGTTGCTGGCTGGCAACTGGGCAATGTCGATGCCTCCATCCTGGTGCAGGCACCGAAGATGGCGCCGCATATCCCGGCCATGGTGGCCAATATCGCCGCCGACCTTGGCGTGGCAGCGAGCCAGGTCAATGTGAAGGCCAAGACCTACGAGAAGCTGGGGCCGGTGGGTGAGGGCGCCAGCATCGAGGCACAGGCAGTGTGTCTGCTGGTGGCCGATACCGGTCGTGCTTGAACGGTTACAGCAGTTACGGCTGGCGCGGATGCTTTCGCGCGGTCGATGACGCACATTCCGCCTATCAAATAAGAGGCGGAGAAATGATGAATCGTTTACCTGGATTGGACCTGCTGCGCGCGATCGCGATCGGCTGGGTATTGTTGTTCCATGGCCTGGTCATGGGGCTCGGCACGCCGTCGCTGGAGGTCAGCAAGCGCGGCTGGATGGGCGTGGACCTGTTCTTCGTGCTGAGCGGTTTCCTGATCGCTGGCCAGTTGCTGAGCGTGTACGGACGGGGCGAGAAGCCGCTGCTGGGTGATTTCTACCTGCGCCGTGCACTACGTATCCTGCCGGCCTACCTGGTGGTGGTGCTGGCCTACTTCTTTATCCCGCAATGGCGGGAGACGGCAGAAATCCAGCCGCTCTGGCAGTTCCTGAGCTTTACCGAAAATCTGTTCATCAATGTCTTTAATCCCAAGGCCTTCTCGCATGTCTGGTCCTTGTGCGTGGAAGAGCATTTCTACCTGCTGTTCCCCCTGCTGGCCGGCTGGTTGATGTGGCGGCCATCGGCACGCAAGGCGCTGGGCTTCTGCCTGTTGCTGATCGTTGGCGGCATGGCCTTGCGCGGTTACCTGTGGCTGCATGAGCTGGCCGCCATTCCGGCGGATTTCGAGGGACCGGGCAACTTTGGTCAGCGCTATCACGAGGTGATCTACTACCCGAGCTATACCCGGCTCGACGGCCTGCTGGCCGGCGTCATGTTGGCTATGGTCAAGGTGTTCCGGCCCCATGCCTGGGCGAGGCTGATGCAGCGCGGCAACCTGCTGCTGGCACTGGGGGTGGCGAGCATGGCGCTCAGCATGTGGGTCTTGCTGCATCGCTTCGATCTGTTGCCGTCGGTCATCGGCTATCCCATGCTCGCCTTCAGCCTGGCGTTGATCGTGGCGGCGGCGTGTAGCCCGGTCAGCCTGATCGGTCGCCGGCGCGTGCCGGGCGCTGCCGTGATCGCGACGATCGCGTACAGTGTCTATCTCTCGCACAAGGCGGTCTTCCACCTGAGCAAGGATTATCTGATTCCCTATGTCGAAGGGTCGGGCTTGCTGGTCTTCCTGGTGTATGCGCTGGTTGCGCTGCTGGCGGGGGCTACCTTGTACTGGCTGGTCGAGCGGCCCTTCCTGCGCTGGCGGGATCGTCGCGTCAAACAGGCGACGGCCGCCGAGCCGCCTACGGCGCTGGCATCAGCATGACGCTGTGATCGATCAAGGCCCGGCAGTATCCCTGCCGGGCTGTTTCTACTACCGAGGTGCACGCATGAATCGCCCCCTGGCCTACGCCTGCCTGGCCTTGAGCATGTCGCTGGTCGGCTGCTACGTGGCCTTGTCCAAGCCCCTGACGGCGGTGCTGCCGGTCTTTCTGCTGGCGTGGCTGCGGTTCGGTATCGGCGGGGTGGCCATGCTGCATTGGTTGAAGAAACCGGCCGACGAAGTGCCGATGACCGGGCAGACCCGTAGCTTGCTATTCCTTGAGTCCTTCCTCGGCAATTTCCTGTTCACCATCTGCATGCTGTTCGGCGTCAGCATGACCAGTGCGGTATCGGCCGGCGTGATCATGGCGGCGATTCCTGCTGCGGTGGCGATCATGAGCTGGGCATTGTTGGGAGAAAGGATCACCTTGCGGGTTGGCATGGCGGTGGGCTGTGCCGTCTCGGGTATTGGTCTGCTGGCGCTTTCGCATGATGCGGCGGCTGATCACGGCCAGCACTGGCTGGGCAACCTGCTGGTGTTCGGTTCCGTGCTATGCGAGGCGGCGTATGCGGTAATCGGCAAGAAGCTGACCGGCGTACTCAGCCCAAGGCGCATCACCGCGCTGATCAACCTCTGGGGTTTTGTCCTGATGACACCCATGGGCGCCTATCTCGCCTGGTCGTTCGACTTCCAGGCCGTGCATGTTAGTAGCTGGTTGTTGCTGGTGTTCTATGCGCTGGCCGCCAGTGTCTGGACCGTCTGGTTATGGATGACCGGCCTGCAGGGCGTGCCGGCGAGCCAGGGCGGTGTCTTTACCGTGATGTTGCCAATCTCGGCTGCGCTGGTGGGTCTGTTGTGGCTCGGTGAGCCATTGAGTGGCATGCAGGTGCTGGCCTTCGCGATCGCCCTGCTGGGGGTGCTGCTGGCAACGATACCGGTACGACCCAGGCTGCAGGTGGCCTGAGGCCCTCACCGCTCAGATGACGACGTGGCCGTCGTGCAGATGGGTATCGGCGATGGCTGGTTGGCTCGCCAGCCAGGCGGGTACGGCTTCCGCGGCCATGGGTTTGGCGAACAGATAGCCCTGCGCCAGGGTCATGCGATTGTGCCGGACCCGCTGCCAATCGGCATCGGTCTCGATGCCCTCCACGGTGACGCGTAATCCGAGTTCTTCCGCCAGCTTGCAGACATGCCATAGCAGGGCTTGGCGGCGGCGATCACTGGCAACGTGCTGGCTGAGGCTGCGGTCACATTTGATGCCTTCAATCGGTAGGTCGGCCAACAAGCCCAGCGAGGAGTAGCCCGCGCCAAAGTCGTCCATCAGCACGCCGATGCCCTGCCGACGCAGGCTGGCGAGCACGGATTTCAAGGCGGCCGGATTGGCGATCAGGGCATGTTCGGTCAATTCGAGCTTGATCTCGGCCGGCAGGCTGCGGTGCCGCTGCAGCTGTGCCAGCAGCCAGCTCTCGAATGTTGGGTCCAGCAGGGTGGTGGGGGAAACATTGAGCGTGATGAGAATGCTCAGTCCCAGCTCGCGCCAGTTCTGTTGCTGCTGCAGCCCAGCTTGTAGGACGAGCCGGTCGGCGTCGGTGGTGCGCTGGGTCAATTCGCAGGCGAGAAAGAACAGCTCGGGGTTGAGGTTGCCGAGGGTGTCGTCCCGGACGCGCAATAGCGCCTCAAAATAGGCGGCCTGGCCGTTTGCAGCGACGATAGGCTGGTAATGCAGGGTGATATGCCGTGGGTGCAACAGGTCGGGCAGCCGTTCTGCCAGCAATGACAGTTGCGCGGACTGATCGGCCGCATGGGGCAGGCTGTGGGAGCGAAGCAGCGACAATGCCTGGGCGTGGGTCTGCTGCAGCGATTGCTCAAGCTGCATGTGCTGTAACTGGTCAACGGCGACCAGGAGGCCAAAGGCGGCAAGCGTCAACAGCAGCATCAGTCCGTCACCGGCATGGGCCACCGGGCTGTAGGTCGGCAGAATATTGGTCAACTGCCAGTGCAGCGGCACGATGATGGCGCCGGCCAGCAACTTGGAAGGCCAGGGCAAGGGCCGGAAGCCCTGGTGCAGGGCTTGCAGCCGTACGGCACGGTGCTGGAGTGCGAGGCCACCGCCGATGGCGATGGTCAACAGCAGCGAGCTGAACAACGCGGCGAGATTGAGGTGTTGCAGCAGCATGCCGAAGCCGCTGACCAGGATAAGGTGGCCGAGGACCATGCTCAGGCCCAGGCAAAGCGCCGCCGTGACCACGCGGAGCCGGCTGCGAGTGTGGGTGAGCGCAGGGACGGTGAAGCGGGCGCCGACGATCATCACCAGCAACGAGGCGATGGCCGGCCCCAGTCGGGCGACATTGGTATTGATGGTGTCGTACATGAACAGCCCGGCCCCATCCAGTGCCCATACCAGCGACCCGATGCACATGGCGGTGCGTGCAAAGGCAGCGCGCCGGCGTACGTGACCGACCATGGTCGCGGCCTGCTCGATCAACTGCTGGGTGACATGCACCACGGCGACCCCGAACAGCATGAAGAGCAGTACCTGATAGTTGGCAGGAAAGGGGATGGTGAAGTCCATCGACATGATGGCGGAGTCTGGCCTCGCTGACGGTCAAGAAAAACCGGCACATGGCCGGACTAGAAACAGACTGCTTGCGCCTGGTGCGACACGAGGAGCTACGCAGCAAGGACAGATGTTACGGGATGATCATTTCAGTATTTCATAAGCAATTGATTATGAAAACTGGTCTATACCAGTCATGTCCTGCCCCGACTGTCGGTTTGCCGGTATGCTTGGCTGAGACGCGTTGACCGGGGCTGGCGATCCGCCTGTACCATCAGGCCTTGCCGGAGTAGCGGGTCCAGCTGACGCGAGCTATATCCAACCCTTGTCCATTGTGGAAAAACTGCATCATTGACACTGCCATGCCACCCTTGATCTCCGCTTCTAGCTTACTTGCCCAGTGGGACCAGCCGGACTGGTTCCTGATCGACTGTCGCCATGATCTGGCCCAGCCGGAGGCCGGTCGCCTCGCTTATGCCCAAGGCCACTTGCCTGGCGCCGTCTTTGTCCATCTTGACGAAGATTTATCGGCGCCCAAGAGCGGGCGCAATGGCCGCCATCCGTTGCCCGATCCGGGCCGGCTGGCGGCTCGCCTGGCTGAACTGGGCTTGCGTGCCGGCATGCGGGTCGTCGCCTATGATGCGCAGGGGGGAATCTATGCTGCCCGCCTGTGGTGGTCATTGCGCTGGTTGGGATGGGATGCGGTCCAGGTGCTGGATGGCGGGCTCGCAGCTTGGCTGGCCGCGGGCGGTGAGTTGAGCCAGGCGAGCGTGATCCGTCCCGCGGGACAATTCGAAGCCCAGCCCCATGCGTCGTGGACGGTGGATGCCGAGACCGTGCTGAGCAACCTTGATCGACAGGACTTCACCGTGATTGATGCCCGCTCGCCATCGCGATACGCCGGTGAAGGGGAAACCCTGGACCCGGTGGGTGGGCATATTCCGGCGGCGCGTAATCGCTTCTTCCAGCAGAACCTGCAGCCGGATGGGTGTTTCAAGCCGGCCCAAGCCTTGCGTGAGGAATGGCTAGTCGTGCTCGATGGGCTGGATGCCCATGACACGGTGCAGCAGTGTGGTTCCGGGGTGACGGCCTGCCATAATCTGTTGGCGCTGGAGGTGGCCGGTCTGCCGGGCGCGCGGCTGTATCCTGGCTCATGGAGCGAGTGGTGTAGCGATGTGGACCGTCCTGTCGCCACCGGACCGAACTAACATCGTGATACCGATCAACCCCGATCTGGAGCCTGGCCCCGATTGTTCTCCTGCAACGCATCCAACTGCCCTCAGTTCTACTTGCTTGTGTTGCTGGTGGCCGCATGCGCCTGCCTGCTGGCGATCCTGCTGGTAGGTTGGGTGCTGGATCATCGCAACCGGCAGGACCTGGCTCCGGTAGCCCGCGAGGCCCTGCTGGCAGCGCTGCCGGATCCGGTGCTGGTGCTGGATCTGGCACAAAGGGTGGTGGAGGCGAACAAGGCGGCGCAAGTCCTGGCTGGCGTCGGCCCCGGCAGCCTGGGCCTGCCGCTGTCCGAGTGGCCGCTGCTTGGCCCCGCGCTGTTGGCCCAATGCGGTGCGGAGGGGGATACCCATCTGCTGGAACTCGATGGTCCTAGCCGCTATTTCGAGGTCAAGGTCGCCTTCCTGGAACAGGCCGGGATGACGCTGGGCCGATTATTGCTGTTGCGGGACGTGACCGAGCGACACCTGAACCAGCTTAAGCTTACCAGCGCGCTGCTGGCGCTGGAGGACCAACTGGAAACCACCTCCAACCTGCAATGCCTGATGCGCGAGCAGGCGATCCGCGACCCGCTGACCGGGCTCTACAATCGGCGCTATCTCGACGAGGTCTTTGGTCATGAACTGGCGCGTTCCGAGCGGGATGGCCGCCCGCTGGCGCTGGTACTGATCGACCTCGACCACTTCAAGCGGCTCAATGACCGTTATGGCCACCTGGCTGGTGACGAGGTATTGCGTGGGGTGGCGGAGATGCTGCGCCAAGCGGTGCGGGAAAGTGACCTGGTATTCCGGTTTGGTGGCGAGGAGCTATTGTTGCTGATGCCCGCGGCGGATGCTGGCGACGCGCTGCAACGAAGCGAAGCGATCCGGCTGCAGATGGCCGAGCATCGTTTCCCGACCGGGCAGGGGCCGTTGACGGTTACCCTGTCGGCCGGCATGGCGGTATGGCCGCAGCACGGCAAGTGCCTGGTCAGTCTGCTCGATGCGGCAGACAAGGCGCTGTACGCCGCCAAGCATGCCGGCCGTAACCGGGTGATGGCTGTCTGAGTGGCGGACAACTGCTACCATGCCTGCACATTTTCATCCTGAGACACCATGAGCCGCATTAACCGGAACGACCCGCTGGCAGGATTGATCGAGCATGAGCTGACCGATGCACAACGCGCTGATCGCTGGGGTGGCCGCATGCTGAAGCTGACCTTGCTGTTCGTGTTTGCGGATATCGCCCTGTTCCTGCTGTTCATGCTGACCGTGGCGGATATCGTCCCGGACCACATCCTGCTGCGGGTGCTGCCAGTCTGGGAATACCTGGCCGGTGGTACCGTGCTTTTCGTGGTGCTGACGTTTATTTCCGGCGTGCTGAAGATGAGTTACGAGATGACGGAGCGTTAGCCCGCCTGCCACCCTGGCGTGACAGTACGTTGAGGGTTCGCCGCACCGTCAGCGTTTGCGTGCCAGCGTCAGCCCATCCCCGATCGGCAGCACCGACAGATCCACCCGCTCATCACGATGCAGCTTGGCGTTGAGCGCCTGCAGGGCCGTCGTGTCGGAATCCTCCGCCGGATGTGCGACGGCTCCGCTCCACAGCACATTGTCGATGGCGATCAGGCCACCCGGCCGCAACAGCGCCAGGCAGTGCTCGTAGTAGCCGTCGTAGCTGGTCTTGTCCGCGTCGATAAAGGCGAAGTCATAGCTGCCGGCCTCTCCGGCGGCGAGTCGTTCCGTCAGGGTTTGCAAGGCGGGTGCCAGTTTCAGTTCGATCTTGTCCGCCACACCGGCCTGCTGCCAGAACGGCAGTCCCACCCGCGTGTATTCGTCGCTGATATCACAGGCCAACAGGCGGCCGTCCGCCGGCATAGCCAGCGCGACCGACAAGGCACTGTAGCCGGTAAATACCCCGACCTCCACCGCCCGACGCACGCCGAGCAACTTCACCAGCAAGGCCATGAACTGCCCTTGTTCCGGCGAAATCTGCATGCCAGCCCTGGGGTGATCCGCCGTAGCGGACCGCAACGCGGTCTGCGCCGGGTGCTCCCGCAGCGAGTGGGCCAGCAGGTATCGATACAGGTGGTCATCGAGATTCAGGGTCCGATTGGACATGGCGGGCATTCCTTCCTGGGGGGGGCGGCAAGGGCATGGGAAATATAGTCGGCCTGGCAGGTTTCAAACTCGGTCAGGCGCGCTAGAGTGGATAGTATCAGACACTTCATTTTGCTTCCCTGAACCCATGGCGCTGCATAAAACGATCAGCCCGACGGGCAATACCCGCTATCAGGCCCTGGCCGACGACCTGGCTGGCCGCATCCAGCGTGGCGTACTCAAGCCCGGTGACAAGCTGCCGTCGGTGCGGGATCTCTGTCGTGTGCATCAGGCCAGCCCCGCTACGGTGAACCATGCGTTGCACCTGCTGGAAGATGCCGGCCTGCTGGAGGCGCGCCCGCGTTCCGGCTTCTATGTGCGGCGATTGATCCGTCAGCTGGCCGCGCCGCAGCAATGCGCCGATGCAGACCAGCAGCCTCAGGTCATTGCCCTGGCCGAGCATCGCCGTCTGGCGGTGGAGTTCCATCGCCACGGTCATCAGGATTGCCTGGGGCGCGCGGTGATCGACCCGGCCTTCTACCCGACGCAGGCCCTACAGCGCCTGATGAACCAGGCGGCCCGCCGTGATCCGACGCTATTGGCGCGCATTCAGTTCGAAGGCGGTGATCTTCCCCTGCGTGAGCAACTGGCTCGTCGTTCGGTGCAACTGGGCTGCGATTGGCAGCCTGAGGAAATCCTGATTACCCATGGCGACACTGAGGCGACCGCGCTGTGCCTGAGGGTGTTGACCAAACCCGGCGATATCGTGGCCATCCAGTCTCCGAGCCATATCGCCCTGCTCAATCTGCTCGATACGCTAGGGTTGCAGGTGCTGGAGATTCCGGCTCACCCGGTCGATGGTCTGTCGGTCGACGCCCTGGCGCATGCGCTGCAGCAGGAAAAGATCACCGCCTGCGTGCTATCGGCCAACTTCCCCAACCCGACCGGCAGCCTGATGTCTGATGCGGCCAAGCAACGCACTGTCGCCTTGCTGTCGGCGCACGACATCCCGCTGATCGAAGAGGACAACTTTGGCGAGTTGTACTTCGGTGACCGTCGTCCGCCGCCCTTCAAGGCCTTCGATGAATCCGGCAATGTGCTTTACTGCGCCGATCTTTCGACCTTGATCGGCATGGGTATGGGGCTGGGCTGTGCCATCACCGGCCGTTACCGGCTAGCTTTCGAGTACGCGCAATTTTCCGCCAGCGAACCCCCACCCCCGCTGCTGCAACGGACATTGGCCAACTTCATGGATAGCGGCCAGTTCGAGCCGCATCTGCGTCGTCTGCGCCATGCGCTGGCCGATAATGTGATTGCCCATCGCAATGCGGTCGCGGATCATTTCCCGGCCAGCACCCGGGTGGCGGAAAGCCGGGGCGGCTACCTGCTGTGGCTCGAACTGCCGCGTGGGCTCGATACTGCCGAGCTGCAGCGTCGCGCGCTGCTGCAGGACATCCGGTTTGCGCCGGGGCACTTCTTCAGCCATGACCGCAGCTTCAGCAATTGCCTGCGACTGAATGCCGGTTACCGGCTGACACCGGCGATCGAGGCCGATATCGCCATCCTCGGTCGATTGACCAGCGAACTGGTTGCCGAGACCTGAAAAAAATACCGCCAGGCAGCAAGGCCTGGCGGCAATCAATGTCGGCACCGTGATCAGAGGCCGATCACGCCACCGTCCTTCTTGCGTATCACCACCGTGGCCGAGCGTGGCCGGCCCGCTTTGTCGCCATCCGGCCAGGACGAGATGGCCTTGGGCTTGGCGGGATCGGTGATCTCGTTACCCGGCTCGCCCGGGTGCTGGATATTGATGAACAGCGTACGCTGGTCCGGGGTGAAGCTGATGCCGGTGATCTCGCAGCCGGCGGGGCCGGTAAGGAAGCGCTTGATCTCGCCCGTGGCGGGGATGCTGGCCAGCATGGCGTTGTTGCCCATGCCGGCGTATTCCTTCTGGTTCAGGATGCTGGTGCTGATGTCGGTCTGTATCCACAGGATGCCGTTACGATCGTAATAGAGGCCGTCGGCACTGCCGTAGGCATCACCCACGGCGCCCGCGTTACGGTGCTCCTCGGCCAAAGCATCGGGACGGCCACCCATGGCGTAGATATCCCATTTGAAGCTCAGTGCGGCCGGGTCATTGCCGATTTCCAGCCAATGCATGATGTGGCCGAACAGGTTGTTCTTGCGCGGGTTGGCCGCATCCACGCCTGGCTTGCCCTCGGCGCCACGCTGGTTATTGTTGGTCAGCGTGGCGTAGCACTCGCCCTGCTGGTGAGGATTGACGGCGATCCATTCGCAGCGATCCATCTTGGTTGCGCCGACCACGTCGGCGGCGAGGCGGGTCTTGATCAGCACTTCGGCCTGGCTGGTGAAGCCCTTTTCGGCGGTCAGGCCATGCTTGCCGTGGGTCAGTTCACGCCACTCACCACTACCATCCTCCTTGAACGTCGCGACATAGAGCGTGCCCTCGTCCAGCAGGTCCCGGTTGGCCTTGCGGTTCTTCGGGTTCCAGGCCTTGGTACTGACGAACTTGTAGATGTATTCGAAGCGCTGGTCGTCACCCATGTAGATCACCAGCCGGCCATCCTTGGCGATGGCGGGCGTGGCGCCTTCATGCTTGAAGCGGCCCAGGGCGGTCCGCTTCTTGGGCTGCGCGTTCGGTTCGTAAGGATCGATCTCCACGACCCAGCCAAAGCGGTTGATCTCGTTGCGGTTGAGCTGCCGGTCCCAGCGCAAGTCGATCTCGTTCCACTTGTAGGTCTTTTCCTCGTCCGGCACGCCGTAACGGGTCTTGTTGAAATCATGGTCGGACTTTTGCGAGAAGTCGCAGAACACCGTATCGAAGTTCTCTTCGCAGGTCAGGTAGGTACCCCACGGGGTCCAGCCGTTGGCGCAGTTCTGCAGCGTGCCGAGTACTTCACGCCCGGTCGGATCTGCCTCGGTCTGCATCAGTGCGTGGCCGGCCGCCGGGCCGCTGAGGGCGATCGGCGTCTCGCCATGGATGCGGCGGGCGTAGCGCGAAGGCCGTACCACCTGCCAACTGCCGTCACGCTGGCGGGCCACTTCCACCACCGACACGCCGACCGCCGCCAGGGCCTTGCGGTACTTCTCCTCGGTCATTTCCTTGTTGCCGTCACCGGTCAGCAGGCCGGGATCGATATATTCATGGTTGATGGCCAGCAGGCCGTGTTTACTGCCGTTGGAGGCCATGGGCAGCGGAAAGAAGTGCATACCGTCGTGGTGCATGCCGGCCTGCAGTGCCTGTTCTTCGGCACTGTTGCTGGCATCCTGCCGGAAAGCGGGCTGCTTGCCCTTGTGGCCGATGGGGTCCCCCCAGGCGTACAGCACGTCTGCGTGGTAGTCGTCCGGGACGGTGACCTTGTCCTCTGTGGAGAAGGGAACGGATTGGAACCCCAGGCGCTTGGCCGGCGTCGGCAGTGGCTGGGCGGCTTCCGCCAGTGGCGATGCCAGGCCGCCAAAGAGGCTGGTGGCCGACAAGGCGGCACTGCCTGCCAGCAGTTTGCGACGCGAGACCTGGGCCTCGATCAGTTGCGAGAAGCTGTTGTGAGCGGTGTCATTGCTGACCAGCTCATCCTGTTTGGTGAAGTGAGACATGACGGCTTCGGATCGGGAAGGATCAAAACCGCGGTACGCTAATCGCCGCCGATGACGTCATGATGACGTACGGTCGCCAGCGCTCCCACGGCACAGGGAAACTCAGTACACTGCGGCCCCTCCTGCCTGAGATCCGAGCCCTATCGCGATGCCTGTTCCCTACGATCTGCTAGCCCTGGCAGCCGCTGCCTGTTGGGCTGTCGCCAGCATCCTGTCGGTGGCGCCGGCTCGCCATCTCGGGGCTTTTGCCTTCAGCCGCTGGCGCATGCTGATCGTCTCTACCGTGCTATGGAGCATCAGTCTGCTTACCGGTGGCTGGCACAGCGTGCAACCCTCGCTGCTGCTGGCCATGGGGGCCAGTGGCCTGATCGGCATCTTTATCGGTGATACGGCGCTGTTCTCGGCGTTGAATCGCCTCGGTCCCCGCCGGGCAGGGGTGCTGTTTGCCAGCCACTCGGCCTTCTCTGCCCTGCTGGCCTATGCGGTGCTCGATGAGCGCATGGATGGACAAACCCTGCTTGGCGCAACGCTGACGGTGTCGGGTGTGATGTGCGCCATGCTGCTGGGCAAGCGCAATGAGGAAACCCATGATTGGGAGGCCGACCGGGGCGATGTGGGGGTGGGCGTTGCGCTGGGTCTGCTGGCTGCCCTTTGCCAGGCGGGGGGGACGCTGATCGCCAAGCCGGCAATGGTCGAAGGCGTCGACCCTGTCGCGGCCTCCGCCATCCGCATGACGGTCGCTTGCCTGGCCCACTGGCTCATCCTGTTCCTGGGCGTACGTGCCGCCGCTGCGCACCAGCCACTCAATCTCAAGGTGCTGGGCCAGACTGCGCTTAATGGCCTGGTCGCCATGGGCCTCGGCATGACCCTGGTCCTCCTGGCGCTCAAGCACGGCAATGTCGGCATGGTCGCCATCCTGTCCTCGGTCTCGCCGGTACTGGTGCTGCCGCTGTTGTGGTGGCACCTGGGCCGGGCACCGGCACCCGGTGCCTGGATGGGGGCGGGCCTGACCGTGCTGGGCACGGCCTTGATCCTGTCCCGCTGAACCGGCCTGGCCGGGGGCATCCGTGCCACCGCGCCTACCTTGCTACTTGCGGCTCTACATGGATGGTGACGCGGCAACGTGTCAGTCGCGCCATGATGGCCGCCTCCAGCTGATCGCAACAGTCATGGCTGTCGGCGACGGTCATCAGCGGCGGTACCAGCAGTTTGAACTCCACGAAACGGCGGCTGCCTGCCTTGCGGGTACGTAGCGAACGGTAGCTGTATTCCAGCATCGGCAGCGTCGCGAGGACCTGTTCGATCTCGCCGATCTCCTCCGCCGGCAGGGCGGCATCCATCAGGCCGTTGGCGGAGCGCCGTACCAGGTCGACGCCGGTGCGGATGATATTGACCGCCACCAAGAGTGCGATCAGCGGGTCGACAAAGGTCCAGCTTGCGGGGAGTACCCAGAGCAAGGCCAGGCCGAGCAGCACGCCCAGCGAGGTCCAGACGTCGGATAGCAGGTGGTGTGCGTCGGCTTCCAGCACGATGCTGTCGTGATGGCGGGCGTAGCGCAGCATCAGCAGTGCCAGCCCGCCATTGAGGGCCGAGGCCGCGATGGATAGCAGCATGCCCCAGCCGAGTTGTCCGACCGGCGCTGGATGCAGGAAGCGAAGGATGGCTTCATAGCCGATGGCGAACGCAGCCACCATGATCAGGCCGCCTTCGAGGCCGCTGGCAAAATACTCTGCTTTCTCGTGTCCCCAAGGATGGCCGTCGTCGGCGGGTTGCTCGGCGATCGACAGGGCCAGCAGGGCGGCGATGGCGGCCGCCAGGTTGACGAAGGACTCCATTGCATCGGAATAGAGCCCGACCGAGCCGGTCAGGTGATAGGCCCAGAATTTCAGGCCCAGCGTGATGCAGGCGGCAGCGATGGACAGCATGGCCAGGTGGCGTGGCTGTAGGCCCTGCGGGTGGGGCAAACTCATATCGACGAACTATCCTCGGGGAGCGGTGAGCTGGGTATCTGGAAGCAGACGGCCAGGCCGCCGTCTTCCGGCAGCGAAAAGCTTAGGCCGCTGCCATGCAATTGCGCAATACGGTGGGCGATGGACAGACCGAGCCCGACGCCATCGCGATGTTCGCCTTCCGGCCGGGCGAAGCGCTCGCCGAGCCGTTGCAGCCAGTCGGGATCGACCCCGGGGCCGTGGTCGCGGATGCAGATGGTGCCTGCAGCGATCTGGATCTCGACCGGTGAGGCCGTGCCGGCATGACGGCGGATATTGTCGAACAGGTTGCGGAGCAGCAGGCGCAAGGCGCCGGCATCACCCTGCCATCGGGCGGCTGTCGTGACGATGACTTCCCCGTGCAACTGGTGCTGGGCCAGGGCTTCCCGGCACAGGGCCGGTAGATCGATCGGGGCGAGCGGCAATTGCCGAGCATCGTCGAGACGCGCCAGCTTCAGCAACTGGTCGACCAGGTGTTCCATGCGCTCGGTGCTGGTCTGTACATTGTGCAGGGCGCGCTCACGTGTCTCTTCGCGCGGGTTGCCGATGGCGAGTTCCAGTTGCAGCTTGAGGCCAGCCAATGGAGTCCGCAATTCGTGGGCGGCGTCGCCGGTAAAGCGCCGCTCTCGCTGCAAGGTCTCTTCGATCTGCCGGAACAGGGCATTGATACGGGCAGCCAGCGGAATGACTTCGGTGGGCAGCGGGGTGTTGATGGCTGCCAGATTGCCAGGGTGACGGGCCTGCAGTTCGGCCGAGAAATTGTTCAGTGGTGACAGGCCACGCCGCAGGCTCCACAAGGTGATGGCCATGCACAGCGCCAGCATCAGTGCCAGCGGCAGCATCTGCTGGGTCGCCATCTCCAGTGCAAGCCCGCGACGCAGCTGCTCGGAAGCACCGATGGTCAGCTGATGGTTGGCATTGGCAAAGCGCCGGACACGCCAGGACTCGCCATGAAACACCAGTCCGCGCTCAGTCTCGTAATGAGGGCGGGCCGCGTCCAGCGGGGCGAGGGGCGGCAGGGGTGGGAAGTGGCTGGTTGCGATCAGCTTGCCCTGTCGGTCATACAGGCTGAAGGCCATGCGGGTCTTGTCGCTGATGGCGTCTGTCTTGCGAAGGCCGTGCTCGGTCTCGTCGTCGAGATGGCGTATCAGCAATTCACCCACGTCCACCAGTTGGGCGGACTGCATCTCGCCGACTTCGTGCCACATCTGCAGATACAGGGCCAGCGTGAGCAATGACCAGACCAGGAGCATGCCGCCGAGCACGTACAGGCTGAGGCGGCCGATCAGCGAGTCGCGCAGGCGGCTCATGGTTTCTCGCTCGCAAGGCGCCAGCCCAGGCCCCGCACATTGACCAGGATGTCCTGGCCCAGCTTGCGCCTTAGATGAGAGAGGTGCACTTCCAGCGTATTGCTGGCGCTGCCTTCCTGCCAACCGTAGAGCTTGTCCTCGATCTGACGTCGGGACAGCAGATGCGGGTAGCTCGACATCAGCATATAAAGCAGGCGGTACTCGCTGGCCGTCAGGGTGCGTGGTTCGCCGTCCTGCAATACTGATTGGCGCGAGGGGTCGAGCTCGATATTGCGCCAGGTCAGCTTGGGGTTGGAGCGCTGCTGCTGACGGCGCAGCAAGGCGCGGACCCGGGCGGTCAACTCGCCCAGCGAGAAGGGCTTGACCAGATAGTCATCGGCACCGGTATCGAGACCGGCGATACGGTCATCGACCTGGTCGCGCGCGCTCATGATCAACACCGGTAAGGCATTGCCGCGTTCACGCAGCCATTGCAGCAGATGCAGGCCGTTGAGCTTGGGCAGGTTGATGTCGAGCAGCAGCAGATCGAAGGAAAGGTCGGTCTGCAAGGCGACGCGCGCGCTGTCGCCATCGGTAACCCAATCCACGGTCAGGCCGGCATCGGACAGGCCTTGCACCACGGCATCGCCGATCATCTGATCATCTTCCACCAGCAGTATGTGCACGCGATAGTGTCCCTTGGTAAGCCGTCATTGCCCAGTGTAGCCGCCAGAGCCGGCGGCGCCGAAGGCGGCATTGCAACCGAGTTCTGTTAACTGGCCCTTAATGTGCGCCGCCGGTCAGCTGTCGTGACGACTGGCGGCGAGTCTGGGTAATAATGCGAGATCAATGGAATCAATTGCTTGTCGCGAGGGCCTCACCCTCCAGGACGGGTGAAGGAGTGGCTTCATGATCAATAGCGTCAGTACCAATCAGGCATCGCTGGTCGGCCAGCGCAATCTGAACGATATCCAGGAATCGCAGCGGCGTACGCTCAACCAGCTGTCGTCGGGCAAGCGCATCAATAGCGCGGCGGACGATGCGGCTGCCAGCGCCATCGTCGAGCAGTTTGCGGCGCAGATCGTGGGTAGTGGTCAGGCTGTGCGTAATCTCAGCGACGGGATTTCGGTGGCCCAGACCGCCGATGGCGTATTGAGCAGCGTCGAAGACAATACCCAGCGTATCCGTGAGCTGACGGTGCAGGCGGGCAACAGCACCCTGAGCGTACAGGACCGGGCGGCGATCCAGGACGAAGTCAGCGCCTTGAGCCAGACCAATGCCGATAGCCTGCGCAACGCCAACTATAACGGGCAACCCTTGTTCCAGGGAGGAAGCCAGACTTTCCAGGCCGGGCCCAATGCCAATGACCAGATTTCTATCTCCATTGGTGCACTAGCCGGCGGGAGCGTGGGTAGCGCGACCGGCGTGATCGATCTCTCTACCCCCGCCAGTGCCACTGCTGCGCTGGACCAGCTCGACAAAGACCTCAATACGCTCGGTAGCAGCCGTTCCAGCCTCGGTGCGCTCAATAGTCGGTTCGAAGCCAGCATCAACAATCTACAGACGCGTAGCGAAAACCTCTCTGCGGCGCGTAGCCGTATTGAAGATACCGACTATGCACAGGCTGCTAGCCAGCGGGCGCAGGAGCAGATACGCAACGATGCGGCCCTGGCGGTACAGACCCAGGCCAATGCGAGCCCGCGTCAGGTGCTCTCCCTGCTGCGTAGTTGATCTCCGACTCGTCTCAAGCAAAACGGCACCGCTGGGTGCCGTTTTCTTTTAGTCCAGCGACTCTCCGCGCATTGCCCGCAGATAGCGCTGCACGGCAATCTCCCGGTCTTCCGGGCTCAGGATGATGCCGCGCTCCCTGGCGGCCTTGTCGACCGCCTGGCGGACGAGGGCCTCCTGCTCGGCCGGATCGTCCGACTCATCGATCACGATGCCGCCGCTGAGTTGACCAGGCTTGCCGGCCGCAGCTTCGGTGACGGTGGTGGTTGTGGCGAGCTCCCGGTTCTTTCGACCATCGCCGGCGAAAGCTGCGAGGACACCCATGACGACGAACGCGACCGCACCTAGCTGGATCCAGCCGGTATTGGGACCGTTCCGGCTACCGTACTCGTTGTCGCCGGCGGTGCCGGGGACCAGGCAGAGCGCCAGCGTGGCCAGAGACAGGAAGCCGGCCAGGACCATGCCGGCAATGGGCGAGCCCGTGATCACGATCAGACCGCTGGCCGGGAACAGCCACAGCCATTTGCCACTGAGGCCAACGTCGTGTAAGCGCAGGGCCATGACGCGCAGGCTGAGGCAGAAGCAGGCAAGGCCACCGATGCCGGCGACCAGGAAAGTGAGCGTACCGCTGCCGCTGACGCCCAGCACGATCACGGCGGCCAGGACCAGCAGCAGGACGGGCAGATAGACCAGTGCGCTATAGGCCATGTAGCGCAGCCGGTTCAGGCGGCCTTCGAAATGCAGCGAGAGGAAGGCCGGGGCCTCCTCGTCGCCGTCGTCGTCGAGTTGTGCCAGGACGCGGCCACCTCGCAAGGTGGTGCTGGGGTCACGACCATACTCTTCTTTCGGCAATCTCTGGGCGGCAAGTACGCGGGGCATATCGGCGCCGCACTCGCGGCACAGTGTGCGCTTGGGCTGGACAAAGCTGCAGCTGGGGCAGGTGATGGTTTCCTGCGGTGGCGGCTTGGCGGTGACGGCCGCAACCGGTGGCGGCGGTACGACGACAGTTGGGGGTGGGGTCTCGGCTCGTTGGGGCGCAGGCGCGGGCTCGATGGCGGGCGGCAGTGCACGGGTCAGCGCACGCACGCCGATCTGTTCGAATAACGACAGGTAGCGTGCGACCTGCTCCTCGGGCAGTTGCTTCTTGATGATGGTCTCGGTGCCGGCCAGCATGGCTTGTGCCTGGGGCTCGGTGATTTTCAGCAAGGCAGCCAGGGCGGGCGCCGCCTGGCCGGCGTCATGGCCGGGCAGCACGGTGCCGTCGAGTAGCAGTTGTACGGTTTGGGACATGGAATAGGTAAACGGATAGGAACGGGTTGGCAGGCAATGCCCGCTATCAGGAATCGTTGCCCATGCCTGCGGCAATACCGCGCCAGTGCTTGGCACCGATCAGGATGAAACGGATCTTGTCTTCCAGCTGATGCTCCGGGCTGCGGCTGATCGTGGCTGGATCGCACGGCGGGTTGATCAGTTCGGGCAGGGTGGAGAACACCGTCTTGACGATCAGGTTGGCGACCACGGCGTAATCGGCACGGGTCAGGTGGGTCAGCTTGGTGCTTTGGGCGAGGTCGGCTTCCAGGTCGTCGACGAAGTGCTGCTGCATGGTGGCGACGGCCTGTCGGACGACGGCGGAGCCGCCGTATTGCTCACGCGCGAGGAACAGGAACAACTGCCGATGCGCAACGACATATTCGACAAAGATGTGCACCGAGGCATTGATCGCACCTTGCTGCTCGAATTCATTGCGCCGTACGAGGCGGATCGCCTCGCGAAAGCTTGAGCCGACCTGCTCCACCAGGGCGAGGCCCAGCTCGTCCATATCGGCAAAGTGGCGGTAGAAGGCGGCCGGGACGATGCCGACCTGGCGCGTGACTTCGCGCAGGCTAATGGTGCTCAGGCCCTGGCCGCTAGCCATGAGCTGCAGGGCAGCATCGAGCAGCGCCTGGCGGGTCTGCTGCTTTTTTTCGGCACGGATCAGCAAGATGACATCTTTATCTAATTAAATGAGACCCAAGGGATCCCTGGATTAAATCCCCCTGTTGCGAACGGCAGCAAGGCGCCCTTGCAACGGCGGAGGAGGGGGAACGGGTGGATCGGTATCAAGTATGTTTATTTTCTGCCCCCACATGGCGCCCGGTCGGGCCGGGCGGTGAGCAGAATGTCGGGAACGCGCTCGAATTGATGCTCCCCTAGCGGCGCAATGTAGCAGAGCGGAGCGCACTCCGAACAGCGATACAGAATATTTAGTGAACAACTGTTGACTGAAAAGCCGATGACTGGCATCTTGGTAAACATACGTTCACTGAAATGGTTGCTGCCGTGCCCTTGCTCCCCGGCTTTCTTGCCAACGCCGCTCTGCCACTAGTTCGCCCCCTGCGGGGCTGGCTGCGGGAGGACGTCTTTGATTACTACGGTCGCTTGCTGAATCCGCAACTGCAGTTGCGGCGCGTGTTCGCGCGTATCGAGGCGCGGCAGCAGCAAGGTGATGCCACGCTGGCGCTGATCCTGGCACCGAGCCGGCACTGGCAAGGTATGCAGGCGGGCCAGCATATTGCAGTGACGATCGAGATCAAGGGTGTGCGCCACACCCGCTATTACAGTCCGATGCTGTCGTCCGGCGGCCGGATCGAGATTGGCATCAAACGTCAGGCCGACGGTCTGGTCTCCGGCCACCTGCATGAAACCGCCAAGGTCGGGCAGTACGTCGAGATCAGCCAGGCCATGGGCAGTCTGGTGCTGCCTGCCAGCGTGCCGTCCAAACTTCTGTTGCTGGCCGCGGGTAGCGGCATCACCCCCTTGCTGTCGATGTTGCGCAGCTTGGCCGTGGCGGGCCATCAGGGTGACGTGGTCCTGCTCTACTACGGTCGCCAGCGCAGTCAGCTGGCTTATCTGGATGAGCTGGCTGCCATGCCAGGCCTGCGGTTGCAGGTTTGCCTGACCGCTGAAAGCGGCGCGGCTGGCGAGGCGCAAGGTCGTTTCAGTGCCGCACAATTGCAGCAACTGGTCCCGGATGCCGCCGAGCGGCACGCCTATGCCTGCGGTGCCTTTGGCTTTACCGAGTCGGTCCGTGCGGTCGCCGAACAGGGCGGCCTGGCCGGTCTCGCGGTGGAATCCTTCAGCCCACCGATATGGCAAGTGGAGGATGACCAGCCCGTCATGCTGACCTTCAGCCGGTCACAGCGGCAACTGGCAGGCCGTACCGGCGGGACGCTGCTCGAACAGGCCGAGGCACATGGCCTGCGCCCGGCCCATGGTTGCCGCATGGGTATCTGCAATACTTGTACCTGCCACAAGCGCGAAGGCGCTGTACGCGACCTGCGTACCGGCCAGATTTCGATTGAACCCGATGAAACCATCCGCCTGTGCATTACCGCGCCGGTGGGTGATGTGATCCTCGACCTGTAGACCACGCGAGACCCTAGCCATGGCACAGAGCCGTACTCTTACCCCGCAGGAAATGGATGCATTCGGCCAGGAGCTGGATGCCTTGCGCAACCGGCATATTGCCGATGTCGGCGAAGTGGATGCCCGTTATATCCGCCGAGTACGCACCAGTGTCCGCATTGCCGAGGTGGCCGGCCGGCTGATGCTGTTTGCCGGCTTCTTCCCACCGACCTGGATCGCCGGGGTACTGCTGCTGGCGTTCTCGAAGATCGTCGACAATATGGAGCTGGGTCACAATGTGATGCATGGCCAGTACGACTTCATGAACGATCCGGAATTCTCCGGCAAGACCTTCGAATGGGACCACAGCTGCACCAGCGATGCCTGGCGCAATACCCACAATTTCCAGCATCACACCTATACCAATATCCTCGGCAAGGATCACGACATCGGCTACGGTACGGTGCGGGTGTTCCCCGAACAGCGCTGGCGCGCGTTCTACCTGCTGCAACCCTTGTGGGCCTTGTTGCAGGCTGTCCTGTTCGAATACGCGATCGCGATCTTCGACCTCAAGCTTGACCGTTACCTCAAGGGCAAGGTCAGCAAGGCGGAGCTGCAGGCCAAGCTGCCGGCGTTCAAGCGCAAGCTCTGGCGCAAGTTCATCAAGGACTATGTGTTCTTCCCGCTGCTGGCAGGCCCGAATTTCCTGGGTGTGCTGGCCGGTAATGCCGTGGCCAACCTGCTGCGCAATCTGTGGACCTTCGCGGTGATCTTCTGCGGCCACTTTACCGAGGATGCTGAGGTGTTTCCGGCCTCGGTGCTGAAAAACGAGACCCGTGGCTCCTGGTATGTGCGGCAGTTGCGTGGCTCATCCAACCTCAGCGGCTCCTGGTTCCTGCATTTCATGACCGGTAACCTCAGCCATCAGATCGAACATCACCTGTTTCCCGACCTGCCGGCCCGCCGTTACGCCAGCATGGCGGTGGAAGTGCGCGAGATCTGCCAGCGCTACGGTCAGCACTACAATACGGGCAGCTTTGTCGGCCAGTTCTTTACCGTGCTCGTGCGCATCTTCCGGCATGCCTTCCCGAGCAAGCCTGCCGCACGTCCGACCTTGCAGTCGGCGTAAGAAAGCGTTCCACAATGAAAAACGGCACCCGCGGGTGCCGTTTTTCATTGCAGCTCACCTAGGCTATTGCGCCAGCCTGGCCAGTGCCATCTCGGCGCGCTTGCGGTTGTCGGCGTCCTGGCTGTTCTTGACGGTCGCTTCGAGTGCCAGCTTGTGGGCGGTGGTCAGGGCATCGGTCGCAGCGACGGCGACATCCGGCGTGACGCCGGTGCCCTCCCAGTTGGTCTTGCTGATGGGGTTGATGGCGCGCCCCGTGGCGACAAAGACCTGGAAGTGCGCTTGCACCCGGTAGCTGCGGCCAGGATGGGCGCCGCCGCCAGTGGTCTCGCCAACCAGGGTGGCGCGCTTGAGGTTCTTGAGGTTGTAGCTGAACTCCTCGGCCGCCGAGAAAGTCCGTTTGGCGGTCAGGACGTAGACCGGCGTGTTGCTCAGGCGTGGTCCGGGTACGTAGGCGTGGGTCCAGTACTGGGTGGTCGCGTTCTGTGGCCGGTAGTAGAGATCGTTCAAATGGACCGGCGTGGTGCTGAACAGGTAGGACGTCAGCCACTGCACCATCTCCGGGCTGCCGCCGCCGTTGCTGCGCAGGTCGATGATCAGCGCGCTGGCACCGGACAGGAAGGTCATGGCGGCGGTTGCCGTAGGACCGGCGACCGAGGGCTCTTCGAAGTTGTCCAGCCGCAGGTAGCCGATATTGCCATCCAGCATCTCCATCTTGCGGAAGCCGTAGTTGCGACCCTTGGCTTCCCGCTCGTAGCGGGCGATTTCTTCCGGCGATTCGTCATCCTGCACCTTGTCCTCGGCGATGGCCTCCTCTCGGTACCGCACACGCAAGTGCTTGTCGTGGCTGATGGCCTGCATGTCGCTGGTCAGTTGTTCGGCGAGGCGAAGGGCGCTGGTGATCTGGTTGTAGTCGCCGCGTTTCTGCCTTGCCTGCAGGTCTGCGGCCATCTTGCCGGCGACATCGGGAAAGACATAGTCAGCTTTCAGGTACTGGATGGTATTGCTGATCACTTCCTGGCGGATGGTGGCATCGACAGGCATGTCGGCCGGCGCGGCGATGGCGGCGCCAAGTGTGGTGGCGCTCAGGGCCAAAGCGAGTGCGGTAGCTTGCAGGTGCAGGGTGGGGGGCATGTATCGGCCTCGTTGGATAATATAAAAAACCGTGTGATGGATTTTAGCTAGGTGATGGCTGCGTTTGGCGACGTTATCGGTAGAATATGTGAAGAACTACAAGTGAAAACGCTGTGATGGACAAGATAGACAGAGATATCATCGATCTGCTGCGGCAGGATGCGCGCCTGAGCTATCGGGAACTGGGCGAGCAGGTGCACCTGAGCGCCAACGCGGTGGCCGAACGGGTGCGCCGTTTGCAGGCCAGCGGCAGCCTGCGGGGCTTTCATGCCAGCGTGGACCTTGCGGCGCTTGGTTTGCCACTGGAGGCGCTGATCGACGTGAAGATGCGGCCGGGCATCAGTGCCGAGCATTTTGAAGCGGTCATCCAGACCATCCCGGGCATCGTCGAGGCGACGCTGCTGACGGGTTCCTTTGACTATATGTTGCGTACCGCCTGCGCCGATCAGCAGGATCTGGTCAGGTTGATCGAAGCCCTGCGCGAACGGGCGGGCGTGCAGGAGACCTATAGCCGGCTGATCCTGCGTGCGGTGCCGGTCAAGGGGCGCTGGTAGCCGCGCCATCCGGCGGTTGAGCTAGGGGTGTCGGCTGGCCCCCATTACAATGCCGACTTTCTCCGCCTGAGCGATCTGCCCCTATGACCCAAGCCCGCCCCGACTCGCCCTGCGTTGCGCTCTGCTCCACCGCCCTCGGTGACGAGACCTGCATGGGTTGTGGCCGCAGCTTTGTCGAGGTGGCGAACTGGGTCTGCATGAGCGACGCCGAGAAAGAGCAGGTCTGGCAGCGCCTGGAGGCGCATTGGGCGGCGCAGGGCTTGCTGGCCCCTTGGCAGACGCCGGCCTGATTCGGCACCGGCGTATTGCCCTACCTGCCACCACGCCTTCTTGGCTACGCGGCCTTTATGGGGATGGGCCGCAGTTTTATGCCAGTTTGATTTCCCTCCCGATATTGTCTCCCGGCTTGCGCGGTCGCTACCGCGCGCTCTTTGGGAGTAACGCATGTTTGAAATAGGCAAGGACTACAGCCGCGAGGATATCCACGCGCGCTGCGGCGGTAACAAGCAGGCTTTCCTGCCAGTCCGCAAGGGCAAGGTTGTCGCGGCCTGTCTGCGGCTGGACCTGAATCCGCAGGCACCCGAGGTCGTGTTGTGCAACAGCGGCGCGGCGGCACGGGCGGCAGGCAGGACGTTGTCGAGGCAGGCCGAGCCCATCCCGGTCTTCCTGCGCCAGGAAAGCGATCGCTGGCGCTATGCGGGACAGTTTGCCGTGACGAGCACACTGACCCGACCGATCGATTGTGCGCCGTATGCGCGCGACAGCAGCTTTACCGCGGGCCAGATTGCGCGCGTGGTCAAGCTGGAGAAGCGATAGGAAGTGTCTGACACGGTGCCGGATGCCCGTGGCCTGTCACCCGGAAAAAGCCGACGCCAGCTGCGAAGCTGGCGTCGGCTTTTTCATGACGAGTTGCCTGGTTCAGGGTACGACCAGGCCGTCCATGCGGATGACCTCGAAATCGCCACCCTTGACGCTGCCGAGCTCGCTCAGCAGCTTGTCATTGTTCCAGCGTGGATCGGGGGCGCCGCTGAGGTACCAGTTGCTGCCGTTGTCGGCGACGATCATGCCGTAGGTCTTCATGGCCTGCAGGATGGCACGGCTCTCGGTGCTGAAGCTGGCCGGGATGGCGTAGCTGGCCTTGAGCCTGACCCGCATGCCCATGGGAGGACGGTTGGCGTCGGTGCTGCTCGATGCAGCATGGGTGGCTGGCGGCACGTAGGCGCGACGGGACTGGCTGACGGTGAAGCGGATCGCATGGCGTATGACGCCGCTGGCGGCTTCGTCGTAGCGGACGAGACCCGGGAAGATGGGCAGGCCGGCGGCATCGGCACTGGTCCAGCCCGGCTTGCCGCCTGGGCGTACGGTGTTGCTGTCGAGATGGAAGACGGCACCCGAGTCGGCATTCCAGCTGCCATCTGCCTGGGGGAAGGCCCGGTAGAGTTCATAGAGCCGGTTATTATCGCGATCGAGGATCAGGACGTGGCGATCGCCTTCGAAGCTGCCGCCGTCAGGACGTTGGCCTTCGATTGGCGCGGTGGCGGGTACCGGGAAGGGGCCGGGGTCGCTCTCGTCGCCATAGGCGGTGAAGCGGATATTGACCTTGGCCTGGCTGCCGCTGACCACCTGATAGGGGATGCCGATGGGGGCGCCGTCATAGAGGCCGGCGCCGAAGTCGGGATGCAGACCACGACCGGCGCCGATGGTGCTGATCAGGTTGGCGGAGTTGGCATCGACCGGTGCGCCGGAGATGTCCTTGTTCCAGGCATTGTCGGCCGGGAAGGCGACTGCACCGTTGAGCGAGCCGCCTGCACCCAGGCTGGCGCCGTTGATATTGCCGTACTGGGCGCTTGGGGTGCCCGGCGTGGTGCTGACCGTGATGATGACGGTGGCGCTGCTGCTGCCGGAGGCGTTGCTGGCGGTCAGCGTGTAGGTGGTCGTGCTGACCGGTGCCACGGTGGTGCTGTTGCCGGTCACGACGCCAACGCCAGGATTGATGCTGTAACTGCTATCTCCGCTAGCCTGCCAGCTCAGGGTGGTGGACTGCCCCACCTGGATGGAGATAGCGCTGGCGCTGAAGGACTGGATGACCGGTGCGCCGGCTGATGGCGGCGGCGTGGTGGGGGTACTGCCGCCATCGCCTCCGCCGCCACAGGCGGCGAGGCAGGCAAGCATGGTAGCCGCAAGGGCCAGGCGGAGTGAGTGCATGGGGATGTCGTCTGCTTTTAAATATGACGAAATCATAATATAAGCGACCTACCAGCTTGCGGTATTTTTCACTGACGGGCGGAATCAGGCCTTGAGCATGCTCTGTGCGACGGCCTCTGCGACCTTGATGCCGTCCACTCCTGCGGACAGGATGCCGCCAGCGTAGCCGGCGCCTTCGCCCGCCGGGAACAGGCCGCGGACGTTGAGGCTCTGGAAATCCTCGCCACGGGTCATGCGGACGGGGGAGGAGGTGCGGGTTTCCACGCCGGTCAAGACGGCGTCGTGCATGTCAAAGCCCTGGATCTGCTTGCCGAATGCCGGCAGCGCCTCGCGTATGGCCTCGATCGCGTAGGCCGGCAAGCTGGTGCTGAGGTCCCCGAGCTTGACGCCTGGCTTGTAGGAGGGCTCGACGCTGCCCAAGGCGGAAGACGGCCGGTTGGCGATGAAATCGCCGACCAACTGGCCGGGCGCCTCGTAGGTGCCACCGCCGAGCAGGAAAGCATGCGATTCGAGCTGGCGCTGGAATTCGACGCCGGCCATCACATCGCCCGGGTAGTCGTCGGGGGTGATGCCAACCACGATGCCGGCGTTGGCGTTGCGCTCATTGCGCGAATACTGGCTCATGCCGTTGGTGACGACGCGGTTGGGCTCGGAGGTCGCTGCGACCACGGTGCCTCCCGGGCACATGCAGAAGCTGTAGACCGCCCGGCCATTGCTCGCATGGTGCACCAGCTTGTAGTCGGCTGCGCCGAGCAGCTCGTTGCCGGCATGCTTGCCAAAGCGCGCGCGGTCGATCAGCGATTGCGGGTGTTCGATGCGGAAACCGACCGAGAAGGGCTTGGCTTCCATGAATACGCCGCGCTCGTGCAGCATGGCGAAGGTATCGCGCGCGCTGTGGCCCAGGGCCATCACCACATGATCGGTACGCAGGGTCTCGCCGCTTTCCAGCGTGAGGCCGCGCACGGCGCCGTCCTCGATCAGGATGTCGGTGACCTTCTGCTGGAAACGGATCTCGCCGCCGAGGGACTCGATGGTCTCGCGCATCTTCTCGACCATGCCAACCAGGCGGAAGGTGCCGATATGCGGCTTGCTGACGTACATGATCTCGTCGGGTGCGCCAGCCTTCACGAACTCGGCCATCACCTTGCGGCCGAGGAAGCGCGGGTCCTTGATCTGGCTGTAGAGCTTGCCATCGGAGAAGGTACCGGCACCGCCTTCGCCAAACTGCACGTTGGATTCGGGGTTCAGCACATTCTTGCGCCACAGGCCCCAGGTGTCCTTGGTCCGCTCGCGTACTTCCTTGCCACGCTCGAGCACGATGGGCTTGAAGCCCATCTGGGCCAGGATCAGGGCGGCAAAGATGCCGCAGGGACCGAAGCCGACCACGACCGGACGGTGGGCGATCTGCTCGGGTGCCTGACCGACGTAGTAGTAGGCGGTATCCGGCGTCGCGACGATCTTGTTGTCGGCGGCCATGCGCTTCTTGAGCGCAGCCTCGTTCCGGACCTGGAAATCGATGGTGTAGATCAGGGTCAGGGGATGGCCACGGCGGGCGTCGTAGCTCCGCTTGAACACCGTGTAGTCGAGCAGCTCGGCCGGCTGGATCTTTAGCCGCTGCGCAATGGCTTGCGGCAGGGCTTCGGGCGTGTGGTCGAGAGGCAGGCGGAGTTCGTTGAGGCGCAACATGCAGGTGGTCCAATATTCAATGCGAAATACGGGCGCAGACGGTGGGTAACCGGGCGCCCAAACCGCTATTGTAAGTTATCGGGCGCCTTTGACGCGCATGGGCAAGCTAAGGTCTTGTTAAAAAGGGAGTGTTTCATGGCAAGTCTGCTGTCATGGCATGGTGCAACGTTGGTTCTGCTATTGGCTTTCCTGGCCGAACCGGGCCGGGCCGAGACTTTGCAGGCTACCGTCAAGCGCGTGGGAGCCAGTGCCTGGCTGGACCTTGATGGCAAGCTCACACCGTTGAAATCGGGTGCCCACCTGGCGGAAGGCAGCGTGTTGCTGACCGATAGCAAGGGACGTATCCAGTTGCAGCTACCTGACGGCAGCACGCTGTACATCGGCGGCGATAGCCGTCTTCGCATCGACGAGTTGCAGCAGGCCGAGGGAGCGGGGAGTGCCTTGGTCAGGCAGGGCTTTGCCCTGGGGAAGGGGGCCTTGCGCTTTGTCACCGGTACGCTGGCCAAGCTCAAGCCGCGCGAGGTGACCGTCAAACTGCAGACCTCGACCATCGGTGTGCGTGGCACCGACTTCTTTGCCGAGCAGGATGGCGAGGAGGAGAACGTCTGCCTGTTCGAGGGGAGGGTGGCGGTGGAGGACAGCCGCGGACCGACCTATGTGCTGGATCAGCCGCGGCAGTTCTTTCATATCGAGCGGGCTGCCGACGCGCAGGCGACCATCAGTACCGCCAATGCGAAGCAGGTGGGCAACTGGTTGCGCAAGACCATGCCGGCAGGGCGGCATTAGCCTGCCAGGGGAGGTCAGTTCACCAGCTTGCCGTTACTGGAAAAGACACCCATCTCGACGTAACGCGAAGCACGCTGACCATTGCCGTCCAGCCGCAGACTCACGCCGCCCATGTCGGCGCGGAAGGCTTCGAGTGCACGCTTGAGGGCCGTTGGCCCCATGTCGCTGCTGCTCTTGAGCGCTTCGGCCAGCATGCGGGCGGCCATATACCCCTCCATCGAGGCATAGCTGGGTGGTTCATCGCGGAATTTCTTGAGCGTGCCGACAAAATCGCGCGCCACGGCCGCGGTCGGATTGTAGGGCGAGGGCACCAGGGCGCTGACGGCGATCCAGCGCACGGCTTCCTGGCCGAGAAATTCCTGCAAGGTCTGCGGGTTGACCCAGGACAGGGCATAGAACGGGGTGCCGGTACGCAGGCGCTGGTAGGCCTGGACAAAGGCGGCGGAGCTGATGGTGGGGGCTGCCAGGATCACCGCCTGCGGGTTGAGCCGGGCAAGCTGCTCGGCCGCCTTGTCGAGATCCAGGCTGTTGGCGGGCAGTTGGATGCGACCGGCCAACTGGGCCTTGTTGTCGCGCAGGCGCGTCTCGATCTCGTTGCTGATGCCGCGGCCGAGCGCGTCGTCGCCGGCGACCAGGGCGATGCGGTTGAGGCCGCTGCTGGCCGCGATCCGGGCGATCTTGGCGATTTCTTCTGCGGAACTGGCGCGTAGATAGTAGACCGGGCTACCGGCAGGCAGGTCGATGCCGACATAGGGGGCGACCAGCGCGGCTGGCTGGCTGTTGAGCGTCTTGTCGGCGAGTACGGCGCGGACGTTGTCGGCACCGAAATAGCCGAACAGGGCAACGGGCTTGTACTGGGCGACCAGCTTGCGGCTCAGGCTGACGGTGGTGGCGGGCTCGCCACCATCATCCTCGACGATCAGGTTGAGCTGGCGGCCATTGATGCCGCCACGGGCGTTGAGCTGGTCCAGGTAGACCCGGGCGCCGGTGACGAAGTCCTTGCCGGTATCACCATTTGGTCCGCTCAGGTCGGCAACCTGGACGATGTTGATCGGGTTGCTGGCCGCTTGCGGCAGCGTGGAGAGCAGGCTCAGGGTCAAGCCTGCCAGCAGTAAGGATAAGCGCATGGCGAGGTCACCGGGTGGAGGCAGAGCCGGCGGAGCATGGCAGGCGATTGTTATGCGCTGATGAAATGCGGGCATCCGGGTGAGTGGTCGTATTCGCACGCCGGATGGCTGGGCAGCCGTCCATTCGGGCAGCTATATTCTTGGACTGACTCCCTGTCACGAGTGAACCATGCGGTTCAGTCTGTCCCGTCTGCCCATGATGCTGCTGTGCACCCTGCTAGGTGCGGTACCGGTGTGGGCGGCTGACGGGCCGGATTGCAGCCGGCCGCTGACGCTGGCCTTGCATGAGCACGGGCTGCTTTATCGTGCGAGCAGCGATAGCGGGATCGACAAAGATGTCAGCGATGAACTGATGCGGCGCAGTGGCTGCCATGTGACGGTCAGCCTGATGCCGCGCTCGCGCATCTGGAAGCTGATCGAGGCCGGCGCGCTCGACTTCAGCCTGTCCGGTATTACCAATCCGGAGCGAGATGGCTATGCGAGTTTCGGCTGGTACTTTGCGAACAAGTACACCCTGTTGGTCCGTAAGGACACCAAGGTCAGGCAATTGAGCGAGTTCGAGGCGATTCCGCGCTTCAAGCTCGGCGTCATACGCAGTTTCCGCTACAGCGAAGCGATCAACCGCTTTGTCGACCATCTGGATCAGGATCAGCGCGTGATCGATTCGGTCAGCTATGACGCCCTGTACCGCAACCTGACGCTGAACCGTATCCAGGCCGTGATCGTGGAGCCGTTCGACTACTCCGACCTGGACGATTATGGCGTGCGGGACCTGGTCAACATCGTGCAGACCGAGGATAAACCGGTACCGCATGGCCTGATCATGTCGAAGAAGACCATCTCGCCGGCCGAGGCGGACAAGTGGCGGGGGGTGATCGACCGCATGCGCGCGGACGGCACCTTGCTGCGCATCTTTGAAAAGTACTTCAGCCGCGAAGAGGCCAGGTCGCTGGTGTATTTCGGTGAGTGGGCCAAGACCGCACCGGCCATGGCAGCCGGCATGGGTCGATAAGGCCGACCTGCGAGCCCCAAACAAAAAGCCACCCGAAGGTGGCTCTCTGTTTTTTGCTGCAATGACTACGCGTTCGACTTACCAGAACTTGTAGTTGACCGAGGCGTAGTAGAAGCGGCCGCGGGCGTCGTACATTGCGGTATCGGTACCGGCGGCGTAGCCGGCAACGTAGACCGCTTCGCGGTTGAACAGGTTGCGGATGCCGAAGCGCAGTTCGGTGTTCTTCAGGCCGCGGTAGCCGACTTGCGAGTCCACCGTGGTGTAGGAAGCGACCTTGGTCTGAGATTCGGCAGCGCCGGCGCCCAGGTAGTCCGCGCTGTAGCTGCTGGTGTAGTTGACCTGCGAAGCCACGTTCCAGGTGCCCTGGGTGTAGTCGAAGCGGCTCTGGCCCTTCAAGCGCGGTACGGCGACGTAGTAGAAGTTGTTACCAACCTGGTTCACCACTTCGGTGCCGTCAGCACTCCACTGCTTGAACTTGTTGGTATAGGTCAGGGACAGGCCGCTGCCGAACTTGGCACCGTTAGGCAGGGTCCACTTGCCGTTCACTTCGAAGTCCACGCCGGACAGGTCCTGGCGGTAGGCGTTGTAGTAGCTGTTGCGGACATAGATGATCGAGCCAGGTACGCCATCCACGGTCGGATTGCGGATCACGTTCGGGCTGTTGTTGTCGATCAGGGTCTGCACATCGCTCTGGGTGATGGCATTGGTCTTCTTGATGCGCCAGAAGTCCACGCTGGTGTTGATGTTGCCAGTCGGTTCCCAGACAAAGCCCAGGTTGTAGTTCTTCGACTCTTCCGGCTTCAGGGTGTAGCCGGCAGCGACGGAGCCGCCGCTGCGGACTTCGATCAGGCGGGTGTCGCAATCGACGGTCACACCGGCGGCGCAGCGGGCGGTGTCGGTGTAGTCGTTGAAACCGCCAGCCTGCTGGGCTTCATACAGCTGGAACAGGGTCGGTGCCTTGAAGGCGGTACCGTAGCTGGCGCGGACCAGGAAGGACTTGGTCGGCTGGAAGCGCAGGGCGACCTTCGGGTTGGTGGTGCCACCGAAGTCGCTGTAGCGGTCGTAGCGGGTCGCCAGTTGCAGTTCCAGGCTATCGAACACCGGGACGTTGAATTCGACGAAGGCCGACTTCAGGTTGCGGTCGCCGTTGGTGTTGGTCGAAGCCGAACCGGTCTTGAGGCCTGCCGCGCTGATTTCATCGGCGTGGGAGCTCATTTCTTCCTTGCGGGCTTCGCCGCCGAAGGCCATGGCCAGCGGGCCGGCCGGCAGCTGGAACAGCTCGCCGCTCAGCTTGAAGTCGAACATGGTCAGCTTGGATTCGGAGTGATCCGAGCCGATGTAGCGGGCGGCGTCCATGCCGGTCTTCTGGTTGCCGTACATATTGGCGGCACCGCTGACGATCAGGTCGGCCAGCACGTCCTTGCGGACTTCATTGTTGTTGATCGTTTCGACCTTGGTCTTGCTCTGGGTCAGGGCGGTTTCCCAGCTCCAGTCATTGAACGTACCCTTGATACCGACCAGGGCACGCAGCGAGTCGGTGGTGATCTCGTCGTTACGCGGACCGTATTCGGTGATACGGGTGTTCATGTACACCTTGTCCGGGTTGCCGGCAAAGTAGCCGGCCGGCGCGTGGACGGCCAGTGCGCTGGCAACCAGATTGCCGGTGGTGCCGGCGGCGAGACCGCGGTAGGCATCGACCGACAGGAAGTCGTTTTCGGTACCCAGGGCGGAGGCGCGGCCCTCGACCGTGGTCTTGTTGCGGTTGAAGGCCAGCTCGGAGAAGGCCTTGATGTCCGGGGTCACGGCGAAGGTGCCGACCAGCAGGCCGCCGGTGCGGGTCTGTTCCGGTTGCAGCTGTTCAACCAGGCTGAAGTCGTAGCGGCAGACGCCGGCGCGGATGAATTCGGCCGGGCAGTTCGGGCCGGCCTTGGGTACGCCACCCGCAGTGGTGTAGTAGTTGCCGTAGTCGCTATAGCCCGAGCGGCCGTCGTAACCTGCGGCGAACTGGCCGCGATGGTCGAAGGACTTGGTCAGGTCGCGATCGCGGAAGTAGATGGCATCGGTCTTCGAGCCTTCCAGGGTCAGCATCACGTTGTAGCGGTCTTCGACCAGGCTGCCGAAGCCGATGGTGGCGTTGGCCTTGGTTTCCTGACCACCGGCGTCGCCATAGGCGCCAACACGGAAGTTGGTCTCAAAACCTTGATAGTCCTTGCGGGTGACGATGTTCAGCACGCCGGCGATCGCGTCAGCGCCGTACACGGCAGACGCGCCATCCTTGAGGATCTGGATCTGTTCCACGGCCGACAGCGGCAGCGAGTTCAGGTCGACGAAGGCCACGGCGCCATCGGAGCCGCTTTGCTGGGCGCCACCGTAGGCTGCGATGCGACGGCCGTTCAGAAGGACCAGGGTGTCACCGGCCGACAGGCCGCGGAAACCGACTGCGGACGCGCCGGAAACAAAAGAGGCGCTGGACTGGGTCTCGAAGGAACCACCGCCGGCAACGCCATTGTTCTTCAGCAGTTCGGCGACGGTCGAGGCGCCGGTCTTCTGGATTTCTTCCTTCTTCAGGATCACTACCGGTACGGGGCCTTCCTTGGCCACGCGCTTGATGTTCGAACCGATAACTTCGATTTTTTCAGCTTGCGCGGCGTCTGCGGCGAAGGCGGACAGGGTCATGCCGGCGAAGCCCATCAAGGCAACAGCCGAAGCGATTTTCTTCATTTGCATCGTAGATCTCTCAAACTTAAAGCGGGAACGGCACGGCCGTACAGCAAGGCGCTTGCCGATATTGCAGAACGAGGAGGGCCCGGCGTGCTACCTCGGCTGGTCGCCAGCAAGGTATTGACCAAGCGTGAAACTGAACCACACCCAAGGGTCTTATCTGGGTGCGGGATCGGATGGTACGGAGCCGCTATAGCACGGGCAATCCGCAAGTGACTGATTTATTATATAAAATGGAAATATAAGTAAAAACTGATTTTTAACCGTGAATTCTGTAAATAAGCGTTATCTGTTGTAAATTGCATCAGGAACTATTCGCTTTTTCGCAACAACAAGAGATATTTGGATGAAATGCCTTGCCATTTTCGTACGGTTGCGAAAATGGCAAGTCGCTATCTCGGCAGGGCCCCAGTGATCTGAAAACCTTCGGCCTGTTTCCTGAAGGCCTCATAGCGGCTGATCAGGCTCTTGCGGGTGCTGGCGCCGGATTCATGCTGGAGTGCGTTACTGCCGAGCAGCGCGTCGAACTGGTGGCGCAGGGCGTTGAGCATCCAGTCGCAGCGTTCCAGCGTACGCGGCGTGCAGGTCTGGCCACGCAGGTCATCATCCAGATCCAGGCTGTGCGAACGCCAGCCTTCTTCCCAGAACAGGGCTTCAAATCCACTTTGCAGACGCTGTCGCCAGTGCTTGGTAATGCTATCCAGCCAGCCCAGTACGTCGGCCGTGGCACCCATGCTGGAGAGGTCCGCACGCAGGCGACGATAGGCCTCGTAGGCGATTTCCTTCTCCAGCCGGAATGCGGCCAATGCGCTGTCCTGGCCATCGGTCTGTTCCAGAGTCAGCAGGTGGGCGAAGTAATTGCGCGTCTCGAAACGTTCGGCCAGGTGGTACTGGGGGGCGTCGTCGCCCTGGCTGGCGGTATTGAACTGACGCAGCGGGTCAAAACGGTACATGTAGCCGAAGTCGAACAGCCAGAGCTGGCTGCCGTCGTCGATCATGTTGCCGGCGCTGTAGTCCCATTCGAAAAAACCATGCCGTATCAACTCGCTGCCACTGTCGAACAGTTGCAGCAATTGGCGTTCATCCCAGGCTGTCGGCGTGCTGCCATCGAGCCAGGGCGAGAGAAGGATACCGTCCAGCCAGGAACCATACAGCGCCGGGGTGATACCACGAAAGCCGCCCTGCTTTTTCTGCAGCGCCGCGATCTCGCCACGGCGTTGCAGTTCGTTCAGAAACGAGGTCTGGCCATCGAGGTTCTGTACCAGGCAGGCGGGACGTGCTTTTTTCAGTGCATAGTCGGTGCCACCCAGATGCAGCTTGAAAACCTGTGCCGTCAGACCTGATTCGATCACCGCCTGGATACTGCTGCTGTTGGCATCGAGTTGTGCCAGTTTGGCAGGCGGCAGGGGGCTGGCAGAAGGGTGGCCGATTTCAAGGCCCTGCTGGCTGGCAATGAAGGCCAGCTGATTGCCGTGACGGGTACTGTCGAGGGTGGGCATGCCGGTGCTCTGCGATGGATTGGAGCGGATGATAGGCAGGTCGGCCGACTTGTCGCAAATCAGGGGTGGTAACGAAAACGGCTACCCGAGGGCAGCCGTTCAAGTTGGATGGCAGCGCCGGCAATCGTCACCGCAGCGGGCTGGCTAGCCGTTCAGGCGCTGGCCTCGACCAATCGGGCCTGCGACCTGTGGACCCGCCGTTCCAGGAGTGCGGCACTGATGGTCAGCAGCAGGCCGGCCAGCGCGGCAAGGGCGGCGATCAGCGGCAGATGGCGCAAGGCAGTGCCCTGGCTGATGGCGGCGCCACCCAACCAGGCCCCCAGGGCGTTGCCCAGGTTGAAGGCGCTGATATTGAGCGTGGAAGCCAGGCTGGACGCCGATCCTGCCTGGCTGACCACCCGCGCCTGCAAGGGCGTGCAAGCGCCGAAGGCGATGGCGCCCCACAGTACCAGTGTGATGATGGCGGGTACGGTATAGGCGCTGGCGTAGGCGAACAACACCAGCACCAGGGCTATCAGGCTGAAGCCACCCAACAGGGAGGGCATCTGCTTCCAGTCGGCCAGGCGGCCACCGACGAGGTTGCCGACGGTCAGGCCGAGGCCAACCAGCAGCAGGACGCCGCCGACGTGCTGTGGCGCGATGCCGCTGACCTCGCGCAGGATGGGCGAGATATAGGTAAACAGGGTGAACATGCTGGTCGAGGCGAGGACGCTCATGCCGAGTGCCATCAGCACTTGCCGGTTGCGCAGGACACCCATCTCCTTGATCAGGCTATCGTCCTGGCTACGCGGCTGGCTGGGGACCCAGCGCAAGACGGCCAGCAACGCCACGATGCCGATCACGACGACGCCCGCGAAGGTGGCACGCCAACCGGTGGCCTGGCCGAGCAGGGTACCCAGCGGCACGCCCAGCACGTTGGCGAGCGTGAGGCCGGTGAACATCATGGCCATGGCCTGTGCGCGCTTACTGGGTTCAACCAGGCTGGCGGCCACCACCGCGCCGATGCCGAAAAACGCGGCGTGGCAGAAGGCGGTGACGACCCGCGCCACCATCAGCAACATGTAATTGGGCGCCAGTGCGCAGCCCAGGTTGCCTACGATGAACAGGACCATTAGTACGGCCAGCGTGGACTTGCGTGGCAATCTCGCAGTGAGCAGGGCCAGGATGGGACCGCCGATGGTGACGCCAAGCGCATAGGCGGAAACCAGCATGCCGGCAGCAGGAATGGTGACGGCCAGGTCGGCTGCGACTTCCGGCAGCAGCCCCATGATGACGAATTCGGTCGTGCCGATGCCGAAAGCCGCAATGGCCAAGGCTAAGAGTGGCAGGCCCATGGTTGGCCTCCATGGTGATGAGGCTGCACTGTAAGTTTCCTGAAAGTTTTATCGGTCGAATGGTACGCCCGATTGCTGCGCTGCAACAACCGCGTTGCCATTGGGGCCATCGACCAATGGCCGATTTGCCGGGCATGGTGCGGCTTTACCACCAGATAAGGCATCGAGTTTGAAATCGTTTTCATAAGGCCGGTGCCGAACTATGATGTTTGGCAATGCCAGCTGCTCAGGCCGGCGATCTACGAGTGGAGAGTGAAAACTATGGGCGAGCGTGTCGTCGTCAGTTTCGATATTGGCGGTACCAATCTACGCGCGGCCAGCGTGGCCCTGGATGGGCAAGGCTGGCGCCTGATCGATCAGCAGCGCCGGGCCACGCCCAACCATCTGTTGTTGCCGGCTACACCGGCAGCACAGCGGCTGGAGGATGTATTGGGGTTTATCGTCGATTACGCCGGGACGGCGCGCAGCCGCTTCGGGGCATCGGCCCTGGCTGCAGCCTTTCCGGGGCCTATCCAGGGTGAGGGAACCGTACTGGCACTGCCGACGATGTGGGGACCGGATGGCCAAGCGTTGTGCCCGATTGACCTGGCCGGCATGCTGGGCCAACGGCTGCAGGGCATGGCGATCAAGGTCATGAATGACGTCACCGCGGCGGGTTATCGCTTTGTGGCGGACGGAGGGGATTTCGCCCTGTTCACGCTCGGCTCGGGTATCGGCCTCAAAGTCTTTCTCGACGGTCAGCCTCGGGTCGGGGCGGGCGGGCTGGGCGGTGAGCTGACCCATATGGTGTTCGACCCCAGCCCCGATGCGCCGCTCTGTGATTGCGGCGGACGCGGCCATCTCGGGGCGCTGGCTTCCGGCCGGGCCTGGCAGCGCGGTGTTGCTGCGGCGCAGGCGGCGGGGACGGAGCTGGATCTGCTGCGCTTTGCGGAGCCGCTGGCACGCGCCGTCGCCATGCTGCATTTTTCGCTCGGGCTGGAGCGCTTCCTGTTTGCTGGCGGCTTGTCCGAAGGGCTGGGAGAGGTCCTGCGCGTGGCCATCGTCGCCAACCTGCCGAAGCAGGGTTGGGACGTGGGCCAGGACTGGGACCTGATGGTGCGGTTAGCCCCCGCTGACGACGCCCACGCCTTGGTCGGCGGGGCGCTGGCCTATGCCTGAGCGTGGCTGAGGCGCTAGTCGCCCAACTGCTGCAGCAGGTAGAGGCGCTGGTAGATGCCGCCTTCCTGGCTCATGAGCGCGTCGTGGTTGCCCAGTTCGGCAACCCGGCCGTGGTTCAGCACCACGATCTGGTCGGCATCGCGGATGGTGGAGAGCCGGTGCGCGATGGCAATGATGGTCACCTGGCCGCGCAAGGCGGTCAGCGCCTGCTGCACCACCTGTTCGGTTTCCGAGTCGATATGCGCAGTGGCTTCGTCGAGGAACAGAATGCGCGGCCGGCCGGCCAGCGCCCGGGCGATGGCGATCAGCTGCTTCTGGCCGGTGGACAGGCGGGCGCCGCCTTCGCCGAGCTGGGTGGCGTAGCCTGCCTCCAGGGCGACGATGAAATCGTGACAGCGGGCGGCGCGGGCGGCGGTCTCGATCTGCTGGTCGGTCAGCGGCCGACCCATGGCGATGTTGTCGCGCACGCTGGCGGCCAGCAGGAAGGGTTCCTGCGGGACCAGGCCGACATCGGCGCGGAAATCATCGTCGCTGAACTGGGCCAGCGGGATGCCGTCGATGACGATGCGGCCGGCCTGGGCCGTGTAGAAGCGCAGCAGCAGGCTGAGTAGCGTGGATTTGCCGCTACCGGTATGGCCGACAATGCCGAAGAAGGCGCCGGCCGGAACGGTCAGGCTCAGGTCGTGGATGACCGGGTTCCCGGCGGCGTAGCCAAAGTGAAGATCATGCAGTTCGACTTCGCCACGGCTGATGCGGGCATGGCCGCCCATGACGGTCGGGCGCGGTTCCTGCAGCAGGGTGTTGACGCGGGAGGCGGCGACGATGGCCTGTTGCAATTGGCTGAACTGCAGGGTGATCTGAATCAGTGGGTCGACCACCCGGCCGATATAGCTGACGAAAGCGTAGAGCACCCCGACCTCGATCCCGCTCAAGGGGCGGAGGCTGAAACTGTGGATGACCACCACAAGCAGGATGACGTTCAGCAGGTCCAGCATGGGCCGCAGCAGCCAGGCGTTGGCACGCAACTCTGAGCGGCGGGCGCCGTAGTGCTGCTGGTTGGTGCGATCGAAGCGGGCGTTGAAGCGTTGCTCGGCGTTGCTGGCCTGCAGTACGGCCATGCCGGCAATGCTCTCCGCCATCTGGGCGTTGATCTCGCTGCGCAGCTCACGGGCCCGGCTGACCGCCGGCGCGCTGAATCGCTGGTAGAACCAGACGATCACGATGACCGCCGGCAGCATGACCAGCACGATCAGCATTAGCCGCCAATCGAGCCAGGCCATGGCGAGCATGGCGCCGCAGACCACGATGCTGCTGTCCAGCATGACGAACAGCACCTGCACATAGAGGTTCTTGACCTGCTCGGTGTCATTGGTGACGCGGCTGACCAACTGGCCGGTGATGGCCCGGTCAAAGAAGGCCATCGGCAGGCGCAGCACATGGCCGTAGACCTCTTCGCGCAGACGGCGCACCGAGCGCATGGCAACGCCGGCGAGGCGGGTCAGTTGCAGGTAGCGGATGACGCTGGCGCTGCCGCCGACCAGCAGCATGCCGCCAAGCAGGCCGACGATGGCACCCCAGTCGAGCAGGCGGGGGAGCAGATGGCGGTCGATGAACTGCTTGCCCAGCAAGGGGCCGAGGGCCTCCAGGCCGGCGGCGAGCATCAGCCAGCCGGCGCCCTGCCAGAGGTGGCGATGTTCGGGTGCCGCAGCACGCCGCAGCAGGCTGATGGCCTGGCGCGTGTTCTTGCTTTCCGGCATGGGCTTAGAGGGCATCGAGACTGGCCTCCAGTTGTTGGTAGCGCCACTGGCTGGCATACCAGCCGTCCTGCGCCAGGAGCTCGGCATGATTGCCGGCCTCGCTGACCTGGCCGTGCTTGAGCACCAGGATCTGGTCGGCGTCCATGACGGCGGACAGGCGATGGCTGACGATGATCACGGTGCGATTGCGGCGCTGGTCACGCAGGTGACCGAGGATGTCGGTCTCGGTCTGGGTATCGACCGCCGACAGGGCATCATCCAGCAGGAGCAGCGGCGCGTCGGTCAGCAAGGCGCGGGCGATGGCCACGCGCTGACGCTGGCCGCCGGACAGCGTCACGCCGCGCTCGCCGACCGGGGTATCGTAGCCTTCCGGGAAACGCAGAATATCGTCGTGAACCGCAGCCAGCCGGGCGACGGCTTCGATCTCGGCGCGGCTGGCGTCTGGCTTGGCAAGGGCGATGTTATCGGCCACCGAAGCGGAAAACAGAAAGGGTTCCTGCGGCACCCAGCTCATGCCGGCATGTAGTGATTCGAGCTGGTAGTCGGCCAGCGGCACGCCGCCCCAACGGGTGCCGCCGGATTGGGCGGCGTATTGGCGCAGGATAAGCCGGACGATGCTGGACTTTCCCGACCCGGTCGGCCCGACGAGACCCAGTGTCTGGCCCGGCGGCAGGCTGAAGCTGACCTGTTGCAGTGCGTCGCTGGCCTGGCCGGGGTAGCGCAACCGGACCTTGTCGAAAGCCAGCGCGCCAGGCGCAAGGGTGGCGACCGTACCGTGGTCCTCGATGCTGAGCGGGGTATCGAGTATGGGTTGCAGACGGCCCCAGGCGGCGCGGCCGCGTTCCAGCAGCGACAGTACCCAGCCGGCGGCGAACATCGGCCAGATCAGCTGGCCGAGATACATGGTGAAGGCGGTCAGCTTGCCGATACTCAGCGCATCCTGCCAGACCAGATAGCCGCCAGTGCCGAGCGCCAGCAGGCTGGCGGTGACCAGGGTCAGGCCGACGGCAGGCTCATAGGCAGCCTCCCAGCGCTGGGCTCGCAGGCTGGCGTTGGCGGCGCGCTCGGCCAGGGTGGCAAACTGCTCGGTACTGCGTGCTTCCAGCCCCAGGGCGCGCAAGGTACGTACACCGGACAGGCTCTCCTGCACATGGTCGTTGAGGTCGCTGAAGCGCTCCAGGGCATCGCGGCTGGCGTGGTGGATGCGTTCCGAGATGCGCCAGAAGGCCAGCGCCATCAAGGGGAACGGTAGCAGGGCGACCAAGGCCAGGCGCCAGTCTATGCCCAGCGTCATCATGGCGATCACCATGAGCAGTGTCAGGCTGCCGTCGAAGCCGGCCAGCATGGCCTCGCCGGAGGCCATTTCCACCGCGTCGACATCGTTGGTGGCCAGGGCCATCAGGTCGCCGGTGCGTTGTTGCTGGTAGAAGCTGGGGCCTTGCAGCGACAGGTGGCGATAGAGCCGGGTACGCAGTTCCACGCCGAGGCGGAAGGAGGCTGCAAACAGTTGCAGACGCCAGCCTACCCGCAGGAAGTAGATGCCGATGCCGGCCAGCAGCAGGCTACCCAGCCGCCAGGCCAAGGCGTCGCCGTGCAGCGTGCCGGCCACCAGGCCATCCACCACGGCGCCGACCTGACGTGGGATCCACACGGTCAGGAGGCCGATGACGGCCAGCATCAGCGCGGAGAGCACATAGGGGCGCCAGTTCTGGCGGACGAACTGGCCGATCAGGCGCGTCAGGGTCATGCAGGGGACACCTTGTGAGTGTGGACCGCGAGGAGAGCGGGCATTCTAGCCAGCCACGGGCGATGGGGTGCATCGGTGCGACGACCTGCCTGATGGCCGGCTGAAATGCAAAACGGCACCCTGGAGTGCCGTTTCTACAAGTGGGGCCAAGCGGCTTAGCGCCGGTTGTATTGCCCCGGGCGGCGTGCGCCACCGGCGCCTGGTGCGCGCTCGTCCTTGTGGCGGAAGCTGACACGTGCCTTGGTCAGGTCGTACGGGGACAGCTCGACCGTTACCTTGTCGCCCTCGAGGATACGGATGCGGTGCATGCGCATCTTGCCCGAGACGTAGGCGATCAGTTCCATGCCGCTTTCCAGCTTCACGCGGAAGCGGGTATCTGGCAGCACTTCGGTGACAACGCCTTCCATTTCAATCAGTTCTTCTTTTGCCATGCTCGATAAATTCTCCGGCGCATCAAGGCGGCCAGTGGCACGCTGCAACACGCTTGGTTAGTAGGTCTGCTTTTAGGACTGCCGCGTTGCCGCAACAGGCTCAGACATAAGGTAAATGCGGCAGGTGCTGTCCACAGCGCGACGTGCGCTGTCCCTGCATGGCGGTAGTACGGGCTTGCTGGATGCTGTGCTGACTGCGCGAGGCAGGGTCATGGCAGCGTCCGGATGAGGCAGGCCGGGGCCTGCCTCGATGCTGCTGTACGCCTACCGCTGGCAATGGGCGCACAGATCACGTCACTGCCCATTATACAGGCTTAGCGCAACAAGCTCAGCCTATATCTAACGCCCCTTGTCAAGCCCTTGCTGCAAGCGGGATTGCCGCTTTTGCGGGCTTCAGACAGCGCGCGCAGCTAGCGGAATTTGGCCCTGTTGCCGCAGTGGCAAGGTCCAGAGCCAGCGTGGTGAAGTCGCGAGGCCGAGCACCGGGATCGAGATCGTAGCGCGCAGCCGTGGGATGCGGCGCGGCGTTCTAGCTTGAGGCGAGCGTGCGACGTCAGGCGCGCTTGAGACCCAGCAGGGCGAAGCCGAGCAGGATGAAGCTGCCGCCGGAAAAACGGCCGAAGGCGCGCGAGCGCAGCATGCCGACGAAGCGCGTACCGGCGACCGATGCCAGGCTGGCATAGCTCATCAGTGCGCCAAAGGAGAGTGCCATGATGGTCAGGGTCAGCAACAGGAACTGGCCCATAAGCCCGGTCGTAGGCTGGATGAATTGCGGAAACAGGGCCGTGAGGAACAGGATGGCCTTGGGGTTGGTCAGCGCGAGTAACAGGCCTTCCCGATAGAGGGCATGGGGAGTCTGCACTTCGCTGCTGCGCAGCTCCACCGATGCGTTGCTGCCGGCATTTCGCCATTGCTTGATACCCAGATAGACCAGGTAGGCAGCGCCCAGCCATTTCATGATGCCGAATATCAGGGCCGAGGTCTGCATCAGCGCACCCAAGCCCAGCATGCTGACACTGGCAAGGCAGAACAGGCCGCTGATGTTGCCAAAGGAGGAGAGCAAGGCGCGACGCCAGCCGTGGTTGGCACCGTTGTGGATGGCGAGCATGACGGCAGGTCCGGGCGTGAAGACGGAGACCAGCGCGACCGCGCAGTAGGCCAGGTAGAGCGATAAGGGCATGGGTCAGGACTTGGGTTCGAGTTTGCGCAGTTGCAGAGCGATGCCGAGACAGGCCAGCAGGATAGCACCAAGCAGGGCGGCGACGCCGTGCCAGCCATCCAGAGCCCACATCAGGCCGGAGGCCGAGCCGAGCAGACTGGAGCCAAGGTAGTAGCTGGTCAGGTAGATGGAGGAGGCGAGGGTCTTGGCACGCGTTGCACGACGACCTACCCAGGAACTGACGACCGAGTGGGAGCTGAAGAAGCCGAAGGTGAACAGCGCGATGCCACCGATCACCAGTGGCAGATTGTCGGCCGCGGTCAGGCACAGGCCGACCAGGGTCAGCAGCACCGCCAGCCAGAGTACCTTGCGACGCCCCAGCCGATCTGCGAGCTGGCCGGCCCAGGCAGAGGAGAACATGCCCACCATATAGAGCGAGAACACCAGGCCGATCAGACTGGGACGCAGACCGAAGGGGGCGGCGCCGAGGCGATAGGCCAGATAGTTATAGAGGCTGACGAAGCAACCCATCAGCAGGAAGGCCAGGAGGAAGAACCAGGGCAGGCCGCCATCCGTCAGATGGGATTTGAGGTCGGTAAGGAACTGGCGGCCATCGAAGCGGCCCGGCTGGAAATGGTGCGACGCAGGCAGGCTGCGCCAGAACAGCGCGGCACTGGCCATGCCGACCAGGCCGAGGACGGTGAGGGCGATGCGCCAGGAGTACCAGTCGCCAAGCACCGAGGCGATCATGCGACCACACATGCCGCCGAGGGCGTTGCCGGCGATCAGGAGGCCGATGGCCCGGCCGAGTGAGGCGGGATCGATCTCCTCGCTCAGGTAGGCCATCGCTACTGCCGGCATGCCCGCCAGGGCCAGGCCCAGCAAGGCGCGCAGCAGCAGGATGCTGCTGTAGTCCTGAGCCAGCGCGGCCAGCAGGTTGAGCAGTGCGGCCAGGCCCAGCGACCAGAGCATCACCGGGCGGGGACCAAAGCGCTGCGCCAGCATGCCGGCGGGTATCAGGCCCAGGGCCAGCAGGCCGGTGGATACCGACACCACGCCGCTGGCGGCGGCCGGCGAGAGGCCGAAATCATGCGAGAAGGCCGGCATCAAGGGTTGCAGGCCATAGAGGTTGGCAAATGCGGCGAAGCCACCAAAGAACAGGGCGCGGGTTGCGGCCCGGTAAGCGGGCGTGCCGGCTACCGCGCGCGGGGCCATCGGCACGTCATCGGGCAGGGCGGATGGCGCATTGAGCGGAGAGACGGCAAGGCTGGCTGGCATGGTGGCATGACGCGCTACGAGGGGATGAGGCGATGCTAGGACTGCTGCTACTATGTGTCCAATAGATGTTTCAGCATGAATTCATACATAGGAAATATGAATGGAGCTTCGTCATCTGCGCTATTTCGTCACCGTAGCCGAGGAATTGCACTTCACCCGTGCCGCGGAACGGCTGCATATCGGCCAGCCACCGTTGAGCCAGCAGATCCAGGCACTGGAGGCGGAGCTGGAGGTGCAGCTGTTCAGCCGCAGCAAGCGCCGGGTGGCACTGACCGACGCCGGCAAGCTGTTCCTGCAGCGCGCGCGCGCCATCCTGGCGGCCACGGCCGCCGCGAGCGAGGAAGCCCGCCGGCTGGCGCGTGGCGAGGTTGGCGAGCTACGGATCGGTTTTACCTCGACCCTGCCCTTGACGCCCATCCTGCCTGCCGTGGCGCAGGATTACCGGCAGCGTTTTCCGCATGTCACGCTGCGCCTGCGCGAGATGTACACCGACGACCAGTTCCAGGCCCTGCGTCGCAATGAGCTGGATGTCGGCTTCGTGCGCTATAGCGCCACCGAGCTGCCGCCTGGTGTGGTCTGCCAACCCTTGCGGCGTGACCCCTTGCGGCTGGTGATCTCGACCCGCCATCGTCTGGCCGACCTGGCTTCGGTCTCGTTGGCGCAGTGCCGCGATGAGGATTTTGTCGGCTACCCGCCCAGCGCCGGTACCGGCCTGCGTGCCATTCTCAATCTGCTGTGCGCGCGGGCGGGGTTCCAGCCGCGGCTGGCGCAGGAGGCGGGCGAGGCCATTACCCAGATCGGCCTGGTTGCGGCCGGCTTTGGTGTGGCGGTGCTGCCGGCACCGCTCGACTGCGTACAGATCGATGGTGTGCGCTACCTGCCGCTCGAAGACGAAGGTGCCTTCCTGACCATGGCAGCGGCGACACGCAGCGACGAGCAATCGCAGCTGGTACAGCACTTCATGGCGGGCTTGTTGCCCTTAATGGAATAAACAGTATGCTGTGCGCCGCCATGGCGGCGTCACGTATCTCAGCTAGGCTGTCGCCCATCCCGTATTCCCTGTCGGAGCATGACCTTGAAATTCCCTTATCGCCCTTATGCCCTTGCTCTCTCGGCCATCCTGGGCCTGGCCGCCATGCCGGCCCAGGCCTGGCATGACGAGGGCCACCGTATTGTCGCGCGGGTGGCCGATCGCTTCCTGACGGACAAGACCCGCGCCGAGCTGCGTCGTATCCTGGGCTCGAACGATGTACCGGGTAGCCTCGCGACCGCCGCGATCTACCTCGACGACCACAAGCCCATGCTGGCCAGCCAGCAACCGGGCTCGCCGACCTGGCACTACGATGATTTGGAAATCTGTGGCGAGCAGCGCACCAATGCCTTCTGCAAGGACGGCGCCTGTGCCTCGGGCGCGATCAGCCGCCACATCGCCATGCTGGCCGATCCGGTCAATCACGACGGCATCAAGCTGCAGGCGCTGCGCTATGTCAGCCATATCATCGGCGACATCCAGCAGCCGCTGCATGCGTCGGACAACCACGATCAGGGTGGGAATGCGATCCGTCTCAATCCGGTGTTCGAGTCCTATGGTTTCTACGACAACCTGCACAGCCTGTGGGATGGCTACTGGGTGAAGAAGGCCATGCGCGTGAGCAAGCTCAAGGAGGCCGATTTTGCCGACATGCTGGCGACCCGCTACCAGGCCAAGGCCACCGAGTGGAGCAGCGGCAATGTGCAGGACTGGATACAGGAGTCGCACAAGCTGGCCGAGACGGTGACCTACGGCAAGCTGCCAGACTGGAGTTGTGGCGCCGCACCGAGCAAGGAGAAGCTCACCCTGGACAAGGACTACCTGACAGTAGGTGATGAACTGGTGCCCGAGCAACTGTTCAAGGGCGGTGTGCGCCTTGCCAGCGTATTGAATGCGGCCTTGGGCAAGTAGCCCCTGAGCCCCACCCAAAGACAAAGCCCCTGACCAGCGACGGCAGGGGCTTTGTCTTGGCCGGCGTTGGCGGTTTTATCTGGCCAGGCTGGCCTTGGCCTTGGCCTTGAGCCGGCTGCGATGCAGTACCGGTTCGGTGTAGCCGTTGGGTTGCTTGACGCCTTCGAACACCAGCTCGCAGGCGGCCTGGAAGGCAATGCTGCCTTCGAAGTCGGCGGCCATCGGCGTATACAGCGGGTCAGCGGCGTTCTGGCCGTCGACGATGGCTGCCATGCGCTGCATGATCTCCATCACCTGGGCCGGCTGGGCGATGCCATGCCGCAGCCAGTTGGCGACATGCTGGCTGGAGATACGCAGCGTGGCACGGTCTTCCATCAGGCCGACGTTGTGGATATCCGGCACCTTGGAACAGCCGACGCCCTGATCGACCCAGCGAACCACGTAACCCAGGATGCCCTGGCAGTTGTTCTCCAGTTCGGCCTGGATATCGGCTGCTGACCAGTCGGTGTTGGGGGCCAAGGGAATGGCTAGGATATCGTCCAGGGCGGCTCGCTGGCGCTGGGCGATTTCCAGCTGGCGTGCCGCTACGTTGACCTGGTGATAATGCAGTGCATGCAGGGCCGCACCGGTAGGTGAGGGTACCCAGGCGCAATTGGCACCGGCATTCGGGTGGCCGACCTTGGTGGCGACCATCTCGGCCATCAGGTCGGGCTTGGGCCACATGCCCTTGCCGATCTGGGCGCGACCCTTGAGACCGCACAGCAGGCCGATATCGACGTTCCAGTTCTCGTAGGCGGCGATCCAGCGTTCTTTCTTCATCGCCTCCTTGCGGACCATGACGCCGGCCTCCATCGAGGTATGGATCTCGTCACCGGTGCGATCCATGAAGCCGGTATTGATGAAGATGGTGCGTTCGCGCGCCTGGCGGATGCATTCCTTGAGGTTGACCGTGGTGCGCCGCTCCTCATCCATGATGCCGATCTTGAGCGCGTTGCGCGGCAGGCCGATGGCGGATTCGACCCGGGCGAACAACTCGACCGCGAAGGCGACTTCTTCCGGGCCATGCATCTTGGGTTTGACGATATACATGCTGCCGGTGCGCGAGTTACGCAGCTTGCCGTGGCCCAGGATGTCGTGCTTGGCGATCAGGGCGGTAATGGCGGCATCCATGATGCCTTCGAACACGTCGCTGCCCTGGTACTGGATGGCCGGGTTGGTCATCAGGTGGCCGACATTGCGCAGCAGCATCAGCGAGCGACCGTGCAGGCGCAACTCGCCGCCGCTGGCGGCATGGAACACGCGGTCGGCGTTCATGCGACGGGTGACCGGTTTGCCACCCTTCTCGAAGGTGTCTTCCAGCGTACCCAGCATCAGGCCCAGCCAGTTGCGATAGACCTCGATCTTGTCCTCGGCATCCACCGCGGCGACGGAATCTTCACAATCCTGGATGGTGGTGACGGCGGCCTCGAGGCACAGGTCCTTCACATGGGCGGGGTCATCCTTGCCGATGGGATGGTTGGCATCGATCTGTATCTCGACATGCAGGCCGTTGTGCTTGAGCAGGATGCTGGCCGGCACCGGTGCCGAACCGGTGAAGCCGACAAACAGGGCTGGGTCCTGCAGGCCGGTCTCTTCGCCACCCTTCAGGGTGACCCGCAGCTTGGCATCCGCGACGGTGTAGTGGGTGACATCGCTATGCGAGCCGCTGGCCAGCGGAAAGGTGTCGTCCAGGAACTGACGGCCGAAAGCAACCACCTTGGCACCACGGACCGGGTTGTAGCCCTTGCCCTTGTCGGCGCCGTTGGCTTCGGGAATGACATCGGTACCGTACAGCGCGTCGTACAGCGAACCCCAACGCGCATTGGCGGCATTGAGCGCATAACGGGCGTTCTTGACCGGTACGACCAACTGCGGACCGGCGAGGGTCGCGATCTCGGTATCGACATTCTCGGTCTCGATCTGGAAGTCCGGCCCTTCCGGTACCAGGTAACCGATCTCGGTCAGGAAAGCCTTGTAGGCCGACGCATCAAACGCCGGATTGGCCTGATGCCAGGCATCAATCTTCGCCTGCAGCGCATCGCGCTTGGCGAGCAGGGCGGTATTGGTCGGCGTCAGATCAGCAACGATCTGCTCGAAAGCAGACCAGAAAGCTTCATTTTCAACCCCGGTGCCCGGAATGATCTCGTCGCGCACCAGCGCGTAAAGTTGTGCATCAATGGCGAGCGCACCATGGGTGATACGGGAAGTAGTCATAGCAGCCCCTCTAGGCGGGTATGTGCGCGAGGACCTAAGCCGGCCTGGCGTAGTACATATCTGTATATGCGGGCGCTTCAGGCAACAACGCCGCCAAAGCTCGAAGAGCGAGGCGGCGTTATCACGTGGAGCGTGTCACTGACGAGTGGCAGCGAGGCTCCCCTCCGTGAGGAGGGGCAGGGGGAGGCGAGATATTACGGGACTGACCCGACGACTCACTGCAGGTCAATCTCGACCGGCTTTGCCGGGCGCGTAATGCACGTCACCCCAACCTCAAAACCAGGTCAGTGAAACTGCTCTTCCTCAGTCGAACCGGTCAGCGCGGTCACCGACGAACGACCGCCCTGGATCACGGTGGTGACATCGTCGAAGTAGCCGGTGCCGACTTCCTGCTGGTGGCTGACGAAGGTGTAACCACGGTCGCGGGCGTTGAATTCCGGCTCTTGCACCTTCTCGACATAGGCCGACATGCCACGGGCCACGTAGTCCTGGGCCAGATCGAACATGTTGTACCACATGGAGTGGATACCAGCCAAAGTGATGAACTGGTACTTGTAGCCCATGGCGCCCAGCTCGCGCTGGAACTTGGCGATGGTGGCATCGTCCAGGTTCTTCTTCCAGTTGAAGGAAGGCGAGCAGTTGTAGGCGAGCAGCTTGCCCGGGTGCTTGGCGTGGACGGCTTCGGCGAACTTGCGGGCGAATTCCAGATCCGGGGTACCGGTTTCACACCAGACCAGGTCGGCGTATTCGGCGTAGGCCACGGCGCGGCTGATCGCCTGCTCCATGCCCTTCTTGGTCTTGTAGAAGCCTTCGGCAGTGCGCTCGCCGGTCAGGAAGGGCTTGTCGTTTTCGTCGTAGTCGCTGGTCAGGAGGTCGGCAGCTTCGGCGTCGGTACGGGCGATCACCAGTGTGGGTACGCCGTAGACGTCGGCAGCCAGACGGGCGGCGACCAGCTTCTGGACGGCTTCCTGGGTCGGGACCAGCACCTTGCCACCCATGTGGCCGCACTTCTTGACCGAGGCGAGCTGGTCTTCGAAGTGAACGCCACCGGCGCCGGCGCGGATCATGGACTTCATCAGTTCGTAGGCGTTCAGTACGCCGCCAAAGCCGGCTTCGGCATCGGCCACGATAGGCGCGAAGTAGTCGACGAAGTCGTTACTACCTTTTTCGATGCCCTTGGCGTGCTGGATTTCATCGGCGCGGCTGAAAGCGTTGTTGATACGCTCGACCACGGCCGGTACCGAGTTGACCGGGTACAGCGACTGGTCGGGGTACATGGCGGAGTAGCCGTTGTTGTCGGCAGCAACTTGCCAGCCGCTCAGGTAGATGGCCTTCACGCCAGCCTTGACCTGTTGCATGGCTTGGCCGCCGGTCAGGGCGCCCAGGCAGTTGACGTAGGGTTCGTTGTTGACCAGTGCCCACAGCTTTTCGGCACCACGACGGGCCAGGCTGTACTCGTTCTGGACGGAGCCACGCAGGCGCTCGACGTCGGCAGCGGTGTAGCCGCGCTTGATACCCTTCCAGCGGGGGTTGGTATCCCAGTCGTGTTGAATGGCTGCAATGCGTTGTTCGCGAGTCGACATATCTCTTATACCTCGTTGGGCGGCATGCCCCGGCGAGCCGGTGGCACGCAAATCATTGGGGAGTTAGCTCGGGAGGGGTTCGCGGCCTTCAGCGAACCGGCGCCCAGGCTGGATACGGCTTGGGGCGATATGGACCCGGGTCTGGCGTAGGTGGGCCAGCTAGGGTTTTCCTTAACTTGTGTAGTCGATTATAAGGAGTTTCATGTGCAGTGCACCATTTTTTTCAAACGAGCGTCTGATTTATAGCAAACTGCAACAATCGGCCTATTCCACATAGACAACATGTCGCGTTTTTGGCCTCTTGAAATGCGAATAACCATCTCCATCTTGTGGGTTATCGCTTCAGGAGAAACTCGCCATGCAACAGGAAAACCTGCCAGAAAACCAAATAGATCAAACGCTTGAGCAGGATGTGGCTCCGCTCGAGCATGAAGAGGCCGTCGCAGCCGAAAGCCTGCAGGCGCAGGTAGCCGCGCTGGAAGCCAAGGTGACGGAACTGCAAAGTGCCGTGCTGTACGCCAAGGCCGATGGGGAAAATATCCGCCGGCGCGCCCAGGATGACGTTGCCGCGGCGCACAAATACTCAGTCGGCAAGTTCGCCACCGAGTTGCTGATCGTCAAGGATTGCCTGGAGATGGCGCTCAAGGACAATTCCTCGATCGAGAACATCAAGATGGGTGTGGACATGACGCTGCGCAACCTGGCCGGCGCCTTCGACAAGTTCCAGATCAAGGAAGTCGATCCGCAGGTGGGTGAAAAGCTCGATCCGCACAAGCACCAGGCCATGAGCGCCGTTGAGGCCGAGCAGGAAGCCAATACCGTGGTGAGCGTGATGCAAAAGGGTTATGCGATTGCTGACCGCGTGCTGCGTCCCGCCATGGTGGTGGTGGCCAAGGCCAAGAGCGAGGGATGAATGCGGCGGGCCTTGAAAGCCTGTAAACGCATCCCCATTTAGCTAGCAAGGTTATTCAATATACAGCGCCGGCCCAGCCGGCACACAGAACAGGAAAGGATCTACACATGGGCAAGATTATTGGTATTGACCTCGGCACCACCAACTCGTGCGTGGCCGTACTCGAAGGCGGCAACGTCAAGGTGATCGAAAACGCCGAAGGCGCTCGTACCACGCCGTCCATCATCGCCTACACCAACGATGACGAAATCCTGGTTGGTGCGCCGGCCAAGCGTCAGGCGGTGACCAACCCCAAGAACACGCTGTACGCCGTGAAGCGTCTGATCGGCCGCAAGTTCGAAGAGAAGGAAGTGCAAAAGGACATCGATCTGATGCCTTACTCCATCACCAAGGCCGACAACGGTGACGCCTGGGTGGAAGTGAAGGGCAAGAAGATGGCCCCGCCGCAAATCTCGGCTGAAGTGCTACGCAAGATGAAGAAGACCGCCGAGGACTACCTCGGTGAAGAAGTGACCGAAGCCGTGATCACTGTGCCGGCCTACTTCAACGACAGCCAGCGCCAGGCGACCAAGGATGCTGGCCGTATCGCTGGTCTTGACGTCAAGCGCATCATCAACGAGCCGACCGCCGCTGCGCTGGCCTTTGGTCTCGACAAGAAGGAAAAGGGCGACTCCAAGGTTGCGGTGTATGACCTGGGCGGCGGTACCTTCGATATCTCGATCATCGAGATTGCCGATGTCGATGGCGACATGCAGTTCGAAGTGCTGGCCACCAACGGCGACACTTTCCTGGGTGGCGAAGACTTCGACCAGCGTCTGATCGACTACATCGTCACCGAGTTCAAGAAGGAACAGGGCATCGACCTGAAGAACGACGTGATGGCGCTGCAACGCCTGAAGGAGGCGGCTGAGAAGGCCAAGATCGAACTCTCGAGCACCACCCAGAGCGAGATCAACCTGCCCTACGTCACCATGGATGCGACTGGCCCCAAGCATTTGGCCATGAAGATCACCCGCGCCAAGTTCGAAAGCCTGGTCGAGGACCTGATCGAGCGTTCGATCGAGCCTTGCCGCATTGCGCTCAAGGATGCCGGCTTGAAGATCACCGACATCGACGACGTGATCCTGGTCGGTGGCCAGACCCGTATGCCCAAGGTCATGGACAAGGTGAAGGAGTTCTTCGGCAAGGAAGCCCGCCGTGACGTGAACCCGGACGAAGCCGTGGCCGTTGGTGCTGCGATCCAGGGTTCGGTGCTGTCGGGCGACCGCAAGGACGTGCTGCTGCTGGACGTCAGCCCGCTGAGCCTCGGTATCGAGACCCTCGGTGGCGTGATGACCAAGCTGATCCAGAAGAACACCACGATTCCGACCAAGGCATCGCAGGTGTTCTCGACCGCGGAAGACAACCAGAGCGCCGTGACCATTCACGTGCTGCAAGGTGAGCGCGAAAAGGCGGCTGCCAACAAGTCGCTGGGCCAGTTCAACCTGGAAGGTATTCCGACGGCTGCCCGTGGTACGCCGCAGATCGAGGTTGAGTTCAACATCGACGCCAACGGTATCCTGCATGTGTCGGCCAAGGACAAGGCGACCGGCAAGGCCAACAACATCACCATCAAGGCCAACTCCGGCCTGAGCGAAGAAGAGATTCAACGCATGGTGAAGGACGCCGAAGCCAATGCCGAGGAAGACAAGAAGCTGACCGAACTGGTGGGTGCCCGCAACCAGCTGGAAAGCCTGATCCACTCGGTGAAGAAGTCGCTGACCGAGTTTGGCGACAAGATTGCTGCCGATGAAAAGGCGGCGATCGAGAAGGCCCTGGCCGATGCCGAAGGCGTGGTGAAGAGCGAGGACAAGGCCGATATCGACGCCAAGTCCGAAGCCCTGATGACGGCCTCGCACAAGCTGGCGGAAAAGATGTACGCCGCCCAGCAAGGTGCCGAGGGCGCTGCACCGGCCGGTGAAGAGGCCAAGAAGGATGACGGCAACGTCGTGGATGCCGAGTTCACCGAAGTCAAAGACGAGAAGTAATTTCGTTTGATTGCGCAGGCGCAGCATGGGTCGGACCGGTTCCGGCCCCTGCTGCGCCTTTGCCGTAAGGAAACAGCATGGCAAAAAGAGATTTCTACGAGATCCTGGGGCTCAACAGGGACGCCAGCGACGAGGACATCAAGAAGTCCTATCGCAAGCTGGCGATGAAGTACCACCCGGACCGCAATCCCGACAGCAAGGATGCCGAAGAGAAGTTCAAGGAGGCCAAAGAGGCCTACGAGATCCTCTCCGACGAGCAGAAGCGCGGGGCCTATGACCAATACGGTCATGCCGGGGTAGATCCACAGGCGGGCATGGGTGGCGGCTTCGGTGGCGGCGGTGGTTTTGCCGACGCCTTTGGCGACATCTTTGGCGATATCTTCGGCGGTGGTGGTCGCGGCGGGCGTTCCAACGTCTACCGGGGTTCCGACCTGCGTTACAACCTCGAGGTCAGCCTCGAGGAAGCGGCACGCGGCACCGAGACCAAGATCAAGATCCCGACCCACGACGAGTGCGACGTCTGCCACGGCAGCGGTGCCAAGCCGGGTACCCAGGCCAAGACCTGCGGTACCTGCGGCGGCCATGGCCAGGTACGCGTGCAGCAAGGCTTCTTTTCGCTGCAGCAGACCTGCCCGACCTGTCACGGCAGCGGCAAGGTGATTCCTGATCCATGCCGCGCTTGTCACGGTCAGGGTCGGGTGAAGTCGCAGAAGACGCTGAACGTGAAGATACCAGCCGGTGTCGACGAGGGGGATCGCATTCGCCTGAGTGGCGAGGGTGAACCGGGCGTCAACGGCGGCCCGCCGGGTGACCTGTACGTGGTGATCCACCTCAAGTCGCACAGCGTGTTCGAACGCGACGGCAACGACCTGCACTGCGAGATGCCTATCAGCTTCGCGGTGGCGGCCCTGGGGGGCGAGATCGAGATTCCGACGCTGGAAGGCGCCGTGAAGCTGAAGATTCCGGCCGAGACCCAGACCGGTGCGGTATTCCGTTTGCGCGGCAAGGGCATCAAGGGCGTGCGTAGCGCCATCACCGGCGACCTCATGTGCCATGTGGTGGTCGAAACCCCCGTCAAGCTCACCGATAAGCAGAAGGAACTGCTGCGCGAGTTCGAGAACATCAGTCTCGAGGACGACGCCAAGCACAATCCTCGCGCCAACTCGTGGATGGATAAGGTGAAGGATTTCTTCTCGAACTGAGTGGAAACCTGAGCAACAAAAAAGCTGCCTGCGGGCAGCTTTTTTTTGGTCCACGCTCTGAGAGGAGCTCGCGGATGACAGCGGAAAAACGCCTTGGTTCCCGGGCAAAAATTACCGCTTCCCCTAGCTTGGTGGCCGTTTTCAGGGCTGATAGTATCCGCTCCCTTCGCAAGAAGGACGTGCAAGAAGTACCGGATAGTGCCTGTTTTCAGGGCTGTAACGGGACTTCTCTACAACAAACTGACTAGAGGATAAAGTCATGAAAAAGCAATTCTCCCTGCTCGCTATTGCCGCCGTACTGGCCGCTCCCGCTTTTGCCGACAACTTCTACGCAGGTGGCGATATCGGCCGCAGCAAGATTGAAGCTGATCTGGGCAATGGTTACTCCGCGAGCAAGAACGATACCGCCTGGTCCGTCTTCGCTGGCTACCAGTTCCACACCAATTTCGCTGCCGAAGTTGGCTACCGCGATCTGGGCAAGATCGAAGATCGCGCTGGCAACAACTACGACCAAGTCAAGGCCCGTGCCGTGCAGGCCTCGCTGATCGGCATCCTGCCCGTGAGCAACGAGTTCAGCGTATTCGGCCGTCTGGGCCTGGCCAGCATCAAGGGTGAGGGCGAAGGCCGCTTTGGCAACTACACCTACTCGAGCAGCGAAACCAAGACCAAGGGTCTGTTCGGTATCGGCGCCCGCTATGCTGTAACCAAGGAACTGGGCCTGCGCGCCGAGTACAACCAGTACAGCAAGATCGAAGACGTGAAGCTGTCGACCCTGACCATCGGTGCCGACTACCGCTTCTAAGCGCAGGCTGTTTTACTGCTCGCGTTGAAAAGGTGCCTTCGGGCACCTTTTTGTTTTTCCGGGAGATGACATCTGTCATCTCCAAGTCCTGACGCTTGCGACTGCCAATTGCGTGCAGCTTGACCATAATGCTCCCCATACCAAGAGGAGGAGCCATGATGCGTCTTAACCTGATTTCCCTGTTGTTGTCGGCCTTTGTCAGCGGTGCGGCCTGTGCCGATGCCACGCTGATCCGGGATGTGGCGGTGTTTGATGGGACCGCCATGCTGGGCAAGCGCAGTGTGCTGATCCGTGACGGGCGTATTGCCGATGCGGATTTCAAAGGCCCGGCGCCGGCGGGTACGATCGAGCGGCGTTGCGATCCCTGCACCCTGCTGCCCGGCCTGATCGACAGCCATGTCCATGCCTTTGCCAACCAGAAGCTGCCGGTGCTGCTGGGGGTGACCACCCAACTCGATATGTTCATGCCGCCCAGTGCGACGCAAGAGACCCGGGCCCGCATGGCCAAGGGTACGCTGGATGACGAGGCAGACCTGTTCAGTGCCGGCATTCTGGTGACGACACCCAAGGGCCATGGTACCGAGTATGGCATTCCCATCCCGACCCTGAGCAAGCCGGAGGACGCCGATGCCTTCGTGGCGGAGCGGCTGGGGGAGGGCTCGGACTATATCAAGCTAGTCTACGACGACGGCAAGAACTATGGCCTCAACTTCACCACGCTGGACCTGCCTACCTTGTCCGCGGCCATCGCTGCGACCCACAAGCGCGGCAAGCTGGCGGTGGTGCATGTCTCGACCTTGCAGGCCGCGACCGAGGCGGTACAGGCGGGTGCGGACGGGCTGGTCCACCTGTTCGTAGACAAGGAGGCCGATGATGCCTTCGTCGCCCTGGCCAAACAAAAGCGCATCTTCATCGTCCCCACCTACACGGTGTATGAAAGCGTGTTCGGGCGCGCCGGCAGCGCCGAGCTGTTGAAGGCGCCTGCCATTGCGAACCTGCTCGACAGTGGGCAGCGCGGTGCCCTGGGGCAGACCATGCGGCCGGTCAATGCCAGCGCCCGGCTTGATGGCCTGATGCGTATCAGCATCGGCCGGTTGAAGGCCGCAGGTATTCCCATCCTGGCGGGGACCGATGCGGGGAATCCGGGCACCTTGCACGGTGCCAGCCTGCATCGTGAACTGGCACTGCTGGTGCAGGCTGGGCTCAGTCCCAGCGAGGCGCTGGCAGCGGCCACCTCGGTGCCGGCCGCCGCATTCGGCCTCAAGGACCGGGGGCGGATCGCCAAGGATATGAAGGCCGACCTGCTGCTGGTCAAGGGCGACCCGAGCCGAGACATCCTTGCCACGCGCGATATTGTCGAGGTCTGGAAGAACGGCAAGCCGGTCGATGGTTTGCGTACGGCCCGCCTTGTGGCGATGGAACAGGAGCGGTTGGCGGCAGCACAGCGCAAACCGCAGGCCTTGCCCAAGGATGGTCAGATCGGCCAGTTCAGCCTGCAGGATGGGCAGATCAAGTTGGCGGCGCCTTTCGGTAGCTGGAGCCAGACCGCGGATGGGGTCATGCAGGGCAAGTCGAGCGTGGCGTTCAGTGCCGGCCTGGGGCCGGAGCAGCAGACCAGCCTGCGCTTGCAGGGCGAGCTGCGCACCGGCTTCGCCTATCCGTGGGCTGGTGTGGCCTTTATGCCGGGTAGCCAGCCTTTCAGCCCGGTCGATCTCTCTGCGGCCAAGGGTATCCGCTTCAAGGTACGGGGTGATGGCGGCCTCTATGCGATCCAGGCCTTCTGGCAGGCGGGGGGCTATCAACCTTCGGCAGCGACCTTCCGGGCTGATCCGGAATGGAAGGAATTGACCTATGCCTGGGGGTGCTTCGCCGGTTTTGATCCCAAGACCACCACCAGCCTCGGCATCGTGGCCGCCATGCGGCAGGGGCCATTCCAGTTCGAGATTGCCGATGTGAAGCTGATCGTGGATTGATCGACATAATCGTCGTGGGTTGGGCAGGATTAGCGAGGAGAACATGATGTTCAAGCGGGGATGGGTGGCGAGCCTGCATGGCATGGAGCAGGCACATGACGGAAATGAGAACGAGGACTTTGGCGGCCCATGGTTCAGCCTGCTCTATCTCGGCTTCCTGTTCCTGCCGCTACGGCATGAGGTGGGGGTGGAGTGGTTGGCGACCGGTATTGCCATCGCAATATTCCTGCCAATCCACTTCTGGAGCTTCTATGCCAGTGGCCCGCGGTTGTGGCTGAGCTGTGTGCTGATTTTCGTCCTCGGATTGGTGCTGTTCCCTTACAACCCGTTCGCGCATACCTTTTTCATCTATGCCGGTTTTCCCGCTGCCCGGGCCAAGCTACGGGAGGCGACGGCGATCATTGTGCTGACGACCGTCGCGGCGTTTGGCTATTTCAGCTGGCGTAATCTGGGTGGCCTCTATTTCGGCATCATCTCGGCCATGCTGCTGGGCGTGGGTTTTGCCATCCTGGGCGGCCGTGCGAGCAAGGCGTCGCGCAAGACCATTGCCGGCAAGGACCAGGAGATAGAACGGCTGGCCAAGCTGGCCGAGCGCGAGCGCATTGCCCGTGATCTGCATGATCTGCTGGGCCATACCTTGAGCCTGATCGCGATCAAGGCGGAGTTGGCCCACAAGCTATTGCCACAGGAAGTGGAGCGGGCCTCGGGTGAGATGCGCGAGGTGGCCGGCATTGCCCGCTCGGCGTTGGCCGACGTGCGGCAGGCCATTGTTGGCTTGCGTAGCGTGGGATTGCTCGATGCGACCCGTGCCGCCGATACCATGCTGCGAGCGGCCGGCTTGAAGACCGAGCTGGCGATCGCGACGCTGCCCGTACTCTCGCCCGCCAGCGAGCACGCGTTGGCTCAGGCGGTCCTGGAAGCCAGTACCAATATCGTGCGCCATGCCGATGCCCAGCGGGTCCGCATTGCGCTCTCGGTGGATGCGCAGCAACTGGTGCTGCGTGTGGAGGACGACGGTGGCGGTAAGGACATCGTGCCGGGTCAGGGGCTGAATGGCATGCGGGAGCGTCTTCAGGCCGTGGCAGGCAGCCTGGACTGGATTGCCCTGCAGCCGGGCCTGCGCCTGCGTGCCAGTGTGCCGCTTGCGGCGGCGACGCAGCCGGCTTAGGCTGGCCGTCGTTTGTCGGGAGGGTGATGGTGGCGAATCTACGTATCGTATTGGCAGAAGACCAGGCACTGGTGCGCGGCGCGCTGGCGGCCCTGTTGCGACTGGAGACGGGCTTCCAGGTCGTGGGGGACGCCGGTGACGGTCAGGCCGCCTTGCAACTGGTGGAGCAACTGCAGCCGGATATCCTGCTGACCGATATCGAGATGCCGTTGATGACGGGGCTGGAGCTGGCCCAGCAGGTCAAGCAGCGCGGCTTGCCGACCCGGGTGGTGATCGTCACCACCTTTGGCCGGGCCGGCTACCTGAATCGCGCCATGCAGGCCGGCGTGGCGGGCTATCTGCTCAAGGATGCGCCGAGCGAGCAGTTGGCCGCCGCGATACGCCGGGTGGCGGGTGGCGGCCGGGCGATCGCGCCGGAGCTGGCCTTGGCGGGTTGGGATGGTGAGGACCCGCTCAGCGACCGCGAACGGCAGGTATTGCGGCTGGCGGGGGAGGGGAAGTCGTCCGGTGAGATTGCCGGGCTGGTGCATCTGTCCGAAGGAACGGTGCGCAATTATTTGTCTGAGGCGATCGGGAAGCTGGGCGCGGCGAACCGGATCGAGGCGGCGCGCTTGGCGCGGGACAAAGGCTGGTTGTAGGGCCCGTTTCCGTTGCGGGGAAACATGCCCACCTTACAAAGACAAGCGCGAGGGATCCCAAAATGGTGGTGCTGTCGGGCCACCTTTTCTCTGCTTGCTCTCGTCGGTGACGGGGTACATCCGGTCGAGCGTAAGGCAGCTTGCGGGACTCACTCCCGCATTCAATGCGGGCACGGGGCAATTGCCGTCCACAACAGCACAGGAAGCGTGCCGAACAACCGGCTTATGCGACTTCGCAGCGGTCGCGGCCGCCGCGTTTGGCGGCGAGCAGGGCGTTGTCGGCGCGCTTGATGGTTTCGGAGTAGCTTTCACCGGGCTGATGCTGGGCCAGGCCGCAGCTGACCGTCAGGCTCAAGGCCTGGTCGCCGACGCGCACCGCCAGGGTACGGATGCTGTCGCGCATACGTTCGATCACGCCGAGCGAGGTATCCACGCTGGTCTCGGGCAGCAGGATCAGGAATTCCTCCCCGCCCCAGCGGCCGCAGAGATCGTACTCGCGGACTTCGGCTTCCATGACGCGGGTGATCTCGATCAGCGCGGTATCGCCGACCTCATGACCGTACTGGTCATTGACCCGCTTGAAGTAGTCGATGTCGATCATCGCCACGCTGAATACATGCTGCTGTCGCTCACTGCGCTCGACCTCGGCCTTCAGACGTTCCACCAGCAGTCGGCGGTTGGCGATGCCGGTCAGCGAGTCTCGCGTGGAGGCTTCGCGCAGGGCGAGGTTGAGGTCGCGCATCATGTGTTGGTAGCGGTCCGAGATGCGGGCCACCTTTTCCAGCTGGCGCAACTGCTTGTCAAAGCGCTCGCTGAGACTCATCTCGCGCTCGCGAGCCAGGCTCTGGTAGACGTCCGAGACCCGGGTGATGCGCTCCATTCGGTTCAGGAGTTCGCGGTGCTGCTGCCAGAGCTGGCCCAGGACGTGTGTGACCGGACTGTCCCGATAGTCGGGGTCCGCCAGTAGTCGCTTGATCAGTGCTTCGAGTTCGCTCTGGTCCGGTTTCATCAGTCGTGTCCAACAATCTCGAACGGGAAGGTGCAGTCTTCCTTGAATTCCTCAGCCAGCTCCGCGACCCGCTCGTTGCGATGATCGTAGTGCCAGTTCACCGATACCTGCTTGCCCCTGTGGTGGGCTTCTTCCAGCAGGTCGAAGATATCCATCATCGCCTTGATGCTGCTGGTATTCAGATATAGCAAACGCAGTTCCAGCCGCAGTGGCTGGCCGCCTTCGGCGAGGAAGCGTTCCACCCATTCGAAGACCTGGTGGAACAGTTCGTAGGAATTCTCCGGGTAGGAGTCGCCCTGCATGCTCAGGGTCCCGGTTGCCCAGGCGCCCTGGATGGCGGGGGTGGATTGGGTACCGGCGATGGAGAAATCATTCATGGTTTTGCTCTTCAATCACTTAAATCACAGCGCGCAGGCTGAAAAAGGCGCGGCCATCGGCCAGCTCGCGCAGCGAGGCGACCAGCGGTGCGCTGGCCTTGCGAGCAATGTCGATCAGGCCCAGACCGGCGCCACTGCTGGCGGCCTCGTCGCGGGGCTTGCGCAGTTGCTCCTTGTAGGCGGCCTTGAGGGCGATCTTGTCGAGGCCGGCCAGCTTGTCGACCTGGGCCAGCAGGTGCTGGCCATCCGCCTGTTCGACCAGGTTGCCGGCTGACACGACATAGTGGCCCTCGCTATCGCGGGCAATGACCACGGTAGCCGCTGCTTCCTGCTCGGCCCAGCCCTTGAGGTTGGCGTAATGGCGGATATTCTGTGTCATCTCGATATAGACCGCGAACACGTCCATGGCAGCGGACGGATGGGCATGATCGGCTTGCAGGTAGTTACGCAGGGCATTGCCGATCTCTTCGATCAAGCTGCGCGAGATGGGGCCATTGAAGCACAGCATGATCTGTTGCCGGTTGTAGCTCTCGCGCATGCTGTAGAGGTCTAGCGATTCCATCGTGACTCCAGTTGGGTGGTTGAGCAGTCGCTTGGCGCATCAATCAAAGCGGAAACACAACATCGTAATATCGTCTCGCTGGGCGTGCTCGCCCTGGTAGTCGGCCAGGGTGGCGGCGAAGGCATCCCCCTGCTCGGACAACGGCAGTCGCGCGTGCCGCACAATCATCTCGGTAAAGCGGCTGCTGCCAAAACCAAAGCCCTGTTCACCGCCGGCCTGGTCAAGAAAGCCATCGGTGGTCAGGTAGAAAGTATGGCCCTTGGCGAGGCTGAGCAGTGTATTGCTGTACTGGCCCTGGCGCTTGTCGCCAATGGCACGGCGGGCTCCTGGCAATTGCTCGACCGTGGCGCCATCGCTGTAGTAGAGGGCAATCTTGGCACCGGCGAAGGTGATCTGGCGGCGGTCGAAATCCACATAGGCAAGGCCGACATCCATATTGGTCGCCAGCGCCTGTTGCTCTGGCTGGTCGCGTAGCATGGCGCGGACGATCTGGTCGGTACGGGTCAGGATGGCAGCCGGGTCGGACAGACTGGCATCTGCAATCGCCTGATCGATGGCGGCGTGCGCCAGCATGGTCATCAGCGCCCCCGGTACGCCGTGGCCGGCGCAATCCACCACGCCGAACAGGCAGCCCTGCTCGCCAGCGCGGTAGACATAGAAGTCGCCACCGACCACGTCGCGAGGGCGCCACAGCACCGCGTGTTTCTCGCCCAGTGCGCTGACCAGTTGCCGGTTCGGCAGGATGGCACGCTGGATCAGGCTGGCGTAATCGATGGAATCGTCGATCTTCTTGTGGGCCGCGGCCATGTCCCGGTTGGCCTGTTCCAGCGCCTGGGTGCGCTCCTGTACGCGGGACTCCAGGTCGGCAGTGTGGCTGCGCACCTTCTCGGCCATTACGCCGAAGGCGGTGCTGAGCTGGCCGATCTCGTCGCTACGCCCTGCCGGCAGGGCGACTTCGTAGTGGCCGGCGGCCATTGCCTGGGCGGTTTGCTGCAACTGGCGCAAGGGGCGCAGGACCAGCTTTTCCACTGCGTAGGCAAAGCCGGCAAGAAGGGCGATCAACATCAGCGCCAGTGTCAGCAGCAAGGGCGTGAGCCACTGGTCTTCGATCACCTTGGCCGCGTGCAGGTCGACCGCAGTCAGCACATGCCAGGCCAGTTCCGGGATATAGCTGATCGCGAGCAGCTGCGGCTTGCCACTCAGTACGACCGAACGGACTTCGACGCTGTCGGGCTTCTGCTCGACGGCCGTCATGGCGGCGCGCACGTCGGCAATCTGCTGGTTGTTGCCGAGCAGGCGGAACAGACTGGTGGTTTCCGACTCTGTCTTCTGGGTGGCAGAATTGAAGCCGATCAGCTTGCGATCCGGGTGGGCCTGGATGGCGCCCTTGCGGTCGATGATGATGGGTGTGACGCCGGCCTCATCATTGCTGATGAATTGCTTGAGGAAGGTCGTGAGATCAAGGCCGGTGCCGGCCATGCCGAGCTTGCGCTTGCCGTCCTGCACGATGATGTTGAACCAGACCTTGGTCTCGTTCAGCGTGACATCGCGGTTGACGTTGATGCTGTAGTGCGAAATGTCGCGCAGGGTATTGAAATACCAGCTGTCCGGTTCGTTGTTGTTCTTGAGCTGATAGCGCGGTGCAGTACTGAAGCTGCCCTTGGTATCGTTGAAGTAGTACTGGTAGCTGTGGTCGGAGACGATGAAATAGGAGTGGTCGCGAAAGTCACTGCGATAGCCCTCGGCCTCGCGAAAGAACAGCTCACGCTTGGCGGGATTGTCTTCATCCTCCAGCCACTGCCGCGTGACCTCGGAGGCGGCCAGACGTTTGGACAGCGCCAGCTCGCGCGATACCGGGGCGAAGATTCGCTCGCGGTTGAGCAAGGTGGCGTTGCGGGCGTAGGCGAGGCCGAAGTGGTTGCGGATATTGTCGACCACCTGCCAGCCGATCAGGGCCGCCGGGATCAGAGCCAGCAGGCAGGCGAGCGCGAGCGCCAGCAATGATTTGCCACGTAAACCCAAACCTAATGCCGCCATGACCATCCTTGTTGGGCGCAGAGCCCGTGCCGATTTGGTCGCGATTGTGCCGTGCTGCGGCTGGCGGGGCAATCTGCGTTAGCCCGATGCTGCGGCATTTCGGCCACTCTCGGTGCAATTTGTTGTACGAATGTGCAGAAGACGGGCCGGCAGGTGAGTCGCTTTGACGCCATCCCGCCGGTGGGTGCACGCAAATGGTGCGGTTTTCTCAGACGAGGGCAGCCAGGTAACGTCGCTCCCAGGGGGTGATTTCGGTCAGGAAGCTGTCCAGTTCCAGCTCCTTGACCGCGACGAAGGCGTTCACGAATTCGTCGCCCAGAAGGCGACGTACCACGGTGCTGCCGTGCATGGCGGCCAGCGCTGCATCGAGCGTGCGCGGCAGGGCCGGACCGCTATCGGCCTGGTCGAACACGGTGCCTTGCGCTTCGGCCGTAGGTTGCAAGCCTTGCTCCATGCCATGCAGGCCGGCGGCCAGGCTGCCGGCCAGGGCGAGGTAGGGGTTCGCGTCGCAACCGGGGATGCGGTTCTCCACCCGTCGTGCGACCGGCGAGGATTGCGGAATGCGGATGCCGACCGATCGATTGTCGTGACTCCAGGCCAGATTGACCGGTGCGGCCATATGCTTGGCAAAGCGGCGGTAGCTGTTCACATGGGGACAGAACAGCGGCATCAGCTCGGGGATGACGATCTGCTGGCCGGCGATGAACTGGCCGAACAGGGGGGTAGCGCTGCCATCCGGCGCGCTGAAGATATTCTGTCCCTGGCTGTCGACCACGCTCTGGTGCAGATGCATGGAACTGCCTGGCTGGCCTGCCAGCGGCTTGGCCATGAAGACGACTTGCAAGCCATGCTTGAAGCCAATCTCGCGCAGGGCGTACTTGAACAGAAAGGTCTGATCGGCGAGCTTGAGTGCGTCGCCATGCAGCAGGTTGATCTCGTACTGGCTCGGCCCCAGTTCGTGGACGAAGGTGTCCCCCGGGATGCCAAGCACTTCGAGCGCGGTGTAGACCTCATCCCAGAAACCGGCATGATCGTTGAGCCCGCCCAGGCTGAAGCCCTGGTTCCCATCTTCGCGACGGCCGTTGCGGCTGTCAGGCGGCGTCAGCGCCTCGTTGGGGTCGGTATTGGCGGCCAGCAGATAGAACTCGAGCTCCGGCGCGACCACCGGTGACCAGCCCTTGGCGGCATATTGCGCCAGGACCGATTTCAGCACATTGCGGCTGGCGATAGGGGTGGGGCGACCGTCCAGGTCCACGCAGTCATGGATGGCCAGGGCACGGGGCTGGCTGGCCCAGGGGACCGGCTTGAGCGTTTCCAGGAGCGGCAGCAGCTTCATGTCCGGATCGCCCTCGCCGGAATAACGATAGTCTGCCCAATCACCGGTCACGGTATGGATGGCCACGGCCCGACATAGGCGCAGCTCCTGCCCGCCGACGAAGGCCTTTGCGGGCATGGCCTTGCCGCGCGGGACGCCGTTGATGTCGGCGACCAGGCATTCTACTTCGCGGATACCGTGTTCGGTGATGAAGGTGGTGATCGGGTCGTGCTGTTTCATGATTGTTTCTCGTGCTGTTGCAGGCTGCTGTCGGCCTGGTGGGAGCGTTGCTTGAGCTGGTTGCTGATTTCGTCGAGCCGATCGGCGATCCGCGCCAGCAGGGCGAGCTGCGCGGTCTGCTCATCCGTGGCGGTCGCGTGGGCGGGCTGACCGTGCCGCAGGGCGTCGCGAGCCGCGAGGATGCGGGCACGGAAGTCGTGGGCGTCGATGATGCCGATCAGCTGCATCTGGTTGCCGGCATGCTGGCTTTGTCCGGCCGTTTCGAACTTGAGCATGGCGAGATTGAATTGCCGCAGGATGGGGCCTTCGATAAAGGTCACGTCCTGGATGTTCTCAAGGGGGATGGTCTTTTCAACCTGGAACAGGATGCCTTTGCGGAAGCGCAAGGTGCGGCTACCCAGTTCGCATTCGAGCTTGTCGTAATAGTGATGGGCCCACCACTGGCCGACACCGCAGAACCACAGTACCGCCAGCGGCAGGCCGACAACGGTGATGGCGATCAGGAGGCCGATCTGGATAACCAGATAGGGGCGGATCAGTGTATTGAAGCTGGCGCGTTGCAGCAGCTTGTCGGTGCTGACAGGCAGCGGTGCAGGGCTGGGGCTCATGAGGGCAGGACCTTGTCGGTATGTTGACCCAGCGTCGGCGGGGCGGCCTGATAGCGGATGGGGGTGCGCGAGAACTTGATGGGGTTGGCCACCATGCGCACGCTGCCGGCAGGATGGGGGATGTCCACCACCATCTGCCTGGCCTGGGCCTGCGGTTCTGCCAGGGCTTCCGGTATGGTGTTGATCGGTCCGCCGGGGATGCCGAGTTTTTCCATCTGCCTGATCCAATGGCGACGTGGCTGGGTGGACAGCGCGGCCTGGATCAGTGGGATCAGTTCAGTGCGATGGGTTACGCGTGCCTTGTTGCTCGCATAGCGCGGGTCCTGTGCCCAGCCTGGGTGGCCACAAAGTTCGGCGAAGCGGGCGAACTGGCTGTCATTGCCGACCGCCACGATCACGTGCCCGTCGCTAGCCGCGAAGGCTTGGTAGGGCACGATGTTGGCGTGGGCGTTACCGTAGCGTGGCGGGTTCACCTCGCCGACCAGATAGTTGCTGGCGACGTTGGCGAGCATGGCCAACTGGCAGTCGAACAACGCCAGGTCGATATGCTGACCCTCGCCGCTGCGATCGCGGTGGGAGAGGGCGGCCAGGATGGCTACGGTGGCATACATGCCGGTGAACAGATCGGTCACCGCGACACCCACCTTCTGGGGCTCGCCGTCCGGTGCGCCGGTGATGCTCATCAGCCCGCCCAGGCCCTGGATCATGAAGTCGTAGCCGGCCTGCTCGGCGCGCGGCCCCTGCTGGCCGAAGCCGGTGATGGAGCAATAGACCAGATCCGGCTTGATGGCCGACAGGCTGGCGTAGTCGAGCCGGTATTTGGCGAGCCCGCCGACCTTGAAGTTCTCGACCACCACGTCACAGCTTTTGACCAGCTCATGCAGCCTGGCCTGGCCCGCCTCGCTGGTGATATCCAGCGTGACCGATTCCTTGCCGCGATTGGTGCACAGATAGTAGGCCGCCTCGCGGGTCGTCTCGCCCTGCCTGTCCTTCAGGAAGGGTGGACCCCAGCCGCGGGTGTCGTCGCCGCCGTCGGGCTTTTCGATCTTGATCACTTCGGCGCCCATGTCGGCCAGTTGCTGGGTGGCCCAGGGGCCGGCAAGGACACGTGACAGGTCGAGGATGCGCAGGTGCTTGAGTGCGGACACGGTACTGGTTTCTCCATACCGCACGGCATGCCTAGCGGTACTGTTGCAGGTACTGGCGGAAGCCGGCCGATTCGCGCTCGCTGCGTATTGCCTGCCAATAACGCTCGACCAGTTCACGGTTCTGTTCATAAAACGGTCGCGCCACCATCAGGTACAGCACGGTCCGGTCAAACGGCGGTTCGACCGCCTCGATCACATCCCGGTAGCGGTTTTGCACCAGCTGACCGGCTTCTTCTTCCATGGCGATCACGCCAGCGAGACGACCCAGTCGCAGCTTCTCCAGGTTCTGCACCGCCGAGCGGGCACCGTCGTCATACGGCGCCCCGGTCGCCTGCAGCTTGGCGACATGCACAAAGCCCAGTTGCACACCGATCAAGCCGTTGCCGAGCCCGCTGAACTGGCCTCCGTCCCAACTGCTGGTACTGCCCTTGCGCCGGAACAGCATGAAGCGGGTGACGGTCAGTGCCTGGGCCTCATCCAGCGCGCCATTGCGCATGGGGAAGGCGGCGTAGGCTTCCCGCTCACCTATCCAGGCGCCGATGATGGCTTCGGTCTGGCCGTTTTTCAGCTCATCTAGGCAACGCCGGCGCGGTGCCACATGATTCTCGAACTGCAGTGGCATCGTCCTGGCTGCGCGGCGCAACAGGTGCTGCAACTGCCCTTTGCCGTTGGGCAGGGTGTGCGGGTAGAACGGCACATCCAGCGTGCAGACGCGAAACGGTACGGCTGCCTCCGTGACCAGGGCACAAAGGCCGAGGCCAATTGCAATAAAGGGAAAACGCATCGGGGGAGACCCTGTTGCTCGGGTGTGTGGATCCATTCTAATCCGCCCCGGCTGCGCTTTCCGGTTGGTGTTACTGGCCGAAGGCGGCAATCCCCGTCTGAGCTCTGCCCAGGATCAGCGCATGCACGTCATGGGTGCCTTCGTAGGTGTTCACCGCTTCCAGGTTCATGACGTGGCGGATCACGTGGAATTCGTCGCTGATGCCATTACCGCCGTGCATGTCGCGGCTGATGCGGGCGATGTCCAAGGCCTTGCCACAGTTGTTGCGCTTGATCAGGCTGATCATCTCCGGCGCGGCGCGCCCTTCGTCCATCAACCGGCCAACGCGCAAGGCGGCCTGCAGGCCGAGCGTGATCTCGGTCTGGAAGTTGGCGAGCTTGAGCTGGATCAGCTGGTTGGCGGCCAGCGGGCGGCCGAACTGCAGGCGGTCCAGTGTGTATTGGCGTGCAGCATGCCAGCAGAATTCGGCCGCACCCATGGCGCCCCAGGCAATGCCGTAGCGTGCCTTGTTCAGGCAGCCGAACGGGCCTTTGAGGCCACGCACGTTCGGCAACAGGTTGGCTTCCGGCACGAATACCTCGTCCATCACGATCTCGCCGGTGATGGAGGCGCGCAGCGAGAACTTGCCTTCGATCTTGGGGGCGGAGAGGCCCTTCATACCGCGTTCCAGCACGAAGCCGCGGATCTCGCCGTCGTCGGTCTTGGCCCAGACCACGAAGACATCGGCGATCGGGGAGTTGGTGATCCACATCTTGGCGCCGGACAGCGCGTAGCCACCATCCACCGAACGGGCGCGGGTGATCATGCTGCCTGGGTCGGAGCCGTGGTTGGGTTCGGTCAGGCCGAAGCAGCCCACCCATTCGCCCGTCGCGAGCTTGGGCAGGTATTTCTGCTTTTGCTCCTCGGTGCCGTAGGCATAGATGGGGTACATGACTAGCGAGGACTGCACGCTCATGGCGGAGCGGTAGCCGCTGTCGACGCGTTCGACCTCTCGGGCGACCAGACCGTAGGCCACGTGCGAGACGCCGGCGCAGCCGTAGCCTTCGATGGTCGAACCCAGGAAGCCCAGCTCGCCCAGTTCGGTCATGATCTCGCGATCAAACCGCTCATGCCGGTTGGCTTCCAGCACGCGCGGTTGCAGTCTGCCCTGGCAATAGTCGCGGGCCGCGTCGCGGATCATGCGTTCGTCTTCGGTCAGTTGCTCGTCCAGCAGCAACGCGTCGTCCCATTGGAAGTGTGGCTTGGCCATGTCTCTCTCCATCTCCGTATTCGATTGAGGCAGCGGCTTGCGTGACTGGCCGGACCGACGATCTTCGTATCCGACTTCCTCTTCCGCGGCACCTGGGCGCCGCCGGACCGCGTCATCCGGTTCATGGACGACCAGTCACGCAAGCCACTTGCTTTGTTCCGCAATGCGGAACACAATTTCACAGTGCGAAACAGATTACCCGCCAGTTTGGCTGGTGTAAAGTCGCGCCCCTTCGCTTGAATTGATCCTACGATGCTGATTTCCTTGAAGAACCGCTGGCAAGCGATGTCTGGCAATACCCGCGGGGTATGGCTGGTGATTATTGCCATGCTGTGCTGGGCGGTCATGAATGCCATCAACAAGCAGCTGGGTGGCTATGACCTCAATGCGGAACAGCTGGTATTCCTGCGTGCCAACGTGGTGCTGACACTCCTGCTGCCGCTGGTGCTGTGGAGCCGGGGTCGGGTCATCTTGACCCGTAACCCGCGCCTGCACCTGATACGCGGCTTCTTTATCGCGTCCTCGGCCTATTGCGCAGCCTGGGCGGTGACCCGGCTGCCCCTGGCCGAAACCAACGCCTACCTGATGACGGCCTCGTTGTTCATGCTGCCGTTGGGCGTGTTCCTGCTGGGTGAAAAGGCACACTGGCTGCGCTGGGCTGGCGTGGGCATCGGTTTTCTCGGGGTGCTGGCGATGTTGCGACCAGGTGCCGATGCTTTCCAGCTGGCGGCACTGGTCGCACTGTTGTGCGCGCTGTTCGAGGCTTCGCTCGGCGTCGTGCTCAAGAAGCTGGGCAGCGTGGAGGCCATACCCACCATCATCTGGTGGAGCTATGTCACCAACTGGGTCGTGTTTGGCGTGCTGAGCGGTTTTCATCTGCCTGCCTTGCCGATGTCGGCCTGGTGGCTGTTACCGCTGCTGGGCATCTGCACGCTGGGGATATTCATCTGCTACATCCATGCCTACCGGGCTGGCGATGCCAGCGCAGTGGAGGCGGGCAGCTTCTCCTTGCTGCTGTTCAGCCCGCTGCTGGGCTATCTCTGCTTTGGTGAGATACCGCAGCAGGCTTTCTGGCTGGGCGCGGGCCTCCTGGTTGCCGGTATCGGCCTCGTCATCATCGAACCCAAAGGGCGCGCCGCATGAACGCCGAACACGATAACGACCGCCTGTTCGTGACCGCGCTGGCGCGCGGCCTCGATGTGCTGGCGGCTTTCAAGGCCGGAGACCGGGCCCTGGGCAATACCGAACTGGCCCAGCGCTGCGGTTTGCCGAAGTCCACCGTATCGCGCCTGACCTATACCCTCTGCCAGCTGGGCTACCTGAGCCAGGACGAGGCCGGCAAGTACCACCCTGCGCCCGCAGTGCTGACGCTGGGTTTTGCCGCGCTGGCAGGGCTGGACCTGCGCGAACGGGCACGGGCACCGATGCGGCGCCTGTCAGAGGAAACCGGCCTGTCGGTGACACTCGGGGTCCGACAGGGGACGCGGGTGGTCTACGTGGAAACCTGTCGGGCACCGACGCGGGTGGGGATACGCCTGGAGGTGGGGTCCAGTGTGCCGCTGGCCACCACGGCCATTGGCCGCTCGCTCTATGTCACCCTGGACGAGGCCGAACGCAACCGCCTGGACAGCCTGCTGGCCGATGAGTACGGGCCGCGCTGGCCGGCGCTTCAGGCAAGCCTGCTACAGGTTCTGGCCAGCTACCGCCAGGATGGCTATTGCGCCTCCTTTGGGGAGTTCGAGCCCGATATCCATGCCGTAGCGGTACCGATCGTCGGCAGCCTGCCTGCCATGGCCATCAATTGCAGCGGGCCAGCCTACCGGCTTACCCCGGCACGCTGGGCGCAGGAGATTGCGCCGCAGGTCCTGAAACTGGCACAGGGTCTGTCGGTCTGAGCTGGGCGCGACGCGCACCGGATTGACCGTCGGCAGCTACACTGAAAGTTGTTCGCCCACTTTGCGCCATCCGGCATGGTCCATGCCTTATCGTTTTCCCCCTCGGAGATATCCCCATGCTTCGTCCTGTCCTGATTGCCGCAACCCTGTTGCTGCTGCCTGCGGCCTACGCTGCCGACTGTCCTGCATTGCTGAACCACGAGTTCAAGACCTTGCAGGGCAAGCCGCTCGACCTGTGCGGCATGGCTGGCAAACCCATCCTGGTGGTGAATACCGCCAGCAAGTGCGGCTATACCCCGCAGTTCGAGAAACTCGAGGCCATGTACAAGCAGTACAAGGCGCAGGGACTGACGGTGGTGGGCTTCCCCAGCAACGACTTCAAGCAGGAGCTGGCCAGCAACAAGGAGATCGGCGACTTTTGCAAGCTGACCTACTTCATCGAGTTCCCGATGGCGGAAGCCTCCAGCGTCAAGGGCGAGTCGGCCAATCCGTTCTTCAAGGACCTGGCAAAGGCCAGCGGCCAGGCACCGAAGTGGAATTTCCAGAAATACCTGATCGCACCGGATGGCAAGACGGTCTACCCCTTCTCCACCCCGACCGAGCCTGACGCCCCCGAGGTCATGGCCAAGCTCAAGCCGATGCTCAAATGACCCTCTCCAGCCTGGCCATTGTCGATGTCGCCGTGATCGGCGCTGGCCTGGCCGGGCTGAGCTGCGCCCGTGCCCTGGCCGATGCCGGGCGTGGCGTGGCGATCTTTGACAAGGCGCGTGGCGTGGGTGGACGGATGGCGACCCGTCGCGGCACGCTGGCCAGCTTTGATCATGGTGCGCAGTACTTCACGGCGCGTGACCCGGATTTCGTCAGCGCCGTGGGCGATTGGCAGGCGGCCGGCGTCGTCGGCGGCTGGCAGGGGCGGATACGCGCGTTCGACGGCCTGAATTTTGCGCCGGTCGCCAGCGAACGCCGTTTTGTCGGCCTGCCCGGCATGAGCAGCCTGGGGCGTCACCTGCTGGGCAGCCTGCCCTTCTTTGCCGAGCACAAACTCATGGAGCTGGCCTTCAATGGCAGCGACTGGCGTTTGAAGTTCGACGACGGCGGCCGTTGCCATGCCCGTTGGCTGGTGTTGGCCGTGCCAGCGCCGCAAGCGGCTGCCTTGCTCGGGCCGGACCATCCGCTGCACGAGCAGGTGGCGGCGGTGAGCATGGCGCCCTGCTGGTCGTTGATGCTGCGCTTCGATCATCCGCTGCCGTGCGAGTTCGAGGGCTGCTTTGTGAACACCGGCCCCTTGAGCTGGGTCGCGCGCAATAGCAGCAAGCCGGGGCGGCCATCGGGGGAAGCCTGGGTGTTGCATGCCTGTCCCGAATGGTCGCGCCTGCATGTGAGGGAGTCGCCCGAGTCGGTGGTCGTGGCCTTGCTGTCTGCCTTCTCGCGGATCGCGAATGTCCGGATCGAGCCACCGGAGGTCAATGCCCACCGCTGGCTTTACGCCTTGGCTGACCGGCCCTTGTATGAAGGCTGCCTGCTGCTCGAACACGAACAGCTTGGCCTGGCCGGCGATTGGCTGCATGGTTCCCGGATCGAAGGGGCCTGGCTATCTGGCCGACAACTGGCTCAGCGCCTGTTGGCCTTGTAAGCACCCCGATCAGCGTCAACAATCCAGTGGCAGGCTGATTACGGCCCCTTTGTTCCCACGGCGGGGTCCGATCCTTCTGAAAGCGAGTTACTCATGCGCACTGCACATTCCATTCCTGCCCCGGCGCTTTGGCTGGGCGTGGCTGGCCTGCTGCCCTTCTATGGCTGCCTGCTGGTTGCGGCGCTAGGCTGGGCTCACCATCCGATGATTCCACTCAATGCGATGGCGATCTATGCGGCCCTGGTACTGAGTTTTGTCGGCGCGATCTGGTGGGGGCTGGTTGTGCATGCGCCACCGGGCACGCCGGTGGGACGTTTCTATGCCTTCAGCGTGCTGGCGGCCCTGGTGGGCTGGCTGGCCCTGCTGCTGCCGACCAGCAAGGGACTGGCCTTGCTGATGGCGGGTTTTCTGGCGCAGAACCTGATCGACTACAGCCTCGCGTTCCGCTACCCCAGCCTGTTCCCTCGTTGGCTGTTGCACTTGCGACGCGGCCTCACGGTGGGTGTGGTACTGGCCTTGATCCTGGCCTCAGCTTTATTGCCCTGAACTTTGCTTATCCGGCTTTTTCCGCGAGCGGCCGGGTGCGTTGCATCCAGTCGGCGGTAGCCTGTTCGCGTGGTGCGCCGCTGGCTGCCAGGCCGACAAGCGTGCCGGCGTAGTCGGGCAGGGGCCGGTTCTGGCTCAGCTTGAATTTCCCCATCAGGCTGTCCAGCGGAATCTCGATGCCGACGATGGCCCGGTACAGCTGTGCCAGGTAGTCAGCCGGGGCATGGTCGATGTGCCAGGGTTCTGCCTGGCCAGCCTCGAAACGGCGGGTCAGCGTGTCCAGGATGGCATGCAACTGTTCTGGTTCGCGAAAGAGGTTCAGCTTGCCACGGCCTTCCACCAGCGCGTAGTTCCAGGTCGGGACGACCTTGCCATGTGCCTGTTTGGAGGGATACCAGCCCGGCGAGATGTAGGCATCCGGGCCGTGAAACTGCACCGTGGCCTCCTGGCCTGCCAGCGCCAGCAAGGGGTTGGCGGCGGCGACATGGCCGATCAGGGTACCGTGCGGGCCCCGGCTCGGGTCGAGCAGCAAGGGGACCGGATTGGCCTCTATCCCGGACGGGCCGATCATCATCACGGTAGCCAGCGGAAAGTCGTGAATCAGCGCTTGCAACAGCTCGGTGCGCTGCTCGCTGAAGTGGGCGGGCTGGTACATGGGCTTAGGCACTCCTGCGCCTGGTGGGCGATGAGGGTTTCATGTTGCCATGGCCGGGTCGGGGATGGGGGCGCCAAAGCGGGTTTCGATAGGACGTACACCGGCCCAGACAGGTATGGCCATGTCGGCCTCGTCGTCCTTGGGCGGGCCGGTGCGTATCTTGGCGACGGCCTCGACGATATCCAGCGCCAGTACGGTCGTGGCGGCGAATTCGCTGGCGTCCGGCATGCGGACCGCTTCACGCCGTCCGGGCGCGATCTTGTCCATGAAAGCGTCCAGCGATTGCCACTTCTCGGCATCGTCCGCGACGACCCGGAACTGACCGTACACCATGGCAGAGCGATAGTTCATGGAGTGGTGGAAGGCCGAGCGCGCGAGCACGAGGCCGTCCACCTGCGCGATACAGACACAAGCTGCCGCGCCACTCGCCAGCGCCTTGAGCAGGCGACTGCCGTTGCTGCCATGGATATACAGCGTGTCCTCGATACGCCAATGCGCTGTGGGCAGGCAGTGAGCCTGGCCATCCACCGCAAAGGCGACCTGGCAGATCCAGCCGGCGTCGATGATGGCCTGTACGGTGGCGCGGTCATAGTTGGCCCGCGCGGCCATGCGGCGTACACGGGTCAACTCTGTCTGGGCGTAGCGGGTATCCATGGCGTAGCTCCGGTCGGTATGGGGCGCCGGCCTGATCAGGCGGGCACGGGTTCGGCGTGATGCTGTATGGGGGTGCCAAAGCGGGTTTCGATGGGCCATTCCCCTGCCCAGACATCGATGCCCAGATCGGCTTCGTCATCCTCTGGCGGGCCGGTGCGGATCTTGGCGACAGCCTGCACGATCTCCAGTGCGAGCACGGTCGTGGCGGCAAACTCGTTGGCATCGGCCCCGCGCACCTGATGGCGTCGGCCAGGCTCGATCTTGTCCATGAAGGTATCGAGCGACTGCCACTTCTCGGCGTCGTCATTCACCACCCGGAACTGGCCATAGATCATGACCGAGCGATAGTTCATGGAATGGTTGAACGCCGAGCGGGCCAGGACCAAGCCGTCCACATGGGCGATGCAGACGCAGGCGGCAGCGCCGTTGGCCAGTGCCTTGAGCAGGCGGCTGCCGTTGCTGCCGTGGATGTAGAGGGTGTCGCCGACACGCCAGTGGGCGGTGGGCAGGCAGTGGGCCTGGCCGTCCACGGCAAAGGCGATCTGGCAGATCCAGCCGGCATCGATGATGGCCTGCACCGTGGGCCGGTCATAGTTGGCATAGTTGGCGATCCGGCGGATGCGGGTCAGGTCGGTCTGTGAGTAGCTGTCCATGGTGCAGTAAACGGTTGACTGTGAAAGAAGGCTAAGCGTAAATCACGGGCAGTCCCATTGATGGTGCCGATATGAGCAAGATTGAAGGAACCAATTTCGTGGCCTTGCAGGAGTATCTGCAGCGGCAGCTGGATCGTGCCGCAACGGAGCCGATCAATCGCCAGCTCTATCGAGCCTTGCGCTCGGCCATCCTGCAAGGGCGCCTGACGCATGGACGAGCGCTGCCACCCAGCCGTACCTTGGCGACGGAGCTGGCCGTGGCTCGCAATACCGTGCTGCATGCCTACGAGCAGCTGTGCGCCGAGGGTTATTGCGTCAGCCGCAGCGGGGCGGGCACCTTCGTCGCCGGCAAGCTGCCGGACCCATGTCCCTTGCCTGTGGTGCCGGATGGGCAGGGTGAAGCCTCGCCGGGCCTGTCTGCCCGAGGCCGGCAACTGTTGGGCAAGGAGACGCGTCGCCTGACCGTGTCGGGTAACGCCTTTGTCCCTGGCCAACCGGATCTGGCGGCGTTTCCCTGGCATATCTGGCACAAGTTGCTGCTGGCGCGGCAACGGCGGGCCAGCCCGGATGACTACGACTATCGCAACGAAGGCGGTCATGCTGCGCTCAAGGCCGCGCTGGCCGATTATCTGCGCCTGTCGCGCGGCGTGAACTGCCTGCCGGACCAGATACTGATCACCGGCGGCATGCAGCAAAGCCTGGGCCTGATTGCCCAGACGCTGGCCGACCCTGGCGATGTGGCGTGGATCGAGGAGCCCGGCTACCTGGGGGCGCGGCGGGCCTGGCAGGCTGCGAGCCTGGCGATCCACGGCGTACCACTTGATGAAGAGGGGCTGGCCTGGCAGGGATGCCCGCTACCGTCGCCACGACTGATCTATGTCACGCCCTCCCATCAATACCCGCTGGGGCATGTGCTGAGCCTGGCACGGCGGCAGGCCTTGCTGCAGGAGGCGGCCCAGCATGGCGCATGGGTGGTGGAGGATGACTACGACAGCGAGTTCCGGCACCGGGGCCGGCCGCTCGCTGCCATGCAGGGCCTGGACAGCGTGGGCAGGGTCATCTACCTCGGCACCTTCAGCAAGGTCATGTTTCCGGCGCTGCGGCTGGGTTATCTGGTCGCACCCATGAAACTGGTCGATCCGCTGCGGCGGCTGCAGGCCCGGCTGTATCGGGAGAGCGACTACATCACCCAGGCCGCACTGGCCGATTTCATCACGCTGGGGCACTTTGGCAGCCATCTGCGCCGTATGCGTGGCATCTACGCCCGTCGACAGGCCAAGCTGCGTGACACGCTGGCCGAGCAACTGGGCGATGCTCTGCCGCTACTGGGTGGAGAGGCCGGCATGCATGTGACCGCACGACTACCGGACGGTAGCGACGACGAGGCCATCAGCCGGGCGCTGGCCTTGCGGGGCCTGGTGGCGGCGCCACTGAGCAACTACTGCGGCAGCGCTCCGCCTTTCCCCGGCCTGGTGCTGGGCTACGCCGGCCTGGATGATGCCGCGGTGCGATTGGCGGCGGTACAACTGGCGCGCGCCTTGCTGGAGCTCGGGGTGTTGTCGCGATCAGGCGACGCTAGCCCGGCGGTCTTGCCACACCCACCGACGTCGCGGCAGAAAACAGTTGCCCACTAGCGCGTTTCTTCTCTAGCCTCGCCCGCTTTGCTGCTGGAACTGGTCTTGTGTCAGCGTGCGACGCAGTGAGTCTGGTGGCGGGTCTCAGGAGGAAGTAATGCATACGGAAAATCACAAACGACGCTCCATGCAGGGCGCGAATACGATGCCGCTGGGTCGGCTATTTGGTGGCTGCGCACTGGCTACCATGCTGGCTGCCTGCGGTGGTGGCGGAGGCGGCACGACCGGTTCCGGCACGGGCACCGGTACGACACCTCCGGTCAGCAGCGTGCGGGCGCAGACCTGCTCACCCAACAACCCGTATCGGCAGGATGCCCTGGCCGCGACCTCGGTTGGCACCCTCAACGACGAAAAGCGCTGGTTACAGGACTATTTTGACCGGCAGTACCTCTGGTACCGGGAGGTGCCCGTCGTTAACGCCGATGCCAGCGCCTACAGCGATGACCGCCAGGTCTACAACTCGCTCGACAACTATTTCGAGGCGCTGAAAACCCCTGCCCTGACTGCGTCGGGCAAGCGACGTGACGCGTTCAGCTTTACCTACCCGACCCGCGACTGGAATGCGCTGTCGCAGTCCGGCACCTCGCTGGGCTACGGGATCGAGTGGTATCTCAGCGCGAGCAAGCCGCCACGCGGCATCCGGGTGGCTTATGTGGAGCCCGCCTCGCCGGCGGCTCAGGCGGGTGTGCAGCGGGGTGACATGTTGATCAGCGCCGACGGCATCGCTGCCGATGCTGCGGCTGCCAGCGATGTGGCCGCGCTGAATGCAGCCATGTACCCCAGCGGCGGTAACCACGGCTTCGTGCTGAGCCGAGCCGGAAACGTCCTGCCGGCCATCAACCTGCTTGCCAGCAAGGTGGTGCGACAGCCTGTGCTGGTGAGCAAGTCGGTCGACGTCGCCGGACAGAAGGTCGGCTATATCGCCTTCAACGACCATATCGCACCGGCCGAGCAGCAACTGATCAATGCGGTGACCCAACTGAAGGCGGACAAGATTACCGACCTGGTGCTGGACCTGCGCTACAACGGCGGTGGCTACCTGTACATCGCCAACGAGCTGTCCTACATGATCGCCGGCCCCGGCCGCGTCGGTGGCAAGGTGTTTGAAACGCTGCAGTACAACGACAAGCGCACCACCGATACCGCCCGCTCGCGTAGCCTGTTCTCGAACGTGGATTGCCAGCTCAATGCATCGTCCAACTGCACATCCAGCAAGCCGCTACCCAGCCTGGACCTGCCGCGCGTCTATATCCTGACCTCGGCCTCCACCTGTTCTGCCAGTGAATCCATCATCAATGGCTTGCGTGGCGCGGATGTAGAGGTGCAACTGATCGGCAGTACGACCTGTGGCAAGCCTTATGGCTTCGTCGCCAAGGACAACTGCGGTATTTCGTACTTCCCGATCGAGTTCGTGGGCAGCAATGCCAAGGGTTTTGGCGACTATGCCGACGGCTTTGCCCCTACCTGTGCGGCCAAGGATGATTTCAACCTGCCGCTGGGTGACGTCAGCGAAGGCCTGTTTGCCGCGGCGCTGTACAAGCGTAGCCAGGGTAGCTGTCGCCCGGCTACGGCGGCCATGCAGCAAGGTGGCGTGACGGCCGGGGAAGGCTTCCTGTTGCGGCCGCCAGTACGGGAGAACCGTATCGTCCTGCCCTGAAGCGTCAGACCTGCAGCATCCCGGGAACCGTTACGGTGACGGCTCTCGCCACCACAGTCCGACCGCCTGGCGGTCGGTTGCCCAAGGAATTCCATGTCCCACCCCGTTTTACGCTGTAGCGTCGTCCTGCTCTTGCTGCCAGCCCTGCAGGCATGGGCTGCCGGCCCCCAGACGCCGATCCGACCCGAAGCCTTGCTGGCCTATACCCAGGTGCTGAGTTCGGATGCCTTCGAAGGTCGGGCGCCCGGGACGGCTGGGGAAACCGCGACGGTCAACTACCTGACCGAGCAGTTCAAGGCGCTGGGACTGGAGCCGGGCAATCCGGATGGCAGCTATGTACAGAAGGTACCGCTGGCCGGCATCAGCACCAGGACGTCGCTTAGCCTGGGCGGCTGTGGCAAGAGCCTGCAGCTTAGGGAGCCGGTGGACTATGTCGCCGGCAGCACCCAACTGAAAGACAAGGTGGCAACGGCGGACAGCGAGCTGGTGTTTGTCGGTTACGGCATCGACGCGCCGGAATACGGCTGGGATGACTACAAGGGCGTCGACGTGCGTGGCAAGACCTTGCTGATGCTGATCGGCGACCCGCCGATCCCTGACCCCAAACGGCCCGGCAAGCTGGATGCCAGGCAGTTCAAGGGGCCGGCGATGACCTACTACGGCCGCTGGACCTACAAATACGAGGTCGCCGCGGCCAAGGGGGCGGCCGGCGCCATCATCATCCATGAGACGGCGCCGGCAGGTTACGGCTGGTTCGTGGTCATGAATGGCTGGAACCGTGAGCGCTATGTGGTGCGCAGCGCAGATGGCAATGCCGGCGAGCTGGCGGTGCGTTCCTGGTTGCGGCTGGATCATGCCCAGTCCCTGCTCAAGGGCTGTGGCCAGGATTTCGATGCGCTGAAACTGGCCGCATTACGACGGGATTTCCGGCCGATCGTGCTGGGCGGACAGGCGAGCTTCACGCTGGAGCAGACGCTGCGCGAGCTGGAGTCGCAGAATGTGGTGGCCAAGCTGGGCGGCAATGATCCCCAGCGCAAGGACGAGTGGCTGGTCTATAGCGCGCACTGGGATCACCTGGGCCGTAGTGGCGACCAGATCTACCACGGTGCGGCCGACAACGCGCTCGGCGTGGCCGGTCTGCTGGAGTTGGCGCGGGCCTATCAGGATGCCGCCAAGGCGGGCAAGCGGCCTGGCCGCAGCCTGCTGTTCCTGGCGCCGACGGCGGAAGAGTCCGGCCTGCTGGGTGCTCGCTACTACGTCCAGCACCCCCTGTATCCCCTCGCGCAGACGGTGGCGGATATCAATATGGATATCGTGAACAGCTTTGGGCCGACCCGGGATATCGGCGTGGTCGGGCTGGGTCAGTCGGACATGGACGACAGGCTGCGCCGGGCCGCAGCACCCTGGCGGCGCAAGGTCGTGGAAGAAGCGGCACCGCAGAACGGTATGTACTACCGGGCGGATCACTTCGAGTTCGCCCGGGTGGGCATACCGGTGCTGTATACCAATGCGGGTGTCGACTATATCGGCAAGCCGGCGGCCTTTGGCAAGCAGAAGGCCGAGGCCTATATCGCCAACGACTATCACAAGCCGTCCGACGTGGTGAAGCCGGACTGGGACCTGCGCGGCGCCGCCCAGGATCTCGGGCTGCTGTACCAGGTCGGTCGTGAGCTGGTGGATGGCAAGGATTACCCGCGCTTTGCCGGGGATTCCGAATTCAAGGCCAGGCAAGACGCGCTGAAACAAGGCCGGTAGGCCTGGGCTACCAAAAGGAGAGAGCAAGCATGAAATCAGCCCTGCTGATCATCGACGTACAACGTGGCCTGTTTGACGAGACGCCGCGTCCGGAGGAGGCCGATGCGGTCATCGCCCGCATCAACGACATGGCCAGTCGCGCCCGTGCGGCCGGCCAGCCGGTGATCCATATCCTGCACGAACGGCCGGAAAGCCGACTGGCTTATGGCTCCGAGGGTTGGCAGCTGGAGCGCCAGTTACAGGTTGCGCCTGACGACCATCAGGTGCGCAAGACCACGCCGGATTCCTTCCTGAGGACCGAGTTGGCTGCGCTGCTGGAGCGGGAAGGCGTGAAGCAACTGGTGGTCTGCGGCTACGCGAGCGAGTTCTGTGTCGATACGACGACTCGCCGGGCGGCGGCGCTTGGTTACCCGGTGCAACTGGCGATGGATGCCCATACCACCCATGACAAGGCCCATGCCACGGCGGCGCAGATCCGGGCGCATCACAATGCGACCCTGCCCGACCTCACCAGCTTCGGGCCGGTGATCCGCGCCTTGCCGGCTGCCGAGGTCGTGTTCTGATCGTCGAGCCGCTGTGCGTCGGGCTTGCCTAGGATGAACAGCTGACGGACAGGTCGTTGGCCCAGTCCGGCGGCAGGCCGGCATAGCTGTCGAAGCCCGGCTGCTCGTCGTAGGGCTGCGCCAGCAGGGCCTGCAGCCGACCGATCTCGTTGAAGTCACCACCGTTGGCGGCGCGGATGGCGTTCTCGGCCAAGTGGTTGCGCAGGATGTACTTGGGGTTGACCCGGCGCATGGCGGCCTGCCGCTCGGCATCCACGCTGCCTTCCTGCGCCAGGCGGGCCTTGTAGTCCCAGCTCCAGCCATCGAAGGCGGCGCGATCGGTGAACAGGTCGCGCACGGCTTCGTTGAGGGCGCCTGGGCTGCTGTCGAAATCGCTCAGCTTGCGCCAGAAGATGGTCCAATCGGTGCGGCCGGCCTGCAGCAGATCGAACAGGCGGGTCAGCAATTGCCAGTCGTCCGCCTGGCTTTGCCGCAGGCCGAGCTTGGCGCTGAAGCGCTCGGTCAGGGCTTCCTCGAACAGCGGCTGGTAGCGTTTCAGGGCGCCGATGGCGGCATCGCGGTTCAATAGGGGCAGCAGGGCCTGCGCCAGGCAGTGCAGGTTCCAGAGACCGATCTCCGGCTGTTCGCCATAGGCATAGCGCCCGGCGTGATCGGAGTGGTTGCAGATGTGGCCCGCGTCGAAACCGTCGAGAAAGCCGAACGGGCCGTAGTCCAGCGTCAGCCCGAGCAGCGACATATTGTCCGAGTTCATGACCCCATGGCAGAAGCCCACCGCCTGCCAGTCTGCGATCAGGCTCGCGGACCGGGCGATCACTTCTTCCAGCATGGCCTGATAGGGATTGTCGGCGCCGAGACTGGCCGGGAAGTAGTGCTTGATGGCGAAGTCGGCAAGCAGCCTGAGCGAAGCGTGATCGTTCTGGTAGAAGAAATGCTCGAAATGGCCAAAACGCAGGAAGCTGGGCGCGACGCGGGTGACGACGGCGGCGGTCTCGCGCGTTTCACGCCAGATAGGCTGCGGGCTGGCGAGCAGCGCCAGGGCCCGCGTGGTGGGAATACCCAGGCCGTGCATGGCCTCCGAGCACAGGTATTCACGGATGCTGGAGCGCAGTACCGCCCGACCATCGCCGCGGCGTGAGTAGGGTGTGGGGCCGGCCCCCTTGAGCTGGATCTCCTGTCCCTTCAGCTCACCCAGCAGCAGGGCCCGGCCGTCGCCGAGCTGGCCGGCCCAGACACCAAACTGGTGGCCGGAATAGACGGTCGCGATGCTGGCGGGCGATGCCGGCGCCTGATTGCCGGCGAGGATGGCCAGCAAGTTTGTGTCCGGCTCGGCAGGCAGGCCCAGCGTGGCGGCGAGGTCGCCGTTCCAGGCGGCGAGCACGACGTCGGGCAGCGGGCTGGCGCTGACCTGGCTGTAGAACTGCTCGCCCAGTTGCTGGAAGCCGGCAGAAAATTGCGTGGTGGGCATTAGGCTCATTCCGTCCTGAAACGTGGTTGTTGTCGCCATTCCTCGGCCAGGATCGCGAATTGCAGGTCATCGGCCCAACCGCCCTTGAACCACAGGCTTTGCCGGCTGTGTCCTTCCTGGCGCATGCCAAGTCGGGTCAGTAGTCGGGCCGAGGGGCGGTTGGCGGGGTCGCAACTGGCGTACAGCCGGTGCAGGCCATGCCTCTCGAAGAGCCAGTCGAACAAGGCACTGAAGGCCTCCCGCGCATAGCCCCGGCCCTGGTGCCCGGTGGCCAGGGTGATGCCGAGTTCGCCTTGCCGTCCGTCCTTGCTCAGGTAGACCGCACAATCACCGAGCAGGGTGTCGTCGCTGCGCAGGGCGATGGCGATCTGCCGCCATTCCCCGGCCAGGAAAGGGCGGCCGGCATCGCACGCGGTGAACAGGGCTTCGGCCGCCGTCTGCGGATAGGGCGGCGAGAAACTCTGCCAGTGCGCCACCTCCGGATCGTTCCGGTAGGCGGTGAAGGTAGCAAGGTCGCGTTCGGCCAGCGGCCGGAGGCGCAGGCGGTCGGTTTCGATCAGCATAGGTTCCGGGGATGGCGCCCGCAGCGCCTTATGGCCAGAATATTGGGTCATCGTCCTACAATTCCAGACCATGAGCCAGGATAAAGCCCCCGTTACCCAAGCCGTCCGTGTATTGCGCCAGTACAAGGTGGCGTTTACCGAGCACCTGTACGAATACATCGAGAAAGGCGGCACGGCCGAATCCAGTCGCCAGCTCGGCGTCCCGGAGCACGCCGTGATCAAGACCCTGGTCATGGAAGACGAGGCGAAGAAGCCATTGATCGTGCTGATGCATGGTGATTGCGAAACCTCTACCCGCAACCTCGCCCGGCAGACCGGCCGCAAGCATGTCGAGCCCTGCGCGGCCGAGATCGCCAACAAGCATACCGGCTACCTGGTAGGCGGTACCTCGCCGCTGGGGACAAAAAGGCCGATTCCGGTCTATATCGAACGCAGCATCCTCGAACTGGAACGTATCTATCTCAATGGCGGCAAGCGCGGTTTTCTGGTCGGGCTCGATCCCAAGGCGCTGCTGCCCATCCTCAACCCCACTCCGGTCGACGTCGCCAACCCGCATGAATAGCGGGCGGTTCGCCTGGAAGGCGCCGTTGCATTTGCGACATATTTTTGCTCGTGTCTGCGCGTAGACTGCGGTGACCTTCTTCCTGAGTGGAAGAGGCGGGCCAGTGCACTGACAAATCGAGTTTCGGAACCGCTCTATGAATAACCCAGACCACAACCGACCGCTGCTCTGGCTGGTGGCGCTGGGCTTTTTCATGCAGGCGCTGGACGCCACCATCCTCAATACGGCGTTGCCCAGCATCGCCGCGAGCCTGGGTGAGAGCCCGCTGCGGATGGAGTCGGTGATCATCAGCTATATGCTGACCGTGGCGCTGTTGATGCCGGCCTCGGGCTGGCTGGCGGACCGTTTCGGTACACGGCGCGTCTATATGGCGGCGATCGGCCTGTTTGCACTGGGCTCCCTGCTGTGCGCGGAATCCCAGACCCTTTGGCAACTGGTCGCGGCCCGGGTGGTACAGGGACTGGGCGGCGCCTTGCTGATGCCGGTGGGGCGGCTCGCCGTGCTGCGGGTCTTCCCCGGTGCGCAACTGGTGGCGGCGCTGAGCTTCGTGACCATGCCAGGCCTGCTCGGGCCCTTGATCGGTCCGTTGACCGGGGGCTGGCTGGTGGAGGTGGCCTCCTGGCACTGGATCTTCCTGGTCAATCTGCCCATCGGTGTGATCGGGGTGTGGGCCGTGCGGCGCTACATGCCGGACTTCATCAACCTGGAGCGACCACCGTTCGACTTCACCGGCTTCCTGCTGCTCGGCGGCGGCATGGTCATGCTGTCGCTGGGCCTGCAAGGGCTGGGCGAGCTCGGCTTTGCCCGTGCCAACGCCACCTTGCTGCTGGTGGCGGGGCTGACCGCCACGGTGGCCTACTGGCTGCATGCGGCGAGAGCCAGGGCACCACTGTTCGAACTCAGCCTGTTCAAGACCCGCAGCTATGCGGTGGGTCTGCTTGGCAATCTGTTCGCCCGGCTTGGCAGCGGTGCCATGCCCTTCCTGCTGCCGTTGATGCTGCAGCTGGGCTTGGGTTACAGCCCCCTGCAGGCGGGTCTTGCCATGATGCCGGTAGCGCTGGCGGCCATCGCCATGAAGACCGTGGTCGAGAAGATCCTGGCCCGTTATGGCTATCGGCGGGTACTGGTGATCAACACCGTGCTGGTTGGCCTGCTGATTGCGAGCTTCGCGCTGTTCTGGAAAGGCATGCCGACCTGGTGGCTGCTGGTGCAACTGGCCTTGTTCGGCGCCGCCAACTCGATGCAGTTCACCGCCATGAATACCCTGACACTGAAGGATCTCAGCGGGCGGGACGCCAGTGCCGGCAATAGCCTTCTGTCCATGACCATGCAGTTGTCGATCAGCCTGGGGGTCGCATTTGCGGCCGCCTTGCTGTCGTCCTTCGGCAAATACTTTGCTGAGGGTGAGCTATTGTGGGTGTTCCGCTCGACCTTCGTCTGCGTGGGCATACTGGGGGCGATGGCGGCGGCGATCTTCGCCCAGATCGATCCGCCGACCGGCGGCGAGCAGCTTGTGAAATAGGGTGATCTGCTATCATCCGCCCACTCTACCGCTTGCTCGAATGCGGAATTTCCTTTTAAGTCAAAGGTTTAGTCATGCATCAAGCCGTTATCACCGGCACCGGCCTGTATACGCCGCCCCAAGCGATCAGTAATGAAGAGCTGGTCGCCAGCTTCAATCAATATGCCCAGCGCTGGAACGCCGCGAATGCCGAGCGCATCGCCAGCGGCGAATTGACCGCCATGGCCGACAGCTCGGTCGAATTTATCGAAAAAGCGTCCGGTATCAAGCAGCGCTACGTGGTGGACAAGGAAGGGATACTGGACCCGGAACGGATGTGTCCGCGTATCGAACCGCGTGGCAACGAGGCCTTGTCGATCATGGCCGAGATGGCGGTTGCCGCTGCGCGCGATGCGCTGCAGCGCGCCGGCCGTTCGGTGGACGAGATCGATGGCGTGATCTGTGCCGCCAGCAATATGCAGCGCGCCTATCCTGCCATGGCGATCGAAGTGCAGCAGGCCCTGGGCATCCAGGGTTGGGCCTTCGACATGAACGTAGCCTGCTCCAGCGCGACCTTCGGGATCGAGCAGGCAGCCAATGCGGTCAAGCTCGGTAACGCTCGCGCAGTACTGATGGTGAACCCGGAAATCTGTTCGGCCCACCTCGAATGGCGCGACCGCGACTGCCATTTCATCTTTGGCGACGTGGCGACGGCGGTCGTGGTGGAACGCGCGGACCTGGCCAAGGTCAGCGGCTACGAGGTGCTGGGCACCCGGCTCGCGACGGTGTTCTCCAACAATATCCGCAACAATGCGGGTTTCCTGAACCGGGCCGAGGACAAGACCGGCGACCTGCGCGACAAGCTGTTCGTGCAGGAGGGACGCAAGGTATTCAAGGAGGTTTGCCCCATGGTGGCCGAGCATATCGCCAGCCATCTGGGCAGCCTCGAACTGCAGCCCACCGACGTGAAGCGCTACTGGCTGCACCAGGCCAACCTGAGCATGAACCAGTTGATCGCCAAGCGGCTGCTGGAGCGCGAAGCCACGCTGGAAGAGGCCCCGGTGATCCTGGATCGTTACGCCAATACCTCGAGCGCCGGCTCCATCATCGCCTTCCATCTGCATGGCGAGCTGGCTCAGGGTGAGCTGGGGGTCATCTCCAGTTTCGGCGCGGGTTATTCGGTCGGCAGCGTCGTCCTGCGCAAGCGTTGACCGTTTGGTCGCAAGGCATGGACAAGGCCACCCTCGGGTGGCCTTGTTGCATTCATGCCGGTCTTTTCCACAAACGCGACATGCGCGCCTGGAAGGCTTTCCTTGCATCGCGGCTCGCGCCAGAATGCGCCGCGTACTGATCCCCATTCCCATGCGGTGCTAACAAGGAACGACCCCATGTTGCGTAAAACGCTCTCCTGCGCGGCTATCGCCGGCGCATTTGCCTTTGCGGCAGCCTCTACCCAGGCCGCCACGACGCTCAAGTATTGCTCGGAAGGCAGCCCGGCCGGCTTCGACCCTGGCCAGCTAACTGCCGGTACCGATTTCGACGCGTCCTCCCAGCCGGTGTTCAACCGCCTGGTCGAGTTCGAGCGTGGCGCGACGGCCGTGGTACCGGGCCTGGCCGAGCGCTGGGAGATCAGCCCGGATGGGCTCAGCTACACTTTCTTCCTGCGCAAGGGCGTGAAGTTCCACAGCAACGAGAGCTTTAAGCCCAGCCGTGACTTCAATGCCGACGACGTGGTGTTCACCTTCGAGCGCATGGGCAACAAGGAGCACCCGTACCGCAAGGCCTATCCGGCCGAGTTTCCGTTCTTTACCAGCATGGGCCTGGAGAGCAACCTGCTGAAGGTCGAGGCGGTGAATCCGCTGACCGTGAAGTTCACGCTCAAGAATGTTGATGCCGCCCTGCTGGCCGACTTGGCGATGGGCTTTGCGTCCATTCATTCGGCCGAGTACGCCGACTTCCTACTCAAGGCCGGCAAGCCGGCACAGATCGCCAGCGCACCGATCGGGACCGGGCCTTTCGTGCTCAAGAGCTACCAGAAGGACGCGATCATCCGTTACTCGGCCAACAAGGATTACTGGAACAAGGCCGAGACCAAACTCGACAACCTGATCTTCGCCATCACCACCGACAGCGCGGTGCGGGTGCAGAAGCTCAAGGCCGGTGAGTGCGATATCGCCTTCCAGCCCAAGCCGGCCGACCTGGTGTCGCTCAAGGATGACCCGAAGATCCAGATCAAGTCGCAGGCAGGCTTCAACCTCGGCTACGTGGCCTTCAATGTGACCCGCAAGCCGATGGACAAGCTGGAAGTGCGCCAGGCGCTCGACATGGCGATTAACAAGAAGGCCATCCTTGAAGCGGTCTACCAGGGCACCGGCCTCGCGGCCAGCAACCCCATGCCGCCCACCCAGTGGTCCTATCACAAGGGCCTGAAGGACCCAGCCTACAACCCGGTCCAGGCCAAGGCGCTACTGGCCAAGGCAGGCGTCAGCAATATGGAAGTCAACCTCTGGGCCATGCCGGTACAGCGTCCTTACAACCCGAATGCCAAGCTGATGGCCGAGATGATCCAGGCGGATTGGGCCAAAGTAGGTGTCAAGGCCACCATCGTGACCTATGAGTGGGGTGAGTACCTCAAGCGGGCCAAGAAGGGCGAGGTCGATACCGGCATGTTCGGCTGGACCGGCGACAATGGCGATCCGGACAACTGGCTAAACCAACTGACCTGCGATGCAGTCGGTGCCGGCAACTACGCGCAGTGGTGCAACAAGGGCTTTGATGAGCTGATCGCCAAGGGCAAGCGCACCACTGACGTGAAGAAACGGACCGAGACCTATGTGAAGGCTCAGGAACTGTTCAAGAAGGAAATGCCCTGGAGCACTATCGCGCACTCGGTGGTGAGCGTGCCGATGTCGAAGAAGGTGCAGGACTTCAAGATCAGCCCGTTCGGCCGGATGTCCTTCTCCGGCGTATCGGTGAAGTAAGCTCGGCGGTAGTGGTAAAGAAGGGCGAGCCCGGTGCTCGCCTTTTTTCATGCACTGGCGGCTGGACTATATTCCTGCTGCATTTGTGCGCGGGGCTGTCAGCCACTTGCAACAAGGCTTGTGGCCGGCTGTCATCGTGGCGTGCGACTGTGTTACCGTTTTGCGCGAGACGTTACACCCGTCATTGTTTTGCACAACTCAACCCACGAGGATGAACTCCATGAAGCGTCTGACCGTGCTGTCCTTCGCGCTTGCTGCCGGCTTTGCCGCGGCCCAGGCCTCCGCAGCGACCACCCTGAAATACTGCTCCGAAGGCAGCCCGGCCGGCTTCGATCCCGGCCAGTACCAGGCCGGCACCGACTTTGATGCCTCGGCCGAGACGGTGTTCAACCGCCTGGTGGAGTTCGAGCGTGGTGCCACCAAGGTGATCCCGGGTCTGGCCGAGAAGTGGGATATCAGCGCCGATGGCCTGAGCTATACCTTCCACCTGCGCAAGGGTGTGAAGTTCCACAGCAACGAGAGCTTCAAGCCCAGCCGTGAATTCAACGCCGACGATGTGCTGTTCACGTTCGAGCGCATGCTGAGCAAGGAGCAGCCTTTCCGCAAGGTCTACCCGAGCGAATTCCCCTACTTCACCGATATGGGCCTCGACACCAATATCGCCAAGGTGGAGAAGCTGGACCCGCAGACCGTGAAGTTCACGCTGAAGAATGTCGACGCCTCCTTCCTGGCTGACCTCGCCATGTCGTTTGCGTCCATCCATTCGGCCGAATACGCCGACAGCCTGCTGAAGGCGGGCAAGGCCTCGCAGATCAATATCGCGCCTATCGGTACCGGCCCCTTCGTGTTCAAGAGCTACCAGAAGGACGCGATCATCCGCTTCTCGGCCAACAAGGATTACTGGAAGAAGGGTGAGGTCAAGATCGACAACCTGCTGTTCGCGATCACGACCGATAGCGCCGTGCGTGCCCAGAAGCTGAAGGCCGGCGAGTGCGATATCGCCTTCCAGCCCAAGCCGGCCGACGTGGTCGTGCTGAAGCAGGACCCGAAGGTCACCGTGCTGAGCCAGCCTGGCTTCAACGTGGGCTGGGTGTCCTACAACGTCAAGCACAAGCCTTTCGATAACGTCGCGGTGCGCCGTGCGCTCGATATGGCCATCAACAAGAAGGCCATCATCGAGGCCGTCTACCAGGGTTCCGGTGTGCCGGCCGTCGCGCCGATGCCGCCGTCGCAGTGGTCCTACAACAAGAACCTCAAGGATGCCGCCTACAACGTGGAAGCCGCCAAGGCTGCGCTAGCCAAGGCCGGGTTCCCGAATGGCTTCGAGACCACGCTGTGGGCCATGCCGGTACAGCGTCCCTACAACCCCAATGCCAAGCTGATGGCCGAGATGATCCAGTCCGACTGGGCCAAGATCGGCGTCAAGGCCAAGATCACCACCTTCGAGTGGGGCGAGTACCTGAAGCGCGCCAAGGCCGGGGAATCCGATGCCGGCATGTTCGGCTGGACCGGTGACAATGGGGATCCGGACAACTGGCTCGGTACCAACCTGGGTTGCGATGCCGTTGGTGGCGCCAACTATGCCCAGTGGTGCGACAAGGAGTTCGACAAGCTGATCGTCGACGGCAAGCGTACCTCCGACGTCAAGAAGCGTACCGCCCTGTATGAAAAGGCCCAGGAAGTATTCAAGCGCGAGCTGCCCTGGACCACCATCGCCCACTCGGTCGTGAATGTGCCGGTGAGCAAGAAGGTGGATGGCTTCAAGATCAGCCCCTTCGGCCTGATGTCGTTCTACGGCGTATCGCTGAAGTAAGCGACAGCGCGATGTAAAGGGACAGGGCAACCTGTCCCTTTTTCATGTTTGGCCGCGGCTGCGGCGCAGGTAGATCAAGGATAGCGCGATGAGATTGCACGGGATTTCGTTGTTGGCATTGGCCCTGATGGCCGCCGCCCAGGCCAAGCCGCTGGTTTATTGCTCGGAAGCCGCGCCGGAAGGCTTCGATGGCGGCATGTTCACGGCATCGGCCACCCACGACGCCTCGTCCGAGGCGATCTACAACCGCCTGGTGGAGTTTGAGCCCGGCACGACCAAGGTCATACCTGCCCTGGCGGAACGCTGGGATATCAGCAAGGACGGCCTGGAGTACACCTTCCATCTGCGTCGTGGCGTGAAGTTCCATACCACGGAGTGGTTCAAGCCTAGCCGGGATTTCAATGCCGACGACGTGCTGTGGACTTTCCAGCGCATGATCGACGCCAAGCACCCGGGCAACAAGGCGAGCCCGCAGGGCTGGCCATATGCCAGCGATATGGGCTTCCCCACCCTGATCAAGCAGATCGACAAGATCGACCCCTACACCGTGAAGTTCACCCTGAGCCAGCCGGAGGCACCCTTCCTGGCCGATCTGGGCATGGGCTTCACCGACGTGGTATCGGCCGAGTATGCGACGCAGCTCGACAAGGCCGGCCGCGCCTACGACATCAACCTCAAGCCAGTGGGCACCGGCCCCTTTGTATTCAAGCGCTACGACAAGGGAGCGCAGATCCGTTACGAGGCCAATCCGAGCTATTGGCGCGGCAAGCAGCTCAGCGACAAGCTGATCTTCGCCATCACCCAGGACGGCGCGGTACGGACGCAGAAGCTCAAGGGTGGCGAGTGCAATGTCATGGTCTACCCGAACCCGGCCGACATCCCCGGCCTCAAGGCCGATCCCAAGCTGACGGTACTGCAGACCCCGGCACTGTTGCTGACCTATGTGGCCTACAACGCCCAGAAACCGCAGCTCAAGGACAAGCGCGTGCGACAGGCGCTGTCGCTGGCGATCGACAAGAAATCCATCATCAACGCCGTCTGGCAGGGCAATGCGGCGCCCGCCCATCTGCCCTTGCCGTCGCGGATATGGGGTTACAACAAGTCCATTCCGGCCTACAGCACGGATATCGAGAAGGCGAAGAAGCTGCTCAAGGAGGCCGGCGTGCCCAATGGCTTCGAACTCAACATCATGGTGCGCAGCGGCAGCAGCGGTTCTAATCCCAATCCCAAGCTGACGGCCGAGATGCTGCAAAGCGACTGGCGTAAGATCGGCATCAACGCCAAGGTCACGGTGCTGGAATGGGTCGAGCTGCAGAAACGCACCAAGGCCGGCGAGCATGATGTGACCGTGTATGGCTGGGCCGGTGACAACGGCGACCCGGATAATTTCCTGACGCCCAACCTCAGTTGCTCTTCGGTCGAGAGCGGGGAAGGCCGGGCGCGCTGGTGCAACAAGGAGTTCGACAAGCTGCTGGACCAGGCCAAGCGTACGACCGATATCGCGGCCCGGACCAAGCTGTATGAACAGGCCCAGAAGATATTCATTGAGGAAATGCCGTGGGCGACGCTGGCCGAGCCGCTCAGTACGGTTGCCTTCCAGAAGAGCGTCACCGGCTATGTGCCGAGCCCCTTCACCAACAACAATTTCGAAGGGGTGGGGATCAAGTAGCCGGACGGTCCACCACGATGATGGACAGCCCGCGGGCTGTCCATTTTTCATGGGCCGGGCTGTAAATGCCGTGGTTTCGTCCCCATGTGCGGTGAATGCGCCGCAGCGTAGTGCCTGCAACAAACCCTGATGTCCGGCACGCTCGCGTAAAATACCGAACAGACCCCCTCGGGCTTGGCGCTTACCGTGCTGCCAGGCTCGCTACTTTGTCGAGATGGGAAATCACATGTTTACTGGAATCGTGTCTGGCCGCGCTGTCGTTGCCGACCTGATCAAGCAGCCGGGCCTGGTCTCGGTCCTGTTGCGGCTGCCCGATGGCATGACCGAGGGCCTGGAGATCGGTGCGAGCGTGGCGGTGGAGGGCGTTTGCCTGACCGTGACGGAACTGCAGCCCGAAGCGACGGCCTTCGATGTGATGCTGGCGACGCTGGATATCACCACCCTGGGCAAGCTCGAGGTGGGCAGCTCGGTCAATGTCGAACGCTCGGCGCGTGAAGGTGCGGAGATCGGCGGGCATATCCTGTCGGGCCATGTGGATTGCACTGCCGAGATCGCCGACATCACGCTGCCGGAGAACAACAAGGTCATCACCTTCCAGCTGGCGCCGCAGTACATGCGCTATGTCTTTGCCAAGGGTTTCATTGCCATCGACGGCGCCAGCCTGACCGTGGCAGCGGTGGACAAGCAGCGCAATACCTTCGACGTCTGGCTGATCCCGGAAACCCGTCGCGTGACCACGCTGGAAGCCAAGCGCATCGGCGACCGGGTCAATATCGAGATCGAGCGTGCCACGCAGGTGACGGTCGATACCATCTACCGCTTCCTCGAAGAGCGGCTGGGTCATGTACTGCCGCAGCTTGAATCGCTGCTGGTCTCGGACCTGACCGGCAAGCCGGTACTGCCGGCGCAGCCGCAGGATTAAGCCGGGCCGTGCCGATGCCCAAGGAACCCAGCCTGCTGCCGCGCCTGAGCTTTATCACGCTGGGCGTGGCCGACCTGGCACGTGCCCAGCGCTTCTATTGCGAGGTACTGGGCTGGCCGCTGTCGCCCAAGAGCCAGGTAGGTGTGGCGTTCTTTCAGCTCAATGGCTTTGTGCTGGCGCTCTATCCGGCCGAGGATCTTGCCCGGGATGCCGGGCTTGCCGGTGGCGTAGCGGGGCACGCGCGGGTCTCGCTGGCCTATAACGTGGCCGAGCGGCACGAGGTGGATGCATTGCTGGCCGCGCTGGCGGCCAAGGGGGCGACCATTACCCGGCAGGCTGAAGATGCCGTGTGGGGCGGTCGTACCGGCTATTTTGCCGATCCCGATGGCTATGTCTGGGAGCTGGCCTGGAATCCGGGCGGGTATCTCGATGACGCCGGAAATTTCAATTTTGAAGCACCGCGCTGAATGGCCGGTCTTGTCGCTGGGTGGTTCGATGCGTGATGTTGCCCGGGCCGCGGTCTTGCCGTCGGCTGTCCTGGTTCCTGTTCATGATGGTCGGGGGCCTGCAGTGAGCCCGTTTGCCGAGCGCCTGGTGCGCTGGCAGCGTGCCCATGGTCGGCATGACCTGCCCTGGCAGGTGGCCGATCCGTATCGGGTCTGGTTGTCCGAGATCATGCTGCAGCAGACGCAGGTCGCGACTGTCATCCCCTATTACCAGCGCTTCACTGATTCCTTTCCGACCGTGGCGGCGCTCGCCGCCGCGCCGCTCGATGACGTGCTCGCCCACTGGGCCGGCCTGGGTTACTACACCCGGGCGCGTAATCTGCACAAGGCGGCTCGCCAGGTGGTCAGCGACTTCGATGGTGTTTTCCCGGCCAGTGCGGCCGGGATGGCGACCTTGCCCGGCATAGGCCGCTCCACGGCCGCCGCCATCGCCGGCTTCTGTTTTGCCGAGCGCACGCCCATCCTGGATGGCAATGTGAAGCGGGTCCTGACCCGCTGGGCCGGGATCACCGGCTTCCCAGGCGAGAAGAAGATCGAGAACCGGCTGTGGGAACTGGCGGAGGCTTTGCTGCCGGTGAGCGGGGAGGACATGCCTGCGTTTACCCAGGGCATCATGGACCTTGGTGCGAGCCTGTGTGCCCGCAGCAAGCCGCAGTGCGCTGCCTGCCCCCTGCGGGAGGATTGCCGGGCGCATATCGAAGGCCGTACCGCCGAGCTGCCGACCCGCAAGGCCAAGAAAGCCGTGCCGGAGCGCGAGACGGTGATGCTGCTGCTACAGCACGAAGGCCGCCTGTTGCTGGAAAAACGACCACCCAGCGGTATCTGGGGCGGGCTGTGGAGCTTGCCGGAAGCGGCAGGCAAAGCGGAAGCCACGGCGCTGGCCGGCGCCCGCTTTGGCTTGCAGGTGGCGACGGGGCCGACCTTGCCGGCGCTGGTGCATACCTTTACCCACTTTCGCCTGACCATCACCCCGCTGGTGCTGGACGTGACGGGCACGGTGCCCGTGGAGGCCGACGACGATAGCCGCTGGTTCAGCCGGGCCGAAGCGCTGAACGCCGGCATCCCGACGCCAGTACGCAAGCTGCTGCTGGCGAAGCCCGCGGCTCAGGCCAGCCTGTTTGACGAGGCCTGAGCGGGGTCAGGGCCTGGCGGTAAAGGCCAGCACGACGTTGCTGCCGCCGAAGGCGAAGGAATTGCTGATGGCAGCCTGCAAGGTGGGGGCGGCAATGCCGTGATCGCGGATCAAGGGTACGTTGCAGGCCGGGTCCGGTTCGTCGCAATGTGCCGTGGGCGGTAGCTGACCATGGTGCAGTGCCAGCACCGTGATTGCGGCTTCCAGCGCGCCGGCTGCGCCTAGCAGATGACCATGCATGGACTTGGTCGAACTGACCTTCAAACGACCCAGATCATTCCCCCATACCTGACGCAAGGCCGCACATTCGGCCGGGTCTCCGACCTGGGTGGCGGTGCCGTGCGCGTTGCAGTAGCCCACGTCTGCGGCTTGCAGGCCCGCGTCGAGCAGGGCGGCCTGCAGGGCGCGGACCTGGCCGTTGGGGTCCGGGCGAGTCAGGTGGCTGGCGTCGCAACTCATGCCATAGCCGCTGAGCTGGGCGTAGATGGTGGCACCGCGTGCCTGGGCGAGGTCCAGGCGTTCGAGGATCAGCACGGCGGCGCCTTCACCGAGCACCAAGCCGCTACGCGTACTTGAGAACGGCTTACAGGCGGTATGGGCTTGCTCGATGTCGGGCGTGGCCAGCGTCTGCATGCTCTGCCAGGCACGGATCACGCCCGGGACCAGCAGTGCCTCCGCACCGCCAGCGATGGCGATCTCGGTATCGCCATACTGGATGGCCCGGCAGGCCTCGCCGATGGCGGCGGCCGAGGAGGCGCAGGCCATGGCGTAGCTCATGACCTTGCCGTGGATGCTGTAGCGCATGGCGATATGGGCTGCGGGTGCATTGGTCATGCTGGCGACGACCGATAGCGGCGACACCCTGGGGCGGGCGGAGAAGTGGCCGGTATAGGCGCTCTCCAGTGCCTGGGCGCCCCCCATGCCACAACCCAGGTAGACGCTGGCGTCCGCCAACTGGCTGCCGGCGAGCCCGGCGTCCTGCAGCGCGAGATCACTGGCGGCGACGGCCAGTTGGCTGACGCGATCAACCCCCGAGAGCTGCAGCTTGTTGAACCAGGGGTCGGGAATGAAGTCGCAAAGACCGGCGGCGGTGGCGACGCCGTTGTCGAGGGCTGGGGGTAGCAATCGTATGCCGGACTGGCCCGCCAGTAACCATTCGAAAGCCTGACCGGGATCGTTGCCCAGGGGGCTGATCAGGCCGATGCCGGTGATCGCGACCGCGTGCTTCATACCAGGGCTGCCTCGCCGCGCAGTTGATCCACCAGCGCAGCCAGTGCCGCCAGGTTATCTACCTGTGCGTGTTCGTCCGAGATGCTGATGTCGAAGGTTTCTTCCACGCTGAAGAGCAGTTCCACCTGGCTCAGGGAGTCGAGGCCGAACTCGCTCAGTGCGCGCTCGGGCTGTAGTTCGGCGCGCTCGACGCCATATTTCTCGACGATCAGGTCCTGCAGGGTGGTCAGGGTTGCAGACATGGTTGGATTCCTTCCGGATAGAGATGGGTCGTGGTGTAGACGGCAGGCATGGCGGGCGCCGTGCTGCGCAGGAAATCGGCGATCTCGCGCTGGACGATATGGCGGTCGTTGTCGAGCGTGATCATGTGGTAGCTGTTCTCCAGCACCGTGAGGCGGGTGCGGACCGTCCCGAGCGCGTCGACCAGGTGATGGGCGCTACGCAGGCTGGTGACCTCGTCCTCGCGGGCATGCAGGATCAAAGCGGGGGTGCGCACCTGGCCCAGCGTGCGCTTGATGTGGGCGATCAGCTTTTCGGCTTCGTGGATGGCCCACAGCGGCAAGGTGGCTGCGCCGGCGGCAGACACCGCCTGCTTTTCCAGTTCCCGGGCGATCCATTTGCGGATCTGCGGGTTCTTCACCCCGTACGGCTCCCGCTCACGAGCACCTATCCAGCGCCGCAGGCCCGGCAGATAGCCCAGATGACGCAGCCGGCGCCAGCGCGACAGGCCCCAGCCGTCGTAGTACAGGGTGGGGGAGAGCAGCACCAGGTGGCTGACCTTCTCCGGTGATTCGGCCGCCAGCGCCAGCGCCAGCAGGGCTCCGATGCAGAGGCCGCCGACCGCCACCGGCGTGCCGTCCTGGCTGGCGGCATCGAGTTCCAGCCGGGCGGCAGCCAGCCAATCCTGCCAGCGATGCGGCTTGAGCTGGGGGGCATGGCTGTAGCCTGGCAGGGCCGGCGTGTGCACGGCGATGCCTTGCGCGGCCAGCGGGGCGCGCAGCGGCGAGAATTCGGCGGCGCTGCTGATCAGGCCGTGCAACAGCAGGCAAGGCTGGTTGGCAGGCCTTAAGGGCGACTTCAGGTACATGGGGTAAACCTGTGCGGCGGTGGTGAATTGCTCGCCATCTTAGGAAGCCAAGCTTAAAGAGGGCTGAAATACGATGCGTATCCTGCTGGTGGAAGACGACCCGGCCTTGCAGCGTGGCCTGGAACAGGCCATTACGGGCATGGGCTACCTGGTACAGGTGGTCAGCGACGGCCAACATGCCGATACCTTGCTGGCGGCCGAACAGTTCGACCTGGTCGTGCTCGACCTGGGTCTGCCCAAGCTCGATGGGCTGGAAGTGCTGCGGCGTCTGCGGGCTCGGCGGCGGCAGTTGCCGGTGCTGATCCTGAGCGCGCGTGATCGGCTCGAGGACCGGATCAACGGCCTCAATAGCGGTGCCGACGACTACCTGCCCAAGCCTTTCGACCTGGCTGAATTCGAAGCACGGGTGCGGGCGCTGTTGCGCCGGGGGCATGGCGCGGTGACCAGCCTGGGCCGCCTGGAATGGGATTGGGAGTCGCGCCAGGCCATGGTCGACGGTGCGGCCCTGTTCCTGTCGCCCAAGGATCTGATCCTGCTGGAATCCCTGCTGCAGCAAGCCGGCAAGGTCGTGAACAAGGAAAGCCTTGCTTGGCGCATGGGTGACGCGGACCTGGCGGCGGGTGAAAACATGGTGGAGGTCTATATCCACCGGATGCGGCGCAAGCTGGCGCCGGCGGGGCTGGGCATCCTGACCGTGCGCGGCGTGGGTTACCTGCTGCGCGAGGAAACCCATGGCGCTTGACCGCTCGCTGCGTCGTACCCTGACGACCCGGCTGGTGGCGGCGCTCAGCGTCATCGCGCTGGTGGGGGCGGCGGTGGGCTATGCCCTGGCCGAGCGCTATGCCAACCTGGCCTATGACCGGGCGCTGTTTGACCTGGCGACCAGCCTGGCGCAGCAGGTGGTATTGCGTGATGGCGTCGCTCACCTGGACCTGCCGGCCCCGGCCCAGCGCGTGTTGCTGACCGACCAGTTCGATCAGATCGTCTACCGCGTCACGGACCTGCAGACCGGCCATATCCTGGGGCAACACGAACTGCCCGCCCAACTGGCCATCGAGTTGCCGCAGGGGGCGCAGGTGCAGTACCGCGACGTGGATTCCCATGTCGGCCGCTTGCGGTTGATCCGTATCGCCCCCAGCCTGGGCAGTGGTGGGCGGGTACTGGTCGAGGTGGGCGAGACGCGCCACAAGCGCGACTCGCTGATCCGTGACGTACTGTTTGGCCTGATTGCGCTGATGGGGGTGCTGATGATCGTCAGCGTCGGCATGCTGTGGCGTGGCATTGCCAGCGGGCTGGCACCCCTGGCTGCGCTGGAAGCCGAGGCCGCCCGCCGCTCGCTGGAGAATCTTTCCCCGCTGGAGCCCGGCCTGGCCCCGCGCGAAGTGAGAGGCCTGATCCACGCGATCAATCTGCTGATGGCGCGGCTTGATGAAGCGATCGGCATGCAGCGGCGCTTTACCGCCAATGCTGCGCATCAGCTGCGTACGCCGCTGGCCGCCTTGCGACTGCAGGCGCAACTGGCACTCAAGGATGAGCGCATCGTCAGCGCCCACGCGGTATTGGGCGAGATAGAGCAGAGCGCGCTGCGCGCCAGCCACACCGCCGAACAACTGCTGTCGCTGGCGAGGGCCGAATCGGGCCTGGCGGTGGCGGCCAGCTACCAGCTGGTCGATCTGGCCGGACTGATGCGCAACACCACCGAACAGATGGTGCCGACGGCACTCGCCCGTCAGATCGACCTCGGCTATGAGGGCATGGAGGAGGCGCGTGGCATCAAGGGTAATGCCGGGTTGCTGCGGGAGATGCTCAGCAATCTGATTGACAACGCCTGCCGCTATTGCCCGCCAGGGAGCTGGGTGACGGTGGCGGTACATCCGGAGCCCGGTCGGCTGGTGATCAGCGTGAGCGACAACGGCCCGGGGATACCGGCGGCGTTACGCGAGCAGGTCTTCCTGCGGTTTTTCCGGGGTGACAATGTGCCGGCCGAAGGGGCGGGACTGGGATTGTCCATCGTCCGCGAGATCGCCGAGCGGCATGGCGGCGAGGTCCGCATCCTGGCGTCGGAGCAGGGGCAGGGCTGCCGGGTGCTGGTCAGCCTGCCCCTGTCCTGAGTGATGCTAGCTATAGATGGCGTTCATAGACCGTCCAGCTGGGCATGCGCTCGCTGAATCCCAGCTTTTCATGCAGGCGCATGGAGGCCCGGTTGGTGCTGGCGACCATGGCCCGCAATACCGCATGCCCCTGGGCGAGCAGGCTGGGACCGGCCCGACGGTAGAGGATGGCGGCGAGGTCATGACCCCGCCAGGCTTCGCAGACACCGACGGCATCAACCTCACCCTCGGTGATCAGCAGGAAGGCCTGGTACTCCCCGACGGGGTCGGCCAGCACGCAGCTCGATTGCCAATCTGCCTCTAGCCACTCCGCTTGCATGGTCGCGACATCCGGGACCGGTGCGTTCGGCACATGGGCGAAAGTCTCCGCATAGCAGGCCTGCATGCGTGACCAGTCGATCTGATCGACCGGCACGCTGTGCAGGCCTGCCGGCAGCCCGGATTGTCCGGCCAGGGGCAGGGCGATCTGCAGGTGCACGAAGTCGAACAGGCTGGTGAACCCGGCGGCTTCGAGCGCCTGTCGCTTGGCCTGCTCCGGCAGGCGGGCGCTGATGCGTAGCCGGCTTGCACCGGCATCCCGCGCTGCCTGCCGTACCGTGGCGATCAACAGGCTGGCGGCGCGGATATCGGTGGCCAGCAACGGCGAACCGTAGGCACAGCCGTCCTGCTCGACACCCAGCAGCACCCAGGCGGCATAACCCAGCGCCGTTTCACCCAGCCAGGCCGAGCAGGCCTGACGGCCGTGGCCGCGAGCGGCATCGGCCAGGGACAGCGGATCGCCGACCTCCCACTCGTAGCCGGCCTGCCGACGGCGGAGGGCACCCAGTGCCTCATCCTGGCTCGGGTCGTAAGGTTTCAGTTCAATCTGCATGGTGGTTCGCTCTGGACGTAGGGGGCAAAAGGCCATCGGCGTCATGCCGCGGCCTTGCCGAGGACGGTATGCACCAGTTCGGCAAGCGCAGGCGGCAGCGGCTGCTCGACCCGACGGTAGACGCGACCATCCAGGGTACGGGCGAGCAGCTTGTAGTTCACCAGCTCGCGCCGTAGCAGGACATGGTCGCCAAAGCTTTCGCCCTCGCGGATGTAGTCGTTGATCTCCCGCTCACTGAAATCGCGGCGGGCGGGGATGCGCGCCCACAGGGTCCAGAGTATGGGCAACTGCTCGGAGAACTTGCCGGGCCAGCGTTGCAGCCGGCCTTGCGCATCGAAATGGCGTAACAGCCGCTTGCTTTCCACCGGACCGAGTCGGGCTTCGGCGGCGCGCTGCGCGGCGTGATCCGGTTCGGTGAGCGTTGCATCGTCCGGTAGCGCGAGTGTCGTCGGACTGGCGGGGGCCGCCTCGACCTGATCGCGGAAGTGCTGGAAATTCTGATAGCCGACGGCGCGGGCCAGCATGTTCAGCATCTGCACATGGCCGGGCGGCGTGTCCTGATCCTGCCATTGCTTGCACAGGGAACGGGCGAGGATGGAGATATCGTCGGCGTGAAACGGGAATACGGGACGGGACATGGTCGAATCCTTGTCGTCGTGCCTACCGCATGGGTATGCCATGGTCGCCGTTGTGGCTTGGCACTCGAGGTTCGAGCCAAGCGGCGCAACACACGCAGGATGCGTGGGCGCTTTTTAATTGCCTGGCAGGTTTAGCGTGTCCCGGAGAGGGATGGCGACGCCTGGGTGAACTGCCGACCGTTACAAAGGATACGACGAGCTCCGTGGTTTTGTAAAACCCCGCCGGCTAGATTGGCGCCCGGCGTTAGGCCGACATAAGCAATCCAATCGGAGGAAATCCCATGTATTCATCACGGCATCTGCCCGTTCCGCCCAAGGTCTGGGCACTGTCCCTCTCGGCCTGCCTGCTCATGCCGACCTTGATTGCCGCCGAGCTGCCCAAGGGCTGGATGCTCGGCGGCCGCAAGGTCTCCCACTACCAGGCCGCGCTGGACACCAGGACGACGCTGTCGGGCCATGGCGCCGGTACGCTCTGGAACAACCAGGATCGCGGTGAAGGTTTTGGCAGCCTGCTGACCGCCTTCGATCCCGCGGATTACGCTGGAAAGCGCGTCCGCCTGAGTGGCTGGCTGCGCTATCGGAACGTGACCGGCTGGACCGGCTTGTGGATGCGGGCCGATAGCCCGGACAAGTTCGGCAGTGCCTTCTACAACAGCCAGGATTTGCATCTGCATGGCAGCCGTGACTGGACCGAGTACAGTGTGGTGCTTGACATACCGGCCCAGGCGGAGCGACTGACCTATGGGGTGCTGCTGGATGGGCAGGGCCAGGTCTGGCTGGACCGCATGCGTTTCGAGGTGGTCGACGAACAGGTGCCGGTCAGCGTGCAGGCGCCGGGCGAGGGTGAGAAGATGAGCCGCCAGCCGGCCCTGTTCCAATGAGCCGGGCGGTTGTTTGCATGCAACGCCTACGCTGCCGGATACGACGAATGACACACTATCGTGGCATGCTCGCGCGCTTTGCTTCGGTCCCCGCGCTTCCCATGCCTTCGATACTCCCCGTTTTACGCCCCAGCCAACTGGTGGTCCTGGTCGCCTGCGCCTTGCAGGCCTATGCCGATGAAGCCAAGCCGGCGCCCAAGCCCGCTGACGACAAGATCCAGATACAGGGCAGCCAGGCGACCGACGAACGACGTCTGTCGACCGCCTCCAAGGTGGTGGTGACCCGCGAGGAGATCGTGCGTTATGGCGACAGCACGCTGGCGGATGTGCTCAAGCGCCTGCCCGGCGTGACCATCGGCGGTACGCAGGGGCGTGGTGGCGAGATACGCATGCGTGGCCTGGGCAGTGGCTACACCCAGATCCTGCTCAATGGCGAGCCGGCGCCACCCGGCTTCTCGCTCGATTCGGTTTCACCCGAATTGATCGAGCGTATCGAGATCATGCGGGCCGCGACCGCCGAGTACAGCACCCAGGCGATCGCCGGTGGTATCAATATCGTACTCAAGAAGGCGGTGCAGACGGCCCAGCGCGAGATCAAGCTCAATCTTGCCGAGGAGAGTGATCGCTACTCGCCCAGCGTGAACGGCCAATGGTCGGACAGGGACGGCAACTTCTCCTACAGCCTCGCAGCCAACCTGATCATGAACCGGGCCGACCGGCCGTTGACCTCGGTGGATCGTGCCGATGACGGCCACGCGCCTACCTTGCTGCGCACGACCGACACGGTCCGCGACGATCACTACAACTCGCTCAATCTCTCGCCCCGCCTGAACTGGAAGTTCGGCGATGGCGATACGCTGACCTCGCAAAGCTTTGCCAGCGTCAACCAGTACAAGAGCTTCGTGACCGAGCGGGCCAGTACCGAGCTGGGTGGCCAGCCTGCCTATCCCAACAACGACATGCAGATCGACGTGCACTGGGAGATGGTGCGCAGCAACCTCAACTGGGTGCGCAAGATCGGCGAGGAAGGCAAGCTCGACCTGAAACTGGGGGCCAGCTACAACCAGCGCAGTTCGGACGTGCTGCTGGTGGGTTACAACGAAAAACTGCAGCAGGGGCTGAGCCGTACCGTGACCTCGGGGGCGACCGACAAGGGCTTTACCCTGGGTGGCAAGTACACCAGCCCGCTGATGACGGACCATGTACTGGCCCTGGGCTGGGATGGCGAGTACAGCGAGCGCGGTGAGGATCGTATCCAGCGCGACCATAATTTCGACGGCCGCCCCAGCGTCAACATCGACGAGGACTATGTCGCCAAGGTCAGCCGGCTGGCATTGTTTGCCCAGGATGAGTGGGCGGTGAACCCGCGCTGGTCGCTGTATGCCGGTCTGCGCTGGGAGGGGCTGGATACGCGGACGGATGGCAATGTGCTGGCCGCCATCCAGAACCGTTCCAGCGTCTTCAGCCCCCTGATGCAGGCGCTGTGGAAGATACCGGACACCAAGAATGACCAGTTGCGCTTTGGCCTGACCCGCACCTACAAGGCACCGAGTACCGGCAATCTGGTGCCGCGCCGCTATATCTCGGTCAACAATTCGCAGAATAGCCCGGACTACCAGGGCAACCCCGATCTCAAGCCGGAACTGGCCTGGGGGCTGGATCTGGGCTACGAGCACTACATGGCGGAAGGCGGCTTGCTGAGCGCCAGCGCCTTCGTGCGGCGTATTTCGGACGTGACCTTGCGCGACCTGTCGCTGGTCAACGGCCGCTGGACCAGCCAGCCGCTCAACAAGGGCAATGCCAATACCCGCGGTATCGAACTGGAGGCGAAGGTCCGGCTCAAGGCGCTGATGCCGACGGCGCCGGCGATCGACCTGCGCGCCAACCTGACCCGGGCCTGGTCCAGCGTGGACGAGGTGCCTGGCCCGAACAACCGGCTGGATTCGCAAACGCCGGTCAGTGCCAACCTGGGGCTGGACTACAAGCTCGAAGGGAAACCGCTCACGATCGGTGGCAACTTCAGCTTCCAGGGCGGTGGTTCGGTCCGCTTGTCCGAGACGCAGTACTCGTACAGCGGCGCCAAGCGGGTGCTGGACGGCTACGCACTATGGAAATTCGACCCCAAGATGCAGTTGCGGGTGTCGCTTTCGAACGTGCTGCACCAAGACAATATTGCCCAGACCGCCTATGCGGATGCCAATGGTCGCGTGATCGGCGATACGATCACCCCCAGCAGCACTGTGGTACGTGCGTCGCTGGAACTGAAGTTCTAGGCGATTGCTGATCTGCCCGTGTAATGAAAACGGCTGCCAATAGGCAGCCGTTTTTCTTGCCCTGCTGACGGGACTACTTGCCGCCACGCAACTCCTTGGCCAGTTCGGGCACGCCGTAGATACGCTCCAGGGCGTGCAGGATGGCGCGAGCGTCGACCGCCGTGGAACGCGCGGTGGCATCGCTGTAGGCAAAGCGACCAGCGAGCCCTTCCAGATTGCCGTCGAAGATCAGGCCGACCCAGTCACCGTCCTTGTTCAGGACCGGCGAACCGGAATTGCCGCCGATGATGTCGGCCGTGGTGACGAAGTTCAGCGGCAGTCTTGGATCGAGCTTGCTGCGCGCGACAGCGATCTTGCTGGCGAGCTGGAACGGTGGTTTGCCATCGAAGCTGTCGGACCGTGCCAGCAGGCCACCGAATGTGGTCTTCCAGGGCGTGGCAATGCCACCTGATTGGTAACCGGCCACCGTGCCATAGCTCAGGCGCAGCGTGGCGGTCGCGTCGGGCGGTAGGGCGCGGCCGCTCATGGTAAAGCGGGCCTGGCCCAGTTTCTCGGCCGCCTGCTTGCTGGGGGTGTCGATCTGGGTTTCCTGGTAGCGGATCAGTTCACGGCGCAAGGGATAGACCTTGCGGGCCAGCTGGATCAGCGGGTCGTCCGACGCCTCGATGGCGGCGATACCGCCACCCAGCAGCCGGACGCGCTCGTTCACGTCATCGAGCTTGCTGGTACGGATGGCGCGCTCGGCCGCGCTTTCCGGTGTTTCGTCGCCCAGTACGGTGCGGACGAAGGCATGCTGCTTGCCCAGCAGTTGTTCGGCTTCCAGGAAATACCCGGCCTGGATGGCGACTTGCAGGTCCTTGTAGAACGGTACCTTGGCCCGCAGGCGGCGTTCGATTTCGGGTAGGCCAGCACTACGGTAGGTGCTGAGCCGTTCGCTCTCCGGCAATTGCCGCTCATAGGCCTGCTCCACCAGGCTGCCGGCATAGTCAAACAGGGTGCGATAGCCATAGCCCAGTGCCCACAGTTCCTTGCCACGCGCAGCTTCACGGCGGCTGGCGGCTTCGGCATCCGCCCAGGGATCACCCGCCAGACCTTGCTGCTGGTAGGCGGCACGGAAGCGCGCCTCTTCCGCCTCCTTCCGGGTCATCTGGTCGGCATCGAGCAGGAAGGTCTGCTGGCCCAGGCTGGATTTCAGTCCGTTTTCCACCCCGAACAGCTTGTCCAATGCCTGTCGGGCCGCTTCCGGCGAGCGTTTTGCGTAGGCCTGCAGCAGCGCCTGCTGTCGCTTGAGGCTGGCGAGCTTGATCGGCAGCGTCACGTCGCGCACCGTACGCAACTGGGCCATGGTCAACAAGCGGTCGGTCGCGCCGGGGTGGCCGGCGACGAAAATCAGGTCGCCTTCTGCCACCGGTTTCCGGGCCAGCTTCAGGTAATGGGCGGGCTGTACCGGCCTGCCGTTCTCATAGACGCGCATCAGGGCAAAGTCGAGCGCGTAGCGGGGATAGACGAAGTTGTCGGCATCGCCGCCAAAGAATGCGGCCTGGTATTCCGGCGCAAACACGAGGCGCACATCATCCCACTCCTTGTAGCGATACAAGTGATAGAGCGAGCCCTTGTACAGCGGGATCACTTCGCAGCTCAAGCCGCTTTGTTGCTTGCAGTCTGCCTCCAGCCGGGCGATGACGGCCTTGCGGCTGGCGGTGACCGCGTCGCCACCCTTGCTGCTGGTGCTGGCCTTGCTCACGCGTTCGGTCACGTCTTCGCTGGAGACAAGGATGCGGGCATTGCTGCCGGGGCAGCGCAGCTCTTCCAAACGGTGGCGTGCCACATAACCATCCCGGATCAGGTCATGACCAGGGCTGGACAGTTTTTCGAGGCAGCCCAGCGCAACGTGGTGATTGGTCAGCAACAGGCCTTCGGCAGACACGAAGGAAGCGGATGCACCCAGGTTGACCGCCGATTGCTGGACCCGGCCCAGCCAGGCGGGGGTCAGCTCGAAGCCATAGCGCTTGCTCAATGGCTCGGCAGGCGGGTTGTCGAAGGTCCACATGCCTTCATCGGCATGGGCCAGCGGCAGCAGGCAGGAAAAAACGAGGGCACAGGCGCGCATTAGCGAAGTACGGCGAAGCATGGGGGTCAACACCTCGAATATTGTTGTTCTCTGGCAGGACCGGTGGCCGTGCCCGCAACCTGACCAAGGAGTCCGGGCGGGGCAGTCTAGCGGGGGGCCAAGCCGGCGGGCATTGCCTCAGGCACTGGCTTGGGCTTCAACCTCGGCGATGGTCTTGGGAATGGGCTTGCCCAGTACCCGCGCACCGTCGGCGGTGATGAGCACGTCGTCCTCGATGCGGATGCCACCGAAGTTGCGCAGCTTGTCGAAGGCGTCGTAGTTGATCAGGTGGTCGTGGCGCTTCTCGCTGGCCCAGCGGTCGATCAGGGCCGGGATGAAATAGGCACCGGGTTCGACCGTTACCACCCAGCCTTCGCGTAGTGGGCGACCCAGGCGTAGCGAACGGCGGCCGAAATCGGTGCTGCGCTCCACGCCCTCGCCATAGCCGACGCGGTTCTCGCCGAGCGCTTCCATATCGTGCACATCGAGGCCGATATGGTGGCCCAGGCCGTGCGGAAACAGCAGCGCGTAGGCGCCACCGTTGACGACGTCGATGGCCGGGCCCTTGAACAGTTCCAGTTCCTCCACGCCGTTGACCAGCACACGGGCGGCCAGGTCGTGGATTTCACGGTAGGGGACGCCGGGCTTCATGCTGTTGATGGCGGCCAGCTGCGCATCCAGTACCGCCTGGTAGACGATCTTCTGCGGTTCGCTGAAGCGTCCGGCAACGGGGATGGTGCGGGTGATGTCGCTGGCGTAGTGCAAGGGACTTTCGGCCCCGCTGTCGTTGACGACAAGGTCGCCGGCCTTCAGCGTGTAGCCATGGCCGTGATTGTGCAGGATGTGACCGTCGCGACTGAAGATGATGGGGTAGGCGAGCGAGCGTCCCTGACTGGCAGCAAGGCCTTCCATCAGGCCGACGATTTCCTGTTCGCGTACGCCCGGACGTGCCGAGCGCATGGCGAGCAGGTGCATGCGGTGCGCGACGTCGAGGGCGTTTTCCATCTGGGCGATCTCATCGTCCGACTTGACCGAGCGCAGATCGATGACGGCACGGGTCAGGCTGTCGGAGGCCGCGGCATCCACCGCGCTGGCATAGAGCGCCAGCAGCTCAGCCAGCCAGAGCCGGTGTTCGGCGCGGTACGGCGGCAGGAAATGGACCTGGCGGCCGGCGTCACGCGCGGTGGCCACCACGTGGGCAAGCTTCGCCATCGGCTGGGTCTGGCTGACCGCGACGGCCTGGGCCTGCTCGGCGAGGCTGGGCAGCGGGCCGGTCCAGACGATGCTGTCGATGCCGCCATCGTCGCCGAACAGGGTGGCGGTGTTGGCGTCGACGTCGATCAGGGCGGCAAGGCCCGGCAGGTCGAGGCCGAAGAAGTACAGAAAGCTCGAATCCTGGCGGAAGTGATAGATGTTGTCGGTGTAGTTCATCGGGCTGTCGGCATTGCCGAGCAGCAGGATGAGGCCGGAGCCGACCTGTTGGGCGAGGGCCTCGCGGCGGGCGCGGTAGGTATCGGGAGTGAACATGGGAAGCCTTGTTGGTGCCGGTAAAGATGGCTTGCATGATAACCCGTGGCCGGCCGCTGCCGGCAGGGGCGATGGGGTGGAATCTTTCGCTGCTGGCGAGGTCCGTATCGCCTTGTGCCAGCAGGGGGAAATTCCTGTCGCCAAAGGTCTTTGGATGAGACGGCTATCTGGTTACAATCCGCTTTTTTCGCACCGCAACATTTCGCTTCCCGATAAGGATTTACGTCATGCCCGTCAACCTGTCCGCCCCCGACCCCGCCTCCTTGTTTGCTGTGCCCGGCATTACGCTGGGTATCGGGTCGGCCGGTATCAAGAAACCTGGCCGCAAGGATGTGCTGGTGATGAAGCTGGCGGCGGGCAGTACGGTGGCGGGCGTGTTCACCAAAAACCGTTTCTGTGCGGCACCGGTGCAACTGTGCCGTGAACATCTGTCGGTCGCGGCGCCTGTGGCGCTGGTGGTCAATACCGGTAACGCCAATGCCGGCACCGGCCTGGATGGCCGTGAGCGCGCGCTGAAGGTCTGCGATGCCCTGGCGGCCCAACTGGGCGCACAGCGTGAGCAGATCCTGCCCTTCTCGACCGGCGTGATCCTTGAGCCGCTGCCGCACGAGAAGATCGTGGCTGCGCTGCCCGGGGCTGTCGCCAAGCTGGCACCAGCCAACTGGGCCGAGGCGGCCGAGGCGATCATGACCACCGACGTGGTCTCTAAGGCCGCCAGCAAGCAGGTCGTGATCGGCGGCAAGACCATCACAATTACCGGCATCGCCAAGGGCGCCGGCATGATCCACCCGAATATGGCGACCATGCTTGGCTACGTGGCCTTCGACGCCCGGTTGCCGCAGCCCTTGCTGCAAAGCCTGGTCAAGCATGCGGCGGACCGCTCCTTCAACTGCATCACCATCGATGGCGATACCTCGACCAACGACAGCTTCATGCTGATCGCGACCGGTGCGGCCGAGCTGGAAATCAGCAATGCGGCAAGCGCCGAGTACGACGCGCTGCGCACCGCCGTGACCGAGGTGTCGCAGACCCTGGCCCAAGCGATCGTCCGGGATGGCGAAGGCGCGACCAAGTTCATGACCGTGCAGGTCGAAGGTGGCCGCGACGAGACCGAGTGCAAAGCCGTGGGCTATGCGATCGGCCGCTCGCCGCTGGTGAAGACAGCCTTCTTTGCCTCCGATCCCAACCTGGGCCGCATCCTGGCTGCGATCGGCTACGCCGGCATCGACGATCTGGATGTCGACAAGCTCGACCTTTACCTTGATGACGTGCTGGTGGCGACCCAGGGTGGCCGTAACCCGGCGTACCGCGAGGAAGATGGCCAGCGGGTCATGAACAAGGCAGAAATCCTGATCCGGGTAGTGCTGAACCGTGGTCCGGTCACGGCCACGGTCTGGACCTGTGATTTCTCCTACGACTACGTGAAGATCAACGCGGATTACCGCAGCTGAGCGGGGTGATCAGATGGCTTTCTGGCAACGCAAGACCGATGCGGAAAAACTGATCCAGTGGCAGCAGCTCGAGCGGCGCGGCTTCGTGCTGTTCGTGCTCGATATTGGCCTGCTGCGCTGGGGCCTGCCCATGTGCGTGCTGTTCACGCTGGCGCCGGTACTGCTCAGCTTTCCGGTGCCGGCGACCTTGACCACCGACTTTGTATTCCGCAATGCCGCCATCTGGGGCTCGGCCGGGCTGTTCTATGGCGTGGCCATGTGGTTGGTCGGCAAGACCACGGCGCAGCGGCTTAAGCGCGGTCGTTCCTGATAGCGCTCACCTCGCAGGGAGTGATGCATGTTTGATTTTGCAAACCTGGTCGCCCGTCTGGAAAGCCTGCTGCCGCCCGTCGGGCAGGCGCCGGACTGGTCGGCCCCGGCGTTCCGCTGGCGCAAGAAGGTCGCGCTCGGTACCTCGGTCGGCTGGCTGGAGGCCATCCACCAGCCGCATCTGATCCGGCTCGAGGATATCCAGAATGTCGAACCGCAGAAGGCCGAGATCGATCGCAATACCCGGCAGTTCGTGGCTGGTCGCCTGGCCAACAATGTATTGCTGACCGGGGCGCGCGGCACGGGCAAGTCCTCGCTGATCAAGGCGGTGCTCAACGAGTATGCGGAGCAGGGCCTGCGCCTGCTGGAGGTGGACAAGGAAGACCTGTGCGACCTGCCCGATATCGTGGCGCAGATCGCCGGCCGGCCGGAGAAGTTCATCCTGTTCTGCGATGACCTGAGTTTCGAGGAAGGCGAAGGGGGCTACAAGGCGCTCAAGTCGGTGCTCGATGGCAGCGTGGCCGCCCGTTCGGCCAATGTGCTGATCTACGCGACCTCGAACCGCCGCCACCTGCTGCCCGAGTATTTTGACGAGAATGCCCGTACCCGCCATGTCGATGGCGAGATCCATCCGGCCGATGCGGTCGAGGAGAAGATCAGCCTGTCCGAGCGATTCGGGCTGTGGCTGAGTTTCTATCCGTTCAGCCAGGATGAGTACCTGCTGACGGTGCGGCATTGGCTGACCGAGTTTGGCGTCACGGCCTGGGACGAACCGATCGAACGTGCTGCGCTCAACTGGGCGCTGGGTCGGGGTTCGCGCTCGGGACGGGTCGCCTGGCAATTTGCCAAGGACTGGGCTGGGCGCACTCAGCCCTGAGTATCCATCACCGGCTTGCAATCAAGGTTGCGGGCTGTAGCGTCATTCGATAGCGAGCATCTGTGAGCGACATCAAGACTACCCATGTAGCCGCCGGCATCCTGATCCGGCCGGACGGCCAGTTCCTGCTGGGTTCCCGCCCCGAAGGCAAGCCCTACGCCGGCTGGTGGGAGTTCCCCGGCGGCAAGCTCGAGGCGGGCGAGACCCCGGCAGAGGCACTGAACCGCGAGCTGGAAGAGGAAATGGGGGTCACTGTCACGGCTTCCCAGCCCTGGCTGGTACAGGTCTTCACCTATCCACACGCCCACGTGCGGCTCAATTTTTTCAAGGTAACCGCCTGGCAAGGTGAGCCGCACCCGCATGAGGGGCAACAGTTTGCGTGGCAGATGCCGGGGGCGTTGACGGTAGACCCGGTGCTGCCGGCCAATACGCCCATACTGCGTGGCCTGCAACTGCCTGCCGAATTGGCGTTCTCCAATGTGGCCGAGCTGGGTGAGTCCGAATGGTTGGCGCGGCTGGATGTACGGCTGGCGCAGGGTTTGCGCTGGCTGGTGCTGCGCGAGCCGCAGCTTGATGCCACGGCTTATGCCCGCCTGGCGACGCTGGTCCGTTCACGGCTCAGCGCTCACGGTGCCCGCTTGCTGGTGCACGGTAGCGCAGAGCAGGTGGGCAGCTTGCCCGCAGATGGCCTGCATCTGCCGGCGCGTGAGCTGATGCGTACCGAAGTGCGGCCTGCCGGTTGGGTCGGTGCTTCGGTCCATAATGCAGAAGAACTGGCCCAGGCGGCCAGGCTGGAGCTGGACTACGCGGTGCTCGGCAATATCAAGCCTACGCTAAGCCACCCCGGCAGGTCGGGCCTGGGCTGGGCAGGGTTTTCTGCGCTGGTGGGGCAGGGCTGGCCATTCCCGGTCTACGGTATAGGCGGGCTGACGACAGCCGACCTTGCCGATGCCCGGATGGCCGGCGCGCAAGGCGTGGCCTTGCTCAGGGCTGCCTGGCAATGAAACCTGCCTGGGGTCTGCTGCTGGCGGTACTGGGCCTGGCGGCGTTGCTGGGTTTGGCGAACTGGTTGCGCAAGCCCGCCCAGCAGACGATGGTGCAGGTCAGTTGTAGCGATCTCACCGTGGCCTGCACGATTCCCCTGGCAGGACAAGCGCTGACTGTGCGCGCTGATCGACCTCCTTCGGGGCTGAAGCCGTTCCGGCTGGAGATCGCCGGGGGGGCGGTGCCGATGACCGCCCGCTTTGGCATGGTGGGCATGGACATGGGCCCGATTGCCATACCACTGCAACCTGCTGGCGAGGGCCAACTGGCGGCATTGGTTGTGCTGCCACTCTGCGTGCAGGGACGTCGTGACTGGCGTTTGTGGCTGGAAAGCCCAAAGGGCACGATCGCGGTGAATTTTACCGCCAGTAGCTGATCTCTCCTCCTCATTTCGGGCGTTTTGACGGCGCCTCTTCCTGAATGCCGCGTTCTTGCTTGCTCGTCGGTCTATAAAGACTGCTTAATGGCAGGGCATAAAAACAGGATGGAGGCGGTAGCCATGAAGCAGATGAGCATGCGCAGCAAATTGCTGTCATTGGTGTTGATTGCCCTGGTGGGCTTGCTGGTGGTGGCCACGACGGCACTGAGCAGCCAGCGGTCGACCCTGATGGAAGACCGGCAGCAGAAGACCCGCAACCTGATCGAGGTGGCGCACGGTGTGATCGTGTCCAACCATGCGCTGGAAGTAAGCGGCAAGTTGAGCCGCGCCGATGCCCAGGCCCGTGCCAAGGAACAGATCCAGGCGTTGCGCTACGACAAGAGCGAGTATTTTTGGATCAATGACATGACGCCGGTCATGCTCATGCACCCGATCAAACCCGAACTGAACGGCAAAAACCTGACCGAGAACAAGGACCCGGCCGGCAAGCACCTGTTTGTCGAGTTCGTGAAGGTGGTGCAAGCCAAGGGCGAGGGTTTTGTGGACTACCTCTGGCCCAAGCCCGGTGCCGACAAACCGGTCCCCAAACTGTCCTATGTGAAGGGCTTCGAGCCCTGGGGCTGGATCGTCGGTAGTGGCATCTATCTCGACGATGTGGACGCTGCCTTCTGGCGCAACAGCATCACCTTGCTCACAGTCGTGGCGATCACGCTGGTGGTGATGTTGCTGGTAGGCCTCAAGCTCGCCGGTGACCTGATCCGTCAGTTGGGGGGCGAGCCGGCCTACACCGTGGACGTGGTGCAGCGCATTGCGGCCGGCCATCTCGATACCCAGATCGTGATGAAATCCTCCGACCATAACAGCCTGCTAAATCGTATCAACGAGATGCAGACGCAGCTGCGGGAGTTGATCCGGCAGATCCGCGAGAGCGCCGACAGCATCGGCGAGATGGCGGAGACGGTCTCCT
>NZ_BAAGVO010000008.1:0-15967 GCF_054780835.1 Chitinimonas naiadis | reverse complement strand
GTTCTTCAACGGCTACCGTCCTCAGTTCTACTTCCGCACCACCGACGTGACCGGCGCAGTAGAACTGCCTGCTGGTACCGAAATGGTGATGCCAGGTGACAACGTTGAAGTGGTTGTTGCCCTGATCGCTCCGATCGCCATGGAAAACGGTCTGCGCTTCGCGATTCGCGAAGGTGGTCGTACCGTTGGTGCCGGCGTTGTCGGTAAGATCATCGAGTAATAAAGTTTAGAACCGGCGGTGCGGCACGAGTCGCACCGTTTGGTTTTGCAGGCGAGTAGCTCAATTGGCAGAGCACCGGTCTCCAAAACCGGGGGTTGGGGGTTCGAGACCCTCCTCGCCTGCCACCGAATACGTGGTTGGTATTTAAAATACAAAGGGAGCCGTTTTCCACCAGGAAAGCGGCTGTCTTTATTTTTCGGGCAAAAGCCGACGCATGGAAAATGTGGACAAATTGAAGCTGGCGGCAGCGTTGGTGCTGGTTGCGGCGGGCGTGACGGGCTTCTACCTGTTGCCGGCTGACCAGCAAGCGCTGCGTGTGGCTGCTGTGGTGGTGGGTCTGTTGCTGGCAGCGGCTGTGGTGTGGTTTTCCGCCCCGGGGCGTGGCTTTGTGGACTACGCTCGCGACTCCGTCAAGGAAGCGGAGAAGGTGGTCTGGCCGACCAAGAAGGAGACCTGGCAGGTTACCGGCGTGGTATTCCTGTTTGCACTCACATTGGCGCTGTTCATGTGGGCAGTGGATACCGGCCTGGCCTGGTTGTTCTACGACGTGCTGCTGAAGCGCGCCTGATTTAACTGCCCGGAGACTGCTTGATGGCAATGCGTTGGTATGTAGTTCACGCGTACTCGGGTTTCGAGAAGAGTGTCATGAAGGCACTCAGGGAGCGTATCGATCGTTCCGATATGCAACATCTGTTTGGCCAGATTCTGGTGCCGGTTGAAGAGGTCATGGAGATCCGCAACGGTACTAAGGCGCTGACCGAACGCAAGTTCTTCCCTGGCTATGTGCTGGTCGAGATGGAAATGACCGACGAAAGCTGGCATTTGGTGAAGAACACTTCCAAGGTGACTGGCTTTATCGGTGGCACCGGCATGCGGCCTACGCCGATTTCCGTCAAGGAAGTCGAAGCGATCATGGCGCAGATGCAGGAAGGCGTCGAAAAGCCGAAGCCGAAGGTGCTGTTCGACGTGGGCCAGATCCTGCGCGTTACCGAAGGCCCGTTCGCGGACTTCAATGCGACCGTCGAAGAAGTCAACTACGACAAGAGCAAGCTCAAGGTGTCGGTGTTGATCTTCGGTCGTGCCACCCCGGTGGAAGTGGATTTTTCGCAGGTCGAGAAGGTTTAACCGATCTGCATGGCGTCCGGCGCGAGCCGGGTTTTACCAAGGGGAGCAGGACTTATCCTGCGTTATTACCCATTTTAGGAGCATATCGTGGCTAAGAAGATTATCGGCTACATCAAGCTGCAGGTTCCGGCAGGCAAGGCGAATCCTTCGCCTCCTATCGGTCCGGCACTCGGCCAGCGCGGCCTGAACATCATGGAATTCTGTAAGGCGTTCAACGCCCAGACCCAAGGCGTTGAGCCTGGTCTGCCGATTCCAGTGGTGATCACTGCGTTCGCGGACAAGTCCTTCACTTTCGTGATGAAGACCCCGCCCGCCACCATCCTGATCAAGAAGGCCGTTGGCATTCAAAAGGGCAGCAGCAAGCCGCATACCGACAAGGTAGGCACCATTACCCGCGCCCAGCTGGAAGATATTGCCAAGACCAAGACCCCGGACCTGACCGCTGCTGATCTGGACGCCGCTGTGCGTACCATCGCCGGTTCTGCTCGTTCGATGGGCCTGAATGTGGAGGGTGTGTAAATGGCTAAGGTTTCCAAGCGCGTCGCGGCCCTGAAGGCCAAGATTGATCGCAACAAGCTGTACGCCATCGACGAAGCGCTGTCGCTGGTCAAGGAAGGCGCTACCGCCAAGTTCGGCGAATCGGTTGATGTGTCCATCAACCTCGGCGTTGACGCACGTAAGTCGGACCAGGTTGTGCGTGGTTCGGTCGTGCTGCCCAAGGGTACCGGCAAGAGCGTTCGCGTCGCCGTGTTCGCCCAGGGTGCCAATGCTGAAGCTGCCAAGGGCGCCGGTGCCGACATCGTCGGTTTCGAAGACCTGGCCGAACAGATCAAGGGTGGCATGATGGACTTCGACGTGGTGATCGCCACGCCGGACGCCATGCGTATCGTTGGTCAGCTGGGTACCATCCTTGGCCCGCGTGGTCTGATGCCTAACCCGAAGGTTGGCACCGTGACCCCGAATGCTGCCGAGGCTGTCAAGAACGCCAAGGCTGGTCAGGTTCAGTACCGTACCGACAAGAACGGCATCATCCATAGCACCATCGGCCGTGCTGCCTTTGACGCCGCTGATCTGAAGACCAACCTGGTCGCTCTGATCGAAGCGCTGCAAAAAGCCAAGCCTGCTTCTTCGAAGGGTGTCTACTTCAAGAAGATCGCCGTATCGAGCACCATGGGTGCCGGTGTGCGTGTTGATGCCGCGACCGTAATCGGCGCGTAATCAAGTTGTATCCGGGTGCGGCGCAAGCCGCATCCAAAAACGGACTTTGGGCCGCCGGATCGCTTAGGCGACGAGGCGGATTATCAAAGACCGTAGGGGGTTGCAGGCATTTGCCTGTGCCTTAATCGGCAAGCGATACGGAGTGAGGAATCATTCGCGTCGCCCCGCCCTACGCAGATGGTGTACCCAAGAGCAGGATTCCCCCGGCAGACTTGTCTGTCGGTTAGTTCTCCTGATGATTGGTCGCCATTTCTTTAGGTTCTGTCCCTGCGAGGGGATGGATTTTCCAGGAGGGTAGACCTTGAGTCTCAATCTCGACGATAAAAAGGCCGTAGTGGCAGAGATCTCGGCAGAAGTTGCCAAGGCTCAAGCCATCGTGGTTGCCGAATATCGTGGCATCCAGGTCAGCGCCATGACCAAGCTGCGTGCTGATGCACGTGCCAAGGGCGTTTACCTGCGCGTGTTGAAGAACACGCTGGCTCGCCGCGCTGTTGAAGGCACCGCGTTTGCCGATCTGGCCAACCACATGGCAGGCCCGCTGGTGTACGGCATTTCCGCCGACCCCATCGCCGCCGCCAAGGTGCTGGCTGACTTTGCCAAGACCAACGACAAGATCGTGGTCAAGGCAGGTTCCTATGAAGGCAAGACGCTCAGCGCTGCTGAAGTTGGCCAACTTGCTGCTATCCCAAGCCGCGAAGAGCTGCTGTCCAAGCTGCTCTACGTTATGCAAGCTCCGCTGTCGGGTTTCGCCCGCGGTTTGGCTGCACTGGCCGAGAAGAAGCAAGCCGAAGCCGCTTAATCGCCGCTACGCTTTCAGATCTAACGACTTATCTGTATTCAGGAGTAATTAAACATGGCTCTGACCAAAGAAGACATCCTCGACGCCGTTGCTGGCCTGACCGTTCTGGAACTGAATGACCTGGTGAAGGCATTCGAAGAGAAGTTCGGCGTTTCCGCCGCTGCTGTTGCTGTTGCTGGCCCTGCTGCTGGTGGCGCCGCTGCTGTTGAAGAAAAGACCGAATTCGACGTTATCCTGACCGGCGCTGGCGCCAACAAGGTTGGCGTGATCAAGGTCGTGCGTGAGCTGACCGGCCTGGGCTTGAAGGAAGCCAAGGACCTGGTTGACGGCGCACCGAAGGCTGTCAAGGAAGGCGCTGCCAAGGCTGATGCTGAAGCCATGGTCAAGAAGCTGATCGAAGCCGGTGCTACCGCTGAGATGAAGTAAGTCTCCCTCGGGAGATAAGATAGGCTGGCGACTCTGTCGCCAGCCTTCTTGCGCTTGTGGCAAATCGTTGAAACCCTGCGTTGCCAAACCGGAAAGTCTGCCTAAATGGACTTTGTGGTTTGGTTTTAGCGCCCCAACTCGACCGGAGACTCTATGAGTTACTCGTTCACTGAGAAGAAACGCATTCGTAAAAGTTTTGCGAAGCGGGCGAACGTTCTGGACGTTCCTTATCTGCTCGCCACACAAATCGACTCTTATACAGAGTTTCTTCAGCTGGGCGTTCCGATGGAGCAGCGCCGCGGTATCGGCCTGCAAGCAGCATTTTCTTCGATCTTCCCGATCACCAGCCATAACGGCTATGCGAAGCTGGACTTCGTCAGCTATCAGCTGGGTGAGCCACCGTTCGACGTGGTCGAGTGTCAGCAGCGTGGCATCACGTTCGCGGCTCCGCTGCGCGCGCGCGTACGCCTGACGATCTTCGATCGCGAGTCGTCGAAGCCGGTCGTCAAGGAAGCCAAGGAGCAGGAAGTGTACATGGGCGAAATTCCGCTCATGACCAGCAACGGCTCCTTCGTGATCAACGGTACCGAGCGGGTTATCGTCTCGCAGCTGCATCGCTCGCCTGGCGTGTTCTTCGAGCACGACAAGGGCAAGACCCACTCCTCGGGCAAGCTGCTGTTCTCCGCCCGTATCATTCCTTACCGCGGCTCCTGGCTGGACTTCGAATTCGATCCGAAGGACCTGCTGTACTTCCGTATCGACCGCCGTCGCAAGATGCCGGTGACGATCCTGATGCGGGCGCTGGGCTACAACAACGAGCAGATTCTGGCCGACTGCTATGACTTCGATACCGTCCGCCTGTCAAAGAACGGTGTCTTCACCGAACTGGTGGCTGAGCGTCTCAAGGGCGAAGTCGCCAAGTTCGATATCGTCGGCAACGATGGTACCGTGCTGGTGCAGAAAGAAAAGCGCATCACCGCCAAGCATATTCGCGACCTGCAGAATGCCGGCGTCAAGGAACTCGAGATTCCGACCGATACGCTGATCGGCCGTGTGCTGGGTGCCAACGTGGTGAACCCGGATACCGGCGAGATCGTGGCCAAGGCCAACGACGAGATCACCGAAGATTTGCTGATCAAGTTCGAATCGGCTGGCATCGCTTCGATCAAGGTGCTGTACATCAACGACCTGGATCAGGGCGCGTACATCTCCAATACCCTGCGTCTGGACGAAACGCCAGACCGTCAGGCTGCGCGCGTGGCGATCTATCGCATGATGCGTCCTGGCGAGCCGCCGACCGAAGATTCGGTCGAGGCGCTGTTCAACGGCCTGTTCTTCTCCGAAGAGCGTTACGACCTGTCGGCCGTGGGCCGCATGAAGTTCAACCGTCGCGCCTATCCTGACCGTCTCGACGAGAAGGCTCCGGGCTGGCAGCGCCGCTTCTCCGAGCGCGTGGGCCCGCAAGGCACCACCGGTTCGGGCGTGCTGAACACCGACGACATCATTGCCGTGATCGGCATCCTGCTGGAGCTGCGCAACGGCCGTGGCGAGATCGATGACATCGATCACCTGGGTAACCGTCGTATCCGTTCGGTGGGTGAGCTGGCTGAGAACCAGTTCCGTGCTGGCCTGGTGCGCGTCGAGCGCGCCGTCAAGGAACGTCTCGGCCAGGCCGAGAGCGACAACCTGATGCCGCACGACCTGATCAATGCCAAGCCGGTGTCGGCGGCGATCAAGGAATTCTTTGGTTCCTCGCAGCTGTCGCAGTTCATGGACCAGACCAACCCGCTGTCGGAAATCACCCACAAGCGCCGCGTATCGGCCCTTGGACCGGGCGGTCTGACTCGCGAGCGTGCTGGCTTTGAAGTGCGTGACGTGCATCCGACCCACTACGGTCGCGTCTGTCCGATCGAAACGCCGGAAGGCCCGAACATCGGTCTGATCAACTCGCTGGCTATCTATGCCCGCACCAACGAGTACGGTTTCCTGGAAACCCCGTACCGCAAGGTGGTGGACCATAAGGTGACCGACGAGATCGAATACCTGTCGGCCATCGAGGAAGGCAAGTACGTTATTGCCCAGGCCAACGCCAAGCTGAACGACAAGGGTGAGCTGATCGACGAACTGGTGACCTGCCGCGAACACGGTGAAACCATCGTGGCGCGCCCGGAACGCGTGCAGTTCATGGACGTGGCACCGAACCAGATCGTGTCGGTCGCTGCTTGCCTGATCCCGTTCCTGGAACACGATGATGCGAACCGGGCCCTGATGGGCGCCAACATGCAACGCCAGGCTGTGCCTTGCGTGCGTGCGCAGAAGCCGCTGGTCGGTACCGGTATCGAGCGCACCTGTGCGATCGACTCGGGCACCGCCGTGAAGGCACTGCGTGGTGGTCGTGTTGACTATGTCGATGCCAACCGGGTCGTGATCCGCGTCAATGACGATGAGACCAGCGCCGGTGAGGTCGGCGTGGACATCTACAACCTGACCAAGTACACCCGTTCCAACCAGAACACCAATATCAACCAGCGTCCTATCGTCAAGGTCGGCGACGTGATTGCGTCCCTGGACGTGATCGCCGACGGCGCCTCGACCGACCTGGGTGAATTGGCTCTGGGCCAGAATCTGCTCGTGGCCTTCATGCCATGGAACGGTTTCAACTACGAAGACTCGATCCTGATCTCGGAGAAGGTGGTGGCCGATGACCGCTACACCTCGATCCATATCGAAGAGTTGTCGGTGGTTGCCCGTGATACCAAGCTCGGACCTGAAGAAATCACTCGCGACATCTCGAACCTGTCCGAGCGCATGCTCGGCCGTCTGGATGACGCCGGTATCGTCTACATCGGTGCCGAAGTGGAAGCTGGCGACGTGCTGGTCGGTAAGGTCACGCCGAAGGGCGAGACCCAGCTGACGCCGGAAGAGAAGCTGCTGCGCGCGATTTTCGGCGAGAAGGCCTCGGACGTGAAGGACACCTCGCTGCGCGTGCCGTCCGGCATGAACGGTACGGTGATCGACGTGCAGGTGTTCACCCGCGAAGGTATCGACCGCGACAAGCGCGCCCAGAGCATCATTGACGATGAACTGAAGCGTTTCCGTCTCGACCTGAACGACCAGCTGCGTATTCTGGAGAACGATGCTTTCGAGCGTCTGGAGCGTCTGCTGCTGGGCAAGAAGGTCAACGGCGGTCCGAAGCGTATTGCCAAGGGCACCGAGCTGACCCATGAGTATCTGGCTGATCTGACCCGTCACGACTGGTTTGATATCCGCCTGGCCGACGAAGATGTCGCCAAGCAGCTGGAACTGATGAAGGACAACCTGGTACAGAAGCGTGCCGAGTTCGACCTGCGTTTCGAAGACAAGAAGCGTAAGCTGACCCAGGGCGACGAGCTGCCACCGGGCGTGCAGAAGATGGTCAAGGTCTACGTGGCCGTGAAGCGTCGCCTGCAACCTGGTGACAAGATGGCCGGTCGTCACGGTAACAAGGGTGTGGTGTCCAAGATCCTGCCGATCGAAGACTTGCCGCACATGGCCGACGGTACGCCGGTCGACATCGTGCTGAACCCGCTGGGCGTGCCGTCACGGATGAACGTGGGTCAGATTCTGGAAGTTCACCTGGGGTGGGCTGCCAAGGGTCTGGGCAAGCGTATCGACCGCATGCTGGCCGACGAAAGCAGCAAGAACGCCAAGAAGGCCGCCGAAGTGCGTGGCTTCCTGGAAGAGGTGTACAACACCCGCGGTCGTCCGGAGGACCTGCAGTCGATGAGCGATGTGGAAATCATCGAGCTGGCGCACAACCTGCGTGATGGCGTGCCGTTCGCTACGCCGGTGTTCGACGGTGCCAAGGAAGAAGACCTGATGGCGATGCTGGCTTTGGCCTACCCGGCTGATTCCGAGCATACCCAGCAGCTGGGCTTCAACGACACCCGTACCCAGCTCAAGTTGTACGACGGTCGTACCGGCGAAGCCTTCGAGCGTCGTGTGACCGTGGGTTACATGCACGTGCTGAAGCTGCATCACCTGGTCGATGACAAGATGCACGCCCGTTCCACTGGCCCGTACTCGCTGGTTACCCAGCAGCCGCTGGGTGGTAAGGCGCAGTTCGGTGGTCAGCGCTTCGGTGAAATGGAAGTGTGGGCGCTGGAAGCCTACGGCGCGTCTTACACGTTGCAGGAAATGCTGACGGTGAAGTCGGACGATGTGAATGGCCGTACCAAGGTGTACGAAAATATCGTCAAGGGCGATCACAAGATCGACGCCGGCATGCCGGAATCCTTCAATGTGCTGGTGAAGGAAATCCGCTCGCTGGGTATCGATATCGACCTGGAACGATTCTAAGCCAGACGGTGCGCGGGGTGAGGCGGTGAGGCCGCACCCCGTTCGCGCCGACATGGCTTGGTATATAAAGACATACCAGCCTGGCAGGGCCTCACTCGTGAAACGAGGATAGAAACATGAAAGCTTTGCTCGACTTGTTCAAGCAGGTGACGCAGGAAGAAGAATTCGATGCCATCCGCATCGGTCTGGCGTCGCCCGACAAGATCCGTTCGTGGTCGTACGGTGAAGTCAAGAAGCCTGAAACCATCAACTACCGTACCTTCAAGCCCGAGCGCGATGGCTTGTTCTGTGCCCGTATCTTCGGGCCGGTGAAAGATTACGAGTGTTTGTGTGGCAAGTACAAGCGTCTCAAGCATCGCGGTGTGATCTGCGAGAAGTGCGGCGTGGAAGTGACCCTCAGCAAGGTGCGTCGCGAGCGCATGGGCCATATCGAACTGGCGTCGCCGGTTGCGCATATCTGGTTCCTGAAATCGCTGCCGTCGCGTCTGGGCATGGTGCTCGACATCACTCTGCGTGATATCGAGCGCGTGTTGTATTTCGAAGGCTTCATCGTCATCGAACCGGGCATGACCCCGCTGCAACGCGGTCAACTGCTGTCGGAAGACGACTACCTGGCCAAGGTCGAAGAGTATGGCGATGAATTCGTTGCCCTGATGGGTGCTGAGGCCGTGCGCGAACTGCTGCGCACCCTGGACATCAACAACGAAATGGAAACGCTGCGCCACGACCTGCAGAACACGGGTTCGGAAGCGAAGATCAAGAAGATCGCCAAGCGCCTGAAGGTACTGGAAGCGTTCCAGAAGTCGGGCATCAAGCCTGAGTGGATGATCATGGAAGTGTTGCCGGTGCTGCCGCCGGAACTGCGTCCGCTGGTCCCGCTCGATGGCGGCCGCTTCGCGACCTCCGATCTGAACGATCTGTATCGCCGCGTGATCAACCGTAACAACCGTCTGAAGCGCTTGCTGGAGCTGAAGGCCCCTGAAATCATCGTGCGTAACGAAAAGCGCATGCTGCAGGAAGCCGTCGACTCGCTGCTGGACAACGGTCGTCGCGGCAAGGCCATGACGGGCGCCAACAAGCGTCCGCTGAAGTCGCTGGCCGACATGATCAAGGGTAAGGGCGGTCGTTTCCGTCAGAACTTGCTGGGTAAGCGCGTCGACTACTCGGGCCGTTCGGTCATCGTGGTGGGCCCGACCCTCAAGCTGCATCAGTGCGGCCTGCCGAAGAAGATGGCGCTGGAGCTGTTCAAGCCCTTCATCTTCCACAAGCTGGAAGTGCTGGGCCTGGCGACCACCATCAAGGCGGCCAAGAAGCTGGTCGAGCAGGAAGTGCCGGAAGTCTGGGACATTCTGGAAGACGTCATCCGCGAACATCCGGTGCTGCTGAACCGCGCACCGACGCTGCACCGCCTGGGTATCCAGGCGTTCGAGCCGGTGTTGATCGAAGGTAAGGCCATCCAGCTGCATCCGCTGGTCTGTACCGCCTTCAACGCCGACTTTGACGGTGACCAGATGGCCGTTCACGTGCCGCTGTCGCTGGAAGCGCAGATGGAAGCTCGCACGCTGATGCTGGCCTCCAACAACGTGCTGTCGCCCGCCCACGGCGAGCCGATCATCGTGCCGTCGCAGGATATCGTGCTGGGTCTGTACTACATGACCCGCGAACGTATCAACGGTACAGGCGAAGGCCTGCGTTTCGCCGACCTGGAAGAGCTGATCCGTGCTTACGAGACGCGCCAGGCCGAACTGAACGCCAAGGTCAGCGTGCGCCTGAAGGATTGGTACAAGGACGAAAGCGGTGAGTGGCAGTTCAAGATGGTGCGTCGCGAGACCACCGTCGGTCGTGCCATCCTGTCGGAAATCCTGCCCAAGGGCCTGCCGTTCGAGAACGTCAACAAGGCGCTCAAGAAGAAGGAAATCTCCAAGCTGATCAACGCGTCGTTCCGTCGCGTCGGTCTGCGCGAGACCGTGATCCTGGCCGACAAGCTGATGTACACCGGCTTTACTTATTCGACCCGTGCTGGTCTGTCCATCTGTGTGGACGACATGCTGGTGCCGGCCGAGAAGGCAACGCTGCTGGCCGAGGCCGAGCGTGAGGTCAAGGAAATCGAAGCGCAGTACACCTCCGGTCTGGTGACCCAGGGCGAGCGCTACAACAAGGTCGTGGACATCTGGGGGCGCTGTGGCGACCAGGTTGCCAAGACCATGATGGCCCACCTGGGTAAGGAAAAGACGGTAGACCGTGAAGGTAATACCGTTGACCAGGAGTCGTTCAACTCCATCTACATGATGGCGGACTCCGGTGCCCGGGGCTCGGTGGCGCAGATTCGTCAGCTGGCCGGTATGCGGGGCCTGATGGCCAAGCCGGACGGCTCGATCATCGAAACCCCGATCACCACCAACTTCCGTGAAGGTCTGACGGTGTTGCAGTACTTCATCTCGACGCACGGCGCCCGTAAGGGTCTGGCCGATACCGCGCTGAAGACCGCCAACTCCGGTTACCTGACCCGTCGTCTGGTGGACGTGACGCAGGATCTGGTCGTGACCGAGGACGATTGCCACACCAAGAACGGTGTGAACATGAAGGCCGTGGTTCAGGGCGGTGACGTGATCGAAGCGCTGCGCGACCGTATCCTCGGCCGTGTTGCTGCGATCGACGTGATCGATCCGGCGACCCAGGAGACCGTCTACGAAGCCGGCACGCTGCTGACCGAAGACATCGTCGAGCGCATCGAAGCGCTGAGCATCGACGAAGTGAAGGTTCGTACGCCGCTGACCTGTGAAACCCGTTATGGCCTGTGCGCACTGTGCTACGGCCGTGACCTGGGTCGTGGTCAACGCGTCAACGTCGGCGAGGCGGTCGGTGTTATCGCTGCCCAGTCGATCGGTGAGCCGGGTACCCAGCTGACCATGCGTACCTTCCACATCGGTGGTGCCGCGTCGCGTGCTGCGTCGGCCAGTCAGGTGGAAACCAAGTCCAACGGTAAGGTGGGCTTCGCCGGGACCATGCGTTATGTCACCAACACCAAGGGCGAGCAGATCGTCATTACCCGTTCGGGTGAAGTGGTGGTGTTCGACGACAATGGTCGTGAGCGTGAGCGTCACAAGGTGCCTTATGGCGCGACCCTGATGGTGAACGATGCCCAGTCGATCAAGGCTGGCGCCGTGCTCGCCACCTGGGATCCGCATACCCGTCCGATCATTACCGAGTACGCCGGTCTGGTGCGTTTCGAGAACGTCGAAGAAGGCGTGACCGTGGCCAAGCAGATCGACGAAGTGACCGGTCTGTCGACCCTGGTGGCGATCGATCCGAAGCGCAAGGCTGGTGCAACCAAGAGCGTGCGCCCGCAGATCAAGCTGCTGGACGACAATGGCGTGGAAGTGAAGCTGGCGGGCTCCGATGCCGCGGTGAACATCACCTTCCAGGTCGGTGCCATTATCACGGTCAAGGACGGCCAACAGGTTGGCGTGGGTGAAGTGCTGGCACGTATTCCGCAGGAATCGGTCAAGACCCGCGACATTACCGGTGGTCTGCCGCGTGTGGCCGAACTGTTCGAAGCGCGTTCGCCGAAGGACGCCGGCATGCTGGCCGAAGTGACCGGTACCTCGTCGTTCGGTAAGGACACGAAGGGCAAGCAGCGCCTGATCATTACCGATCTGGACGGCACGCCGCACGAGTACCTGATTCCGAAGGACAAGCACGTGCTGGTCCATGACGGCCAGGTGGTGAACCGCGGCGAAACCATCGTGGACGGCCCGGCCGATCCGCACGATATCCTGCGACTGCAAGGTATCGAGACGCTGGCTCGCTACGTGACCGAAGAAGTGCAGGAGGTTTATCGCCTGCAGGGTGTGAAGATCAACGACAAGCACATCGAGGTGATCGTTCGCCAGATGCTGCGTCGTGTGGTGATCGCCGACGCCGGTGATTCCGACTTCATCATGGGTGAACAGGTTGAACGTGCCGAAGTGCTGGAAGCGAATGACAAGCTCATCGCCGCCAACAAGCAGCCGGCCCAGTTCGACAACATCCTGCTCGGTATCACCAAGGCTTCGCTGTCGACCGATTCCTTCATCTCGGCCGCTTCCTTCCAGGAAACGACCCGCGTGCTGACCGAGGCTGCCATCATGGGCAAGCGCGACGAGCTGCGTGGTTTGAAGGAAAACGTGATCGTGGGTCGTCTGATCCCTGGTGGTACCGGTCTGGCCTACCACAACAACCGTCGTCGTCAGAAAGCGGGTCAGGAATCGTCGCCCGTGATCGATGCGTCGTCGATGTTGGCGGAAGCCGAGTCGGCTCAAGAAGAAGTGTGATCATGGGGGCTGCTCCGGCAGCCATCCGTGATGGCAGTACATCAGCGACCCTTCCGTCGGCCTATCCGGAGCAAAGCGATAGCCGGCTGAAGGGTTTGTTGACATTAAGCGCTTGATTTATCTATAATCCGCGCTCTTTTGTGGGGGCGGCCCCTCGTGCGTCTTGCGCGAGGCTCGCCATTTTTACTTTTGGGAAAGAGATAATGCCAACCATTAACCAGCTCGTCCGTAAAGGACGTGTGGCGGAAACGGCCAAGAGCAAGGTACCTGCGCTCGAAGCTTGCCCGCAAAAACGCGGTGTTTGCACTCGCGTCTACACCACGACCCCGAAGAAGCCTAACTCGGCCCTTCGTAAGGTTGCCAAGGTGCGTCTGACCAACGGTTTCGAAGTCATTTCGTACATCGGCGGTGAAGGCCACAATCTGCAGGAACACTCGGTCGTTCTGATCCGTGGTGGTCGTGTAAAGGATTTGCCAGGTGTGCGTTACCACACCGTGCGCGGTTCGCTCGACACCGCTGGTGTTAAGGATCGTAAGCAGGCTCGTTCCAAGTACGGCGCAAAGCGTCCGAAGGCTTAATTCGCCTTGGGTTGGGTCGCGAGCCCTGTCTTGTTCGATCAAGATATTCGCGACGACGGCGGCGCGCCCGTGTGCGCATCGTCGAGTAAGTGACCAGTCCTCCTGGATGGTCGCGAGCGTGCCTAGTTGTGCGCTCAACTGAATACTACTGAGGTTGAAACATGCCACGTCGTAGAGAAGTACCGAAACGCGAAGTATTGCCGGATCCAAAGTTCGGTAGCGAAGAACTGTCCAAGTTCATGAACGTCGTTATGCAGGATGGCAAGAAGTCCGTTGCCGAACGCATCGTTTACGGCGCGCTTGAAATTGTCGAGAAGAAGACCGGTAAGGCCCCCCTTGAGGTGTTCTCCCAAGCCCTCAACAACGTGAAGCCGGTCGTTGAAGTGAAGAGCCGTCGTGTTGGTGGTGCAAACTACCAGGTGCCGGTTGAAGTGCGTCAATCCCGTCGTATGGCTCTGGCCATGCGTTGGCTGCGCGAAGCCGCCCGCAAGCGCGGTGAAAAGTCCATGGGTCAGCGTCTGGCTGGCGAATTGCTGGATGCGGTTGAAGGCCGTGGCGGCGCGATGAAGAAGCGTGACGAAGTGCACCGGATGGCTGAAGCCAACAAGGCCTTCGCCCACTATCGCTTCTAATTCACCCTTTTAAGCAAAGGTATTGGCTGTGGCACGCATTACACCCATTGAACGCTACCGGAACATCGGTATTAGCGCGCACATCGACGCGGGTAAAACCACGACGACTGAGCGTATTCTTTTCTACACCGGTGTGAACCACAAGATCGGTGAAGTGCACGATGGCGCCGCCACCATGGACTGGATGGAGCAGGAGCAGGAGCGTGGCATCACGATCACCTCCGCTGCGACCACCACGTTCTGGAAGGGCATGGCTAACCAGTTCGAGCAACATCGCATCAACATCATTGACACCCCGGGCCACGTCGACTTCACCATCGAGGTGGAGCGTTCGATGCGCGTGCTGGACGGTGCCTGTATGGTTTACTGCGCTGTGGGCGGTGTTCAGCCCCAGTCGGAAACCGTATGGCGTCAGGCCAACAAGTACAAGGTGCCTCGTCTGGCCTTCGTGAACAAGATGGACCGTCAAGGTGCCAACTTCTTCCGCGTGGTCGAGCAAATGCGCCTGCGTCTGCGCGCCAATCCGGTGCCTATCGCGATTCCTATCGGTGCCGAAGACGGCTTCACCGGCGTGGTTGACCTGTTGAAGAACAAGGCCATCCTGTGGGACGAAGCTTCGCAAGGCATGAAGTTCGACTACGTCGAGATTCCGGCTGACCTCGTCTCCGTTGCTGCCGAATGGCGCGAGAAGATGATCGAGGCTGCGGCTGAGTCGTCGGAAGAGATGATGAACAAGTACCTGGAAACGGGCGAGCTGACCGAAGACGAAATCGTCGCCGGCCTGCGTGCACGTACCCTGGCTTGTGAAATCCAGCCGATGCTGTGCGGTACTGCCTTCAAGAACAAGGGCGTGCAGCTGATGCTGGACGCTGTTATCCAGTTGCTGCCGTCGCCGGTCGATGTTCGCCCGGTTGAAGGCCTGGATGACCGTGATCAGCCTGACACCCGCGCTGCTTCCGACGATGCGCCGTTCTCGGCGCTGGCCTTCAAGCTGATGAGCGACCCGTACGTTGGTCAGCTGACCTTCTTCCGCGTCTACTCCGGCGTCGTCAACACTGGCGACACCGTGATGAACTCGGTCAAGGGCAAGAAGGAACGCATGGGCCGTATCGTGCAGATGCACGCTAACAACCGCGAAGAAATCGCGGAAGTTCGCGCCGGCGACATCGCCGCTGGTATCGGCCTGAAGGACGTGACCACCGGTGAAACGCTGTGTTCGCCTGACCACGTCATCACCCTGGAGCGCATGGTGTTCCCCGAGCCGGTGATTCACGTCGCCGTCGAGCCGAAGACCAAGGCTGACCAGGAAAAGATGGGCGTTGCCCTGAACCGCCTGGCCAAGGAAGACCCGTCGTTCCGCGTGCGTACCGACGAAGAAACCGGCCAGACCATCATGTCCGGCATGGGCGAATTGCACCTGGAAATTCTGGTGGATCGCATGAAGCGCGAATTCGGCGTGGAAGCGAACGTGGGTGCCCCGCAAGTGGCTTACCGCGAAACCATCACCAAGATCGCTGCGGACGTGGAAGGCAAGCACGCCAAGCAGTCCGGTGGTAAGGGTCAGTACGGCCATTGCGTGATCACTGTCGAGCCTTCGGGCGAAGGCAAGGGCTACGAGTTCCTGGACGAAATCAAGGGCGGTACGATTCCTCGCGAATTCATCCCCTCGGTGGACAAGGGTATCCAGAACACGCTGAAGGCTGGCGTGCTGGCTGGCTTCCCGGTCGTGGACGTGAAGGTTCGCCTGACGTTCGGTTCCTACCACGATGTTGACTCGTCGCAGATCGCCTTTGAGCTGGCCGGCTCGCTGGCCTTCAAGGAAGCCATGCGCCGTGCTGGTCCGGTGATTCTCGAGCCGATGATGGCTGTCGAGATCGAAACCCCGGAAGAGTACATGGGTGACATCATGGGTGATATCTCGTCGCGTCGCGGCATGCTGCAAGGCATGGACGACAATCCTGCCGGTGGCAAGATGGTTAAGGCCGAAGTGCCGCTGTCCGAGATGTTTGGTTACTCGACCACCCTGCGCTCGATGTCGCAAGGTCGCGCTACCTACTCGATGGAATTCAAGCACTACTCGGAAGCGCCGCGTAACGTCGCTGAAGCGATCATCAACAAGAAGTAATCGGTACTGCCGGGCCACGAGCCCGGCGGTCCCTAACCTAATTCAGACTAAGGATTGAGCAATGGCTAAGGAAAAGTTTGAGCGGACCAAGCCGCACGTAAACGTTGGTACGATTGGTCACGTTGACCATGGCAAGACCACGCTGACCGCCGCGATCACCACCATTCTGTCGAAGAAGTTCGGTGGCGAAGCC
>NZ_BAAGVO010000007.1:0-615863 GCF_054780835.1 Chitinimonas naiadis | reverse complement strand
GGCGATGCTGCCGTCACTGTCGCTGGCATTGGCCGAGACGGTGATGGTGGCTGGGGCGTTATAGCTGTTGCCAGCCAGCGGGGCGGTCAGGCTGACCGTCGGCGAGCTGTTGCTGGATACTGGCGCCCAACCCACTGGCTTATAGAGCCAGATATTGCCCTGGTTGGCATCTTCCAGACCGATGAATACATCCAGATTCGGCACGTACTTCCATTTGCCCCGCACCCCGCCCGAGGTCAGCAGGGCAGGTGGGACGGCCGGTGAGGTCGGCGTGATCGCGCGCTGCAAGGTCCAGCCTGTCAGCGCCATCGTTTGCGGCCCCTTCAGTATCCAGACCTCCGAGCCGCCCTGCCACAGCAGGAACTGGTCGCGGACCGGATCGTAGTCCAGCCCGTAATTGGAGTTCATCAGGAAACCGCCGGTCAGGTCGGTCGGTACCAGCCGTTGGTCCTTGTTGGCCGGGCCGGCAGTCGCCAGGTCCCAGAAGGTGAACGGGGAGGTAGTGCCCACCCCGGTCGCCAGGAAGATGTTACGTACCGGATCATAGGTACCGGCACCAGGCCCAGGGGTGACCCAATAGGTGCCTACTTTCTCGATGGTGTCCTTGCTGGCGTCATTGACGTCTACCACCGTGTATTTGAACAGGTTGGTATCCGTGCCCCCGCCACTGCCGTAGCCGCCGACATACACCACATCGTGGCCGTTTTCCTGCTTGTAACCGGTCACGCCATTGACGAAAGAACCAGGCGTAGACGCTGCAGGGTAGCGGCTGAAAATGTCGCGGTTGCTCCACATCAGCCCACCCACGATTTCGGGGTGCGCGCCTTCACGCTGGACATGCGAGCCGGTAATGCCGCCAACCTTGTTGGGATCCGCCCGGGAAGGATCAAAGAAGTAGGGGCCGGTCCGCCTGGCGGTACCTACCGGATCCTCGACCATATAAGGCCCGCCAGTATTGAAGGAAGCACCACCTACCGCCATGAACCGATCCGCAATGGGCAGATAGATATTATTGTCGTAGGTATGCGCTGCAATCGGCGAGTTGAAGGGACCATCTATCGTCTGGTGAAAGCCAAGCGAGTTGTAGATCACTTCACTAGGCAGGGATGCACGCTCCCATTGCTGCGTGCTGCCATGCCAACGGTAGACATCGTTACCCGGTGAGTTGGCATGTCCGCCCCCGTAGATGATCAGATCACCCCGCAAGGTATCCCAGGCAAAGCCGCTCCAGGCATTGATGATGGTAAACGGCGGCGGATTGGACTGACCATAGAGGGGGCGCAGTTCGGCTGGCGCCCAGGCATCGGAAAACAGGTTCAGGTTGACCTTGACCCAACCGCCCTCAGGCACCGAATCAAGCTGCGCCCGCAGATTGGGCAAGGTGGCATTCTGGGCCGATACCGATTGAAACGAGCAAACCAGTGCCAATGCAGCACATGCCTGCCCCAGGCCGCGGCATAGTGCGGGCAGGGAGAATCCGCCTCTGCGGCTTACACCATCTGCGCGCGAGATGGCCCGGCCTCTCACATCAGCGGCGCTGTGGTCTTGATACGGCGTCATGGCACTGCCCTCCATCAACCAGCAAACCTATGCTAGGCAGGGCTGAACTGAAATTCGGTAGATAAGGTTTTGCGATCAATCTTGCCGTTGGGGTTGCGCGGCAGCGGGCCTTCCCGGAACTCGATACGGGCAGGCACCATATAGGCGGGCATACGGGTGCGGCATTCCGCCAGCAGCGCCGCCTGGTCCACCTCTTGCGTCGCGCGCGTCGCGATGATGCAGATAGCGTGACCCAATGTGTCATGGGGCACGCCAAAGGCAACGCACTCTCCAACCAGTTTGGTCGCGTACAGAATCTCCTCTACCTCAGTCGGGCTGACCCGATAACCAGACGTTTTCATCATCTCGTCACGCCGGCCGATGAAGTACAGAAAACCTTCCTCGTCCATGCGTACGGTGTCGCCGGAAAATACCGCCAGTTCCTGCAATACCAAGCCAGGCTCCCGCCCAGGTGTGCTGGCAGGTAATGGCTTGTAACGCTCAGCCGTTTTCTCGGGATCGTTCCAATATCCCATTCCCACCAACGCCCCACGGTGCACCAGCTCACCCGGTTCATTCGGTGCGCAAGGCGTACCATCTTCATGCAGTACCAGTATCTCGGCATTGGGTATGGCCTTGCCGATCGAATCAGGCCGGCGATCTACTTCCTCGGGTGGCAAGTAGGTGGAACGGAACGCCTCGGTCAGGCCATACATCAGGTAGGGCTTGGTCTTCGGCATATGTCCACGCAATGCTGCCAGCGTTTCCTTGGGCATACGGCCGCCGGTGTTGGCAAAGTAGCGCAAGTGCTCGGTGATAGCGGGGGACCACTCAAGCTGGGACAGCTGGATATACAGGGGGGGGACGGCAGTCAGTCCGGTAACCCGCTCGTTTTCCAGCGCCTTCAGCACATCCCGCGGCAGTAGATAATTGAGCAGGACCACCCTGGCACCGGTATGAAAAGCCGTCGTGAGCTGACTGAAGCCCGCATCGAACGACAGGGGCAGGGCGGCCAGCAAGGTGTCATCTGCCTGATTTTCCAGATAGCTGGCAACGCTCTTCGCACCGGCGACCATATTGCGATGCGACAAGACCACGCCCTTGGGTCGGCCAGTACTACCCGAGGTATACAGAATGGCTGCCATGTCGACGTCGATGAGGCGATGTCCGGCTCGGGACGGCGCAGCCATGAAGGGCTCCCAATCCTGCACGACCAGGGAACCTGGTGCGGAATCCGCCTGCGCGGCGTTGACCGTGACGATATGACGCAAATCCGAGCAGGCCGCCAGCACGGGCGCCAGCAAGGCGAGCCGCTCACTCGATGTGATCAGCGTCCTGACATTGCAATCTTGCAGGATGTAGGCAATCTGCTCCGGCTTGAGGAGTGGATTGAGCGGCACGAAAACACAACCCGCTGCCGTAGTGCCAAAGCTGGCGATGACGGTTTCGAAACGCTTTTCCAGGTAGATGGCCACCCGCTCGCCACGCTTGAGGCCGAGCTCCAGCAGGCCATTGGCAAAACGGGTAATCGACAGCTGCAGATCCTGATAACTCAGCGATTGCTTACCGTAGGTCAAGGCCAGGCTGTCCCCATCCCGCTCAGCGGAAAGGGCAATCAGTTCAGGCAAGAGAGAAGCGTTCTTCGCGGTCATGGGTTTCGAGGTTAGTGAGTTGGCGTAACGTGATCGTGATAAGCACGTACAAAGGCTGCAAATCGGGAAATAGGTTTTCCAGAAATGTCGCCAGCCCGATTCATTCTATCGAGTTGATAAAGTTATGAATGTGAATAATTCCATACTATTTCGCTAATCCGCTCACATCCGATGAACGCCAGGCAATGAAAGCCGTATTTCGGGTGGGGATAAGTCAGAAGTGCTCAGGTGGACATAGGGCCACTGTGGTAACAAGGACAATTGAAGACGGCCGAAAACCATAAAAAGCACACTATGACATTTCACTATCCCGAGCCGGCCATGCGCGGCCAGCGAATCGGGATTAAAAGCCGATATACGGCTGAACGTCCATGCAACACCTTGATCCGCAAGTCGCTGATCCGCTGCCTGCCAGAGCCGCGCCATGGTCCGCCCCAAACGAAAACGTGGCTCGACATAGACATCAAAATCCCAGGCACTTCTGGCCGCATCCATCAGCACAAACCGGCAGCGCACCTCATCCTCGTCATAGGCACCACGGCATAGCCAGAGAAAACCGGCAAATACGCCTTTCACCATGGCGACATGACATTCCGCACCGCGCTGGAATCGTTGTTGTATAACGGCCTCAGGCCGAGGGAAGTCACGAACTACCGGACTGCCCGGCAGCGCAGGATCAATCTGCGTCGAGGCATCCGGCCGTACCTTGGCAACCTCATCCAGCCCGACCGGCTGGGCGACGATGTAGTACTTGACCAAGCGAATCCGCCCCCCACCCAGCCGATCAAGCAAGCGACTCAGCAGGTACAAGCCCCCATTGACCGGCCCCATGCGTCCAAACGCATCTTTCAGCACCGCCATGGCTCGAGCAGCCCCCCCAGCCACGCTCATGCCGGCAAACCCATTGTCTTGCCCACATACTCAGTTTGATTAATCATTAGCAATTGTTAATTCTTAAGGACAATAAAAGTATCTCACGAAATTTAACCCAAAGAGCCCGTATAATCGCCATCTCGATTTTTGCCACAAAGCATCCGGCAATATTTGAATATTCTTATTAATGGGGGACTTATGGATATAAAGCAGGAATTGCTGGCCATTCTGGACGAAGTGCTTAGCCTAAAGGGCCGAGCAGCGACATTCACCGTGGACACACCCTTGCTCGGGGCGATTCCCGAACTCGACTCCATGGCAGTCGTCGCCCTGATCACCAGCATGGAAGACCGGTTCGGCATTGCCGTGGACGATGACGAGATCGATGGTGCGGTATTCGGCACTGTCGGCACCATGGTCGACTTCATCCACGGCAAACTGGCCGCCTGAACCCGGCCCGCCATGGCATTGCGTGCGTTCTATCTCGACACCCCAAAGGGGCGTCGCTTCTGTCTTTTCATGGGTTCGCGGCTTGCAGGCCCAGTCCGCGGCACCATTCTCTATGTTCCACCGTTCGCCGAAGAGATGAACAAATCCCGCCGCATGGCGGCTGACCAGGCAAGGGCATTTGCCGAGCAAGGCTATGCCGTGCTGCAAATGGACCTGCTTGGTACGGGCGATAGCGAGGGTGACTTTGGCGACGCCACTTGGGGCAACTGGCAGGAAGACCTGCTATTGGCCTGTCGCTGGTTGGAACAAACCGTACCTGAGGGTGAGCGCTGGCTCTGGGGGCTGCGTACCGGCGGCCTGCTGGCAACCACGGTCGCGGGCAGACTAAGCACCCCGGTGAATCTGCTGCTTTGGCAGCCCACGCTTTCCGGTAAACAGTTCCTGCAGCAATTCCTTCGCCTGAAGATGGCGGGAGAAATGTTGAGCGGCGAAGGGAAGGGCAAAACAGACGGGTTGCGCGAGCAGCTACGTCAGGGCCAGTCCATAGAAGTGGCTGGTTATGGCCTCTCGCCGGCAATGGCTGCAGAGCTGGAACTCGCGGATATCGCGTTGCCGGGTAATGTCGTCCGCGTCGAGTGGCTAGAACTAAGCCCTCGAGCCGATAGCGGCCTTTCACCAGCCGCCGCTCTGCGGCTGGAGAAATGGCAGGCCAGCAATGCCGCTGTTCGCAGCAAGGTGGTTACTGGCCCGGCGTTCTGGCAAACCACCGAGATAGAAACCTGTCCCGCACTGCGTGATGCCAGCCTGCAAGCCCTGGTGACGGAGGCGTACGCATGAGCATTCAAGAAGACGCCATTGTGTTCGACTGCGAAGGCAGCGAGCTGCTCGGCATCATTGCCTCCTCGCCCTTGCAAGCCCGCGACTGCGGGGTAGTGATTATCGTCGGCGGCCCGCAATATCGCGTTGGCAGCCATCGTCAGTTCCTGCATCTGTCCCGTCGGCTAGCCGAGGCGGGCTACCCCTGCATGCGTTTCGACTATCGGGGGATGGGCGACAGCGAGGGCGATGGTCGTGATTTCGAGAGCGTCAGCAGCGACATCGCTGCGGCCATCAAGGCCTTTCAGCAAACCCGCCCGGATCTTAAGCGCATCGTCCTTTGGGGTCTTTGCGATGCCGCCTCCGCAGCGCTGCTTTACTGGCATGAAAGGCAGGATCAACGACTGATAGGCCTTTGCCTGCTGAACCCCTGGGTAAGGGGCGAGGCCACACAGGCTCGCGCCCAGGTCAAACACTACTATGGCCAGCGTCTGCTGCAACCCGCGTTCTGGCGCAAGCTTCTGCGGGGTGAAGTGGGTGTCATTCGCGCTCTGGCTGGCCTGGTATCCGCCATGCACCGGGCCAGAAGCAAAGCGCCGTGCAACACCCCGAACTTGCCTTTCCCTAGGCGTATGGCCGAGGGATGGCGCAGCTATCCCGGCAAGTTGCTCCTGATACTGAGCGGCCAGGACTACACCGCCAAAGAATTCCTTGAGTGTGCCAATAGCGAAGCTGCCTGGTCTGGTTTGCTCGACCAGCACAAGGTATCTCGGCATGACCTCCTGGGAGCAGACCACACTTTCTCTACCGCAGCAGGACGAGCCGAAGTGGAACAACTCACCCTGAACTGGCTACACACCCTGATGGAAACGGCATGAAACGCATCCTGATGATTGCCTATCACTTCCCGCCATTGGCCGGGAGCAGTGGCATCCAGCGAACCTTGCGCTTTGTCCAGCACCTTCCCGAACTTGGCTGGCAACCCATCGTTCTCAGCGCAGATCCACGCGCCTACGAAAAAACCAGCGAAGACCTGCTGCGGGATGTTCCGCCTGAAACCGTCGTCAAGCGCGCCTTTGCGCTCGATACCGGTCGGCACCTTACCTTCAAGGGGCGCTACCTGGGCTGGATGGCTCGGCCTGATCGCTGGATCAGCTGGAAGTTTGCCGCGATCCGGGAGGGAAAGCGCCTGATCGATCAGTACAAACCGGATGTCATCTGGTCAACCTATCCCATCGCTACCGCGCACATCATTGCTGCGGCACTGCAACGACACAGCGGCATCCCCTGGGTCGCCGATTTCCGTGACCCGATGGCCCAGGACGACTACCCTACCGATCCAAAAACCTGGCAAAGCTACAAGGAAATCGAGGAGGAGGCGATCCAGCGGGCCAGCCTCGCCGTCTTCACCACGCCAGGCGCGGCAAAGATATACCGCGACCGTTACCCGGCGGCGGCCAAGCGAGTCGTGGTTCTGGAAAACGGCTTCGATGAAGAGAGTTTTCCCGCACCGCCCACCGTTACGCAACCTGCCGTGCCTGATGCGGACAAACCGGTCGTCCTGCTGCACAGCGGCATCATCTACCCGTCGGAGCGGGATCCGTCCCAACTGTTCGTCGCCCTCGAAAAGCTGGTAGGCACTGGCGCCCTGCAGCGTACCGACCTGCGCATCCGCTTTCGGGCCGCCGTGCATGATGATCTGTTGCGTACGCTGGCGGAAAAGCATGGCGTCGCCGACATGATCGAGCTGAGCCCAAGCATCGCCTACCGGGAAGCACTTACGGAGATGATGGCGGTGGACGGCCTGCTGGTCATGCAGGCAGCCAACTGTAATGCCCAGATTCCCGCCAAGATCTATGAATACCTGCGTGCCGGCAGGCCGATCATGGCATTGACCGATCCGGCAGGGGACACCGCCGGCGTATTGCAAGGTGCAGGGTTGAACGCGATAGCCCGACTCGACAGCGCCGACGAAATCGCAAACCTGCTCCTGCCATTTCTTGCCGCAATCCGGGCCGGACAAGCCCAGTTGCCCACCGCCGAGGTAATCCGACAGGCATCCCGCAGGGGACGCTCCGAATCCTTTGCCCAGCTGTTGGCTCAAATTGAATCGTAAAGGATGGCCCCTCGATGGGTGATGTGCAGCAAAAGATGGCCAGAGGGATCGTCTGGATGGTGGCCGCACGGCTGATGGATCGCAGCATCGGGGTGATCAGCACCCTTATCCTGGCGCGCCTGCTTGTACCTGGCGACTTCGGCCTGGTTGCGATGGCTACCGCGATTGGTGGCGTACTGGATCTCCTGGGGGCATTCAGCTTCGAGCTGGCCTTGATCCAGAATCAGCGCGCCGGACGCGCAGAGTACGACACGGTCTGGACGTTCAATGTCCTGTTCGGCGTGTTCTGCGGGTTGGCGCTGGTTGGCCTGGCATGGCCCGCCGCGGCCTTCTATCACGAGCCGAGGCTCGCTGCCGTGATGTGCGCCCTGGCACTGGCCTACCTGGCCGGCGGGCTCGCGAATGTCGGTGTCGTCAATTTCCGCAAGGAACTGAACTTTCGGGATGAGTTCAAGCTGATCTTCCTGCGCCGGGTAGTGACCTTCGTCGCCACCATTGGCGGCGCATTATGGTTCCAGTCCTATTGGGCCCTGGTGGCAGGGATCATCGTAGGGAGAGTGGTCGGCGTTATCGCCAGCTTCCAGATGAGTGACTATCGGCCACGGCTTTCACTCGCCGCAGCACGCGAGCTGTTCCATTTTTCAAAGTGGTTATTCCTGAACAACACCTTCCAGTTCCTGCAAACGAACGGCTGCAATTTCATTATTGCCAAGCTGTATGGTGCAACGGGCGTGGGCATCTTTTCGGTGGCCTATGAGATATCCAACCTTCCCTCCACCGAGCTGGTCGCTCCCATCAATCGAGCGACCTTTCCAGGCTTCTCCAAGATGGAGAACGCCGAAGCCATATCGGCCTCCTATCTGCAATTGATGGGCATGATCGGCCTGTTGATCCTGCCGGTCGGGCTGGGCATCGCGGCGGTTGCCGGTCCCTTGGTCGAGGCGCTGCTCGGTGCGAAATGGATAGATGCGGTGCCCTTGATTCAGTTGCTGGCAATCTACGGTGCGATTACCGCCACCCAAACCAACAATAGCGTGGTCTGGATGGTGATGGGACGCACCCGCGAAGTCACCGCCATGACGGCACTATTCCTGCTGATCCTCGGGCCATCGCTTTACTTTTTCCTGGGTCGCTACGGCATCATCGGCGCGGGCTACGCCTACCTGATTTCCCACGCCCCCACCGTGCCTGTCGCCATGCAGATGACCAAACGCATGCTGGGCTTTCGCTGGTCAGCCCTCATTTCGGTACTTTGGCGGCCATTGGTCGCGGTCAGTGCAATGTACTTCTGCGTCCGGGCATTCGACATGGCCTTGCCGCACTATGGCGCCTGGGGCCGCCTATTGATCGAGTCGGCTTTAGGTGCCCTGTTGTACATAGGTCTGGCACTGGGCTTGTGGCAACTCGCGGGGAAGCCGGCTGGCGCCGAGTCGTTCTGCCTGAACAAGCTCATGGCGCACCGCCTGCTGCAGCGGGCAAAAGGCTGAGGACAGGGAATGGGCTTGTTCGGCTTACCGTCTGACCAGGCAAAGATGAATCCAGTTGGCATGTGGCCGGACGAATGGCTGCTGTGCCTTGTGCGCCAGAAAGGCCGCTCGAGTAAGCACCTTCTGCCACAACATCCTTGTCGGAGGCTGCTTCAGCACGGCACCGCAATGAACACAGGGCTCCTGCTGAGAATAGGTACCGTAAGGATTGCCAGCCATCGTCATCAGGTAGGACGAGACCGCGTTGGTACGGACGCGTGTTACACCAACAAACGAACGCTTCGCAATATCGAAGCCAGGAAAAAGCTGCTTAAGCTTTTTCTCATCAAAACTGTTCACATGCCCCCAGGGCGGATTGATGCGGCCGCAGCTGTAGCAAGTCGTTTGAGCAACACGGATATCCTGCTTGAAAGGAACACCGATTACCACGCTGCGCCGCGCGACCCGGGCCAGTTCGCTACAGGCCTTCTCAAGCAGAGTCGACGGAATGTGCTCAAGTACTTCCGCACAAAATACCACCTCAAAATGCTCATCCGGGTAGGTCAGCGCGGTGGCATCTCCCTCCACGCACTCGATACGTTCATGGACAATGTCTGGCAGCGTAAGGTCCAGCGCGGTAACCCGTTCGCTACGCTCGGCCAGCAGCCGTGCAATAAAGCCGTCGCGAGCACCGACATCCAGCACCGTATCGATCGTCTCTGGCAACAGCGCCATCAGATCCGCTACGCGACGTTGCTCAACTTCGCTATTTCGATAGTCCGTCAAATCCATCGGCGACCTCATGAATCGAGCGTAAATACCCCACAATCATCTCCACCCCCTACTGGCGCACCAAGCGGGGAGAGTCACATATACTTTGATAGCAGGCATTCGGCGCCGCCACCTGACACTTGCAGGTTTGTGCTATCGCAGAATGCTGCAGTACGCCGAAAAGGACCGCTGGCGATGCACCTACACCCGGCAAAGACTTACCGCTGTAGCCACAAGGTCAATCGCAGGAGGCCAGGGTGATGGTTTTTGTCCGCGTCGGCCTCTACGGCTTGCTCTGCTGCCTATGTAGCGTCAGCGTTCTGGGACAGGACATCGAACGCCTGGCCCAGATGGAGAAGATACGCAGTGCTGCGCAAGCGCTGGAGCACGGTGAAGGCGTGCCCAAGGACAGCAAGCGCGCCGCGGAGCTTTATTGCGATGCGGCAAAGCTGGGGGACTCGGAAGCCCAGTTCAGCCTGGGCTGGATGTATGCCAATGGGCGGGGGCTGCCGCGGGATGATGAGCTGGCTGCCTACTATTTTGGCCTCGCTGCAGGGCAGGGCCACCAGCAAGCCTTGAGAATGCTGCGCTTTCTTGGGCATGTGGAACCCAGACAGCCGGAATGCATGCGCCCGGTCATGCCTCCCCAAGACAATAATGAAGTGAACGACGATGTGCTGGATATCCTGCTTGCCAGCACCGAGCCACAAAAGAAAATCATCGTCCTTGTCCAGCGACTCGCCCCCGAGTATGGCGTAAGCCCCCGACTGGCGATCGCAGTGATCAAGGCGGAGTCCAATTTCGACCCAGTCGCCATCTCCGACAAGAATGCGCAGGGTCTGATGCAATTGATCCCGGACACAGCCGCACGTTTCAATGTCACCAAACCCTTTGACCCCGAGCAGAATCTGCGTGGCGGACTATCCTACCTACGCTGGTTGCTGGCCTACTTTCAGGGCGACGTAGCACTGGTCGCAGCGGCCTATAACGCAGGGGAAGGCGCCGTCGAGCGATTCAAGGGCGTGCCGCCTTATCCCGAAACCCAAGGTTACGTAAAGCGCATCATCAGCCTCTACCGGCAAGGGGCACACCCTTACGACGCCGGCGTGACCGCACCTTCCCCCGAACTGCCGCGCTTCCGGCAGGACAAGAACCTATAACCTTGAACGCTTCAGGAGGTCGAATGCCAATCAGCCCATGCATCTTGTACAGGCATCTCATGCACATCATCGGCGTCCTGCTGCTGGTAGCACTTGCACCGCTATGTCGTGCGGCAGAAACATTACCGGACCTCATCGACAGGATAAAACCCTCCATCGTCGTGGTTGGCACCTACCAGAAGACGCGAAGCCCCGCCTTCATCATGCGAGGCACGGGTTTCGTTGTGGGTAACGGCAAGCAGGTTGTCACCAATGTGCACGTCGTGCCGCCACTGCTGGATATCGCCAATGGGGAAACCCTGGCCATACAGCTCGTTTCTGGCTATGCGGGGCAACAGATCAGGATAGGCAAGACCGAGGTACTGGATGAGCCCCGTGACCTTGCCCTGATAAAGATCGAAGGAGAAGGTCTGCCGGCACTGAAACTGATGGAAAAGGGCAGCAATGTCCGGGAAGGGCAGGCTATCGGGTTCATCGGCTTCCCCATTGGTGCAGCGCTAGGGCTAAGCCCGGTCACGCATCGCGGCATCATCTCCGCCATCACCCCCATCGTTCTGCCGAGCCCGACAGCGCAGCAGTTGAACGAAAAGATGATACGCAGGATCAAGACAGGCAGCTTCTCCGTATACCAGCTAGACGCCACAGCCTATCCTGGCAACAGCGGCGGCCCCTTGTTTGACCTGGAAAGCGGCGATGTCATCGGGATCATCAACATGGTGTTCGTCAAGAGCACGAAGGAAGCCGCGCTGTCCCAGCCTTCCGGCATCAGTTTTGCCGTACCTGCCCAGTATGTGGATGAACTATTGCAAAGCGCGCGCTGAGCGCTGCCGGACAAGTAGCCGAAATCAGTGGGCCGGGGCTTTCTCATTCGTATCGGCGCGCTCGTCCTTTACCGGCGGCTCGGACATCAAGGCCTTGCGGGTCAAGTGATAGAGCAGAAGCGGTAGGGGCATGCGCAGCCAGTGTGAGCGCACGTATAGCCACCATCTTGCCAGCGGCGTCCAACGATCAGCGCAGCTGGGGTGATTCGGCCGTAAGGCCCGCCGAAAGCAGGCGTCCATGACCAGCAGTTGCCAGGCAGGTGGCCGACCGCACTCGGCCAACGCCTGCATCACCGCCGGTGGCACCGGGGTCGCCAGTGTCTCGACGGCATAGCGCAAGGCGTAGAACAACGGTCGTGTCAGTCCCAGTACCTTGGCACGCGGCACTAGGCCTGGCCAGAAGGCATCGTCGGCGGCAAAGTGACGTAGCAGGCTATCCATGTCCAGCAGGTCGCGCAGGCCGTTATCCAGCTCACCTTCGTGGAAAAGATGCGTGGCACTGTGCAGGATCATATCTGCAGGCGCAAAGACGAAAACATCATCCCAGCCCTCGACCGGCACCACAGCGGCCAGCATGGCCTGCGAGTCGGCACGTATGCGTGCCGTCTCCGGCAGGATGGCGTGGTGGACATCAATCACCGTGCCACGCCGCACATGCTGCATGGGCGGTATTTCATGCATCCATTGCCGATAGTAGCGCTGGTCATAGGCATCATGGTGGCTGCTGATCCAGCCATGCAGCATCAGTGCCGACTCCACATCGGCGATTGCCGCCTTGGGTACCAGGATATCGACATCATTGAAGACGCGACCATCGGCCGCAGGCAGGCCCGCCGCAACATAGGCCGCACCTTTGAGCAATACCAGCGGCACACCTGTTTGTGCGAGCGCTGCGCGAATACAGGACACTTCCCAGCGAATGGCCGTTCCCTGCTGCAAGGCGATAGTTGCAGCAGATGCCAGATGCGGCGCCGCAGCGGGCAATACCTGCGTCGAACCGCCCCTTCTTTCCAGCAGATAAGCCAGCTTGGCCAACACGTTGGCACGGCGGGCTTGGCGTATCAGCAAGTCCCATTGTGCGGGTGCAAGCGTACCCAGGGATTCGGGCGCAAGGAAACTCTGCGGGACAAGATCAGACGGGGTCGGCATGGTGGGTGGGTATCAAGGTATCGAATGCGGCCATCGCTTCCTCCAGGTTGCCATAGGCAAACTCACTGCAATCACAGCGATCCACCAGGCCGGTCAGGGCAATGAAGCCCCGGCTGCCGTGTATGCCATAGTTGAATGCCTCGTCGGCCACGCGCAAGGCGGCGTGGGCCTTAGCCACCGGCGTAAAGGCTGCGGGTTCTCCGGCTTTATAGCGAGGAAATACGATCCGGGCCGGGATCGCCGGCTCGTGCACCCGCCGTACGCTTTCGGCCGGGGGGCGCAACAGCGCCACCGTCCCCTTGAGGGTGTCCTTGACGGGTGTCGTCATGGTCGCGTCGGGCTGGAACGCATTCATGACGTCGATAGATTGGTTCTTGAGGTTGATCGGCCTAGCCATACCTTGCACCAGGCCCGTTTCCATATTCAGAAGCGTTAGCTCATCGGACAATAACCGCCAGCCTCTACTGACCAATGCCGCACACAGCGTGCTTTTTCCCGAACCCGGTGGTGCCGGCATGATGATGGCCTGCCCCTGACGCTCGATCACGGCGGCGTGAATGATCAGAAACTGATGCGCGTGCGACGCGATGCACCAGTTCAGCCCCCATTCCAGCATGGGGTAGGCCTGATTCTGTGGCAGCGGCTTGAAGGCGGGCTTGCCATCGAAGTGGAAGATGACCTGCGGCCTGATCCAGCGGTGCAAACCGACGCCAGGCTGAACATCGATATGAAAATCGGCAAAGCCATCCTGCTCCAGAATGGGAAACTCGGCGTACATTCGGGACAGCTCGGTGGCGACCCATGGGAAGGGCGAACCTATCCGAACCACAAAGGGGGTGAGTTGCAAGCGCAAGGCCCCCTGGCGCAGGCGCAATGCAAGATCGGCAAGGGGGAGATCAGCGAGCTTCAAGTTCGGTCACGCGAACGAGGCCAATGCCACGCATATTCAGCAAGGCAGTATCGACAGCCAGGGCAGGGGACTGATCTTCAGGGAAGATGAACTCCTGATTCAACTGGGCCAACAGGCTTTCCAGATCGCACTCTGACTGCCCAAGATAGCGCACCAAAGCCGCTGCCAAAGGTTCAAGCAAGTGGGTGTCACCAGAATACGTATCGAACGCGAGCGCGTCTTCCTCCCACGCATGCAGGAGGAAGCGTCCAGAGGAATCCAGAGAGAAAAGCGCCATCAGTTCATCAAGTCAGGCATGGACATTGGAACCGATGATACACACCAGCTTGCGGCACACTCAATCGCGACGGCAAGCATGAGCAAGACAATGAGACTCCCGCCTCATTTTTGATAGGCTTTGCTCAGGTTCTTTGGCGTACCAAGCATCCAGGTTGCATCCAGATACTGCTGGATCTGCGTCTGGGTCCAGGTGGAACTGCTACCAAATGGCTTGTAAGTCAGTTTCGCCATGGACTGCAGGTCGGTCAAGGTCAGGCAGGCTGCCGGTACGTAATTCGCCTTAATGTTCAACGCCGCAGCGACCAAATCTTTCTGGAACTGGCTGGTCACCTGATTGATCTGCACATCCACACCGCCTGGGAACAACTTCCAGAACTTCATGGTCTTGCTGCAATTGAGCGGCATCGTGGTCGAAGGCAACATCCAGTCATCGTAGGACTTCGACGTACTGAACGCGAAGGCATTGCGATTAAGCTGGCTGCCGGTAAGCGAGCCGTGCGCAGAAGGTGATTTGCAGTGGCATGCCAGCACGGAAGGACTGGACAGTGTCAGTACTGCCGGGACCCCAACTGCCAAGCCTCCTTTGAGGAAGCGACGACGCGATTCAGCCGGAGCCGATGACTCAGGCAATCCCTTGCGCTCGGGCTTACTGGGATTCTCATCGGTATGGTTGATGCTCATGGAGTTCTACCTTGTTTGAAGCCGCATCTATCGGTCACTGCCAAACTGCCAGCTTACTTACCAGCAATCCAAGTCGTGTTCGACACGATACATTCAAATGATTAAGTCGTTGGGCACTGATCTGAAACGCACGCCATTACCCCGATCAAGCACGATCCATACCTCAACTCAAAAAAATAATGCAACTCATTGATTAAACTTGAATAAATGGTTTATTACATCTTGTAGGCCAGCCCTTAAAAAGGGCAAGTGTAAGAAAAGCCGACAGATCAAATCCGGCTATCGACACACTTGCTACCGATAGTTACACCAAATTGCAGTTTGAGGTAACGGCAAGCACGGCTCTATGTTATTTATAACGCCTGCCGCACCATCAAGCCAGCAATGGACAGTCGCCAGCATCAAGTTACAACGCTGCACGATGCCTGATGCAAACACGCCTTATCTACCGGCCACCCTATCCATCCAGGGTGCCATAGCGAAGGGCAGGGATGATGGGGATCTACCGGCCTTGTTCAACGGATTCTGCTTTTCGAAAGGCGTATGAAGTGGGAAGACTTTGGCAGTTTTTGGTCGTAATAGGGGCGCTGGGCAGCCCGGCTTTCGCATATGAAGAGTGCGGCCCGCTGGCGAATGCGTACGGCCCATTTGATTATCGTACCGAGCAGGACAAGATAGCCGTGGTCGAACAGTACCACTTCACCCCCGGCGTCGAGACACTCAAACGCGGTGCCACAGGTGTCATTGGCGCCGATCTGGACTACACGCTCCGCGCATCGCCCAATCATCATCGTGCGTTGATCGCGATGGTCAAGTGGGGAGAGAAGCTCAAGACCGAACGCCCTCCCGGTACCAACTACACCATTCGCTGCTATATAGATCGTGCCCTGAGGTTCCGCCCGGACGACGCCATGCCGCGCCTGATCCAAGCCAATTACCTCAGCAAGCACGGACAAAAGGCCGAAGCACTGAAGCAGCTCGAGGCCGCCAAGGAAACTGCAGGTGAAAGTGCCACGGTCAATATGTTGTACAACCTGGGTCTCGCCTATTTCGAGCTCGGCGAGTTTGACAAGGCGCTCGCCAACGCGCATCGCGCCTACCAACTCGGGTTTGGCCTGCCCGGACTGCGGACAAAGCTGCAAAAAGCCGGCAAATGGCGCGACCCGGAGCCTGTGAAGCCAAGCACCGACACTGCCACCCAGGCGCCGTCCGACGTGATCGATAGCACGGGAAAGACATCGCCCGAGCCCGCACAACCTCAAGCCCAGCCTCAGTAGCCCCCTCCTTCTGATCAAGGAGGGGATGTGGCGGGCAAGTGATCTGCAACCGTACCCAGTGACCATCCAGTCCATGCCAAAAAGTACGCAAGAACAGGTTTCAATGGCCAGCCGAATCCTGCATGTCGCGTTGGCCTTGCCGAGCCTGGGTCTGGGCGCTTTTCTCGCTTATCACTATCCCATAGCACCCTTTTGGATATTGGCGCTCTTCCTAGGCTGGTCATGCCTATCACTACTGCAGCCCAGAAGCTGGTTAGTCGTGATACCCGGCCTGCTGCCCTTGATCGGCTTCGCCCCCTGGACGGGATGGCTGACTTTCGAAGAGGTCGACCTACTGGTACTCGGGGCGGCGGCCGGGGGCTACCTGCGGCTTGCTTGCGCAAAGACAGCGGGCAACGGGACAAGCTCTGCATTCAGGACCCCACGCATCGCATTGCGGTCAAAGATTCTGCTGGGACTATTGCTGCTAAGCGGCGCTATCGCGCTGTACCGTGGGGTTATCGATGCGGGTGGCTGGCGTTTTGGCTGGCATCAGGGCTATGACGAACCGCTCAACAGCCTGCGACTCGGCAAATGCTTTCTGCTGGCCTTGCTCGTTAGCCCGTTACTCAAGCGCCAAGTAACACAAGACGGACCAACAACGCTCAAGCTGCTGTCAGGGGGGCTGGTAGTCGGGCTCACTGCGGCCTGCCTGGCTGCGCTATGGGAGCGCGCAGCGTTTCCCGGCGTACTGGACTTCTCCAGCGACTATCGGACTACCGCACTGTTCTGGGAAATGCATGTCGGCGGTGCGGCGCTTGATGGCTTTCTTGCGCTTACCTTACCTTTCGCGATTGGCGCCTTGCTGGCTGTCCGTGGACGCTTGCGCTGGCTGGCGCTGGCCGCAGTACTGTTACTTGCGACCTATGTTTGCCTGACCACCTTCTCACGCGGTGTGTACCTGGCGGTGGCCGTGACCCTTGGTGTGATTGCGTTCTGCCATCTCAAACAGCGAACCGGAAACAGACCCAGCCTTTCATCGCCGCATCTGATCGCTGGCGCACTACTGCTCTTGCTCATGGTGGCCGCCATGCAACTGGTATTTCAAAGCGGCGGCTACAGGGCGATGCTCGCCGTTCTTGCTGTCGTGATGATCACCTTGCCGCTCGGGCGTCTGGCGACCGGGGCAAGCCTGCGACATTGGCTCTCTGCATCAGCCCTGGCCATCCCGCTCGCAGCAATGGGCATCACACTGAGCGGCTTCATCAGCAAGGGCCCCTATCTACTGTTCGGCATAGTGTTCCTGCTCAGCCTGGGCAGCACGCTGGCGTGCTGGCGCGCCGACGGCAAGCGCAGCCTGATCATGGCCATGGCCATCTATCTTTGGCTGGTGCTACAGGCAGCGGGCGTTGCATGGCACTGGGGCGGCAATACGGCCTTGCAGCACAGCGGCATCATACTCGGCTCCATCTGCCTGCTACTGCTCTGGCAAGCACGTTCAGTCACGACAGCCTGGCCGGCAACCTTGCAGGCCCAGGGGGCCTTGTTCGGGGTGGTGATGCTGATATCAGGCACGATCGCGGTATTGAGTGGCGGCGGATATATGGCAGGACGCTTCTCCACCAGCGAGCGGGATATGGGTGGTCGGCTGCAGCACTGGAGCACCGGGCTCAGTTTGCTGCATGGCAATGCCGACTGGGCACTCGGCAAGGGATTCGGACGATTCCCGACCAACTACCTGTACGGCGCCGACGACAACGCCTTTCCTGGCAGCTATCGGGTCGCCGAGCAGGCTGGCAACGCCTATCTGGTTCTCGCCGGCCCACGTCATGTACTGGGCTTTGGCGAGCTATTCCGGATCTCGCAGCGCGTGCCCATCATTCATGACGGCGCCTATAGCGTCGCGCTTGATGTTCGCCTCAAGGAAGACGCCACCTTGCACCTGGAGGTGTGCGAGAAGCACCTGCTTTACAACGCTGGCTGCGCCTTGCAGTCCATTGCCCTCAAGGCAGCGGAGAACACCTGGCAGCCCTTATCGCTACGCCTCGACACCCAGAATCTATCGGGCGGCGAATGGTATGCCCCTCGGCTCGGCTTTTTCTCGATCGCCGTCGATACCCGCGGCAAAGTCATGGAAATCGATAACATCCAGTTGCAAGATGCCCGCGGGCGCTCCTTGCTGGCCAATGGCGACTTCAGCAGCGGTATGAAGCGCTGGTTCTTCACCAGCGATCGCCAGCATCTGCCATGGCACATAAAGAACCTGCTGCTCAATGTGCTGTTCGACCAGGGCCTGCTTGGTCTCTTGCTGTTCCTGGCGGTCCTGACCGCCGCCCTCTGGCGTCTGCTGGCAGGCGCAGCGCAGACCAATCCCATCGCCCCCTATCTTGGCGCAGCGCTTGTTGCGTTCATGGTGGTTGGCGCCTTCGACAGCCTGCTGGATGTACCCCGCCTGGCATTCTTGTTCTATGTCCTGCTGATCCTCGGGCTCTTTCTACCAGGAAAGCGCCCCAACCAAGCCTGAGCCCGGCAGTTGGATGTATAGACAATGCACCGATCCACCTCCCGCCATCCCGAGCCCCCCCTCTACTCATCACCAAGGGAGCGGACGAGGGGGAATGGCAGGGGAGGGTGGTTCAGGGCCGTTGCGCTTCAGCCCATCCTGCCCATTTAGGGGTTTCGGGAATTTTCACAAAACTTTATTCATTGAGCGCAAACCGCTCGACAGGCTTTCTTTAACCAAGTTACCCACAGAATGTTAGAGATGGCTAACGTTTTAATATTATCTACATATCTCGCCAATAATCTCTGGCATCGAAGCATATCAATGACTTGTTTCATTAGATTTATCTAATTAATTAATGCTTACACGTAGAATTCACCGGAAACAATGACTATGTCATAATGACCCTGCGTTCAGATACTTACTGACGCACCGCTTAGGTAATTCTTAACAAGAAATGAGCTTTGACGGATAACACTTGATGGCTATCATCGCTAGGAAATCACTGGATGATGGCGCAAGAAACCAGTGCAGCATCCAGTTGGCAGTAGAGAGCAGCAAGACAAGGCACAAATTATCAGTTTGGGTTTTTCGTCTTGCTCTTACCCCATATGGGGGATGGTAATTCAGCTAATAATCAGGGATAAATCGCTCGCTTTTTAAAAGCCGGGTATTTTAGATTATTAGCCAACAATGATTGTGGCCGTGATGGGAAATCTTGACTCTGTCTCACGTCAAACAACTTCGTCGCCGGAGAAGGTACATGCAAGGCTCGCTGCTTCATCCTTGAGCCGTGGCAATGTGAGCTTTCTGTCTCCGGCAGCAAAGACTCGTCCAAAACAATATGGTCGTCAGCATACTGCCGACACGACACCGGCCCAGCAGCCCTCGCGCGGCCTGCTCTCGCACCGGGTCATGATCTTCGGGGCCGGGGCAGAGGCAGAATCCGTCGGCAAAGTGCTTCGGAAATCCGATTCCGGCGTACAGATCGTCGGGTACTACCCAAGCCCCACCTGTACCGACATCCGCATACCTTCGCAAAATACGCTGTCGCGCGAAATGTCGCTCTCCGATACGGCCCATGCGCTCAAGGTGAACGAGATCATCGTCGCGGTGCGCGAACGGCGTGGCGGCATCCTGCCCTTGCGGGAATTGCTCGATTGCAAGCTATCCGGCATGCGCGTCCTGGACCTCGCCAGCTATTTCGAGCGCTCCCTTGGGCAAATTCGCATGGACTCGCTGAAGGCAGGCTGGCTGATTTTCGGTGATGGTTTCCGCCAAGGTTGGGCGCGTACCTTCGTCAAGCGCACCTTTGATATCGTCGCCTCCTGCATTCTGCTGGCCCTGTCACTACCTATCATGCTGATCACCGCCTTGCTGATCCTGCTTGAGGATGGCATGCCCATTCTGTATCGGCAGGAGCGGGTCGGCCTCGGTGGCCGCCTGTTCAATGTCATCAAGTTTCGCAGCATGCGCACGGATGCTGAACGGGATGGGCGCCCCCGCTGGGCGACTGCCAACGATGATCGGGTTACCCGCGTAGGCCGTGTAATCCGCAAGTTGCGGATCGATGAACTGCCCCAGCTATTCAGCGTACTGGCCGGTCATATGAGCCTGGTTGGCCCACGCCCCGAGCGCCCTTATTTTGTTGATCAGCTGACTCGCGACATTCCGTTCTATGCGGTGCGCCACAGCGTCAAGCCTGGTGTAACCGGCTGGGCACAGGTCAATTACCACTACGGAGCCTCGGTGGACGACTCCGTCCAGAAGCTCCAGTACGACTTGTACTACGTCAAGAACCATACGCTGCTGCTTGATCTGAATGTGCTGATCAAGACCGTGGGTGTGGTCCTGACGGGGAAGGGCGCTCAGTAACATGAGTGGCAGCTGTGGCGTCCTGCCGGATAGGGCGCTTATTCCTCGATGACAGCCAGCATGGCAATGATTGCGGCTTGGAGCTACGGGCTGACGGGTATCGTATACACCGTCTTCCTGGTTTATCTTATCGCCGTCGGACGCACCGGTTCACGTAGCGGCACGCTCACCCTCGCCGTGGGTATGTGCGCGTTATGGGGCATCGTCAGCCTGGCCTTTGTCGCCACCGGCCAGGTCATTTTTCTCGCAGGCAGCCTGCTCGCAGACGTATTCCGATTTGGCGCCTGGTTCCTATTTCTGCTGACCCTGCTCAAACCCGAGCCCATTGCAGGAGCCAGCACCTCTCCCAGACTGAAATGGATGGCGGTCACGGCCGTTGTACTGGTCGCCATCGGCGTGGCTGCCCAGGCCATGGTGTTGCTCAACAGGCAGCTCCTAGTATCGCCGCAACGGCTGGCACTGTTCGACTCCCTGGTCATGACGGTATTCGCACTGACACTGGTCGAGCAGCTGTTTCGCAACGTGCCGGCTGATCGTCGCTGGAGCATCAAACCGCTCTGCGTGGGTCTTGGCGGGGCCTTGCTATTCGATCTATATCTTTACTCTGATGCGCTGCTGTTCAACCGGCTGGACTGGGATGCGTTCAGCATTCGGGGATTCGTCCACGCCCTGGTCGTGCCGCTGCTCGCCATCTCCACCATACGCAGCCATAACTGGAAGGCCAGGGTCGTCCTCTCGCAACGCGCGGCCCTGCAGTCTGTGACCCTGCTTGCAGTGGGGGTCTACCTGCTGCTGATGGCGGCCGCCGGTTACTACGTACGCTACTTTGGTGGGGACTGGGGACGGGCACTGCAACTGGCTTTGCTGTTTTCGGCGCTCCTGATCCTGGGTGTACTGACCTTTTCTGGCTCCATGCGCGCAAAGCTGCGAGTACAGGTTGGCAAGCATTTCTTCAGCTACCGTTATGACTACAGGGAGGAGTGGCTCCGGTTTACCCAGACGCTGTCGTCCCAGGACGGCTTTTCGGAGATGGGCCGACATGTCGTCCGCGGCCTGGCAGACATGGTCGAAAGCCCGGCAGGAGCCTTGTGGTTGAAGGACCCCTCCGGGAGGTTCTTTGCGCAAGCGGCTTGCTGGAACATGGCGGTCTCGCCCTCTACCGAGGACGCCGACAGCTCCTTGTGCCAGTTCCTGATGGACAGTGGCTGGGTCATCAACCTGGAAGAATATCGCTCGGTACCGCGCCGCTATGAACAGCTGGACCTGCCAAGCTGGTTGGTCGAGGTGCCAAATGCCTGGCTGGTAGTACCTCTGGCGACCGGGAGTGAACTGATCGGGTTCGTGGTACTGACTACCGCGCGCACCCAGATTGACGTGAACTGGGAAGTCAACGATCTGTTGAAGACGGCAGGTAGGCAGGCGGGTGCCTTCCTGGGCCAGATGCAGGCGACGGAAGCGCTGCTGGAGGTCCGGAAATTTGACGCCTTCAACCGCATGTCGGCCTTCGTCGTACATGACCTGAAGAATGTGGTGGCGCAGTTGTCCTTGATGCTGAAGAACGCGGAACGGCACCGGGAAAACCCAGAGTTCCAGCAGGACATGCTCATGACGGTCCAGCACTCCGTGGAGCGCATGCGGCAGTTGATGATGCAACTGAGAGATGGCGCCACCCCGGTTGATAGTGCCAGAGGGATTGATCTGGGTGACGTGATCCGTCGTATACAGACCGCCAAGGCGGGGCAGGGTCGTGAAGTTGAGGTCGAACTGCGCGACAAGGTCGTCGCAAAGGGTCATGAAGACCGGGTCGAGCGGGTTATCGGGCATATTGTCCAGAATGCGCTGGATGCGACGGAGAATGGCGGGCGGGTCTGGGTCAAGCTGGACAAGCAGGCCGACCAGGCGTTGATCGAAGTCGGTGACAGCGGACACGGCATGACACCTGAATTTGTCCGCGAACGCTTGTTCCGTCCCTTCCAGACGACCAAGCCAGCAGGCATGGGCATCGGTGCCTACGAGAGTTTTCAATATGTTCAAGAGCTAGGCGGCAAGGTGTCCGTCGATAGCGCCATCAACGTTGGCACCCAGGTCAGCCTGCTGTTGCCCTTGTTTGATATGGATGCAGGCCTGAACTCAAATATGCAGTGAATGGGGAGTTGGAGTGAGTGCCGAAAAACTACGTTCTTTGCTGATAGTGGAAGACGATCCGTCGCTACAGAAGCAAATCCGTTGGGCGTTTGACCAGTATGAAACACTGACTGCCAACGACAGGGAGAGTGCGCTTGCTCAGGTTAAGCGGAACATGCCCCCCGTCGTGACCATGGACCTTGGGCTGCCGCCGGATGCCGACTCGGTCTCGGAGGGTTTCAAGCTGCTTGAGCAGATCCTGTCCATATCTCCGGATACCAAGGTCATTGTCCTGACGGGCCAGAACGACCGTGCGAACGCCTTGCGGGCCATCGGGCTGGGCGCCTACGATTTTTTTGCCAAGCCTTTTGAAGTGGAATTGCTGGCGCTCACGATCGAGCGCGCTTTCCGGCTTTACGACCTGCAACAGGAAAACCGTCGCCTGCAGCAGATGCAGCAGCCGGATGTGCTATCCGGTTTGATCACCAAGGATCCTGAACTGCTGCGCGTATGTCGGACGATCGAAAAAGTCTCGGTCAGCAATGCGACAGTCCTGCTATTGGGCGAGAGTGGCACCGGTAAGGAATTGCTGGCACGAGCTGCACACGATGCTTCCTCGCGCAGTGCGGAACGCTTTGTCGCCATCAACTGCGCCGCCATTCCGGACAACCTGCTGGAAAGCGAGTTGTTCGGCTATGAAAAGGGGGCGTTTACCGGCGCGGCCAAGACGACCCCGGGCAAGATAGAAACCGCCCATCGCGGTACGCTGATGCTTGATGAAATCGGTGACTTGCCGCACGGGCTGCAAGCGAAGCTGCTGCGGTTCCTGCAGGAGCGGGTGATCGAACGCGTAGGGGGGCGGCAGGAGATTCCTGTCGATGTCCGTATTGTCTGTGCAACCCACCAGGATCTGAAAGTACTGATCAAGGAGGGGCGCTTCCGGGAAGACCTTTACTACCGCCTGGCCGAGATCGTGGTGAACATTCCGCCGCTACGCGCCCGCCAGGGTGATGCGACCTTGTTGGCGCATGCCTTTGTCCGACGCTTCGCGACCGAGCAAAAACGCGGTGCGATGAGCCTGCGTGAAGACGCCGTACGCTCTATCGAGGCCTATCCCTGGCCCGGCAATGTCCGGGAGCTGGAAAACTGTATCAAACGTGCAGTGATCATGGCCGACGGCAACCAGATCACGGTGGAAGACATCGGCCTTGCGGTACCGGAGTCCGACGAGACTGCCCTGCTGGACCTGCGGCAAGCAAGGGATGACGCCGAAAAGCGCGTCGTGATCACTGCGTTGGGACGCGTGGATGGAAATATCGTCAAGGCCGCAGAGTTGCTCGGCGTGAGCCGCCCCACCCTATATGACCTGATGCATCGCTTTGGCTTGAAGTAAGTAAACGACCTGACTGCCGTCATTTCTAGACCTGGGATAACCGTGACTAATTCGAATAATGTAAAACACGTAGCCGTATCTGCATTGCTTGCCGTCCTGCTGCTGCAAGGTTGCAGTGGCGAGAAACCAGAGGTCCTGCTCGCTTCGGCCAAGGACTACCTGGCGAAGAATGACAGCAAGGCTGCCGTGATCCAGCTTAAGAATGCCTTGCAAACCAGCCCCGATCTAGCCGAAGCAAGATTCCTGCTGGGCAAGGCCCTGCTGGAAGGGGGAGATGCCGCTACCGCAGAGGTGGAGCTGCGCAAGGCCCAGGACCTGAAGTATCCGCCTGACCAGGTTGTTCCGCTGCTAGCACGCGCCTTGCTGGCCAAGGGTGAAGCCAAGAAGGTGATCGACGACATGGCCCCGGTCGTCTTGAGCACCCCGGAGAGCAAGGCTGACCTGCAGGTCTCCGTAGGCCAGGCCTATTTCCTGCAGGGCAATCTCGACGGCGCCAGGCAGTCCTTTGATAACGCATTGGCAACCAAGCCAGGCTTTCCAATTGCCCTGGTCAGCCAGGCTCGGCTCGCTGCATCGAATAAGGACTTCCCCACCGCAATGGGCTTGGTGGACAAGGCCATTGAAGGTAACGCCAAGTTGCAGGAAGCCTGGCAGCTAAAGGGGGACATCTTGGTCGCCCAGGGCAAGATGGACGACGCGATTGCGATCTATCGCAAGGCACTGGAAGCCAGGCCCGACTCCCTGCCTGCCAATGCGGCGCTGATTCTGCGCCTGATGGAAAACGGGAAGATCGCCGAGGCGGAAAAGCAGCTGGAGACGCTGAAGAAGACAGCAGCCAAACACCCGCAGACCCTGTACCTGGAGGCATCACTGGCCTACCAGAAGAAGAACTACCCGGCTGCACGGGATTCGATACAGCAGGTACTCAAGCTGACGCCGGAGAACCCGCTGGCCTTGCAACTGGCAGGCGCGATCGAATACAAGCTCAAGGCCTACCCTCAGGCCGAAGCCAATCTTTTGAAGGCGCTCGCAGTCCTGCCGGACCTCGATATGGCACGCGGCATGCTGATCATGAGCTACCTGCAAAGTGGCCAGGCAGCCAAGGCCGCAGAAGCGCTTGAGCCCATGCTTGGCAAGATCGAGAACAACTCCAATATGCTCGCCCTGGCAGGCCAGGTCTTCATGCAGAATGGCAATGCCGACAAGGCCGAGAGCTATTTTGCCAAGGCTGCGGCACTGGACCCAAACAGCAAGGAAAAACGTACCTCGGTCGCGGTATCGAAGATTGCCCAGGGCAATAGCGATGCGGCCTTCCGGGAGCTGGAGCAGGTCGCTGAAGCGGACCAGGGCACCAATGCAGACCTCGCTTTGATCAATGCCCACCTGCGCCGCAAGGAGTTTGAAAAGGCACTGAAGGCGGTTGCCGGACTCGAAAAGAAGCAACCCGGCAGCGCCATTGCCAAGAACCTGCGCGGAACCGTGCAGCTTGGGATGCGGGACCGAGCGGCAGCACGCGCCAGTTTCGAGGAGGCTCTCAAGCTTGACCCCCTGTACTTCCCTGCTGCAGCCAATCTCGCCAATCTGGATATTGCCGACAAGAAGCCGGACGACGCGCGCAAGCGCTTCGAGAGCATCACCGCCAAAGACCCCAAGAACGTCCAGGCCCTGCTTGCGACGGCAGAGCTGAGTGCCCGTTTTGGCGGCAAACCAGAGGACATTACCGGGCTGATCGGCAAAGCCATCGTGGCCGACCCTGCGGCACTTCCGCCACGTCTTGCGCTGATCGGCTATTACCTGCGCCTCAAGGACTCGAAGAAAGCCTTGTCGGCTGCACAGGACGCACTCGCAGTTCAACCGGACCGCCCTGAATTGCTGGATGCAGCAGGCCGGGCCCAGCTTGCCGCAGGCGACAGGAACCAGGCGCTATCGAGCTACAACAAACTGGCCAGCTTGCAACCCAAGTCTCCGCAGCCCTATCTGCACATGGCCGAGGTACAACTGGCCGACAAGAACAAGGAAGGCGCACTGCAAAGCCTGCGCAAGGCCTTGACGATCCAGCCCGATCTTGTCGACGCCCAGCGTGGCGTGATCCTGCTCGAGCTGGATACCGGCCGTGCCGACAAGGCATTCGAGGAAGCCCGCAAGGTGCAGCAGCAACGACCCAAGGAATCCGTCGGCTACATGCTGGAGGGGGACGTTCATGTACTGAGGAAGGCTTGGCCGGAAGCCGCAGCGGCCTACCGGGCAGGGCTCAAGCAGGTAGCCAGCACGGACCTGGCGGTACGCCTTCACTCGACCCTGCAAAGCAGCGTGCCGGCGGAAGCGAACAAGTTTGCCGAAAGCTGGATCAAGGATCATCCCAAGGATGGCCAGTTCAAGCTTTACCTCGCAGAAGCTGCGACCAAGCAGAAAGACTATGTCGGCTCGGTCAAGTACTACCGCACTCTGCTCGAAACACAACCGGAAAACGCCCTGTTGCTGAACAACCTGGCCTGGGCAGCTGCACAGGCCAAGGACCCCAAGGCGCTGGAGTACGCAGAAAAGGCCTACAAGCTGGCCCCGGAACAACCGGCCGTACTCGACACGCTTGGCGTATTGCTCTCCGACAAGGGTGATATGAAGCGAGGCCTGGAACTCTTGCGCAAAGCCGTGTCACTGGCTCCGCAAGCACCGCAGCTGCGCCTGAATCTTGCCAAGGCACTCATACAGGCAGGGCAGCGGGATGAGGCAAAGAAGGAACTGGATACCTTGGCCAAGCTGGGTGACAAATCACCGTACCAGGCTGAAGTAGCGCAGCTGCAAAAGAGCCTGTAGGCCTCGCTGCGTTGGATACAAAAACTGAGAAAAGAGAAGAGGGTTTCATGACAACAGTTGCAGTCGTAGGTTTGGGATACGTGGGTCTGCCCCTGGCAGTCGAATTCGGCAAAAAAGCTCGCACGATCGGCTTCGATCTGTCGGCGCAGAAAATTGCGCAGTATCGACAATTCGTCGACCCCACCGGGGAAGTCAGCACCGAAGAGCTGAAGGCAGCAGCCTATCTTGAAGTGGGTAGCGACCCGGAAGCACTGGGGCAGGCGGACTTCATCATCGTCGCCGTACCAACCCCGGTGGACGAGGCGCACCAGCCTGATTTCAAACCGCTGATCGGGGCATCCCAATCGGTTGGCAAGCACCTGAAGCGCGGTGCAACCGTGGTCTTTGAATCCACCGTCTATCCTGGGGCCACCGAAGAAATCTGTATCCCGATCATCGAGAAGAATTCGGGCCTGAAGTGGAAGCAGGATTTCTTCGTCGGCTATTCGCCCGAGCGCATCAATCCGGGCGACAAGGAACGGACGCTGACCAAGATCGTCAAGGTCGTCTCCGGCGACACACCGGAGACGCTGGAACGCGTCGCCGAGGTATATAGCAGCGTAGTAACCGCAGGCGTTTACCGTGCCTCCAGTATCAAGGTTGCCGAAGCGGCCAAGGTAATCGAGAACACTCAGCGCGACCTGAACATCGCATTGATGAACGAACTGGCCATCATCTTCGATCGCGTCGGTATCGATACCCTTGAGGTACTGCAGGCTGCAGGCAGCAAATGGAACTTCCTGCCGTTCCGGCCGGGTCTGGTGGGCGGGCACTGCATTGGTGTCGACCCTTATTATCTGACCCACAAGGCGGAGATGCTGGGTTACCACCCGGAAGTGATTACTGCAGGCCGTCGAATCAATGACGGCATGGGTAAGTACATCGCCGAACAGACGATCAAGCATCTAGTGCGCAATGGCTGGCAGGTCAGGAACGCGCCGGTGATTGTCTTCGGCCTGACGTTCAAGGAAGACTGCCCGGACCTGCGTAACTCGCGAGTGATCGACGTAATTCGCGAGCTGCAATCCTATGGCACCCAGGTCATCGTGCACGATCCGGTGGCAGATCCGGAGGAAGCTATTCATGAGTACGGCATCCCGCTGACGCCCTGGGAGGAACTGCCCAAGGCCGCTGCCATTGTTGCCGCGGTTTCGCACAAGCAATTCAAGGCCCGGCCGCTTGCTGACTACATTGGCAAACTGCAGGAGCATGGCGTGTTCACGGATGTGAAGAGCGTGTTCGATGTCGCCCAGCTGACTGCGCAGGGAGTAACGGTATGGCGTCTGTAATCGGCTCGGCTTCGACTTTTGGCCAGGTCAGCGACCGCTTGCGTACGCAACCGGCTTGCTGGCTGGTGACCGGCAGCGCGGGCTTCATCGGTTCCCACCTGATCGAAACCTTGCTGAAGCTCGATCAAACCGTGGTTGGGCTTGATAACTTCTCGACCGGTTATCAGCGCAATCTGGATGAAGTCCGACAGCGACTCACGCCGGGGCAGTGGGCACGCTTCCAGTTTATCGAGGCCGACATCCGCGATCTTGATGCCTGCCGCGAGGCTGCGCGCGGCGCGGACTATGTGCTGCACCAGGCGGCGCTCGGATCGGTAACCCGTTCCATCGAAGATCCCCTCATCAGCAACGCGTCCAATATCGACGGCTTCCTGAACATGCTGGTAGCCGCCAGGGATGCCGGCGTGCGGCGCTTTGTCTATGCGGCTTCAAGCTCGACTTACGGCGATCATCCCGGCCTGCCCAAGGTCGAAGACGCCATTGGCAAGCCCTTGTCGCCCTACGCCGTGACCAAGCTCGTGAACGAGCTGTATGCCGATGTATTCGGTCGTTGCTACGGCTTCGGCTCCATCGGTCTGCGCTACTTCAATATCTTCGGTGCCCGCCAGGACCCTGAAGGGGCCTATGCGGCGGTGATCCCTTGCTGGGTGAGGGCCATGCTGCTGGGCGAGAAAGTCGCCATCAACGGTGACGGCGAGACCAGCCGTGATTTCTGCTACGTCGACAATGCGGTGCAAGCCAATATCCTGGCCGCCACCAGTACCGACGAGGCCGCCATCAACCAGGTCTACAACATCGCCGTCAATGACCGGACCTCGTTGAACCAGTTGTTCCAGATACTCCGGGATTCACTGGCAGAGTCGCTGCCTGATCTGGCATCGCTGCAACCGGTCTATCAGGATTTCCGGGCTGGGGACGTACGTCACTCGCAGGCAGACATCGGCAAGGCACAGCGCTTACTGGGCTATGTGCCCAGCCACCGCCTGAGCGATGGCGTACGGGAGGCAATGCCTTGGTACAAAGCCCATTTCGAAGCCGCCTTGCGCTAGGAGCGCCCTACCCTTGGGATTTGAGACCATGCAGACCCTGGTTCCGGTTGTACTCTCAGGTGGCTCAGGAACACGGCTCTGGCCACTGTCGAGAGAGAAATACCCCAAGCAGCTTCTCCCCCTCATCGGGGAGGACTCCCTGCTGCAGGCAACGCTGCGACGCGTGGACGGCATCAGTGGCGTCACGCTTGCCAAGCCCATTGTCGTCTGCAATGAAGAGTACCGATTTGTCATTGCGGAGCAGCTGCGCCTGCTTAACAAGACCGGCAGCATCGTTCTGGAACCCGCCGGTCGTAATACGGCACCCGCCCTGACACTGGCGGCCCTGGCGGCGGTACGGGATGGCCAGGACCCGGTACTGCTCGTCATGCCGTCCGATCACGTCATCACCGATACGGTTGCCTTTCAGCAGGTGGTGCAAGCGGGTACGGAAATGGCGGCGCGTGGATATGTCGTCACCTTTGGCATCACCCCCGACAGTCCCGAGACCGGCTACGGCTATATCCAGACGGGTGTAGCCCATGGTACGGGCGGGGCTTGCCTGATTTCGCGCTTTGTCGAGAAACCAGATCAGGCCACGGCGCAATCCTATCTGGATGCTGGCAATTTCCTGTGGAACAGCGGCCTGTTCATGATGCAGGCCTCCGTCTGGCTGGCTGCACTCGGCAAATGTCGGCCGGATATCCTGGCAGCCTGCCAGGCCGCCTGGTCCGAGTTGACCCCGGATGGCGACTTTATCCGGGTGGACAAGCCTGCGTTCACGCAGTGCCCCAGCGACTCCATCGACTATGCCGTCATGGAGCGGATCGCCACCGGACAGGAAGCATTGCCTCCGGCCGTCGTGATTCCCTTCTCGGGCGGCTGGTCCGATGTCGGCGCCTGGGATGCACTCTGGCAGGTATTGCCCAAGGACGAGCAGGGCAATGTCAGCCGTGGCGACGTCTTTCTACACAACAGCAGCAACACCCTCGCGATCTCGGAAGGCCGTTTGCTCGCCTGCGTCGGCGTCGCGGACCTCGTCGTCGTGGAAACGGCCGATGCCGTACTGGTTGCCCACAAGGACAAGACGCAGGATGTGAAGGCCGTCGTCGAACACCTGAAAAAGACGGGCAGGGCGGAAGGCTTGTCGCATCGCAAGGTATTCCGCCCCTGGGGCTGGTATGACAGTGTGGACGCAGGCGAACGATTCCAGGTCAAACGGATTGTGGTGAAGCCGGGCGGAACATTGTCATTGCAGATGCATCACCATCGCGCGGAGCACTGGGTGGTGGTGCGCGGTACGGCCCGTGTCACCCGCGGCGAGAGTGATTTCCTGGTTTCGGAGAACGAATCCACCTTCATCCCGCTCGGGACCAAGCATCGCCTGGAAAACCCCGGTCGCGTGCCGCTCGAAATGATCGAGGTGCAGTCAGGTTCCTACCTGGGCGAGGACGATATCATTCGTTTCGAAGATGTTTATGGACGCTAGGGCGTCGTCCGGCGAGCGTTTCCTGCTCGCCGGCAATCACGTTTGATTCATTCCGGTAGAGATTGATGACACTCAGTTGCTTCAAAGCCTATGACATACGTGGCAAGCTCGGCACCGAACTGAACGAGGACGTTGCCTACCGGATCGGTCGTGCATATGCCCTGTACCTGCAAGCCAGGCGAGTGATCATCGGTGGAGATATCCGGCTCAGCAGCGAATCCTTGAAGGCCGCACTGGCCGAAGGCTTGCGTGATGGCGGCGCCGATGTCGTCGACATTGGCATGGTCGGCACCGAGGAAATCTATTTCGCAGCGTTCCACCTGGAATGCGATGGCGGCATCGAAGTCACCGCCAGTCACAATCCTATCGATTACAACGGGATGAAGCTGGTCAGGCGCAATGCAGAGCCCATCAGTGGCGATACCGGTCTGAAGGCCATCCAGGCACTGGCGGAGGCGGGTGACTTCCCGGCAGTGTCCCATCGCGGCGTCTACATGTACCAATCCATCCTGGATGCCTATGTCGAGCACCTGCTGGGCTATGTCGACCTGCGCGCAATCAAGCCCACGCAGTTGGTCGTGAACGCAGGCAATGGTGCGGCGGGACATGTGATCGATGCGCTCGAAGCCAGGCTGGTCCAGCAAGGCATACCGATCCGTTTCATCAAGCTGCATCACGCGCCTGACGGTACATTTCCCAACGGCATTCCCAATCCCCTGCTGCCAGAGAACCGGGGAGTAACGGCGGAGGCGGTGCGAGCGCATCAGGCGGACATGGGTATCGCCTGGGATGGTGATTTCGATCGCTGCTTCCTGTTCGACGAGCAGGGCAACTTTGTCGAGGGCTACTACATCGTCGGCCTGCTGGCAGAGGTGTTCCTGGCCAAGCACCCGGGTGAGAAGATCATTCATGATCCGAGACTCACCTGGAACACGATCGATGTCGTCGAACAGGCGAAGGGCGTACCCGTACAGTCCAAGACAGGCCATGCCTTCATCAAGGAACGCATGCGGGCGGAGAACGCCATCTACGGCGGAGAAATGAGCGCCCATCACTACTTCCGGGATTTTGCCTACTGCGACAGCGGCATGATTCCCTGGCTGCTGGTGACCGAGCTGCTTTCCCGGCGAGGACAGCCCTTGTCCCAACTGTTGCAGGCTCGTATCGATGCCTACCCATGTAGTGGTGAAATCAACTACCAGGTACGGGATGCGGCCACCGCCATCGAAGGCGTCCGACAACACTACGCCGCATTGCAGCCACTTGAGGAGCGCGTGGACGGTTTGAGCCTGACCTTTGCGGATTGGCGCCTCAACCTACGGGCGTCCAATACCGAGCCATTGCTGCGCCTGAATGTCGAAAGCAGGGGAAATCCCGCGCTGGTTCAACAGCGTGTGAGCGAAATCGAATCCCTGATCCAACCTGACCGCTGATAGCAGACAAGTCATCGTGAAACTCAATTGCAAGATACTGGCTGCACTGCCAGACAAGGATTGGCGTCCCGCCCTGTTCGGTGCCTTGTTTATTGTCTACGCCTCCGCCACGCCAGCGCTGGCTACTGTCGAAAAAGCGGGACGTTATTACGAGGATGCGCTGGGCAGGTATGAGCGTGGTGATATCGCCGGCACCATCATCCAGTTGAAGAACACGCTGCAGGAAGACAACAGCATGCTGGCCGCACGCCTGCTGCTGGGCAAGGCACTGCTCAAGAAAGGGGATCTCAAGAGTGCGGAGGCCGCGCTAGAGGAGTCGCTGCAACAGGGGGTCAATATCGGGGAGGTGGCGGAAACCCTTGGGCAACTTTACCTGGCCCTGGGCAAACCTCAGTTGGTGATTGAACGGCTGCCGGCCTCAGGACTGGTGACACCTGTGCAGGTTGATGTGCTCACCATGCGCGGTACGGCTTATGCGGAGCTCGGCAAGCTTGCGCTCGCCCGACAGAGCTTTGCCCAGGCAAAAGCCCTTGATCCAAAATCGCCGGTACCGCTGATTGCCGAAGTGCCGGTATTGTTAAGTTCCGGGCAGGACGAGCAGGCCAAGCTACTTGCCGTGCAGGCAACCGAGGTGGCGCCACGCAATGCTTATGCCTGGAATATGTACGCGTCAGTGCTCCATGCCAGACTCGATCTGGTGGGCGCGTTGACCGCCTATGACAAGGCGCTTACCCTTGAGCCCAAACTGGTCGATGCCCGCATCGCCAGGGTTGGGCTATTGATGGATTTGAAGCGCAATGCCGATGCAGGCAAGGATCTTAGCTATCTAGCCAGTCAGGCCCCTCAGGAACCGCGCGCAGCCTATTTAAGAGCGGTTATCGCCAGTCAGGCAGGCGATGCGAAGGCCAGCGCGGCTGCGCTGAACGAGGCAGCAAAGGAAATCGACAGCCTGCCATCACCATGGCTGGCGCGCCGCGAGCAACTCCTGATGGTGGGTGCACTGGCACATCACGGCCTCGGTAATGGAGAAAAGGCACGCGAATACCTCGACATCATCATCAAGCAGAACAGCCGGCATATTGGTGCCCGCAAGCTGCTGGCCACGCTGTATTTCGAGAAACGCGACTACCCGCGTGCCATGAGCACGCTGGAGGCGCTACAGAAGGATATTGGCAACGACCCACAGGTACTCTACCTGCTGGGTTCTGTACACATGGCCTTGCGCCATTACCAGTACGCTAGCGAATTGCTCGAGCGCGCAGCTGCGCGCACACCTACTGCCAGGGTGAACCGAAGCCTGGCATTGAGCCAGTTGGGGCTTGGCCAGAATGAACTTGCACGTCAAAACCTTGAGAAGGCCTTCGCGGCCAATCCAGGTGATACCCACACTGCAATGGCCCTGGCGACCATACAGATGCGTAATGGTGATGTGCGCAAAGCGGTACAAACGGCAGACAGCATCGCGAAGCAGGATCCTGGCAACCTGACTGCCCTTAATTTCCTGGGAACCGTAAAGAGTGCGGCCGGCGACAGGGCCGGCGCACGGATGACCTTCACTCAGGTCCTAAGCAAGGATCCGGCCTATGCCCCTGCCATACTGAACCTGGCGAAGCTCGACGCGAGCGAGAAGCGCTACGACGACGCTCGCAATCGGCTCAACAGTTACCTCACCAAGCGTCGGGATGCGCCGGAAGCCTTGTTTGAGCTTGGTTTGCTTGAGTATCAGGCCGGTCGTATACCGGACGCCCTGCGGGCACTCCAGAAAGCGACTGAAGTACAGCGCCGTGACACGCGGGCCGGACTGGTACTGATCGATATCTATCTGGCCCAGAAACAACCGGCGCTGGCTTTAAGCACTGCCAAGGCGCTGTTGTCGCGGTTCCCGGAAAACCTGCCCGTTCAACTGGCTCTGGGGCGGGCCTACCTGCTTGTGGGCGACCCCGCCAGCGCTAGGAATATCTTCCTGGCAGCCACACGACAGGCAGAGTTCGATCCTGAACAGCAGGTCGGGATTGCTCGCCTTCAACTGGCGGCAAGCAACCCGGAAGGGGCGTTCTACAACATCCAGAAGGCCCTGCAGGGCAAGCCGGATGATCCGGCAGCATTGGCGCTGCTAGTTGAGATCGAGGCCCGCCGGGGTTCGGCAGCCAAGGCGGACGAAGCGCTGGCCCTGCTGCGCAGTAAGCATCCTGAGCATGTATTGAGTGCCCTCGCCACGGCAGAGCTGGCCATGATGCGAGGTCAGTTCTCCGCCGCGGCCATCGCCTACAACAATGCGCTGTCTCGTGAGCCGAGTACCGGTAATGCGCTCAAGCTGGCCCAGGCCTATCTCTCCGCCGGGGAGGGGGCCAAGGCAGTGAGCTTCCTGGAGACGTGGCAAAAGCAGCATCCGGGAGAAGCCCAGACATTGAAAGCCCTCGCAGAAGCGCAGTTCCGCGCTGGCCAACTGCCTGCAGCACGGCAAAGCTATGCAAAAGCGCTGGTTCTGGAGCCCGATGACGCCGTCAGCCTGAATAATTACGCCAACTTATTGCTGAAGCTGAGGGACCCTGCGGCTCAATCCCAGGCGGAGAAGGCCTTGAAGCTCGCGCCCAACAATGCCTCTTACGCCGATACGTTAGGGTGGATACTGGTTCAACAAGGGCAGTATGAAGCGGGCCTCCGCTACCTGCGGGAAGCCCGTTTGCGCAGCCCGGAGAATGGCGAGATCCGGTACCACCTTGCCTATGCACTGTCCAAGACCGGCCGCAAGGCCGAGGCCAAGGATGAGATTGGTGCGGCGCTATCTGTCAGTGGCAAGATTGATCGCTCGGAAGCTGTCATCACACTGCAACGCGAGTTGGGACTGTTGTAATGAGAAGAGATCATTGATGCATGGTGTCGTGTTTGTCGACCAAAAAAAGCAAGCTGCACCGCAGCCTCTCATGCTGTCCAGGCTCACACAAACTGTCGAATTACTTTACAACAGCAATTTACAGCAATAGAAATTCACTCGTAACCATTTGATTTACATTGATATTAACAAGCTGGCTTCATTATTGCTTTATACGAACCAACTATGTTGCTTAACCCAAAGGTGTTGATCGTGAGAACCCAGATGAAGTTTTTATGCGGCATGTTTGCGCTGGCTTTGGCTGGACAGGCATCCGCCGGGACGACTTGGACCCTTGGGCCGACGCCGACTGCTGGCGTAACCATTGCGGGCTATGCCAATACGGGTGGGACCAATAATGCAGCCAATGCGGCTAACAATGGTGCACTGCAGACCATACAATCTGCGACTACCGTCTGGTACAACGGCGGTTTGGGTGTTACCAATGCAGATGTCTGCCCTAGCGGCCAGACGCAGTACTGCGACCTGAATGAGGGCACCTCGCCTGAACATGCGGTCGACAATGAACAACGCTACGACATGCTGCTGTTGACGTTTACCAGCGCAGTCAAGTTGACTGACATGCTGCTTGGATGGTGGCAGACCGACTCCGACGTTACCGTCATGGCTTACACAGGAGCTGGTACACCAACACTGACCGGGAAGACCTACAGTCAACTGGCTGGGGCAGGCGGCTGGACCTCCATCGGCAATTACTCGGATCTGGGCACTAACTCAAAGGCCATCAACGCAGGTGGTGTGGTGTCCTCCTACTGGTTAATCGGTGCCTACAACCCGCTTGCCAACCCCAACGGCGGTAGCGTCACCGGCACTGGCTATGATTACATCAAGCTTTCCTCGGTAACTGGCGTGGTTGTGCCACCGCCACCACCGTCGCAAGTACCGGAACCAGGTTCCCTGGCATTGGTAGGATTGGCCATGGTAGGCGCACTGGGGTTCCGTCGTCGCCAAGCCCGGAAATAAACACACTGGCGAGTACGCGCTCTTTCGAATCAATTACGGCACCTTCGGGTGCCGTAATTTTTTGCCCGGCCTCCCGATGCATTCAGTCCAGGTTCACCCTGCGATGCGAGACTGGTAGACGTACCTACGGCGCCCAACAGAGGAAGGAAAGCCCTTATGAAATACCTGCTTCTGCTCACCATGCTCGTGATTGCAGGCTGCGCCACGTCAACCGGTGGCGGGGGTAGTAGTAGCACCACCAACAGCGGCCAAACCACCTTGCTGGGCGCACTGAGCGGCGGCCCCAAGCTGGTCGGTACGCGTTGGGCCTGGGCCGAGACAACGACACCCAGTGGCCGGCTGGTGGCGCCACGCACCGGTCTGTACCTGCTGGATTTCGCAGGCGATGGCTATGTGAGGGTAACGGCGGACTGCAATCGGGGTAGCGCCAAGTACGCGCTGGATGGCAAGAAGCTGACCATGGGCCAGGTGGCCACCACACGCATGGCCTGCCCACCAGGCGGGCAGGGAAGCCGATTTACGGCTGACCTGGGCCGGGCGGTACAGGCTACCACCGCCGATACTGACTTGCTGCTGAGCCTGCCGGCAGAGACCGCCGTCATGCGCTTTGCCCCGCTCAAGCAGAATCGATACGTCTGCCAGGGCGGGTTGAAGTTCAGCCTGACAGAACTGCCGGGACCGGATGTCGCGATCGAATTTGATGGCCGATATGTTCGGGCTGCACAAACGACGAGTGCCTCGGGCGTCATCTATGAAGCACCGGGCCTGCGCTTCCAGGGTAAGGGGCCGGAAGCGATGCTGGACATGGGGGAACTATCCCTGCGGAACTGCAAGCTGGTGGCCAACAAGCCGTAGCGAGTTGGCAAGTCCCCAGCTCGCTCAGGCGTCCAGACCTTTTTGCGCCAGTTCAGCGGCACGCAATACCGCGCGTGCCTTGTTCTGGGTTTCCTGCCACTCCGACTGGGGCACGGAGTCGGCAACGATGCCGGCGCCCGCCTGCACATAAAGCGTCTTGTCTTTGATCACCGCAGTGCGCAGGGCAATGGCCACGTCCATATCGCCATTGAAGCCCAAATAACCTACCGCGCCGGAGTAGATGCCCCGCTTGGTTGGTTCCAGCTCGTCAATGATCTGCATGGCACGCACCTTGGGCGCACCCGATACCGTGCCGGCTGGGAAGGTGGCGCGCAGGATGTCCAGATTACTCATGCCAGGCTTGAGGCTGGCCTCCACGCTGGACACGATATGCATCACATGGGAATAGCGTTCGACGATACGGTTGTCGGTCACCTTCACCGAACCTGTCTTGGCAACCCGACCAATATCATTGCGACCCAGATCCATCAGCATGACGTGCTCTGCCACCTCCTTCGGATCCGCCAGCAGCTCTTCCTCAAGCGCCAGGTCTTCCTCGCGGTTCTTGCCACGCGGCCGTGTACCTGCAATCGGCCGCACGGTAACCGTACCTCGTTCGTGCCGCACCAGGATCTCTGGCGAGGCCCCGACGATATGGGTATCGCCCAGCTGGTAGTAGAACATGTAAGGGGAGGGGTTCAGCGACCGGAGCGCGCGGTATAGCGTGATGGGCGACTGCTCGAAGCGCATCGACATCCGCTGCGACAGGACCACCTGCATGATGTCGCCATCCAGGATGTATTGCTTGGCCTTCTCGACCGCAGCCTTGAACGGTGCCTCACCGAACTCGGATTTCGCCGTGGTTGTCGGTGTCGGCTCGGTCCTCGGTACTCTGGCTGGATCACGCAATTGCATGCGCAGCTCATGCAGGCGGCTGTGTGCACGCGTGTAGGCATGCGGCTGGCTGGGGTCGGCGTAAACCACGAGATAGAGCTTGCCGCTGAGATTGTCGAAGATGGCAATTTCTTCGCTCAGCAGCAATTGGATATCCGGCGCGCCAATCGGATCAGGCTTCTCGCACTTGGCCAGTTTCTTTTCAATCAGGCGGATTGTGTCATAGCCAAAGTAGCCCACCAGACCACCGGCAAACCGCGGTAGATCCAGACGTTGCGGCACCTTGAAACGCGCTTCGTACTCGCCAATGAAGGAGAGCGGGTCACCTTCATGCTCTTCGACCACCTCGCCGTTGACGGTGACTTCCGTACGGGTACCGCGCACGGTCAAGACGGTGCGCGCAGGCAGACCGATAAAGCTGTAGCGTCCAAAGCGCTCGCCACCGACCACTGATTCCAGCAGATAGGAATACGGTGCATCCGCCAGGCGCAGGTAGACAGAGAGGGGGGTGTAGAGGTCGGCCAGGCCTTCCTGGACAACGGGAATACGGTTGTAGCCTTGACGCGCGAGTGCGTCGAATTCGAGTTCGGTCATGACGAGCTTTCCTGGCAAAGAGGTGGAATAAAAAACCGGGAGGACGCGTTCAGCGCCATCGCCAAGTCAGCCCGCCATGCATTGTCAGAATCGTCATAGTGTCGGTAGGGTATTGGAGAACTACGAAATGGAGGCTGCATTCTTCACGAAATTGACCGCCTCGACAAGGCTGCTCAAATGCCCGTCACATGCCAAGCCACTCACGTCGTCATAGCCATAGGTCATCAGGAGGCAGGGGCTGCCCGCATTGACCGCGGCATCGCGATCGAAATGGGAGTCGCCGATCATCAGCAGTTCCGCTGGTTCGCAAGCGAACTGTGCACAGACATGGCGCAAGGGGAGTGGGCTGGGCTTCTTTTCCGGCAGGCTGTCACCACCAAGCACCAGAAGGAAATAGCCGGCCAGGCCGGTACGCTCCAGCAGCGGCACCGAGAAGCGATACGGCTTGTTGGTCACCACCGCCATCTTCAGCCCCATGTCACGAAACATGGCCAGTGCCGGCACAACGCCTGCATAGGGGTGGGTTTGCACAGCCAGCAGACGATCATAGTGACGGCTGAACGACTCGACACCCGCCGCATGCAGTTCAGGAGATGCCTCGCCGTGATGGTGGTCCGTCAACGCACGGTGTACCAGTTGCTGCATGCCACCACCCACAAAGCTCTCCAGCCGCGCCTGCTCCAGCGCAGGGAGGGAAAAATCGGCGCGCATGGCATTGGCCGCTGACGCAAGATCGGCAATCGTGTCGAGCAGGGTGCCGTCAAGGTCGAAGGCGATGGCTTTGATGGGCATGGAGCGATCTGAAATCCGGGTAGAAGTGGGCAAGGACTGATTAACGAAAGTCACGAATGCTGAGCAGGTCGCCAAAACCGATATGGTCGGTATGCAGCAACTTGAGCAGCTCTTCTGCGCAACGCATTGGATCGACCAGTGCACCTTCTGCCTGATAGGTCTGGAACTGCTCGACCAGGGGGAAGTCGGCGGGTGAGGTGCCGCGTATGGTGGCCTGCATGCCAGTATCGATAATGCCTGGCGCAATCGAGGCGATGCGTATGCCTGCCGGCAAGGCCGCCTGTTCCAGCCCAACGCAACGGCTATACATGTCCAGACCAGCCTTGCTGGCGCAATAGGCACTCCAGCTTGGGTAGGGATTGCGGCCAGCGCCCGAGCTGATGTTGAGTATCCGGCGATCACCGCTGCGATGCTGGAAATGACGGACAAAGGCGTTGCAAAGCTGGAGTGCCGAGGTCAGATTGATCGTCAGGCAGCGGGCAAGCGCTTCATCGGCATAGTGCCCGGCAGCAGCGATGGGATCGACGACGCCAGCGTTGTTGATCAGGTAGACGCCATCGGAGGACAACCTTGCCAGCGAGCCGAATACCTCCTCGGCAACATCACCGACAGCAGCGGTATCCGCGAGGTCCAGCCCCACAAAACGGTAGCCTGGCAGCGCCGCGCCCAATGCTGCCAGCTCAGCCGATTCATGCCGGGCAAGTGCGACGAGCTGGCTGCCTTCCGCGGCAATCGCCTTCGCAAAACCAAGACCCAGGCCACGGGCTGCACCGGTAACGATATAGCTGCGCATGCTCAGACCTTGGCCAGTTCGGCACGCATGGCATCGATCGTCGCCTTGTAATCCGGCGTGTTGTAGATGGCGGACCCCGCGACAAAGGTATCAGCGCCTGCCCGGGCGATCTCGGCAATATTGTCGACCTTCACGCCCCCGTCGATCTCCAGCCAGATTTCCTTGCCGGACTTCGCCGTGTATTCGTCAATACGACGACGCGCTTCGCGCAGTTTGTCCAGCGTGGCAGGGATGAATTTCTGCCCACCAAAGCCGGGGTTGACCGACATCAGGAGCACCATGTCGACCTTGTCCATGACGTAATCGAGGTAGGAGAGCGGCGTCGCCGGATTGAACACCAGTCCGGCCTTGCAGCCTTGCTCACGGATCAGCCCCAGCGTACGGTCGACATGCTCGCTGGCTTCCGGGTGGAAGGTAATGAGGTTGGCCCCTGCCTTGGCAAACATGGGCACGATGGCATCAACCGGCTTGACCATCAGGTGGACGTCGATCAGGGCATCGGTACAGGGGCGAATCGCTTCGCAGACCAGCGGGCCAATGGTCAGATTGGGGACATAGTGATTGTCCATGACGTCAAAGTGAATGATGTCGGCACCGGCCGCGATCACGTTCTGCACCTCTTCACCCAGCTTGGCGAAGTTGGCAGACAGAATGGAGGGGGCAATGCGGAAGGTCGGCTTGGCCATGGCGGTCACACTCACAGATCGGGGAAGTATCGATTTTAACGTAAAGCACGCTATGCCTTGTGAGCGAAGGCATTTTCGCGTGTAATCAAACCTCTCTACCGAAGCTTGGTCATCCATGGGCGAATCCCGCAAGTACGACATCACCGTGACAGTCCAGCCGCAATATCTGGCCGACCAATCCGATGAAGCCGCCAGCCGCTATGTCTTTGCCTATCACGTCAGCATCATCAACACCGGCACCGAGCCGGCCCAGCTGCTGACGCGGCACTGGATCATCAACGAGGCCGGTGGCAAGACCCAGGAAGTTAGGGGGCAGGGCGTCGTGGGGGAGCAGCCGCGGCTGCAACCCGGCGAGAGCTTCGAATACCATAGCGGAGTGGCCTTGAGCTCGCCGGTAGGCACCATGCGCGGCAGCTATCATTTCGTCGCCGAGGACGGTTCGCCGTTCGACGCCACCATCAGTGAGTTCGTACTCTCCGTACCCAGAGTCTTGCACTGATCCCGGCAAGCCTTGCACGACCATTCGTACAAATGACAAAGCCCGCGATCACCGCGGGCATTTTTGTACCAAGCCGATGCTGAATCAGTGCAAGTGCTCGGCCAGCACCCGGAAACTGGACAGTAGCGCAAGCGCCTCATCCAGCCAGACACCTTCGCCATGGCGAAGCAGACACTCGCGCCAGCGACGTGCCAAACGCTCGTCCAGATGTACTGCCCAGGAGAAGGCAGGGTCAAGGAACACCGCCTCACTGGATGGCTGATCCGCACAGGCTTTGCTATGGGGGTACATGCGACGCATGCTGGCGTGCAGCTGCGGACAGACGATCAGGTCGAAGTAAACACGCTGGAAGGTTTCGTCAGACACATCGGCATCGCTCGCCAATTGCACCAGCCGGGCGCGAAAGGCTTCGGGAAAGCCTAGCGGAAGCGGGCCAGGCAAGCGTTTGTGCAAGCGTGATGGCGCCGGCTGCAGGAAAACCGATAGCGGCTCATGGAAAGCGTAGGCGGTGGTCATGGCACAGCTCCGACTGGTAATACCAGTAACAAAGCAAGCTTCAGGCCACCTGATGATGCTCCGCCAGCCTCAGCCCGGGAAAGCCTCGCCCTGTACCGCCAGCAAGCCGCTATAGCCCGGCCATCCGCGCTGCTCGACCGTATGCCAGGGTAGCTTGCCCAACTGGAGCAAGCCGTGCAGGCGTGCCAGCGACGCCAACTCATGCCCCTGCTCTTGCCAACCGGCAATCAATCGCTGCAGCAACGGCAAACGCTTGCCGGCATCACTTGCCGCATTGATGGTAAAGACATGACCGGTGAGCGGGATACGCTCGGTTTTTGCCAGAAGCGCCTCAACCGAAGCCATCTCGTCAAAGCTACCCGAGCCGATCAGCTCGGAAAGGGTAGGCAACGTTGTCGGCAATTGGGCGACGCGGATGGGTTCCCCATCCACGACGGGCAAGAAGGGGTGGGTACCACGGGTATCGCTGCCGTAGTCGAAACCCATCTGCTGCTCCAGACGAAGTGCCGCGCGATTGGTCCGCCAGCCCGGCAAGGCGATGGCGCGGGCCGGCGCACCCAGCAAGCCTTCGAAGGCTCCCTGGGCCGATTCGATCTGTTCCCGAACCCACTGCTGATCGGCCGTAGCAATCCGCTTGATCCAGTTCACCCGGTCCCAGCCACGCAGACCCACTTCAAAGCCAGCCTGCTGCGCCAGCTGGATAGCGGCCGCAGCCTGCTTGGCCAGCTCGGGGGCGGGTAGCAGGCAGCCGTAGAAACGCGCAGCGCCATGGGGCCGGCTAATGGCATGGTTGCGGCGGATCTGCCGGCGATGCTCTCCTACCTGGAACAAGGGACCGCGCGCGCAGGCGCTGCGGTCCGGCCCCATATTGAAGAAGAAACTGGCATTGGCGCCCGAGGCTTGCAGCAGCTCCACCAGCTTGGGTGTGGCGTCTCGCGCGGCGGAAAGGCTGTCGACTTCGATTCTGAGCGCAAGCAGCATGGCTGCAATTCTCCCTGTGTGGCATTGTTATTTGGCGCGGCGCATATTGTCCGCACTCGTTCGCAGGTCGACAAGCTCGGCGATAGCGAATTTCAGCGCGCGGCCGGCCTCCCCCCCACCGAAAGGACTCCCCCATGCGCAAGCTCGTACTCTTTATCGCTTCCAGTCTCGACGGCTATATCGCTAGGCCGGACGGTGGCGTTGACTGGTTGTTCACCGACCAGGATTACGGCTACCAGGCTTTCTATGATTCGATCGATTGCATACTGATGGGGCGCAGAACCTATGATCAGGCACTCAGCTTTGGTGACTACCCGTACCCAGGCAAGTGCGCCTATGTGTTTTCCAGCCGCCCGCTGGCATGGGCAACACCGGATGTGAAGGCCGTGGCCGAACCGGTAGGGGAGTTCATCAACCAGCTCAAACACGGGGAGGGCGGCAAGCTGTGGCTGGTCGGCGGTGCGGCATTGATCAAGACCTGCCTGGAGCATGACCTGATCGATGAACTGATCGTCTCCATTCATCCACTGATACTTGGCGGCGGCATTCCGCTCTTTCCCACCACGGAATCGAGCCGACGCCTGACACTGAGCTCGGTTCAGACCTTTGATACCGGGCTGGTTCAGGTCTGTTATGAACGTGCCCGCAAGTCGCCAGCCCATAGTAGGTAACGGCGCGAAGGGATGGCTGCACCAAGCCCGAGTCGTGACCGCGTGTCTCAGCGGCGCGGGCCACGCAGCAGTACCAGGGCGGCACCGGCACCACCATCGACAGGTCGTGCCTGGCAGAAGGCCAATACTTCGTCCCGCTGCGCCAGCCAGTTGCGCAACTTGTTCTTTAGCACCGGCTCCTTGTTCCGCGACCCCAAACCCTTGCCATGGACAATACGGACACAGCGCCGGTCTTGCTGCACGCATTGATGCAGGAAGCCGCCGACCGCGGCACGAGCCTCGTCGGTGTTCAATCCATGCAGATCAAGGTGGGCCTGCACCACCCAGTGGCCACGGCGCAGTTTCTTCAGCGTATCGAGCTTCTGTCCGCTACGCAGATAGAGCAGCTCCTCCCCGGACTCAATCTCGTCCCAGGGCCAGAAATCCGTCATGGCATCGTGCATGACCCGTTGTTCGTCGCGCTGGTGCTGCAAGGGCGCATCCGAGACCGGCGCAGCCGGATGCGGGTAGGGCAGCGGGTGCTTGAGTGGGAGCACATCCTGTACCGCCTTTCGAAACAGCGTTGCTTCAGTCTCAGGCGGTGTCGGCCTGGGCTTGGCAAGCTGCACCTGCCGCTCGGCGCGCAGGCTGCGCGCCAAGGGCTTGAGCTGCTCGGCAAATGGAGACTTTGGGCGGGACATGCGGGGATTTTACCGTTTGCAGAACGACAAAGCCGCCTTTCGGCGGCCCTGGTGCGGCAAGATTGCGGCGATTACTTAAGCGTATCGAGATACTTGTCGGCATCGAGCGCAGCCTGGCAACCGGTTGCGGCGCTGGTGATCGCCTGGCGGTAGATGTGATCCTGCACATCACCCGCGGCAAACACGCCCGGCACGCTGGTGGAGGTCGCACCACCCTGATTGCCGCTCTTGGTAATGATGTAGCCGTTTTCCATTTGGAGTTGGCCGGCGAAGATGTCGGTATTGGGCTTGTGGCCGATGGCGATGAAGCAACCGGTAACAGCCAGATCCTTAGTCGAGCCGTCCTTGGTCGACTTCACACGGATACCGTTCACGCCACTGGCATCGCCCAGCACTTCATCCAGCGTGCTGTCGAGCTGCAGGGTGATCTTACCGCTGGCAACCTTCTCCATCAGGTGATCGATCAGGATCTTTTCCGCACGGAAGGTGTCACGACGGTGAACCAGCGTCACATGGCTGGCGATGTTGGCAAGGTACAGGGCTTCTTCCACGGCGGTATTGCCGCCGCCGACTACCGCCACCTGCTGGTTACGATAGAAGAAGCCGTCGCACGTAGCGCAACCCGACACACCCTTGCCCATGAAGGCTTCTTCGCTTGGCAATCCCAGGTACTGCGCCGAGGCACCGGTCGCGATAATCAGGGCATCGCAGGTGTACTCGCCAGCATCACCAATCAGGCGAATGGGCTTCTCGTCCAGCTTGGTCGTATGGATATGGTCGAATACGATTTCCGTACCGAAACGACGCGCATGGGCTTCAAAACGCTGCATGAGCTCCGGGCCCTGCACGCCATCTGCATCGGCCGGCCAGTTGTCCACTTCGGTGGTCGTCATCAGCTGGCCACCCTGGGCCAGACCCGTGACCAGCAGCGGCTTGCGGTTTGCGCGCGCGGCGTATACGGCAGCGGTGTAGCCGGCAGGGCCGGAGCCTAGAATAAGCAGGCTGCTATGCGTGGTCTTGGACATGGCGGGTTCCTTATGCAATGTTACTGGATCGAAATCAGACATGACCGCACTGAGCGGCCACAATTGGGCGATAGTATAAGTCCGACCTCATGAAGGAATTAAATTGATTGTTTCAATACAGCTGATAGCCAGGCAAGCGGGAGGTGGCTGAACAATGAACGGCCTGCTTCTGTTCTGGAAGGCCATGGGCACAGCGACCTCCCTGCGGCGCTGGCCGGTACAGCGCGTACTGATGAAGCAATTGTACTTTTGTGGCATCGAGGCGCTGCCCCTGCTGCTGTTCATCGGCGCGGCCGTTGGCGGTATCGTCGTCGCCCAATTGCACTACCAGATAGGTCAGAGCGGGGAGGGCAGCCTGCGGATACTGGCCTCCATTACCTTCACGGAGCTGGCTCCCCTGCTGACTGCCATCCTGCTCACCGCACGCTCCAGCTCAGCCATGGCGAGCGAGCTTGCCATGATGCGTTATAGCGGAGAGCTCACCGCCATGAGCCGGATGGGCATCGATATATACGGCTATCTGGTCCTGCCAAGAATCGTGAGCATGCTGCTGGCCACGACCATACTGACCTTCTATTTCGCGGCCGTGGCATTGCTGACCGGTGCGGTGGGCGTGGCAGGCTTTGGCTGGCTGAACGAGTTGAGCCGCTTGCCGCTGGCTCTGCCGGTATCCGCCCTGCTGACCTGTCTTTGCAAGAGTGCGGTATTTGGTGCCGCCATCGCCGCCGTCGCCTGCGGGCGCGGCCTGGCGGGCGGGCGCAGTGCTACGGACGTTCCCATCGCGGCTTCCAGCGCCGTGATCCGGGCTCTGCTGACTGTCTTTGCTCTGGATCTTGTCTTTATCCTGCTGAGCCAATACCTATGACCACCGTCGACGCCGCAGCCGAGTTGGGACAACTTGCACTGGAGTCAGGAACGCGTCACTGGTTGGCGATCGACGGCCACAAGCGCGACGCCTGCTTTGAATATGTTTCTTCCTCTCGGCATGGCCCTGCCGGCTGGCTGCCCGGTGAGGGCGGTCTTATCGCCAACTTGCGTGTCTGGGAAAATTGCCTGCTACCCTTGAGCTACTACGGCAAACCGCCCGACCCGCAGGATGAGATCCGTTTCGGGCAACTACTGAACCAGCTGGGAATCCCTGAGGACGAACAGCAAGGCTTTGCCGGTGCGCCGGCCAGCAGCCTGACCGGGCGTCAGCGACGTCTGGCCTGCGCCTTGCGCACTCTGATGACACGTCCGTCGCTGATCCTGGCCGAGGGGGAATGGCTGGCACGCCTTGACCAGGACGATACACGGCGATTGATCACGGCCTTTGCCGCCGAATGCCCCGACGCCGCCTGGCTGGTGCTCGGAGGCAGCGAGCCCGCTGCCGAATGGGGCTGCATTGATGCACACACAGGAACCACTGATGGCCTTGCTACGCGATAACGACCCCCGCTTCCGCGCGCTCCCCTGGAAACTGGCTTTCTTCGCCGTGACAGCGTTGCTCAGTGCTGCGTTCGTGGTGGCCTTCTTTGCCTGGCGACAAGGATATTTCGAAGCCAAGACGCCACTGAGTTTCATCAGTGACAACGGCAATGACCTGAAGGTCGGCATGGCCGTCAAGTTTTCCGGTTTCAAGATCGGCGAGGTCAAGGATCTGAAACTGGACGACCGCGGACGGGTTCGTATCGGGGTCATGGTCGAGGATCGTCATTTGAAGTGGGTCAAGGCGGATTCGGTAGGACGCGTCGCCAAGGATGGACTGATCGGTGACGGTTATATCGATGTCGGCCTTGGCAGCATGCAGCTGCCTCCCGTCGGCCGCGACGCTGAGCTGGAGTTTGTCCCCGCCAAGAGCCTGGACGAGATTCTGCGCGAGGTCCGGGATCGTGCAATGCCGGTGATCAACGAAGTGGAATCCATGATCAAGCGGGTCAACGATCCACAAGGGGACCTGCATCAGACCCTATCCAACTTGCGTACCGTCTCTGCCGGACTCAACGACACGCGTGCCCGGCTTGATGCCGTACTCGACAACGTCAACCGACTGACGGCCAAGGACGTCCCAGCGACGCTCGCCACCACGCGGGAAGCACTGCAGCGAGCAGAATCCTCGCTGAAGCAGGTGGAAGAGCGCCTGCCCGGCCTTTTGGACAAGACCGACAGGACACTCGGCAACCTGGAAGCCGCCACCGACAGCTCGCGCAAACTGATAGAACAGATATCGCCGGACACTGCGGCATTGGTGCATGAAGGTCGTAACCTGGCGCAGAAAGGTAACCAGACAGTGGATGCGGTGACGGGCGCATGGCCGCTGAACAAGTTAATCACCCCGCCGATCAGCTCGCCCCCGAGAAGCGACAGCCAGGGGAGCAAGCCATGAAGCAGACACTCGCAACCTTGCTGCTTGTCCTTTTGACCGCCTGCGCCAGCTCGCCCATCCAGCCGGCAGCAAGAAAGCAGGCGACAGCCAGCATGCACGCTGCAGCACAAGCGAGCGCAGACGGCAACTGGCGGGCCGCCACGGTAATGTGGCAGGAAGCCGCACAGCGGCAAAAGGCGCTGGATGATTGGCCGCAAGCGGGGCAGGCCTTGCTCGGCTATGCGCAGGCCATGGCCAGACAGGGCAGGCCGCTGGAGGCAAGCGCCGCACTGCAGGATGCCCTGACGGTACCGTTCTATCCATCCACGATCAAGGTCGAGGTGCTTTACCAGCTCGCATTGCTTGAAGCGGAAGATATGCGCTGGGGACCAGCGCTTGCCTTTCTGGACCAAGCTGCCCCCTTGATCGAAAGCAATAGTGCGCTGCTGTCCGCCGCACTGAATCTGCGCGCACGCGCCGCCTGGCAGGAACAGGACTGGTCGCGAACCCGCGCCTTGACCACCCAGGCATTGTCTGTCGCCGCCATTGAGCCTGCCGAACGCGCAAATGCCTTGCGCCTGCAGGGACGGGCCGCCGCTCGCATGGCGGATTGGCCCGCGGCGGAGCAGGCATTGAACGCCGCACTGGAACTGGATCGTCAACTAGCTCGCAGCCAGGGCCTGGTTGCCGATCTGCGCGCCCAAGCTGAAATGGCGCGCCTGCGTGGCACGCCGGATGCTGCGGCGCTGGAACTCAGGGCGAAATCCATCTGCGAGGCCGCCAAACTAGGTAGCTGCTGACCCAGCCAGACGGGAAAAGGGCGCCGCGAAGGGGCAAGACACGGCCTGCACGAGAGCCAAAGCCACTTGATGCTTGAGAAAAGTGGCCTCTTGTGCCTATAATCGCCGGCTTCCCAAATTCGGGAAGTGAATCTACCCGCTTACGCAAGCCAGGGTGCATCAGTCCAGACGAGCTGTTTTACGGTTTTAGTTGAGACGATGTGTCGGTCGTAAGCGGAAGACCTTAACCCTCGCATTGGAGTTACCACTATGTCCGTCAGCATGCGTGAAATGCTGGAAGCCGGCGTCCACTTCGGCCACCAAACCCGCTACTGGAACCCGAAGATGGCACCGTACATCTTCGGCCATCGCAACAAGATTCACATCGTCAACCTGGAAAAGACCCTTCCGCTGTTCGAGAACGCACTGGCTTACGTGCGTCGTCTGACCGCCAACAAGGGCTCGATCCTGTTCGTCGGCACCAAGCGCCAAGCTCGTGAAATCGTTCGTGAAGAAGCCCTGCGTGCAGGCGCTCCGTTCGTTGATCACCGCTGGCTCGGCGGCATGCTGACCAACTACAAGACGGTCAAGCAATCCATCAAGCGCCTGAACGAACTGCAAACGACCCTGGCTGATGCCAACAACGGTCTGTCCAAGAAAGAACTGCTGCTGTTGACCCGCGAAGTCGAAAAGCTCGAAACCTCGCTGGGCGGCATCAAGGACATGAACGGCCTGCCGGACGCGATCTTCGTGATCGACGTTGGCTACCAGAAGGGTGCCATTGTTGAAGCCCAGAAGCTTGGCATCCCCGTCATTGGCGTGGTCGATACCAACAACTCGCCGGAAGGCATTGATTACGTGATCCCGGGTAACGATGACTCGGCTCGCGCAATCCGTCTGTACGCCCGTGGCGTAGCTGATGCAATCCTCGAAGGCCGCGCCCTGGCCATCCAGGAAATCATCGCTGCCGGCAGCGAAGCGCAAGCCGCTTAATCGCGCCGTCACATGATGCGAACAAAAAGGGGCGAGTAGCCCCTTTTTGTTAAGTCTTTACCGAATATTGAACGATCAAGGAGTACTGACATGGCGGAAATCACCGCAAAGATGGTTGGCGAGCTGCGCGAAATGACCGGCCTGGGCATGATGGACTGCAAGAAGGCCCTGGTTGAGAGCAATGGCGACCTGAAGGCTGCCGAAGAAGCCTTGCGCATCAAGAGCGGCAACAAGGCCTCCAAGGTTGCCGGCCGCACCGCCGCTGAAGGCACCGTGGCTGCATTCGTGAACGGCAAGGTTGGCGCCTTGGCTGAAATCAACTGCGAAACCGACTTCGTCGGCAAGGACGTTGGCTTCCTGGCCTTCGCCCAAGCTGCTGCCGAAGCCATCGTGACCGGCAACCCGGCCGACGTGGAAGCCCTGGGCAACGTCAAGACCGCCTCCGGCGAAACCGTCGAAGAACTGCGCAAGGCCATCATCGCCAAGCTGGGTGAGAACATCAACGTTCGCCGCTTCACCCGCTTCGAGACCGAAGGCCAGCTGGCAACCTACCTGCACGGCTCCAAGATCGGCGTGGTCGTTGACTACACCGGTGGCAACGAGACCATGGGCAAGGATATTGCCATGCACATCGCCGCCAGCAAGCCGAAGTCGCTGGATGCATCGGGCGTTGACGCCGAGCTGATCGAAACCGAGCGTCGCGTTGCCATTGAGCGCGCCAAGGAAGCCGGCAAGCCGGAAGCCATGCTGGAAAAGATCGCCGAAGGTACCGTGCAGAAGTTCCTGAAGGACGTTACGCTGCTGAGCCAGCCGTTCGTGAAGGACGACAAGCAGACCATCGAACAACTGCTGAAGGCCAACAACGCCAGCGTGAAGGCATTCACCATGTACATCGTTGGTGAAGGCATCGAGAAGAAGGTTGTCGACTTCGCCGCTGAAGTTGCCGCCGCTGCAAAGGTTTAAGCTGTACCAGTAATACGAGACAACCGTCCGGGGTGACCCGGGCGGTTGTTTTTGCAAGTAGCACCCGGATTTGCAGAACTTTTCCGGGATGTACTGCTACAAAGAAGCGATTTCCCCCAAACATATAAGGTGAGCCCATGAGCCAGTCCCCCATCTACAAACGCATACTCCTCAAACTTTCGGGTGAAGCGCTGATGGGCGAGGACAGTTACGGGATCAACCGGGTCACGGTCGAACGCATTGTTGCCGAGATCAAGGAAGTGGCCCAGCTGGGCATCCAGGTCGCCGTCGTAATCGGCGGTGGCAATATCTTCCGCGGCGTTGCACCTGCCGCCGCAGGCATGGATCGCGCCACGGCCGACTACATGGGCATGCTGGCCACCGTCATGAACGCCATGGCAATCCAGGACGCCATGCGCCAGCAAGGCCTGGTCAGCCGCGTACAGTCCGCGCTCACCATCCAGCAAGTCGCCGAACCCTATATCCGCCCCAAGGCCATCCAGTACCTGGAAGAAGGCAAGGTCGTGATCTTTGGCGCCGGCACCGGCAACCCGTTTTTCACTACCGATACCGCTGCCGCCTTGCGTGGCATGGAAATGAACGCCGACATCGTCCTCAAGGCCACCAAGGTGGATGGGGTCTACACCGATGATCCCAAGAAGAACCCTGACGCCGTGCGTTATTCTGCACTGACCTTCGACGAAGCCATCAGCAAGAACCTGAAGGTCATGGATGCCACCGCGCTGGCACTTTGCCGTGACCAGAACATGAACATTCGTGTATTCAGCATCTTCAAGGCTGGCGCCCTGAAGCGCGTGGTACTCGGCGAAGATGAAGGTACGCTGGTACACTGCTGACAAGTCACAGCCCTGATGTTCGCATCAGGGTCGCGTGCCAGGCAAACCGGCAGCTATCGCCGGGACCGAAAGGGGCCAGGTGCTGCGCTTGCCTACCGGCAAAGGGCCTACGGTGAATACTCCCCGGAGGCCTGGAGTTGAAGATATTTCGGCGCGGACGGTGGTTACGTCCGCGTTTTCAATATGTAGGTCGGAATAAAGACCGGCCACACTGCCAGACACAGGAGCGAACATGATCGCTGACGTAAAGAAGAACACCGAACTCAAGATGCAGAAGTCGGTGGAAAACCTCAAGAACAACCTGGCCAAGGTTCGTACCGGTCGTGCTCATACCGGCCTGCTCGATCACATCACGGTCGACTACTACGGCAACCCGACACCGATCAATCAGGTTGCCAGCGTGTCGCTGATGGATGCTCGCACCCTGTCCGTCTCGCCTTTCGAGAAAAAGCTGGGCGCAGCGATCGAGAAAGCCATCCGTGACTCCGATCTCGGCCTGAACCCTGCCAGCATGGGCGACGTGGTACGCGTGCCGATGCCAGCGCTGACCGAAGAGCGTCGCAAGGACCTGATCAAGGTGGTACGTGGCGAGGCGGAAGATAGCCGCGTTGCGGTACGCAACCTGCGTCGCGATGGCAACGAACAGCTGAAGAAGGCCGTCAAGGACAAGCTGATCTCGGAAGATGACGAGCGTCGTGGTACCGATGACATGCAGAAGCTGACCGACAAATACATTTCTGAGATCGACAAGCAGCTTGCCGATAAGGAAAAAGAGCTGCTGACGGTTTAAGGCGAACCGCAACGTGGCCCTGTTCAAAAGCTCCACCCAGGAAGTCCCAACGGTCGCCGACGTCCCATGCCACATTGCCATCATCATGGATGGCAATGGGCGTTGGGCCAAACAGCGTTTCCTGCCACGCGTCGCAGGTCACAAGCAGGGGGTTGAAACAGTACGGGAGGCGGTCAAGGCCTGCTCGGAACTGGGTGTCAGCTACCTGACCCTGTTCGCATTCTCCAGCGAGAACTGGCGTCGACCTGCCGAGGAAGTCTCCTTCCTGATGGGGCTGTTTCTCGCCGCGCTGGAGCGGGAAGTAGCCAAACTGGACAAGAACGGCATCCGACTGCGCCTGATCGGGCGGCGTGACCGGTTTGCGCCAGAGATCGTGCGCTCCATCGAGGCGGCGGAAGCACGCACGGCAGCCAACACGGGGCTGACCCTGACGATCGCTGCCGACTACGGTGGACGCTGGGACATCATGCATGCGACCCAGGCCATGCTAAAGGCCAGGCCGGAACTAGCGCAGGCAGGTTTCGACGAAGCCGATCTCGAGCCATTCCTGTCCATGGCCTACGCGCCAGAGCCAGACCTGTTCATCCGGACTGGCGGCGAGGGCCGAGTATCAAACTTCCTGCTCTGGCAACTGGCGTACACCGAGCTGTACTTTACCGATGCGTTCTGGCCGGATTTCAACCGGACCGCACTGGAGGCCGCCATTGCCTCCTATCGTCACCGCGAGCGCCGTTTTGGTCGTACCAGCGAGCAGCTCAAGGGTACCCCATGCTGAAAACCCGCATACTTACTGCCTTGGCTTTGCTGCCCCTGGTTCTGGGCAGCCTGTTCCTGGCCCCTCCGCTGGGTTGGGGTCTGTTCGCCTGCTTCGCGCTCAGCCTGGGCGCCTGGGAATGGACACGCCTGGCACGCTTCGACCGTACCGAGACCGTGTTGTTCGTCCTGAGCTTTGCGGCAATGGGCCTAGCGTGGCTGCTGTTGCCGCTGGCGCGCACCTGGGGCGTATTTCTGGATGTGCTGGCCCTGCCGTTCTGGCTGATCGTCATCCCGCTGTGGCTCAGCCGCAAATGGACGCTGAAGTACAAGTGGCTATCGGCTCTCGTCGGCTGGCTGCTGCTATTGGCAGCGCTCGCAGGCGTCAGCCGGTTCCGGGAGCTGCCGGGTGGTGCGTGGGCGCTGTTGTCGGTGCTTGCCATTGCCTGGGTGGCGGACATTGCCGCGTACTTTGCCGGCCGAGCCTTTGGCAAGAAGAAACTGGCCCCCAGCATCAGTCCCGGCAAGAGCTGGGAAGGTGTCTATGGCGCGCTGGTAGCCGTGGCCATCTACGCCGTTGTCCTGCATGAACTGGGTGCGCCGTTGTACGCGACGTTGCCGATCTGGCTGTTACTGCCGCTGGCCTGGGCACTGACCGGTGTCAGTGTCATCGGCGACCTGTTTGAGTCGTTGCTCAAGCGTCAGGCCGGCATCAAGGACAGCAGCGCCCTGTTGCCCGGTCATGGTGGCATACTGGATCGCGTGGACAGCCTGCTGGCATTGATACCGGTAGCCAGCGCCCTGCTGTTCGGCTATACGAGACTCCCGGTCTGACCGACATGTCGCATACACCGCAAAACATTACCGTACTGGGCTCGACGGGCAGCATCGGCGTCAACACACTGGACGTCATTGCCCGCCACCCCGACAAGTACCGGGTCACGGCGCTGAGCGCACACGCCCAGATCGACAAACTGGTTCAGCAATGCCTGCTGCATCAACCGCGCTACGCCGTACTGGCAGAACCTGAACGGCTGCCCGAACTGCGTGAAAAACTCCTGGCAGCCGGACTACCTCATATAGAGGCACTCGCCGGCATGGCCGCGCTCGAACAGATCGCCAGCCTGCCGGAAGTCGATGCCGTCATGGCCGCCATCGTCGGCGCCACCGGCATGCAGCCTACGCTGGCGGCCGCCAAGGCGGGCAAGCGGGTGCTGCTGGCCAACAAGGAAACACTGGTCATGGCAGGCCAGCTGTTCATGGATGCCGCTCGTGAGGGAGGCGCTACGCTGCTTCCCATCGATAGCGAGCACAATGCCATCTACCAATGCCTGCCGCACCCATTTGACGACCGGGCAGGGCAGGGGGTCCGGCGCATCTTGTTGACCGCCTCCGGCGGACCCTTTCGCTGCTTCTCTGCCGAGCAGCTGCAACAAGTCACGCCCGAGCAAGCCGTCAAGCATCCCAACTGGAGCATGGGGCGCAAGATTTCCGTGGATTCCGCCAGCCTGATGAACAAGGGCCTGGAGGTGATCGAGGCGCGCTGGCTGTTCGACCTGTACCCGGACCGCATCTCGGTAGTCGTTCATCCGCAAAGCGTCATCCACTCCATGGTGGAATATGTCGACGGTTCCGTCCTTGCCCAATTGGGCAACCCGGACATGCGCACACCGATCGCCTACGGCCTTGCCTGGCCGGAACGCATCGATGCCGGCGTCACACCGCTGGATCTGTTCCAGATCGCCCGGCTCGACTTCGAACAGCCCGATCTGGAGCGTTTCCCCTGTCTTGATCTGGCGTTTGAATCGCTACGCATCGGGGGTGCGGCGCCTGCCGTACTGAATGCGGCCAACGAGATCGCGGTTGCCGCTTTTCTGGATGGCAAGCTGAGCTTTACCGCCATCCCGAGCCTGAATGCGGCAACCATGCATGCGGTCGCCCATGACTTTGATGCCGACTCGCTCGACAGCCTGATCGCCGCCGATAACGCGGCTCGCCGCTTTGCCCAAGCGTGGTTGCACCAGCAGCATTGAACGGCTGACGCAGCCCGGAGAACAGCATGTCCATCCTGATTACCCTGGCCGCCTTCGCTGTTGCTATTGGCGTGCTGGTATCCATCCATGAATATGGTCACTACTGGGTCGCCAAGCGCTGTGGCGTGAAAGTGCTGACTTTTTCCATCGGGTTTGGCAAACCCTTGCTGACCTGGCAGCGCGGCGAAGTCCAGTGGCAACTGGCTGCCATTCCGTTGGGTGGCTACGTCAAGATGCTGGATGAGCGGGAAGGGCCGGTTGCTGCTGCAGAGCTGGATCGTGCCTTCAACCGCCAGTCGCCGCTCAAGCGCATGACCATTGTCATTGCGGGCCCCTTGGCCAACTTCCTGCTGGCCATTCTGGTCTACTGGGCCATCTTCATGAATGGCGTGCAGGTTATTACGCCGCGCATCGCGAGTGTCACGCCAGGCTCGCTGGCCATGCAGGCCGGCTTTCTGCCCGGTGACGAACTGCTGACTATCAATGGCGACAAGCTGGAAAGCTGGGCTGACGTGCAACTGGCGCTGGTAGACAAGGCATCCGCTCGCGCGGAGGCCGTCTTCCAGGTCAAGCCGCAAAGCGGTGCGGAGCAAACGCGACGCCTGGATTTCAGCCATATCGACAAGGAAGCGGTGGACGGCAATATCGCCGGACATATCGGCCTCTATATCGTCACCTATTCGGCCCGCGAGCTCACCCCGAACAGCCCGGCAACACGAAGCGGCATGAAGGTTGGCGACCAACCCCTGTCGGTCGAAGGCAAGCCTACGCGCGACTGGCAAAGCTTCGCATTGGCGGTACGCAACCGGCCCGGCATGCCGACACAGATTGATGTGTTGCGTGATGGCCGTACGCAACACCTGCAGATCACCCCCGATGTGATCGAGGAAAAAGGCCAGCGCTTTGGTCGCATCGGCGCCAGCGGCGGACCGGATGTCGATGCGCTGAACCGCTTGCGCCAGGATGTGAGCTACGGCCCGTTGAATGCCATGGGCAAGGCGCTGAAGCAAACCTGGAGCACCTCGGCACTTTCTTTGCGTATGTTGTGGCGCATGGTCACCGGCAATGTATCCTACAAGCAGTTGTCCGGCCCGGTCGCCATTGCCGATTATGCAGGGCAGAGTGCTCAGCTCGGGCTACGCGCCTATCTGGAATTTCTCTGTTTGATCAGTATCAGCCTGGGTGTGCTCAACCTGCTGCCGGTGCCGGTGCTGGATGGCGGACATTTGATGTATTATTCCGCCGAACTTTTGCGGGGCCGACCCGTGTCGGAGCGCGCCATGGAACTAGGTCAGCGCGTGGGCGTCGGACTCCTCGCTGCGTTGATGATCGTGGCACTCTTCAACGATATTACGCGCTTGGTGGGTAGCTAGTTTCCGGAAGGAATTTCGGCTGCCCAAACTTCATTCAACGGTGGTGCGGACTCAGGTTCGCTTCGCCAGACCCGTTTATGAAACCGACCTCGATCTCGCTCGCCCTTTTGGCCGCATTCGGCCTGACAATTCCCGCTTACGCTTTCGAACCCTTTGTCATCAAGGAGATTCGCGTCGAAGGCATCCAGCGTACTGAAGCCGGTACGGTCTTCAACTATCTGCCAGTGAAGGTTGGCGACCGCGTCGACGACGAAAAGGCCGCAGCAGCGGTCAAGGCCCTGTTCGCCACGGGCTTCTATAGCGACGTGCGGCTGGAATCGGACAAGGGTGTGCTGGTGGTCTCGCTGGACGAGCGCCCCATCATTGCCAACATCCAGATCGACGGCGCCAAGGAATTCGAATCCGATCAGCTGCTCAAGGCCTTGCGCGAGAATGGCCTGGCTGAGAGCCGGACATTTGACCAGGCCATGCTCGGCGCAGCCGAGCAGGAACTGAAGAAGCAGTACTACAGCCGCGGTAAGTACTCGGTCCAGGTCAAGACCAGCGTCACCCGGCTAGAGCGCAACCGGGTCGGCATCGCGTTCGACATCTCCGAAGGCCTGGTCGCGACGATCAAGCAGATCAACCTGGTCGGCAACGAGAAATACCCCGAGAAAGAGCTGAAAGAATACTTCCAGCTCAACACCGGTGGCTGGCTCAGCTGGTTCAGCAAGAGCAACCAATACTCCAAGCCCAAGCTGCAGGCGGACATCGAGGCCCTGCGCTCGTTCTATCTCGATAACGGCTATCTGGAATTCAACATCGATTCCCAGCAGGTCGCACTGTCGGACGACAAGAAGGACATGTTCCTGACCGTGAATCTCACGGAAGGCCAGCAGTACAAGGTCACCAGCATCAAGTTCGCCGGCGACCTGATCGTACCGGAAGAAGAGCTGCAGAAGCTGGTCGAGATCAAGCCGGGCGAGGTTTTCTCGCGCGCCAAGATCAATGCCGCCACAAGCCGGATTTCCGATCGGCTGGCTGACGAGGGCTATGCCTTCGCCAACGTCAACGCCGTGCCGGAAGTCAACAAGGACAAGTTCGAAGCGGCTTTCACCTTCTACGTCGATCCGGGCCGCAAGACCTACGTACGCCGCGTGAACATCAGCGGTAACACACGTACCCGCGATGAAGTCATCCGTCGCGAACTGCGCCAGCTGGAAGCAGCGCCGTACGCTGGCTGGAAGATCAAGCGCTCCAAGGAGCGTCTCGATGTGCTGGGCTACTTCACCGAAGTCAACATCGACACGCCGCTGGTCGCAGACAGCACCGATCAGGTGGACGTCAACGTCACGGTCACCGAACGCCAGACCGGTAACATCCAGGTCGGCGCAGGTTACTCGCAGTCGGACGGCATGGTGTTGTCGGGCTCGATCGCCCAGTCGAACATCTTCGGTAGCGGTAACTACCTCAAGCTGGAAGTGAACACCAGTTCGAGCTCCAAGGTCTACGCCCTGTCGTTTACCAACCCGTACGCAACGCCGGATGGCGTAGCGCGTGGTTTCGACATCTACAAGCGTCGCTACGAACCGAGCAATACTTCCATTGGTCTTTACTCGAACGACACGATTGGTGGCGGCCTGCGCTGGTCCGTCCCGGTCAGCGAATACGACGCCATCAACCTGGGCCTGTCCGGTGAGCGCTCAAGGCTGACGGTCTACTCCAGCAGCCCTCAGCAGTACATCGACTTCGTCAACAAGTACGGCGAAAAGAACCTGACCTGGCTGGGTACCATAGGCTGGGCGCGGGATACTCGCGACAGCGCCTTGTTCCCGACACGCGGCAAGCTGCTCACCATCAACGGTGAAGCTGGCCTGCCTGGTGGCGATATCAAGTACTACAAGCTGACCGCCCAGCAGCAGTGGTTCTACCCGATCGACAAGCGCTTCACCTTCCTCTGGAACATGGAAGCCGGTTACGGTGGTGGCTACGGCGGACAGAAACTGCCGTTCTATTCCAACTTCTTCGCCGGCGGCGTGAACTCGGTACGCGGTTACGAGACATCCAGCCTTGGCCCACGCTCTACCGTGGTCAACACCGATGGCACCACCAGCACGACCAGTGACATCACCGGTGGTAATCGTCGCTTCGTCAACAATTTCGAATTGTTGTTGCCGGTGCCGGGCATGAAGCTCGACAAGTCGGTCCGGCTGTCGGCCTTTATCGATGGCGGTACGGTGTGGGGTGAGGGCGAAAAGGTCAAGTTTGGCGACCTGCGCTACTCCACCGGCATCTCCTTCAGTTGGCTGGCACCGGTTGGTCCGATGAAATTCAGCTATGCCAAGCCGCTGAATGCCAAGGAAGGTGATAAGTTGGAACGCTTCCAGTTTTCCCTGGGCCAGATATTCTGATATCACTTGTTCCGGTATCGCCCAAGGCTAGCGTAGTAACAAATAGGTCCCGGCGTGTTTGAAGCAAAAGTTGCGAGGTAGTGATCGTGAAACGCATTGTTAGTCTGATAGTCGCCGCGGGCCTGATGGCCCCGGCCATGGCACAGGACATCAAGGTCGGGTTCGTCAATCTCGACCGCATCCTGCGTGAATCCGGCCCGGCGGTTAAGGCCACCAAGAAGCTGGAGAAGGAATTTGCCATTCGGGAAGGCGACCTTAAGAAGCTGACCGATAGCGTACGTACCCGGCAGGCCGAGCTGGACAAGGGCGGCCTGACCATGCCCGAGACCGAGCGTCGCAACAAGGAGCGAGAGCTCGTCAAGTCCCAGCAGGACCTGGCCCGCTTGCAACGCGAATTCCGCGAAGATCTCAATACCCGCCGCAACGAAGAACTGTCGGGCATACAGGAACGCGTCTACAACACCATCCAGCAGATTGCTGCGGTGGAAAAGTACGACGCCATCCTGCAGGAAGCCGTCTATATCAATCCCAAGCTCGATATCACAGACAAGGTACTCAAATCCTTGGCTGACAAATAAGGGCTGGCAGTGACTTATCGTTTGTCCGATTTCACCGCCCGCCTGGGCGGTGATTTGATTGGCGAGGATGTTCTGATTCGCCAGGTTGCGACGCTGGAAGCCGCGCAAGCCGATGAGTTGGGCTTTCTGGCCAACCCGAAATATCGCAAGCAGTTGGCCGCCTCGTCCGCGGGCGCGGTCGTGGTCGGACCGGATGCACAGGACCTGACCGACAAGCCGCGCATCGTCGTCAAGAATCCTTACCTCTACTTTGCCCGTGTTTCCAGCCTGCTCAATCCGCCACGTCGCCCAGCAGCAGGTATCCATCCGTCCGCAGTCATCGCGGCGGATGCCCAGGTAGCCGCGAATGCCAGCATCGGCCCTTTCGTCACGATAGGCGCCAACGCGATCATCGGCAGCGACGTCGTTATCGAGGCGGGTTGCCGCATTGGTGCCGAAGTGGCGATCGGGGAGGGCGGTTGGCTGCATCCCAACGTGGTGGTGTACCACGACTGCCACATCGGCCGGCGTGTCACCATCCACAGCGGCGCAGTCATTGGCGCGGATGGCTTTGGCAATGCCTGGGACGGTGAGGGCTGGTACAAGATTCCGCAGATTGGCCGCGTACTGATCGGCGACGATGTCGAAATCGGCGCATCTACCACGGTGGATCGCGGCGCGCTGGGTGATACCGTGCTGGAAGACGGTGTGCGGCTGGATAACCAGATCCAGATCGGCCACAACGTGCATATTGGCAAGCATACCGCCATGGCCGGTTGTGTCGGCGTTGCTGGCAGCACCCGCATCGGTGCCTACTGCACTTTTGGCGGTAGTGCCATGATACTCGGTCACCTGGAAATCGCTGATCGGGCCAACATCATGGCCGGTACCTTGATCGGCAAATCCATACTCAAGGCTGGCACCTATGTCGGCCAGTATCCGGTGCAGTCTCACGAAGACTGGCTGGCGAATGCCTCGCACTTGCGTCGGCTGGATGCAATGGCGAAAAGATTGAAAGAACTGGAACGTAAAATCGGCCGGCAAGATGCCGATGAGGGAGAACCTACATCATGACCCAAGCACTCGAAACCATGGATATCCAGGGCATCCTGGAACACCTGCCACATCGTTTCCCCTTCCTGCTGATCGACCGCATCACCGAGCTGGAAGCCGGCAAGCGCATCGTTGCGCTCAAGAATGTCTCGTATAACGAGCCTTTCTTTGTCGGCCATTTCCCCAAGCATCCGGTCATGCCCGGCGTATTGATCATCGAAGCCATGGCGCAGGCCGCTGGCGTGCTCAGTTTCAAAAGTACCGGCGACAAGCCCAAGGATGGCTATCTCTACCTGTTTGCCGGCATCGACAATGCCCGCTTCAAGAACCAGGTTGTGCCCGGCGATCAGATCCTGATCGAGGTCACCATCGAGCGCCAGGTTCGCAACATCTACAAGTACAAGGCCGTAGCCCGCGTGGGTGAGTGCGTAGTGGCCGAGGCAGACCTGATGTGTGCCAAGGTAGCCACGAACCAGGCCACCGCCACCCCGTCCGCCTGAGGAATAGCCATGCCGTCCATCCATCCCAGCGCCGTGGTCCACCCCGGTGCAAAGCTTGCTGACGATGTGGAAATCGGCCCATTCAGCGTGATCGGCGAACATGTCCGGATCGGTGCCGGCACGCGTGTCGGCCCTCATTGTGTCATCGAGGGTCACACCACCATTGGTGCGAACAATGTATTTCATGGGTCGGCCTATATCGGCTGCGCGCCCCAGGACAAGAAATACCAGGGCGAGCCAACCCGGCTCACCATCGGCGACGGCAACAGCTTCTATCAGTTCGTGACCATTTCGACCGGTACCAGCCAGGACGAAGGCCTGACCAGTCTGGGTGACGATAACTGGATCATGGCCTACGTCCATATCGCCCATGACTGCCATATCGGCAGCCACACCATCCTGGCCAACAACGCCACGGTGGCAGGGCATGTCCATATCGGCGACTGGGTGTTCCTGGGTGGCTTTACCACCATTCACCAGTTCTGCAAGATTGGCGCGCACGCCATGACAGCGTTTACCGCCGCCGTTACGCAGGATGTACCGCCCTACGTCACCGCGGCAGGTAATCGCGCTGCGCCAGCAGGCATCAACAGCGAAGGCTTGCGTCGCCGTGGTTTTACCGCGCCGCAGATTACCGAGATCAAACGGGCTTACAAGCTGCTGTATCGGCAGGGGCTGAGCCTCGAGGAAGCCAGTGCCGAGATCACGGCCCGGGCGGCCGCACACCCGGAACTCCAGGCCTTTGTCGAATTCTTCCCGACCGCCTCCCGCGGTCTGATCCGCTAACAGGTCTCTGTCCATGCAGTCATTGTTTGACGGCCATGATGGCCCACGGATCGCTATCGTCGCGGGCGAATCTTCGGGCGACCTGCTGGGTGCCAGCCTGATCGATGCCATCAAGCGCCGTATACCCAATGCCCGCTTTGCGGGTATTGCCGGCCCCAAGATGCAGTCCAGTGGCGCCAAGAGTCTTTTCCCGATCGAGAAGCTCGCCGTTCGCGGCTACATCGAGGTACTCAAGCACCTGCGCGAATTGCTGGGCATCCGTGCCGATATCCGTCGTGCCTGCCTGGCGGAAAAGCCGGATCTGTTCATCGGCATCGATGCGCCTGATTTCAATCTGGGCCTGGAGCGCAAGCTCAAGGATGCTGGCATCCCTACCATTCATTACGTCAGCCCCTCGATCTGGGCCTGGCGCGGTGAGCGCATTCTCAAGATCAAGGCGGCCACGAACGAGGTGCTGTGCCTCTTCCCGTTCGAGAAACCGCTCTACGATGCGGTCGGCGCACGCGCGACCTACGTTGGCCACCCGCTGGCCGATGAAATGCCGGTGACCGTCAATCGCGCAGAAGTCAGGGAAACGCTAGGGTTGTCGGAGAAGGCGCTGGTATTTGCCATGTTGCCGGGCAGCCGTGTCAGTGAAGTGGAATTCCATGCCGAGCTGTTTATCGAGACAGCCCGGCAATTGCATGAGCGTTACCCTCACGCCCAGTTTCTGGTGCCACTGGTAACGCGCGAGACGCGCGACCTGTTCGACACTGCCCGCTACAAGCACAAGGCGCTGGACCTGCCGCTGCGCCTGATGTTTGGCCATGCACAGGAAGCCATGCAGGCGGCAGATGCCATCCTGGTTGCTTCCGGTACCGCAACGCTGGAAGCGATGCTGACCAAGCAACCGATGGTCATCACCTACCGGATGACCGATACCACCTACAAGCTGGTCAAGAAGAAGCTACGCCTGCCTTATGTCGGCCTACCCAATGTACTGGCTGGTCGCTTCGTCGTTCCGGAGTTGTTGCAAGCAGACGCTACGTCCGCGAACCTCTCGCAGGCACTGAGCAACTGCATCGAGGACAAGCGCCTGGGGGAGGCTCTGCACGAGCTCTTTACCGCGCAGCATGAAAACCTCAGGCAGAACGCCGCGGAGCGCGCAGCCGATGCCGTGGTCGCCTATCTCCGGGGTCGGCATTGAGACTGGTCTGCGGCGTCGATGAGGCGGGCAGGGGGCCCTTGGCGGGGTCCGTGTTCGCCGCGGCCGTCATACTTGGAGACGACCATGGCATTGTCGGCCTGGCGGACTCGAAGGTATTGAAGGCGGAGCGTCGTGAAGCGCTATCTGACCTGATCAAGGCACAATCCCTGGCCTGGTCGATTGCCTATGCCACGGTCGCAGAAATCGACAAGCTGAACATACTGCAGGCCACCATGCTGGCGATGCGGCGTGCCGTCGAGGGCCTGGCTCGACAACCACACGAAGCCCTGATCGATGGCAATCGCGTACCGACCGGGCTCTCCTGCCAGGGACGCGCCATCGTACGAGGTGATGCCTCGGAGCCTGCGATTTCCGCCGCCTCCATCCTGGCGAAGGTGGCAAGGGATGCGGAACTGCTTGAGCTGGACAAAATACATCCAGGCTACGGCTTTGCCATACACAAGGGATATCCAACGCCTGCACACCTTGCTGCGTTGTCTGAATTGGGGCCATGCAGGGCACATCGCCAGAGTTTTGGCCCGGTAAAAGCACTATTGACTGCTCGTCAAAGCAGCTTCTGGTAAGGTTTGACGCAGGTTGAGTTTGTCATTCACCCCGCTCCACAACTAATATCCAACCGTTGCGCAGATTAATTGCGCGCCAACCGGCCTGATAGCGCCACTGGGAGCAGTTTTCGATGTTCGTCGTCATTGGCTACATCTTCATGTCCCTCTGTATTTTTGGTGCCTATGCCGCTCACGGTGGTGAACTGCATGTTCTTTGGCAACCTTCAGAGATTGTCATTATTTTCGGCGGTGGCCTGGGCGCAATGATCGTTGCCTATGGTTCGTCGCTAAAGGGCATCCTGAAAGCGGCGCCGGGCGTTTTCACAGGCAGTCCCTATGGCAAGACTTTCTACATGGACTTATTCGCCTTGATGTTTGAGGTGTTATCCAAAGTCCGTAAAGAAGGCTTGATGTCCATTGAAGGCGATGTGGAAAATCCCGATGCCAGCCCGCTATTTTCCAAATACGCGAGTATTGCCAAGGACCATCACGTCGTTGAGTTCATTTGCGATTATTTGCGCTTGATGGTCGGCGGCAACCTGAATGCCTTCGAGATCGAAAACCTGATGGATGTCGAAATCGAGACCCATCATCATGAATCCGAATTGCCTTCGCAGTTTTTTGCCAAACTGGCGGACGGTCTGCCTGCGTTCGGTATCGTCGCGGCGGTGATGGGCGTGGTACATACCATGGGCTCCCTGCATCTACCGCCTGCCGAGCTCGGCAAGCTGATCGGTGCGGCGCTGGTGGGTACCTTCATGGGTATCTTGCTGGCTTATGGCTTCGTCGGCCCGCTTGCGACCATTCTGGAGGGCAAGGCCAATGACAGCACCCGTGTATTCCAGACCATCAAGGTCACCTTGCTGGCCAGCCTGAACGGCTACGCTCCGCAGGTTGCGGTCGAATTTGGTCGCAAGGCCATGGAAGGCCACATCCGCCCATCCTTCCTCGAACTAGAGGAATATGTGAAGAACAAGAAGGGCTGATCGTCAGCTAGAGGAATGCAGCCATGAGCGACGATTCGCAACGGCCCATAGTCGTCAAGAAGATCAAAAAGGGCGGCCACGGCCATCACGGTGGCGCCTGGAAGATTGCCTATGCCGACTTCGTGACAGCCATGATGGCGTTCTTTCTCCTGATGTGGCTGCTGGGCTCGGCCACCAAGGGAGAATTGCGCGGTATCTCCGAATACTTCCAGAACCCCCTCAAGGTCGCCATGAGTGGCGGGTCGGGCGCCGGGGACTCCACCAGCGTGCTGCAGGGCGGGGGGCTGGATCTTTCCCGCAAGGCCGGCGCCTATCGACGCAGCCCGGAGCAAGGCGAGAGCCGCAAGCTCGAGGATCTGAAAAAGAAGCTCGAGGACGCCATCAAGAATACGGCGACGGGCAAGCTGGCGCAGTACAAGGACCAGATCCTGCTCGACATCACCCCTGAGGGCCTGCGGGTACAAATCATCGACCAGCAGAATCGCCCCATGTTCAAGAGCGGTAGCGCCCAGATGGAAAGCTACGCCGGAGATATTCTCAAGGAAATCTCGACCATCCTGAATGACGTGCCGAACCGGCTTTCGCTGTCCGGCCATACGGATGCGGCCGGTTTTTCGACAGGGGACAAGAGCTACAGCAACTGGGAACTTTCTGCAGACCGGGCCAATGCCTCCCGCCGCCAGTTGCTGACTGGTGGTATGGACGCGGGCAAGATACTGCGGGTCGTTGGCCTGGCCGATTCGGTCCCCTTCGATACCGAAAATCCGGCCAATCCAGTCAATCGACGTATCAGTATCATCGTACTGAACAAGGAAGCCGAGCAGAACATCATGAAGCTTGCCGGCAAGCAGCCTGGAGAGCCCGAGCAAGCCACGGATGCCGCCTCTGCCATTCAAGCCGGAGCAACCGGTAAACCGTGAGGCCAGCTCCCCAGGCACTCGCCATCCAGCTGGCGGCCACGGCAATTGTCTTGGGTATCGCCCGCTGGGCAGGCTGGTCTGGTGCAAGCTGGCTGCCATGCCAGATGATGCTGGCGCTCGCTTTGTCCATTCTGTCCCGGCAAGCCAGCTGGTGGTGGCTAATCCATCTGCTCTTTGCGCCCATGCTGGTGTTTTTTCTCTGGCTGGCGCTGCCGCCCTGGCTCTATCTGCTTGCCTTCGTGCTGAGCTGGCTGGTCTTCGGACGCATCGACCGCAGTCGCGTGCCGCTCTATCTCAGCAACCGCGCAGCAATGGACGCACTGAGCAAACTGGTCCCCGCGAAGGCCAGCCTGCTGGATGTCGGTGCCGGTACAGGCACCGTTCTTGCTCACCTAGGACGCAGGCAGGATATTCAGGTGAGTGGCGTGGAACACGCCTGGCTGCCCTGGCTGTTTGCCTGGCTCAGGTTGAAGCTGACGCAGAGCCCCGCCCGATTGATCCACGGGGACCTGATGTCACAGGATCTGGCGAACTATGATGTGGTCTATGCCTTCCTGTCGCCGGCAGCCATGCCGACGCTCTGGGAAAAAGTACGGAAGGAAATGCGCCCGGGAGGGCTGCTGATCAGTAACAGCTTCACGGTGCCGGACATGCCTGCCGACGAAGAATTCGAAATCAATGACTGGAAGGGCGGAAAGCTCTACTTATGGCGAATGCCTTGACTGCCGACCAACCCAAGGGTACCCGCACGGCAGACGACAAGCAGCAAGCCTGGCTGTCGTTCTGGGAGCGGCGCGCACTCCCCATCCTGCAATCGACCAAGGCGGCCCTGGCCGGACTATCGAAGCGGGTGGATACCACTCGGACCGACGAGATTGTAGAGCTGGTACTGCGTGACCCACTGCTGACTGCACACGCGCTTCGACATATCAACCAGCGCGACCGCGGCAGCCTGTCGACTGACGTCGTTGCGATCGAGAGCATCATCCTGCTGATGGGGGTGAATACTTTCGTCGAACAGTTTGGCCGTCTGCCCAGCATCGAATCCTTGCTGCTCCCCAAGCATCCGGCACATTATTTTGCCTTGCTGCGGGAAATCGCTTCCGCGCGGCTAGCGGCCAGACTGGCACGCGATTTTGGCAATATGCGCTACGACGCCAGGCTGGATGAGATCTACGTCACCGCCTTGCTCGGCAATCTGCCTCGCATGCTGCGCTACCTTGAAGTCGGACTGTCCGAACAGGCGCCCCCCGTGGACATGGACCAGGTCGCGCTTCCGCTGTTCGCCCGCTGGCACTTGCCTGAGGTCTTCAACACCTTGCTGGATGATAGTGGCGCCAGTAGCCAACGAGGCATGCTGCATCGATCTGCCTTGCGCCTGTCCGAACATCTTCAGCAAGGCTGGTGGCAAAAAGGCGTGGCCGACGATCTTCATCTCGCCGCCCATGCGCTGGGGTCAGAAGAAGCCGAAGTGTGGCAAGTCATCACCAATGCCCTGCTGCATTTCGCACGCAACGATTGGCCCTATGCGCAGATATTCCCTCCAGCGCGGTGGCTGGCCATGTTGCCCGGCGAATGGCCCCGCCCGAAGGCGGCCGTCACGGAGCCGGCAAAGCCGTCCTTGAGCGATATCCTGCGCGAACTGCAACGGGCAGGACAAAGCGGCGCCTCCTTCAACCAGATCATGGGTCTCGCCATTCGTGCCCAGGCCGAAGGCATCGGCTTCAAGCGCATCCTGTTCGGCCTGCTGATGCCGGGACACAACAGCCTGAAGACCCGGTACATTGTCGGCGCAGCCGAGGAGGATCCGTTACGCCAGCTGCAGGTAGAGCTCTCCACGCCGCATATCGTGACGCGGCTGATGCTCAAGCCGCAGTCCATCTGGCTCAACCAGACCAATCGCACCCAGTTCGAGGCTTTGTTGCCACGAAGCCTGAAGCTGGCCTCGGGTGGCAGTGATTTCCTGGCGATGTCCCTGTTCGTCGAGGATAAGCCGGTCGGCCTGTTTTACGCCGACAACCAGGGCGCGCCCTTGACCGAAGCCCAGTACGGCGCCTTTAAGCAGGTCTGCCTGATGACCGGCCAATCCCTGACGCGGCAGGCAAAGCGGCTCGATCTCGGTAGCTAGTTCCCCGTTATCAGGCCACCCGAGGGTGGCCGTTTCCGATCTACCGGCCCAGGCCGGCTTCAATAGCATTGCTCCATGGACCTGATTCAATCCCGCCAAAATCCCTTGATCAAAGCCTGCGCCAAGCTGGGTAGCCAACGCCGAGAGCGGTTGAAAACAGGGCAAACCCTGTTGGACGGCCCTCATTTGCTGGCGGCTGCGCTGGACGCCGGTTTACCGCCAGAGAAGGTATTGGTGGCGCAAAGCGCGCTGACGCGGCCGGAGATCAAGACACTGGTGGACCGGCTGCCACAAGCACCCACGTTGATCGACGATGCGCTCTTTGCGTCATTGACCGAACTGGAGTCCAGCAGCGGCATACTCGCCATCTGGCACTATCCCAAGGCGGCAACGCCTGCCACCAGTGGACTGATACTGGCCCTGGATGGCGTGCAGGACCCAGGCAATGTCGGCTCCATTCTTCGGACAGCGGCGGCGGCGGGGGTCGATCAGGTCTGGCTTAGCCCGGCGTGTGCCGACGCCTGGTCACCCAAGGTCATGCGGGCGGGAATGGGCGCGCACTTCCTGCTCCCCATACTCGAACGAGCAGATCTGCCCGTACTGCTGGCCGCTTTTTGCGGTCGCAAGGCCGTTACGGCCTTGCAGGGCAGCGTGTCGCTTTACGCCGCCGATCTGCACGGAGATCTGGCCCTGGTGATGGGAAGCGAAGGGAGTGGCGTCAGCACCGAGTTGCTGGCCTTGGCGGATCTGCGTCTGGCCATCCCCATGCGTGCGGGCCTCGAATCCCTGAATGTGGGTGCGGCGACGGCAATCTGTCTCTATGAATGTTTACGGCAGTCTGGCCGCTAACCGCGTCCAACCCAGGCGACGCAACCAGCCGCCGACATCCGCCAGCATGATGATATTGCCGACCACGGCACAGGCGATTCCCGTTACGGTCCAGATGCGCCAGGCAAAACCTTCAAACAATGCGGACAGCAGCAAGGCGACGATAGGCACCGCCACCGCGACATAACCTGATCGTGCCGCGCCAATACGTCCCAGCAAGGTCAGGTAGGCTGCAAAAGCCAACACCGAACCAAAGCCGGCCAGGTAGAGCAGGGATAACAGATAGGCCGGACGGCCATCCCAGACCAGCGATTGCCCGGTTGCCAGCGTGAATATCAATGCGGTTGCGCCGCCGACCAGCATGCCATAGCCGATACCCGGCAAAAGAGGCAGGGCATGGTTGCGGTTCCGCTGGGCAACCAGGTTACCCAGGGATGCCAGGAAGGCCGCGGCGAGACCGCAGCCTACGCCCAACCAGCTCGACGCATCACGCACGCCATTGAGCTCCGGCCAGAATACCAAGGCGATCCCGACAATACCGAGACCGGCCCCCAGCGCGGACTTACCGTCGATGGTCCGGCCAAAGGCCAATCGCATACCCAGCAGATTGATCACGACCATGCTGGAGTTGAGCACGGCCATCAGCCCCGAGGCGATATGCCGCTCAGCTTCATAGACCAGCATGTAGCTGATGCCAAACATCAAGACACCCTGCAGCGATGCCCAACCCGCCTCACGCAAACTCAGGCGCAGTCGTTCGCCGCGCATGGCGCACCAGGCGAGCATCAACACCCCTGCCAGCAAAAAACGGTAGGCCACTGAAGCACTGGCGGGCACTTGCCCATACTGAAAGGTAATGGCGAGCCAGGTCGAACCCCAGATAAGGGTCGCTATCGCATAGAGCAGGGTGTTGGGCATGAGCGGGTTCTTCCTTGTATAGAAGCACCATAGCGGAAGCCCCGCCTACAAGGCAGACACAGGCAGGTCGTTCAAGGTCCGACTGTCATGGCCGATATGGCAGCACACTTCACGACCGGGACCCTGAATTGTCTAATCGAGCTTGATAGCGGGCAGGCTGGCGCTGCGGGACCCTGGCAGCGGCAGGTTGTCCTGGCGGTGATAGCCGAAGACCAGCGAATACTTGGTGGCATCGGTCCGGTTCCAGCCCGCAGCATGGAAGGTCTGAGCGTGAAAGAAAACGACATCGCCCGGCTCCAGCTCAGGGAACACCGCGGCATCGATCAGGACCTTGTTTTCATCCAGATCCGGGCGCAGGAAAGCCCTGTTTTCAAACCGCTCGACGTCGATATCCATGCGATGGGTACCCGGCAAGAAACCCAGGCAGCCGTTCTCGCGTACCTCCTTGCCGAGCGCCAGCCAAACCGAGACCAGATTGCTGTCCTCGAAGCTCCAATACCGGATATCCCGATGCCAGTGGGTCACGCTCGAAAACGCCGGTTGCTTGGTCATCAGGCTATTGTGGTGGGCCTGAGTCAAGGCGATCTGGTCGCTGCCCAGCAATTGCCGGACCCTGTCTGCCACCCGACCGTCCAGCGCCCACCGCCGGAAAACCGCATCACGGGCAAAAACTTGCTGCAGGCGCCTCGCCGTTGCACCTCCGTCTGCACTACGCGATGTCGGTGCGCCTGGATAATGCGTGTCGGCTTCATATTCGATTGGTTCGACCGCACGGGCCAGATGATCCTTACCAACAGCCAACAACTCGGCACGCAGCGCTGCATCGGCAAGACCACGGACAATTACAAAACCCTGCTGCTGGAATGCACTCAGGTCGGATGGGCTGAACGGCTGATTTGACATGGCAGATTCTGGAAGGCGACGGCACGGTCGATTGTGCGTAGTGGTTAGGTGGAACGGACGGGATTCTACTCCCGAGCTCCCCGAGCCGGGGACAGATCCGTCGCATTCTTAACCTGGATCAAGCGGCAGTGGCCGGGCGCGTATAATCAACCTATCCGTCGAGCCCTATGTCGGCACGGGGTTCAGGAACCATTGAGACCAACGGGGCGCCATATATATGCCCCCCATTCATGCACAGCAAGTGGAGTTAGCCATGCCTCCCACCTTATCGATCAAGCTGAATGCACCGATGGCCTGGCTGCCCGAGCAGACCCCCATCGGCACCGACGGGGTATTGCTGCTCAGGGTACTGGCGCTGCAGGAAGCTGCACCACCCCATCTGGACGAAGAAGACGGGCCGGATGCGTTGCGCTGGCAAGCCATGGAAGCCAGGTTGGATCTCACCCTGCAACTGCTGGGGCAGCTTCTTGCCCGCGGCGAACCTTTGCCGGCGCGACAACAGCTGGAGCTGAACGGTGAAGGGGCACGCTGGGCGACCAAGCAGGCCATCACCATTGGCAGCAAAGGCACACTCGCGCTCCATCTTTCGCCCGGCATTCCCCAGGCTCTGCAGTTGCCAGCACAGGTCACGGCTTGCAACGAGCTTGCGCCGGGCCAATGGCAGATAGAGGCGCGCTTCCAGCACCTGGATGTCGAACTGCAGGATTGGCTTGAAAAAACCATCTTCCGCCGGCATCGGCGAGAAGTCTTTGAACGCAAACATCCCCATGACGAATAATCTTCCACCCGCCTGGTCGCAACTATTGGCCGACCAGACAACCCAGCCTTACTGGTCCGAACTGCAAACCTTCCTGGCCGCCGAAGCGGCGAAGGGCAAGACCATCTACCCACCTGCGGAGCAGCGCTATAGTGCCCTGACATCGCTGGCGCCCAATGACGTCAAGGTGGTCATCCTCGGCCAGGACCCTTATCACGGCCCAGGGCAGGCTCACGGGCTGAGTTTTTCGGTGCCTCCCGGCGTGCGGCCGCCGCCCTCGCTCAAGAACATCTTCAAGGAGATCGCCCGCGACCTGGGCCACAATCCGCCGCAGCATGGCGACTTGAGCGATTGGGCGAGGCAGGGTGTGCTGCTGCTCAATAGCGTACTGACCGTAGAGGCCGAACAGGCAGGTTCGCATCGCAAACGAGGCTGGGAACGTTTTACCGATGCGCTGGTGGCACGCCTGGCGGAACAGCAAAGCGGTATCGTCTTCATGCTATGGGGCGCCTATGCAGAGGCAAAGACCGATCTGATCGACCCAAACCGCCACTGCATATTGCGTTCGGTCCATCCCTCACCCTTATCCGCCCATCGCGGCTTTCTGGGTAATGGGCATTTTTCCGCCGCCAACGACTATCTGCAGCGCCAGCAAAAGACACCGATCAACTGGGCGCTTGCCTGACACGTTAGAGAAAGGGTGACCGATGTATACCGTCCACGGCATGGCGCAATCGGGCAACTGCTACAAGCTCAAGCTGGCATTGGAGCAATTGGATCTTCCTTATCGCTGGCAGGAACTGGATACCCGCAGCGGTGCGACCCGCACGCCGGCATTTCTGGCCAAGAACCCCAATGGCAAGGTACCGGTGCTGGAACTCCCCGATGGCAGCTTCCTTTCCGAATCCAACGCCATCCTCTGCTATCTGGCCGACGGCAGCGATCTCTGGCCGCGCGAACGCCGTGCAAGCGCAGAGGTATTGCAATGGTTGTTCTTTGAGCAGTACAGCCACGAACCGTATGTCGCCACCGTGAGGTTCTGGATCAAGTTCACGGACCAGGCGACGACGCTGGCGGACGAGATCGCCAAGCGGCGCATACAAGGCTATCGTGCGCTGGGGGTGATGGAGCAGCGGCTGCAATCCTCTCCCTTTCTCACCGGGGAGCATTACACGATTGCCGATATCGCACTGTACGCCTACACGCACGTTGCGGAGGAGGGCGGCTTCTCCTTGGCCGAGTATCCGGCCATTCGCGCCTGGTTGGACAGGGTCCAGGCGACACCGGGCTATGTGACGATAGGTTGAAGCCGATCAAAAAAAACGCCTCTCAACGAGAGGCGTTTTTCTTTTCTATCCAGCGCAACCGCGGTACCGATCAGTCATGCATGATGCCTGCGGCAACACCCCGGCGATGCAAGCGCATGATGTAGAGCATGGAAATGATCAGCAACAGGCCAAAGCCGATAATGATGCCGTACATCGGCGGTATGCCACCCAGATGCTGGAAGTAGGCCAATGCCTCCCCGCGCATATTGTCGCTGAGCGGACTGCTGAAGTACTTCACCAGCAGGGCATGCGCCCCCACCATCACCAAAATGCCCAGGTTCTCGTTGAAATTCTGCACGGCGATGGAATGCCCCGCGCCCATCAGCATATGCCCGCGGTGCTGCAGCATGGCATTGAGCGGCACCACGAAGAAACCCGCCAATGCCCCCACCACGAACATCTGCACCGCTGCGAGTGCGACATTATTGATCGCCAGCATGCTCATCACGATCACGCCCATGGCCACGCCGGCAGGCAAGACACGGAAGGCCTCCCGCAGGGGAATAAGGCGCCCCGCAATGATGGCGCCGGCAGCGGTACCAAACGCCACGATGGCCACCAGGAAGGTAGCCTGCTGAAAGTTGAAGCCCAACCAGATGATGGCCCAGTTAATGACGACCAGGCGCATGGTTGCACCCGCTCCCCAGAACAGGGTCGTCACACCCAGCGACAACTGCCCCTGCGGGTCACGCCAGAGTTTGACGACACACTCCCAGAACTCGCGAACCAGATAGCCCGGGTTGAAATGAATGGGCTTGAGTTCCACGTTGAGCTTGGGCACGTAGAGATTGACCCAGGCGGCGGCAAGGTAAAGCAGCGCGAGTACGATCAAGGCAAACATCGGACCGGAAAGCACCGCCAGGGGTGTGGTAGCCAGCCAGGCCGACATATGCGGGCCGGCAATCCAGCCGCCAAGTACCGTGCCGAAGATGATAGCCCCGACCGTCGCCCCCTCCAGCCAGCCATTGGCCGCGACCAACTGATCATGAGGCAGGTATTCAGTGACGATGCCGTACTTGGCAGGGGAGTAAGCAGCCGCACCAAAACCGACGATGGCGTAGGCAATGAGTGGAGGCAGGCCAACCAGCATGCCGATGCAGCCCATCAGCTTGATACCGTTGCAAAGCATCATCGCACGCCCCTTGTGCATGGAGTCGGCAAAGGAGCCGGCAAAGGGAGCAAGCACGACGTAAGAAACGGTAAAACACCAGAGCAGCATCGATTGATGCCAAGCCGGTGCCTGCTGCGCCTTGAGCAAGGCCAGTGCAGCGATGAACAAGGCGTTATCAGCCAGCGCGGACAGGAACTGCGCGGCAAGAATGGTATAGAAACCGCGATTCATCAGTAGGCGTCGCTTGGCGAACCAAGGCGCGTGGTGGAGGAAGCGGCTTTATACCATATGCGCCTTACCGAATGATGTTGCAGCGCCGCATGTCCGGGACGGCAAACATCCTCCCGTCGAAGTGGTATTGACCGCCTGCTTATAGCTCGACCATCCATCTGCTTGTTCGAAATATTCTAATTGTCGTAGTCATCGCGTCCTTGTATTCACGCATGGCTTTCTTTAGATTCAATGCCTTTCTACGCAATACCCCGAGGGAAGGAATGGCGCTAATCGTCCAGAAGTACGGCGGCACATCGATGGGTTCGCCTGAGCGGATCAAGAATGTGGCTCGTCGCGTTGCAAGATACAGGGCGGAAGGACACGACATTGTCGTGGTCGTATCCGCCATGAGTGGCGAAACCAACCGGTTGATCGCCCTGGCCAAGGAAATCCAGGCCCAACCAGATCCACGTGAACTTGACGTCATCATTTCCACCGGCGAGCAAGTCACGATAGGCCTGCTCTCCATGGCATTGAAAGACATAGGCCTGGAAGCACGCAGCTACACCGGCGCCCAGGTCAAGATCATGACCGACAGCTCCCATACCAAGGCCCGTATCCAGCATATTGACGATGCTGCCATACGTGCCGATCTTGCCGCAGGGCGAGTGGTGGTGGTGGCAGGCTTCCAGGGAGCGGATGCCGACGGCAACATCACGACCCTGGGTCGTGGCGGTTCGGATACCACCGGCGTAGCCATGGCTGCAGCCCTGAAGGCTGACGAATGCCAGATATATACCGACGTGGACGGGGTCTATACCACCGACCCACGCGTGGTGCCGGAAGCCCGGCGCCTGAAGACGGTCACCTTTGAAGAAATGCTGGAAATGGCCAGCCTGGGCTCCAAGGTGCTGCAGATCCGCTCCGTCGAGTTCGCCGGCAAGTACAAGGTCAAGTTGCGCGTCCTATCCAGCTTCCAGGAGGAAGGGGAGGGGACACTGATCACATTCGAGGAAGAAGACAATATGGAAAAGGCCATCATCTCGGGCATTGCGTTCAACCGTGACGAGGCTCGCATCAATGTGACCGGCGTACCCGACAAGCCTGGCATCGCCTATCAGATCCTGGGCCCGGTGGCGGACGCTAATATTGATGTCGACATGATCATCCAGAACGTGGGCATGGAGGGTCACACCGACTTCTCCTTCACCGTACCACGCAATGACTACCAGAAGGCTTTGGGCATCCTGGAAGGCGTACAGGGCCATATCGGCGCCAAGTCGATCTCCGGCGACGACAAGATCTGCAAGGTGTCGGTAGTCGGCGTCGGCATGCGCTCGCATGTCGGTATCGCATCCACCATGTTCCGCACGCTGGCAGAAGAGGGGATCAACATCCAGATGATCTCTACTTCCGAGATCAAGATCTCGGTAGTGCTGGACGAAAAGTACCTGGAGCTGGCGGTACGCGTGCTGCACAAAGCATTTAATCTCGATCAAGAGCCATGAACGCTTGACGGGGCTTAAAGGCGTCGCTATAGTGCGCACCTCTTGAGACGGAGAAGTGGCCGAGTGGTCGAAGGCACTCCCCTGCTAAGGGAGCATACGGGCATAAACCTGTATCGAGGGTTCGAATCCCTCCTTCTCCGCCAATCAAGATATTTAGTAGTTTGCAGCGCGCCCGTAGCTCAGCTGGATAGAGTACTTGGCTACGAACCAAGGGGTCAGGAGTTCGAATCTCTTCGGGCGCGCCACCAAACATATAACTAGATGTCGCAATCAAGAAATGCGCCCGTAGCTCAGCTGGATAGAGTACTTGGCTACGAACCAAGGGGTCAGGAGTTCGAATCTCTTCGGGCGCGCCAAACACCACAAGACAAAGGCCACGTAAGTGGCCTTTGTCGCAAAAAGACAACAAAAAAACCTACAGATTGTCTTGAGTGGTATGAGCATGTCTTTTAGTGGTATTGTCCCATCCTGAGTGTTGTTTTGCGGGCTGTCGCCGATCTTGAATTGGTTGATGCTGAGCATTGTTAGTGCTAGATTTGAAAGTTAAGTCTGCGCTAATTTAGATGTACCGCATCGCTTGGCGTAATAAATCAATTTGGGATGGCAAGTTCAGCGTAACCCGCTTTGCTTGTTGACGTTGCTTAATCCTGCCTTACGGCGTGGCGGGTATAGAGGGTAAAACATGGATTTTGCGCAGCAGCAGAGGAATCCTGCGAAGCATTTGATCGGCTTTGGCTTCGTCATCCTTTTGCACGCATTACTGGCCTGGGCTTTGATGAATGGTTTGGGTCACAAAGTGATGCAGATTATTCAGAAGCCGCTAGAGACCAAGATCATCGAGGAAGTCACACCTCCTCCTCCACCTGATCTTCCGCCACCTCCTCCTCCGGAGATGAAGGCACCGCCGCCTCCACCATCTTTCGTTGCACCACCTGAAGTCCAAGTGCAGGCACCGCCCCCGGTGAACGCCATTCAGGCCGCGACGACAGTGAAGCCTGCTGAGACCACTTTCGCACCAGCTCCGCCGCCTGTGCAATCTGCACCACCTGCACCGGCAGCTCCGCCTAGCGTTAAAGGTCTTTGTTCCAACGTGGCAGAAGTAGGTCAAGCCATGCAGGACAAGTGGGTTGTGTTGGCCGCTAAGGAAGAAATCACCAAGGCTGAAGCGACGGTTGAAGTCGTGATCGGCGCAGGTGGTGAAATCAAGAGCGCTCGCGTGGTCAAGTCCAGCAACCCGAAGGTGAATTCGCTGGCTGTTGGCGCTGTGAAGCGTTTGAGCTGCCGTGGTCAAGGGGTGGATGTCACGACTTACTACCCTGCGGTGTTTACTCTGGTTGACGAGTAATTTTTTGGCGTGCAATCCGACGGCTTCTATAACGCGTCGGTGGATTGCGATGTTAAATCAGGAAGTTTCGGCTCTGCCGATCAATCTAAGCTAAGGAACTGGAAGCATCATGTCTGTAGCCAACCGTTTGTCCGCAATTTTCGCGGCCGTTGCAATTGTTGCTGCCCCGGCAGCGGCACTCTTTGTTTCCCAGGCTGCATACGCAGAAGACGCTCCGGCAGCTACGGCTCCGGCAGCGACTGCTGATGCCGCTGCAGCCCCTGCTCCTGCCGCTGATGCTGCAGTAGCCGCGCCAGCCGCCCCGGCCGCTCCCGCCGGCGACGACAAGGTCGTCGTTGACAACCCTTACGGTCTTGGCGCCCTGTGGGCCCAAGGTGACTTCGTTGCCAAGAGCACCCTGGTGATCATGGTCATCATGTCCATGGGTACCTGGTACATCATGGTTACGAAGCTGTTCGAACAGTTCAAGCTGATGCGTCAAGCCAAGCTGGCTCGCGAATCGTTCTGGAGTGCTGGTTCGGTCAAGGCCGGCGTCAACACCCTGGACGAAGGCAGCGCCTTCCGCTTCATCGCCGAAAGCGGCGTGAACGCCAACGAACACCACGAAGGTGCGTTGCTGGACCAGATCGACCGTAACACCTGGGTGACCATGTCCATCCAGCGTTCGATCGAAAACGTTCAGAACCGCCTGCAAGACGGCCTGGCTTTCCTGGCTACCGTGGGCTCGACCGCTCCGTTCGTGGGTCTGTTCGGTACCGTTTGGGGTATTTACCACGCACTGGTCGCCATCGGCATGTCCGGTCAGGCTTCCATCGACAAGGTTGCTGGTCCGGTCGGTGAATCGCTGATCATGACCGCCATTGGTCTGGCAGTTGCCGTGCCTGCCGTGCTGGGTTACAACTGGCTGGTTCGTCGTAACAAGACCGGTATGGAACAAGTTCGTGCCTTCGGCGCCGATCTGCACAACGTGCTGATGAGCAACGCCCAGACCCAGACGTCCAAGCGAGGCTAAGCCATGGGAATGAACGTCGGAAATGACTCCGGCGGCGAAGACGAGGTGGTATCGGCAATTAATACCACCCCGCTCGTGGACGTCATGCTGGTGTTGCTGATCATCTTCCTGATCACCATCCCGGTTGCGACGCACACCGTCCCGGTGAAGTTGCCAAACGAAACGATCAAGGCTAACGAGACCAAGCCAGAGAACATCAACATCTCCGTCAACAAGGATGGCGATGTGTTCTGGAACCAGGTTCTCGTGCCGGACAACAATACGTTGGTGAGCAAGCTCAAGGAACAATCGGTGAAGACACCTCAGCCTGAGGTTCAGATCCGGGGTGACCAGGGCGCTCGCTACGAATTTGTCGGTCGCGTCATTGTGGCCTGTCAGCGTGCTGGTATCGTGAAGGTCGGCTTTATTACTGAGCCGCCACCGCGTGGCTAAGCAAGCCAATTAACGAGGGATAAGCCATGGGCATGAATGTAGGCTCTGGTAATAGCTCCGGCGATCCGGAAGTTATGGCCGAGATGAACACCACGCCGTTGATCGACGTGATGTTGGTGTTGTTGATCATGTTGATCATCACCATCCCGGTGCAGTTGCATGCCGTGAAGCTCGATATGCCGGCTGGCAATCCGCCGCCGAAAACTACCGAGCCGATCGTGCATCGTGTCGATATCGACTTTGATGGTACGGTTTTCCTGGACGGTCAAGTTGTGCCGAATCATGCGGCACTCGAAGCCAAGTTCCAGGAATACGCTGCCATCCCTGATCAGCCGGAAGTTCACCTGCGGCCCAACAAACTTGTTCCGTACAAGGATGTTGCAGCGGTGATGGCTGCGGCCCAGCGTCTTGGTGTTACCAAGATCGGCATGGTCGGTAACGAACAGTTTATGTAATACGTACCAGGCGGCGACGGCATCGTTCAGCGGTGCCGTCGCGCTTTGTTTTTTCACGCTACGGCAAAGTCGGAACAACGATGCGTACACGTCCTTTCTCCGTCGGTCTGCTCCTGTGGGCTGCACTCGGTTTCCCCGTCCTCACTTCCATCACCACCAGTCCTGCCGTTGTCATGGCAGAGTCTGATACTGTCCGACCTGAAGTGGGCAAGCCCCTTCAAGCCGCCAGTGGCCTGCTCAAGAGCGGGAAGTACAAGGAAGCGCTCGCCAAGATCAACGAGGCTGCAGCTGCGCCGAACAAGAGTGGGTACGAGACCTTCGTCGTTGACCGGATGCGTGGTTTTGCCGCAGCAGGTGCCGGCGATGCGCAACTGGCAGCCAAGTCCCTTGAATCCGCAATGGGTTCGGGCAAGATGTCCGGCGCCGAAAAGCTGAGCGCCATGGAAGCACTGGTCAGCGCCTTCTATCGCGCCAAGGATTACAACAGTACTGCCGTCTGGGCGAATCGCTACGCCAAGGAAGGTGGTACCAATTCGCAGATCACCGGTTTGATCCCGCAGCTGCGCTACATGAGTGGTGACTTTGCTGCGACCGCCAAGGATCTGCAGGCACAGGTCAACGCCGACGAAAAGGCTGGCCGCACGCCCGCCAAGGACAAGCTGCAACTGCTTGCGAACTGCTACCTGAAGCTCAGCAATACCGATGGTTACATTGGCACGCTGGAAAAGCTGGTTGCTCACTACCCAGACAAGTCGGTCTGGACCGATATCATCAATCGTCTCCAGCGCAAGAGCGGTTTCGCTGATCGCCTGGCACTGGACGTCTACCGTCTCAAGCTCGCCACTGGCAACCTGGTTTCTGCCAACGACTACATGGAAATGGCTCAGCTTGCACTGCAGGAAGGCTTCAACGCCGAAGGCAAGAAGATCGTCGACCAGGCCTTCAGCAGCAATGTCTTCGGTAGCGGCGCCGAAGCCGAGCGCCAGAAGCGTTTGCGTGACCTTGCTAACAAGCGTCTCGCCGACGAGCAAAAGACCCAGGCTCAGACCGAGAAGGATGCGACCGCGGCTGCAGACGGCTCGCAGCTGGTCAGCGTCGGCATGAACTACGTGGGTGCCGGCCAGGCCGCCAAGGGCATTGCACTGATCGAACAAGGCATTGCCAAGGGTAATCTGAAGCGCCCGGATGACGCCAAGCTGCGTCTTGGTATCGCCTATCAGATTGCAGGCCAGAAGGCGAAGGCCATCCAGACCCTGAAGACCGTCAAGGGCACCGATGGTACCGCCGATCTGGCGCGTCTCTGGACTTATTACGCCCAACAGCGTTGATTCAGTAGGGCAGGGGTGACTTCAGTCACACCTGCCCTTGTTGCATTTACCGTTGCTCCGGGTGCAATACGGGGGCGATCCCCCTGCTTGCCCCTTCTCCCACCAGCCGTTTTCCATAGCGATCTTCAAGACCATGAAACTTGCTACGTTCGCAGGGTTGGCCTGCCTCGTTGCCGGCCTTGTCTCACCTGCCGCAGCTCAAACGGCAGATATGAACAAGGTACTGCGCTATTACTTCCGCGCTCCGGAAGCGGGTTTTGACCCGGCGAAGTACACCGACCACTACTCCAACAACATCAACTTCACCATATTCGAATCGCTGTACGAATATGACTACCTGGCGCGCCCCATGAAGCTGGTGCCCAAGGTAGCGGAGTCGCTTCCCCAGATGACGGCTGATGGCAAGCAGTACACCATCCGCATCAAGAAGGGCATCTACTTTGCCGATGATGCTGCCTTTGGCGGCAAGAAGCGTGAACTGGTCGCGCAGGATTTCGTCTATTCGCTGCAACGGATCGTGGATCCCGCCAATCGCGGTGCGCCATGGGACTTCATCATCAAGGGCAAGCTGATTGGCCTGGATGAAAAGATTGCAGCGGCACAGAAGTCGGGCAAGTTCGACTATGACAGCCCGATCGAGGGTATCAAGGCGCTTGATCGCTACACCCTGCAATTCAATCTAAAGCGCCCCGATTTCCTGATCCCGCAGATACTGGCAATGCCGGCAACCAGCGGCATGGCGCGCGAAGTGATCGAGAAATATGGCGAAGATGTCGACGCCCATCCCGTCGGTACCGGCGCGTACAAGTTGCGCACCTGGGAGCGTCGCAACCGCATCGTCCTCGAAGCCAATCCTAACTATCGCGGCTATCGCTATGAGCCTGTTGCCGGCGGCCAGAACATCGATCCCGCCATGGTCAAGATCCTGCAGGGCAAGGTGTTCCCGCAGGTTGGTGTCGTGGATATCCGCATCATCGAGTCGCCTCAATCGGCCTGGCTGGCATTCGACGATGGCGGCCTGGAAATCATGGCCGAGCTGGACCCCAACCTCGCCAACACCGTTGCGCCTGGCGGTTCGCTCGCGCCCAAGTATCAGAAGTTCCATTGGCAACACTTCCGTGAACTCTCCCAGTCGGTGCAGTGGAAGATGTTCAATATGGAAGACCCGACCGTTGGCGGCTACAAGCCTGAGCAGGTCGCCTTGCGGCGCGCTTTCTCGCTGGCCTTCAACAGCGCCTGGAACAACTGGGTAGTGAAGATGGGGACGGTGGAGCAGGCCTACTCGCCTATCGGCCCCAACGTCGCCGGTTTCGACCCCAAGTTCCGTAATGCCTTGCTGCGCTTTGATCCCGCTCGTGGCAACGCCATGCTGGATGTGTTCGGCTACAAGGACTGCGATGGTGACGGATGGCGTGAAGCGCCTGGCTGCAAGCCGCTGAAGATCACCTACCTGACCTCGATCGGTAAGGACACACGTGACGATGAAGAGCACGTGCTCGTTACCTGGAACCGGCTCAAGATCAAGAGTGATGTGAAGAAGGTCCAATTCCCCGACCTGATCAATGCGCGTCAGAACGGCAAATACCAGATGGCCTACGGCGCCTGGAATGCCGATTATCCCGACGCCGAAAACTTCATGCAGCTGCTGTACGGCCCCAACTCCGGCCCGGCCAACGAATCCCGTTTCCAGAACAAGGATTTCGACAAGCTGTACGAAGAGATCGCTTCCATGCCCGACTCGGAAGTGCGTACCGAAAAACTGCGCCAGATGAGCCGTATCGTCGCCGCCTACGCGCCATGGATGCTCGAGTTCTACAAGGTTGATACCTTCCTGTCCCAGCCGTGGGTGATGGGCTACGTGCCGCACCCCGATCAGTTCCCGCATTTCCTGATGTGGGACATCGATATGGCACAGCGGTTAAAGCGCCAGGGCCAGCAGGCCAAGTAACTCGCATACCTATAGCCGCTCAGAGACTAGTGGAGACGTTATGAACAAGATCAGCCTGCTGATTGCCTGCCTGTGGGCACCAATCGCCATTGCCGCAGAACGCGGTGAGATCAGCCAAGCAAGCGCTGCCGATGTACCCCGCATTTGCGATGCGTCCATAGCGCAGATCAAGACCGCAGCGACGGTGATTGAAAAACTGCCGCTGACGCAAGCCAGCCCGGGTACCGTGCTCAAGCCATGGAGCGCGAGCGTGGGCACGCTGGGGGAGTTCTGGTGGGGTGGTGACCTGCTCGCCAACGTACACCCCGATGAAAAGGTTCGCCAGGCCTATGAGGCTTGCGGCCTGAAGATATCGGCCGTGATGAACGATGTGATGCAGAGCGCGGCCCTGTACCAGCGCTTCAAGGCGGTCAAGCCTGCCGACGCCATCGACGCAGAGACCATCAAGGGCATCCTGAACGAATTCGAGGACAAGGGTGTCAGCCTGCCGCCGAAGCAACGTCAGGAAGCAGCCCGGCTATTTGCCCGGCTCGACAAATTGCAGCAGGACTTTGCTCGCAATGTGCGCGAGAACAAGCAGAAGCTGACCTTCACCGCAGCAGACCTCGAAGGTGTGCCAACCGAAACGCTGGCCAACTTCAAGCGGGACGACAAGGGCAACTATTTGGTGGGTTTCGACTACCCCGAGTACTTGCCGGTGATGGAGCATGCCGAACGCGAAACCGTAAGGCAGCAGTTGTATACCGCCTATCAGCAGCGCGGCGGCAAGCAGAACATCGCCATCCTGCAGGAAGTGAACGAACTGCGTAAGCGTTTGGCCACCCTGATGGGCTATCCCTCCTATGCAGCCTGGGCAACCCGCACCAATATGGTCGGCAAGCCCGAGGTCGTGCTCGACTTCCTGGCCAAGGTCAAGGACCAGGTCGGCAAGGTGGAGAAGCAGGAACTGGCCGAGCTGACCGCAGAAAAGGCCACCCACACGGGTGACGCCAAGGCGAAGCTGCAGCGCTGGGACCTCTCGTTCTATGAGAGCCGCCTCAAGCACAGCCGCTACCAGCTGGATCAGGAAGCGGTACGCGCCCAGTTCCCGACCGAGGCAACCATCAACTGGATGATGGCCGTCACCAGCAAGCTGTACGGCGTGGAGTTCCGTCCGAACGCGCAACTGCCGGTCTGGCATGCCGATGTCAAAGGCTATGACGTCTTCGACAAGGCGAGCGGGGAGTATGTCTCCAGCTTCTACCTCGACCTGTTCCCGCGTGACGGCAAGTACAAGCACGCCGCGGCATTCAGCGTACGCCAGGTCAGCACGCTTGCCGGCACCACCCCGGTTTCCTCGCTGGTGACCAACTTCAGCCGCAAGGGCTTTGATGAGGAAGAACTGGAAACGCTGTTTCATGAGTTCGGCCACATCATGCACGGCGTCCTGAGCAAGACACGCTACACCCTCAATGCCGGCACCAATACCAAGCGCGATTTCGTCGAAGCCCCATCCCAGATGTACGAGGAGTGGTCACGCCATCCCGATGCGCTGAAGCTGTGGAGCGAGGTATGCGCCAGCTGCAAGCCCATCGACATGGGCCTGATTGCCAAGATGAACGAGGCTCGGCAGTTTGGCCAGGGCACCAAGTACGCCCGGCAATGGCTCTACGCAGCCTATGACATGGCACTGGCCGGCCCGCTGCCCAAGCAGCCGCTGAAGCTGTGGCAGAAGATGGAAGGCGATACGGCGCTCGGCTATGTCAAGGGCACCGAGTTTCCCGGCACCTTTGGCCATATTGTCGGTGGCTATGCCGCTGGCTACTACGGCTATATGTGGTCCGAAGTGCTGGCGCTGGACATGCGCTCCGCCTTTGCCGGCAACTTCATGAATACCGATGTAGGCATGCGCTTCCGCAAGACCATTCTGGAAAACGGCTCGCAAGTTCCTGAAATGGAACTGGTGCGTCGTTTCCTCGGTCGTGAGCCGAACTCCGATGCCTTCTTCAAGGAAATTACCGGTCAACGCAAGCTGGTCGAGGGTGCAAAATGACTTCCTACCTGATTCGCCGCATCTGGCAGATGATCCCGACGATGATCGGGGTCATGTTGCTGGTGTTCGTTATTTTCAATGTGTTCGGAGCCGACCCCAGCGTCATCCTGGCCGGCAAGATACCCAACAAGGAAAAGATCGCCGCCATCCAGGCCCAGCTCGGCCTGCTTGACCCATGGTGGATGCAGTTGCTGATCTTTGCCAAGCAGGTCATCACGTTCGACTTCGGCCGCAGCTGGAGTACCAATGAATCGGTCTCCGCACTGCTGCTGCAACGCGCGCCCGTCACCCTGACCATCATGCTGCAGGTGTGGGTGCTGGACGCCCTGATCGCCGTCGGCCTCGCCTCCTGGGTGGCCTATCGCCGTGGCTCGCTGACAGACCGCACCATCGTCACCATCTCGACCGCGGCCATGTCAATCAGCTTGCTGCTGTATGTGGTCGTAGGTCAGTACGTGGTCGGTCGTGTGCTGGGCTGGTTCCCGGTGAGTGGTTGGGCCATGAACGACCTCTGGACCAACCTGACCCGTTACGCACCATTGCCGGTGTTCCTGGTCCTGCTGGTCTCGGTCGCACCTAGCCTGCGCCTCTACCGCTCCTTTATCGTTGAAGAAGCCAACCAGGACTACGTGCGCACGGCCCGCGCCAAAGGGGCAGGGGAGAGCCGCGTAATGCTGGTCCACGTACTGCGCAATGCCGCGGTACCCATTGTGACCAACCTGGGCCTGCAACTGCCCGGCTTGCTGATCGGCTCGTTCCTGATCGAGAAGATTTTCTCGATTCCAGGCATCGGCGGCGAAATTGTGCTGGCCGTCAGCAACAATGACTTCCCGATTATCAAGGCCATTACCGTCTACACCGCCTTGGTCACCATGATCGCCAACCTGCTGGTCGACGTCCTCTACAAGTGGCTCGATCCGCGCGTTGAATTCAAATAATCGGGGAAGCAAAACCATGTCTCAACAAGCCTCACAAAGCTTTTGGCAGGCTGCCGGCAAGCGCCTCTGGCGCGACAACCTGGCCAAGTTCTGCATGCTCATACTCGGTCTCTATTTCGCGCTCGCCATGGCCTCCAAATTTGGCCTGGTTGCGCAGGACTGGAGCAAGGGTGTCGGTGTCTCGTTCGCCAATCCGAGCTTCATGGCCGATGAACCGAATCCTTTCGGCAAGAACAGTCAGATGAAGCCGGAAAGCATCCCGATGGATGATGCGACCCGTGCTGTCGACCCATTGGCCAGCTACGACGCGCAGATCGACGAAGCCGCCAAGGCCTATCCCTCCTTCGAGGAGAAGCGTGCGGAGTCCCTGCCGCTGGGTGGTGACAAATGGGGTCGTGATGTCCTTTCCAAGGCCATCAAGGGCGGCGAGGTCTCGATCACCGTAGGTGTGCTCGCGGCACTGCTGGCCGTTGCCATCGGTACGGTTCTCGGCGCTATCAGCGGCTATTTTGGCCGCACCATCGGCGACATCCTGGAATGGTTCTACAGCATCTTCACCGCCATGCCTTACTTCCTGCTGGTGCTCGCCATTGCCGGTGCCGTGGGGACCAAGGGCATCAGCGCGGTGATCATTGTGTTGGGCCTGACGGGCTGGACCAGCGTCTACCGACTGGTACGGGCGGAGTACATCAAGCAGCGTGGTCGCGAATATGTACAGGCTGCGAATGCCATCGGCGCAAGCCAGGGCCGCATGATGTTCATACATATCCTGCCCAACGTGTCCCACCTGATCCTGGTGCAACTGTCACAACTGGTAATCGACTTCATCAAGGCCGAAGTCGTGCTGTCCTTCCTGGGCTTTGGCGTACCGCTGGATTCGATTTCCTGGGGCGTAATGATCAATGAGGTAACGGTTGAGCTGGTCCTTGGCAAGTGGTGGCAACTGGCGACCGTCGCCATTGTCATGTCGACCTTCGTGGTCTGTTTCGGGCTGTTCACCGATGTACTGCGTGACGCCTTTGACCCCAAAGCCACTCGCCGCTAAGCGCCAGGATGCATGATGAGCCAAAAGAATCTGCTTGAAATCAAGAACCTGCGGGTCACTTTCCGCATGGGTCAGGGCCAACGTTTTGAAGCCCTGAAAGGTGTGAACTACGTCGTACCCGAGCATTCGACCGTCGCCCTTGTGGGCGAGTCCGGCTCGGGCAAATCGGTGTCGGCGATGGCGATCATGGGCTTGTTGCCCAAGACCAATACCGAGTTTGCGGCTGACAGCCAGGTCCTGTTCGACGGCGTCGATCTCCTGAAGGAAAGCGACGATCAGCGCCGCCGCCGTTGCGGCCAGCAGATCTCGATGATCTTCCAGGACCCGATGACCTCCCTGAACCCGGTCTACCGGGTCGGCCAGCAGATCGTCGAAGTACTGATGTTGCACAAGAACATCAGCAAGAAGGCGGCACGCGAGCGGGCGATCGAGCTTTTGAATGAGGTCGGCATTCCCGATGCGACCAAGCGTATCGACAGCTATCCGCACGAGATGTCGGGCGGGCAGCAGCAGCGCGTGATGATCGCCATGGCGATCGCCTGCGAACCCAAACTGCTGATCGCCGACGAGCCGACCACGGCCTTGGATGTAACCGTGCAGAAGCAGATCATCGAACTGCTCAAGAAGCTGCAGCGCAGCCACGGCATGAGCATCCTGTTCATCACCCATGACCTGGAGCTGGTGCGTGAAATCGCCGATCACGTTGTCGTGATGCAGCATGGCGTGATCAAGGAACAAGGTAGCTCGGAACGCCTGTTTGAGGCCCCCCAGGATCCCTATACCCGCGCCTTGCTGGCTTGCCGTCCACATATCGACAGCCGGCCCATGCGCTTGCCGGTGGTAGAGGACTTCCTGAGTGGTCGCGACAAGGACCTGCCCAAGGGCGAGCGTCCTCGAGGTGTCAACCCGTCGGATCCCATCCTGCTGGAGGTCAAGGGCCTCAGCAAGACCTACACCATGAAGCAGGGCCTGTTCGGCAAGCGGGAAGTGCATGCCGTCAAGGACGTCAGCTTCAAGCTGGCACGTGGCAAGACCGTGGGTATCGTGGGTGAGTCCGGCTCTGGCAAGACCACCTTGGGCAAGACCATCCTGCGCCTGCATTCATGCCAGGGCGGTGAAGTGCTGTTCGACGGCAAGGACATGATGAAGCTGTCCGACAAGGACTACCTGCCGTACAAGAAACGGCTCAACATCATCTTCCAGAACCCGTACGCCAGCCTGAACCCCCGTTTCACCGTCGGCGATATCCTGATGGAACCGATGCGGGTTCACGGTATTTTCGAGAACGACAAGGATCGCGCCGACCACGCCCGTGAATTGCTCAAGCGTGTCTCGATGCCGGATGGTGCCTTCTTCAAGTACCCGCATGAATTTTCGGGTGGCCAGCGTCAGCGGATCAGCATTGCACGCTGCCTGACCATGAAGCCGGAAATCATTGTCTGCGACGAATCCGTCTCGGCACTGGATGTATCGGTACAGGCCCAGGTACTCAACCTGCTGCAGGAACTGCAGGAAGAGTACGGCATGAGCTATCTGTTCATCTCCCACGACCTGAGCGTCGTGAAATACATCTCGGATGAGGTGCTGGTCATGAACCAGGGCGAGATGGTGGAGTATGCCAATTCGGATCAGCTGTACCGTGATCCACAGCATCCTTACACCCAGAAGCTGCTAGCAGCCATTCCTGGCCGGGGATAAACCGCCTTGTCATGAATGGGCCGGCCTGACCGGCCCTGACTACGCCACCCATCGTATCCAGCCCAGCCTGGTATGTGATGCGGTGGCGTTTTTACTGATGCGTACTGCCCGGTCCTCTATTTGCCACGCTTGCCGGATTTCACCGATTCGGTTGTCGCGGTCGTCGCCGCCTTGAGGCTGGCATCGGCAAACTCGGCGACCTGGCGGGCGGCCTTGTTCAGGCTATCGAACGCGGCCTGGCTTGCCGCGATGCTGGACTTGAAGGTCGAGCCCAACACATCGCCGCCAGCCGGACTGTTCTTGCTGAGCTTCTCGAAGCCTTCGAGCAGGCTGCTCTGCAATTCGCCGGCACGGGCTTCACCCAGCCTGGCGAGCTCGGCTTGCGCCTGGGCGGCCAGCTCATAGATATTACGGGACAAGCCGAGCATGGAGCCCATGGCCTGTTCAGCCAGCTCTGCCCGCACCGCCAGAGCTTTCTGCGGGTCTTTCACCTCGGCCAACTTGGCGACACTCTGGGCAGAACCATCCAGCGCCTCTTTGGCAGCCTCTAGCTGTAGCTGCAACAATTTCTCTGCGCTATCCAGGCTGATGCGTGCAACCTGCAGGGCCATTTCCAGTTGTTGCTGTGCCAACTCGGAATAGGGGGCTTGGCTCATGTATCGCTCCTCACGTTGGGTAGGGGTGCTGTATGCAAAGGCTTGCGTTATAGTTATGCTGCTTCGCACAACAGAATTCATTCTAGGAAGTGGGTTTTGGGCCGTCAAGAACGCCATGCTGCATCGCAGCAGTGCTAATCTTTCTTGCTAAGTCATTGATTCACAAAAAAACACGGAGACAAACTTGGCTGATAACGAAAAGCGCATCATCAAGAAGTACCCCAACCGTCGCCTCTATGACACGGCCACGAGTTGCTATATCACACTTGATGACGTCAAGCAGCTGGTACTTGAAAACGTCGAGATCGCCGTTGAAGATGCCAAGACGCACGAGGACATTACCCGTAGCGTGCTGTTACAGATCATCCTCGAAGAGGAGAGCGGCGGTGCGCCGATGTTCACCTACGACGTGCTGACCCAGATCATCCGCTTCTACGGCCATGCCATGCAGGGGCTGATGGGCAACTACCTGGAAAAGAACCTGCAGCTGTTCAATCAGATGCAACAGCGCCTGCAGGATCAATCGAAGTCGGTCTACGGCCAGGGCGACAACCCTCTCGCTGGCAATGCCAACCTCTGGGGTGATTTCATGAAGTTCCAGGCGCCGGCCATGCAGAACATGATGACCAGCTACCTTGAGCAAAGCACCAATATGTTCGTCGAGATGCAGCAGCAGCTGCAGGACAGAACCAAAAACATGTGGACCGGCTTTGGCTTCCCGCCAGGAAGCAGCGACAAGAAGTAGTCTACTGTTTTAAAATACGTTTTATTCAAGCGGGCGTGTCGCGTGACACGCCCGTTCTGCTTTTGTATCGAGGATTTGTTATGCACTCCCCCAAAGTCGGTTTCGTCAGCCTAGGCTGTCCCAAGGCACTCGTAGATTCAGAACAGATCCTGACCCAGTTGCGCGCAGAGGGCTACGCCATCTCGCCCAGCTATCAGGATGCGGACCTTGTGGTGGTCAACACCTGCGGCTTTATCGACAGCGCGGTGGCCGAGTCGCTGGACGCCATCGGTGAAGCCCTGAACGAGAACGGCAAGGTGATCGTGACCGGTTGCCTGGGCGCCAAGGATGGCGGCAACCAGATCCGCAACGTGCATCCCTCGGTATTGGCCGTGACGGGCCCCCATGCCACCCAGGAGGTCATGGCGGCTGTCCATACGCACCTGCCCAAGCCGCACGATCCTTTCATCGACCTGGTGCCGCCGCAAGGGATCAAGCTGACGCCCAAGCACTATGCCTATCTCAAGATATCGGAAGGCTGTAACCACCGTTGCTCCTTCTGCATCATTCCATCGATGCGCGGCGACCTGGATTCGCGACCGATCCATGAAGTCCTGAGGGAAGCCGAAAACCTCGCCAAGGCGGGTGTGAAGGAGTTGCTGGTGATCTCGCAGGACACCAGCGCCTATGGCGTGGACGTGAAATACAAGACGGGTTTCCACAACGGTCGCCCGGTGAAGACCCGCATGACGGAACTGGTGCGGGAGCTGGGCGACATGGGTATCTGGGTTCGCCTGCACTATGTCTATCCCTACCCGCATGTGGATGAAGTGATCGAACTGATGGCCGCCGGCAAGGTGTTGCCTTATCTGGACATCCCTTTCCAGCATGCCAGCCGCAACGTGCTGAAGGCCATGAAGCGCCCGGCCAACGCAGAGAACGTGCTCAAGCGCCTGGAAGCGTGGCGAGCCATCTGCCCTGATATCGCCATTCGCTCCACCTTCATCACCGGCTTTCCCGGCGAGACCGAGGCAGACTTCCAGGAACTGATGGATTTCATCGGTGAAGCCCAGCTTGATCGCGTGGGTTGCTTTACCTATTCGCCGGTTGACGGCGCAACCGCCAACGACCTGCCCAACCATGTCGAGCCGGAAGTCGCCGAGGAGCGCAAGGCCCGCTTCATGGAAAAGCAGGCTGCCATCAGTGCCGCCAAGCTGCAGGCCAAGATTGGCCGCAAGCTGACCGTACTGGTAGACGAGATCGACGAGCAGGGCATTGTTGCCCGCAGCTATGCCGATGCGCCGGAGATTGATGGCCTGGTCTATGTTGATCATGCAGCTGGCGTGAAAGTAGGCGACTTCCTCAATGTGGAAATCACCGATGCTGACGAATATGACTTGTGGGCGACACGAGTGTAAGCTTTTGCTAATACCCGATTGCTGTCGCTGATAGGACCAAGCCGAGCGCCATGACCCTGACCGAGCTGAAGTACATCGTTGCCGTTGCCCGCGAACGCCATTTTGGTAGAGCTGCGGGTGCTTGCTTTGTCAGCCAGCCCACCTTGTCGGTGGCGGTAAAGAAGCTGGAAGACGAGCTGGGTGTTACGTTGTTCGAGCGCTCGGCGGGGGATGTCTCCATCACCCCGATAGGGGAGCGCATCGTCTCGGAAGCACAACGCGTGCTGGAGCAGGTACAGACCATCAAGCAGCTGGCAGAGCAGGGCAAGGACCCGCTTTCCGGTCCCTTGCGGCTAGGCTCCATCTATACCATCAGCCCTTATTTGCTGCCGTTCCTGATCCCCAGCCTGCGGACCAAGGCACCGCAGATGCAGCTGCTGCTGGAAGAGAACTACACCGCCCGCCTGGCCGAGATGCTCAAGCAGGGCGATATCGATATCGCCATTCTGTCCGAACCATTCCGGGAGAGTGGCATCGCCACCCAGGCGGTCTATGATGAGCCCTTCGTGGTTGCCACGCCCAAAGGGCATGCTTGGGAATCGCTCAAGTCGATCGATGCCGCGCAGCTGGAAGACGAGAATGTACTCCTGCTGTCACCGGGCAATTGCTTCCGCGATCAGGTGCTGCAAACCTGCCCCGAGCTGAACCGTGAGGCACTGCCGACCGGCAGCAGCCTGCAACGGACCCTGCAAGGCTCTTCCTTGACGACCATACGACATATGGTCGCGGGAGGAATCGGCGTGACCGTCCTGCCAGCAACGTCGATCACCCCCGCTGACGAACAATTGCTGGCCATACGGCCATTCAAGGGGCAGGCACCGTTGCGCCGCGTGGTGTTGGCCTGGCGCCGCAACTTTCCCCGTCGCGAGGCGATCGAAGCCGTACGCCAAGCCATCCTTAGCAGCAGCCTGCCTGCAGTCAGCATGCTGAGCAATGCGCCAGTAGAATAAACTCATACCCTTGGCGCCAGTCGGCGCGACGAACTTGGCAATGGCCAGACAGCTTGCCCGGTGGGTCCCACCGGGCAGTTTCGTTTCAACGCCTCACACCACGGAGCCTTCATGGCTGCACCCATTACATTGATCGGTTCCGGGCTCGCCGCCTACAACCTGGCGCGCGAGCTGCGCAAGCAGGCACCGGATGCCGACCTGCGCATCGTGACCGCCGACGCCGGCGACTTCTACTCCAAGCCCATGTTGTCCAATGGCCTGGTAGCCAATAAGACGGCGGCGCAACTGGCGATGAAACCCGCCAGCAAGATGGCGGAAGAGTTGCGTGCAGACCTGCTCACCCACACCCGGGTAAGCGCCATTGATCGCGACCGCAAGGAGATCGTAACGCCTGAGGGGAATCTGCCGTACAGCCAGTTGGTCCTGGCCTTGGGCGCGGACTCCATCAGTCCGCCCTTGAGCGGCAGCGGGGCCGCCGAGGTACTGCGAGTCAATGATCTTGCCGACTATGAACGCTACCGAGCCGCACTGGCGGGCAAGCAACGGGTCATCCTGCTCGGCGGTGGCCTGATCGGCTGCGAGTTCGCCAATGATCTGGCGGCAACCGGCCACGCGGTCGAGGTGGTGGATATTGCCGGCTGGCCCCTGTCACGCCTGCTGCCGGAAGCCGCAGGGCGCTGGATGGAGCACAGGCTGACCGAAGCGGGCGTGCGCTTTCATTGGCAAACGACGGTGAGCGCCGTGGAGCGGGAAGGGGATGGCTATCTCGTGCATTGCACGGATGGCGAGGCACTTCAGGGTGACCTGATCATGTCTGCCCTTGGTTTGCGGCCGCGTATTGAATTGGCGCAGGCGGCCGGCCTACAGACCGGCAGGGGCATCCTGGTCGACCGGCAGTTGCGCACCAGCGACCCGGATATTTTTGCATTGGGTGATTGCGCCGAAGTCGCTGGCCATGTCCTGCCCTTCGTGCTGCCCATCATGCAGGCGACCCGGGCACTCGGTGGCATTCTCGCCGGACAGGCCGCAACGCTGTCCTACCCGTCGATGCCTGTCATAGTGAAGACGCCCGCCTGTCCGGCCGTGATTGCACCACCGGTAGACAGCAATGCCGGCAGCTGGCATGTAGAAGCCGATACGGAAGGACTGCGGGCCTTGTTCAAGGATGCGGCCGGCCAGTTGCTTGGTTTGGTCCTGCTGGGCGCGGCCACCAAGGAGCGCCAAACCTATGCGCCCCAGTTGCCGGCCATTCTTGCGTGACAGGCCAGGATAGCCCCATGAGCCAGGCAACATCCGGAGCGACACGGGAAGCTCGCTTCCTCGATAGTATCCATCAGATCCCGGCAGTACAGTGGGACGACCTGGCGGGCTCGCAGCCTTTCCTGCGACATGCCTTCCTGCTGGCCCTGGAAGAAACAGGCTGCATAGGCAGCGATACCGGCTGGCAGCCCTTGTATGCAACGCTTTACGAAGGGGAGCAGTTGATCGCCGCCATACCGCTCTACCTGAAGTATCACTCCTGGGGCGAGTATGTTTTCGACTGGGCATGGGCCGACGCCAGCGAGCGGGCAGGGCTGAACTACTACCCCAAGCTGCTGGCCGCCATTCCCTTTACTCCGGTACCGGGCAGCAGACTCCTGGCACATCGTGCCGACGCTGCCGCAACCTTGCTGCGAGCCGTACTGTTGATGGTCAAGACCGCAGGGTTGTCCGGTTTTCATTGTCTCTTCCCTGCCCGCGACGAGCAGGCTCATTATGAGCAGGCAGGCCTGCTATGCCGGCAAAGCGTGCAGTTCCATTGGATAAACCGCGGTTATGACAGCTACGAGGCGTTCCTGTCCGCCCTGAATCACGACAAGCGCAAGAAGCTCAGGCAGGAGCGACGCAAGGTGGCTGACGCCGGCATCCGGGTAGTGCGCAAGACCGGCAGGGACATTACGGCAGCCGACTGGGCCTTTTTTGACCGCTGCTACCAGCATACCTACCGCGCGCACCGCTCTACGCCCTATCTGAATCTGGATTTCTTCAAGCAACTGGGTAACGCCATGCCTGGGCATTGCCTGCTGGTCCTGGCCTATCGAGGGGAGGAGCCCATCGCAGCGGCCTTGAACCTGTTCGATGAACAGCGCCTGTATGGCCGCTACTGGGGAGCGCTGGAATATGTTCCCAGCCTGCATTTCGAGCTTTGCTACCACCAGGGCATCGAATTTGCGATCGAACGCGGACTCGCGGCATTCGAGGGGGGGGCGCAAGGTGAGCACAAGCTGGCGCGAGGCTTTGAAGCAGTGGGCACCCAATCCTGGCACTGGCTGGCCAACCCCCAGCTTGCCAAAGCGGTAGGTCGCTTCCTGGAGAGGGAAAGCGAGGGGATGAACCACTACCTCGATGAACTGGACGAGCGCGCACCTTATCGCGCACTTGAGTAGCCCTCGGCCTGCCAGTAGCATGAAATCAACCAAATGCTTGCTTGAATCCGAATGACTACTGATCTGCCCGTCGACCAGCAATCTCTTTTTGTCACCGTCAGCGATGGTGCGCAGTTGCACTTGCGCCGTATCCGTTCTAGCGCAACTGGCCCCGCAGTGCTGATGCTGCACGGTGCCGTCGCCAACGCCCGGACGTTTTACAGCGAAAGGGGCAAAGGCCTCGGCCCCTGGCTGGCTCAGCGCGGGTACGATGTCTACGTTCTGGATCTTCGGGGCAGGGGGCTTTCAGTCCCCAAGATTGCCCCTGGCGCCCGTCACGGCCAGACGGAGAGCATCGTGGAGGACATTCCGGCCGCCCTGGCAGAGATCATCCGCCTACGGGGGGAGCAGGTTCCGCTATACCTGGTTGCCCACTCCTGGGGCGGCGTTCTACTGAGCGCCATGCTGGCACGCTATCCAGACTGGGCGGCAAGAGTCAGCGCCAGCGTATACCTCGGCAGCAAACGAAGCATACGGGTATGGAACTGGCACCGCCTTTATGAGATCGAACTCTTTTGGCAGCGTATCGCCGGCCTGCTGGCCAGTCTTAGCGGCTATCTGGCTGCGGCCCGATTGGGCATGGGGGCTGATGATGAAACCCGGCAGAGTCTCAGGCAAAGCCAACGATGGGTGAGGGAGGCCGACTGGCGCGATAGCCAGGATGGGTTCGACTATCAGGCGGCACTTCAGCGCGAACAGCCTGGCTTGCCACCCACCCTCTATCTGATAGGCGGGAACGATCCAGTACGCGGGCACGACAGGGACGTGCGCCGTTTTGCGGCGGAGTCAGGACCGCATGAACATCGGTTTGGTCTGCTCGCCAAGCGCGAAGGATTGAGTCGGGATTATGGTCATATTGACATGTTGACCCACCCCGAGGCCGAGCGGGAGGTCTATCCACAGGTGCTGGATTGGCTTGCACGCCACACTATTTGAGTTATCCACAGGCATTTTACATATAAAATGCCATAGTCATTTAATATCAACATACACTAAAGCACTAATAATCAAAGATATGCGATCATGTCCTGAGAAAATTTCTGCTGTGGTTGACGGCGTTTCGCCAAAAAATTAACATGAACTTATATTCCATTGTGATGTTCCATGGCGATGCTGTGCCAAACTCACAGGGGCGGATAGACAAGACATGGACGAATCTTGGCGATGCTAACATTCCCAGTAGAGGGAAATAGCTGACCAGGAACGCGTGGGAGCGGGTAATGAGCGCGGCCGGATTGAATCTTTCACCAGAAACCAGCGCAGGTACGGCACAAGCCCGGCCTGCGGTTGCCACACGTCCAAGCGCGATGAGCCAAAAACCAGAATCCCTCACCATGTTGACATCCTGCCGGGACCTCGCAGCGGACCTGCTGTCCAAGTCGCTGGTGACGATGCTCGACAAGATCGAAGAATCGCTGTTTGAGCTTGCCGACAAGGCGCTGGACAGGGAATCCTACAACCTCTACATGGAGGCCCGCGGACAAGCCCAGAGCAAGCGCAGTGAAATTGAGATGGAATTCCGCCGCCGCTTTGTGGAAGGGTTCAACCGGACCATCGACGGCGGTAAGTCCGACACAAGCAGCTTCGACAATCTGGATTTCGACAATCTGGAGCTGTCGCTGATTGGTCATGATGACTACGAGGAAGACCTTGCCGTCACTAATATCACGACCAAGCTGAAGACCAAGCTCGGTGATGACCTGAACGCGTTGAACTTCCGCATGGGCCACCTGATGCAGTTGCCGGAAGGTAGCCGCGAAGACAACCCCATGAACCCCCAAGCCGTTGTGGAGGCATTCCGCAGCGCCTGCATGAAGATCGAGTCGGACCTGAATGTCCGGCTGCTAGTCCTGAAGCAGTTCGAACAGCTCGCGGCCGAGAACGTACCTAACGTCTACCAGAACCTCAATCGCTTCCTGGTAGAGCGCAACATCATGCCGACGCTGCCCAAGGCCAGCGTCCGCCGTCGCGCCGGTTCGGCAGCGCGCCAGAATCCGGGTCAGAACAACGCGGGTGGCGCGCAGCAGGACAGCGGCCTGACGGCTGCCGAGCTGGCAAGCTACGCCAACCAGGTCGGCTTTGGATCAGGCGGCTTTGCCCCGGCACAAGCACCCAGCGGCGGTGAATTGCCCGCTTACGCCGTCGGCAACGAGCAGGAGTTGCTGTCCACGCTGCAGCAACTGCTGGCCTTCAACCAGGCCATGCAGGCGGCTCCAGCACAGGGCCAGGCCAACGCCCAGACGGCAACAGCCGATACGGCGCCCGCGCCGATGGCGCCGGCCTTCCTCGGCAACCTGGGCCAAAGCTTTCTGGATGCCTTGAATTTGCTGCAGCAAGGCCAGCTTGAAGGTGCGGTGGAAGATCCGGGTGAACTGGATGCCCAGGCGCTGACCGGCGGCACAGCCAATGTACTGCACCAGATCAAGACCACCAGCCTGGCTTCTTCGCTGGGGCACGTCGACGCCATGACCATCGACATTGTGGCCATGCTGTTCGACAATCTGTTTGACGACCGCAATATTCCGGGACCGATGAAAGCATTGATCGGCCGTCTGCAGATTCCGGTCCTCAAAGTGGCGATGCTGGATAGCAAGTTCTTCTCACGCAAGCAGCACCCTACCCGGCGCCTGCTTGATGCACTTGCCCAGGCAGCATTGGGCTGGGATGAGGCCGACGGCCTGGAAGACCGCCTGTACTGCAAGATTTCCGACATCGTCGAACGTATCGTGAACGAGTTCGACGAGAACATCGGCCTGTTCGACGAAGCCTTGGCCGATCTGGAAGGTTTCCTGGCCGAGGAAGAAAAACGTGCGGATTCCGGCGCAGAGGCGGCAGCAGCGGCCCTGATGGCGGAAGAGCGCAATGAGATGGCAACGCAGCAGGCCGCCCATGCCGTCAAGCAGAAGCTGGCTGCGGCAGGTGAATTGCCCGACCTCATCACCAATTTTGCTCATGTCCAGTGGCAGCAGGTACTCAAGCAAGCGGCCCTTGAACATGAAACCAACCCCGAAAGCTGGCCCAACGCCTTACAGGCGCTGGAGGACCTGTGCTGGAGCATTTCGCCCAAGGTTGGAGTGGAAGAGCGCCTGCGCCTGATCAACTTGCTGCCCAAACTGTTGCGCCGACTGGAACATGGCACCGAAGCGGCAGGTATTGATCGCGGTCTGCGTGAGGCATTCTTTGCCGAACTCGTCCACTGCCACGCCAATGCGATCAAGTCCGGCCTGAAGCCGGTCGAGCCGCAAACGGATATGCCGGTCGCCCCCTCCGCCGCGATCACGCCGCCTATCGCCTCCAGCGCAGCTATCGCCGCGCTGGCAGCCCAGGCTCCGCCACCACCCACAGCACCTAACGCCAATCTAGCCGACCTGCCTGCCCTGAACCTGGGCTCATCGGAAACGGGTTTCGAAATTACCGACGCCAACTGGGATGCCGGCCTAGACAAGTACCAGGACTATGACGACGTAGTGGCCAATCAGCTCAAGCGCGGCGCCTGGGTGGAGTTCCGCAAGGAAGATGGTTCGCTCAGCCGTGCGAAGCTCGCTTGGGTCAGCCCACGCAAGAGCCGCTACTTGTTCACCAACCGTCAGGGTGACAGCCTGGAATTCACACTGCTGGAACTGATTGCCCAGTTCAAGACCGGTGAAGTCAGCTTGATCGAGAGCGGCCCGTCGGTCGAACGTGCGGTCAGCGACATGATAGGCATGCTGCAACCCCAAGCAGCCTGAAGGCCCTGTCGCAAACCGTGATTATGCCCGCCTAGGCGGGCATAATCGCTTCTGCAGTCTGATCCCGTCCTCCTGGAATCCCTCATGCAGACAGCCTATATCCCGACCCATGCCCACCGCAGTGAAACGGTATTGCTGCGCGGCATGCACCATGGTTTGCGCCGCTGGGGCAGGGCAGGCGGAACACCGGTCATCTTGCTACACGGCTGGATGGATTGCGCCGCCACCTTTCAGTTCATGATCGATGCCGCCCCCGAAAAGCTGCTGGAGTACGAACTCATTGGTCTGGATTGGCGCGGATTCGGGCAAAGCGACTGGGCCGGCCAAAGCTACTATTTCCCCGATTATCTGGCTGACCTGGACGCCTTGCTGGATCAGGTGGCGCCGGAGAAGGCACTGACGCTGCTGGGTCACAGCATGGGCGGCATCGTGGCCTGTCTTTATGCCGGCATTCGCCCGGAGCGGATCAACAAGGTGCTTTCCCTGGAGGGCTTTGGCCTGCCGGCCACCCGGCCCGAACAAGCGCCGGCTCGCTATGTGCGCTGGCTGGATGAGGTCAGGCAGCCCCTGCCCGAGAAACCGATGCCGCATTTGACGGCGGTTGCCACTCGCCTGCAAAAGGTCAACCCGAGGCTACCCACGGACCATGCGCTCTGGCTGGCCGCCGAACTGGCGCACGGGGAGGGCGGCGACACACGCTACCGGGCGGACCCACGTCACAAATGGGTCAATCCCGTGCTGTACAGACTGGAAGAAGCGATGGCTTGCTGGCGGAATGCCAGCGCCGATGTGGTTTGGCTGGCCGGCGATGAGGCAAGGCTGCTGCACTGGCTGGGCGAAGACAAACCCCAGTTCGAGGCACGCCTGAGCTGCTTCAAGCGACTACGCTACGAGACGCTACCCGACTGCGGGCATAACCTTCACCATGATGCACCAGGTGCAGTATCTCAGTACCTGCTCGACCTGCTTGAGCAAGCCTGATCAGTCAAAGTAGCCCAGCACGCCATCCAAGCCGACCTGATCCAAGGCGTACGCCGCCTGAGCCCTGACGGCAGGCTTGGCGTGGCAGGCAACGCCATAGCCGGCCGCGGCCAGCATGGGCAGGTCGTTGGCACCATCGCCCAGTGCAATAACCTGATCAGGGCGCAGCCCCAGCTCCTCACGCAGGCGGACCAGCTCAGTCGCCTTCCGGGCTGCATCGACCACCTCACCCACCACCCGGCCAGTGAGCTTGCCGTCGATCACTTCCAATGTGTTGGCAATGGCCCGTGTCAGCCCCAGGCGTGCCTGCAGCCGCTCGGTAAAGAAGGTGAACCCGCCCGAAATCAGCAAGGTCTTGCAACCTGCCGCCTGCGCAGCCCGCAGCATGGTCTCAGCCCCTGGCATCAGCTTGAGGCGCTGCGTGTAGACAGCCTCCAAAGCCTGCTCCGGCAATCCCGCCAATAACGATACCCGCTCAAGCAAGCTCTGCCGGAAATCTAGCTCGCCGCGCATGGAACGCTCGGTAATTGCCGCAACCTGGGGCTTGATGCCCTGCATGTCGGCAATCTCGTCGATACACTCGATCGTGATCAACGTGGAATCCATATCCATCGCGATCAGGCCGATATCAGCCAGTCGGGCCCCCTGGGGAATGAAGGCGTAGTCATAACCCGCTTCCTGGCAGAACGCAGCCACCTCATCGCGGCGCGCCGGATCAGCAGGGGAAAGGCTGAATGCCTGGTGGGCAAGCTCACCGGGCCGGACCGCCACGATCTGGCGGGCGCCAGCCAGGAGGCTGAGGCGTTTCAGGTTCTGGGTGGCGACATCGGCCGCCTGGATGACGAGCTTGTACATATTCATTCTGCGATATGGAACCGGCCATCGGCCAGCGTCAGTACCCGGCCAGTGCGCGCAGCCAGTTCGATGTCATGCGTCACGATCACCAGCGCCGTACCGAGACGGTCATTCAACTCGAGCATCAGCTCATAGACCGCCTGCGCGGTATGGCGATCCAGATTACCCGTTGGCTCGTCGGCCAACAGGCAGGAAGGCTCGGTCACCAGTGCACGGGCAATGGCAGCGCGCTGCCGCTCCCCCCCCGACAGCTCACCCGGCTTGTGCCGCAGGCGATGCCCAAGGCCGACCTGCTCCAGCATGGCAGCGGCCTTGGCCTCCGCCTCCTGACGCGGACTGCGCCGTATCAGCAGCGGCATGGCGACATTCTCGAGCGCCGTGAACTCGGGCAGCAGATGATGGAACTGGTAGACAAAGCCCAACTGCCTGTTTCGCAAGGCACTACGTGCGGATTCCTTCAACGCGAACGGATCCTGGCCGGCAATTGCAACCGTGCCCGCACTCGGCGCATCCAGCGCACCCAGCAGATGCAGCAAAGTGCTCTTGCCCGAGCCCGAGCTGCCGACAATGGCGAGTTTTTCGGCCCTCGCCACATCCAAGTCGATGCCGTTCAATACCGGCACATCCAGGTCCGGGTAGGTCTTGGTCAACCCGCGGGCATGCAGGATCAGTTCACTCATAACGCAGGGCCTCTGCCGGATTGATGCGGGCAGCGCGCCAGCTAGGGTAGAGCGTCGCAGCGAACGCCAGGAACAGGGAGATGCAACCGATGAAGGTCACATCGGCAGGCAGGACTTCGCTCGGCAGTTCCGAGATCAGATACACCTGCGGCGACAAGACTTTCATGCCCAGCAGGGTCTCAAAGAAACCGACCACGGCGCCGACATTGGACGCAAGCAAGACGCCGCCCAGTACACCGACCACCGTTCCGACGATACCGATCGTGGCGCCCTGAATAACGAATATCTTGAGTATGCTGGCAGGCGACGCACCCAGCGTGCGGAGGATTGCGATATCCGCCTGCTTGTCCGTCACCGTCATCACCAGGCTCGATACCAGATTGAAGGCTGCGATGGCCACGATCAGCGTCAGGATCAGGAACATCATGCGTTTCTCGATCTGCACCGCACGGAAATAGTTGGCGTTCTCCATGGTCCAGTCACTGAGCACCAGCGACTGGTGGCTCGCCTGTATCCGACCGGCAAGTACAGGCGCCTGCATCGGATCGGCAATCTTCAGGCGGATGCCACTGACCTGATCACCCATGCGATAGAGCCGCTGCGCGTCCTGCAGGTTGATCAGGGCGAGACCCGCGTCATACTGATACATGATCTGGAACAAGCCCACGACGGTGAAAGTGCGCAGACGTGGCGCCATGCCCACTGGGGTGATATTGCCTTGCGAGACATATAGCGTCACCTTGTCACCCAGACCCACGCCAAGAGCCCGCGCCAACTCTTGGCCCAGGACGATATTGAACGCTCCCGGCTTCAAGGCATCAAGTTGGCCCGCTATGATATGCCGACCAAGCCCCGCGACCTGCTCCTCCAGTGCGGGCTCGATACCACGCACGATCGTGCCTTGCATCACGTCGCCATACGACACCAGCCCCTGCGCCTGAACATAGGGCGCGGTGGCACGGACCTCCGGCTCACGCTTCAAATCTGCGGCCACCGTAGGCCAGGCAGCCAGGCGACCGCCTTCTCCGCTGGCTTGCACATGGGAAGCCACTTCGAGAATGCGATCCCGAATCTCGCGCTGGAAACCATTCATGACCGACAGGACGGTAATCAGGGTAATGACGCCCAAGGCGATGCCAGCCATGGATGCGGCAGAAATAAAGGAGATAAATCCGTTCCGGCGCTTGGCGCGGGTGTAGCGCAGGCCGATCAGCCATTCAAAGGAATTCACACTGGACCACGAAGAGTAGGCGAGGGCGCAGTGTGCCACAGCGCTCCATGCGAACCAATGCCCGGACGGTCGGCTTTAGTCAGCAAGAACGCAACACCTGTGGTAAACCCCTAGCAGGGGGCACTTTGCTTTATTAACCATGTCTACTGCTAGACAGCTAAAATGCGGCGGTACCCAAGGTTGGCGAAATGATAGATACGTTAAAAAAACTGTTCGTCTTCGGCAGAGAGTCACGCCTTGAAATGGCCATCGCCACGATCGAAAGCGCTGCATCCTTGCCGCCCGTGCAAGCTATGCAGTCGATCAGCGAATGGCTGCAGCAGGAGCAAGGCAGAGCTGAGAATCGCAGCGACGGCCTGGTTGTGCTGCGAGGCATTGATGCCCACCTGCGCACCATTGTCGAAGGTGCCATGACCGGCATGCTGGAAGCCAAGAGCAACCATGCCCGCTTGAGCCTGCTGCTGCAGACGACCGTACCGATCTGTAGCGCCATCGTGGACGCCTATACCGATGCGATGCGGCGGGAGATGGTCGAACTTGGCCGCAAGCCTGCCAACACGCCCTTGCTGCAAATCTCAGTAGCAAACTGGCTGTACTGGATCGGTCGCGACCATGTGGTGCGCTTTGTCCGCGAGCCCAAAGCCGACCGCCTGCCGTGGCACGAGATCAAGCCCGCAGCCGAATTCGCCCTGGGGCTCAGCGGAACACTCACCTCCCGCATGGGGCGGCCGGATTCCGAAGCCGGCAAGCTGCAGAAGCAGCTTGCCCATCTAGTACTACTTTCCCGTACCTTGACCCAGGATCTGCAAGGCCGGCAGCTGCTGATCGCCGACCGGGTGGCCGATGTACTGGCGAGCTTTATTCAGGTCAGCAGCCAACACTCGAGCCAGACACCGTTTGGACAGGCGAACGATGATGACAACCCGCCCACCGTGCTGACTCAGATGCCGACCAAGGCACGGCAGGATGGTCACGGACTGTTCTACGGCCTGGAAAAGACGGTGCTGGAACTCGTGGCACTTGAAAACCTGATTACGGCCCAGAACAAGGTGCCGCAAAAGATGGACCCGACCGGCCAGCTCGATGTCGCCGAAACCCTGGTTGTACTGAAACACCTGAAGAACCGCTGGACCGGGCGCGATATGAAGCGTCAGTCTGAGCGCAAGACCATTTCCGGCTCGCTGAGCCTGTGCTACGACTTCGGCGCCATCCGGCGCATGGTCGTACAGGCCACACAGAAGACCACCGTCCGCTCCAACGAGACGACCATAGAACGGGTATTGGTCGAAGACGTCAGCGCCACCGGCGTGGGCCTGAAGCTGCCCAAGCGCAGCAGTTGGGCCAAGGTAGGCATGCTGGTCGGCATCAAGACCGACAAGGACGTCAATTGGCGCATCGGCATGGTCAGGCGGGCCATTGTCCGCGGACACGATGACGTCATGGCGGGCATCCAGTTGCTGGCTCGGGATCCCGAATCCATCCGCATTACCCGCAAGGCCCAGGTATCCCAATGGGAAATGGTGACCGAGCACCATGCCTGGGACAACCTGCTCGGCATCTATCTCCGTCCCGACCCTTTGAATGGCAACCTTCACCTCCTGATCGTGGCGAAAGCCGAGCTCGAAATCGGCAAGACCTACGTTGCACCGGCAACGCGGGAAGGGGATATCGCCTTTCGCGTCATCTCTCAGCAGGAGCTGGGTGCCGACTGCGTGTTCTATCGTGTTGAGCGCCAGGCCGCGACACCTGCAGCTACGCCCAGCAAGCCGGAACCGAGCATCTGATGGCCCTGACCGTTGTACTGCCCGACCTGCGCTTCGTGCGGCAGCCCGCTTTCAATCCCGCGGCAGAACTTGCCTTGCCCGCACTTGCGACCCTGCTGGGCAAAGCCACCCAACAGGCCTTACCCGGCCTTGGCGCCGAGACATGGCTGCGTGATCAATTCAACGCTCGCCAGGCCGGCGCAGCGCGGCTCAGCATGGCCATTGATCATCCCAATGCGGAAGAAGGTCATTGGCTGCGCGCTGATCCGGTGTACCTGCGACCCGACCGGGATCGCGCGATCCTGTTCGATGCCAGCTACCTGCAGCTCGAACAAACCGAGGCCGACCAACTGGTCGCCGCACTGAACAAGCTCTATGTTGCCGATGGCTATCTCTTTGTCGCCGCCACGCCGAGCCGCTGGTACTTGCGCCTGCCCGATACCCCCGACCTGCAGACCACCAGCCTGGCCGACGTTACCGGCCAGGACATACATGCCCATTTACCCAAGGGCCCCCGGGCCTTGCATTGGCATCGGTTCCTGAACGAATTGCAGATGCTGCTCTACACCCAGTCCGTCAACGACCAGCGCGAACAGGCGGGTAAACCCGCCGTGAATTCGATCTGGCTTTGGGGGGAGGGCGAAGCACTGCCCCCGGCACAAACGGTATACCGGCACGTACTGGCTGATGATGTCCTGGCGCAAGGGCTGGCCCTTGCTGCCGGCGTACCCTATGCCGTACTGCCCTCACGCCTCCAGGCCGAGCACGGTGACAACACGCTGGTCTGGCTCGACGCCTTGAGCCGACCGGCCAAGCAGGGCGACCTGCATGGCTGGCGTGATCAGCTTGAAGCACTCGAACGTAGCTGGTTCCAGCCCTTGCTGGACGCATGGAAAGCAGGACAGATCAAGGAGTTGACCCTTGTCCTGCCAGGCAGCAACCAGACCCTGCAGGCCACGCTGGGCGGGGCGGAGCGCTGGAAGTGGTGGCGTCGCCCCGTCAATATCGCCGATCGGCTGGCCGAACCCGCCTAATGGCAAGGTACCGGTATCTGGTACCTTGCCGCTCTCTTGCCTGGCCTATCCTGACTCAATGCATATTCTGACACGCCCTGTCCCATCCGCCGCCGAGCACGCCCTGCTGGCCGCCGGCCTGCATCCGATCGAGGCGCGTATCTACGCTGCTCGTGGCATAGCCGCCATCGAAGAGCTAGAGGCCGAATTCAAGCATCTGCTTCCTACTGATGGACTCAAAGGCGTGTCGGCGCTGGCGGCGCGCCTCGCAGACGCCATCAAGGCCCAGGAACCCATCCTGATCGTCGCGGACTACGACGCCGACGGCGCCACCGCCTGCTCCGTCGGCATGCGCGGGCTGCGCATGCTGGGTGCCGTAGTGGATTTCCTGGTGCCCAACCGTTTCGAGTATGGCTACGGCCTGACGCCAGAGATTGTCGATCTGGCTGCGGCCAAGAGCGCGAAGCTGATCGTTACCGTCGACAACGGCATTGCCAGCGTCGCCGGGGTGGAACGCGCGCAACAACTGGGTATGGAGGTGCTCATCACCGATCACCACTTGCCAGGGGATACCTTGCCGGCAACGATGATCGTGAACCCCAATCAGCCCGGCTGTCACTTTGCCAGCAAGCATCTGGCTGGCGTAGGTGTCATGTTCTACGTCCTGCTAGGCCTGCGTGCCGAGTTGCGCCAACGCGGTGTGTTTGGCGAGGGTAGCGGCCCCAATCTGGCCTGCCTGCTTGATCTCGTGGCACTCGGCACCGTGGCCGATGTCGTCAAGCTCGATGCCAACAACCGCATCCTGGTCGAACAGGGGCTCAAGCGCATCCGGCAGGGCAAGGCTTGCGTGGGCATACAGGCCCTCTATCAGGCCGCGGGCCGCGAGGCACGTCGCGCCAGCGCATTTGACCTGGGCTTCATGCTCGGGCCACGCCTGAATGCTGCCGGTCGCCTGGACGACATGAGCCTGGGCATCGCCTGCCTGACAACGGATGACACCGAGGCCGCGCTGGCAATGGCAAGGGAGCTGGACCAGCTCAACCGGGAGCGGCGTGGCATTGAGGCAGAGATGCAGGATATCGCCCAGGCCAAGCTGGAGCAGATTGCAGTGGGCGACCGGTACAGCCTGACGGTATTCGACCCAGATTTTCACCAGGGGGTAGTGGGCCTGGTCGCCAGCCGACTGAAGGACAAGCACCACCGCCCGACCATCGTCTTCGCGGAAGGCCTGTCCGGCGAAATCAAGGGTTCAGGACGATCCATACCCGGCCTGCACCTGCGCGATGCGCTCGACCTGGTCTCCAAGCGGGAGCCGGCACTGATCGCGAAGTTCGGTGGCCACGCCATGGCGGCGGGGTTGACCCTGACAACCGCCGACGGCCTTGAGATGTTTCGCCAGACATTCGAGGCAGTCTGCCGCGAGCTGATCGCCGAAAGCGCACTGACGCGTACCGTGGAAACCGATGGCGAGCTGGATGCCCGGACCATGAACATGGATCTGGCTGAACGGCTGGATTGCCGGGTCTGGGGCCAGGGTTTCCCCGCCCCCCGATTCATCGGTCATTTCCGCGTCTGCAAGCAGCGTATCGTCGGCGAGAAACACCTGAAGCTCGAACTACAAGGGCAGGGCGGCCAATTGTTCGACGCCATGTACTTCCAACGCGCCGAACCGCTACCCGAGCGTATCGAGGCGGTCTATCAACTTTCCGTCAACGAGTGGCAGGGCAGGCGCAGTCTGCAGCTACTGGTTGATCATGCATTCGAGGACAAAAAAAATGGCTAATACCCGCGTACTCCATGGCTTTCATGCCGTCACCGCACGATTGTCCCGGCTGCCCGACAGCGTCCTGGAACTGTATGTCGCCAAGGAACGGCACGACCCCCGCATGCACGATCTGCTGAAGCTGGCAGAGCACACCGGCGTACGCCTGATCCCTGCCGACGCAAAACGGCTCGACGGCTTGACCGGGCACCATCGCCACCAAGGTGTCGCAGCGGTGATCGACGCGACCAAGACCTTCCTGGCCCTGGAGGATGTACTTGAGGATCTGAACGAGCCGCCGCTGATTCTCATCCTGGATGGCATTACCGATCCGCACAACCTGGGCGCCTGCCTGCGGGTTGCCGATGCGATGGGCGTGCATGCCGTGGTGGCCCCCAAGGACAAATCCGTCGGCATCAATGCCACGGTCTCCAAGGTAGCCTGCGGCGCGGCCGAGGTCGTGCCCTACATCGTCGTAACCAACCTGGCCCGCAGCCTGCGGGAGATGAAGGATGCCGGCATCTGGATCGCCGGTACCGACATGGACGCCGATACCGATCTGTTCCACTTTGACCAGACCGGCCCACTGGCCTGGGTCATGGGTGCAGAGGGCGAGGGTATGCGCCGTCTGACGCGCGAGCATTGCGACATCCTGGTGAACATCCCGATGTTTGGCACCGTGGAAAGCCTGAATGTCTCCGTCGCCTCCGGCATGTGCGTGGCGGAAAGCCGGCGGCAGCGGGTGATTGCGGCCGAAGCTGCGCGCAAGGCCTGAACGCTGCCAAATACAGCCCCCCGCCGGCCCGATGCGACGCAATCGGGTTGGCAGGGCCGGCATCAGGTATAATTCCCGGTTTCCCCAAGACATCAGGGCCTTGGAAGGGCGATTCGCCGCGGTGAATCAGCACGACCTTGCGTCCCTACTAGCCGAGTCACGCCATGGAAGCCGAACGCCTCAATCAGATCGAGAACAGCATTGCCGACCTCGCCGCTCGTGGCGACGAGCTGCGGAGGTATCTTTGACTACCCTGGCAAAAAAGACCGGCTGGAAGAAGTAAGCCGACTGTCCGAGGACCCGGAGCTGTGGAACGACCCTAAGCGCGCCCAGGAAATCGGCAAGGAAAAGAAGCTGCTCGAGGCCGTGGTACTGGTACTGGACGAGATCGCCCAGACCGTTGCCGATAGCCGCGATCTGTTCGACATGGCCAAGCCGGAGTCGGACTGGGACACCATCGAGTCGGTCGCCAGCGACCTGGCCGAAGCCGAGACCCGGATTGCCGACCTGGAATTCCGCCGGATGTTCAGCAATCCGATGGACCCGAATGCCTGCTTTATCGACATCCAGTCCGGTGCCGGCGGCACTGAGGCGCAGGATTGGGCCGGCATGCTGATGCGCATGTATCTGCGCTACGGCGAACGCAAAGGCTTCAGCGTCGAGGTGATGGAAGAGTCCGAAGGTGAAGTTGCCGGCATCCAGAGCTGTACCCTCAAGCTCACCGGCGAATACGCCTATGGCTTCATGCGTACCGAAACTGGCGTGCATCGCCTGGTACGCGTCTCGCCGTTCGATTCGAATGCTCGCCGCCATACCTCGTTCTCCTCGGTGTTTGTCTATCCCGAAGTGGATGACAGCATTGAGATCGAGATTAATCCGGCCGACCTGCGCATCGATACCTATCGCGCCTCCGGTGCCGGCGGACAGCACATCAACAAGACCGACTCCGCCGTACGGATCACGCACAATCCGTCGGGTATCGTCGTGCAGTGCCAGAACGACCGCTCCCAGCACCGCAACAAGGACGAGGCCATGCAGATGCTGCGCGCCAAGCTGTATGAAGCGGAGCTGCGCAAGCGCATGGAAGCCCAGCAGTCGCTGGAAGCGGGCAAGTCCGATATCGGCTGGGGCCACCAGATCCGTTCCTACGTGTTCGACCAGAGCCGCGTCAAGGATCTGCGCACCAGCGTGGAAGTTGGCAACGTCAAGGGCGTGATGGACGGCGACCTGGATATCTTTATTGAAGCGAGCCTCAAGCAGGGCGTTTAAGATTCAAGAAAATCAGAGAGTTAACGAGCAAACCATGGCCGAACAAGAAAGCCCCCTCACCCTCGACGACAACCAATTGATGGCGGAACGACGCGCCAAGCTGGCGGAAATCCGCAAGCTCGGCCCGGCCTTCCCCAACGATTTCGAGCGCAAGCACCTTGCCGCCGACCTGCATGCCAATCACGATGGCGCAGAAAAGGAAGCGCTGGAGGCTGACAAGATAGAAGTCTCCGTCGCTGGCCGCATGATGCTGAAGCGGGTGATGGGCAAGGCTGCCTTTGCCACCTTGCAGGATGGCTCCGGTCGAATCCAGCTATACGTCTCGCTCGACCAGGTGGGTGAAACCGCCCTGGCAGGCTTCAAGACCTGGGACTTGGGCGATATCGTCGGTGCCAAGGGCTCGCTGATGAAGACCAAGACCGGCGAGTTGAGCGTCATGGTTACGGAGGTCCGTCTGCTGGCCAAGTCGCTGCGTCCGCTACCGGAGAAGTTCCACGGCATGACGGACCAGGAGCAGAAGTACCGCCAGCGTTATCTGGATCTGATCACCAACGAGCAGAGCCGCGAGACCTTTATCCGTCGCTCGAAGATCGTCCAGAAGGTCCGTGAAGTCATGGTCGACGAGGGTTACCTCGAAGTCGAGACCCCGATGATGCACCCGATCCCGGGCGGTGCTGCGGCCAAGCCATTCACCACGCACCACAACGCGCTCGATATGCCGCTGTATCTGCGCATCGCGCCGGAGCTGTATCTGAAACGGCTAGTCGTGGGCGGCATGGAGCGGGTATTCGAGATCAACCGGAACTTCCGCAATGAAGGCATGAGTACTCGCCACAATCCGGAATTCACCATGATGGAGTTCTACGAGGCCTATTGCGACTACCGTCGCATGATGAACCTCACCGAGCACGTCATTCGCGAATGCGCCCGCGCCGTGCATGGCCACGCGGTGATCGAGTATCAGGGCAAGGTCGTAGACCTGTCCAAGCCATTCGAGCGCCTGACCGTGGTACAGGCCATCATCAAGTACAACCCGCAATACAACGAAGCGCAGCTGAACGACCGCGTCTGGTTGAAGGGTGAGATCGAGCGTCTGGGTGGCAAGTCTTTCGCCACCAGCGGTGTTGCAGGCCTGCAGTTCAGCCTGTTCGAAGAAACCACCGAAACCAAGCTGTGGGACCCGACCTACATCATCGATTACCCGGTCGAGATTTCCCCGCTGGCACGTGGCTCGGATACTCGCCCAGGCATTACCGAGCGTTTCGAGTTGTTCGTCGTAGGCCGTGAACTGGCCAATGGCTTCTCCGAGCTGAACGATCCGGAAGACCAATCGGAACGCTTCCTCGATCAGGTTCGGCAAAAGGACGCCGGCGACGACGAAGCGATGCACTACGATGCCGACTATGTCCGGGCGCTGGAATACGGCATGCCACCAGCCGGTGGCTGCGGTATCGGCATTGACCGCATGGTGATGTTGCTGACCGACGCAGCTTCGATCCGTGACGTTATCCTGTTCCCGCAGATGCGCCGGGAAGACTGATACGGTTTCAGGCAAGGAGGCGCGGAATACCGCGCCTCTTTTGCTTCATGCCTCGCCAGTTCAACCACAGCCCCAGTCGATTACGACTGGCATACTCGCCTTATGCTCGCCCTACAGCCCGCTGAACTCGCTTTTACCGACGACGGAACGCCTTACTCCGCAGCATTCGACGATATCTACCACTCGCAGGCCGGTGGCTTCGCACAATCGCGGGAAGTGTTCCTCGCAGGCAACGGCCTGCCTGGACGCTGGCAGGGCAGGCGGCAGTTCGCCATCTGCGAAACCGGCTTTGGCATGGGGCTCAACTTCCTCGCAACCTGGCACGCCTGGCGCCATGATCCCCATCGCGCGGAGCGCCTGCATTTCATCTCCTGCGAGCTGCACCCCTTCACCCAGTCGGACCTGGGTCGTCTGTATCAGCAGTTTCTCGCCACGACGCCGGAACTCGCCGCACTGGGCGAGCAACTGCTGTCGCAGTGGCCCGCTCTGGTTCCCGGCCTGCACCGGATAGAACTGGAAGCCGGCCAGTTGGTCCTGACCCTGTTGCTGGGTGATGCCCTGTCCTTGCTTACCAGATTATCCGCCCGCATCGACGCCTTCTTCCTCGATGGCTTCTCGCCGCGCAAGAATCCCGAGCTATGGCAGATACCGCTCTACAAGCAATTCACCCGGCTGGCCAACGAGGGGGCGACGCTGGCTACCTACACGGCGGTGGGCGAGGTCCGGCGGGGGCTGGAGAGTGCCGGTTTTACCGTTGCCCGCAAAGCGGGCTTTGGCTATAAGCGGCACATGCTGGCGGGCAGTTTCCGCGGTAAGCGGGCAGATCTCGCACCCGCCCAGGAGCGGCATGCCATCGTGATCGGGGCGGGCCTTGCGGGCAGTGCCATCTGTGAGCGACTGGCTCAGCGCGGCTGGCGCATCAGCCTGCTGGAGCAGGGCGCTGCATCTGCGCAGGGGGCCTCCGGCAACCTGGCGGGCGCCTACCGTCCGGTTGTCTCGCTGGACGACAATCTGCAGGCTCGCATTGCCCGTGCCGGTTTTCTGTATGGTCAACGCTGGCTGGACAAGTTGCCAGCCCCTTCCTTACATCGCGTCGGTGCCTTACAGTTGGCACGTACACCAGCCGAGGACGCACGCTTCCAGCAGATTGCGCTACAGCAAGGCTGGCCGCCTGACTACCTCGCGTATGTAGACCAGACACAGGCCAGCGAGCTGGCGGGCCAACCGGTAGCCGGAGCTGGCCTATGGTTTCCCTCAGCGGGATGGATACGCCCCCGTGACCTGGTAAACAAGCTACTGCAAAAGGCAGGTAAGGCAATCACGGCCTCCTTTGGCACCGAGATCGCACGGCTCGAATGGCGTCACGATCGCTGGCTAGCCCTGGACCAACAGGGCAGCGTACTGGCGGAAGCGCCTACCGTCATTCTGGCCAACGCGGCCGATGCTGATCGATTCGTACCTGATCTGATTCTGGGCCGAGATCAGCGCCTGGTCAGCCATTTACCCCCCCTGGCAGCACCGCAGATCAAGACCGTGGTGTGTCGAGGCGGCTACCTGACGCCCGGCTCGGATGAGGCAGCCTGCCTCGGCTCCTCTCCATCGCCTGATGGCGAAAGTAGCAGTCAGGCTCAGGCGGCGAACCTGCAACTGCTCTCTCAGATGCTGCCTGGCCATGAGAGCCGTTTCGATGCGGAACAGTTGGCAGGCCGACGCTGTTCGCGCCCCGGAACACCCGACCGACTACCCATAGTTGGTCCCATCGCCGACGCCGAGGCGTTCCTGAGTAAGCACGCCGGCAGCCTGCATCTGGCCCCGCGTCGCCAAGGCCTCTATGCCCTGACGGGGTTTGGTGCCCGGGGTCTGGTCTGGAGCGGGCTAATGGCCGAACTGCTTGCCTGCCAGATAGAAGGCGAACCGCTGCCATTGGAGCGTGATTTGGTACTGGCGCTGGATCCAGCCCGTTTTCTCGCGCGGCGGGCCTGTTAGAATCCGCATGTTTCCGATCCGGGCTCTTCCATGACTGCAACAAGCTGCCTGCACCCGCGCTGGCTCATCCCCATTGAGCCCCATGGTCTTGTCCTCGAACAGTACGCCCTGGTGATGCAGGGCAGCCAGATCATCGCCATCCAGCCGAGCCGGATCGTTCGCCAGCAGTACCCCGACGCTACGCATCTCGAACTGCCTGACCATGCCCTGATGCCGGGCATGGTCAATCTCCACGCCCATTCAGCCATGAGCCTGCTGCGAGGCCTCGCCGACGACCTGGCGCTGATGGACTGGCTCAATCACCATATCTGGCCCGCGGAAGCAAAGCATGTCTCCGACGAGTTTGTCTTCGATGGCACCCTGCACGCCATGGCCGAGATGATCCGTGGCGGCACAACCACGGTGAATGACATGTATTTCCATCACGAAGCGGTTGCCAGGGCCGGGCTGACCGCGGGCATGCGCACCGTGGTGGGTTGTTCCATTCTGGAGTTTCCAACCGGGTATGGCCTGCACGCGGACGACTATATCGGCAAGGCCCTGGCTGCTCGCGACGCCTTCCATGGCGAAGCGCTGCTGGACTTCAGCCTCGCGCCCCACGCCCCCTACACCGTATCGGACCGGACCTTCAGCAAGGTACTGACTCTGGCAGAACAACTGGATATGGGCATCCATTGCCATATCCACGAAACCCAGGACGAGATCGAGGGGAGCCTGAAGCAATACGGTGTACGCCCCTTGGCCCGGCTTCAGGGCCTGGGTTTGCTCGGCCCCAACCTGGTCGCCGCGCACATGGTGCATGCTACCGATGCGGAGATCGCCATGCTGGCAAGGCACGGCGTCCATATCGCACATAATCCGGCCAGCAATCTCAAACTCGCTTCGGGTTTCGCACGTATTCATGCCATGCAACAAGCTGGCGTCAATGTGGGTATCGGTACCGATGGCGCGGCCAGCAACAATCGGCTCGACCTGCTGGGTGATACCCGGCTGGCGGCCTTGCTCGCCAAGGCGGAATCACGCGACGCAACAGCGCTGAATGCTGCCGCAGCCCTGGAGATGTCCACGCTGTCCGGCGCCAGGGCGCTGGGCATGGCCGACCGTATTGGCAGCCTGGTGGCCGGCAAGCAGGCAGATATCATTGCGGTCGATCTCTCGGCGCTCGAAACACTGCCGACCTTCGACCCATTGTCGACCCTGGTCTATGCCGCGCAGCGCGAGCAGATCAGCCACGTCTGGATCGCGGGGCGCTGCCTGCTGGCACAGCGTGAACTCACCGGCCTCAAGCGGGATCAAATCCAGGCCAAGACGCGCTGGTGGCAGTCTCGTATCGGCCCCAAACACAACGCAAGCCTATGACAGGGACGGAGATGGAAACACAGGAAGTGACCGGCAAGAACCAGACCCTGAATAACTGGGTTGCGGCGACGGTGGTCGTGCTCTCGGTATTCATGGCCATCTGCAAGATCAAGGACGACAACATCGTCCAGGCCATGCAGGTCGCCAAGGCGGACGCGGTGGACACCTGGGCGGAATATCAGGCCAAGCGGCTGAAACGCTATGTGTCCGAATCTGCCGTGAGCCAGGCGGAACTCGACAAGCTGCAAGGCAATGCCTCCGCCCAGCAGTTCATCGACGGCTATAGCAGCAAGATCGCCAAGCTGGACAAGGATTCGGACGAGTTGAAGGCCAAGGCCAAGGGCCTGGAAGCGCAATATGATGCACTGGGCTATCACGACGACCAGTTCGACCTCTCCGACGCCTTGCTCTCGATCGCGATTGCTGTCGCGGCGGTGGCGGCGCTTACTGAAAAACGCAAGATGCTGCTATTGAGCTGGGCCTTCGGCACTGGCGGCGTCGTCTTTGGCCTGGCGGGATTCGCCGGCTGGGCCTTGCATCCCGATTGGATAATCAAGCTACTGACATGACCATGACCCAAGACCTGACATTGACCAATGCCGACCCGGCAGAGCTGGCCAAATTCGCCGACCTGGCCCACAAATGGTGGGACAAGGAAAGTGAGTTCCGTCCCTTGCATGAAATCAACCCGCTACGTCTGGGCTTTATCGACGGACATGCTGCCATTGCTGGCAAATCGGTACTCGATGTCGGCTGCGGCGGCGGCATCCTGGCAGAAGCCATGGCCAAGGCCGGCGCCACCGTTACGGGCCTGGACCTTGCGGAAAAGTCGTTGAAAGTCGCCAAGCTGCATGGCCTCGAATCCGGGGTCAAGGTCGACTACCGCTGTCAGCCGGTCGAGTCCTTGGCCGAAGAAATGCCCGCCAGCTTTGACGTGGTGACCTGCATGGAGATGCTGGAGCATGTGCCTGAACCCAGCAGCGTCGTCGCGGCGGTCGCGAAACTGGTCAAGCCGGGTGGCTGGGTGTTCTTTTCCACCATCTCACGCAATCCCAAGGCCTATATCCATGCCGTGGTTGGTGCGGAGTATGTACTGGGGCTGCTGCCTCGGGGCACACACGACTATGCCAAGTTCCTCAAGCCATCCGAGCTGATCCGCATGGGGCGCGGCAATGACCTCGAACCCGCCGAGCTCAAGGGTATGGCTTACGATCTGATCGCCAAAAGCTACCACCTGAATGACGATGCCAGCGTCAACTACCTGGTGGCCTGCCGCAAGGGCGTCGCGTGATCAGCGCCATCCTGTTCGATCTGGACGGCACGCTGGCCGATACCGCACTGGATCTTGGTGGCGCGCTGAACCGGCTGCTGGCCGAAGAGGGGCGGCCACCGGTATCACACGCCTTGATCCGTCCCTTGGCGAGCCACGGTGCGCGTGGCCTGGTGGAGCTTGGCTTTGGCATCAAGCGTGAGGCGCCGGGGTTTGACGAGTTGCGCCTGCGCTTTCTCGACCATTACGAGGACGGTTTCTGCGAACAGACCGTGCTGTTCGAGGGCATCAATCCCATGCTGGAGGCCTTGGCCGAACGCGGCCTGGCCTGGGGCATCATCACCAACAAGCCCATGCGCTTTACCGACCGTTTGGTCCCAACGCTCGGTTTCAGCATTCCGCCCGCCGTCGTGGTATCCGGTGACACGGTCGGCGTGCCGAAACCCGATCCGCGCCCCATGCAATACGCTTGCGAAGCCATGGGCCTTGCGGCGGCGTCCTGCTGGTACGTGGGCGATGCAGAGCGCGATATCGTGGCGGGCCGTGCCGTGGGCATGAAGACCGTGCTGGCAGACTACGGTTATATCGCCGATACCGACCATCCCGACGCCTGGGGCGCGGACATGCGCATTGCGTCTCCCATGGAACTGCTCGCCCTGTTGCCCCCCAAGCAGGTATAATTGTTTCTCTTCATCTGATGTACCCACGGGGACGACATGGCTTCGACGGGGGTTGCAAAGCAGGTGGGGGCATGCCGGGATCTCAGAACCCCGTTAAACGCTGAACTGTTTTAGTCGCAAACGACGAAACCTACGCTCTAGCCGCTTAATCCCGGCCAGACGCTGCACTGATCTGCTCATGGGTCAGGCCGGGCAACCGGCGGCAGCGTTATTTACATGAGATCGCTGTGCGGCGGGCTACTTGTCGCACAGTTAAATCTAGGTGGCTCGCGGTTGCCAAGCCTGTCGGTCGGCGTGTCACCCGTTAAAACCAATTGGCCAGACTAAGCATGTAGAACCCTCTGTGGAGGACTTTCGGACGCGGGTTCAATTCCCGCCGTCTCCACCAATAAAAACGCGCAAAATCAAGGACTTGATTTTGCGCGTTGTCATTTCAGCTCCCTGCCACAACCCGTTCACGCATGCGCCAGAACCGGCGCCGGCTTGCGGTTGATCCGTAGCACCACCACCGCACTCACAAGGCAAAGCACCCCGGAGATCATGGTTGCAACCGTGTAACTGCCCAGGCTGTTACGCAGCAGGCCAGCCCCCAGCGCGGCAAATGCCGCACCCAGTTGGTGACCCGCAACGATCCAGCCAAATACAACCGGGGCATCTCGGCTACCGAAGCGGTCGGTGGTCAGCTTGACGGTGGGCGGCACCGTCGCCACCCAGTCCAGGCCATAGAACAGGGCGAACAAGGGCAGGCCGAAGAAGAACTCAACGCCAAACGCATAGGGTAGGTACATCAGCGCCAGACCACGCAGGCCGTAGTACCAGAACAGTAAGATGCGGGCGTTGTAGCGGTCCGACAACCAGCCGGACAGGGTGGTCCCGAACAGGTCGAATATACCCATCGCCGCCAGAATGCCGGCGCCCTTGACGGGTGTCAGACCGTAATCACCGCACATGGCGATGAAGTGCGTACCAATGTAGCCGTTCGTGCTGGCACCACAGACAAAGAAGCTGAAGAACAGCAACCAGAAATCACGCGATTTGGAAGCTTTGGCCAAGGCCCCGAACGCGATGGCGATCGGGTTTTGCATTTGAGCGGGCGCCACCGGTGCGTCGGCTGCTTCGCCGTAAGCGCGTAAACCCACCTCAACGGGCCGCTCCGGCATCAGCCAGGCCACGAGCGGCAGGATACAGGCAGCTGCCATGGCAACCAATAGCACCACGGGGCGCCAACCGTGCTGTTCGGTGATCGCCGCGAGCAACGGCAGGAAAACCAGCTGCCCGGTAGCCGAACTCGCCGTCAGGATCCCCATCGCCAAACCGCGCTTCTCGACAAACCAGCGGTTCACCACCGTCGCCCCGAGTGTCATTGCCGTTGCACCGGTGGCGCAACCCACGATCAAGCCCCAGATCAGCTGTAATTGCCAGCTCGATTGCATCAGGCTGGAGAGCCCCACGCTGATCGAGAGCACCGTCAGGGCAATGAGCACGGTACGACGCAGGCCAAAGCGCAGCATGGCCGCGGCGGCAAACGGCCCCATCAGGCCAAACAGGGCGAGATTGATCGACAGTGCCAGTGAAATGGTGGTGCGGCTCCAGCCAAATTGCTGTTCGAGCGGCACCATCATGACGCTCGGAGTAGCCCGCGTACCAGCGGTGACCAACATGACCAGGAAGGTGACGACGATGACCAGCCAACCGTAGTGAAAACGGCCACGAGTCCAGTTGACGAGTGCTTGCATGCACCGATCCTCAAGAAAGTGATATCTGCAGGGAATACAATGTTACCGATCGGTAACATCGCTTGCTCATGCTATGTACCGAGCGGTAACATGTCAAGTCCAAGCCTTAGACGAGTTCGCCATGCGCCACGCCAGCACCCGTACCATGACCGAGGGCACCATTGCCTCGGCGCGCATACTCGATGCCGCCGAGCAGTTGTTCTATCAGGAAGGGGTCAGGGCGGTCGGGGTTGATGCCGTCGTCAAGCAGGCCGGCGTGAACAAGATGAGCCTCTATCGCCAGTTCAGCTCCAAGGATGAACTGCTCAAACAGTATCTGCTGAGGCGGGATGAGAAATTCTGGGCCACGTTCAATCGCAGCACGGACCAGCACCCGGACGATCCTGCAGCGGCCTTGCTGCAGATATTCACCGACCTCGCGTCAAGAACACAGGTCGCAGGCTACCGGGGCTGTCCCTTCGTGAACCTGGCGGCGGAGTTTTCAGATCCGGATCACTTCGTACGCAAGATGATTGCAGAGAACAAGCAGCGCTTGCTTGAGCGGCTGATCGCCCTGGCAACGGCTGCCGGCGTACCGTCACCATTGCCACTCGCCCAGGCACTGGCCTTGCTGATTGAAGGCGCCTACACAGCCAGCCAGACCTACAGCCCCGGCAATGCCGTCCTCTGCGTACTGCCAAGCGTGGCGCAAAGCCTGCTCGCACAGGCACTGAACCCCTGAGCCCGGCCGCTACCAGCCGCTGCGGCTACTGACAAAGTCGAGGAAGCAGGCGATCCGTGCAGCCAGTTGGGTATTGCGGTAGTAGACCGCATTGATGGGCTGTCGCACGTCCAGGGTTTCTTCCTCCAGCACCTGGATCAGGCGTCCCTCCCGCCGGTCGGTGCGAGTCATGAAGTCGGAAAGGCACATGATGCCAGCGTCCGCCAAGGCCAACTGCCGCAAGGTCTCGCCGCTGGATGCGGCAACCGCCGGCTTGACGTACAACTCGTTGCCAAGCGCATCCCGTATCGGCCAGTAGTTGAGGCTATCGGGCTGGCTGAAGCCGAGCAGGGTGTGCTGTGCAAGGTCAGCAACGGATTGGGGTACACCGTGGTCTCTCAGATAGCCCGGACTGGCAAGCAAGCGCAGGGCACTGCTACCCAATGAGCGGGCATTCAGGCTGGAGTCCTTCAATACCCCGATCCGGATAGCAATGTCCGTCCTCTGCTCAAGCAAGTCGATGTACAGCTCGTCGGTATTGAGTTCCAGATCGATCTGCGGATACAGGGCACGGAACTCGCCAACCAGAGGCACGATCACGTGCAGCATGAAAGGGGAGGCGGCATTGACGCGCAAGCGTCCGGCAGGCTGTTGGCGGCGAATCACCAGTTGCTCTTCGGCATCCTCGACCGAAGCCAAAATGCCGCGACTCTTGCCCAGAAACAGCTGGCCTTCCTCGGTCAGTTCCAACCGCCGGGTAGTGCGATTGAGCAGGGTAGTGCCCAGCTTTTCCTCCAGGCGGCTCAATGCCCTGCTGATACCGGATACCGTCAGGTTCAGCTCGGTTGCGGCAGCCGTGATGGAGCCACGGTCTACCACCGTGACGAAGGCGAGTAGCTCTTCCAGGGTCGTTTTCATTGTTGCCGGCCAGTCAAATATGACGGCATTCAACCGCTTATCCCGGCAAAGGTAAAGCCCAGGGCCTATACGCCGGGATCACAGGGCCAAAGGTACTGACCGGGTGCCATGCCGATAAGGAAACAGGAGAAACAGGTCGCTGCCTTTTTACGCCAGCGCAGAGGGCAGGGGGCGACACCTTACTCCGGTGTCGTTTCCTCATCGCGAAAGCGATCGGCAATCGCCAGTACTTCGGCTTCAATCGCCATAAACGCATCCAGCATGTCCGGATCAAAATGGGCGCCACGGCCGTCTTGCATAAGTGCGATCGCTTTTTCATGAGAGAAGGCGGGTTTGTAGACCCGCTTGGAGATCATGGCGTCATAGACATCGGCCACCGCCATCAACCTCGCCGAAATGGGGATGGCATCACCCGCCAGTCCGTCGGGATAACCGGAACCGTCCCACTTCTCCTGATGGGAGTGGGCGATTTCCCGGGCAAAAGTCAGGAAGCTGCTGCTCTCGCCGAAGTTTCTCTCTACCTGCAATATCGTGTCCCGACCGTAGACCGTATGCAGCTTCATGATCTCCCACTCATCGTCCGTCAGTTTGCCGGGCTTGAGCAGGATGCGGTCCGGCACGCCAACTTTGCCGATGTCATGCAAGGGCGCGGACTTGAACAGCAGCTCGATATTCTCGTCGGTCAGCACTGCCGAAAAGCGTGGGTGAGGCTGCAAGGCCCGCGCCAGCGCTGCGACGTAGTTCTGGGTACGACGGATATGGTTGCCGGTCTCGTTGTCCCGCGTAGCGGCCAATGTCGCCATGGCAAAGATCGTGGCGTCCTGCATTTGCACCAATTGCTCGGTGCGCTTTTGTACCAGATGTTCCAGATGACGGTTCTGGTCCTGCAGCAGCAATTGCGCACGACGCAATGCCAGATGAGTCCTGACCCGCGCCAGGACCACAGGCGGGCTGATCGGCTTGGTGATGTAATCAACCGCGCCGACCTGCAGGCCCAGCTCCTCGTCTTCCACCTGGCTCTTGGCGGTCAGGAAGATCACCGGGATCGCCGCCGTGGCCGGGTTCCGCTTCAGGCGTCGGGTGGTCTCGTAACCATCGAGCTCCGGCATCATCACATCCATGAGGATAAGGTCCGGCGCCGGTGAAGCACTGGCGATCTCGATCGCCTTCAAGCCATTGGTCGCCACCTTGGTCCGGTAACGATCCCGCAGCAACGCCGTCAGCAACTGGATGTTGTCGGGCGTGTCATCCACGATCAACACGGTTTGCTTGGGCGTTGGCTCTGTCATCAGAAATATCCCCTAGCGAGCGTCCAGCAGTACCAATGCGGAGTCATAGTCGTATTGCCGGATCTGCCGCTCCACCTTTTGCAGTAGGCTGTCCGGCAAGGACTGCTGCAAGGCCACTCTGTGCTGATCGAAGTAGTCGATGGCCTCGCCATCCTGGGCATTGAGCAACTTGATCAACTGACCTAGCGGGCTGCCTTCCGGCTCGACGGACGGCGAGCCACCCTTGAACTGAGCCAGGCCGTCCAACAGGTTCGCCAAAGCCTGCTCGAGCTGCTTCAGTTGCTCGCTTCTCGGCACCGCTGCGGCATCCTGCAGGCCATCCTCCATCTCCCCAGCCAGGCTCTGGATATCCACCGCGCCGATCAGGCCAGCCACGCTCTTGAGCGTATGAGCGAGACGTCTTGCCGTTGCCTTGTCGTGCGGCAAGGCTTGCCGGATGCGGTCCACCACGCCAGCCTGCTCCTGGCCAAAGCGATCCAGCAGGGCCATGTACAGGGCATGATCGCCCAGCGTTCGGGCAAGGCCGCTTTCGGTATTGAGGCCGGCGAGCACCGGCAAGCGTTCGTTGAGCGACTGGGGCGCCTGCTTGGCGGTGCGCGGCCGCATGCTGGTCCAGTGCGCCACCGTATCGAACAGTCCCTGCGGTGTGATGGGCTTTGCAAGATGACCATTCATGCCCGCGTCCAGACAACGCTGACGCTCTTCATGCATGGCATGCGCCGTCATGGCGACAACAGGTAGGTCGGCAAGCCGGGATTCGGCGCGGATAGCCCTGACGGTGGCATAGCCATCCATGATGGGCATCTGCACATCCAGCAATACCAGGTCATAGGGCGGCAACTCTTGCAGCAACAGCAGATCGAGCGCTTCCCGGCCGTTGCTGGCGACTTCTACGGCCACCCCGGCAGCCTGCAGGAGCTCAACGGCAATCTGCTGGTTGATCTCATTGTCTTCCACCAGCAGGACTGAGATTCCCTGAAACTTTGGAAGGGCAGGGATTGCCGAGCCGGCATCGGTGCGCGCCTGCCGCCGCCTTTCACCCCGCTGCAGGCAGACGGTGAACTGGAAGCATGAGCCTTCGCCCAGCGTGCTTTGTACGCTGATCTGCCCCCCCATCATCTCGACCAGGCGGCGGGAGATCGTCAGACCCAAGCCGGTGCCGCCAAATTTGCGCGTAGTCGACCCATCTGCCTGCGTAAATGCCTGGAAAAGGCGGCCGGCCTGCTCGCTACTCATGCCTATGCCACTATCGCGGACTTCGAAAGCCAAGGTCAGATCGGACTCGCCATCCTGTTCCAGGCGCGCGCTCAATGTCACCTCGCCTTGTTCTGTGAACTTTACGGCGTTATTGAGCAAATTGATCAACACCTGCCCAAGGCGCAATGGGTCCCCCTTCAAATTGCGGGGCACCGAGGCCGGTACATTGACGAGATAGCGCAGTCCCTGTTCCTCGGCCCGGCCACCGGTAATCGCGACGACATTGGCCAGGACTTCGTCGAGATCGAAATCTACCGACTCGATATCCAACCGACCCGCCTCGATTTTTGAGAAGTCGAGGATGTCATTGATGATGCCGAGCAGGGACAGACCTGCGGTATGGATCTTGTCGACATAGTCGCGCTGCTTGGGCGACAAGGGGGTTTTCAGCGCCAGGTGGGCCATGCCGATGATGGCATTCATCGGTGTACGGATTTCATGGCTCATGTTTGCCAGGAACATGGACTTGGCCTGGGTCGCCTCCTTGGCATGACTGAGATTGCTCTCAGCCTCACGCAGCTCGCTCTGGATGCTGAGTATCTGTATGCGCGTACGCGTCGCCTGATTCTGGGCGCGCTCGTAGTAGGCATGATGGCGCTTGTAATCATTCAGCGCCTGTTGCCAGTTGCCTCGGGCAGCATGGATATCGGCCAGTTCCTTGCTGGCCCGGATAGGCATGAACACATAGCCCACATCACCAATCTCGTCGATCGCCCGGTTCAAGTCGGCAATCGCCTCATCATGCCGGCCACGCAGGAAGTGGATATGCCCGCTGGCCCACCATGTATAGGGACGAAGATGCTTTTCTTCATAGTGATGCATTTGCGCCAACGCCAGTTGGCACAGCCGCTCCGCGCCATCAAGCTCACCTTGCTCCGCCAGCGTATAGGCGGCTACCGCCTGGAAGAAGCCCCGATTGGACGGCGAAGCGTTACGGATGTCGGCATGGTCACCCAGATAGTCCTTGATGACTTCATAGGCACCGGCGCTGTCGTCCCGCGACAGTTTGCACAAGGCCAGTATCAGGTTGACGAAGGGCAGTAACCAGCGCTCACCGGCCGATATGGCCAGCTGCCTGGCTTGCCAGAGCATCGTCTCGCCATCCTCGGCATTGCCGCAGATATAGAAAAGCTCACCAATATTGCAGGTGATCTGCGCCTCGCGCGCCTTGAGCCCAATGCTGCGCGCCGCTTCGAGCGCGCCATAGAAATGACGTAGCGCCTCGTCGGTCAGGCCATACTCCTGGGCAAGGATGCCCAGCGTATTGAGGGCCAGCACGCTGCTCATGGTGGGCTGGCTCGGCAACAGCGGCAGTACATGCTCCTGCCCGTAACCATAGCCTTCCGCCGTACGCCCCTGCACACGCAACACGGCAAGGATGCCAAAGCGGCTCAGCAACTGACCGTCCCGGTCGTTCAGACTACCCAACTCCGCCTCAAGCCGCCGGAAACGGGCTTCGGTGTCCTGGTTGTGATCATCGAAGTAATCGCTGAGGCCTTGCAGCAGTTCGCCATAGCACACCAGCAATGGCTGCTGGTTGCGCTGCCCTGCGGCGATCAGCTCGGCCCCCTGTGCCCGGCTGGCGGCAGGGTTGTCACGCATCAAGCCGAGGCCAGCCTCGAACTCACGCCGCCAGTTTTCAGTCGATTTCGATGGATCCGGATGATCGGTCATAGGGAAGAACCAAGCGAGCTATTTGGCTCCAGCGACAAACCGGAGCGCTGCGCCAGCACGCCGAGCAGAACATGCGCGGCGTCATAATCGTACTGCCCTATGGCCTGCTCGACTGCGGCAAAGGAGGTACCCAACTGCTTGCGCAAGCCCGCACCGTATTGCTCTACCAGGCTGATGGCGTCGCCGTCATTCTCCAGCAGCAAGCGACTCAACTGTGGCAACAACACGGCCAGATCGATGTCCGGTACAACGGGTTCGACCTTGGTCGCCGGTGCCTCACCACCTGCCTGCGCCAGCTCGGCACAGATGCGTTCAAGCACGCTATCGAGCTCCTGCGCCATCGCCTCAATGTGTCCCTTCGCTTCGCCAGCATGGAGGGCTTGCTCGATCTGGCCAGACAATTCCTGCACTGCGATTACACCAAGATTAGCCGCCACGCCACGCAAGGAGTGGGCTTCGCGTTCCGCAGCAAGCACATCAACGGGTAGCTGCTCAAGTATGCGCCCAGCCGAGTTGACGAATCGCTCCGAGAACTGGCCCAGCAATTTCAGATAGAGCTGCCGGTTTCCTCCCACGCGACGCAAACCCGCTTCGCTATCCAGACCTTGCACCTGCGGCAGCCCTTGCGGTGCTGCTTGGTGCGACATCAACTCCTGCACTGCTTCTCCTCCAACCCAACGGCGAACACAGGCAAACAGTGCCTCGGGCTCGATCGGTTTGCTAATGTGGTCCTGCATGCCCTCGCGCAGGCACCGATTCCGCTCTTCAACCATCGCATGCGCCGTCATGGCGACGATAGGCAGATTCCGGAAGCGCTGGTCCGCACGGATGGTCAAGGTGGCCTCATGCCCATCCATGACCGGCATCTGCAAGTCCATGAATACCAAGCTGTAGTAGTCGGGCCCGTAGTGCCGCAACTGATCGACAGCGATCTTGCCATTCGCTGCGATATCGATCTGCAATCCCATTCCCTCGAGCAACTCCCGGGCAATCTGCTGATTCACCTCATTGTCCTCGACGATCAGGACATGGGCGCCGTCGAGCACCTGGCCGACGGACTCGGGCGCGGAGACGCCTTCACCCTCGTTCTCGTTACCGACCAGGGTCACCAGGGTATCGATCAAGGTCGAACGGTTGACCGGCTTGAGCAGGAAGCCATCGGCGGCGGCCTGTTCGGCTCGCGTACGTATTTCTTCACGGCCAAACGCCGTAACCAGAACCATCATGGGCGCGGCGTGCAGTCCTGCATCCTGCTTGACCCGTCGGGTCAGTTCTATCCCGTCCAGCCCCTTCATCTGCCAATCGGTCAGTACAACCCGGAACGGGTCATTGCCATCGGCTTCCGAAATGGCGGCCCAGGCTGCAGCACCGGAATCCACGGCCGACACGCGGAAGGGCAGGTAGTCCAGTGCGCCGACCAGCACATCGCGTGCGACCGGATTGTCATCCACCACCAGCACCCGCATATTGTTCAGCGCCGCCGGCAGGACGCGACAGGAATTGGCCTCCCCCTGGCTGATGCCAAGGTGCGCATTGAAGCGGAACACGGATCCCTTGCCCAGCTCGCTCTCGACGCTGATCTGTCCCCCCATCATCTCCACCAGCCGGCGCGAAATGCTCAGGCCCAGCCCCGTGCCGCCGAAACGGCGGGTGGTCGAACCGTCCGCCTGGGTGAACGCCAGGAACAGCTGATTGGTCTGCTCCGGGCTCATGCCTATACCGCTATCGCGCACCTCGAAAGCCAGGGTCACCGAGGTTTCGTCCAATTGCTCAATCCTGGCGGAGAGCTTGACTTCCCCTTGCTCGGTAAACTTCACGGCGTTATTGATCAGATTGATCAGTACCTGTCCCAACCTGAGCGGGTCACCATTGAGGCGCCGGGGAACATCGGCGGGAATGTCGAACAGGTATTCCAGCCCCTTGTCTTCTGCTCGCCCCCCCGTAACTGTGGCGACATTGGCCAGCACTTCATCCAGCTCGAAATCGACCGACTCGATATCGAGCTTGCCCGCCTCGATCTTGGAAAAATCGAGAATGTCGTTGATAACACCCAGCAAGGACACGCCGGCGGTGTGGATCTTTTCCAGATAGTCACGCTGTTTAGAGGTCAATTGTGTCTTGAGTGCCAGGTGGGCCATACCGATGACGGCATTCATGGGGGTGCGGATTTCGTGGCTCATATTGGCCAGGAACATGGACTTGGCCTGGGTCGCCAACTCCGCCTCCTCCTTGGATAGCCGGATGGCCTCCGCCTGTTGCCTAGCCTCGGTCACGTCCATCCAGAAGCCATTCCAGACCCAGGCACCGTCCGGCAAGGGGCTACAGACGCTACGCACCTGGATGCAGCGTGCCTCGCCATCCAGTATCACGCGGTGCTCGAAGTCAGTGCTCTGCCGATTGGCGATCGCCCGTCGCACAACGCCCTGCGCCACGATCCGGTCCTCGGGCATCACATGCCGCCATCGCGCAGTCGGGTCTGCCTGGAGATCGGTGTAATCGACCCCCAGTATTTCTTTGACCTTGGCGCTGGCAAACGGGTAGTGCAGGCGACCATCAGGCTCGAGGCGCAGCTGGAAAATACCCAGTGGCAAGGCATCGGAGAGGTCAATCAGGCGGCGGCGTGAATCCTGGGCCTGGTCACGGGCGGCGGCCAACTCCGCCTGGGCCTGCTGGCTATCGGTAATATCCTGCCAATAACCATTCCAGACAATCTCGCCACCCGCCACGATGCTTGGTCTTGCTTCGCCCCAGATCCAACGCTGCTGACCATCGCTACGACGTATACGGAACGCCTGCTCCCAGGGATGACTTGTTCCGACGGCTTCCCGCAGGCTGGCCAGCACATTCTCCAGGTCCCGCTCCACAATCAGGCTAAGCGCCTCGCCTGCGTCGGTCATGATGGCTTCCGGGGAAGGCCCGAATTCTTGCCATTGGGCATTGGCGAAGGTCACCTGCGGCTTGTCGTCGACAAATCGCATCTGGAAGACGGCGAGCGGCAGCTTGTCGGTCAGGTCCCTGGCCCGGACTTCGGCCGCCGCCAGCGCGACCTCGTTACGCTTGCGCTCGCTGATATCCCGCACAAAGCCGGTCGCATGCCAGTCACGCTCCTCACGATAGCCGGTTACCGCAAGCTCGACCGGCACCACGCGCCCGTCGACATGCTGCAACTCAAGCTCCACCACATGATCGAGCAAGGTCCCCAGTCCCAAGTTGCTGAAACGCTCCAGCCCTGAGGCGGCAATCTCTCGCAGCACCTCCGGCATCAGGAAATTGGCGTCATTGATTGGCCTGCCCACTGCTTCCTGGCGGCTCCAGCCAAAGATACGCTCCGCGGCCGGGTTCCAATAGGTGATCACACCCCTGCCGTTGATGCTGATGATGGCTTCGGGGGCGGCAGCCAGGAGCACCTCGGTTCGTGCCTGCTCCACCTGATGGGCCATCGATGCTGCCAGCTCCCGCTGTTGTTGAACCACCGCGGAAACCAGCAAGGTCAGCATGGAGAGACTGAGTAGAAACAGGAACAGGGAGGCAAGATAGGTCGGCGTATCGCCAAACATCTGCGCATGAGCCGTCAGCTGCAGCCCGATGGTCACCAGACCGGTGACCAGAATGGCGGAGTGGACGAACAACGGCGGAAACCGCAGGGCAGCCCAGACCAGCAAGGGCAGGGCCATGAAACCGACGACCTGGACCGGCAGCGCGGCATAGCGCGTATACCACCAGGCCAGGGCAGCGCACCCCAGGCCACTCGCGACATAGACGATCTGCTGCGGCGTCTGCTTGAGCGGAATGGGGCGATACTTCTCTGGATCGAGCAGCCGCTCACGACTCGCACTATCCAGCCGCAAGCCCCATGACACCAGTGCAGGCAGGCAGATCCAGAGGCCGAACAGATCACCCACGCCGTACTGTGCCCAATGGGAAATCCAGCCATCCTCGGTACAGCGCAAGGTCGCCGCCCAACCGCAATAACCCAAGGTACCGAGCGTGGCGCTGATGGCGGCATAGAGCAGTGCCATCATCATCAGCAAGACCGTATCGCGGACGCTGCCAAGTGCAAGGTCAAGCCGGCAACGCCGGGCAACCATCGCCACCACCCCCGTGGTGATGTACATGCAGATCGGCTCGATCAAGCCGTGCAGGTAGCGCTTGGCATCACCAAAGTCCGCGGACACATAGTCATAGAAGATATAGGCGGCCACCCCCAGCAGGCTGCGCGGACCATAGAGCAGCGCGGCGGCACAGGCGACTGCAGCCGGCGGCCAGACTGGTGTGAGATAACCCTTGGTGATGAACGCACGACCGAGCTCCGCCGCGAGCCAGAATAAGGCGGTGACCACCAGCATGCGCAGCAGGTCAAGTCGGGACGGGGCTCGCATGCGTCAGCTACTGGCCTGCAGGCGCACAACCAGGCAGGTGGAATCCTGCTCGTCGTTGCATGCCAGACTGATATCTCCGCCCTGGGCTTCGGTCAGCAGCTTCGCCGAATAGCTGCCCAAGCCCGTGCCATCCGTCTTGCCATGGGTGACATACTTTTCAAAGAAGCGCGGCCGGATGGCTGCCGGCACCGCGCCCTGGTTCTGGATTTCGATCCGGAAACGATCATCATCGCGCGCCAACTGCACCCGCACTTCGCTACCTTCGGGTGCAGCCTCGACCGCGTTCTTCAGCAGATTGGCAAAGACCGAACGGCAAAGGGCCTGTTCCGCCTGAACCAGGCAACCATCCGAGAGATCCAGCTGGATACCCACGTTCTTCCACGCCAGATGGAGCCTGGTTTCCCGGACGACCGCCTCGATCAGGCGAGCGATGTCGATCGAGCGCAAGTCAGGCTGAAACTCGCCTTGCTCGATCTTGTAGAGCGTCAGCGAGAGCGTGACCAGGTCCAGCGCCTGCCGACCGGCCCCTTCCAGCAAAGCCAGGCGCTCCCGCTGGCTTTCCGGCCAGTCGCTATCGAGCAGCATCAGCTCCGCGGTATGCATGATGGCCGCCAGCGGATTCTTCAGATCGTGGTGGGTAATTCGCTCGATATCCTCGCGCAGGCGGGCATTGTCGGCCATGACCACGTTTTGATGCCGCAAGTCCATCTGGGCCTGGCTCAGGCGCAGATGAGTCCGGAGCCGGGCTTTCAGTATCGCGGGCTGGGCCGGTTTGACGACATAGTCGACCGCGCCCATGTCCAGGCCATCGACCACATCATCCACCTGATCCTTGGCGGTCAGGAAAATGACCGGGATATCGCGGGTGGCCGGGTTGGCCTTGAGCTGGCGACACACTTCATTGCCATCCATCTCCGGCATCATCACATCCAGCAGGATGATGTCGGGCGGTGTGTCGCTAAAGGCGATCTCCAGTGCCTTGCGGCCGCTGATGGCCACCTTGATGGCGTATTCCTGCTTCAGTATCCCGGCGATGACCTCGATATTGGTTGCCACGTCATCTACGATCAGCACGGTCGCCTTGGCCAGCCGTTCCTCGCTTGGCGCCACCATGCCCAGTACCGGCACATCGGCCAGCACCGGCAAGGCGGGCCTTGGCGGTAGCTTACGGACTGGGTCAGAGGACTTACCCAATAGTTTCAGGACCCGTGCCCGCAAGGTCGCGGCCGTAAATGGCTTGACCAGATAGTCGCTGACGCCGGCCTCGATGGCACGTGACAGGCACTCCCTGTCCGACTCCGCTGTCAGCAGCATGAAGGGGATATCCCGATAACTCGGGTTGTTCCGGCACCAGCAGAGCAGGTCATAGCCGTTCATTCCCGGCATATTCCAGTCTGCGATGATCAGTGAGATCGGCAAGGACTCCATGATCCGCTTCGCTTCCAGCCCATGGCTGGCAGCATGCAGATTGCGCAGTTCCATACCATTGAGCACGTGCTGCACAGCCAGACGCATCTGGTGATAATCGTCGGCAATCAGGATGTTGGGCTGTTGTTCCATAGGATGAAGGGCGCTCTGGGCTCGTGCAGCAATAATCAGTTTCGTTGCGATACTGTGATGCTCGAGGAAAATTCCTCCGGCTCCACGCCGACAGGCGGGCAGGGCCGTTGCTACCAGCATGGCCCCTTTCTTGTAGAAAGCATTAAGGGGCCGAACGGTGCATTCTTGTTCTCAACTCAGTTTAACAGCAAAAAAACGGCCGGCATCAAAGATGCCGGCCGTTGATATTGCCGCTTTACAACAAGACAGGATCAGGCTGCGAGCCGGCTGCGAATCTCCCGCATGGCCGCCGAGATCATGGCCAGGTCAGGCGTAGCGATCCGCAACTCCTCAAACATGCGGCCAACGTGCTCCAGCGCAGTCTCTCTCGCCTTCAGCCAGCCTTCCACGCGCTTGTTGATGCTGCCGCTTTCCTGCAGCACGCGCGCGGTCAGATTGGTGTGCTCACGATAGAGCTCGTCACGGAAGGCCATGCGAGCCAGCGTCTGCCAGCGGTTGTCGCGCGGCAAACCATCCACGACCCCGCGCAGCCAGTCGATCTGCAAGGCGCTCTCTAGCTTGAAGTACACCGCTGCAACATCTTCCACCGAGGTTTTGGTGATACGAGCCAAGCCCGCGATATCCAGCAGGGCCAGCAGGGCGTCCAGGTTCACCACGCGGGCAGCCAGTTCAGCCTTGACGCCGGCAGCCTTCAGGCGATCACGTTCGCTAGTGAAGGCCGGCTTGTCCGAGAGCCACTTGTCGAGCTTGGGCAACAAGGCCGGGATCTCTTCCGTCAGCTGCTTGATACGGGCCGCAGCATCGCTTTCGGTCAACTGCACGTTTAGCACCCAGCGCGCGACACGCTCTAGCTGCTTGCGTACTTCCAGCATCAACGCATATTGGGTTCCGGTCGGCACCTGGTTGTCCAGCGCCTCCAGCTCCGCCCACAGCTTGTTTGCCTGCATCAGGCTGGAAGCCAGGCTCCAGGCGTGCACGATGGCGGACGGTGCGGCGTTGGTTTCCTCGGCCACGCGGAATACAAAGCTGATGCCCATGCGGTTGACGCACTCGTTGGTCAGCACGGTAGCCACGATTTCACTGCGCAGAGGATGGCTAGGCAGCTGCTTCTTGAACTTCTCCGCCATCTTGACCGGGAAGTAGCCCGCCAGCAGCTCGTTCCATTCCGGCATGGCCGGCAGGGACGAAGCAATCAACTGATCGAACAGGCCCAGCTTGGCATACGCCAGCAGTACCGCGAGTTCCGGGCTGGTCAGGCCAGCACCGGCTTGCTGCCGCTCGGCCAGTTGCACGTCGTTAGGCAGATACTCGATACGACGGCTGAGACGGCCCGCCTTCTCGAGGCTCTGCATGAAGCGGCTATGCACCGACAACAACGACTGGGCCTGCTGCAGCTCGAGGCTGATGGCAGCGGTCTGCAGATAATTGTCACGCAGGACTAGCTGGCCCACGTTGTCGGTCATTTCAGCCAGTAGCGTATTGCGCTGCTTGAGGGTCATGTCGCCACCCTGGACCAGACGGCCGAACAGGATCTTGATGTTGACCTCGTGGTCAGAGCAATCCACGCCAGCCGAGTTATCGATGGCATCGGTACAGATATGGCCGCCATTCATGGCGTACTCGACCCGACCCAGTTGGGTGAAGCCCAGATTACCGCCTTCACCGACGACCTTGGCACGGATTTCACGACCATCGATACGCAAGGCATCGTTGCTGCGGTCGCTGGCCTCGGCATGGCTTTGGGTACTGGCCTTGAAGTAGGTACCGATACCGCCGTTGTACAGCAGGTCGACCGGCGCTTTAAGGATCGCGCGGATCAGATCGTTCGGCGCCAGGGCTTCGTCGGTGATATCCAGTACCTTGCGGATTTCAGGCGACAGGGGAATGGACTTGGCGCTACGCGAATAGATGCCGCCGCCCTTGGACAAGGTCTTCTTGTCGTAGTCTTCCCAGCTTGAGCGGGGCAGGGCGAACATGCGCTGCCGCTCCTTGAAGCTCTTGGCAGTATCCGGGCTCGGGTCCAGGAAGATATGCAGGTGGTTGAACGCCGCCACCAGCTTGATCTGCTCCGACAGCAGCATACCGTTGCCGAACACGTCGCCCATCAGATCGCCAACACCGGCCACGGTGAAGGGCTGGGTCTGGGTGTTGTGGCCCATCTCGCGGAAGTGACGCTTGACCGACTCCCAGGCGCCCTTGGCGGTGATGCCCATCTTCTTGTGGTCGTAACCAACCGAGCCACCCGAGGCAAAGGCATCGTCCAGCCAGAAACCGTACTCCTGCGACACGCCGTTGGCGATGTCGGAGAAGGTTGCGGTGCCCTTGTCGGCCGCGACGACGAGGTAAGGATCATCGGCATCATGGCGATGCACGGCCTTGGGCGGCACGACCTTGCCTTCGACCAGGTTGTCGGTCAGGTCCAGCAGGCCGCGGATGAAGGTCTTGTAGCAAGCCACGCCTTCGGCCTGGTAGGCCTCACGCTCGGTCGGCGCCTGCTTGAGCACAAAACCACCCTTGGAACCGACGGGCACGATCACCGTGTTCTTGACTTGCTGCGCCTTCACGAGGCCCAGCACTTCGGTACGGAAGTCTTCCTTACGGTCGGACCAGCGCAGGCCGCCACGCGCCACCTTGCCAAAGCGCAGATGGATACCTTCCACGCGCGGCGAGTAGACGAAGATTTCGTACAGGGGCACCGGCTGCGGCATGTTCGGAATACGGCCGCTTTCAAACTTGAAGCTGATGTAATCCTTGACGCTGCGATCGGCCGCCGGCTGGAAGTAGTTGGTACGCAGCGTGGCGGTAATGGTGTGGTAAAAGCCGGACAGGATGCGCTCGTCATCGATGCTCGGCACCTGGGCCAGCGCTTCCTTGATCTTGTCGCTCAGACCGGCAACCTGCTTGGCCTGCTTCTGCTTGGGATCCTGCAGCGCGAGGAACAGGGTGACCAGATCACGTGCGATGTCCTGGAAGTGCGCCAGGCGATCGGCAATATGATCCAGGCTGTAGTTCAGGCCCAATTGCTTGAGGTACTTCGCGTAGGCGCGCAGCAGCACGACTTCGCGCCATTGCAAACCAGCCAGCAGGATCAGTTTGTTGAAGCGGTCGTTCTCGGCCCGGCCTTCGAAAATGGCCGCAAAGCCTTCCTGGAAGGCGTGTCGGCGATTCTCATCATCCAGCAGACCGGCTTGCTGCAACTTGAGCGCAATATCAGTCACCCAGGCACGGCCTTCATCGGCAAATTTCAGCGTATAGGGCTGCTCTTCGATAACGCGCACACCCATATTCTCAAGGACAGGCAAGCTGTCGCTGAGGGCGATCGGGTCCTCGCGGAAGATCTTGAAACGGTGCTGGGTCGGGTCGGCCAGCGTGGCATCGTTGAGTTTGAGCGTAAGGCGCTGTTCCTTCAGTGCCTGCTCGATCTTGTCGATGTCGTAGACCGCCGTCCGGGCGTCGTAGTCAGCGTAGTAAGCAGCAGGGAAGCTCTTGGCATACTTGCCAAACAGGGCCATGCCGCGTTCTTCACCGGCGTGCGCGGTCAGGTTGAGCTGCAGGTCGTCCGACCAGCGACGCGTCGCCTGGGCGATCTGGTTCTCGATCTCACGCGGGTCGTAGTCGGGCAGGGTGGAGCCTGCCGGTGTACGGACGATGAACTGGATACGGGCCAGGGCAGAGTCGGACAACAAGACATTGAATTCGGCGGACGTACCGTTGAAGGCATTGAGCAGCAGCTGCTGCATCTTGATGCGCACGTCGGTGTTGTAGTTATCACGCGGCAGATAGACCAGCGCAGATACATAACGGCGGTACAGATCCTCACGGATAAAGGCGCGAACCTGACTGCGCTCCTGCATAGCGACGATGCGGCCGGCGATTTCAGTCAGGGCCGACTCGCTGATTTCCAGCAGTTCGTCACGCGGGTAGGTTTCCAGCACATTCAGCAGGGTCTTGCCCTTGTGGCTTTCGGCCGACACATTGCTGGTCGCCATGATGGCGGCGATCTTGCGACGCAGCACCGGGATCTGGTGCGGCGGTGTGTTATAGGCCTTGGCGGTGTAGAGCCCCAGGAAGCGACGTTCACCGGTCACATTGCCCTTGGCATCGTAACGCTTCAGCCCCACGCAATCGAGGTAGCTGCCACGGTGCACGGTGGAGCGGGAATTGGTCTTTGTCAGCAGCAGGGGCGTCTTGTCGCGCGCCAGTGCACGGATTTCGGCCGGCAGGGCAGCAAAGCTTGCCGAATGGGCGCCACGCGTTTCGCCGCGCAGCAGCCCCAGGCCCGATCCCTTGACGATAGCCAGCTGTACGCCGTTCTTGCTATCGGTCAGGTCGTAGTCGCGATACCCCAGGAACACAAAGTGATCGTCCTTGAGCCAATCCAGGTAGGCCAGGCTGTCTGCCCATTCGGCCTTGTCGGTTGCCGGCTTTACCTTGGCGAGCTCGGCCCGCACTTCACCCAGACGGGTGACCATGGCGTCGTAGTCTTCCACGCAGTCCTTGAGCTGCCCCAGCACGCGCAGCAGTTCGGACTTGATCTCTTCCAGCTTGGTCTTATCGCTGACCCGGTCGATCTCCAGATGCATCCAGGATTCCGCCACGCCCTTGCCGGTCTCGATCAGCTTGCCCGCCTTGTCCCGTTCCACCTTCAGTACTGGGTGGATAATCTGGTGAATGCTGTAACCCAGGCGGCTCAGCGCCAGGCTGACGGTATCAACCAGGAAAGGCTTGTCGTCATTGACCAGTTCGATGACGGTGTGGCTCGATTGCCAGCGGTGATCATCGAAACTGGGGTTGTATACCCGGACCAGGGCCTCACCCTTGCTGCGAGCCGCAGCCAGCTTGACGTGGGCGAGCAGGGCGCCATACCAGTCCTGCGCATCACGAGTAGCAAGGTCGTGTGCATCAGTGTCGGCGTAGTAGCTCTGGATCAGGTTGCTGAGGTTGACCGTTCCGGCCTCGCGGGCGCTCGAGTGGCGCTGGATATCGGCGACGAGGCTGGCTTGGAAGCTTTGCATCTTGGTTTGTCTCCTGTTGGGCATCGGAGCCTGGCGCATTTTGCGCGCCCGCTCTTTCTGGCTAGGCCGCATCCTTTGCGGCGATTGCAGGCACATTGTAGCGCCGCTGCAAAGACTACCTGTATTAGGGGATGCGACACTTTGTTATAGCCACACCCCGCCACAGGGCAATCAGACAGGGAAAACCCGAATAAATGCACATAGGTGTTGCAGGAATATATGCGCCGGCCACCCGTATACGAATATGTCGCTTTTGGAACATGGAAGCAGTGGGTTTGCGGTATTACAATCAGCGCCGGTACTGGCTCCGAAACCGCTACCGTTGCGGCCGGGCCTGATCCATTTTCACGCATCCCTTAATAACGAGGAGTATCGCAATGAAGAAAACCGCGCTGATCGGTGCTGTCGCTTTTGCGTTGTCCGTGGCAGCCTCCGCAGCTGAGTGGAAGGAAATTCGCGTTGCCATCGATGCGACCTACAAGCCTTTCACCTACAAGACACCGGAAGGCCAGCCCACCGGCTTTGACGTCGACATTGCCAACGCACTGTGTGCAGAACTCAAGACCAAGTGTGTCTTCGTCGAGCAAGCATGGGACGGCATGATTCCTGGCCTGAACGCCAAGAAATACGACGCAATCATTTCCTCGATGTCCATCATCGAAGACCGCAAGAAAGCCGTCGACTTCACTGGCAAGTACTACAACACGCCGTCGCGCGTTGTTGTGAAGCTCGGCACCGCCAAGAACGTGCCGGCTGACCTCAAGGGCAAGAAGATCGGCGTGCTCAAGGCTTCCACCCAGGAAAAGTACGCCCGTGGCGAACTAGAACCGGCTGGCGTGACCATTGTTCCTTACGAAGCCCAGGACCAGGTCTACCTGGACATCAAGGCTGGCCGTCTCGACGGTACGGTTGCGGACAGCGTGGAAGTGTATGAAGGCTTCCTGAAGACTGCCGACGGCAAGGGCTGGGGCTTCGTTGGCCCGGTACTGAGCGACAAGAAATACTTCAAGTATTTCGGCGAAGGTGCTGGTATAGCCGTGCGCAAGGGCGATACTGCCCTGAAGGGTGCGCTGGACAAGGCCATCAACACCATCCGCGCCAACGGCACCTGGAAGAAGATCAACGACAAGTACTTCAGCTTTGACGTTTGGGGCTCTTAATACTCCCCGGTAACTGAAAGGCAGCGTAAGATCGCGCGCCTTTTGTCCTTGGCCCTGCTCGAAGGCGGGGCCAAGGCTACCCTTACCTATGCCGCTGACGTCCGCGGCGCGCGAGACCCATGATGGAAGAGTACGTAATCAATATTCTAAAAGGTTCCGGCCTGACGCTTGCCGTCGCGCTAGGATCCCTGGTCGTAGCCATCCTGCTGGGCCTACTTGGCGCCACCGCCAAGCTCTCTCCGAACAAACCACTGAACTGGTTGGCCGGCATCTACTCCACGATCATTCGTGGCGTGCCGGAACTGGTCTGGATGCTGCTGCTGTTCTACGGCGGTCAGATGCTGCTGAACAAGGCGCTCGAAAGCGTCGGGTATACCGATTATGTCGAGATCAACCCCTTTGTCGCCGGGGTCATCACCATAGGCTTCATCTACGGCGCCTACATGACGGAAACCTTCCGCGGCGCCATCATTGCGATTCCCAAGGGTCAAATGGAAGCGGGCTACGCCTTCGGCATGAGCCGTAGCCGGGTGTTCTTTCATATCATCGTGCCCCAGATGATCCGTCTGGCGCTGCCCAGCTTCACCAACAACTGGCTCGTCCTGATCAAGGCGACGGCGCTGGTATCGGTCATCGGCCTGACCGACATGACCATGCTGGCCAAGCAGGCATCGGCCGCTACCCGCTCCCTGACACCGCTGGCGCCCATGCTGTTCTATCTCCTGGTCGGTGGCATCTACCTCGCATTCACCACCGTCTCGCTGCTGGTCCTCAAGCACGTCGACAAACGCTACTCGATGGGCGTCCGCAGGGGAGAGTTCTAATGGATTTCAGCACCATATTCGAGCCGGCAACGCTGGCCATGTTCGGCAAGGCCATCCTGGTCAGCCTGGAGTTAACCCTCATCTCCGTCCTGATCGGTGGCGTGCTGGCCATCCCGCTGGCCATGATGCGGGTTTCGCGCAAGCGCTGGGTATCCACCCCCGTATGGCTGTATACCTATGTGATGCGTGGCACGCCCATGCTGATCCAGGTCTACCTGATCTACTACGGCTTGGCACAACTGGACATCATTCAGAACAACTGGGACACGGTCCTGCTGCTCAAGCCGTTCAAGGATGCCTTTTTCTGTGCCGTACTGGCGTTCACGCTCAACACCTGCGCCTACACCACGGAAATGATCGCCGGTGCCATACGCGACACCAACCATGGCGAAATCGAAGCCGCGCGTGCCATGGGCATGAGCAAATGGCAGTTGATGCGTCGCATCGTGCTGCCCTCGGCGCTGCGTCGCACGCTGCCGGCCTATTCGAATGAAGTCATCATGATGCTGCAGGGCACCTCATTGGCCAGCACCGTGCCGGCGCTGACGGACATCACCAACGTGGCCGACAGGATCCGGTCGGAACAGTATCTGGTGTTCGAACCGTACCTGACCGCCGGCGCGATCTACATGGTCCTGACCTTCAGCCTGGTCTGGATGTTCCGGATGGCGGAGCGCCGCTGGCTTTCCTACCTGCAGCCGCGCAAGGGGTAAATCATGCATACCCAACGCCACGCCTTGTTGTCTCCCGGCCTGGGCACCAGCAGGGAGCTGCTCAGCTTCCACTATGGCAAGCCAGGACAGGGCCAGAAGGTCTATCTGCAAGCCAGCCTGCACGCCGATGAGCTGCCCGGCATGCTGGTTCTGCACCATCTCAAGCAACTGCTCGCGACGCTCGAAGCACGCAGCGAGATCCTGGGAGAGGTCGTGGTGGTGCCGGTCGCCAACCCGATAGGCTTGGACCAGACCGTGCTGCATGCCCAGCTTGGCCGCTTTGAGCTGGCCAGCGCAGAGAATTTCAACCGGCACTATCCCGACTTTGCCGACCTGATTGGCGATGAACTTGAAACCCAGCTCGGGTCGGATGCCGAGCGCAACAAACAGCTAATCCGCAGCGCAATGCGCAGGGCACTGTCGACGGCCCAGCCCGCAACCGAGCTGCAAGCCTTGCGCCACACGCTGGTATCGCTGGCACATGATGCCGACGTGGTACTCGACCTGCATTGCGACTTCGAGGCCGTGATGCACGTCTACACCGAGACGCCCTACCTGCCGCAGGCAGAGCCGCTATGCCGCTACCTGGGCGCCGAAGCGATCCTGCTGGCCAAGGGCTCGGGCGGCGCCTCGTTCGACGAAGCCCTGAGCGGACCATGGTGGCAGTTGGCCGAGCGTTATGAAGGTCGCTTCCCGATTCCGCTGGCGTGCTTGTCCGCCACCGTCGAGCTGCGCGGCGCGAGTGATGTCTACCATCACCTGGCGGAGCAGGATGCCGCCAATCTGGTGGCTTTCCTGCAGCATCGCGGGGTACTTGCCGGCAACCCGACCGGTATGCCACCTGCCCGTTGCGAGGCAACACCGCTGGCCGGCTCGGAGACATTGCACGCACCCCATGCGGGCGTGATCGCTTTCCACAAGGCGGTAGGCAGTCATATCAAGGCCGGGGAAGCTGTGGCCGACATCATCGACCCCCTGACTGAACGCGTCAGCACCATCCAGGCCGGCGTGGATGGCGTGTTCTATGCGCGCCCCTATGTGCGCTACGCCACGACTGGTATGGATATCGGCAAGATCGCCGGCAAGGTGCCCTTCCGTAGTGGCTACCTGCTGAGCGCCTGAAGCCCCGGCACCGAACGCATTGAAACGAACAAGCAATTGTTTGCAAAAGCAAATATCTGGAGAGCACTGTGAGCATCAAGCTATCTGTCGAGAACCTGCACAAGAGCTACGGCAGCCATGAAGTACTGAAGGGCGTCTCGCTGACAGCCCACGCAGGCGACGTCATCAGCATCATCGGCTCCTCCGGTTCCGGCAAGAGTACCTTCCTGCGCTGCATCAACATGCTGGAACGCCCCCACACCGGCAAGATCGTGGTGGCCGGCGAGGAAATGAAGCTGATCAAGGCCAAGGACGGCATGTTCAAGGCAGCGGACGAGCGTCAGTTGCAGATGATGCGCGCCAAGCTCGCCATGGTGTTCCAGCACTTCAACCTATGGGCGCACATGACGGTACTCGAGAACATCATCGAGGCGCCGGTCCACGTACTGGGCGTGCAGAAGGATGCTGCCATCGAATGCGCGCGCAAATACCTGGAAAAAGTCGGCCTCAAGAATGTGGAAGACAAGTACCCAGCGCATATGTCCGGTGGCCAACAGCAGCGTGTGGCGATTGCCCGGGCGCTGGCGGTGGAACCGGAGGTCATGCTGTTCGATGAACCCACCTCTGCGCTCGACCCCGAACTGGTCGGCGAGGTGTTGCGGGTCATGAAGGCACTGGCCGAGGAAGGCCGTACCATGGTCGTGGTCACCCACGAGATGGCCTTCGCCCGCGAGGTCTCCAACCATGTGATCTTCCTGCATCAGGGCCGTATCGAAGAGCAGGGCAACCCAAAGGAAGTCCTGGTCAACCCGAGCAGCGAACGCCTGAAACAATTTCTGTCGGGCAGCCTCAAGTGACCGCCCCCGGGCTTCTGCGGCTCGCGGAAGTCCGGCACGAGCAACTGTCCACTCACCTGTTGGAACCCGGCATGTTCGATTACGCCGACAAGCCGGCGACGCAAATCATCGGCATCCTGCTTCTGCCTGGGTTCGCCGCCGGCGAGCTTGGTCTGTTGCTGGATGGCACGGCCGAGGCCAACCAGCTGAACGGTGAAGCCCTCTACCAGATCCAGTTGCTCTCCATCGACGGCGCCGCCGTCATCGCATCGAACGGTCGCCCGCAGGCCGTTGATGGCGTGCTGGATGTCGATCAGCCGCTGCCTTTCCTGTTTGTTGCGGCCCATCGCCTGCCAGCCAAGTTCGATGCCCACGATCCCGTCGTAGCGGCACTCAAGCGCTATGGACGGCACAAGTGTTTGATCGGCGGCTGGCATGCCGGCCCTTTCTGGCTGGCAGCCGCAGGTTTGCTCAATGGCTGCCGTGCGACAGTCCACTGGTCGCTGCTGGAATTGTTCAGCGAGCGCCATCCCAGCATCATCGTGTCGTCCAGCCTGTTCGAAATGGACCGCGACCGCGCCACCTGTGGTGGCGGTATCGCGGTGGTCGAGCTTTTCCTGCATCTACTGGCTCGCCAGCATAGTGCGGAGCTGGCCGCCAGCGTGGCTGAGACGCTGCTGCTGGAACGCATACGCGGCCGGGATGACCGGCAGCGCATTCCGCTGCAAAACCGGGTCGGCAGCAATCAGCCCAAGCTCGTCCAGGCCGTCATGCTGATGGAAGCGAATCTGGAAGATCCGTTGACTACCGACGAGATCGCCCAGCATGTCTGTGTCTCGCGGCGGCAGCTTGAGCGCCTGTTCAAGCAGCATCTGGACCGGGTACCGTCGCAGTATTATCTGGAGCTTCGCCTCAACCGCGCTCGGCAGATGCTGCGACAGACCTCCAAGTCCATCATCCAGATCGGCCTGTCCTGTGGTTTTTCCAGCGGACCACACTTTTCCAGCGCCTACCGCAACTTCTTCAATGTCACGCCGCGTGATGATCGCCAGCGCGGCTCGGTAGCGACCGAAGCAGGATAGGCCCGCAGGCAGCAGCCCGGCCTCCTGCTTACACGAACAAAGATGTCGCAATGTCGGAATTCAAGCCTTGCCGCGACCTCTACAATACAAATCAAGCATCCCAGAAAGGACCCACGCAATGAGCCAGACTGTAAACCGCGCCGATTTCGACCAGGTCATGGTGCCCAACTACGCCCCCGCCGACTATATCCCCGTCAAGGGTGCTGGCTCGCGCGTCTGGGATCAGACCGGCCGTGAGTATGTTGACTTCGCCGGTGGCATTGCCGTCAATGCTCTGGGACACGCCCACCCCGCCTTGGTCAAGGCCCTGACCGAACAGGCCCAGAAGGTCTGGCACGTGTCCAACTCGCTGACCAACGAGCCAGCTTTGCGTCTGGCCAAGAAGCTGGTTGCCGCCACCTTTGCCGACCGCGTGTTCTTCTGCAACTCCGGCGCAGAAGCCAATGAAGCCGCGTTCAAGCTCGCCCGCAAGTGGGCAATCGACCTGCACGGCAGCGAGAAGTACGAAATCATCTCCACGACCAACTCCTTCCATGGCCGCACCTTCTTCACGGTCACGGTAGGTGGGCAGCCCAAGTACTCGGACGGCTTTGGCCCACGCCCCACGGGTGTGAAGCACATTGCCTACAACGATCTGGATGCCCTCAAGGCCGCGATCTCGGACAAGACTGCCGCCGTGGTCATCGAGCCGGTGCAGGGGGAGGGCGGCGTATTGCCCGCCACCGTCGAATATCTGAAGGGCGTACGTGAGCTCTGCGACCAGCACAAGGCACTGTTGATCCTGGATGAAGTCCAGACCGGTGTAGGCCGTAGCGGATCGTTGTACGCCTATATGGAGTACGGCGTGACGCCGGACATCCTGACCTCGGCCAAATCGCTGGGCGGTGGCTTCCCGATCGGTGCCATGCTGACCACCGCCGAGATTGCCAAGCACTTCGGCGTGGGTACTCACGGCTCGACCTATGGCGGCAACCCGCTGGCGTGTGCCGTGGCCGAAGCGGTCATCGATATCGTCAATACGCCGGAAACGCTGGCCGCCATCAAGGCCAAGCACGCCCGCTTTGTTGACCGGCTCAACACCATCGCCAGCGAAACCGGGGTGTTTGCAGAAGTTCGCGGCCTGGGCCTCCTGATCGGCGCCGTGCTGGCCGAGGCCTATAAGGGCCGTGCCAAGGACTTCATGACGGCCGCGGCGAAGGAAGGCCTGATGATCCTGCAGGCAGGACCGGATGTCGTCCGCTTTGCGCCTAGCCTGGTGATACCCGATGCGGATATCGACGAAGGCCTGACGCGATTCGAACGCGCGGTCAAATCCGTCATTTCGGCTTGAGCGACAACACCATGTTTGTACTCCGTCCGGCCCGCCTGGCCGATCTTGCTGGCATAGAAGCCTTGGCACAGGCCAGCCCGGCCGGGGTTACCTCCTTGCCTGCGGATCGGGAAACCCTCTACCGCAAGGTACAGAGTTCAGTTGATTCGCTGGCCGCCGAGGTCAGCTTCCATGGTGAGGAGAGCTATTTCTTCGTCATGGAAGCGATGGATGGCGGCGAGCTGGTCGGCGTATCCGGCATCGTGGCGTCGGCCGGGTTCAACGAACCCTTCTATAGCTATCGCAACGAAGCCTTTGTGCACGCGTCGCCTGGCTTGAATATCCACAACCGCATCCATGCGCTGTCCCTGTGCCACGACCTGACCGGCAACAGCCTGCTATCTTCGTTCTATCTGCGCGAGGGGCTGCATTTCACCCGCTGGTCGGACCTGCTGTCGCGCGCGCGCTTGCTGTTCATCGCCCAGTGGCCGGAGCGCTTTGCCGAGGCCGTGGTGTCGGAAATGATCGGCGTCACCGATCCGCAGGGCAACAGTGCTTTCTGGGATGCAGTGGGCCGAGTGTTTTTCGGTATCGACTACCAGGAAGCCGAACTGCATTGCGGCATCAAGGGGCGCAAGTTCATTGCAGAACTGATGCCGCAGCACCCGCTCTATGTTCCGCTGCTCAGCGATGCCGCTCAGGAAGTCATGGGCCAGGTGGGTGAACACGCCCGGGTGCCGTACGACATCCTGACCCGGGAAGGATTCGAGACCGAAAACTACATTGATATCTTCGATGGGGGTCCTACCCTGTATGCCAGCACCCGCGGTATCCGTACCGTTGCGCAAAGTCAGCTCGCCACCGTCGCGAGCGGCAAGGCAGGGCCGCATGCCTTCCTGGTTGCAACTACCCGTCAGCATGACTTCCGTGCCACCGTCGCCGAAGCCGAACACTGCGATGGGCATATCGTCCTGTCCACCGAGATACTGAACGCCCTGGCACTTGCCCCGGGCGACACCGTGCGTATCGCACCGCTCTGAGAGACTGCAGAACATGCTGGTTCGATCCATACGTCAGAATGACCTAGACGCCTTGCTGCAACTGGCACGCAGTACCGGGGTGGGGGTCACCACGCTGCCGGTCAACCAGGAGCGGCTGGAGAAACGCATCGCAGGCTCGTTGGCCTCGCAGGCAGGCGCCCCCAACCCGGGTGACTCGAGCTTCGTGTTCGTGATGGAGGACGAAGAGCAGAACGGCCACGTCGCCGGCATATGCGGCATCGAGGGTGCCGTCGGCCTGACCGAGCCCTGGTACAACTATCGGGTCGGCACCGCGGTGCATAGCTCCCGCGAGATCGGCATCTACCGGCGGCTCGATACGCTGTTCCTGACCAACGACCTGACCGGTGCCGCCGAGCTCTGTTCGCTATTTCTGCAGGCGGAATACCGCCGCGACAACAATGGCAGCCTGCTCTCCAAGAGCCGCTTCCTGTTCATGGCGGAATTCCCGGAGCGTTTCAGCCCGCGGGTGATTGCCGAGATGCGCGGCGTATCCGACGAAACCGGCCTGTCGCCATTCTGGGAAAGCCTGGGCCGGCATTTCTTCAAGATGGATTTTTCCGAAGCAGACTACCTGTCCGGCATCGGCCAGAAATCCTTCATTGCCGAGCTGATGCCGCAGCATCCCGTCTACACCGCCTTCCTCAGCGAAGCGGCGAGGGAGGTCATTGGCCAGGTGCACGCCAATACGCGCCCCGCGCTGGCGATGCTGGAAGGTGAGGGGTTCCGCTACAACGGGTATGTGGACATCTTCGACGCCGGCCCCACGATCGAATGCGCACGCAACGACATTCGTGCCGTCCGCGACAGCCAGTTGCTGACCGCCGTGCCTGCCGACGCTACCGAGGGGCGTAACTGGCTGATCAGCAACCGCAGCCTGGATGATTTCCGGGTCTGCCTGGCGCAGACCGAGCCGCTACCCAACGGCCTGCCGCTGACACGCGAACTCATCGAAAAGCTGGGCATCACACCCGGCAGCAGCGTACGCGCCGTGCCACTGTCGGCACGCCGCTAAGGCAAGGATAGAGAGAACCAACCGTGGCCCAGCCCGAGAACAATGGAGCACAGCGATGAGTCAGCTATACATCAACGGTGCATGGCAAGACGGGCAGGGCGGTCGCCTTGCCTCCCGCAATCCCGTCAGCCAGGAAATCGCCTGGCAGGGTCCAAGCGCCAGTGCAGAACAGGTCGATACTGCCGTGCACGCCGCACGCGCCGCCTTTCCGGCCTGGCGTCGTCTCGGCTTTGCGGGTCGCGAAGCCATCGTCCGCCGCTTTGCCGAACTCCTGACCGAACACAAGGCGGAACTGGCCGACGCGATCGGCCTGGAAACGGGCAAGCCACGCTGGGAAGCGCTGACCGAAGTGCAGACCATGATCGGCAAGGTCGATATCTCGGTCAAAGCCTACCAGGAGCGGACCGGCGAAAAGGAAAGCACGCTGGGCGACGCCCAGGCCGTTCTGCGCCATCGACCCCACGGTGTGGTGGCGGTGTTCGGTCCGTACAATTTCCCTGGTCACTTGCCGAACGGTCATATCGTGCCGGCCCTGCTGGCAGGCAACACCGTGTTGTTCAAGCCGTCTGAGCTGGCACCTCTGGTGGCCCAGAAGACCGTGGCCCTGTGGGAGCAGGCCGGCCTGCCAGCCGGCGTGATCAGCCTGCTGCAAGGCGCCCGCGATACTGGCGTGGCACTGGCCGGCCATCCAGGCATCGACGGCCTGTTCTTTACCGGCTCGTCATTGACGGGCCATCACCTGCACAAGCAGTTTGCCGGCCACCCCGACAAGATCCTGGCGCTGGAGATGGGCGGTAATAATCCGCTGATCGTGCAGGATGTCACCGACATCGATGCTGCGGTATTCCAGACCATCCAGTCCGCCTTCATCTCGGCTGGCCAGCGCTGCACCTGCGCCCGGCGATTGATCGTGCCTTATGGCGCCGAAGGGGATGCCTTCCTCGCCCGGCTGGTAGAGGTCAGCAGTCAATTGAAGGTCGGCCGTTGGGACGATGAGGAAGCACCGTTCATGGGTGCCGTCATCTCGCTCGCGGCTGCCAGCCACCTGCTGGTCGCCCAGGCAGACCTCGTTGCCCGTGGCGCCAAGCCCTTGCTCGAGATGCGCCGCCTGGAAGAAGGCACGGCCCTGCTTTCACCAGGTATCCTGGACGTGACTTCGGTCAGCAAGCTGATCGATGAAGAACACTTCGGCCCGTTGCTCAAGCTGCAACGCTACGACACCTTCGAAGAAGCGATCGAACTGGCCAATGCGACCCGCTATGGCCTGGCTGCCGGCCTGCTGTCGGATAGCCAGGCGTTGTATGAACAATTCTGGCAGGAGAGCCGGGCAGGGATCGTCAACTGGAACAAGCAGTTGACCGGCGCCTCCAGTGCCGCGCCCTTTGGTGGCGTTGGGGCCAGTGGTAACCACCGGGCCAGTGCCTACTATGCGGCGGACTATTGCAGCTATCCGGTCGCCGGTCTCGAAACCCCCACGCTGACGCTGCCCACGCAGTTGCCCGCAGGCATGCGCCTGTAAGCCATCCACCCAAGGGAGACAAGACGATGGCAGCTTTTGAAGCAAACTTTGACGGCCTGGTCGGCCCCACGCACAACTATGCCGGCCTGAGCTACGGCAATGTGGCCTCGACCGGCAACCAGAATGTGATCGCCAGCCCGCGCCAGGCGGCCAAGCAAGGCCTTGCCAAGATGAAAGCCCTGCATGACGCGGGCTTCAAGCAAGGCGTTCTCGCCCCGCATGAACGTCCCAGCGTAGCCAGCCTGCGTCTACTCGGCTTTGCCGGTACCGATGCCCAGGTTATCGCCCAGGCAGCCAAGGAAGCACCGGCCATCCTGGCCGCCAGCTCGTCGGCCTCGACCATGTGGACCGCCAACGCGGCGACCGTCAGCCCCAGCGCCGACACCCGCGATGGCAAGGTGCATTTCACGCCGGCCAACCTCAACAACAAGTTCCACCGTTCGATCGAACACCCGACGACAGGCCGCATTCTGCGCGCCATGTTCAGTGATGAGCGTCATTTCGCCCACCACCCGGCCTTGCCGGCCCAGATGCACTTTGGTGACGAGGGCGCAGCCAATCACACCCGCTTCTGTGCCGAGTACGACCAACCCGGCGTCGAATTCTTTGTCTTCGGCCAGGCGGCCTTTGACCAGCGCTATCCCAAGCCCAGCAAGTTCCCGGCGCGCCAGACGCTGGAGGCAAGCCAGGCCATCGCCCGTCTGCATGGCTTGCGCGACGAGCTGGTGGTGTACGCCCAGCAGGACCCTGACACCATCGACCTCGGTGTATTCCATAACGACGTGATTTCGGTCGGCAACCGCAATGTGCTGTTCCATCACGAGAAGTCGTTTGTCGACCAGGCCAAGGTATTGGCCGAGCTCAATAGCAAGCTGGCAGCCGTTGGCGGTCACTTTGTCGGCATCGAAGTACCCGAGGCGGAGGTCTCGGTCGAAGAAGCGGTGAAGTCCTATCTGTTCAACAGCCAATTGCTGAGCAAGGCCGACGGCAAGCTGATCATCGTCGTGCCGGAAGAGTCCCGCAATATCGCGCGCGTCTGGCAGTACCTGGAAAAGCTGCGTAGCAGTGGCGGCCCCATCGATGAAGTGCGCGTATTCGACCTCAAGCAGTCCATGCAGAACGGCGGCGGCCCGGCCTGCCTGCGTCTGCGTGTCGCCCTGAGCGATGTCGAGCTGGCTGCCGTCAATCCCGCCGTGATGATGAACGAGAGTTTGTTCCATACCCTGAATACCTGGGTGGACAAGCACTACCGGGATCAACTGACCGCCGCAGACCTGGCGGACCCGCAACTGCTGCAGGAATGCCGTACTGCGCTGGACGAGCTGAGCCAGATCCTCAAGCTCGGCAGCGTCTACCCCTTCCAACTCGCCTGAGCACGAACACCGCGTGAACTATCTCGAACACCTGCTCAAGAACGAAGCCTGGATACCCCGGCCCGAAAAGACGACGGATGTTTTCCGGGTAGACATGCTGGGCGAGGGCCTGATCGCGCTGGAGCCGGCTGACCCCGCTTTCGACCTGTTCGTCTCCTGCGGCATACACGGCAACGAGACCGCGCCAGTCGAGCTGGTAGCGCGGTTGCTGCAAACCGCGCTGGACGGCACGCTGCAGGTGCGCGCGCGGGTGCTGTTTGCTTTCGGCAACCCGGAGGCACTACGTCGCAACGAGCGCTATCTCGACGATGATCTCAACCGGCTGTTCGGCAAGCCACGCGAACAAACGGGGGAAGGTCCGGCCGCGACCCGGGCGCGTGAGCTGGAAACTGTGGTCCAGGCCTTCTTTGCGCAATCCGGCGAGCGCTGGAAGCTGCATTACGATCTGCATACCGCGATACGCGGCTCGAAGATCGAGAAGTTCGCCATCTATCCCTATCCGCACGAGCAGCCCTTCGATGCAGCCGAGATCGGCCGGCTGGCGGCCTGCGGAATCGAGGCGGTGCTCTTGCAGTCGAAGACATCGCCGACCTTCTCCTACTTCACTCGCCGACACTGCGGTGCCCACGGCTTTACGCTGGAGCTGGGCAAGGCGCGGCCGTTTGGCCAGAACCAGTCGGTGAACCTGGCGCTGCTGGAAGGGCAATTGCGGCAATTGATGGCGGGCGAGCGGGCGGATTACAGCGCCGAGGCCGGCGAGGTGACCTTGTTCCAGGTCTCGCGCGAGGTGGTCAAGCAGACCGATGCCTTCGAACTGCACCTGGCCGATGCGGTGGAGAATTTCACCGAACTCGCACAGGGCTACCTGCTTGCCGAGGACGGTGAGTCACGCTTTGTCATTCATGAATCCGGGGCCCGCATCGTATTTCCCAACCGCAAGGTCAAGAATGGCTTACGGGCAGGTCTGGTTGTCGTGCCGGTCACGCTGGCAGACACCCATACCGACCAGGACTAGGCCGTACCCAGGCCTTCGGCCCGGCCCGGTCCAGCCTTGTCAGCGCTTGCCCTCAGGGGGCAGGGCCGCGTTCAGTACCCCTCGTAGAATATCGACCTCCAGTTTTTCCAGCTGGATGCGGCCGAACATGCGGCGCAGGCGCGGCATCAGACGCTTCGGGTTATCCGGGTTGAGGAAGTGCAGGCCGACCAGGGTCTGCTCAAGGTGGGTATAGAAACGCTCGATGTCATCGTGCGCAGCCAGCTGTGGCTTCTCCTCCAGATGGCCAATGTCGTCGTCCACCGCACAGCGCATTTCATAGGCGAGTATCTGCACCGCCTGGGCAAGGTTCAGCGAGGAATAATCCGGGTTGGTCGGGATCGTGACCAGACGGTTGCACATGCGCACTTCGTCGTTGGTCAGCCCGGACATCTCGGTGCCGAATACCAGCGCCACTTCCTCGCCCTGCATGGCACGCTCCACCAGGATGGGGGCTATCTGCCGCGGATTGTGCCGGGGCACGCTGAGTTCATGTACTCGCGGGCAGGTCGCCACGGTCTGGGTGCAACCGGCCAGTGCTTCATCCAGGCTGGCGACGACGATGGCGTTCTCCAGGATATCGTCGGCACGCGACGCAAGCGTCGTTGCCTCCACGTCGGGAAAGCGTTTGGGATTGACCAGATAGAGGCGCGACAAGCCCATGGTCTTCATCGCCCGCGCCACCGAACCGATGTTGCGCGGCAGGCTGGTATGCGAGAGCACGACACGAACTCGGTCGAGTACGTGGGTTTCCGGTTTATTCATTGATCAACTTCGCGTAATATCATGAAAATTCAACGGCGTGGGTTGTGATATCCACGCCGTTTCCTGTTCTTTGCTTCCTGCCGCATCGTGTGCCACGCCAACACTGCTTGGTCGGTTCGTCTATTGTTCCTCGGTGGGAAGCCTGTTTTCGTTGCCGAAGGAATTGCCATGCACCCGATGCTCAACACTGCCGTCAAGGCCGCCCGCCGCGCCGCTACCGTTATCCAGCGCGCCTCCAACAATCTCGATCTGCTGCGCGTTGAGCGCAAAGAGCACAACAGCTTCGTGACCGATGTTGACCGTGCTGCCGAGAAAGCGATTGTCGATACCCTGCTGGAAGCCTATCCGACCCACGCGATTTTAGCGGAAGAGGGCGGTGCCCGCGGCAACAACGACTACACCTGGATCATCGACCCGCTGGATGGCACCACCAACTTCCTGCACGGCGTGCCGCAATACTGCATCTCGATCGCGCTCGAGCACCGTGGCCAGATCAGCCAGGCCGTTGTCTACGACCCGAACCGCAATGACCTGTTCACCGCCACCCGCGGTGCTGGTGCCTTCCTGAACGACCGTCGTATCCGTGTTTCCAAGACCAAGGAACTGGCTGACTCGCTGGTCTGTACCGGCTTTCCGTACTCGGATTTCAGCCGGCTGGACCGCTACATGGCTCAGTTGAAGGAAGTCGTGCAGAAGTCGGCTGGCGTTCGTCGCCCCGGCGCAGCGGCACTGGACCTGGCCTACGTGGCCTGCGGTCGCTACGACAGCTTCTGGGAACTGGGTCTGCAACCTTGGGACATCGCGGCAGGCAGCCTGCTGATCCTGGAAGCCGGCGGCCTGATCACTGACCTCAAGGGTGAGGCGGACTTCATGGAAAGCGGTGACGTGGTCGCCGGTACGCCACGCGTCTTCGGCCAGCTGCTGCAAACCCTGCAAGGTTGATCGCAGCGGGCCGTCGCCTGCTCAAACAGAACGGGATGAACCGCACAGGTTCATCCCGTTTTGCATTTCTTGACGACTTGGCCGGCTAAAGATCGCGAAGGTTGGTTCAGCAAGCAAATTTGCATACCAGCAAACCGGGCCGGCATTGGATAATGCAGCCCAATTTGCCCTGCCTGCGCGCAGGCACCTGGGATAGCGCATCCCAAGGTAGATAAAACGAGATTACTTTAGGGATTTGGCAAGGTGGAAAAACACACCCCGATGATGCAGCAGTACCTTGCGTTGAAGGCTCAGCACCCGGACAAGCTGATGTTCTACCGCATGGGGGATTTCTACGAGTTGTTCTTCGATGATGCCGTCAAGGCGTCGCGCCTGCTGGATATTACGTTGACCGCACGCGGCCAGTCGGCCGGCATACCGATCAAGATGGCCGGTATTCCCTACCATGCCGCCGAAGGCTACCTGGCCAAACTGGTCAAGCTGGGGGAGTCGGTTGCCATCTGTGAACAGTTTGGTGATCCCGCCACCACCAAGGGGCCCGTCGAGCGACGGGTGGTCCGTATCCTGACGCCAGGCACCCTGACCGACGCCGCGCTGCTGGACGACAAGCGCGACAACATCCTGCTGGCCGTCAACGCGGTCAAGGGTCGGCTTGGATTGGCGTGGCTATCGCTGGCCTCGGGCGAGTTCCGCCTGATGGAGACTGCGGTCGACGCGCTTCCCTCCGAACTCGAACGGCTCAAGCCGGCAGAAATCCTGCTGCCGGACGACCTGACGCTGGAGCTGGCGACAGCGAGCGGCTATATCGTGAAGCGCATCGCCAACTGGCAGTTCGATGTCGAAACCGCTGCGCGCAATCTGGCCAGACAATTTCAGGTCCAGGACCTGAGCGGCTACGGCATCGACAACCCGGACGTAGCGGTGGGTGCCGCTGGCGCACTGCTCGAGTACGCCCGCCAGACACAATGCGGGGCGCTGCCGCACGTCAACGGCCTGACACTAGAACAGGCTGGCCAGTATCTGGCGCTGGATGCCGCCACGCGCCGCAATCTGGAGCTGACCGAAACCATCCGGGGGGAGGCTTCGCCCACGCTGTGTTCCTTGCTGGATGTGTGCGCGACCTCCATGGGTAGCCGCCTGCTCAGGCACTGGTTGCATCACCCATTGCGGAATCAGGCCAAGGTGGCACGTCGGCGGGATGCGGTCGGTGCCCTGGTGGCCTCGGCCGAGCTGGGCACCTTGCGCGAGCAGCTCACCAATATCCACGATATCGAACGGATCGCCGCCCGGGTGGCGCTGCGCTCGGCCAGGCCGCGTGATCTTTCCAGTCTGCGCGACAGTCTCAGGACCTTGCCGGGACTGGTACCGCTATTGCCTGAGAACGCCTTGCTGGCAGAACTGGGCCGGCAACTGCAGCCCCCGTCGGAAACCCTGGACCTGCTGTCCAGCGCCGTGATGGATGAGCCGTCCGTCGTGCTCCGCGAGGGCGGTGTGATACGTGCGGGCTTTCATGCCGAGCTGGACGAGCTGCGGGCGCTGCAGACCAACCATGGCGACTTCCTGCTGGCACTGGAAGCACGCGAACGCGAGCGCAGCGGCATCCCCAATCTCAAGGTGGAGTACAACCGCGTCCACGGCTTCTATATCGAGATCACCAACAGCCATGGGGACAAGGTGCCGGACGACTATCGCCGTCGCCAGACGCTGAAGAACGCCGAGCGCTATATCACGCCGGAATTGAAGGCGTTCGAAGACAAGGCCTTGTCTGCCCAGGAACGTTCACTGGCGCTGGAAAAAGTGCTGTACGAAGGCCTGCTCGACAGCCTCGGTGCGGTAGTACCGTCGCTGCAACTGCTCGCCCAGGCCGTCGCCGGGCTTGATGTACTGGCCGTACTGGCTGAACGGGCGCGAGGGTTCGATTGGGTGGCTCCAAGCTTCCAGGAAGGCACCGTCCTGCATATCGAGGCCGGCCGTCATCCTGTCGTCGAGCAGCAATTACGCGATAGCTCCGGCGAGGCCTTCATCGCCAATGACCTGAAGTTCGACGCCTCCCGCAAGCTGCTGTTGATCACCGGTCCGAACATGGGCGGTAAATCAACCTATATGCGGCAGGCCGCACTGATCGCGCTGCTGGCACATATCGGCAGCTTCGTCCCCGCCAAGACAGCAGTGATAGGCCGACTCGATCGTATCTTTACCCGCATTGGCGCCAGCGATGACCTGGCCGGCGGCCGTTCGACCTTCATGGTGGAAATGACCGAAACCGCTAACATCCTCAACAACGCCGGCGAACACGCCCTGGTACTGATGGATGAAGTCGGCCGAGGCACCTCGACCTTTGATGGCCTGGCGCTCGCCTGGGCCATCGCCCGGGCGCTGATCGAGAAGAACCGCAGCTACACATTGTTTGCGACCCACTACTTCGAGCTGACCCGCCTGGCACTGGATTATCCGCAGGTGGCCAACGTTCACCTGGACGCGGTCGAACACAAGGACAAGATCGTGTTCCTGCACAGCGTGCAGGAAGGGCCTGCGAGCCAGAGTTACGGCTTGCAGGTGGCGCAACTGGCCGGGGTGCCACGCGATACGATACGGCAGGCAAAACGCTATCTGACCGAGCTGGAAAACCAGCGTGCGACCCAGGGTGGGCAGGGAGATCTGTTTTCGATGCCGCAAGCGATCGAGCCGGAACCCGTGCCGCATCCGCTCGTCGAAGAACTGCAGGCAATCGATGCCGATGAGCTGAGTCCGCGTGCGGCGCATGAACTGCTGTATGAACTGATCAAGCGGGCAAAGCAGGGCTGAGATCGACGTGACCGCACCGGATGTTCCGGTGCGTTTCCGCGAAAAGGATTGAAAAATTCAATCGGTAATCGTTCTCGTCCTGTCTATAACGGTTCGAACTTAACAACAGGCCGGTGGCATGAACCGCCGGTTTTTTCATCATCTCGGAGAAGCAATTTCATGGTGGCGCTACACGACAGTCGGCTGGACGAAGGTCTGGCCCGCATATTTGGCATCTCGGCAGACCAGGCTGGCGTTCAGCTGGATGCCATTCGCAGCAAAGCCGCGAGCAACCTCGCGGCCTATGGCCGGCTCATTGCCGATCTCTTTTCCACCCAGTCGGTTCCAGTACCACCACCAGTGCATCTGCAATGGTGGGGGGAGGGTAGCCGTATCCAGGTGATGGGCACCCACCCGGACCGGGAACGGATCGAAGTCATGCTCAATGGAAACGGTGAGCTGGTGGAAGAGTTCAAGGAGCTGGAGCTACTGCACGAGATCGTCCGCAATACCGAGCTGGCAGGCAAGGGCACGACCCACGGCCAGCACTTCAACATCGGCATTACCAGCACCGGACCGTTGGCCTTCTATACCGAATAGGTCAAGAGGCCAAGGCCTGCGCAGTCATTAAAAACCGGCTCACGCCGGTTTTTCTTTGTCAGCGCCGCTTCTTGCTGCTGCTCTTCTTGCTTGATGCGGACTTCTTGCTTTTACCTGCACTGCTCTTGGCGGAGGATTTACGGCTGGACTTCTTGCTGCTTACCTCCCGGCCTTCCGCCATCAGCTGTGCCAGGCGCGGGCTGCGTTCCGCCACGCTTTCATTGGTCACCCGCCGTGCGCCGTTGAAGCGCTTGGCCCAGTAGGCATCGGACAGGCGGACGACCTGTACCTTGCTGCCCTTGGACGGCGAATGGATGAAGCGATCGTCACCCATATAGATGCCGACATGCGAAAACTTGCGGCCCAGGGTGTTGAAGAACACCAGATCACCTGGCTTGAGCTCGTCCTTGTCGACGTCATCACCCAGACGGCTGATGGCAAAAGCATTGTGGGGCAGGGCGATATTCATCGCCTGCTGAAATACGTACTTGATGAAACCGCTGCAATCCAGGCCACTCTCAGGGGAGTTGCCGCCCCAACGATAGGTCACGCCGATCAGCCCGAGGGCTTGCAGCATGATGTCCTGTGCGAAACGCGACCCCGATTCGTTTTCCACTGCGGACAGCGCGTCGTCAGGCGGGCTGGCAGGTTCATTCTTGGGGGCGGCGAGGGCGAAACAGGCGAAGGGCAGGAAGAGCAGGTGTCGGTATTTAAACGTCATGCCGGCACTCTAAAAAGGGTTAACGGGATAGTGTAAACCGTGGTCCACTGTTATGTGAACCGACGAAAACCAGCAGTTTGACTAGAATCGAGCCATGCTACGCGAAACCATCAGCTTGATGCGCGACCTGCCGCGCATACGTGAAATCATCAGCGTCCTGGCCAGACACGGTTTTGGCGATTTGGTTCGCCGCCTCAATGTGCAACGCACCTTCGAGCGGGCCGGCGAATCGCTGGACCTCCCGGATGATACTACCCGCGAGGAGCAGGATGCACCGGTCAGGGCGCGTCGGGCGCTCGAAGAACTGGGACCGACCTTCATCAAGCTGGGCCAGGTCATGGCCACCCGGGTGGACGTATTCCCGCCAGACTGGATTGCCGAATTCGAAAAGCTGCAATCGAATGTGCCGGCCAGTCCCTTCTCGGAACTGGAGGCCGAACTAACACGGGTCTGGGGCAGGCCGCCGAGCGAGATGTTCTCCGATCTTGATGAAACGCCGATCGGATCGGCCTCGATCGCCCAGGTTCACCGTGCCCGGCTACCGGATGGCAGGCCCATCATCCTCAAGGTACGGCGACCCAATATCGTTACCAAGATCGAATCCGACCTGCGGGTGCTGCATCACCTGGCCAGTCTGGTGGAGTTCGAATTTCCCGACTCCCGCCAGTACCAGCCTGTCAGGATCGTCGAGCAGTTCGCCAAATCGTTGCGGCGCGAGCTGAATCTCGCGCAGGAGGCGCAGCATCATCGCCGCTTTGCCGAGAATTTCGCCAGCGATCCGTACATTGTGATTCCCGAGATCTTCTGGGATTACACCAATGAAATCGTGAACGTACAGGCCTTTATCGGCGGGGTGCCCGGCAACGAGCTGAACCTGCTGGAGGCCGCCGGACTGGACCGTAAGCTGCTGGCAGAGCGCGGCGCCGATGCAGTGCTCAAGATGGTCCTGATAGACGGGTATTTCCACGCCGACCCCCACCCGGGGAATGTCATCTACCTGCCGGACAACCGCATCGCCTTCATCGACTTCGGCATGGTGGGCCGGCTTCCTGCACCGCGTCGGGATGAGATCGTCGATCTGCTGGCCGCGCTGGCGGCACGTGACGAGCGCGGCATTCTCAACGTGCTGCTGGATTGGACGGCCGACACGCCGGTCGATGAAGAGAAGCTTTCAGCCGACTTGGCGGAGTTCATCTTCAACTATGAAAACCTGTCGCTGAAGGACATCCGCTTTGGCCAGCTGCTGAACGACGTGATCGCCATCATGCGCGAGCATGCGATCACCCTGCCCGCAGACCTGACACTGCTGTTCAAGGCACTGATCACGCTGGAAGGCCTGGGCCGGCAGCTGGACCCTGACTTCCAGATGGTGCCGCATCTGACACCATTCGTGCGGCAAGTGCTGCTGAACCGCTACTCGCCGGGCTCGCTGGTCAAGAAGGGGCGGCGCAATCTCTGGGAAATCCTGACCCTGGTTGGTGGATTACCGCGTGATTTCTCGCGGCTGGTCAAGGCGGCACGCCGCGGCAAGCTCAAGATAGATCTGGACCTCAAGCGGCTGGATCACTTCGGCCAACAGATTGACCGCGCTGCCAGCCGGCTGACGCTGGGCATCGTCACCGGCTGCCTGATCATCGGCTCCAGCATTGTCATGACCGTTCCGGCCGGCCCGAGGCTGTTCGGACTACCGGCCTTTGGCTTTGTCGGCTTCCTGATCGCCTTCTTCAACAGTATCTGGCTGATCTGGTCGATCTGGCGGGCCAGCAAGCGCAATGGCCTGGGGGACTGATCCAACGATCAGTAGATACGACGAGCGAGGCTGGCCTTGTGCAGGATGGTGGAAGCCAGCTCCTCAATCGATTTGCTGGTGGTATTGAGGTGCGGAATGCCGGCATTACGATATATTGCCTCGGCCTCGGCCACCTCGAAGCGACAGTTGTCGATCGAGGCATAGCGGCTATCGGGTTTGCGCTCCGATCGAATCTGCGACAGGCGCTCAGGCACGATGGTCAGGCCAAATAACTTGTGCTTGAACGGCAGCAGCGGCTTGGGCAGGCCTGGCTGGCCAAAATCGTCCGGTGTCAGCGGATAGTTGGCCGCCTTGATGCCATATTGCAGGGCCAGGTAAAGACAGGTCGGCGTCTTGCCGGAACGGGAAACACCGACCAGCACGATGTCGGCCGTATCCAGATCGGCCGGCTTGATGCCGTCGTCGTGGGCAAGCGCGTAGTTCACCGCCTCGATCCGGGCGTTGTACTCATGGAAGTTCTCGATGCTGTGGCTCTTGCCAACCGTGTGCGACGACTCTTTTTCCAGCTCGGCTTCCAGCGGGGCGATGAAGGTCTCGAAGAAATCGACCACGTGCGCCTCCGGGATACGGATCATGTCGCGAATCTCATCCTTGACGAAGGTGGCGAACACCAGTGGACGGGCGCCGTCGGCCGCACCGGTCTGGCGTATGCGCTCCGCGACCAGTTGGGCTTTTTCCTGGGTATCGACGAAGGGCAGGGTGATGCGCTTGAACTCGATCCCCTCGAACTGGGTAATCAGGCTATGACCAAGCATCTCGGCAGTAATGCCGGTTCGGTCGGAGATGAAAAAGACGGTGCGATGCTTGGACATGGGACGCTTTCTGGAGAACAGGACTTCGAATCATGTTGCCACAGCGGCCGGCAGGTCCGCGAGCAGGTTGTGCAGATGCAACATCAGGGAAAGCAGTCATTCTGCCACCCAACTCTTGTAACTCGGTGATTTCGACTACATTTTCCTTACCCTGAGGCTAAGGCCTCATGTTGCATTGCGCAAAAATAGGTCGCCACCGTGCATCTTGTACGGCTGCGTGATGGGCCGCAAACAGGCTAGAATCGCGGTCTCAGATTCCCCAAAATCCCTGCAAGGAAACAAAAATGGCAGAGAAGAACGTCATCTGGTTTGACGAGCTGCGCATGACCGACGTAGAGCGAGTAGGCGGCAAGAATGCCTCGCTTGGCGAAATGATCAGCCAGTTGGCCGCTTCGGGCGTACGCGTACCGGGCGGTTTTGCCACGACAGCGGAGGCCTATCGGACCTTCCTCGCCCACGATGGACTGGCCGCCCGGATCGACGCCGCGCTGACAAGCCTGGACGTGGAAAACGTGACCGACCTGCTTCGCGTCGGCAAGGAAATCCGCCAGTGGGTAGTCAACCAGCCGTTCCCGGCAGAGCTGGATGCGGAAATCCGTACCGCCTACGCCAAGATGGAAGCCGACTCCGGCGCGACCATCTCGGTGGCCGTCCGCTCCTCCGCAACCGCAGAAGACCTGCCCGATGCTTCCTTTGCCGGTCAGCAGGAAACCTTCCTCAATATCGTCGGCGTGGACAATGTCCTGCACGCGATCAAGGAAGTTTTCGCCTCGCTGTACAACGACCGCGCTATTTCCTATCGCGTGCACAAGGGCTTCGAACACGCCAACGTGGCCCTGTCGGCAGGTATCCAGCGCATGGTGCGCTCCGACAAGGGCGCGGCCGGCGTGTTGTTCACCATCGATACCGAATCGGGCTTCGATGACGTCGTGTTCGTGACCTCGAGCTACGGCCTGGGCGAGACGGTGGTACAGGGTGCCGTCAACCCCGACGAATTCTATGTCTTCAAGCCCAATGTCAGCGCGGGCAAGCCGGCCATCCTGCGTCGCAACCGCGGCTCCAAGCTTATCAAGATGGAGTTCACGACCGAAGCCGCCGCCGGCAAGTCGGTGCGCACCGTGGACGTACCGGATGTCGACCGCAATGCTTTCTCGATCACCGATGCCGAGGTCGAGGAACTGGCCCGCTACGCGCTGATCATCGAAAAGCACTATGCCCGTCCGATGGATATCGAATGGGGCCGTGACGGCGTGGACGGCAAGCTCTATATCCTGCAAGCCCGCCCCGAGACGGTGAAGTCACAGGAAGCGCGTGTCGATACGCTGCGTCGCTATCGCCTGAACAGCAAGTCCGCCATACTGGCCACCGGTCGCGCCATTGGCCAGAAGATCGGCCAGGGTGTAGTTCGCCTGATCAAGGATGCCAGCGAAATGGATTCGGTCAAGCCAGGCGACGTACTGGTGACCGACATGACCGACCCAGACTGGGAACCGGTGATGAAGCGTGCTTCGGCGATCGTGACCAACCGTGGCGGCCGTACCTGCCACGCCGCGATCATCGCGCGCGAACTAGGCATCCCGGCCGTCGTGGGTTGCGGCGATGCGACCCGCGCGCTCAAGGACGGCGACTATGTCACCGTATCCTGTGCGGAAGGTGATACCGGCAATATCTATGAAGGTAAGCTGGAGATCGAGATCATCGACCTCAAGCTCGACTCGATGCCCAAGAGCCCGGTCAAGCTGATGATGAACGTCGGCAACCCCGAACTGGCATTCGATTTCAGCCATCTGCCCAACGAAGGGGTAGGCCTCGCCCGGCTGGAATTCATCATCAACCGCATGATCGGCATCCACCCCAAGGCCTTGCTGGCTTATCCGAACCTACCGTGGGACCTCAAGCAGCAGGTGGACGAACGGATTGGTGGCTACGCCAGTGCCGTGGACTTCTACGTGGAGAAGCTGGTCGAGGGCATTGCCACACTCGCCGCCGCCTTCTACCCCAAGAAGGTCATCGTCCGGATGTCCGACTTCAAGTCGAACGAATATTCGAACCTGATCGGCGGCCAGAACTACGAGCCGCACGAAGAAAATCCGATGATCGGTTTCCGTGGCGCCTCGCGCTACATCAGCGAATCGTTCCGCGATTGCTTCGAACTGGAAACCCGCGCCATCAAGAAGGTGCGCAACGAGATGGGCCTGACCAACGTCGAGGTCATGATTCCGTTCGTGCGTACGCTCGATGAAGCCCGCAAGGTCGTCGAGCTGTTGAAGGAACAAGGCCTGGAGCGTGGTCGTGATGGGCTGCGCCTGATCATGATGTGCGAGATTCCCTCGAATGCCATCCTGGCCGACCAGTTCCTGGAGCATTTCGATGGCTTCTCGATCGGTTCGAACGACATGACCCAGCTGACCCTGGCACTGGATCGTGACTCGGGCGGCCCGATTGCCAGCCTGTTCGATGAGCGCAATGAAGCCGTGAAGGCCATGTTGTCGATGGCAATCAAGGCCTGTCGCGCACAAGGCAAGTACATCGGTATCTGCGGCCAAGGCCCGTCGGACCACCCCGACTTTGCCAAATGGCTGGTTGAGCAGGGTATCGAGACGGTATCGCTCAACCCGGACACTGTGGTCGAGACCTGGCTCTATCTGGCTAAAGAACTGGGCTAAAACCCCGTCGTTGCTGGCTTGAACCGAAGAGGAGCGTCCTGCGGACGCTCCTTTTTTATTACAAGACAAGGTCGACGCGTTGAGAGGGAGGGACGATCAGGGTAAAATACGGAATTACCACTGGGTGATTCTCACATGACCAAGTTCATATTCGTTACCGGCGGCGTTGTCTCCTCTCTGGGGAAAGGCATCGCCGCCGCGTCACTTGCGGCCATCCTCGAATCCCGCGGCCTCAAAGTCACCATGATGAAGCTCGATCCCTACATCAACGTGGATCCGGGCACCATGTCTCCCTTGCAGCACGGCGAAGTGTTCGTCACCGAAGACGGGGCGGAAACCGACCTCGACCTGGGTCACTACGAGCGCTTCATCCACGCCAAGATGAAGAAGTCCAACAACTTCACCACCGGCCAGATCTATGAGTCGGTCATCAAGCGCGAGCGTCGTGGCGACTACCTGGGCAAGACCGTACAGGTCATCCCGCACATCACCGATGAAATCCGTCTGTTCATCGACCAGGGTGCTGGCGATGCAGAGCTGGCCGTGATCGAAGTTGGCGGCACCGTCGGCGATATCGAATCGCTGCCGTTCCTGGAAGCCATTCGCCAGATGGGTGTGGTTCTGGGTCGTGAAAACACCTGCTTCGTGCACCTCTCCTATGTGCCCTACATTGCAGCGGCTGGCGAGATCAAGACCAAGCCGACGCAGCACTCGGTCAAGGAACTGCGTGAGATCGGCATCCAGCCTGACGTACTGATCTGCCGTGCAGACCGCATGGTGCCGGACGAAGAGAAGCGCAAGATCGCCCTGTTCACCAATGTGTCGGAAAAAGCCGTTGTGTCCTGCCCGGACATGGACAGCATCTACAAGATTCCGCGCGTGCTGAGCGAACAGCATATCGACGACATCATCTGCAAGCAGTTGCAGCTGGAGCTGCCCCCGGCAGACTTGGCGGTGTGGGATCACATTGTCGATGCGATCGACAATCCGAAACAGACCGTCAACATCGCCATGGTTGGCAAGTACGTCGACCTGACCGAAAGCTACAAATCGCTGATCGAAGCGCTCAAGCACGCCGGCATTCATACCGAGAGCGAAGTGAAGATCCACTACGTGGATTCTGAAGAGCTCGAAGGCGGCAATCTTGAGCAGATCAAGAACATGGATGCCATCCTGGTACCGGGCGGCTTCGGCAAGCGCGGCGTGGAAGGCAAGATCCGCGCGGTACAGTACGCCCGTGAGAACAACGTGCCTTACCTCGGCATCTGTCTGGGCATGCAGCTGGCATTGATCGAGTACGCCCGCCACAAGGCTGGCATGGCCGATGCCAACTCGACCGAATTCACGCTGGAAACACCTTACCCGGTCGTGGCACTGATCGACGAATGGGTCAACCACGATGGCAAGATCGAAATCCGCGACGCCAACTCCGACATGGGCGGCACCATGCGCCTGGGTAGCCAGGAGTGCGATCTGGAAGCGGGCTCGCTGGCAGCCCGCGTCTACGGCGCCGAGCGCATCGTCGAGCGTCATCGCCATCGTTACGAAGTGAACAACCACTACTTGCCACGACTGGAAGCAGCAGGCCTCAAGGTCAGCGGTCGGTCCACCGACCCTAACCACCTGTGCGAGACCGTCGAGCTGCCGGACCATCGCTGGTTCTTCGGCTGCCAGTTCCATCCGGAATTCACGTCGACGCCGCGTGACGGCCACCCGATGTTCAAAGCCTATGTCGAAGCCGCGATCGCTTACGCCCGTGAGCATGGTCGCGAAGGTCGTAGCTGCTGATCCTGTAGCAGACCCGGCGATCGGGTCTGCTAATAAAGCACTTGCTTGAATGTTGATGGAGCTTGCCTACAGCAGGTGAGCTCCGCCAAGATCGCCTGATTCGAAACCCCCACATCGCATCAAGGAAATACCGATGAGCGCAATCGTAGAAGTCATCGCCCGCGAGATTCTGGATTCTCGTGGCAACCCGACCGTTGAAGCGGACGTGCTGCTGGAAAGCGGCGTCATGGGTCGTGCCGCCGTACCTAGTGGCGCCTCCACCGGCGAGCGCGAGGCACTTGAACTGCGTGACGGCGACAAGAGCCGCTACCTGGGCAAGGGCGTGCTGAAGGCGGTTGAGCACATCAATACTGAAATCTGCGAAGCCATCATCGGTCTTGATGCCTCGGAACAGGCTTTCATCGACCGCACCATGCTGGATCTCGACGGCACCGAAGACAAGGGGCGTCTCGGCGCCAACGCCATCCTGGCCGTTTCGATGGCCGTCGCCAAAGCTGCTGCAGAAGAAGCAGGCCTGCCGCTGTATCGCTACATCGGCGGCTCCGGCCCGATGGCGCTGCCCGTACCGATGATGAACGTGATCAACGGTGGCGAGCACGCCAACAACAGCCTGGACTTCCAGGAACTGATGATTGTTCCGGTTGGTGCACCGACTTTCCGCGAAGCCATGCGTTACGGCGCAGAAGTGTTCCACAACCTCAAGAAGATCCTGCACGATAAGCACCTGCCTACCCAGGTGGGTGACGAAGGCGGCTTCGCACCGGACGTGGCCAACGCGGAAGAAGCGCTGGAGCTGATCAAGACTGCCGTCGAAAAAGCCGGTTATTCGTTCGGCGGCGACATTGTTATCGCCCTGGACTGCGCGGCTTCCGAGTTTTACGACAAAGCCAGCGGCAAGTACGTGTTCAAGAAGAGCGACAAGCGTGAGCTCACCTCGGCACAGATGGTCGACTACCTCGAAAGCCTGGCCAACAAGTATCCCATCGTCTCCATTGAAGATGGCATGGGCGAGCGCGATTGGGACGGCTGGAAACTGCTGACCGACCGCCTTGGCGCCCGTGTTCAGTTGGTAGGTGACGACCTGTTCGTCACCAACAGCAAGATCCTGGCCGAAGGTATCGCTAAGGGCATCTGCAATTCGATCCTGATCAAGGTCAACCAGATAGGCACCCTGTCCGAGACCCTGCAAGCCGTGGACCTGGCCAAGCGTAATCGCTACACCTCGGTCATGTCGCATCGCTCGGGCGAGACCGAAGACAGCACGATTGCCGACCTGGCCGTCGCCACCAACTGCATGCAGATCAAGACCGGTTCGCTGAGCCGTTCGGATCGTATGGCCAAATACAATCAGTTGCTGCGTATCGAAGAAGAGCTCGGTGATGCCGCTTACTATCCAGGCCGCGAGGCCTTCTACCAGATCAAGAAATAACAGATCTGCGCGGTGGCAATAAGAACAAGGGGCGCTTGAACGCCCCTTGTTTTTTTGCCCAGTCATCGCTTCCCCCCTACAATCGCGGCCATGCGCATTCTCGCCATCATTCTCGCCAGCGTCGTTGTCCTGCTCCAGTGGCCGCTCTGGATCGGCAAGGGCTCGTGGCTGAAGGTATGGCAGATTGAGTCGCAACTGGCCGAGCAGAAGACCCAGAACGCCAAGCTGCAAGGAAGGAATGACGCGCTCGACGCGGAAGTCCGCGACCTGAAGACAGGTAGTGACGCGATCGAGGAGCGTGCCCGCAACGAGCTGGGCATGGTGCGGCAGGACGAAGTGTTCTTCCAGATACTCGAAACCAAGCCTGCACCCGTGCAGGCCCCGGCGCCCGCTGCAGTTGCACCGGCAAGTACACCACCTGCTGTCACGCCCGCTACGGCACCGGCCCCGGTAACGCCGCCTCTCGCCCCCGGCGAGCCTGCTACGACACCAAGCGCCCCCCAATAACGCCGCGACCCCGGTAAAATAACGGCATGTCGCCGTTCGACCCCAAACCCATACTCGCCAGCCTGCCTAATCTGCCAGGCGTCTATCGCTTTATCTCGGGCAAGGGCGACGTGCTGTACGTTGGCAAGGCCATTGATCTCAAGCGACGGGTCTCGTCCTATTTCCAGAAAAATGACCAGTCACCGCGTATCAAGTTGATGCTGGGACAGGTTGCCGATATCCAGACCACGGTCGTGCGCTCCGAAGCGGAAGCGCTGATACTGGAAAACAACCTGATCAAGGCGCTCGGACCGCGCTACAACATCCTGTTCCGCGACGACAAGAGCTATCCCTACCTCGTACTGACCGGCCACCGCTACCCCAGGCTGGCCTACTACCGCGGGGCACTGGACAAGCAGAACCAGTATTTCGGTCCTTTTCCCAATGGCTACGCGGTCAGGGAGAGCATTCAGCTCCTGCAGAAGGTATTCAAGCTGCGCACCTGCGAGGACACGGTATTCGAGAACCGAAGCCGCCCGTGCCTGCTGTTCCAGATCAAGCGTTGCAGCGGACCCTGTGTCGAAGAGATTTCCGACGAGAACTACCGCAGTGATGTCAGCCATGCTACCCAGTTCCTGCAGGGCAAGGCCAACGAACTGCTGGATGTCCTGGATGAGAAGATGAGGCTTGCCGCTGCGGCCTGGCAGTTTGAAGAGGCCGGCGCCTATCGCGACCAGATCCAGGCACTCGCCAAGGTGCAGGAGAAACAGTTCGTCTCCAGCAACGCCAGCGAAACCGACGCCGATATCGTCGCCTGCGCGGTCGAGAACGGCCTGGTCTGCGTCAATCTGGTCATGATCCGCGGTGGCCGCCATGTCGGCGACAAGTCGCTGTTTCCGAGCCACGGAGAGGATTACGACGCACAGGGCGCGCTGGAAGCCTTCCTGGCACAGCATTATCTGGACCGCACGATTCCGCCGGTCATCGTCTGCAATAGCGTCAGCGACAATGCCACCCTGGTCGAACTACTGAGCGCCCAGGCGGGCCGCAAGATCGCCATCGTCTCCAACCCCATCGCCGAGCGGCGGGTATGGCTGGAAATGGCCTTGAAGAATGCCCAACTGGCGATAGGTCAGAGACTGTCGCTGGAATCCACCCAGGTCGGCCGGCTGCAGGCCTTGCAGGAAGCCCTGCAGCTACCCGATAGCGCCCAGCGCATCGAGTGTTTCGACATCAGTCACACGATGGGGGAGGCTACCGTGGCCTCCTGCGTGGTCTACGACAAACTCGGCATGCAGCCCAAGGAATACCGCCATTACAACATCACGGGCATCACCCCCGGCGACGATTACGCAGCGATGCGGCAAGTATTGACCCGGCGCTATGGCAAGATAGCGGCTGGAGAAGGTCTGGCGCCCGACGTCATCTTGATCGACGGCGGTAAAGGCCAGATCGGGGTGGCGGTGGAGGTGATTGAAGAGGTCGGGCTGAGTGGTGCCTTGCTGGTTGGCGTCGCCAAAGGCGAGACCCGCAAGCCTGGACTGGAGCAACTCGTTGTTCCTTCCAGAAACGAAACGCTACAATTGCCGCGCGATTCGGTCGCATTGCACCTGATCCAGACCATCCGCGACGAGGCACACCGCTTCGCCATTACCGGGCACCGCGCCCGCCGGGGAAAGGCAAGGGTCTCCTCCAGCCTTGAAGATATCGCAGGGATTGGAGCCAAGCGCAGGCAAAAACTACTTACCCGGTTCGGCGGCCTGCAAGGCGTCAAGGCGGCCAGTGTCGACGATCTATGCCAGGTGGACGGCATCAATCAGGCGCTCGCTGAAAAAATCTACAACGCACTACACTGAAATCACCTTACGCGGCTTCCCGCCTCATGCCCCTAAATCTCCCCAATCTGCTGACCTGGGCGCGAATCCTGATGATTCCGCTGATCCTGGGTGTCTTCTACTTGCCCGATACCTGGATGCACCCGCTCTGGAAGAACCTGGCCGGTGCAGCGCTCTTCATGCTGGCCGGCATCACCGACTGGTTCGATGGCTGGCTGGCCCGCAAATGGGACCAGCAGTCCCCCTTCGGCGCCTTTCTCGATCCGGTGGCGGACAAGCTGATGGTCGCTGCCGCCCTGATATTGCTGGTCCAGCTAGAGCGCGTCGATGCCTGGCTGGCCGCCATCATCATCGGCCGTGAAATCACCATCTCCGCCTTGCGTGAGTGGATGGCGCAACTAGGGTCGAGCAAGAGCGTCGCCGTCTCCTTCGTCGGCAAGCTCAAGACCACCGCACAGATGGTGGCCATTACCGTCCTGTTGCTGCATGAAAACTTCATACCCGGCCTCGATACCCAGCGCCTGGGCTCCGTCTGCCTGTTCGTGGCTGCACTATTGACCCTATGGTCGATGGGCTACTACCTGCGCATGGCCTGGCCGCAACTGAACGAAAAACAGTAGCTGCGCCTGTCGGTACGCGCCGCATCCCAAGCCCGCTCCAGCTTTCTGCAGCGGGCTTTTTCATGCGTATCAGCCTGACACAGTTGGTTAACCTTCGGCGGTTGCCGGTACGCGTCGCCGCGTGATAAGTTCAATATCCCCCGAATCGCAACTGGCTGTGAAAAAACGATGGCCCAGACCCTCTACGACAAGCTTTGGTATAGCCATGTGGTACACGAAGAAGCAGACGGCACCGCCTTGCTTTATATCGATCGCCACCTGATCCATGAAGTCACCAGTCCGCAAGCCTTCGAAGGGCTGAAGCTGGCTGGCCGCAAGCCATGGCGTATCTCGTCCATCGTGGCGACGGCTGATCACAATACGCCGACCGACCATTGGGATGAGGGTATCAAGGACCCCATTTCCCGCCAGCAGGTCGAGACACTGGACGCCAATATCCGTGAGGTTGGGGCCTTGGCCTACTTCCCGTTCAAGGACAAGGCCCAGGGTATCGTCCACGTGGTCGGCCCGGAGCAGGGTGCCACCTTGCCCGGCATGACCGTGGTCTGCGGCGATTCGCATACCAGCACCCACGGCGCCTTTGCCTGCCTGGCGCACGGCATCGGCACTTCGGAAGTCGAGCATGTCCTCGCCACCCAGACACTGGTCGCCAAGAAATCCAAGGCTATGCTGGTCAAGGTAGATGGCAAGCTGGGAACCGGCGTCACCGCCAAGGACATTGCACTGGCGGTCATTGGCCGGATAGGCACGGCCGGCGGTACGGGTTACGCCATCGAATTCGGCGGCGCCGCCATACGGGACCTGAGCATGGAAGGTCGCATGACCTTGTGCAATATGGCCATCGAGGCTGGCGCCAGGGCAGGCATGGTAGCGGTCGATCAGACCACCATCGACTATCTGCAAGGGCGTCCCTTTGCTCCCAAGGACGAACAATGGGCCAAGGCCACGGACTACTGGCGCACGCTGGTCAGCGATGAAGGCGCCCGGTTTGACGCGGTCGTCGAACTGCACGCCGACGCGATCGCCCCCCAGGTGACCTGGGGCACCTCACCCGAGATGGTCGTGACCGTCAATGATCGCGTGCCGGACCCCGCGTTAGAGGCCGACGCCACCCGCAAGACCGGTATGGAACGCGCGCTGAGCTATATGGGTCTCAGTGCCAATACACCCATTACCGAGATTCCGGTCGACAAGGTCTTTATCGGCTCCTGCACCAACTCGCGTATCGAAGACCTGCGCGCTGCCGCAGCGATCGCCAAGGGCCGCAAGAAAGCAGCCAACGTCAAGCTGGTCCTGGTCGTACCGGGCTCAGGCCTGGTCAAGGTACAGGCCGAGGCCGAGGGTCTCGACAAGGTCTTTACCGAGGCTGGCTTTGAATGGCGCGAGCCAGGCTGCTCCATGTGCCTGGCCATGAATGCCGATCGGCTGGAGCCAGGCGAGCGCTGCGCCTCGACCTCGAACCGCAATTTCGAAGGTCGCCAGGGGCAGGGCGGACGCACCCACCTGGTGAGCCCGGAAATGGCTGCGGCTGCCGCCATTGCCGGTCACTTCGTCGATGTGCGAACTTTTGCCTGAGCACAGACCCTACCAAGGACCTCCATCGCCATGAAACGCATTACGTTAATCGCCCTGATGATCATTGCTGCCGCCCAGCTTGCCGCATGCAACACCATGCAAGGTGTCGGCAAGGACATCAAGAAGGGTGGCGAAGCCATCGAGAAAGCCGCCACCAAGTAGCCGATTCCTACTGCGCTGCGATGCAGCGTGGTTGCAAAGTGAGACACCATGCAAGCCTTTACTTCCTTGAATGCGCTGGTCTGCCCGCTAGACCGGGCCAACGTCGACACGGATGCGATCATCCCGAAGCAGTTCCTGAAGTCGATCAAGCGGTCGGGCTTCGGTCCCAACCTGTTTGACGAGTGGCGCTATCTGGACCATGGCGAGCCAGGCATGGACAACAGCCAACGTGCCATCAATCCGGATTTTGTCCTGAACTTCCCGCGCTATGTCGGCGCGCAGATCTTGCTGGCACGGGAAAATTTCGGCTGTGGCAGCTCGCGCGAGCACGCTCCCTGGGCGCTGGAGGACTATGGCTTCCGGGCGGTGATTGCACCGTCTTTCGCCGATATTTTCTTCAACAATTGCTACAAGAACGGCGTATTGCCCATCGTCCTGCCCGCAGAAGTGGTTGACCAGCTATTTACCGAAGCGGAAGCCCAACCTGGCTACCAACTGGCTATCGACCTGGCCCAGCAGACCGTCACGACCCCGGCCGGCGCAGTGTTCAGCTTCGATATCACCGGCCATCGCAAGCATTGCCTGCTCAATGGCCTGGATGAAATCGGCCTGACGCTGAACCATGCGGACAAGATCAAGGCTTTCGAAGTGCAGCGCCGGGAACAGCAGCCCTGGCTGTTTGCCTGATCGAGGCCGGCATGATCAGGCGGGGCAGTTTGTCTCGGTTTCGTACCCGCCTGCTTTCGCTGCTGCAACGGCATAGCTGGCTTACCTTCCTGCTGATGGGCATCTGCTTCGTCGGCTTCGGCATCGCCTCGCTCAACCTGGTGTCCTTGCTTCGCGCCAATCTCGAGCTGTTCTGGAACTATGGCTGGGATGTCGCCCAGGATGGCGCGCTGGAACAGCTGACCGAACTGACCCTGTTGAGCTACCTGGCCCTGGCGTGCTGGCTGGGATTCAAATGCTGCGAAAAACTGCTGGTGGATAGACTGACCCGCAAGACCGATCAGGATTGACAATGCTGCCCGTGAACCTCTCTGAACTGGAACAGATCAAGCAGGAGTGCCGTGCCCTGGTGCGGCAACGCGCCAAGATTTCGGCCGGCGCCGCCGTCATTCCCATGCCGGGCATGGACATGCTGGCCGACGTATTGGTGTTCTCGACCTTGCTGGAAACCATCAGCGCCCGCTTTGGCCTGTCGCATACCGAACTCGCCAAGCTGGACCCCGCTACCCGCAAATACATTCTGCTGGCGGCCGGCCGTGCCGGCAGTGAACTGATCGGCAAGCTGGTTACCAAGCAGCTGGCCAAACTCATACTGCAAAAAGCAGGGGCACGCCTGATCGGCAAGACCCTGCTGCGCTTTGTGCCCCTTGCCGGCCAGGCAGTCGCCGCCGGCATGAGCTACGGCGTCGTTACCCGACTGGGTGACAGCCATATTGAAGATTGCTACCAGGTTGTCCGGGCTTTGCTCGAACAACCCAAAATGACAGAGGGATAGACATGAAAATCGCCATCCTCCCCGGTGACGGCATCGGCCCGGAAATCGTTGCGCAGGCCGTACGCGTGCTGGATCAACTCAAGGCTGACGGCCTGGCATTCGAGACCGTGACCGTGCCCTTGGGCGGCGCCGCCTACGATCAGTACGGCGAGCCGTATCCTGAAGCCACGCAAACGGCAGTGCGCGCAGCCGACGCTATCCTGCTCGGTGCCGTAGGTGGCCCGCAGTACGACAGCCTGCCGCGCGACAAGCGCCCGGAGCGAGGCCTGCTGGCCATCCGCAAGGACCTGGGCCTGTTCGGCAACCTCCGTCCTGCCATGCTCTACCCGGAACTCGCCGATGCCTCCACTCTCAAGCCAGAAGTCGTCGCCGGGCTCGATATCATGATCGTGCGGGAACTGACGGGGGATATCTATTTCGGCCAGCCACGTGGCATCCATGTCAACGCCGCTGGCGAGCGCGAGGGTTTCAATACCATGCGCTACAGCGAATCAGAGATCCGTCGCATCGCCAAGGTAGCGTTCGATATTGCCCGCAAGCGCAACAAGAAGCTGTGCTCGGTCGACAAGGCCAACGTGCTCGAATGTACCGAGTTCTGGAAAGAGATCGTCATCGACGTCGCCAAGCAATACCCGGACGTCGAGCTGAGCCATATGTACGTCGATAATGCTGCCATGCAGCTGGTTCGCAATCCAAAGCAATTCGATGTGATCGTCACCGGCAATATCTTTGGCGACATCCTGAGTGACGAAGCCTCCATGCTGACCGGCTCGATCGGCATGCTGCCCTCCGCCTCGCTGGATGCCAACAACAAGGGCCTGTACGAACCCTGCCATGGCTCGGCGCCAGATATCGCTGGCAAGGACCTGGCCAATCCACTCGCCACCATCCTGAGCCTTGCCATGATGATGCGCTATACCTTTGCCCGCGAAGATGTCGCACAGCGCATTGAGGGTGCTGTCCAGGCCGTCCTGCGCCGGGGCTACCGCACTGCCGACATCTACGAGCCGGGCACCCAGAAGGTCAGTTGCTCCGGTATGGGCGACGCCGTGGTTGCCGCACTCAAGCAATAAGCCAGGCTTATAAGAACTATAAGCAGGAGATGGATTCTGCAATGGCTCATTCGCCCGCAGAATCCCTTCCTGCCGCAACCCTGGCTAAATACCCATGACGGGCTCGTCATGCGGTAAACTCTTGATTCCTCAACTCGAGGCTTTGATGGCGTATTGCGCCCGGCTCATGGAGCCGCGGGCTGCCAGCAAGTATTGCCGATCCAGGGTATGAGGCTTCACTTAAAACTGGATCATAGGAAACGCAATCATGTTGAAAGTCGGTTTGGTCGGTTGGCGCGGGATGGTCGGTTCCGTGCTGATGCAAAGAATGCGCGAAGAGAATGACTTCGCCCATGTGGACCCGGTGTTCTTTACCACCTCGAATGTCGGCGGTGCAGGCCCTGATGTTGGCCGCGGCAGTGCGCCACTCAAGGACGCGAAGTCCATCGCAGACCTGAAGGGCATGGACGTCATCATCACCTGCCAGGGTGGTGACTACACCACCGAGATCCATCCGCAACTGCGCGCTGCTGGCTGGAATGGCTACTGGATCGACGCCGCCTCCACGCTGCGTATGGCAGACGGTGCGGTGATTGTGCTGGACCCCATCAACCTTGATGGCATCAAGACCTCGATTGCCAAGGGTGGCAAGGACTTCATCGGTGGTAACTGCACCAACTCCATCCTGTTGATGGGCGTGGGTGGTCTGTTCAAGGCGGGGTTGGTGGAGTGGGTTTCGTCCATGACCTACCAGGCTGCATCGGGCGGCGGTGCGCAGCACATGCGCGAGTTGCTGACCCAGATGGGTGCCCTGAATGCGTCGGTTGCCCATCTGCTCGAAGATCCGGCATCGGCCATCCTGGAAATCGATCGTCGCGTGGCAGAAACCATGCGCGCGGACAGCCTGCCGACCGAACACTTCGGTGCACCGCTGGCGGGTAGCCTGATCCCCTGGATCGACAAGCAACTCGACAATGGTCAATCCAAAGAAGAATGGAAGGGCCAGGCCGAGGTCAACAAGATCCTGGGCAACAGCAAGGCGATTCCGGTAGATGGCCTGTGTGTGCGTATCGGTGCCATGCGTTGCCACAGCCTCGCGCTGACACTCAAGCTGAACAAGGACTTGCCGCTTGCCGAGATCGAATCGCTGATCAAGGGCAACAACCAGTGGGTCAAGTTTGTCCCCAATGACCGAGCCGTCACCGTCCAGGAACTGACGCCGACCGCCGTTACCGGCAAGCTCGATATCGCTGTCGGCCGCGTCCGCAAGCTGAACATGGGTCCCGAGTATGTATCGGCTTTCGTGTGCGGTGACCAGTTGCTGTGGGGTGCCGCCGAGCCGCTGCGTCGTACCTTGCGCATACTGCTCGACAAATAATCCTCTCTGTATCAAACCCCTACGGCCCGGCGTCTGACGTCGGGCCGTGCCTTTCCAGATTGCCCCATGCTGCCATCCATCGAACTCCGTATCGCTCAGGAACTCAATTGCCACGCCAGCCAGGTCACCGCAACGGTCACCCTGCTGGACGAGGGTGCCACCGTCCCGTTTATCGCGCGTTACCGCAAGGAAGTCACCGGCGGCCTGGATGACACGCAGCTGCGCCATCTGGAAGAACGCCTGCGCTACCTGCGGGAGCTGGAAGAACGGCGTGCCGCCGTGGTGGCATCGGTGCAGGAGCAGGGCAAGCTGACGCCGGAGCTGCATGCCGAATTCCTCGGTGCCGACAACAAGCAACGGCTGGAAGATCTCTACCTGCCCTACAAGCAAAAGCGCCGTACACGGGCCCAGATCGCCCGCGAGGCAGGTCTGGCATCATTGGCCGAGGCCTTGCTCGCCAACCCGACCCTGAACCCGGAGGCTGAAGCCACGGCCTACCTGAGCGAAGAGAAGGGGGTGCCGGATACCAAGGCCGCCCTGGATGGCGCACGGCATATCCTGATCGAGCAGTATGCGGAGGACGCGACGCTGCTAGGCGAGTTGCGGGAAATGCTCTGGAGCCGCGCCGAGATCGTCGTCAGCCTGGCCGATGAGGCCAAACGCGAAGAGGGCACCAAGTTTGCCGACTATTTTGATCATCGCGAGCCGCTGGCCAAGGCCCCTTCGCATCGCGTGCTGGCCATACTGCGCGGCCGTAACGAAGGCGTACTGAACTTCACGCTCGTCCTTCCCGAGGAGGCCGAACCGGTACCCGGGCGCGCCAGCGTGGGCGAAACCCGTGTCGCCATGCGTTTCAATATCCGCGACCAGGGCAGGGCGGCGGACCGTTGGCTGCTCGACGGAGTGCGGCTTGCCTGGCGCGCCAAGATATTCCTGTCACTGGAAGTCGAGCTGACCAACCGCATCCGTGAAGCAGCAGAAGGCGATGCGATCAAGGTTTTCGCCAGCAATCTCAAGGACTTGCTGCTGGCTGCACCGGCAGGCCCACGTGCCACACTCGGCCTCGATCCGGGCCTGCGTACCGGCGTAAAGGTGGCGGTGGTGGATCGCACCGGCAAGCTGGTGGCAACCGACACCATCTATCCGCACGTGCCGCGCAACGACTGGAATGGCAGCCTGCACTCCCTGGCTCGCCTCGCCAAGCAGTATCAGGTCGAGTTGATCGCCATCGGCAACGGCACGGCCAGCCGTGAGACCGACAAGCTGGCAGCCGAGCTGATCAAGCTGCATCCGGAACTCAAGATGCAGAAGATCGTGGTGTCGGAAGCCGGCGCTTCGGTGTATTCCGCATCCGAACTCGCAGCCAAGGAATTCCCGGCACTGGATGTCAGCCTGCGTGGCGCGGTATCGATTGCCCGCCGCCTGCAGGACCCACTGGCCGAGTTGGTGAAGATCGACCCCAAGGCGATCGGGGTTGGCCAGTACCAACATGACCTGAACCAAGGGGAGCTGGCACGCTCGCTCGACGCCGTGGTGGAGGATTGTGTGAACGCCGTCGGTGTAGATGTGAACATGGCCTCCAGCGCCTTGCTGGCCCGGGTATCCGGCCTGACACCCACGCTGGCAGCTAATATCGTCGCCCATCGTGACGCCAATGGCGCTTTTCTGAGCCGCACCGATCTCAAAGCGGTACCGCGGCTCGGCGACAAGACGTTTGAACAGGCTGCGGGCTTCCTGCGGGTCATGAACGGTAGTAACCCCCTTGATGCCTCGTCCGTGCACCCGGAAGCCTATCCGGTGGTAGAGAAGATTCTGCTCAACAGTCGCCGTGATATGAAGTCGGTCTTGGGGGACTCGAGCTTCCTGAAGCAACTCAATGCCAGCGAATACACCGATGAGCGCTTTGGCTTGCCGACCGTACGCGACATTCTGGCGGAACTCGACAAGCCCGGCCGCGATCCGCGCCCGGAGTTCAAGACAGCCAATTTCCAGGATGGCGTGGAAGATATCAAGGACTTGCAACCCGGCATGATCCTGGAAGGGGTCGTCAGCAATGTGGCTGCCTTTGGCGCCTTCGTTGATATCGGTGTGCACCAGGACGGGTTGGTGCATGTCTCTGCCTTGGCGAACAAGTTCGTCAAGGACCCGCGCGACGTGGTCAAGGCGGGTGATGTCGTCAAGGTGAAGGTGCTGGAAGTGGATGTGAAGCGCCAGCGCATCGCCCTGACCATGCGGCTGGACGATACGCCGAGTGCCGAGCCACGCGGGAATTCACGATCGCCCGCAGCCACCGGCCAGAAGCGTCAGGAGCGACAGCCGCAGGCCGATACGGCGATGGCGTCGGCCTTTGCCGCGCTTAAGCGCTGATTCCGATTCCCGCAGCGTCATGCGCTTGCAACGGCGCTGAGGGACATTGCGACAGATCGGTCCTCAAGGCGCGGTTACGGTCATGCCGAGTGATGGCATGGTAGCTACCGGTGCAAGACCCATCTTAAGTGATTGATCATGTCGATAGGTGTTATCTATTGCAATGTTGTACTGATTCAATTGGACGCAACGCCGCATCAGGCCTAAATTTGAGCGTCTTTGTCTAACCTAAATCAGGAGAACCGATATGGCCGTCCTCGTAAACAAGCAAGCACCGGATTTCACCGCAGCTGCAGTACTGGGCAATGGTGAGATTGTCGAGAACTACACTTTCAGTGCAGCGACCAAGGGCAAGTACGCAGTCGTGTTCTTCTACCCGCTGGACTTCACCTTCGTCTGCCCGTCGGAACTGATCGCCTTCGACCATCGCGTTGAAGAGTTCAAGAGCCGCAATGTGGAAGTGATCGGCGTGTCGATCGACAGCCAGTTCACCCATAGCGCCTGGCGTAACACCCCGGTGGACAAGGGCGGTATCGGCCCGGTTCGCTACACGCTGGTAGCCGACGTCAAGCACGAAATCTGCAAGGCGTTCGATGTCGAGCACGCTGATGGCGTTGCCCTGCGCGGCTCCTTCCTGATCGACAAGAACGGCGTGGTTCAACACCAGGTCGTGAACAACCTTCCCCTGGGTCGTGATATCGATGAAATGCTGCGCGTCGTCGACGCCCTGCAGTTCACCGAAGAACACGGCGAAGTCTGCCCGGCAGGCTGGAACAAGGGTAAGGCCGGCATGAAGGCCGACGCTGCAGGTGTTGCCAAGTACCTGGCAGAGAACGCCGGCGCGCTGTAATCAAGGTCCGCCGCAGTTCAGAAACCCCGCCCAAGGCGGGGTTTTTTATTGCCTGTCAAAGCCTTGGAGAACAGCTACATTTAAATCAGCGACGATAAGAACCTATAAGAGGTGACAGGCATGGTTTGCAGATTTGTCGCTTGGGCAGCCTGGCTGGCTGCGGCCGGGTTTGCGTCAGCGGTGGATAAGCCACGCCCGCTCGGCTCTATTGCCCTCAGTATCGCCTCACTGGAAAATCCGTTCTATGTTGCACTCGTCAAAGGGGCAGAGGCCAAGGCGCGCAATATCAATCCATCGGTCAAACTGACGACCCTGGCCAACGAGTATTCGGCAGATCGACAGATCGCCCATATCCAACAATTGATCGCCCAGCGCGTTGACCTGATCCTGATCACCGCCGCAGATCGCCGCAAAATCGCCGACACCGTTGCAGCAGCGCGGGCAGCCGGGATCATCGTCGTGGCAGTGGATGTCGAGGCGGATGGCGCAGACGCCTATGTGCGGACCGATAGCCGACAGGCCGGGGAGCTGGCCTGCACCTTCCTGGCCAATGCACTCAAGGGGCAGGGCAGCCTGATTATGCAGAATGGTCCGCAGATTTCCTCCGTTACCGACCGCATTGCGGGCTGTCACGATGCCTTGCATCACTATCCCGGCATCAAGGTGCTGTCGGACACGGAGGATGGCAAGGGATCGCGCTGGGGCGGCATGCAGTTGATGCTGGCCCATCTGAAGCGCTTCCCCACGGTCGACGCCGTTTTTACCGTCAACGACCGCCAGGCCATCGGCGCCGATATGGCAGCAAGACGCATGGGAAAGCGGCAGTTGTTGATTGCCTCGGTCGACGGCGCTCCCGATATCGAACAGGCCCTGAAGTCCGACAGCCTGATCCGAGCCTCCGCCAGCCAGGACCCTTACCAGATGGCAGACCGGGCCGTACTGGTGGGTTATGAACTGCTGCAGGGAAAACGGCCAGCCAAGGCGACCTTGCTCATGCCGACCAGCCTGGTGACCCGCGATAATGTCATGCAGTACCGGGGCTGGAGTTGGGGCGGGCGTTAGCTGCGTCAGCCTTGCAAATAGGCCTGGTCGTCAAAACTTTCCACCCACTGAGGTCGATAGATCACCAGCACCGCCATGACCATGCCAGTCGTAAAGGCCTCCGACCAACTGAACAGCAGGTAGTAGGGCAGGGCCTCATCGATCAGATAGTCCAGGGCATAGCTGCCGATCAGGGCATGAAAACTCAACAGACCGAGGGCTGCAGTGCAGAAACTGATCGCCGCGCCAAAGAAGGCATTGGCAAAGAAATAGCTGAAATAGTTCGTTGGCAGGTAGCGCCGACTGAGCCGCAATAGACACTCTGCCACCAATACCGCCGGCAAAGGCCCCAGCAGCCAGCTCCAGCCCGCACTCAGCCAATCGCCGCTACCATTGGCACAACTGGCCAACACAACGGCGGCAAGACCAAGCAGGGCTTTGTCGCGTCCCGCGATCAGGGTAAGCGCAGATGCCCCCAGTAAATGGAAGCTGATGCCGGGTTTGACACTGGCAGCAAACTGCCACAGCACGGCGATCAGCGTGCTGGCCCCGAGCCAACCCGTCAGTTGCGCCTGGGGCAGGCTACGCCAGGCAATCTGGCGAGACCGCCATGCCAGGACAGCCACGACCAGGGCGTTGCCGACCCATAGCAGCGTGGGGGAGAACAGGTCAGCGCGTAATTGCATGGCAGACTCTTGAGCCGGAATCAGAAACTGCGGTTGACGATATCGGTCAGCAAGGGCAGTTTGCCGTGAAAGAAGTGACCCGCACCGGGGACGACAACCAGCGGGAGGCTTTGCGGCCGGGCCCAATCCAGTGCGGCAGCCAGCGGGGCAACGTCGTCCTGCTCGCCATGAACGACCAGCGTGTCAGCCGGCACGGTCGGGAAGGCCCACTTGCTGGTCGCTGGTGCAATCAGTACCAGACGGCTTATCTCACCTTCTGCCAGGCGCGCCCGCAGCTGCGACTGCACAAAGGTGCCGAAGGAGAAACCAGCGAGGATCACGGGCAAGCCAGGATAGGCATTGCGCGCATAGTCCAGCACTGCGGCCATGTCATCGACCTCTCCCGCGCCAAAGTCATGCTCGCCCTCGCTATTGCCCACGCCACGCAGGTTGGGGCAATAGGCGGCGTAGCCCTGGCGCGAAAACACCTTCGCCAGTGTCTGCACGACCTTGTTGGTATTGGTACCGCCCTGAGTCGGATTGGGGTGGGCGATCAGGACCACCCCCCGAACGCCCTCATCGAGCGCACTGTCGAGCAGCAGGGTATCCAGCCGGCCTTGCGGACCAGGAATATCAACAGTCTGAAATTGCGGTGACTTCATCGTTCAGATCTTCAGGCGGGCCACTTCCCGGCCGTGGACCAGATGCTCCTGGATAATCTCTTCCACGTCTTCCTTGTCGACGTACTGGTACCAGACGTTGTCGGGATAGATGACCATGACGGGGCCCAGGGCGCAGCGATCAAGGCAGCCGGCCTTATTGGTCCGTACCTTGCCTTCGCCCGCCAGCCCCAGTTCCTTGACGCGGTTCTTGGCATAGCTATGCATGTCGCTGGCAGCAAAATCGGCGCAGCAGCTTTCACCATTGGGACGCTGGTTGGTACAGAAGAAGACGTGATGCTTGAAGTAGCTCATTAGTGCCTCGTCGCGGTCTCTGGCAGTTCTGTCGGCAAGGGGAAGTAGGGCAGGTTGTCCTTTACGGTCGGCAAGATGCCCGGCAATACCCGGATGTCGTCATGATGGCACTCGCGCAGCAGCTCAACCATCATGTGCTGGATGGCATCGACCCGATCCAGCGGACCGAGCGGCCAGATGAACCCGGCCCATTCCTCGCCATTTTTTTCCGCACCAAGGGTCACCCGTAATTCGCCGCTGTCATGGCTGGACAGTACGGCCACCGGTGTTTCGCCAGCTTCGCGCAGCTTGCGCAAGGTATTGCTGGCAAAAACCTGGAAGCGGATTTCCTGCTGGGCGACGCGCCCATCGTCCAGGGCGGCTAACCAGGCCTGCGGCGAACGCGGCAGGGGGAAAAGCGTCATGGCGTCATGCTTGAGCTGTTCGCCCAGTAGCTTCGTCAATGCCATTGCCCACGCACCGGGCGGTGCGTTCAGTTGCACGACCGGCGCCTCATCGGCGGGTTGCATGGCAACACCGACCAAGTAGCGCAGATAGACGCCATCACCATCGACCTGGATAGGCGAGGGCTGCAGCTCATGCGGCAAACCGCCGGACGCATACTGCAGGACGTCCCGCCAGCGGCTCAGTTGGCTGGGCTGGATACTCAGCAATTGATCGCGGTCGAGCAGCTTGCTGGAAAGGGAAATATCAGCCCCCGCCTTCAATAGGCCATGCTCGGTCAGTAAGGCCTGTACCGCAGCGATATCAGGCAGCTTGCCGTCGATCACATGCTTGCCACGTACACCCGCCACGACAACGAGCGGCAAGGCGAAGATGACTGCATGCTGCGTGCGACTCGCTGCGGGCCGTTCAACGGCCACGCGCAGACGCTCACTCAGCAACCGCAATACGGCCACGCCGGGCGCACTGGACAGCGCCGTCGCGATGGCGGCGTCTTCGCTTTGCTGCAACAGGCGTTCCAGCTCCTGATCAAGCGCTGCTTCTGCGGCAACCAGGCGGCCCAGATCGCGCTCATTGAGCAGGGCGGCAGCAAGCGTATGAAGCAAGGCGGAGGGCTCGGCGCCGTAGCGGCGCGGATCGGACAAGAGGGGCAGGGCTTGCATAGGCGGGATAAACGGGTTCGGCAAAACACGATTATACCGCCTATCCCCGCCACCTTACGGCTAGCTGTCTCATTCGGATCAGATCAGTACATCCGTACAAAAATACAAATTGACACGGCCGTACCAATAAAAGAAAATACTAATATCGATGTGTGCAGTGTGCACTCATTCGATGTTTCTCCTCTATTCTCCTTTGTATCTTTAATGGCCCGGCTAAATCAGCCAGGCCATTTTTTTTCGCCTCGCCCTTGTGTTGCGTCATGCGTGATTCATTCAAGCGCTTGCTTTAATATGGCCGCGAGACTGCAAACCATGCGGCCAAGGAGACAGCATGACCATCGGCACCACCTTCAGTAACGCCCTAGACTGGTTCATTCCGGATGCCATCCGGCAAAACCCGCTCGACTTCAGCCGGGCGCGCAACATCATTGGCGCCACCCTGCTGGCAGCCATCTTCGTCCCCATCTTCGCGATCAATTACTTCAAGCTTGGCCACAGCGCCATGGGCATTGGCATCCTGACGGCCGGGCTGCTGATGCTGAGCGCCGCATTCCTGATGAAGCTCACCGGCCTGTTGATGCTCGTACGCGAATACGCCATTGCGGTGTTCTTCGGCATGGTGCTCTGGATGTGCTACGTCAACGGCGGCATCGAGTCCTCGTCGTCACCCTGGTTCCTGCTGGTACCGATCGCCTCCATGTTCATTGGCGGCAGGAAGAGCGGCATGTTCTGGAGCGGCTGCTCGCTACTGGCGATCGTACTCTTCTTCCTTGCCCACAAGCACGGCTGGGCTTTGCCGCACAGCCCACTCGGACCGGAGCTGCATCCACAGCTCCAGTTCCGGTCGCTGATGGGCCTCACGATCGTGATCTTCTCCCTCGCGCTGGTGTTCGAGTTCGGTAAGCTCAAGAGCGTGGAGAAGACCGAGCAGGCACGGCAGGATGCAGAGCTCGGACGAACCGCCATGCAGCAGTTGTTTGGTGAGGTCACCGGCGCCATTGGCACCGCATCCAAGGAAACCGCACAGATCAGCCAAAGCACCGCCTCGATCAGCCAGACCATGCGCCAGCAGGCGGTAGAAGCTGACCAGATGGCACGCATCGTGGACGAGATCGCCGCAGTCACAGTCCGTAGTGCAGCGCAATCCGGTCAGGCAGCCGCAGAAGCCCAGGAAGCCGGCCGCCTGGCAGGCGAGGGGGGCATTGCCATGACAAAGACACTGCAGAGCCTGGAAAAGGCTTCCAGTGTCGTCAGCGACTCTGCCACGCGTATTGAAGAGTTGGCCAAGCGTAGCGACGAGATCGGCAACATTGTCCAGGTCATCCGCGAAATTGCCGATCAGACCAACCTGCTGGCTCTCAATGCCGCCATTGAAGCCGCACGGGCCGGTGAGCAGGGCCGTGGCTTTGCGGTCGTCGCCGACGAAGTACGAAAACTGGCTGAGCGGACCAGTACGGCCACTCGCGAGATCGAGACCAAGATCGGTGCCATCCTGACGGGAACAGGCCAGGCCATGTCGGCGATGCAAGACGGCAAGCAGCGTATGGGCGAAATCAGCGCAAGCGCGACCGAAGCCAGCCAGCGTCTCGACAAGATCATTGCGGGGGCGAAGCGCGTCAACAACCTGATTGGTGATGTCGCTCATAATGAGGCACGTCAATCAGGGCAATTTCAGGCGATCGCCGCCGATATCGCCGAACTTCGTGCCAGCATGGTCAACGCCAGCTCGTCGGCCGAAGCCATTGCCAATGCCGTGGGCACGCTCGATAGCACCATGCGCGGACTGGATGGTTTCATCCGTCAGTAGCACCTCGCTCCGGCCTTAGCAGGCCGCTATGAATAAAGCCGCCTCAAGGGCGGCTTTATTCATGGAGACATCCTGCCTGCGATCACAGCTTGGCAGAGTGCTCACGCGTGGCATGGAAGCGCACCTTGGGCCAGCGCTCTTCCGCCAGTTGCAGGTTCACGCGGTTCGGCGCGAGGTAGGTCAGATTGTCCGCAGCGTCACGCGCCAGGTTGAGGATCAGGCTCTTTTCGAAATCGACCAGCATACGGGCATCTTCACAGCTCACCCAACGTGCGCTATGGATGGCACAACTCTCGAAGACCGCGTCTACACCGTATTCGTTTTCCAGCCGGCTCTTAACCACTTCGTACTGCAGTACGCCCACGGCACCCAGGATCATGTCTGCGCCGCTCAATGGCTTGAAGACCTGGACCGCACCTTCTTCGCCCAACTGTTGCAGACCTTTTTGGAGCTGCTTGAGCTTGAGTGGGTTACGGATACGCACCGTACGGAATAGCTCAGGGGCGAAGTAAGGGATACCGGTAAAGGCCAGCTTCTCACCCTCGGTGAAGCTATCACCAATCTGGATATTCCCATGGTTGGGCACGCCGATGATATCGCCTGCGTAAGCTTCTTCGACCTGCTCACGACTGGCCGCCATGAAGGTCACGACCGAGTTGGCCGCGACATCACGATCCAGTCGCAGGTGCTTCATTTTCATGCCGCGCTCGAACTTGCCGGAGCAGACGCGCAGGAAGGCGATCCGGTCGCGATGCTTGGGATCCATATTGGCCTGGATCTTGAAGACGAAGCCGGAGAACTTTTCTTCATCAGGCTTCACATCACGTACGGTTGCATCGCGATGTTGCGGTGCCGGCGCCCAGTCGATCAGCGCATTGAGAATCTCGCGCACGCCAAAGTTGTTGATGGCGGAGCCGAAGAATACGGGGGTCTGTGTACCGGCAAGGAAGGCATCCAGCTCGAACGGATGCGATGCACCGCGAACCAGTTCCAGCTCCATGCGGGTCTGCTCGATTTCCAGCGGGAACAGTTCGTCCAGTCGGGGGTTATCGATGCCCTTGATGACCTCGACATCCTCGATATTGCGATCCTCGCCGGGGGAGAACAGCAGGATCTCGTCCTTGAGGATGTGGTACACACCGCGGAAGGTCTTGCCCATGCCAATCGGCCAGGTAATGGGGGCACACTGGATCTTGAGTACGCTCTCCACCTCGTCCAGCAACTCCAGCGAGTCCCTGACTTCACGGTCGTACTTGTTCATGAAGGTGACGATGGGTGTGTCGCGCAGCCGGCAGACATTGAGCAGCTTGATGGTCTGCTCTTCCACGCCCTTGGCCGCATCGATCACCATCAGGGCGCTGTCCACCGCAGTCAGCACACGATAGGTATCTTCCGAGAAGTCTTGGTGGCCCGGGGTGTCGAGCAGGTTGATGACATGCTCACGATAATCGAACTGCATCACCGACGAAGCCACCGAGATGCCGCGCTGCTTTTCGATCTCCATCCAGTCGGACGTCGCGAACTTGCCGGTCTTCTTGCCTTTGACCGTGCCAGCCATTTGGATGGCACCCGAGAAATACAACAGTTTCTCGGTCAGCGTCGTTTTACCGGCATCCGGGTGGGAGATGATGCCGAAAGTGCGTCGACGGGCGACTTCCTGAGCGATGGGCGACATGGCTAGCTGCCTGAATTCAATGAGAAAAGGGCGCGATTGTAGGCCACTGCACCACTAAAGTCGATTTGTGGCGCACGGGATGCACTTGAAATCATGCCCATAGCGGGCATGACGGTCAGGACAATCTTATGGAGAACGCGTAAACCAACTTGGTCGATCAGCAATCGCTTGGATAGACTAATACTTGAGATAGCCTCCCACCGCGTGCCCGCAAACTGATGAGACGCTTGCTACTGATTACCGCGCTGTTGGGACTGATGCCCGCCACTGCCCAGGCAGGCAAGCCCTTGGTCTTTGTTTCGACCGACTACCCACCTTACTTTTCGGAAAGCCTGCCGGAAGAAGGGACGGTGGCAGCCTTGTCACGCGCAGCCTTCAAGTCAGCCGGTTACGACCTGACGCTGGTGTTCCGGCCTTGGGCGCGTCTGATGAGGGAGGTCTCTGCAGGCAAGTACGATGGCGTGGTGGCCGTCTGGTACCAGGCAGACCGCGAAAAATTCCTGGCCTATTCCTCGCCGGTGATCGATACCCATCTGGGTTTCTACGGGCGACGCGATGCCGAACTCAATGTCAGCAATCTGCAAAGTCTGCAGACCCGCCTGATCGGCACGGTCCGGGGCTACGCCAACCCACCCGCGTTCGAAGCGGCCGCCTTGCGGACCGAAGACGCGGTGGATGACCTGACCAACCTGCGCAAACTAGATGCTGCCCGCCTTGATCTGGTACTGATAGATCGCGCTGTGGGCAATTGGTTGCTGCGCAAGGAGCTACCGGCCGCATCGGCGAGGGTGATGTGGCTGGAGCCGCCGGTACTGACCATGCCGCTTTACCTGGGCATCGCGAAACAGAGGAAAGGCTATGAGAAGCTAGTGACGGACTTCAACCAGGGTCTGGCCGAAATCCGCCGCAATGGCGAATACGAGCGGATACTCAAGCGGCTGCCGTTACTGCCCTGAGCCGCCTAAGTCCACCGTCGATCAGCTTTCGCCGAGGCGTTTCTTTTCCAGCGACTCCCAACGTTCCATCTTGTCGAGCACCGCCATGTCGATCTCATCGATCCGGGCCTGCCAGGTCGCAGCATCAACCGGTGCATTGCGATAGACATTCGGATCCAGCAGACGCTCCTGCAGGTCCGCCTGCTCCGCCTCCAGCGCTTCAATCTCCTTCGGCAACTGCTCCAGCTCACGGGTTTCGTTGAAGCTCATCTTGGTGGGCTTATTCGTCCGCGGGGCTGCAGCCGCCGGCTTTGCCGGCTCTACCTTGGCAACAGGGGCCTTGGCAGCAGCCTGCATGCGAGCACGGGCGACCATCCAGTCGTCGTAGCCTCCCGGATTCTCGATCAGAGTACCGTCGCCTTCAAACGCAATGACCTGGGTCACGACGTTATCGAGGAAGGTCCGGTCATGGCTGACCAGAAACACGGTGCCAGCGTAGTTCGCAAGCAATTCCTCCAGCAGTTCAAGCGTGTCGATATCGAGGTCATTGGTCGGTTCGTCGAGCACCAGGATGTTGGCAGGCTGGGTAAACAGACGCGCCAGCAGCAGGCGGGCACGCTCGCCACCCGACAAGGACTTCACCGGGCTACGGGCACGTTGCGGCGCAAACAGGAAATCTTCCAGATAGCTGATGACGTGCTTCTTCTCGTTGCCGATCACCACGAAATCGCTACCCGGGCTGATCACGTCACAGATCGCCATATCTTCCGGCAGGGCCGAACGGAACTGGTCAAAGTAGGCAATTTCTTGCTTGCTGCCTTGCTGTACCGTGCCACTGTCAGGCTGCAGCTCGCCCAGGATCAGCTTCAGCAGGGTGGTCTTGCCGGCACCGTTGGGGCCGACAAGACCTATCTTGTCACCGCGCAGGATACGGCTGCTGAAATCACGAATCAGCGTGCGGCCGTCATAGCCCTTGCTGACATTCTCGAGCTCCGCGATCAGCTTGCCGCTACGCTCTCCGGAGTCGAGCGAGAACTGCACATTGCCAACCCGTTCGCGACGCGCAGCGCGATCTCGTCGCAATTGTTCCAGGCGACGAACACGGCCTTCATTACGGGTACGGCGGGCCTTGATGCCTTGCCGTATCCAGACTTCTTCCTGCGCCAGGTACTTGTCGAACTTCTGGTTCTCCACGGCCTCCTGCGCCAGCATTTCCGCCTTGCGCTCCTGGTAAGTAGTGAAGTTACCTGGGAAGCTGCTCAGATTGCCGCGATCCAGTTCGATGATGCGCGTGGAAACGTTATCGAGGAAGCGCCGGTCATGGGTGATCAGCAGCACGGCGCCGGCAAAATTGCGGATCAGGCCTTCCAGCCACTCGATCGCCGACAGGTCAAGGTGGTTGGTCGGCTCATCCAGCAGCAACAGTTCCGGCTCGGAGACCAGGGCACGCGCCAGCGCAACGCGCTTCTTCCAGCCACCGGACAGCTCGCCGATTTTCTTATCGGCCGGCAGGCCCAGATGACTCAAGGTACCGGATACCAAGGAATCGAGGCGCCAGCCGTCACGAATTTCCAGCTCATGCTGCAATTCCATCATCCGGTCCAGCGCGGCGGGATCATGCTCGGCAGCATGAGCGGCAGCATGGTAGTCCTTGATGATCTGCTTTAGGTCGCCCAACCCTTCGGCCACGGCGTCGAATACCGTCGCCTCGGGATCCATCGGCGGCTCCTGCGGCACATAGGCCACGCGCTGCGAATTGGAAACCCGGATCTGACCATCATCGAGCTTGGTCACGCCAGCGATGGCTTTCAGAAGCGACGACTTGCCCGCCCCGTTGCGACCGATCAGGCCGACACGTTCTCCGGGTTCCAGCACGAAATCGGCGTGATCCAGCAGGGGGACGTGACCAAAGGCCAGGCAGGCATTTTCAACTATGAGGACAGGCATGTCGGTATCTAGGTAAGGCTTGAAACCGACAAGTATACCGGGCGTCGCCAACTCTCTCGCTGCAACTATCCTGCAACTAGTGTGAAGTTAGCTGAGGAATTGCTGATAAGTTGCTGAGCAGTCAGCTACATTAGCAAACTCAGATAAAAATAACGGGCGAGACATACCATGACAGAAGTGCTGAGCGGCTTCGAAATCAGTGTTGATTCGGCCAGTAAACAATTGACGGCGCAGTATGCCCCAGCAGATGGTGTTGCCGCGCCGGATCGGGCTGCCCTGCAGGCGGTGCTGGAAACCCGGGGCCTGGCAGGGTGCGCGCTTGACGAGCAGGCGATTTCGACCTTCCTCGACAAGGTCAAGAATTTCAGCGAACCACAGGAAATGGTCATTGGCCGCCAGATCGATGGCAGCTTTGATATTTCCGTTTCGCAAAGCCGCATGTCCGCCTGGTTGACCCTTACCCCCCCTCAGGGCGGCAGTGCCGTGTCGGAGGAGAAGGTGCGCGAAGCACTGCGCAGTCGCAATATCAGCCATGGCCTGAAAGAGTCGGCATTAGCGGCAGCCTTCCTTGCCGGGCAATGCAGCGACCTCATCATCGCAGAGGGGGAAGAGCCGGAATCCGGCATTCCCGCCCGCTTCGACAGTCTGCTGGAAGCCCTCAAGGCGCAGAAAATGGAGCACGACGAGAACGATATCGTCGACTACCGTGACCTGGGCACCTTGATCGTGGTCGACCCCGGCACACCGCTGATGAAACGGACACCGGCAGTACAAGGAAAAAACGGAGTGGATGTGTTTGACCGCCCGGTGCTGGCCAAACCGATACCGGATCCACCATTCAGCAAGAGTCTGGCAGGTGCGGCGCCTGACGAGCAGAACCCGGACTTGCTGCTGGCCACGATCTCCGGTGCACCGAGCCTGACCGAAAACGGTGTATCGGTGAACCCGCTGATCGATGTCGAGGATGTCGACCTGACAACCGGCAATATCACCTTCGACGGTACGCTGCAGGTGAATGGTGACATCAAGGCCGGCATGGCGGTAAGAGTTGCCGGGGATGTGATTGTCAACGGAACGATAGAGGCCGCCGAAGTGATCGCCGGCGGCAACGTGGTTTGCAAAGGCGGCATCATCGGCAAGGCGGAACATGCAGCGGGGGCCGAGAGCGAGCCCAGTACCGCACGGATACGCTGCAACGGTACCGTCCAGGCCAAGTTCATCGAGCATGCAGCGGTGGAGGCCGGCAAGGCAATCCAAGCCGAAGGCGGTATCCGGCAGAGTGAATTGACTGCCGGCGAAAGTATCGTGATCGGTAAGCCGGGCAGCAACCAGGGCAGCCTGATTGGCGGTCATGCCAGGGCACATCTGCTGGTACGTGCGCCGGTCATCGGCTCGCCATCGGGCGTGCCGACCCTGGTCCAGGTTGGCTTCAACCCCTACCTCAACGCCGAGCGCAGCCAGACCGAACAGTTGCGCAAGCGTAAGCAGGAAGAACTGGCCAAGCTGCGCCAGTTGCTCGCGTTTTTTGACCAGAATCCGGCCAAGGCCGTAGGTGGCATGCGAGAGAAGGCCGAACATACGCGGGAGCTGTATGAGGCCGAGGTGAAGGAACTGGACAGCAAGCTCAGCGAGCTGTCAGAGCAAATGGAAATGGCAGATGGCGCCAGCATCGAAGCGCCCAAGCGCATTCATGGTGGTGCCAACCTGCAATTTGGCCAGAAACTCTTGCAGGTTATCGAAGACAAGGCCGGCGGACGGGTTCGCCTGGTCAATGACCAGGTGGTGATAGGCTAAATCCGCCTAGCGCTGCACCCGCAAGGTTTCCATCAGGTCGGCTTCCAATCGCACCAGGGATTTGGGGTCGGCCAGGGCCGCGCCGGAAATCGTGAAGGTATCCTCGGCACGTTCGCCCAGCGTCATGATCTTGGCAGAGTGGATGGCGATGCCATGTGCCGATAGCACCCTGGCAATGCGCGACAACAAGCCGGGCTGGTCACCTGCCACCAGGGACAGGATGTGCAGCTTCTGTTTGTCGTCCTGGCGGATCAGCACCTGCGGGGGCAGGGGGAAGTGCTTGAGCACCCGGCTCAGGCGACCATTGATCGGTGCTGGTAGTGGCTCGTCACGGATGATCAGTTGCGCCAGCTCATACTCGATATAGCCCACCAGGTCGCGGTAATCCGTATCCCGGCCATCCGCGATGTGGACATAGAAACTGTCCAGCGCGTAACCGCGTAGGGTGGTGTAGATCTTGGCGTCAAAAATGCTGTAGCCCGCGCGCTCAAAGAAAGCGCAGATACGGGCAAACAGGTCGGCCCTGTCGGGGCAGTAGACCAGCACCTGCAGGCCTTCATCCTGTTCTGCCGGACGTGCACGTACGACGATCTCGTCCTTGTCGTAGCGCCCCCAGAGTACACGGCCATGCCAGGCAATCTCCGGCGCCTCATGGCGCAGGAAATAGACCGGATCCAGCGTTTTCCAGAACGGCAGGTGGGCATCGTCTCGCAAGCCGTGGCGTCGCATCAGGCTGGCGGCTTCGGAGCGGCGCTCGTCGAGCGCATCGTTTGCGTTCAGCGTCTCGCCGGTGAGGTAGCGGCGCGTAGCCCGGTACAGATCCTCCAGCAATTTGGCTTTCCAGCCATTCCACACCTTGGGACTGGTGCCGCGGATGTCGGCAACGGTCAACAGGTAGAGCGCGATCAGATGGCGCTCGTCACGTACGATCTGGGCAAATTCCTCGACGGTATCCGGATCGTACACATCCTGCTTCTGCGCTACGCTGGACATGGTCAGGTGGTGCTCGACCAGCCAGGCCACCATGTCCGTGTCTTCGCGGCTCAACTCATGGGCCACGCAAAACTCGCGGGCATCGACCTTGCCCAGCTGCGAATGATCGCCGCCGCGGCCCTTGCCTATGTCGTGGAACAAGGCGGCGAGGTAAAGCACCTCGGGTCGCTCGAAGGCTTCGATCAACTGTGAGCAGGTCGGGTATTCATGGTTGAACGCGGCTGTTGCGAAGCGGCGCAGATTCCGCAACACCATCAGGATGTGCTCGTCCACGGTGTAGACGTGGAAAAGATCATGCTGCATGCGCCCGACGATCTTGCCGAAAGCCGGGATATAGCGACCCAGCACGCCGTACTGGTTCATGCGGCGCATCACCCGCGTGGTTCCCCACGGCTGCCGGACGATCTGCATGAACAGCGCTTTGTTGACCGGATCCCGACGGAAAGCGGCGTTGATGCGAGGCCGGGCATGCCAGAGCGCCCGCAGGGTATCCGCGCCGATCGCCGTCAGCTCCGGATGCTGCTGCATGACCAGAAAGGTCTCCAGTATGGCCGAAGGTGTTTGCTCGTAGACATCCGGCTTGGCAATCTCAAGCAGCGGCCCCCGGGCGACAAAACGCTCGTTGAGCTGGCGGATCTCAAGCTGGGCACGGCCATACAGCTTGCGACGGATCGCCTGGATGATCAGCGGCTGTAGCTGCGCCACGATACGGGCCGACAGGTAGTACACCGCCATCAGCTGTTCGCTGGCGCGGTTGGCATCGGTATCGGTGTAACCGAAACGGTTGGCCAAGGTGTTCTGGTAATCAAACAGGATACGATCTTCACGCCGCCCGGCAGTCAGGTGCAGGGCAATACGGAAGGACCAGAGCATCTTCTCGGCGCGTTTGAGCTTGCGCAGCTCCTGCCCGGTCAGTACGCCCGCCTTGTGCAGCTCGCCCCAATCGGTCGCAAGCTTGCAGGCTCGCGCCAACCACAGGATCAAGTGCAAGTCGCGCAGGCCGCCGGGCGCCTCCTTGACGTTGGGCTCCAGCTTGTTGACCGAGCCCTGGTAACGTTCATGGCGTTGTTGCTGCTCAAGCAGCTTGGCTTCAAAGAAGGCACGGGGATCGAGCTGTTCGAACACCACCCGGACAAGCTGGTGGTAAGCAACTTCCGAACCGGCCAATAGGCGGGTTTCTAGCAGCGTGGTCTGGACCGTGATGTCCTTGCTGGCCTCTTCAAGGCATTCAGTCAGCGTACGCACGCTGTGTCCGACTTCAAGGCCCAGATCCCATAGCAGGCCGACAAGCTCCTGCAACTTGTCCAGCGTTGCCTGGCTGGCTGCCTCCGGCAGCAACATCAGGAGATCGATATCCGAACAGGGGAAGAGATGCCCCCGACCATAGCCACCCACCGCTACCAGGGCAGCGGCGGGATCAATCTCAAGCTCTTGCCAGCGCGCGACCAGGAACTGGTCAACCAGCAGGGCGTCTGCCTCCAGCAGGGCCGCGGCCTGCTCCGGGTCACGATAGTCGGCATACAGCGCGGTTCGTGCAGTCTGCAACTGCCGGCGTAGATCAGGGATGGAAACAGGCGCATTCATGGCGGTATTCGGGATCTCGGCAGCGGGTAGGGCGCTTGTGGCCAGAAGCTAAGCTAGCGGCCAGCAGCAGGATACTTTAGCAGGACCAGCGCCAGGCCGTCCGGTGTATGCAGTGTCTGCTGCACTACAAAACCCTGCGCCTCGTAAAGTGCGACGGCGGGAAGATTGGCGAGGGCGGTGGATACCGATACGCCATGCCCGTCCGCATGCGCTAGCACCGCCTGCACCAGTTGGCGTCCCAGACCTCGCCGCTGCCAGGCGGGGTCAACGACCATGCGACAAATATGGAGCCCAGGCCCGCTACGCTCAAACCCGATCGCAGCCTGCAGTACGTTGCCTTGCTGCCAGCCCCAAAGGGTCTCGCCACAGTGCATCAGGTCGTCCAACGTCTCCCTGAGCGGCGGCAGGTCAGGATAAGCGATCAGCTCAGCTTCCTGGGCATAGGCGAGTCGCTGCAATTGCAGCAATGCCTTCGCCTCATCCAGGACGGCAAGATTGATCGCTATGAGCATGGTATCTGGCAGGCAAGGTTTGCACAGCAAAAACGCCGGTGTACCGGCGTTTCCTCGTGCAATATGGGTGGATCAGGCTGCGACGGGCGTCGCCAGGAAGGCGGGCTTGGCAGGGGTCCCCTCGGACTGCGTCAATACTTCGTAGCCGGTATCGGTCACCAGTATCGTGTGCTCCCACTGGGCCGACAAGGAGCGATCCTTGGTCACAATGGTCCAGCCATCGGGCATGGCGCGAATTTCCTTCTTGCCCGCATTGATCATGGGCTCGATGGTAAAGATCATGCCGGGCTGCAGCGCCAAACCGGTACCGGGCTTGCCATAATGCAGGATCTGCGGCTCTTCATGGAACTTCTTGCCGATGCCATGCCCGCAGAACTCGCGAACCACCGAATAGCCATTCTTCTCGGCATGGTGTTGGATGGCCGCGCCGATGTCGCCCAATCGCACTCCCGGCCGGACCATGTCGATGCCGATCCACATGCACTCATAGGTGATCTGCGCGAGACGCTTGGCGTGGGACGGAACGTCTCCAACCATGTACATGCGGCTGTTGTCGCCATGGTAGCCATCCTTGATTACGGTGATGTCGAGATTGACCACATCGCCGTTCTTCAAGGCCTTGTCATTAGGAATGCCATGGCAGATGACCTGGTTGACCGAGGTACAGATCGAAGCCGGGTAAGGTGTGTAACCGGGCGGGCAGTAATGCAGTGGCGCGGGGACGGTGCCTTGCACATTTACCATGTAGTCATGGCATAGCCGATTCAGCTCAGCGGTCGTCACCCCCGGTTTGACGAAAGGGGTGATGTAGTCCAGCACTTCGCCTGCCAAACGGCCGGCGACGCGCATTTTTTCGATGTCTTCCTGGGTCTTGATGACGACGGTCATGACTGGCTCTCAAAGTCGAGCAAAGCAACAGGATACCGCCGCAACGCCGGACCCGGCAATTTGAGAATATTTATCACCATGATTTAAAAGACTTTATTTTTACTGCGGGCATGCAGAAATACGTAACCGGCATGATGATTTAGTGGTTTTATGACTAAACGCAATATCTGACTACGGCAAGCTTTGTAAGGTGTGGTCGATCTCGCGCAACCGCGTGGGCAACATCACGGAGAACTACACCATGCAACGTAAACTGCTCGTCATTGCCGGCCTGCTCATGACCGGCTCCGCCATGGCTGCACAGGGCGACTTGCTGATACGAGGCCGGGTCATCAATGTCGCACCCGATGTGTCGACCACCGGCACACTGAATGCATTGGCAGTGGATGTGGACAGCAAGGCCACGCCGGAGCTGGACTTCACCTACATGCTGACCGACAAGCTGGGTGCAGAGCTGATCCTGGGTACGGCACGGCATACGGTAACGGCCGGCGGCGCCAGCCTGGGCAAGGTCAGCCATCTCCCACCGACACTTACCTTGCAGTATCACTTTGCACCAGAAGCTACCGTCCGCCCCTACCTGGGCGCCGGACTGAACTACACCCGCTTCTACAACGTGGACCTGCACGCGGGCGCAGCTGCGCTTGATGTCGACAAAAACAGCTTCGGCGGTGCCTTGCAGGCAGGGTTTGATATTGCGATTAACAAGGATTGGTTCGTCAATGTCGATGTGAAGAAGCTCTACATCAAGACCGATGTGAATGTGCGAGGCGGCGCAGGGCTCGGCACGTTAAAGATCAACCCTGTCGTATGGGGGGCAGGTATCGGCACCAAGTTCTGATCCCTGTAACGAAAAAGGCGCTATCCAGCGCCTTTTTCGTTACCTCATCGGCCTGTATCAGAACATGTGCTGGCCGCCATTGATGGCGATATTGGAACCGGTGATGAAGCCCGCCTGATCACCCGCCAGGAAAGTCACCAGCTGCGCGACTTCCTCTGGTGTTCCAAGACGGTTGACCGGTATGCCGGAAATAATGGCATGACGGATTTCTTCCTTTACCGCCATGACCATTTCGGTCGCAATGTAGCCGGGGCTGACGGTATTCACCGTAACGCCTTTCTTTGCCACCTCCTGCGCCAGTGCCTTGGTGAAACCATGCATGCCTGCTTTGGCTGCCGAATAGTTGGTCTGACCAAACTGGCCCTTCTGCCCATTGATCGACGAGATATTGATCACACGGCCGAAATTGTGGTCGGTCATGGCGTCGATAAAAGGTTTGGTGACATTGAAGACCGAGTCGAGATCGGTACGCATCACCACATCCCAATCCACCTTGCCCATCTTGCGAAAGGTCGTGTCCTTGGTAATGCCGGCGTTGTTGACCAGAACCGACACTTGGCCGACTTCCGCCAGGATTTTTGCAGCCAGCGCCTGGCAAGCGTCGTAATCAGCGACGTCACACTGGTAGGCGTGGAATGTGTAGCCTTTTTCCTTCTGGTCCGCCAACCACTGAATCTCCTTACCCGGTCGGCTATAGGTGGTAACAACGGTATGCCCGGCGTCGGCGAGCTTCTGGCAGATAGCGGTTCCGATTCCGCCCATGCCGCCGGTGACGAGTGCGATTCTGGCCATGTTGCTATGCTCCTGAGTTTGCATGCTTGAGAAGGGCGCTTTTAGGATTTGATCTGCTGTGGGTGCGCCCCCATTCAATATATACGAGTGATTGCTCAAGGTCTTGCTGTGTTGCGTGAAGGCTATAATCGCGGGCATCAACCAAGCTGGCGCCGATATGTCACAACACGTTTTTACTGCCCACATCCAGCCCGGTACACCACCTATGGCCTGGTATGAGACCGCTGCCGAGCAATCCGGTTTCCAGCGTGATGCCTCGCAGGAGAACGCTATCAGGCACCTGCAACGCCTGTATGACGAACTGACCGAATTCAAACGCAAACGCGACCGCCTGTTCGGCCGTACCCTTTTGCCCACACCGTACATCCCCAAAGGCCTGTACTTCTGGGGTGGCGTAGGCCGGGGCAAAAGCTTCCTGATGGATGGCTTCTTCGCCTGCCTGCCATTCAAACGCAAGCGCCGGCTGCATTTCCATCATTTCATGCAAGAGGTGCATGATGGTTTGCGCTCGCTCAAGAACGAAGAAGATCCGCTGGCCAAAGTCGCGGAAAATATTGCGCGTGATACGCGCGTGCTGTGCTTCGATGAATTCCATGTCTCGGACATTGCCGATGCGATGATCCTCGCACGCCTTTTTACGCATCTGTTCAATCTCGGCACCGTCCTAGTCACCACCAGCAACTATGCACCGGATGATCTCTACCCCAATGGTCTGCAGCGCCACAACTTCCTGCCTGCCATTGACCTGATCAAGCGCAATGTCGAGGTCGTCAACGTCGATGGCGGCAACGACTATCGCATGCGCACGCTGACCCAGGCACGCACCTATCTGCACCCGCTCACGCCCGAAACCGACGCCGAACTCAACGCCATCTTCTCCAAGCTGGCCACCGCCAGTGATCTGCCGCTCGAATTGACCATCGAGGAGCGCAAGGTCCAGGCCAAGCGCCATGCCCCGGGGGTGATCTGGTTCACGTTCAAGGAGCTGTGCGAAGGGCCGCGCTCGCAAACCGACTATCTCTGGCTAGCTTGCCAGTACCACACCATCTTCCTGTCCGAAGTCCCTAGGCTGACCGCACGCGACGCATCGGCAGCGCGACGCCTGACCTGGCTGGTGGACGTGTTCTACGACTACCGGGTCAAGTTGATCATCTCGGCCGAAACGGTTGCCGAAGAGATCTACACCGAGGGCAGCTTCGCCCATGAATTCTTCCGCACAGCCAGCCGCTTGACCGAGATGCAATCGACCGACTACCTAGCGTTGCCGCACGAAGCGGGCAAGGTCAAGGATGCTGCCCTGAGCGTGGTACACACATGACCCCAGGCATGCGCGCCATTACCCAAACGGCCCCCGGGGAGGCAGCCAACCTGCAGCTGAGCGAACAGCCCCGACCAACAGCGGCCAAAGGCCAGTTGCTGGTTCGTGTTAGAGCAGCGGGCATCAATCGTGCCGACATCGTACAGAGGGAAGGGCGCTACCCGCCGCCGCCGGGCGCCTCCCCGCTACTCGGGCTGGAAGTTGCGGGCGACGTTGAGGACATGGGTGAGGACGTAACCGGTTTCCTGCCCGGCGAGGCAGTGTTCGGCCTGGTGGCAGGTGGCGGCTACGCTGAGTTCGCTCTGCTGGAAACCGCCTGCGCCATCAAAAAGCCCGAATGGTTAAGCTACGAAGCGGCGGCCGGTCTGCCCGAGGCGTGGATGACAGCCTGGTTGAACCTGATCGAATTGGCCCAGCTGCAGGCAGGGGAGCGCGTCCTGATACACGCAGGGGCCAGCGGGGTGGGAGCCGCCAGCATTCAGTTGGCGATGCTTCACGGCGCCGGCGCCGTCGTCACCGTTGGCAGCGAAGAGAAGGCTGCGTTCTGCCGCTCCTTGGGCGCCGAGCACACGATCAACTATCGGCAGGAAAACTTCGCCGATGCGATCAAGCCTTCAGGTGGTGTTGATATCGTCCTTGACTGCATAGGCGCCAGTTATCTGGACGCCAACCTGAACTGCCTCAAGGCGGATGGCCGCCTGATATTGATCGGCCTGATGGGGGGCAGCAGCGCAGAGCTAAATCTAGGCAAGTTGCTGGTCAAGCGCATACGCCTGCAAGGTTCCACATTGCGTCCACAGTCGCTCGTGGTGAAGGCCCGCCTCACCGAGGCGCTTCGCGCGACCATCCTGCCAGCGCTGGCCACAGGCAGGATCAAGCTGACCCAGGATCGTAGCTTCCCCTTGGCCGATGTGGCGGAAGCACACCGCTGGCTGGAAGAAAACCGTAACATGGGCAAGATCGTATTGCAGGTTGACTGACCTGCGCCGGAGACACTGAATGAATCGATTGATCGTTGCCAGCTTGCTGCTGGTTTGCCTCACCTCCCTGACCGGTTGCGCCGTCGTGACCGTGACTTCGGCCGTGATCGGTACGGCCGTCACTGCCGTGGAAGTGACAACGGACGTGGCCGTGGCGACCGGCAAGGGTGTCGTCAAAGTAGGCGGCTGGGCCGTCGACGCCGCCAGCAAGGATGCGCCTGAAGCGGCGGAGGCCGCCAAAACGGCCAAGTAGGCGCGATGGCACGGGAGCGGTACAAAAACAAAAAGCCCGGCAATGCCGGGCTTTTTGCTGATCGCTTACTGGCTTACTGCGCGCGTTCGCCGCTCAGCCCCTTGGGCAGGGAGAACACGATGCCCTCGATCGTGCCTTCCATTTCCTGCACGGACTGAGCACCGAAAGAACGAATACGATCAATGACTTCCTGAACCAGCACCTCCGGCGCAGATGCGCCGGCCGAAACACCCACCTGCTGCTTGCCGACAAACCAGGCCGACTGCAGCTCGTTTGCGTTATCAACCAAGTAGGCATCCAGGCCCGCATTGGCCGCCACTTCTCGCAGGCGGTTCGAGTTCGAGCTATTGGGCGACCCGACCACGACGACCACGTCGGTCTCGGTGACCAGCTTCTTCATGGCATCCTGGCGGTTCTGGGTCGCGTAGCAGATATCGTCCTTCTTGGGCCCGACGATATCGGGGAAGCGTTGCTTGAGCGCATTCACCACCACCGCAGCATCGTCAACGCTCAAGGTCGTCTGGGTGACGTAAGCGAGCTTGCTCTCGTCTGCCACGACCAGCGCCAAGACATCGTTGGCATCCTCGACCAAGTACATGCCGCCGTTGGACTGGCCCATGGTGCCTTCGACCTCCGGATGGCCGCGATGGCCGATCATCACGATCTCGTAACCGGTCTCACGCAGCTTCTTGACCTCGACATGGACCTTGGTGACCAGCGGGCAGGTGGCGTCATAGACCTTGAGGCCACGCTCTTCAGCTTCACGCCGCACCGATTGCGGTACACCGTGTGCCGAGTAGATCAGCGTGGCGCCTTCAGGTACATCCGCCAGATCCTCGATAAAGATGGCGCCCTTGTTCTTGAGATCCTCGACCACGAACTTGTTGTGGACGACCTCATGGCGCACATAGATGGGCGCGCCAAACTGGCTGAGCGCGCGTTCGACGATGGCGATGGCGCGATCCACCCCGGCACAGAAGCCGCGTGGGTTGGCGAGTATGATTTGCATGCTGCTCATAATAAGTTCCTGCAATTCAACCAGGCTGGTCAGCGGGCTTGGCGGGTTTCAGTATGCCATCCAGTACCATGAGCACCGCACCAACACAGATGGCCGAATCAGCGATATTGAATGCGGGCCAGTGCGAAACGCCCCAGTAAACATCGAGAAAATCGATTACGTGACCATACCAGACACGATCGATCACGTTTCCGATAGCGCCACCCAGTATCAGCGACAGTGCCAGCGCCAGGCGTCGCTCGTTATGGTGCTTGCTCAACGTCCAGATGATGGCAGCCGAAACCGCCAGTGCCAGTATGGTGAAAAAATGACGCTGCCAGCCCCCCGCCGAGGCGAGAAAGCTGAAGGCAGCCCCCTTGTTGTAGGTCAGTACCACATTGAAGCCGCTGAAGACCGGTACGACATCCCCGAACTGCAGGGATGCCTCCACCATCTGCTTGCTGACCTGATCAAACACGATCACAACCAGCGCCAACAACAACCAACGTGTCAGTCCCGCCTTAAGCATGAGGCCGCACCTCGCCGCTACCGAACAGATTGCTGACGCAACGGCCGCACAAGGTAGCGTGCTCCGCGTGTTGACCAACATCGGCGCGATAGTGCCAACAACGCTCGCACTTGGCCGCACTGGCAGGCGTGACTTCAACGCGATTCTCGGCACCGGACTGCAAGGTGAAGCCGGATACGATCAACACGAACTTGAGGTCATCGCCCAGCGCAGCCAGCAAGGGATACAGCTTGGCATCCGCCGTGATCGAGAGTTCGGCCTGCAGGCTGGAACCGATGGAACCGGCCTCGCGCAGCACTTCCATTTCCTTCTTGGCCTGTGCCACCAGATCACGTACACCGGCCCAGTCGGCCGCCAGCGCCGCCGCATCCGACGGCTGCGGAACGGCATACCAGGTGTGCAGCAGGGTATTGTCGTCACCGTTGCCGTTCAGCGTACTCCACACCTCATCCGCGGTGAAGCTCAGCACCGGTGCCAGCAAAAGCGCCAGGCTGCGGGTGATGTGGTACAGCGCAGTCTGGGCGGAACGGCGGGCCGGGCTATTGGCCGCCGTCGTGTACAGCCGGTCCTTCAGGATGTCGAGGTAGAAGCCGCCCAGATCGTCCGCACAATAGTGGTGGATGCTCTGCATGGCCGTGTGGAAGCTGTAGCGCTCGTAGTCAGCGGTCACCGACTGTTGGAACTGCTGCGCCATCACCAGGGCATAACGGTCGATGGTCAGAAGTTGATCCGCCGCCACCAGATCCTTGCCGGCATCGAAATCGCTGAGATTGGCGAGCAGGAAGCGCAAGGTATTGCGCACGCGACGATAGCTATCGGCCACGCGCTTGAGGATCTCGTCCGAGATGCTCATTTCGCCGGAGTAGTCGGTACTCGCCACCCACAGGCGCAGCATGTCGGCACCGTACTGGTCGATCACCTTCTGCGGTGCCACCACATTGCCCTTGGACTTGGACATCTTCTCGCCCTTGCCATCCACGGTGAAGCCATGGGTCAGCAATTGCTTGTAGGGGGCCCGACCCTGCGTGGCACAGCCAGTCAGCAGGCTGGACTGGAACCAGCCACGATGCTGGTCAGAACCCTCAAGATACAGATCGGCGGGCCAGGCCAGTTCGGCACGTTGCCGCAACACGGCAAAGTGGGTCGAACCGGAGTCGAACCAGACATCCAGCGTGTCCTTGAGCTTGTCGTAATCTGCAGCCTCGTCGCCCAGCAGCTCGGCGGGCTCTAGCGAGAACCAGGCATTGATACCGCTCTTCTCGACACGTTGCGCCACTTGTTCCAGCAGCTCCAGCGAACGCGGGTGCAGTTCACCGGTGACCTTGTGGACGAAGAAGGTCATCGGCGTGCCCCAGTTACGCTGGCGCGACACGCACCAGTCCGGGCGATTGTTGATCATAGATTCCAGGCGCGGACGGCCCCAGTCGGGGAAGAACTCGGTTGCATCTACAGCCTGCTGAGCAACCTGCCGCAGTGCATGACCTGCGCGACCCGGCTTCTCCATGCTGATGAACCACTGTGCGGTGGCACGGAAGATGATCGGTGTCTTATGGCGCCAGCAATGCGGGTAGCTGTGATTCAGGCGCACATTGGCCAGCAACAGTTCACTGGCGGCGAGATTCTCAATCACCAGCGGATTGGCTTCCCAGACGGTCTTGCCTTCGAACAGCTCGGTACCTGGCTTGAAACGGCCATCGTTGCCAACCGGATTGTCATTGCTCAAGCCATAGTGCTGGCCGACCAGCCAGTCATCCAGGCCATGGGCCGGTGCGGTATGGACAAGACCGGTACCTGCATCGGTCGTCACATGGTTGCCGAGGATGATCTGCGACTCGCGCTCATAGAAGGGATGCTGCAGGCGCAGATGCTCAAGCTTGCTACCGTGTGCCTGGGCGATGACTTCTACCGATTCGATACCATAGCGCTTGAGCGCTGCCTCAGCGAGCTCCCGTACCAGGATCAGCAGACCTTTCGGGGTCTCGATCAGGTCGTAGGTCAGCTCGGGATGGACGCAGACAGCCCGGTTGGCGGGCAAGGTCCAGGGCGTGGTCGTCCAGATCACGGCGTAGGCGGGCACACCAGCCAGCTTGTCGGCAGGCAGGCCGAATGCAGCGGCCAGCGCCGCGACATCCTTCACAGGGAAAGCAACATCGATCGCCGGGCTGTTCTTGTCTTCGTACTCGACTTCGGCCTCGGCCAGCGAAGAGCCACAGTCCACGCACCAGTGCACCGGCTTCTGGCCCTTGACCAGATAACCCTGGCGATGCACCTCACCCAGCGTGCGGATGATGTTGGCTTCAGTATCGAACGCCATGGTCTTGTACGGATGATCCCAGTCACCGGTGATGCCAAGACGGACAAAGTCCTTCTTCTGCCGTTCGATCTGGATCTCGGCATATTCGCGGCACAAGGTACGGACAAAATCAGCCGGCAAATGGATGGCTTTTTCATCCAGACCATTTTCCTTGCGGAAGGCGACGATCTTGGCGTGGATGGCAGGCGCGGCTTCGATGGCCTTCTTGTCGCTCTTCACCAGTTTTTCGATCTGGTGCTCGATGGGCAGGCCATGGCAATCCCAGCCCGGCACGTAAGGCGCGTCAAACCCTGCCAGCGTCTTGGTCTTGACGATGACGTCCTTCAACACCTTGTTGACGGCGTGGCCGATATGGATATCGCCATTGGCATAGGGAGGGCCGTCATGCAGGATGAACTTCGGACGACCGGCGCTATTGGCGCGAACACGCTCGTTCAGCTTCTGCGCCTGCCAGCGCGCCAGGAAGGCGGGCTCACGCTTGGCGAGGTCACCCCGCATGGGAAACGGCGTATCCAGCAGGTTGACGGGGTATTTGTTCTGTTCAGACATGGTGATGGCTCAGTGTATTCAGGTCCACGGCTTGCCCTGGCAAGCCGGCATATGCAGTGCAGCCCCCGTCCGCTCACGGACGGGGGAGGCTAATTCGTTCGCGGTAGTAGGCGCGTGCGTTCTCCACATCGAGCTTGATCTGGGCTATCAACGGATCAAGACCATCGTACTTTTCCTCGTCACGCAGCTTGTGCAGGAAATCGATCTGCAAATGGCGGCCGTACAGATTGCCGGTGAAGTCCGGCAGATGAACCTCTAATGCAATACGGCCGGAATCGTCCACGGTGGGACGCTTGCCCAGGCTGGCAGCGCCCAACAAGGGCTGATCACCGATGCCATGCACGGCTGTCACAAAGATGCCGTTAAGGGGAGGGCGATTGTGCTTGACCTGGATATTGGCAGTCGGGAAGCCGATCTGGCGCCCCAACTTCTGACCATGTACCACTCGGCCGCTGATGCGATAAGGCCGCCCGAGCAGGCGCTCTGCCAAGGCAAGGTTACCCAGTGCGAGCGCATCACGCACGGCGGTGCTGGATGCACGCAAGCCATCCACGGCGATCTCCGGCATCGCTTCGGCAAGGAAGCCCAGCGCATGCCCAAACTGGGCCAAAGCGGCATTGTCGCCGGCTCGTCCCTTGCCAAAGCGGAAGTCGTCGCCCACCAGTACATAACGCGCGCCAATCTGGCCAGCAACAATGTCGCGGGCAAAGGCCTCGGCAGACAAGGTAGCAAAATTGCGGCTGAAATGCGCCAGGTAGACGCGAGCGACCCCGGCCTCACGCAAGAGTTCGAGCTTCTCCCGCAGGCTGGACAAGCGCGCTGGCGCCGCATCCGGGGTAAAGAACTCACGCGGGTGGGGTTCGAAGGTCAGGACAGCAGGCGGTAGACCAAGGCGATTCGCTTCGCCGATCAGGCGATCCAGCATGGCGCGATGCCCACGGTGCAAGCCATCGAAGTTACCGATGGTCAGGGCGCAAGGGCCGGCCGGGCAGAAAGGGGCACCACGGAATACCTGCATGGAGAGTAAGTCGATATCGCCAAAGTGGGAAGAACAGGCGATTCTACTTGCGGGGGGGCCGGGGGTCTAGCGAACACGCCCAGGGCGGGATCGCCCAAGCACCGATAATTGCTGCAGCGCAACCAGGCTAGTAGCGGATCTCGACGGTGCCGGTACCGCGCGCAATACCTTGCACGGTCGCCCCGGTAATCATCTTGACGCTGACCTGCTGCCCCTCGTTGGCGTTACTCAAAGCGCGGCCTTCGCTCGCCACCTCGAACCCCTGGCCGGACGCAATGACCTTGACGTACTCATTGGCCTTGACGGCATAAGGTGCCCGCATCTGATCAATACGTAGTGGCGCGCCGGCGGGCGTGCCGCCAATCAAGGTACGCCCCACCGCCGTCGTATGATCGACGACGACTGTCGCCGGCAACTGGGCAAGATCCCCGCTGCGACGTTCCATATCATTCTCGGTCAGTTCATAACCGGAGGGCAGAGCACGGGTCGCCACCCAGTAATCCGCCTGTATCGATATTGCCACCGGCAGATTGACCGACCATTTGGCGCCTTTGCTGCAGGTGACACGTACACTGGAATTGCCAACAAGGCGATTCCCGTTTGGCAACACGACATCCAGCTTCTGGCAAGGCGCCAGCTCCAGGCGATTATCCAGCTTACCCAACTGAAAGCTGGCCCGATCACCATAGCTGCTCAGCTGTGCTGCCAGGAAAGTCTTGGCCGCTTCAGCCACGGTCTCCAGACTTTGACGTGACTCGGCCGCCAGCGAAAAAACGCTGGAAAACACCAGGAGGAGAGACAAGCAGCGAAACATTGCAGCGCAGGCGTATGACGTCGGGTTTTCCAGTTTGGAACCGGAAGCGATGAAAGGCAAGTACAGCGCGCGATTCAAGCCAATAAACCGGCCAATAGCTGCTTACCTTGTGGCCAATCGCCAAACCCGCTTGCCGCATTGATATGGCCTGCACCAGCCAGCGTTATCAAGCTGCTACGCCAGGCAGTAGCGAACTGCCGGCTGCGTTCGATCCGGCAGAATGGATCGTCATCACTCGCCACGACGATGGCAGGAAAGGGGAGGGCTGATTGAGGAATGGGCGCGAAGCCCACTATTTCTCGCGGGGCGTCGACTCGCTCGGCATCTGCCGGGGCGACCAGCAGCGCACCCGCCAGGCGCGCGGCACGCTCCGGATACGCCACCGCCCAGTGAGCCAGCGTCAGGCATCCCAGGCTATGGCACACCACAATGACTTCATCGACCTTGTCATCCAGGTGCCGGTCCAGCGTTGCCACCCATGAATCCAGATCAGGTTTGTCCCAATCGGCCTGAGGTACGCGGGAGGCTTGGGATGCCCATTCTAGCTGCCAGAGCGACTGCCAGTGAGCAGGACCTGAATCCTGCCAACCAGGGTGGATGACGATGTGCATGGGTCAATTTGCGGGATGTAATTGGCAGGCAAGCTTGCAGTCGGCCGGCCAATTCGGCAAGCCGTCTGCACCAAGAAAAGGCAAACGGAGGTTAACCCTCATAGCTTGGCTATGGACACCTCGGTGGATTTGACGAAGGCGATGACTTCCGAACCAACCTTCAAATCCAGCTCCTTGACGGAACGGGTCGTAATCACGGAGGTGACGACACCCGCGGGGGTTGCCACATCGACCTCGGACACGACCGGTCCTTCGATGATTTCCTTGATGGAACCCTTGAACTGGTTGCGGACGTTGATGGATTTGATGCTCATCTGCTTAGCTCCTGCTGGTTGGTTACGATGACAATTTGCCGATATCCGCCGAGCCCGTTGCCGGCAGCCCGATCCGCCCCAAAAATGCATGGTCCAAGGCACTGCTTGGATTGATTCGCCAAGCCTTGGTGAATCCACCGCCGCCCGCCCCCACGGACAGGAGTTAGGCCCATGGGGGCGGGGCTGACCCGCGCTCCCCAACGCAGGCGGTGGTGGAATCGTATGTCCTCAAACACCCAACTGGGCTGCGGCCACCCGTTGAGCCAACAAACCTGGGTCATGCCTTGGTAACGGTGCGGCTGGCAGCGCATCAATAAAGCGCGCCAGGCCGGTCGTTAGCCGGGCTTGCAACTCATCCTCGAATTGCACGCTGCCATCCTGTCGATACTCAATCTGCCCATCGACCGCGAAGGCACCGTCAAGTATCTGCTTCGCCTTGAGCGCGCCAAGTACGGGCTTGAGCGCATAATCCACCGCCAGCACATGATTGGGATTGGCCCCAACCGCAAGTGGCAGTATGACTTTGCCGGCAAACGCCCGCTCCGGCAGGATGTCAAGCAGCAGCTTCAAGGCCCCGCTGTAAGCCGCCTTATAGACAGGCGTCGCGACAATCACACCATCTGCCCGGGCAATGTTGTACAGAAAGCTGGCAACTTCGGTCGCATGCTTCCAGCCGTAGAGCAAAGCCTGGGGCGGAAAGTCCGCCACGCTAATTAACTGGCTGTCGATCCCGTGCGCTGTCAGCACCGTCGCGCTACGCTGCAGCAGGGCAGTAGAGCGCGACAGGTTGTTGGGGCTGCCTGCGAGCAAGATGACGGACGTCATTGACCTTTATTCCTTATCCCGTACTGATCAATTGATCATTATTCGATGCATGCATATTCGGACGCAGCGAAAATTCTCACAAGGAATAAAGAATTGTTTTTTTATAACAAAATGAAATTAAAATACCAGGCAGTGCGAGCACTGCGTACCCCGCGGCTCAGGGTAGGGCGTATGATCGCGCCAGAGGTAAATGCTCTTGGAATATCACTATGATTGAAGTCTTGTTTGGTATCGTCACATTGGTCGTATTGCTGGCTGGCGGCCTGGTGATCGTCAGATTGGGCGTTCTGGCTCAGGCACAGCGAAGCACGCTGGATTTGCTCTCCGCCCAGCTGGAAGAAAAACACCGGGCCATGCTGAGCGATCTGCATGCCGGTTTGCAGCGCCAGTCCGATGCCCTCAACCATGGTTTCGCAGAACAGAGCGACCGCCTGCGCAATAGCGTTCAGGAATCCGGGGAGCGGCTGCGCGACAGCGTGGGGCAGTCATTTGATCGCCTGCGCGAGGCAGTAGGGACTGAACTCAAGGACACGCGGGTTGGGCTCGAGACGCTACGGGCGACGCAGACCGAGGCCCTGCAAGCGGCGCAGATTGCCCAGACCAATGCACTGCAATCGATGCAACTGACCCAGACCCAGGCCCTGGCCGACAGCCGCGAGGCCATCGCCAAGCAACTCGCAGACATCTCTCAGACAGTGCAGCAAAAGCAGGACGCCTTGCGCACGGAAATTCTCGAAACCGTCAGCAAACAGGTTGGCGAACAGGGCCGCGCCCAGCAGGAGCTGCTGCTCAACACCCTGCGCCGGACCACCGAACAGCTGACCCAGACTGTCACCCAGCTTGGCGAAACGGTAGACAAGCGACTGGAGCAGATATCCGGCAAGGTCAGCGAACGCTTGGAAGAAGGCTTCAAGAAGACCAATGAAACCTTCGCCAATGTCATGGCCCGCCTCGCCACCATCGACGAGGCCCAGAAGAAGATCGACGGCCTGACGACAAACGTGGTCAGTCTGCAGGAACTACTGGGCGATAAGCGCTCGCGCGGTGCATTTGGCGAAGTACAGCTCGAGCATCTGGTCAGCAATGTCTTGCCGGTCTCCTGCTACCAGATGCAGGCCACGCTATCGAATGGCACGCGTGCCGACTGCATCCTGAACCTGCCGGAGCCGACTGGCACGCTGGCGGTGGATTCCAAGTTCCCGCTGGAAAACTATCACCGCATGTTCGCTACCAGCGTGGAAGCGGAGCGGGTGATGGCGCAGCGACATTTCAAGGTCGATGTGAAGAAGCACATCGATGCCATCAGCGAGAAGTACATCATCCCCGGCGAGACGGCAGACGGTGCTGTCATGTTTATCCCGGCCGAAGCGGTCTTTGCCGAAATCCATGCCTACCACCCGGAACTGGTGCAGTACGCCATGGGCAAGCGGGTGTGGATTGTTTCGCCAACCACCATGATGGCCGTGCTCAATACGGCGCGAGCGGTCATCAAAGATGTTGAAACCCGCCGTCAGGTACATATCATCAAGGACGCACTAGGCAAGCTAAGCAAGGAGTTCAGCCGCTTTGACCAGCGTATGAAGAAGCTCGCCGACCATATCCGCATGGCCCACGAGGATGCCCAGCAGGTACAGGTCACCAGTGAAAAGATCAGCAAGCGTTTTGTCGAGATCGAGCACGTGCGCTTTGATGATGTCTCATCCAGCGAACCCCTACCGTTGGCCGCACCGGCTCAAGAGGAAATAGTATGAACCACCATTTTCGCATCGCTTTTTGCCTGAGCGCCTTGCTCGCATCTTCCTTGGCGTTTGCCGAGGTCTACAAGTGGGTGGATGCCAATGGCAAGGTGCAATATGGCGACCAGCCGCCTCCCGCTGCGAAGAGCGCCACCGTCAAGCTGCCCGGCAACAGCGTCGCGCCACAGGTCCCCAGCGGAACAGGCAAGCCATCGGTGGTTGAGCCCAAGAAGGAGCCCGCCCTGAAGGAAGCGAAAGTCACGCCGGAGGAAGCGCGTGCCAATTGCGACAAACTGACTGCACATATCCAGTCCATGGGGGACGTCGCTTATGTCACCGGCAAGGATGCCAAGGGCAAGGAATATGATCTGACCTCAGCCCAGATGAAGAGCGCCCTGGAGGGCTACCGCAAGGACCAGGCCTACTGGTGTGGCAAAGCCGGCAAATAAGCAGGACTTATTCGTCGCCTGCCTTTTTCATCGTCTTACCCAGCGCGACACGCCGATGTCGCGCATCCTTGGGGTCTGCCAGCAGAGGGCGATAGACCTCCACCCGGTCCAACTCCCTCAGCACCGCATTAGGCGCGCACACGCGGCCATGAACGCCAACCGGGCAGTCTGCCAATGTCAGCTCGGGAAACATAGCCGCAAGGCCTGAGGCAGCCAGCGCGTCGGCAACCGTGCTGCCTGCTGCAAGATGCAGCACAACCAGACGCTGCTTGTCGGGAATGGCGCACGCCACTTCAACCTGGATCGTATCGCTCATCCGTAGCGCCTCCCGGCTTCCTTGACGAAGGCATCGACAAAGGTGCCGGCTATCTTGCTGAACACGGGTCCTACCAACCCCTCCAAGGTGCGACTTGCAAACTCATAGTCGAGTTCGAACTCGACCTTGCAGGCATCCTCGGCCAGCACGACGAAGCGCCAGGCGCCAGTCAAGCTCTTGAACGGACCGTCCTTGAGCTCCATGGTGATCAAGTCCGGCTGTTTGCGATTCTCTGTGGTGAAGGACGACTTCAGTCCCAGGTAGTCGATACCCACGGTCGCGATGGTCCAGTCTTCATCGCGCAGGTGGATTTCCGTGTCGCCACACCAGGGTAAGAAGCGAGGGTAATCCTCGACACCGTCGATCAGGGTGAACATGCTGGCAGCGGGGTAGGGGACCAGAACGGACTTGCGGACTTGGGGCATGACGGATTTTCGACGGATGTACGGGTAGAATGCGGTTTTAATCGCGACTGCAAGGTCGCGCATCCTAAGCGCCAGCCCCCGCACATGCAATTTGACCAAGACGACGCCGAGCATTTTACCCCCGATATGTCGCCAGAAGACTCGCAACTGGCGAACATCCGTACGCCACCGCATTCGGTCGAGGCTGAACAGTCGGTGCTGGGTGGCCTGCTGATCGACAACGGCTCATGGGACAGGATTGCCGACGCGATCACGGAACCAGACTTCTACCGTGACGACCATCGCGTCATCTTCCGTCATATTTCCCGCATGGTGGAGACGGGTCGACCCGCCGATGCCATCACGGTGGCCGAATCGCTGGATAATGCCGACCAGCTGGCCTACGTCGGTGGCCTGACCTATCTGGCCAGCCTGGCTCAGAACGTACCGAGTGCGGCCAATATCAAGCGCTACGCTGAAATCGTGCGCGAGCGCTCCATCATGCGCCAGCTGGCTGCCATCGGCACCGAGATTGCCGACGCCGCCTACAACCCCAAAGGCAGGGAGGCCGCGCAGCTGCTGGACATGGCCGAGGGCAAGGTGTTCGAGATTGCCGAGCAGTCGGCACGTGGCAAGCAGGGCTTTCTGGGCATGCCGCAACTACTGAAAGAAGTCGTCACCCGTATCGACGAACTCTACAGCCGCGACAATCCGGATGCCGTTACCGGCATCCCGACCGGCTGGACCGATTTTGACAACCGGACATCCGGCCTGCAACCCGGCGACCTGATCATCGTGGCCGGCCGCCCATCCATGGGCAAGACCGCTTTCTCGGTGAACCTGGCAGAAAACGTCGCCATCGATTCCGGCCTGCCGGTTGCCATCTTTTCGATGGAAATGGGCGGCGCGCAGCTCGCGATGCGGATGATCGGCTCGGTCGGCCGCCTCGATCAGCACAAGATCAAGACGGGCCGGCTTGAAGACGACGATTGGCAAAAGCTGACCTATGCCGCCGGCAAGCTGTCTGAAGCCAATATCTTCATCGACGAGACCCCTGGCCTGACGGCGCTTGAACTCCGGGCCCGGGCTAGACGACTGGCGCGACAGTTCAATGGCAAGCTGGGCCTGATCGTCATCGACTATATCCAGCTGATGTCAGGCTCCGGCAAAGACCAGAACCGGGCGACGGAAGTGAGTGAAATCTCCCGTTCGCTCAAGGGTCTGGCCAAGGAGCTGCGCGTGCCGGTGATTGCGCTGTCGCAGTTGAGCCGTGCAGTTGAACAACGTCCCAACAAGCGCCCGATGATGTCTGACTTGCGGGAATCCGGCGCCATTGAACAGGATGCCGACTTGATCATCTTCCTGTACCGGGATGAGTACTACAATCCGGATTCGCCCGACAAGGGCCTTGCCGAGATCATCATCAGCAAGCATCGGAACGGCCCGACCGGTACGGTTCGGCTGACCTTCCTGGGTCACTGGTCCCGATTCGAAAACGCGGCCTTGCCAGGCGGCGGATGGGTAGACGGGGAATAATGAAAAGAAAAAGGGTGGACCTGCCAGGGCCACCCTTTTTTCTGGTCACGTTGACTTCGCTATCAGGCGCTCAGCAAGACCACCACGATCAGGATCAGCCCACCGAGGCTGAGTGCGACAGCCTGGCCAGTCAGCAACAAGGTCGAGCGGCATAGCTGTCCGAACAGCCCGCCACCAAACACCCTGCGGTTGGCCTGGGCGATGTAGATCCACCAGCCAATGGACAGCCAAGCTGTCATGCCCGGTATGGGTAGCCACCAGGTCAGCAGCAGGGACAGAAACACAAAAGCGTGTAGGTGCAAGGCCATCAGGAAATGCTCCCCGTAGTAGCGCTTCCGCCGGAAATAGAGCACCCAGCTACCAAAGGCAAACATCGGCATCATCAGGAAAATCAGGTAGGGGATACGGGCGCGGAAATTGTGCCACCAGCGCTCCTTGGTGCCTTCCGGGTCCTGCTTGTAGTGCGCATGGGCATTTCGGGCCCGCTCAGCCAGTCGCTCCAGCCAGGGACTCGTGTCATCCACCGCGTCCTTGGCGATATCAAGCCCCTCGGCAATCTCCTTGTGCTGCTCCGGCGGTTCTTGGGTAGCGCCGCCCTGCGTCGCTGCCGACGATACACCATGTCCCTCGCGGCGAGATTTCGGCCTGGAATCGGGCGATGCCTCCGATTTTCCTGCATCGGTCGACCTCGTCGCCACGCTGGCCTCGTCGGGCCTCTCCTCCGGCTCTCCGCCAGTCGGGATCAGCGCCGTCAAGAGGAAGAACAGGAAACTGGTGGTGATATAGAGTGCCAGCGGCTTGACGTAACGTCGGCGCCTGCCGCGGATGTACTCGATCGTCAGCAGGCCAGGCCGCCGGATCAGGGTCCACAAGGTGCGCCAGAGCTTACCTTCCAGCGCAACATAATGATGCAGGTACTCATGCACGAACTCATGCATGGAAGGCGCTTCTATCACTGTCTCCTGGCCGCATTGAGCACAATAGGGACCATGGACGGCGGCATCGCAGTTGGGGCAGTGCTCGGGCAGTGCGTGAGTTGCAGATAGGGTCATGAAGTAAGGGCGTGTGAAATGGATAGGAAGCGCGGTTCGGCGGCTACTGGGCCAGCTGTCTCAATCTTGCGATACGTGCCGGCTCCGTCTTGACCAGCCAGCCGTCCCTGGACAGCGTAACCAGCGCACGACGGAAATAGCTGCGGGCAACATCGTTACGCCCCAAGGCAAACAGATTTTCGGCGATCTCCTCGTAGACATAACCATCTTCTTCACCCAACTTGTTCCAGGCGCGTTCCAGGTCCAGCTGTATGGTCAGGGCTCGCTCAGGATCGCCGGTTTCCCGCAATAGCTTTGCCACGCTCCAGCGGGCGATCAGCAGGCGCCGCCCGCCACCGTGCTGCTCATGCCAGGTCTGTGCGCGGCGCAGATACTCCAGCGCCTTGGTCATGTCTTTCTGATCGTGATAGACCCAGGCCAGGTTGTTGTAGAGCGACCCCAGCCAATCGGCCGCATGTGGCTGGCTGCTGCGCTCGGCCACGGCAATGGCCTTGAGATTCCAGTCGATCGCCGTCTTGCCTGGTTCCACAATACCCAGCATGTGCATGGCATCAATGGCATGAAAGTCCAGGTTGTTACGCTGGGCCAGCAGCATGGCATTACGGAACCATCGCCACGCTTTCTTCTGCTCGCCCGCGGCAATCAGCAGCCGTCCACGCTCCAGCAGGTAGCGCACGCTTACCAGGGGCGGCAGCTCCCCCAGGCTCGTAGATAAGGCATCAAGGGCTTTGTTTGCCTCTTCTATCTTCCCCTGCATACCTTGGGCACGCGCAATCTGGGTCAATAGTTCAGCCTGCGCCGCGACATCCTGCTCCCGCTCAGCCTTGCGATAGGCTTCCCGGAACTTGGCTTCGGACTCGACCGGTCTGTCGTAATCCCACAAGCCATCGATATCTGCCGCGCTCGCAAAGGCGGCCAGGCACAGTAACAACAGAAAACGAAATATCACTTACCCACCCGGATAAAACCTGACTCAACCAACTCATCCAGCAGGTAGCTGAAATCTTCGGCCCCTTCCGAATCCGGCGCAAAGCTGAAGACATCCTGATTGTTGCCGACGCCCTCCAGCACACTCTGACTCTCGAATACCCGAGTACGGCAAAAGTCCTTGCCATAACGGCGTGTCAGCTCATGGGCGATCTTCTCCGAAGTCGAATGCCCCCGCTGATATCTATTGATGAATACCTTGCGAGGCCTGTACAGGCCCTTGGTGGCCAGGCCCTGCAAGGTCTGATCCAGTTGCGCAGCGCCATTCATGGCGAGGTATTCAGCCGTGACCGGCACCAGCACCACATCTGCGGCCATCAATGCCGACAGGGACAGCACGCCCAGCATGGGGCAGCAGTCGATCAACACCGGTGTGTCGCTGCTGGACAACATTTCCTCTGCCATGGCGATCTTGAGCCGCCGCAAATCGCGCCGATTCTGGGTAAGCATCATGTCCACCCGGGCCAATTCCATATGCGAGGCGATCAGGTTGACCTGGTTGGGCAGTTGCTTGACCAGATCAGACAGCGGTATCTGATCCTGGAAAAAGCTGTAAACCGTCTCCTTGACCTTGGGATTGAGGCCCGACATGGTCGTGAGGTGGGCCTGGGGATCCAGGTCGATCGCCAGCGGTGCCAGACCATTCCTGGCCATGGCGGCAGCGAGATTGGCCGTCGTGGTGGTCTTGCCCACGCCACCCTTCTGGTTGAATACGGCGATGATGGTCATGGAGGCCTGTCTGTCTCTCTGGGTTGACCGTAAGTTTAGCTGCCGGCCGACGAATGCAAACAGTAAAACGCCCGGACTGCCAAACGCAGCCCGGGCGCCGGTTTGCGGCCGCTTTTATAGCACTTCGGCAGCGTGGTCGGCCAGTCGCGAACGCTCGCCGCGTTGCAAGGTGATATGTCCCGAATGCCCCCAGCCCTTGAAACGATCTACCACATAGGTCAAGCCTGACGATCCTTCGGTCAGGTAAGGTGTATCGATCTGCGCGATATTGCCGAGACAGACCACCTTGGTACCCGGTCCCGCACGGGTCACCAACGTCTTCATCTGCTTGGGCGTCAGGTTCTGCGCCTCGTCGATGATCAGGAACTTGTTGAGAAAGGTCCGGCCGCGCATGAAGTTCAAGGATTTGACCTTGATGCGTGAGCGGATCAGGTCCCGTGTCGCAGCACGACCCCATTCGCCGGATTCACCATCGGTCTGGTTCAAGACATCGAGGTTGTCCTCCAGCGCCCCCATCCAGGGCATCATCTTCTCTTCCTCGGTACCCGGCAGGAAGCCGATATCCTCACCCACCGGCACGGTGACCCGGGTCATGATGATCTCGGTGTAGCGCTTCTCTTCCAGCGTCATCATCAGTGCGGACGCCAGCGTCAGCAGCGTCTTGCCGGTACCGGCCTGGCCCAGCAGCGTGACGAAGTCGATATCCGGATTCATCAGCAAGTTGATGGCGAAGTTCTGTTCGCGGTTGCGTGCAGTAATCCCCCAGATGGCGTTTTTCGGGTGGCTATAGTCCTTGATGGACTCCAGTACGGCGGTCTTGCCTTCGACCTGCTTTACCATGGCGAGGAAAGGTTTTTCCGCCTCCTGCCAGATCATCTGGTTCAGCAGCAGGCTGGCGCAATCGTTGCCCTTCAGCTGGTAGTAGGCGCGGCCACCTTCCTGCCAGCTCTTCATATCTTTGCCATTCTTCTCCCAGAAGGACTGCTCTATCTCGCGTACGCCGGTGTACAGAAGGTCCGTGTCTTCCAGTACCTGATCGTTGAAGTAGTCCTCGGCAGCCAGACCCAGCGCCCGCGCCTTGATGCGCATATTGATGTCTTTGGACACCAGCACCACATCCCGCTTGGGATGCTGCTGGGCCAGTTGCATCACCACCGTGAGTATCTGGTTATCCGCCTTGCCGACCGGCAAGTCGGCCGGTAGCTCGACCTTGGTGGCCTGCGTCTGCAAGAAGAGGTTACCGCTGGCCATGCCTTTCGATGGGCCGGTGAGTGGCACGCCGCTGACGATTTCGGCTTCCCTGCCACTGACAATATCGTCCAGGAAGCGGCTAGCCTGACGGGCATTGCGCGCTACTTCGCTCATTCCCTTCTTGTGACCGTCCAGCTCCTCCAGGGTCACCATGGGTAAGCAGATGTCGTGCTCTTCAAAACGGAACAGACTGGTGGGATCGTGCATCAGCACGTTGGTATCCAGCACAAAGAGCTTGGTGGTTTTGGCTTTACGAGCAGCGGCCATAGTTTCCTCGGGCTAGGTGATAGGTCGGAGCAGGCTCCGACATCGTCCGGATCGGCAGATACCGACCCCTGTATGCAAAACGCCCGTCACAGGGACGGGCGTTTCACTTATTTCATCGTTTGCACGAAAGCTAGCACTTCACTCACATGGCCTGGCACCTTTACGCCACGCCACTCCTTCACGATCTGTCCTTTGGCATCCACCACAAAGGTACTGCGTTCTATGCCGCGCACCTGCTTGCCATACATATTTTTCAGCTTCATCACGCCAAACGCTTCGCACATCACCTCTTCGGGGTCGGATACCAGCTCGAAGGGCATTTCCAGCTTGGCCTTGAAGCCTTCATGGGATTTGACACTATCGCGACTGATGCCAAACACCTTGGCGCCAGCGGCCAGGAAGGCTGCATGCTGATCACGGAAATCACCACTCTCGGTCGTGCAACCGGGTGTGTTGTCCTTGGGATAGAAGAAGAGTACGTAAGGCGAGCCGGCGAGTGCGGCAGTATCGAAAGTCTGGTTGCCAGTCATCGGCAAGTTGAGGGCGGGTACTGCGGTCATTACGTCCTCCGGTTTGATTTGATTGTGGTCAAAAATTGCAGGCCATACAAGCCATTCGGCCCGCTGTCCCGGGCGATACTCAGCACGCCACACCGAAGTGCTTGTTTTGATTGCACTAGTGTCTACAGCCTGTGTTGCATGCGTGTTGTGATCCTGGAAACTACACTAGCTCCTGCAGCAGTTCCTTGACCCTGACAGCGCGAATGGCCGGATCGGGCAGGGCGCTTTCGACCCGCAGGCGATCGGGGCCAGCCAACTTGTAGTTACGCTTTTGCTGGATCAGCTTCATCACCTTCATCGGGTCTATGGTGTTCTGGGCGGCAAACTGCACCGATATCGCCACTTCCGACGCATCGAGCTTCAGCACGCCCAGCGGCTTGGCAATCAACCTGAGGCGGTGGCAATCGAGCAGTATCTTTGCTGGCGGTGGCAGCAGGCCGAAACGATCGATCAGCTCCTGCTGCATGTCATCCAGATCATCGTTGGTCTCGCAGTTGGCAAGGCGCTTGTACAGCACCAGCCGCTCATGCACATCCGGGCAGTACTCGTTCGGTAGCAGGGCAGGGCTGTGCAGGTTGATTTCGGTTGCTACCCCCAACGGCGCGTTCAGATCGGGCTCGATGCCCTTCTTGAGCGCCTTCACGGCTTCATTGAGCATGGCCGAATAGAGCGAGAAGCCGATCTCCTGCATCTCGCCTGACTGGTCATCCCCCAGTACCTCACCAGCACCACGGATTTCCAGGTCATGCATGGCCAGGTAGAAGCCGGAACCCAGTTCCTCCATCTGCTGGATGGCCTCCAGCCGCTTGCTGGCGGCAGGCGTCAGGCTCTTCATGTCCGGCACCAGCAGATAGGCATAGGCCTGGTGATGGGAACGCCCAACCCGGCCGCGCATCTGGTGTAACTGCGCCAGGCCGAACTTGTCGGCGCGGTTCATGATGATGGTATTGGCATTCGGGATGTCGATACCCGTCTCGATGATGGTGGTGCATAGCAGCAGGTTGAAACGCTGCTGGTTGAAGTCGCGCATCACTTGCTCAAGATCCCGCTCGCGCATCTGGCCGTGCGCCACCGCGATACGTGCTTCCGGCAGCAGGGCGGCGAGCTTCTCGTGCATATTGATGATGGTGTCCACCTCGTTATGCAGGAAGAACACCTGGCCGCCGCGCTTGAGCTCCCGCAGGACCGCCTCGCGGATAACTCCGTCACTCCAGTTGGCGACAAAGGTCTTGATCGCCAGCCGGCGGCTAGGCGCCGTCGCGATCACCGAGAAATCCCGCAAGCCTTCCAGCGACATGGCCAGCGTACGCGGGATAGGCGTTGCCGTCAGCGTCAGTACATCCACCTCGCTGCGCAGCGCCTTGAGCTGTTCCTTGTGGCGCACCCCAAAGCGGTGCTCCTCATCAATGATCACCAGACCCAGGTTCTTGAACTTCACGCCATCCTGGACCAGTTTGTGGGTGCCGATCACGATATCGATGCCGCCGCTTTCCATACCGGCAACCGCAGCGTCGATCTCCTTCTTGGAGCGGAAGCGGCTCAGTTCCGCGACGCGGACCGGCAGGTCGGCAAAGCGATCCGAGAAATTCTGGAAGTGCTGCTCGGCCAACAGCGTGGTCGGCACCAGCACCGCGACCTGCTTGCCATCGGCCACCGCCACGTAGGCGGCCCGCAGAGCGACTTCGGTCTTGCCAAAGCCCACATCGCCGCAGATCAGCCTGTCCATGGGTTTGCCGCTCGTCATGTCGGCGATGACCGCCTCGATGGCACCGGCCTGGTCGGCGGTTTCCTCAAAACCGAAGCCGGCGGCAAACGCTTCGTAGTCGTGGGTCTTGAAACCGAAGGCATAGCCCTCGCGCGCGGCTCGGCGGGCATAGAGGTTCAGCAGCTCGGCCGCGGTATCGCGTATCTGTTCAGCCGCCTTGCGCTTGGCTTTCTCCCAGTTACCGGAGCCCAGCTTGTGCAGCGGAGCGCTATCTTCGGCACCACCTGCATAACGGCTGATGACATGCAGTTGCGCCACCGGCACATAGAGCTTATCGCCGCCCGCGTACTCCAGCAGCAGCATCTCCGTGGCACCTTCACCCAGATCCATGCTGACCAGGCCGTTGTAGCGGCCGATGCCATGTTGCTCGTGGACAACCGGGTCGCCGACCTTGAGCTCGGTCAGGTCACGCAGCATGCCTTCCGCATTGCTACGCTTCTGGGCCTTGCGGCGACTCAGCGAGCTGGTCTGACCGTACAGGTCGGCTTCGGTGATGATGGCCACCTGGCCGGCAATAAAGCCGGCAGATAGCGGAGAGACAGCCAGCAGAGCCCGCTCGCTTGATGTTTCGCAATCGAGCCAGCTTTCAGCAACGGCCAGCTTCAGGCCATATTCGTTGAAATACTGGTGCAGGGTTTCCCGTCGCCCCAGCGATTCAGCCAGCAGCAATACCCGACCATCGAAGCCCGCGACAAAATCCGCCAGTTTCTGGATCGGATTGTCAGCACGGCGATCGACCCGTAGTTCCGGCAGCGCGCGACTGGCTTCGCGCCAAGCCATGTCCCTGGCGTCCTCGACCGCAGGCCCGGTCGTACTCAACTCCAGCCGTCGGTAAGACTTCATCAGGGTAAAGAAGCGATCGGTAGCCAGGAACAGCTCGTGCGGTGGCAGCAGTGGCTTGTCCTTGTCGCCCGCCAGCATCTTGTAGCGACTATGTGTATCGGCCCAGAAGCGGTCGCAGGTCTGCATCAGGTCGCCGTGCTGAACCAGCAGGGCATCGGGACCGATATAGTCGAAAAGGGTCGCGGTCTGGTCGAAGAACAGCGGCAGGTAGTATTCGACGCCCGGCGGTATCAATCCGCTGGAAATATCCTTGTAGACCCGCGACTTGCTCGGGTCGCCTTCGAATACCTCACGGAAACGCGAGCGGAACTTGGCTCGGCCGCCGTCATCGAGCGGAAACTCCCGGGCTGGCAACAGCCGGATCTCCGGCACTGGATAGATGCTGCGCTGACTGTCGACATCGAAGGTACGGATGGTCTCGATATCGTCACCGAACAAATCCAGCCGGTACGGCAGGGTGGAACCCATGGGGAACAGATCGATCAATCCGCCGCGAATCGAGAATTCGCCAGGTCCATAGACCTGTGTGACATGGTTGTAGCCGGCAAAGGTCAGGTCGGCCCGTAGCTTCTCCACGTCCAGGCGCGTCTTGGCTTTCAGGAAGAAACTGTAAGCGGTCAGGTACTCGACCGGTGGCAGCGGCATCAGGGCCGTCTGGGCAGGCACGATCACCACGTCCGCTTGCTGCTGGCGTATTTGCCAGAGCGTGGCCAGCCGCTCGGAGATCAAATCATGGTGCGGGGAAAAACTGTCGTAAGGGAGTGTTTCCCAGTCGGGCAGCAAGGCCACGACCTTCTCTGGGGCGAACCAGGCAATTTCGTCATGCAGGCGGCTCGCCGTTTGTGCATCGGCGGTCAGAATAACCAGGGGACGGGCGGCACTGCTGAGCGTCGCCAGCAGGCTGGCATCGGCCGATCCCGGTGGCAAGGCCAGACGTAAACGTTGACCGGCTGGTGGAAGGGCGAGGGACGGCAGCAACGAAGGCATCGTGGGCGGGCTGACTGGAACACACAAGGCGGACGATTATACGCCGCGCCGCCGCGCTGCCATCCCGATTCCACAAACAATTCCCTTGCAGACGCTCAGGCCTGATCGACCCGTTCGAGCCAACTGGTGAACTCCGCGGCCGGCATGGCCTTGGCATAGTGCCAGCCTTGCGCCTCCGGGCATCCCATCGCCAACAGGCACATCGCCTGCTCCGCCGTTTCCACGCCCTCGGCTATCGTATTGAAGCCCAGGCTACCGGCCAGACCGACAATGGCGCGCGAGATAGCCGAATCACCGGCATCACCCGGCAAACCGCGTACAAAACTCTGATCGATCTTGAGCCGATCGATGGGGAGCCGCTTCAGGTAGGCCAGGGAAGAGTAGCCGGTACCGAAATCATCAATCGCCAGCTGGACACCCAGCGCCTTCAGCGCGCGCAAGCGCATGGCTACCGCATCGATATGCTGCATGACCACGCTCTCGGTCACCTCCAGCTCAAGAAAGGCCGGATCGAGCCCGGTTGCGGTCAATGCCTTCTCAACCAGCCTCGGCCAGTTCTGGCGCTGGAACTGCACGGCGGAGACGTTCACCGCCACGCGAAGCGGCACGGCACGGCCACGATTCCACGCCGCGGCGTGCCGGCACGCCTCGAACAGTATCCATTCGCCGATCGGCAGGATCAGGCCGGATTCCTCAGCCACCGGTACAAATTTGGCGGGGGATATCAGCCCCAGGGTGGGGTGATTCCAGCGCAACAAGGTCTCCATGCCGATAGGACGGCCATCCAGCAGCCTCACCTGCGGCTGATAGGCCAACCACAGCTCGCCGTTGTCGATGGCGCGCCGCAAGTCCTGCTCCAGCTCGAACGGTGCACTGACCTCATGCGATAGATCCGGCGTATAGAGGCGTATCGTATCCAGCCCCTCCCGCTTGCAGCGCTGCATGGCGGCCGTGGCGTGAGCCAGCACCGTCACCGTATCCTCGCCGTGCTCCGGGAAGCACACGGCTCCAATGCTCGGGCGTATCAACAGGGTATCTGCATCCAGGGCGAACAAGGCATTGAAGCAACTGGCCAGGCGACGTGCCTGCAACATCACGTCCTCAAGCGTATTCAATCCGCCGACTGCAATGCCGAATTCGTCGCCGCCCAGCCGGCCAATTAGTGCATCAGGCAGGTCCAGTGCCCGTAAGCGCTCACCGATCTCCCGCAGCACCCGGTCACCTTTTTCCCGGCCGTAGACCTGGTTGATAACACGCAAACGATTGAGGTTCAGCACCCCCACCAAGGCACGATGCTTCTGTTGCCGAGTGGATTGCAGGTGCTCCGCCAGCCGGGCCCGGAAAACCTCGGCATTCAGTACGCCGGTCAAGGGATCGACTGTGGTCAGTTCACGTATACGCTGCTCCGCCTCGACCCGTTCGCTGAGGTCGCTATACACTGCAAAGTAATGCTCGATCTCGGATTGCTCGTCGTAGACCGCCGAGATGGCCAGCCACTCCGGATATACCTCGCCATTCTTGCGCCGGTTCCATATCTCGCCCCGCCAGTGCCCTTGCTGTCGCAAACGCTGCCACATGTCGGCAAAGAAGTCCGGCGGCTGACGCCCTGACCGCAGCAAGGTAAACGATTGACCGACCAGCTCGTGCTGCGCATAACCCGTGATCTCGCAAAAACGTGGATTCACCGCCTGTATGACGCCATGACGATCGGCAACCACCACGCCATCGTTGGCCCGTTCGATAAGGCGGTCCATCAACTTGAGCCGCTTGAGATTGCGCACATGTCCCATGCCGAACGAGAGCGCATCCGAGAGCCGGACCAACAGTTGCACCAGATCCTCATCAAAGAAATGCTTGGTCCGGCTGGCTACCGCCAGGGCACCGACAATCACGCCGTCTTCGGATAGGGGAAACGCCGAGAAGGACTGGATATCGTGCGAGGCATACAGGGCATACCAGCTCTCGAACCCCGGCTCGGTACCGATGTCGTTGCAGATACAGGGCTTGCCGGACTGGATGGCTCGCAGCGAGACCGACGCCGCCTGCACATTGCCGGGGTCCAGCGACAGCGCATGCTGGTACATGCTGGCGGCCGAGCCGGTGGCGTATTGGCTACGCAAGCTTTTTCCACCCGGCTCAATCAAGGTAACCGCCGTCACGCAGATGCCTGGATTGGCAACGATTGCCTCACAGACTGCCTGAAACAAGGGCTGGGCATGTTCCGCGCGCATCGCCGCATTGGCCACTTGGGAGACGGCCTCGTAGAAACCACTGAGCGCCTGTATGCGCCAGCGATAGGCATCGTTGTCGCGCTGTCCGCGTCTTAGCAGCCAGTGCAATGCCGCGCCGGTCGCCAGGACAAAGAACCAGCCCTTGAGCGTCTGCAAGCGATTGAGCAAGGAAGACGAAGTGATCAAGGCGGCCAGCAAGCGATCCGAGAAGGCAATCCATGCTGCGGCAATCAGCACATAGAGAAGACTGGGAGATAGGCGTTTGGGCATTGATGGGTAGCGGTGCCGCATCCGGTTTGGGGTCGGTAAGCCTGCCATTCGCAGACCTGCCGGCAGATGGCTGTCCCAAGCATAGACCGTCCTTGGGAAAAGAGCCGCTGGCGCGGATCGGGTTTTCCCTTACAATCGAACGCAGACATACGCCCGAAACAGGCGCGGCATCCTGCAATCGCCGCCGCCCAACCTAAAAGAGAGCGATGGAGAAGACCCCACCGATATGGCCGGCCCCAGTTCTGGGCCTGACCGTTGCCGCCGCCATCCTGTTCGCCAAGAGTTTGCCGGCGTGGTTGGCCTTGGCACTGGCTATCCTGCTGGGCGCGGTGGTCATGCATCTTTGTCGTCCTGCGCCTGCAGCCAGGCGAATACACGAAACCGACTGGCAGCTATCCGAGTTCCTTGACGAATCCATGGTCGGCCTCTTTTCGTTGAGTGTGGATCGCATCATTTATAGCAATCAGGCGCTGGCGAACCTGCTGGGTCGATCACAGGATGAGCTGCTGGATCATCCCTTCAGCACTTTCATCTACCCCGAAGACTTGCCCCTGCTCGAAAATCTGCTGAACGGCAGCCCGGATCAGGACGAAGACAGTTCGCACTACAGTTTTCGTATCATTCGTGGCGACGGCACCATTCGACAGTGCGAAGTCAGCAGCCGGACGGTGGAGGAGGGCAGGGAGAGTTACGTCATGGGCGTGCTGCTGGACATCACCGAATGGGTGGTCGCCCAGCAGGAACTGGCACTCTATGCACGCGCCTTCGAGGCCAGTAGCGAAGGTATCGTGGTCACGGATGCGCAAGGCATCATCGTCGCGGTCAACCCCGCCCTGGAGGGCCTGTCCGGCTATAACCGGGAAGAACTGCTCGGCGAACCCGTCCTCGCACTCGAGCATCGGATGTCGGGGGAGCGGCTGGAAAAGGTACTCGCCATCGCCACCAGCGAAGGTCGCTGGCAGGGGGAGTTCGAGGCTTTACGCAAGGATGGCAACGTCTATCCCACCATGCTGTCCGTCAACGCCGTCCAGGATGCAGGTAGTGCGCCAAGCCATTATGTGTCGATACTCAGCGACCTGAGCCTCGTGAAAGCTGCGGAGCGGCGCCAAGTCGAATCCGAGCGAAAGTTCCGTGCTTTCGTGGAGCTGTCCCTGGTTGGCCTCTATGTCGTCCAGGATGGCAAGCTCGCTTATGCCAACCCTGAGCTTGCCAGGGTACTGGGCTACGACAGCCCGGAGGAACTCATCGACCTGCCGGTCGAGGCCGTTACCGCACCGGAGGACCTCGCCCTGCTGCGCGAGAATCACCGTCGCCGCCTGGCCGGCGAGCTCGATAGCGTGCGCTATACCTACCGGGCCATGAAGCGCGACGGCAGCTACCTGTGGACCGAAGCCCATGGCCGCATGTTCGAGTACCAGGGACGCCCGGCGGTTATCGGCATTGCGCTCGATGTCAGCCAGCGTATCGAGGCGGAGCTGCAGTCACGGCTGGCAGAGCGGGTGTTCGAGTCCGCCACCGAGGGCATCCTGATTACCGATGCCGACAGCCGTATCGTTGCCGTCAATCCGGCTTTCACCCGCATTACCGGTTACTCGGCCCAGCAGGCTATCGGCAAGGTATCCCGCATGCTAATGCGCCAGGACGCACGGGCGGAATTCAATCGCGAAATGCTGGACCACCTGGCACGAGACGGCCACTGGCAAGGCGAAATGCGCGACCGCCGCCTGAATGGCGAGTGGTACCCGGTCTGGATGTCGATCTCGGCCGTACGAGACGATTCCGACCGGATCAGCAGCTATGTGGGGGTGTTTACCGACTACACCAGCCGCAAGGAAGCCGAAAACCGGCTCCACTACCTGGCCAACCATGATGGCCTGACCGGCCTGTTGAACCGCAGTGGGCTGATGAGTCAGCTGGAGCACGAGATCAATCGGGCCAAGGCACACCGGCAATCACTGGCCGTACTGTTCCTGGACCTTGACCGTTTCAAGGCCATCAACGACACCCTGGGTCACGGCACGGGTGATCGCCTGCTGGTTGCGGCGACGGAAAGACTCAGGAACCAGGTCAAGGAGACCGACCTGGTGGGCCGCCTGGGCGGCGACGAATTCACCATCGTGCTGGAAAATCTCAGCGCCCCAGAGGTCGCCGCCGATGTCGCCAGTCGTATCGTGAATGCGATGGCGCAGCACTTCGTGATCGATGGGCATGAGATGTTTGTCACCGCCAGTGTGGGCGTGGCGGTCTATCCGCATGACGGGATCGATGCCACCGCCTTGCTCAAGAATGCCGACGTCGCCATGTACCGGGCCAAGGAACGGGGTAAGAACACCTATCAGTTCTTCGCCAAGGAAATGAACGCACAGGCCTTCGAACATCTGCTACTGGAAAACAGCTTGCGGCATGCGCTGGAACGCCAGGAATTCGAACTTCACTACCAACCCCAGGTCGCAACCAGCAACGGCAGCATCGTTGGCGTTGAAGCCCTGATCCGTTGGCGCCATCCCGAACTAGGGCTGGTGCCGCCGGCGCAGTTCATCTCGATGGCCGAGCAGAACGGCCTGATCGTTCCCATCGGCGCCTGGGTGCTGCACGAAGCCTGTCGTCAAGGCAGGCAATGGCTGGATGCGGGGCATGCGCTGGCCCATGTCGCAGTCAATCTCTCCGCCCGCCAGTTTGCCGATGATCATTTGCTCGATACCATACGTGCAGCCCTGAGCGAGAGCCGGCTTCCCCCCAGCATGCTGGAGCTGGAAATCACCGAGAGCACGATCATGCAAAAGCCGCAGGATGCCGTGACGCTTTTGCATAAACTACGGGCAATGGGGGTGGCGTTGTCGATTGATGATTTTGGTACCGGCTACTCGTCCCTGGTCAGCCTCAAGCAATACCCGCTCGACAATCTCAAGATCGATCGCGGCTTTGTCGCTGGCATCCCCCACGATGCCGATGATCAGGCCATTACCGAGGCCATCGTCGCCATTGCCCGCAAGATGCGGCTCAAGGTGGTGGCGGAAGGCGTGGAGACCATAGAGCAATTCGACTTTCTGCGCGCCGCGGGCTGCGACATCGCCCAAGGCTACTTGCTGGGCAGACCTATGCCCGCTCACGAACTGGCGGCCATGTTGTCCGCCGATGATGTTTTCCAGGCCGCCCCCTTGCGCAAGGTGTCGGCCCCATTGAGGAATCAGGCCTGATGGGTTCACACGGCTTATTTTTTGCCCGCCAACAAAGCAATCGCTTGATAGATATGCCAAACAGCAAGCCCCCCCTACATTTTTCCCATGCCAACAGTTTCCCAGCCGGGAGCTACCGGCAGTTCCTCCAGCACTTCGAGGCCGACTACGACGTGGGTTATATCGATACGATCGGCCATGACCCCCGCTACCCGGTAACAGACTGCTGGCCGTACCTGATCGAAGAGACCTTGCGTTATATCGAGCAGCGCTATAAGGAGCCTGTCATTGCCGTGGGCCACTCGCTGGGCGGGTTTCTGTCCCTTCTGGGCGCCTTGCAAAGACCGGAACTGTTCCGCGCCGTAATCCTGCTCGATTCTCCAGTGTTCGGCCGGCCGGTATCCACTGCGCTCTGGCTAGGCAAGCGCCTGGGCTTCATCGACAGACTGACACCCGGCAAGGGCACCTTGACCCGGCGTAGTACCTGGCCGGACAAGGATGCGGCCTATCAGCACTTCCTGGGCCGCGGCATGTTTGCCCACTTCGACCCGAGCTGCCTGCGAGATTATGTGGAAGCCGGTACGGTGGCCTCTGAAGGAGGGGTGCGTCTGCGCTTCGAACCGGAAGTGGAACATCTGATCTATTGCGGTCTGCCACACAATCTACCGGAGTACCGCGGGCAACTGCAGGTGCCGGCGGGCTTTATCGGCGGTAGCAAGTCAAACTACGTCAGGCGTAGCGACCTTGCCCATATGGTTCGCCATTTCGGTATCCAGCTGCGAAAAGTGGAGGGGGGGCACCTGTTCCCCTTTGAGCAGCCGGCAATGGCCGCTACGGAAGTCAAACAAATGATAGGGCGCCTCCTCAGCCCCGCAGCAGCCTGATCCATCCCGGCCTACCTGATTCCGAAAGGAGCAGCAGGCCGTTTTTCAACTTTTATTTCATGACTAGTCACTAAATACGGATACAATGAAACTTGGTCACGTCATCCCTTACCCATGGCAAAAACAAAGCAAACGCCCCCAGCCGCGGCCATCCCTCCCAAGCGGGGCCGTCCTGCGCTGGGCGAGCAGGCCATGACAGCAGCAGAACGCAAGCGCCGCAGCCGTAGCCTGCAACGACAGGCCGGCTTCCTTTCGGCTGGGCAGACCACGGCGGCAAGAATTCCGAAACCCTTTGCGTGCGATCTGGACGAGCTGGCGATCACCAAGCTCAAGAAAGTGGCCGCCCTGCGTAAGGCCACCCTCTACCAGGTACTTGAGCAACTGATACGGGACCACCTGTAGCCCCCAGGGAGGTCGAAGCATCACCGTTGCGCCAATTCGCCTGCATACATGTAGTTGCGTGACCACTCCAGAGCATCGGCCTGGCGCTGCGCCTTGCCACATAGCACCTGGTAGATGGATATCCAGTCGTTGCGGAAGGCATGGGCGCAACCGGCGAGATAGATCCGCCAGATACGGAACTTCTCCTCGCCAACCTCTTGCCTGATCCATTCGCTCTTGCGCTCGAAATTATCGGACCAGATCGACAAAGTACGGGCGTAGTGACGCCGCAGATTCTCGGCATCGAGCGCCTCCAGCCCGCCTTGCTGCATGCTCTGCATCACGAGGGCCAGATGCGGTAGCTCACCACCAGGAAAAACATACTTTTCGATGAAATCGCTGGCACCAAAAGGTGTCTCGCCACTGAACGGATCGGTCGACGTGATACCGTGGTTCAGCACTAGGCCGTCATCAGCCAGCAACTCGCGTATACGACCGAAGTAAGCCGGAAGTTGCTTGAGCCCCACATGCTCGAACATACCGACACTAGTAACCCGGTCAAATTGACCCTCGATATCGCGATAGTCCTGCAAACGGATTTCCACCTGCTTGTCCAAACCAGCAGCCCGGACTCGCTCAGTTGCCCACTGGTATTGGTTCTCTGACAAGGTAATCCCGACACAACGTGCACCAAAGCGGCTGGCTGCCCGCATGACCAAACCGCCCCAGCCGCAGCCAATGTCAAGCAGGCTCTGCCCTGGGCTCAGCCGAATCTTGGTCAGGATATGGTCGATCTTCTTGAGTTGCGCGGTCGCAAGATCCTCTCGGCCCGTCTCGAAATAGGCGCAGGAATAGACCATGTTCGGGTCCAGCCAGGCGGCGTAGAAGTCGTTGGAGACATCATAGTGGTACTGGATTGCCTGCCGATCACTACGCCGGTTATGACGGAAGTAGCTGGTGATGCGGGCAAGCCGGCTGCCAACATCCACCTGGGCCAGGCCATAAGCCAGCTCGACCACATCCTCTAGCCGCCCCTCTACATTGATCAACGCCCGGATATAAGCCTCACTCAAGCTGTCGAGGTCAGGCTCAAGCAAGTAATTGAAGGCGGAAGGACCGGTGACATGCAAAGTGACATCGGGGGCATTGAATTCGCCAAAATCGAAGTAACGTCCATCCCAAAGCGACAATCTCGCTGCGACGGGCGTACGACGCCGGACTTCCAATACCCATCGTTCGAGATTTTTCTCCCAAGCCATAGTATCCCTCCGAATCCGCGCTTAATTCGCCGTCATCTGCGTATTAGGCAATCGCGCGGAAATTTCCAAACCGTGCGAAGGACCATAAGCCTCGTGGCAACAACCGGAACCTTATACGGCTATGGATAGGCTGGTTGGCGATGGTTCCATTGAAAATACTGATCGTATCAATTGATCGTTATCGGGGCGTTAATCCACTCCCCATCAATTGTCCATAAAACTGGAATCAATTATCGAAGTTAGCTGGTTTATTGAACAATAAACCCTCCTTACAGTGTGCTCATCGGCAATCGCATCCGACCGAAGGCCGAAACACTTCCAACGTACTAGGAGATAGATCATGAGCAAGAAACTCGAAGGCAAGATCGCATTGGTTACTGGTGGTACCAGCGGTATAGGCTTGGCATCAGCCCAGGCGTTTGCCGAGGAAGGTGCCACCGTATTCATTACCGGCCGCCGGCAGGCAGAGCTGGATGCGGCAGTCCAGTTGATCGGCAAGGGGGCCGTTGGCCTGCGTAGCGATGTATCGAACCTGGCTGAACTTGACCGCCTGTATGCCGAGATCAAGCAGAAGGCAGGCAGGCTGGATGTGCTGTTCGCCAACGCGGGCGGTGGCGATATGCTGCCCTTGGCCGACATTACCGAAGAACACTATCACCAGATCTTCGACCGCAATGTCAAAGGCCTGCTGTTCACGGTACAAAAGGCCTTGCCGCTGCTCGTGGATGGCGCCTCCATCATTCTTACCGGCTCAACGACGGGCAGCATGGGCACCGCCTCGTTCAGCGTCTACAGCGCCTCCAAGGCGGCGGTACGCAACTTCGCCCGCAGCTGGATCCTGGACCTGAAAGACCGTGGTATCCGCGTCAACACCATCAGTCCCGGCCCAATCCGTACCCCGGGCCTGGTTGATCTGGCTCCCACCGAGGAAGCGCAAGCAGGCCTTCTGAGTTACCTCGCCAGCCAGGTCCCGATGGGCAGGGTGGGTGAGCCCGCCGAGATCGGCAAGGCTGCTGTCTTCCTGGCATCGAGCGACGCCAGCTTCGTCAACGGCGCCGAATTGTTTGTGGATGGTGGCATGGCACAGGTCTGACCCGTCGCCAACGTGTCATCGCAGTCACGGTAATCAAAGGCCGGCATCGCGCTACGCATGCCGGCCTTTCCTTGTCGCCTAGCCATCGCCGAGGTGTGCCAAGCCAGATATAGTTGGCCGCATAATTATTCGGTATGAGAGACAGAGGAAACCATGCGTTTGCTGCTGGGGGGACTGATCGTTATCTGCGCCATCATTGGCATCCGCTACTACGCAGCCAATACGGCCGTGACACAAATGACCAGCCATATCAGCCGCACCACGACGGAGATGACCGCCAAACTGCAGCGGCAATCGGAGGCAGCGGTGGCCAAGCTATCGCAGAATCAGGCTGTAGAGACGGAGCGCACTGCGAAGCAACGCCAGATCGATGCCGTGGTGGGCTGCGCCCGCAATGCAGGCCGGGACAAATGCCATTGTTATGACAACAAGGGACAACAGGTCCCCGGCATTGCCGACGACCTCTGCCTGAAGGTCGTTGACGGCGGTTTGAACTGGCTGAAGATGCCCGCCGCAAACGAGGGACACCACTAAAGTGAGGCCTCAAAGCAGCAGTACTCGCTCACGGATCTTTATCAAGGCCGAGCGCACGCCCTTGCAAATGCTACTGGCCCGATGCGCCATCCTGGCAATACTGGTGGCCTGCGTGCTGGTTATTTTCTGGGTCGATCGTGATGGCCTCAAGGATCAGATCGATGGCGATGTCAGCTTTACCGATATCGTGTACTTCACCGCCGTCACGATCACTACCGTGGGCTATGGCGATATCGTGCCGGTATCGGACCGGGCACGCATCGTCGATGCCCTGCTGGTCACACCGCTGCGCCTGATGATCTGGCTGATTTTCATGGGCACGGCCTACGAGCTGGTGCTCCAACGATGGATAGAGGCACGACGTATGCAGCATCTGCAAGGAAAGCTGGACCAACACCTGATCATCTGCGGCTTTGGCCACGGCGGGCAGAGCGCCGCCAGCGAAGCCGTGGCGCGTGGTACGGATCCCAAAGAGATCCTGGTACTCGACCTGGACACCTCCCGGCTCACGGTAGCTGCCGCGACGGGGTATATCGGCCTGCTGGGTGACGCCACCTCGGAGCAGCACCTCAGCGAAGCCGGCATCCTGAAGGCCCGTGCCATCATGATCTGCCTGGGCAGGGATGACGCCACCGTCCTGGCCGTGTTGACCGTCAGGCAGTTGAACCCACAAGTACGGATCGTCAGCTCGGCCCGCGAGGCAGAAAACATCAAGCTGCTCAGACAGGCAGGTTCCGACGCCGTGGTTGCTCCGTCCATGATCGGCGGCTACCTGATGACCAACTCGGTACAGTCCTCGAATATTGCCGACTACGTCAGCGACCTGATGCAGGCAGATGGTCGGATCAAGCTGATCGAACGCCCGGCACAAGCGCGCGAAATCGGGCTTCGCATGCGGGAGGTCAAACCGGAACTGGTGGTCAGGTTGCACCGCCCCAACCAGACCGTGGGCTTCTGGGAAGGCGACGATACGATCATTCGTGAGGGTGATCTGCTGATCATCATCGAACCCAACTCGATAGCGCCCGACGCCGGGCCACGGTAAACCCGCATTTGCCATTCTTGCTACAACGCGCCACCCTATACGACCTACCTTGTTGTCCCGGATATCGTGAACTTTGTCCTAGATCCATCGGCCCTGACCGACGAAAAGCAGAACATCCTCGTTGCCAGCGCCGAGGGCATCTATGGCGATGCCATTGCCGGCAGTGGCAAGACCACGCTGCTGGGGCATCTGGCGCTCAAGCACTGCCGCGCCGGTGTGCCACCCGACGAAATCGCCATGCTCACCGTATCTCGACCAGCGGCCGATCACCTCTCGGCCTTTCTGGAAGCACTGGAGAAACGACACCGTATCAAACTGCCGCGCGCCATGACCATCCACGGTCTGTGCGGCAAGCTGCGTAATCGTATTGACCGGTTCAAGGAAGGCGGCGAGGTGCTACCGGAGAGCGATGAGCGCCTCTCCCAGGTACTGGCGCGAGCCATGGAAGCAGGCCGCCTACTGCTGGAAGATGATGACGAAGCCGGCATGCTGCCAGCCAATCCCGGAAACCTGAAGGGTCTGTACGATGCCATCGCCAGGATCAAGGGCGAATATCGCTTTGATCTGAAAGCGATACTGGAGGAAGACAATGTTGATATCCCGTGGCTGTCCAGCCTGGCCCGGCAACCCGAGCTGACGGTCGCAAGCCTGGTGGCATTCGAGCGTATCCGCATCCAGGAAAATTTCCTGACCTTCCCCGACCTGCCACTTGAGATCCTGCACCGGCAACGGACAGATCCCGCCGTGGCGCGCCTGCTGGCCAGCTACAAGGTGATGGGCTTTGACGAAGGCAACGACCTGAACACAGCGCTACTGTCTGCCGCGCTCAGCAGCCGGCAAACAGGTTGCCGTGTCATCGTGGTGGGCGACAAGAACCAGTGCGTACAAACCAAGCAGGGCGCCCGTGCCAATGTAATGGCGGAGGATTTCCCCCGGCTGGTCGGCAATGTAGTCACCATGCCCATCAATGAGTCGCATCGTTTTGGCAGCAACCTCACCAAGCGCATGAAGCCCTTGATGCAGTGTTACGGCCAACCTGCACAAGAGTTCGCCTCGGCCACCCGCCACAAGACAACGATCCAGGGTAAGGCCATCAAGGACCCGCAGGCCATCATCGATATCATCGCCAGCGGCCGAGCCAAGGAACCCGATTGGCGAACCGGCGTGCTGTTTCGGCAACGTAGCGAGGCATTGCCGCTCGAATTTGCGCTGATCGCTGCGGAGATGCCCTACACCATGCTGGGCCATAAGGCCGTTGCCTATGACGACACACTCGAGGCCATCGTTACGCTGCTGGCCGCCGACTGTGGACTTCTTGACAGCCTGGATGGCGAAGTCCGGGCTCACAAGATGATCGAAGCCGGCAAGTTCTTTTTCCCCATGTGGGACAAGGACAGCGCATGGGAATCCTATCTGGCACTCGCCAAGATGGATAAGGCTGCGGGAATCGGCGCCGAATACATTCGGCTGACCATGCCCAAGGCCGTCCAGAATTCACCGGAACGGCCTGTCTACCAGAGGCGGCTGCAAGAACTGCAAGCGTTCTGGGCTGCCGGACACGCCTTCAATGCCAAGAGCGATGCCGCCACCGCGCTGGACACCCTGATCAAGCAACTGCGTATCAAGCATCTGATCACGGAAGATACCGGCTCGCAGGAAACGCAGCGCGAAACCATTGCCACCCTTGATGCGTTCCTGGCCTATACCCGCGAATACCAGCTCACACTGGGCCAGATGTTCAAGCAGATGATAAAGGCGCGGCTGGTCACCCGCACCGGCAGTGCCGCCGCCAACGAATCCGGCACCATCTGCGTGAGCACTTTTCTGCGCGCCAAGGGTAAGGAGTTCGAGCAGGTGATCCTTGCGGATACTTCCGCGGACAAGGTGCCGGTTCCTCCGTCGCTCGACGGTGCCTGGGAAGACGCCAACGAGCATCGCGCCATCGAACTTAACCTGTTCTACGTCGCCATTACCCGAGCCAAGCATGCCCTCTGGTTGCTGCATCGGGCCGGGCAAGCGCCTTCACGCTTCATAGAGGCCATGAAGGCGTCCAACGCGGCCAAGCCTGCTGCCAAATCCATCTCAGACAGCGAACCCGACAAAACCGAATCCGCCCAGGCGATAAAACTTGAGGCCATGCGGCAGCTACGGGCCATCACCGGCGCCAAGTAAGGGTGCAAGCGGGGCAGGGGAGTGATCCCTGTTCGGCCGCCATGCCTGTTTTACCCAGAACCATCTCCCCCTGTTTTGGTATCCTCCCGCCTCCTCCGAGAAGAGGCATCGAAAAACAGTCCTTAAAAGGGGGAATCTCATGGCTATCTTCGCCACTATCATCGTATTGCTCGTCGCAGGCTTCCTGGTCTTCAAGGCCACACACTCGCAGCCACAAGTCGAAACCACCTCGCCAACCGAATGGCACGTCCAGGCCAAGCGACCGCTGTCCACGTCGGAACAGGACCTCTACCATCGCTTGATCGAATCCCTGCCAGGCCACCTGATCTTCGCCAAGGTCAGCCTGGGTGGCTTCCTCTCTGCCAAGCCAGGCCATGATGCCGAGCAATGGCAAAAACACATCGACCCGTTGCGGGTGGATTTTCTGGTCTGCGACCAGACCCTGCAGATCGTGGCGGCCGTGGAGCTGGGCGACCTGACCGATACCAAGCAGCAGCAAGCCGACCACAGCAAGACCCAGGCCCTCCAGGCGGCAGGGATCAAGCTGATACGCTGGAATGCGCAATCCCTGCCGGAACTGAATGACATTGCAGCAGCACTGATCTAGCTCGCGAGCTAGCGCCAACCCGCCGCTACGATCGATCCTGGCCCCGGGCACCGTCGGCCATGCAAGCCGCGATGGCCAGGTCGATCTCTTCCCTTAGCCAATCCCGCAAAGCCACGATAGCCGGCTCCTGGCGCCTGCTGCGGGTACAGGCAAAGCTGTACAAGTAGTTGGTGTGCAGCATGTGCTGACGAAACGGCGCAATCAGCCGGCCACAGCCGAGATCATCGGCAATCAGCAAGGGATCAGCAATGGCGACGCCATGCCCCTGTGCCGCCAGGTTCACCGCCATGTCCAGCACCTCAATGCTGGGCCCGGCCTCCAGTTGCGGATGCTGTACCCCCGCCAACGCCAGCCAGCTACGCCAGTCTGCGTAGTCGGGACTCAGATGGATCAAGGTCTCTCGTGCCAGATCGGCCGGTCGTTGCAAGCGGGCGGCAACCTGCGGGGCACAGACAGGGGTCAGCTCCTCATGAAATAGCGGCTCGCTGAAGCAATCCTCAAGCGGCCTTGCGGTGGCGATGATGGCAGCGTCGAAGTCCTCGCGCTCAAACGCGACCGAGCTGAACGAAGAAGTACTCATGCGCACCTCTATCTCGGGATGCCGCCGCTGAAAGTCAGGCAGGCGCGGCAGGAACCAGCGCAGCGCCAGTGTCGGCGGCAGCTTGATCTTGAGATCGGTCGGCCGCTGCCTCAAGCTATCGACGGCACGATGGATATCATCGAATGCCTGCTCGACCGGCTGCAGCAGCCGTCGGCCCGCAACGGTCAGCTCTATCCCGCGGGCCTGGCGCAAGAACAGCGGCTGACCGAGAAAATCCTCCAGCTGGCCGATCTGCCGGCTGACAGCACTCTGTGTGACATGCAGCAGCTCGGCGGCGCGGCTCATGCTCCCGCTACGGGCGGTGACACTGAACACGTGCAATGCATCGAGCGGTGGCAGGCGTTTCATGGCGATCTCAAGCTATGCGCAATACGCATAGCTTGCATGCGAATTCGGCGTTAGTCGAGCCGGCTGCCAAGCCCTATGCTCTTGCCATCCAATCACGGCCAGGCAAGAGGCAGTCATGCGAAAAACACGGCAAAACAACTTCCTGGCAGTACTCTGGGTGGTTGCGGGCATGAGCTGCTACAGCATCGTCAACGCCTTGCTCAAGCAACTCAGCCTGCAGTACGACGGCCAGATGCTCATGTGGCCGCTATGCCTCATGGTACTGGCGCTGATCGCCCCGTGGGCCTTGCGTCGCCGCGCAACCGCCATCCGCACCCGGAAGCCCTGGCTGCACGGTTTCAGGGCCCTGTTCAACACCCTATCGGCTATCGGTACGCTGTATGCGCTCAAGCATCTCAGTGTGGGAGAGATCACCGCCTACCAACTGACGACGCCTATCTGGCTGATCCCGCTGGCCATGCTGTTCCTGCGTGAGGCCGTGCGACCAGTCCGCTGGCTGGGCGTGTTGATCGGCTTCGCCGGCGTCTGGCTGGTAGCCAATCCGGATGTCAGCCACGGCGTGAACCTTGCCGTCACCGTTGCCCTGGGCTGCGCCGTGAGCGACGCCATGCTGGGCGTGCTGCTCAAGCACGGCCAGACCGAGACCCCTTTGGCCATCATCTGGTGGACCTATGCCGGCAAGGCAACCATATTTGGCCTGCTGGCCGGCTTCGGCGTACCGGACTTCACTGCCGCAGGCTGGGCCTTGCTGGCACTCACCGCCATGGTCAACGTCACCTGCATGTTGTGCTTTGTCATCGGCTACCGCACGGCTGACGCCACCATCGCCGAAACCGGCAGCTTCGCCGGCCTGCTGGTCGGGCCGCTGGCGGGTTGGCTGATGTTTGGCGAGACGCTGGGGCCGCAATTCTGGCTGGGCAGCGCAGTGCTGACGGCGGGGATCTTGATTGCGCTGTTTGAGCCTAGCCTGAAGTGGCCTTGGCAATGGCGAGCAGTGGCTGATGCTGGTGTGAAGTCCTGAGAACATCAGGCGGGTAGGGCGGCGATCTGATTACGTCGCCTGCCCCGGCCTTACCCATAGAGTAGCCTGCTCTCCCTGTTTTTGGCATGCTTGATCCGCCTTCGCTAGAAAGGCGATCACAAGCCAAATCAGGGGGAGTCACCGTATAGATGAGCAAGAAACGTATTGCAGCCAAGCCATTAGCTGAACTGCCAGAAGCGCCAGCGGGCGGATTTTCGCAGTGGCTGCATTTCACCCGGAACGCGCAACAGGTACGCAACGTCGGCACCGATATCCCTTGCGGCGAGCGCAATGCCTGCTGCCGCCCCTCGATGTTCATTCACTGGCAGGGCGCCTGCGGAGGGCATGGCACCGCCCCTTCAGCCGGTTCCAATGACACTTGTTGAACAGCGAGATGCTGTTACTAACGAACTCTCCAAGCGCCTGGACATGGCAGACCAAGCGACTTTTCAAGCATCAAGGGACTTGCCAGTAGACGGCCCAAAGCTCAGAGCAGATCAGTCTCCAAGAATAGCGTAACGGCCTTAAACGACTTTGCCACATGCACCACGGCGGCCTGATTGACGCCGGGGCAGTACGGCAATCTTGCGTTTCGTAACACGTTACGGAACTCCACAAAAAAGCCCGACAAGGCCGGGCGTTGAGGGGGAGTAGGAGGAAAAGAGGAGGTTAAGCAGGCAGCGGAGACAATGAGGGGGGACACTCATTCCTGGAGGAAAGAACCTAAGGGTCTACTGTGACAATGGCCAGCAATGACGCGGGTTTATGGGAATCCAATGGGAAGTGTAACGTTTTGAATATTGTGCGCAGAAATGGGCGCGAGACGAGCAGTTTTGAATACAAGACTGCGCAAAGTCCGAGCGGGCTTTGCGCCGAAGTGCTTAGACAGCTAGTGAAACTGCCTCGTCAATTGTCCGGGGATCAACTTTGCCGCTGGAAATAAACGCTCGATAGAGCATTGCCACCACTTTCGCCCGTCGCTCTACAGCAAGTAAACCGTGCTTGGCCTGAGCTGCCTCTAGCCCTTCAAATATCGCGGTCATAACGTTTGTATCGAGAGTCATGCTAGCCTCCTTGAATCGCGGGCTATTGCGCACAAGAGGCTCACATAGAACACGATATTGCGTAGCTAGTTCGTCCAAGTACTCCTGCCATTGGACGGTCCCACTAGGGAGTTCCTCGCACCGATCAGACAGTGCCTCCGTACGCTTGTCTACCTCGCGACTAAGCTCCATCACCTCATCATCGCTGATACCTAGTACGTGCACCAGCGGGGCACCCAAAGCCTCCTTTATGGCCTCTACTCGCTCTCGTACTCGCTTATCGGAGCCGCGACGCTCCCCCGTCATCACGTACAGCTGATCGATTCCTGCCTTATGCAGAAGCTCCAACGTGTCGCCCGTGATAGGCCGCTTATCACTTTCATATCGCACCACGGTATTGCGATGAATACCCAGCTTCTCCGCTAGGTCTAGCTGGGAGAGGCCCAATCTTTCTCGCTCTTGCTTCAAACGACCACCAAATGACATTGCGCACCTGTTGACAAGCACCCAATCGGGTGCATATAGTGCACCCGATTGGGTTCACTTAGTTGAGGATGCAACCATGAAAGCACGCAAGCTGCGTACTCCGCAAGAAGTTCGGGAAGACTTTATTCGTCGTGGAATCAGCGTCTCGTCCTGGGCACGCGAACACGGCTTTAGTCGAAATCAGGTCAACGCCGTAGTCAGGGGCGATTGCAAGTGCCAGTACGGACAGGCACACAAAATCGCAGTGCTACTCGGCATCAAAGACGGGGAAATAGTGGAGGGCTGAAAGTCGCGACATGTCGCGACCTACTACGGAGATACCACCCCTCAACATTTTGATCGCGACAGCGTCAAATAATCATGAAAAAACATATAGATAGCGTGAATCAACCTTCCCCGCTCGTTTGGCTTTCAGTGAGTGATGTCGCGACATTGATAGGCGTCGACAAACGCACAATTCAGCGCCATGTCGCTGCAAATAAATACCAAGCCCGTAAAGATGAAAATGATGGGCGCGGCAATTACTTGGTTCTTTTAACCAGCCTGCCAAAAGAAGCGCAAATCGCCTGGGCAAAGTCGGTTAAACCAGCAGAGAACACCGCAACGCTAACAGCAAATCCATTTGCCCCAGCGCAAGCAGCCCGCCCGGTTGCACAAGTCGCCGCAACCAGCCTCGCGATACGTCCTTCTAAATCGGCGCCAAAGCCTGTCCGGTTGGCATGGCCCGCCGAGGAATACCGCACGCTATGGGAAGGCTATGAACGATCCAATGCCGTATCTAAGCAACGTGCGGAGAAGGCGCTGGCAGCTCTATTGGCATTCCAGGAACTTCAGGCCAGCGGCATACCTATTGGGGTAATCGAACCCACCGTTGCCGCTCAGCACGGTATTACACGCGTTACGCTGTGGAACTATCGCCGTCTGGTCAAAGGCCATCCTCAAGAGCATTGGTTGCCATTGCTCGCCCCCAAATACCTCGGGCGGGGCAAACAGGCTGAGTTTTCAGAGCCTGCCTATGAATGGATTTTGGCACGCTACCTGAGCACATCCGCCCCCAAGGGCGAGGTGATCGTGAAGGAGGCACGCCAAGAGGCTTTAAAGCATGGTTGGCATATTCCGAGCACCAAAACTGTGCTGCGTCGTTTGGCGCAGGAACCGGCTTGGCTGCATAAGCTGGGCCGACAAGGTGCAGCCGCTCTGGAGCGTAGTTTTCCGGCGGTTGAGCGCGATTATGCAAGCCTGGGTTTGCATGAACTTTGGGAATCGGATGGTCGTCGGGCGGACGTGTTCTGCGTCTGGCCGGACGGCACCATTGCGCGGCCCTTTATCGTGGTCTGGCGTGAGGTGCGTACGCGGCTGGTACTGAGCGCCAAGGGGTATTTGAATCCGACCGGCGAATTGGTGATGGCTTGCTATCGCATGGCATTGGAACGGACGAATGCCAAGCCAGCCGGGGTTAAATTGGACAATGGCCGCGAGTATGCCAACAAGGCCTTTACCGGCCAGCAGAAGACCCGCTATCGATTCCAGGTCAAACCGGATGAACCGATCGGTGCGCTGACGCATATGGGCACGAAAGTGCATTGGTCCAAACCAGGACGGGGTCAGGACAAGCCAGTGGAGTCGTTCTGGCGTTATGTCGCGGACCATTGCGACAAAGCACCCGAATTCCAAGGCGCTTATTGCGGCCGCAATCCGGTTGAAAAGCCTGAGGATTTTGATCGGCGTAAAGCCATCCCCATTGAGGCTTACGGGATCAAGTTGGCAACCGTTCTGGAAGAGTTCAATCGCCGACCGCATCGTGGCCAGGGTATGGGTGGGCGTAGTCCCTATGACCTGTATGCCGAACTGATTACCTCGGCGGTGGTACACCAACCTGATCCGGCTCATCTTCGGTTGCTTCTGCAGGGCGTGAACACCCTCAAGCTGCAGAAGGACGATGCCAGCATCCGCTTCAAGATCGAGGGCTACGGCCTATGCCGCTATTGGTCCGATGCCTTGGCCGATCTGCCCTTGTCCGCCCGGCAGAAGCAGTATCAGGTCTATTTCGACCCAGAGAATCCGGATGCCAAGGTGGCTGTCTACGACGGTTTGACCTGGATCTGCGACGCCGAACGCATTGAGCGTATCGACTTCCTGGCCGGCGGCGAGGAAGCGGCCGCGCACAGCCGCACCAAGCACGCCCACATGGCGCCCAAGAAGCAGGCCGTGAAGCGGATCAAGGCAAAGGCCCCATTGGCCTTGCCGGACATGAGCAAGCCGCCCCAGTTAACGCCCATTCCACAACCCAGCAACGCACTGCTGATTGAGGCACCGCGATACGTCACCAAAGCGGCCGAGCCGGAACGCACCTTGGAGCCGTTAGACAACGAGGCCAATGCCTGGCGCAACAAATTGACCGGCGAAATCCATCGCAAACCCGTGCCCGCGAAACCGGCTCCGACCGGTATGCGAACCCAGGCGGACTTGGCGGAGTTGAAGCGGCAACGCGATGAAGCGAAGGAAAAAGAGGCTCTAGAACGAAAACGCCGCCTTGGTCAGATAACCAAAGCGGCTTGATCGAAGCGTTCACGGGTGGCAGCCCGTTAGCGCGTCTGTACAACAAGAGGAATCACTATGGTACTGGATTTGAATGGTGTCGACTATGGCACCGAAGCCATCAATATGGCGGTATGGGAACCCCTCAAAAACCGCCTGATGGACGAACTGTCCAACGGCTTTACGCTGGCGCGCTTCGGCAACGAAATCGGGATCAGCGAAGAAGTGATCACGATGTGGCTGAAAAAAGACCGGTGGTTATGGATTCCACGCCGGGCCGGCGAGCCTTGTCAGGCGGAGCGTATAGAGCGCGGGCTGACCGCGCGGTTTGAAGAGATCGATATAGAGCGGACAGATGCCAAGAAGCGGCATCCCGGATTTGTGGAAACCAGCGTTACCAAGACCGTCCTTGATGCCTTCAACACGGCCCGAGAAATGGCCGTCATGGTGGACATCGCCATCCAGCCTGGCGCCGGCAAGACCAGCGCCTTGCGGGAGTATTTGGCGCGCTGCCGCAAGGAGGAAGGGTTCGAATGTCCCATCTGGCAGGTCAGCCTCAGCGAATGGGGCCTGACCCCTCGGAATGTGCTCTGCCAGATTAGCGAGAGCTTGCGCCGTAGCGATGACAGCTTCCCTCCAACCGGGGATGAGTTTGCGATCAGCCGCTGGATCAGCGAGACAACGGAAGGACGGGGCGGTTTGCTGATCGTCGATGAAGCGCAGCATTTGGCAGACGCCAAGCTGGACCACGGGGTGCGCATTCTGAATGGCCTGCGGACCTTTGTGGATCGCGGTCTATTTGGCATAGCGTTACTCAACAACGGCGAGATCTACCGTCGCCTCGCAGCTGGCAAGCAGTCACATGCACAGTTGCTGAGCCGCATGGCGAGTTGGCGGGTGGCATCCAAAGGGGTCACTGAGCACGACGTCGATCTCGTGATGGCAGCGTGGGGTGTGACCGGCCGGGCCGAGCGGGATTGGTGCGTCAAGGTTGGCACCGGACCGGGTCAGCTTCGGGCGATCGTGGAGGCTTTTCGCCGCTCGAATGATCGCTATGGCCTCATCGACATTGCCACTTTGACCGATGGCCGGGGAGGGTAGGGCATGCTTGATAAACGAAAGGTCACCCTGGTCCAGGTTGCCAAGCGGAAACTCGATATGAGCGAGCAAGATTATCGGGCATTGCTATTGAGAACTGGAGGAGTCCATAGCACGACGGATTTGTCGGAGAAGGGCTTCAACGCCGTGATGGCGGAGTTTCAGCGCCTTGGTTTTGTGTCGACCTCGGCTCAACGCAAAGCCAGCACAGAGACGAACCGTGCTCCTGGCCGGCCTACTGAGGCGCAAATGTCCTTGCTGTCGGATTGGGCCCAGAAAGCCGGCTACGGCGGGCTGGATGATCCGAGATTCATCCAGTGGATGAAGGTTCGCGCTCGGGTCGAGCATCCCAATTTCTTGGATATGGCGGCGGCCCAGCGTGTCATCGGCGCACTGGGGAACTGGCTCGGCAGAAGCCAGGGCAAATCCACCTGAAGCGACCCCATCACCCACATCCAGCCCCATTTAGGCACTAACCAAATTTGCGAGCACTAACAATGAATGAAAGCAGCATCGGCCTCATTACCCAATCCCGTCATCTGAATGGCAAGTCTGAGCAGGAGGTGGTCGTGTATGGCAGAAGAGCCGCCGACCGGCTAGCCCTCATCGGCGAGGGCATCGAAGGACTGGGCCGTATCCTGAACCATGACCTGGATACGACCGTTGACGGTCGTGAGTTTGCCAAGCTTGGCGTGTTGATTGCGGAGCTAGGAAGTATCACCTCCTGCCTCAGCAGCACTGCATCTGAAGCGCTGGAGTTCGTAGAGCGCCGGGTAGTTCCGCGTGCAGCGGCCACTGTTCATTCAGTCGCAGAATTGAACAGAGCTGGACCAGCGTTAATTTAATTGCTGCTAGTAGCTTGGACCATGAAGAAAGGCACCTACGGGTGCCTTTCTTCTATCGCAGCAGCGATACAACTTGAGCCATGAATTGCTCTTCCGGATGCAAACGCTTGTACGGGCGTGCTAGAGTTGAACGACAACAAGAGCACGAATTACGTACTGGTGGGAGGAGGGTGTATGCAACGCGTACATCAAGCAGTATGGGTACCTGTCCAGGTACCGGCATCGTTTTCTCAGGTCGATATACTGCGCACGATTGCAGTGTGCCAGGGCTCATTGAAGCTCAGGATGCGCGAAGACGACGATGGCAGGCTATGGGTCGAAGCGCTTGGTAATGCAAACGAGCATGCTGCCGAGTTAGAGGCGCGGATCCAGCAATGCTTGGCGGACCAGGCATTACGTCGGGCTATTACCGAGCAATCTGAAGACCAGATCACCCAAATCGTAGACGCTGTCTTGATCAAGGCAGGTGCACGTTGAGCGCCGCCTATCCCCTGACACTCTACCCATTTCGATTCAGGCGACTCGGCCCGGACAAGATCGTGGCGGTCAGCGAAGCTGGGGACCATGCCTTTCTCAGTAACGACGATCTGCATAACCTAGTTCATCAGAGGGAAGCCTTGGCAGTCGGGCATATAGCGACCCTGAAGTCCAAATTTTTTCTCGGCGCCACCAGCGGAAATGCCGGTACACGACAGCTGCTTGTCTCGCGACTTACAGCCAAACAGGAAACCGTTCTATCAGGACCGTCGCTGCATATCATCGTCCCCACACTGCAGTGCGCCCACACTTGTCGATACTGCCAAGTCAGTCGCTCCCTTGACGATGACAGCCACGCAATGCGGATCGAGGACCTGAACGCCGCTTGCGATACGATATTTCAAAGCCAAGCGCCCACCTTGACGGTGGAGTTTCAGGGCGGCGATCCGCTACTGCGCTTTGACTTGATCCAGCATGCGATAGAACGGATAAGCCGCCAGAATGAATCGGCAAACCGGCGTATCCGATTTGTCGTCACCTCGACGCTCCATCAGTTGACCAAGGCCATGTGCGACTTCTTCAAGCAGCATGGCGTGTATCTCTCCACCAGCATCGATGGCCCGGCGGAACTGCATGATCAGAATCGCCCGTTGCCGGGGCGCGATAGCCATGCCCGCACACTGGCAGGTGTCGAACTGGCTCGCCGCGCTCTCGGTGCTGACAGTGTTTCAGCCCTGGTTACCGTGACCCGGGCGTCGCTGCAATACCCGGAACAAATCGTCGACGAGTACGTGCGCCTGGGCTTCCTGGAGGTTTTCCTACGCCCCTTGAGCCACTACGGCTTTGCCGTTCGCAATGCGCATACGCTCGCTTATAGCCAGGACGAATTCGCCGCTTTCTATGATCGAGCGTTTGAGCGCATTTTGCACTGGAACCGCCAAGGTGCGCCGATCAGAGAAATCGGCGCGTCGGTCTCCCTCAACAAGATCCTGTCACCCTTCGATGCCGGCTATGTGGATCTGCAGAGCCCAACGGGGGCGGGCCTCGCGGCACTGGTTTACAACTACGACGGTTACGTCTACCCCAGCGACGAAGCCCGCATGCTGGTGGAAATGGGCGATCACGGATTACGCCTAGGGAAAGTTGGCGAACCGCTCGAAGCCCTTTTGAGCAGCCCGATACAGCGTCGGCTAGTACGGGCAAGCCTGGGACGATATGTGCCGGGCTGTGATACTTGCGCCTACAACAGCTACTGTGGGCCCGACCCCGTCAACGCCTATGGCAAGTTTGGAGACGAGCAAGCGCCGGTCCACCTCACAGATCATTGCCGACGCAACCTATGGCTGTTCGACTACCTCTTCAATAGGCTGAACACCGCCGACAATGCCTTCCTCGATTTGGCACATCGATGGGCGGGTACCTCCGAGCCTGGCGGAGGCATGCATGCGTAGGTTTTCAGCCAGCTTGAATGGAATATCTACACGACAAGTGATGAGAGTCACGGGGATAGATGACCTGGCTGCTCAATGGAAGGCGGAGCTTCGGTTTCTGGTTCCAATCGACGGTCCGGATGCATATCACGCCGTTACCCGGCTCCAAGCCGCCGGTCTGAGCAATTTGTTTCCGGTGTTCCAGGGCAAAGCCTCGGAAGAAACGATGTCGTCGGTGGGTTGTGATGACATCTCAGCGCTGCAGCCAGGCGATGTGATCGTCACGAATCCTGCGCGACACGAGCTGCAAGTCTTGTATCGAGATAGTGATCAGCATCATGCCGTGTTTCTCACCAACCGATGTAACAGCCTGTGCTTGATGTGTTCCCAGCCACCTACTCGGCAGGATGACGGCTGGCTTGCAGACGAGGCGATAGCGGTGGTCAAGCACATTGCTAATTCTCCGACGCATCTGGGCATGACGGGCGGCGAGCCGCTGCTACTGGGAGCCCGCGTTCGCGAGGTGATTGATACGATCGCGGCCTACCATCCCATTACAAAAATGGAGCTGTTGACGAACGGCCGGCTGCTTGCCCAAGCGCCGACTGCGACCTCTGTACTCGAGGGCCTGCACGGCAAGGTGAGTTGGCTGGTACCACTTTATGGCCATGCTGATTTCCTGCATGACTTTGTAGTCCAGAGCCACGGTGCCTTCGAAGAAACGTTGCAAGGGCTGTTGCAGCTCCAAGCGCACGGCCAGGCAATCCAGTTGCGCATCGTGCTCATCGAACCGGTGCTGAAAGTGCTCCCCGAGTTATGCGCCTTCATAGGCCGAAATCTGCCATTCGTGCGGGAGGTCGCCTTGATGGGATGCGAGCCGATTGGGTACGCATTGGCCAATCGCGAGCACTGCGAAGTTGACCTAGCCACATGGCACGAGGAGATGGGGCAAGGCGTGGCGGCCCTCAGACGATATGGCGTGCCCTGCATACTAATGAACACGCCGCTCTGCACGCTCCCACGATCGCTATGGCCCTATGCACGACGCAGTATTTCTGACTGGAAACAGGTCCATGTAGACGAATGCCGCGACTGCGCTGTACGTGATTCATGTGCAGGGTTGTTTGCCTGGCATGAGAAGGGTTGGCGACCTGGAACAATAAACCCCATCAAGGAGGTAGTGGCAGCATGAGTAAATTTCGGACGTCTTTGGCGCTATTCCTGGCGGGCCTTCCCCTTGTTTCCACCAAGGCCAGCACGGGCGTACAAGCCTTACTGCAACCCCAAACACCACAAGAGCCTGATCCGGTGTCCCTACGTCCACTCAATCATCCGGCAGACAACCTGTTCGCGGGACATCGATCGCACTCAAGCCACAGCTCTCACTCTTCCCATTCGTCGCATTATTCGAGTTCTGGCGGCAGCAGCAGCTACACACCGGCAACACCATCCCCAAGCAGCGTAGCTCCGACTTCTCCTGCAACGGCTCCCTCGGCAGCCTCACCAGCGTCCTCGTCATCGAACCCATCGGACACGCGCTCGAGTAGCCTCCACCCACCAAAGTCTGAACCTCTCCAGGCTACCGATGCTGGAACTGACTTATCGGTGGCAGAAAAGCGGCAGTTGCAAATTATGCGTGTGCAGATTGCACTGACTCGATTGGGGCTCTACGCCGGGACGGTCAATGGCACTTTGGATAGCGAGACCAAAACCTCGCTGAAGTTGTTCCAGAAGGTGAAGGGATTCTCACCAAATGGATTGATGACCACGGAAACGCTTAATGCGTTATCCGTCCCGGCTGCTAATTAAAAGGCCAACCGTCCGACTGAACCACCTCGGGTTTCGTGGAGGCCCTCTTGTTTAAGTCGGGCCGGTACGGCGGCCCGACTGGCGAGTTGCCGGTAGTAGTTTGGCCATCATCTCCATCAGCGGACAATCTAGGTCATACCTAAGAATGCCCGCTTTGGCCGGGATTCGGTCATATTTGCAAGGGCAAGCCACCAACACCGCTGCTTAGGCCGTAATTCGGCCAAAGCGGCCGCTCGGAGGCTTACGCAGAGGAGTCTACTTCGGGTAGCAAAGCGGCACTATACCTACGATCCCAGCGCGGCGAAGCTGGTGAAGGCAGGATAGTTCGAGGGAAAGTTGAAGTTGCTCGAGAAGTTGCGACGACGCACCACAGTACTACGCATCCGAAGTTAGCCAAAGGCGAGGGTGATTGTGAAGCTTAAGAGGGAAGCCAGGACACTGAAAGCCAAGGCCATCGCTTCGTTGAAGCGTGGGTTGGAAGCGTTCAACAACCACGACGATGATGGGAGGCCGGAAACGGTCCTGCTCATGCTGCAACACACCAGTGAAATGCTCATCAAAGCGCTGTTGGTTCAGAAGGGGCTGGACGTATTCGACAAGGAGAAGGGGACCTCGATTGGAATCGAGAAAGCGTTGAACCTGGCCCTGGCCCAGGGCTGGCTGAGCACAGCGCAAGCCGGGTCCATCCGCGTCATCGACGCTATGCGCGACCAGGCCCAGCACTGGATGATCGTAGTTCCCGAGGATGCGCTATACATCAACGCCAGGGCACTGATCACCACAATAGATGAAATCCTGACGGCGCACTTCCAAGACACGCTTGCCGACAACCTGCCGCTACGGGTTCTACCCATATCCACTCAGCCTTTCCCTGATTTCTTGATGCTGGTGAATCGGGAGTATTTGCAGATTCGAGACCTGCTGGCTCCGGGGCGACGAGCGCGAGATGAAGCGAGAGGGCGAATCACTGCATTACTGGCCATGGAGGCCCACGTCAGTGAAGAAGTGGCGGTATCTAAGCGAGACCTGGATCGTATCGAGGAGGCGATCAAGGCAGACACGCCGTTGGAGCAGGTGTTCCCGCGCTTGATGACACTGGCTTCGAACGTGGAGGGTGAAGGTCCGACGATTCGAGTTCGAATCACCAAATCGGAAGATGCGCCGGCAATTCGTTACGTGTCCGGCGACGATCCAGAAGGCGCTGCGGCAATCCGTGAAGTGGATCTCCAGAAAAAATATCACTGGAGTCCCAGCGCACTGGCGGACAAGTTGAAACTGTCGGCCAACAAGTCCAAGGCCGTTCGCGACTTTCTGAGAATAGATGAGAACCCGGCCAACGTCATGGTGTTCGAATTCGGGTCTCAGAGACATCCACGGTATTCCGATAACGCTTTACGCGTACTTCGGGAAGCCATTACCCCGGAACTGATCGAGCAAGCATGGCGCGAGCGCCCGCCAGGTCGCCGTAGAAAATGAACTGTCCTGAAATAGTGAAAGCATCGAGAATATCTCCACGCGGTTAAGGTCATGAAAGCAATAGGGGCGTGCCACCATATCGCCACCTTTCCCCAAGAAGTTTTCTGCCTCTAGGTAGTCGCCATGGACGATGTAGTCATAACGTATTTGGATGTGTACCAGAGCTGGCAAAACCATCTCTTCAATTTCAGAATCGACGATCCCGAGACGAACGCACCCGGGCTACGCAAGCCGCAACTGGCTGCGCTTTACGCTACCTTGGGGCACCTGGTGGTTGATCCTTCCTCGACCGCCACCGTGGTCATGCCGACCGGTACAGGGAAGACTGACACCATGCTCGCACTAATCATCGCTGCGAGGATGGCCAGAACCTTGATCCTGGTTCCCTCAGACGCCCTCAGAACACAGTTGGTGGGCAAGTGTACGGAGATGAAGACACTCCGCACCGTGGGGGCAGTATCGGACATGGCGCGCAACCCCATTGTTGAAGCCATTGATTCAAAGCTGTCTCAGGCGCAGGTTGCAGAGTTAGCTACTGCCAACATCATTGTGGCCACACCCCAGGCCCTCCTGCTATTCGAAGACGCTGCCTTGGGGGCGCTGGTGAACATGTGCAGCCACCTGATGATAGATGAGGCTCACCATGTCGTGGCAGCGAGTTGGAACCGAATCAAAACCGCCTTCAGCGGCAAACCTTGCATTCAGTTCACAGCAACGCCATTCCGGGAGGATGGTCTGCCTCTGGCCGGCAAGATCATCTACAACTACCCGCTCCGGGATGCGCAGCTTGATGGTTATTTCAAAGGCATTGAGTTCCATCCGGTACGAGAATACAACCTCAAGCTGTCCGATCAGGCCATCGCAGACAAAGCTGTTGAGCTGCTCCGGGCTGACCTCAAGGCTGGGTACAACCATTTGATGATGGTGCGAGCCAAGTCACACAGGCGGGCAACGGACCTGTTTGAGATTTACAGGCAGCACGCCGATCTAACGCCAGTCCTGATTCACAGTAAGGTACCGAACCTAGCCAGAGTGATGGCCGAGATCGTCAAGAAGCAGCACCGGATCATCGTCTGCGTCGACATGCTTGGGGAAGGTTTCGATCTGCCTGAGCTCAAAATCGCCGCAATTCATGATCAACATCAAAGCCCTGCGGTGACGCTCCAGTTCATTGGTCGGCTGACGAGGGTTGATGCCGCCCTTGGTGATGCCAAGTTCGTGGCGAACATCGCTAACCAGAAAACCGACCACCAGATGGCAGACCTCTACAAGGAGAGTGCTGACTGGGGTGCCGTCATTCGCAACGTGAGCGAGCAAAAGGTAAGCCGGGAAATTGAGAAGGAGGACTTCAACGAGCAGTTTGCTGACGGTGGCGATACTCAAGTGATTTTTGGGCTGAACCCGAACCCCAAAATCAGCGCCGTGGCGTATCACGTCTCCCCCAAAGACTGGACACCACAGCGTGCGCACGGTCTGAATGGACGCAGGGAAGCACTGAAGTACATATCGATCAATGATCAGGCCGATACCGTCATTGTCGTGACTCGGCGAGAGACTTTGGTTGGGTGGGCTCAGACCGAAGAAATTATCGATACCAATTGGAATCTGTACATCGCTTTCTATAACGAGGCGCAGAAAACCCTGTTCATTCACACCTCGGGTGACGATACCCAGGCAACGCGCTTTCTCAACCTGGTAGCCAAAGACCCTCGTTGCATCAATGGTGAGCCGACCTTCCGTACGCTCCACGACATCAAGCTGATGAAGCTGCAGAACGTTGGCTTGTCCCGCGCCCGGAAAGACCTGCGATTCACGATGCACGTGGGGCGCGATATCAACCAGGTGATTAGCGACATCGAGAAAGGCAATGCGACAAAGTCCAACATCTTCGCCACCGGTTTTGAGGATGGAGAACGAGCCACCGTGGGCTGCTCTCACAAGGGCAAGATCTGGGAGATGAACTCCTCTCCAATCAACTACTGGGTCGAGTGGTGCAAGCGCATGTCGGTCAAACTCAACGACAACACCATCGACCCTACCGACGTACTCAAAAATGTCATGCGTGTTGACCAAATCAAGGACAGATGGCCAGAAGGCCTGTTCTACGCCGACTGGCCTGTGTCGATCGCAATCGAAAACGAGCAAAGGATCTCGTTATATTATCAGGGAGAGACCTTCAACCTTCTCGACGTCGAGCTTGGTAAGCCTGAGTACAGTGGGGCGCGGACGCTAGAGATCCCCGTTCTTGTCGTGGGTAACGATGGCGAAGAGCGTCGTCTCACTACCATTGCCATCGAGTTGTTGGAGGACGCATACAAGACCTCCTGCCCAGGTGTGAAGATCCTTCACCCCGACGAAATGCCACTGGACTCGTACCTCGATGCAGAGCCGCTTGTATTGCTCAACGTCGACGGTTCCATGGTGCAAGGCAACTACCGTCAGTACTCGCTAAACAGCATAGATGTAAAACTGCCTGCCGGTTTGCTCGAACCCTGGGATTGGGGAACGACGAAAATCCATCAGGAATCCATGCGTGCAGAGCGACGTAAGGACTCGGTACAGGGCTTCACCTTCGACAAAATCGCTGATGACTACTCCATCGTCTTCAACGATGACGGTAATGGCGAAATTGCTGATCTGGTGGCAATTCGGGAAAACAAAGATGCCATCTACATCGACCTTTACCATTGCAAATTCTGCCCTGTGACGGACGCCCCCGGAGCCCGCGTCGCCGACGTCTATGAGGTATGCGGTCAGGCGTCGAGATCGGTGAAATGGCTGTACACGGGCGATAAGTTCTTCAACCGACTGATGGATCGTTACCAGCAATCACTGCTAAAGGACTTCGACAGAATCCTGAAAGGCACGCCTCAGCAGTTGGAGATACTGCGCAACAAATGCTACGACCATGAGCTGATCTTCAAATTTGTGATCGTCCAACCTGCGATATCAGCGAAGAAGGTATCGCAGGAACAGTTGGCCGTCTTGGGAACGAGCTACTCATACATCAAGAGTATCTCGGGCTCGGACATCAAGGTCATTGTCAGCCCTTAATTGAATCGCACCCGCGGATTTGCAGCTGGTGTAATGCTGCGATCCGCGCCCCCGATACCGACTTAACTTTTGCCATCACGAGCTTATGACAGCCTGAAGTGTCCTAAATTTCCAAGGCGCTCAATGACCGCTTATGGCGGATAGCAGACCTTCCGGCGTACCTCATTAACCGTCCGCTATGGCCGAACCCCGGTCGTTCAAGCTTGCTTAGATGACTGTCCGCTTGTGGCAGGATTCGGGAGGATGTCAATTTATCGTCGGACTCTTCTTTGCGATTGACCACGTTCACAGCCAAATGACAATCGCAGGCCATCAGCGGTCTAGAACGTTTTTACGACAAGGGAAGCTGGTTAGTGCTCCTCATCTCCCTGAAGCAATTTTATTGCTTGAACAAGTAGCAACTTAGCTTGGTTGGTTCCGACGGCCGTACTCAACGTAGGCTTGCCTATCAAAATCAGCATGGCCCGCAGTACTTCATCGGAGTGCCTGGCCAGGCAAAGGAGGTCGACACCACTTGGCCCTCTCTTGGCTGCCATCCAGTTCTTCGCGGTCCGCTCACTCACACCCGTCCACCGCATCAGCGTCTTGGCCGCCCCGCGGCTCGCTCCTAGCTCTCGCTGGATCGCCTCAGCAATACGGCCGGGGTAGTCGGACCGTATCGGCTCTGTGTGTCTGAGCGTCGGCAAGTTGTTGCCCGAGATAGTGAACATCTTTCAGTACTCCTTGGCTATGGTCATGCCAAAGGGCTGTCAGCAGGTCTGAGCATTTCATTGATCTGATGTTCACAGGAGCTCGGCAAGATGGACTCGGTTAACGCGCCCATATCCGAAAATACAGGCACCGTGGCCTTCGCTCGGGGAGCTGCCTATGTCCGAATGTCGACGGATCAACAGGAGTACTCAACGCTCAACCAGTTGCAGGCGCTCAACGAGTATGCGCGTGCGAACAACATTTTGATTGTCAGAACGTACTCTGACGAAGGGATAAGCGGTCTCACCTTGGCCCGGCGACCCGGACTATCCGCGCTGTTAAAAGTAGTCCAAGCAGGTGCAGCAGATTTCACCGAAATCCTCGTTTACGACATGACGCGGTGGGGACGCTTTCAAGATCCAGACGAAAGTGCGGCCCACGAGCGAAGTTGTCGGCAAGCCGGCGTGCGGGTCCATTTTTGTGCGGAAGAATTTATCAATGACGGCACGCCTGTCGCCGGCATGGTAAAGCAGCTCAAGCGCTCGATGGCGGGGGAATATAGTCGTGAATTGAGTACCAAGGTACGGATCGGCCAGACTCGCCTCGCAAAGATGGGATTCTGGTTGTGCGGCATGGCTGGCTACGGTTTACGGAGAGTATCGGTCTCTTCCGAGGGGGGGCGACAGCGCATCATCGGCCCGGGCGAGCGCAAGTCCTCTGCGACCGATCGGCTGATTCTCGTACCGGGGCCGGAGTCAGAGTGTCAGACCGTCCGCTACATCTATACGGCCTTTGCCGAGCAGCATCTTTCAATGATCGAAATTTGCCGCCACTTAGCGGCGGCGGGGACGGTATGGACTGATGGCACGCCCTGGACCTTGCATCGGGTCAAAGAGGTGCTGTCGAACGAGAAGTACATCGGGAACATGGTTTTTGGTCGAAACCGTTGTGTGCTTGGAGAACGAACTCGCGAGCGAGACTCCCGAGAGTGGATTCGCCATGAGGGTGCCTTCGAAGCCATCATCGAGAAGCCCCTATTTCTCGCCGCACAGGCCCGTTTCGCTTCATTGAAACACTGTCACTCGAACGAGGAAATGATCAATGCGCTGCGGGCGCTACTTAGCAAACATCACTACCTCACTAAACGACTGATTGACTCCTCACTGGATTCGCCGTTTACCTCACAGGCTTACAGAGCCCGCTTCGGTAGTCTTGAGCAAGCATATGCCCTGGTGAACTATCCCCTACCTGTCTGCCTTAAACAGCACTTCGAGCGCAGTAAGGTCAACAAATTTGCGCCCAGGTACTTCAGCCAGGTGTTGGACTCCCTTGTCGCTGCCGGTGTCGATGCCGTCCCCATCGTGAAGAGCAGACTGTTCCGTATTGGGGAAGAACTCACCGTGGGCTTTCAATGCTGTCGCATGTCGCTCGGTAAGGTTCGGAAGGAGTCTTGGTGTGTTCGATACGACGTGCTGCGAGCACCCGATTTGCATCTCCTCGTCCGGATGGATCGCGGCGCTACCCGAGTACTGGACTATTTCTTGCTGCCCAGGGCGGCGATTGCGAGCCCAAGGATGCGATTGCATCGCACGAACCCGGGAGTGGTGCTTGATGCCTTTCGGTACGACGACCTGCAGCCGCTCATCGAACTAGGGCGTCGCGTCGATCTTCACGAGGTATAGCTATGCGCAACGACGAAGTTTTTAAGCATGAAGCCTTGCATGTGGGGAAAGCGGGGCCAATCATTCATATCGACCTTGATCGCATCAGGGTGCTCAATCCTCGTAGCAGGAATCGGAAGATATTTGCACAGCTGGTGAATAGCATTGCGACCGTTGGCCTCAAGCGCCCGGTCACGGTCACACTCCGGGGCAAAGATGAGAATGGGCCACTGTACGACCTGGTATGCGGCCAAGGCCGATTTGAGGCATTCCAGATTCTGGGTGAGCCCTCGATCCCCAGTGTGCTTATCGAGGCAGGAGACGCAGATCGATATCTGATCAGCCTGGTAGAAAACCTGGCTCGACGACACCACTCAAACTTTGACCTCCTGCAAGCCGTTCGAATTCTGGAAGACCGGGGCTACACGTCGGCCCAGATCGCTCAGAAAACCGGTCTCGATACGAGCTACATCAACTGCGTACTCCTGCTATTGCGAGAAGGGGAAGAGCGCCTAATCGCTGCGGTGGAACGGGGATGGCTATCCATTGAACTGGCGACGACCATCGCACGCGGGCACGACACAGAAATTCAATCGGCACTGCTCAGCGCCTATGAGACCGGTGTGCTGCGCGGTGATCAGCTACATAAGGTCCGGCGCTTGGTGAACCAACGACAGGCGCAGGGGAAGCGATATAGAGCTTCCACTCGACGTGGAGAACAGCTGACAGCGGCGTCTTTGTTGAGAATCTATCGCGAAGAAGTTCGCCGGCAACGCGTTGCCATTCAAAAGGCAGAGCTCAATGATCGGCGGTTGATGGTGCTCTCGGCCGCGCTTCGTCGCCTCTTCGCCGATGAACATTTCAGGACCCTCTTGAGAGCGGAGGAATTACTGGATATGCCCCAGAGCGTCGCCAAACTCCTGCACGAGGAGGTACCGGCATGACTCACGCACAGCAAGCCTTCGACGGACGAACCATCTCGGTCAAATTAGACCGGCTGATACCGACCCGCACCTACACGAGTGCTCTCACAAGGGGGGCGAAATTCCTCAGCGTGATCAGCTCGATCCAGGAGCTGGGCATCATCGAACCGTTGATTGTCTACCCCGAAGATCCCGACCACCTCAAGACGACAAACTATCTCGTACTGGACGGCGGCTACCGTCTGGTGGCGCTTCGGCAGCTTAGGGCCAAGACCGCGCTCTGCATTGTGGCTCACGACGACGAAGGGTTCACCTACAACCGGCAGCTGAATCGCGTTGGTGCCGTCCAGGAGCATCGCATGATCCTAACCGCCATTCAGCGCGGCTTGTCTCCCGAACGCATTGCGACTGTATTGCGCATTGACGTGAAGCGTGTCCATCAACGTACCAAGCTGCTGGATGGCATTGCCCCAGAGGCAGCCGAGGCGCTCAAGGACCAACTGGTAGCCGCCAGGGTGTTCGACATCCTGCGCAAGATGAAGCCAATGCGGCAGATTGAAACGGCAGAACTGATGATGGCGGCAGGTCGATTTTCAGCGCCCTATGCCGAGATGATCTACCTGTCGAGTTCGCCGGAAATGCTGATCGGCAAGAAGATCCCCATCAAGAAATGTGAGCCGCAGCCCGAAGATATCGCCAAGATGGAGCGAGAGATGGCCAAGCTGCAGGAGAGGTATGTCGGCATCGAGCAAAAGGTGGGGGATACCATGCTCACGCTCGTCGTAACCTCTGCCTACGTCAACCGCCTGATGCAGAACAAAGCAGTATCAAACTTCATTAAGCGGTATCACGCTGAGCTGGAGGAGAGCCTAAATACCGTACTCGAACTCGTCAGTTCAGAATCCAAGCGACTGAAACGTGAGTAACTCTCGTAGTTGCGTTGCTGGCCTTCCTTCGCCGCATCAGAATGATTTGTGGTGGTCAGTCCCAACCAATGTCGCGATCAGCAGAGCTCGAAGAGTTCTGCCGAGGCTGCGGCGCCGGATAGAAACATTTCCCGTCGAGTAACAGGTCGTGCATGGCTAATGTCATTTGCCATGCAAATCACTGACACGCTCGAACTCGCGCCAAATTTGACGGCTTTCCTGCCGGACACCATACGCGACATGGCCGAGATCATCGGCTTGCCCACCGTACTGCGCTTGGTCGAAGCCTATGGCGGGATCACCTTCCCAGTGTCTAAGGGACGAAGCCGTCTTGGCGAAATTCGTCACGGCGCGCTGGTCGATGTCGTGGGGGAGGTCGCCGCCAATCAACTGGCCTACCACTATGGTGGCGAAGAACTCTACATTCCCCAATGTACCGCCGCTCTGCGCGTACTTCGCCACCGTCGCATACGCTCAGAGTTCGGCCGGCTCACTACCAATGGCTATAGCGGTCGCGAAGCGGTCATGGGGTATGACCGGGATAAGGCTGAATTTCCACCATATCAACTGTAAGTTATTGATTTGTATGTGGACAATCTTGACTTGGCGCTCTGCTCTCTTTCATCGGGGCAGGCTCACGCATTCTGAGGGCCTGACCTTTCCCCATCCTTATGAACCCACCAATGCACCCGACAGGCTATCTTTCGTAAGACGCTTGGTGTGATAGCAGCACGTCTGCCCGCTTGATGCCGCAGAATACGCGGTCAAATTCAGCCAACAGTGCGCGAGCAGAAACATTTACTGAATCATCTGGGTCGTTCACCAGGATATCCTTCTTTGAAAAATCCCAGCCTGATGCGCTGCGATTTGATGTCACAGGTACCTGACTCCTCGCTTTCTCCATCTTGGCTGCCGGCATCCTAATCGTGGCCAGCTGCTTCTTCAGTTGGCCGAGATCGGCCGCAATAGGTTGGGTAAAACACTGTTTGGCTTGGTGCATTGTGCGAACAACCTCGTATGCCCCAAGTATCCACAGCCACATAAGCTTTTCCGCGTGCGCAATTCTTGCACCGTTGATGGAAACCCCGCTGTAGCCAACGTCAAGATCCTCAACGATCTCAGCAGCGACTTCGCTCAGAACCGCGACACGACCTGACAGATAGAAAGAGAATGCCATTATCGGGTCGCGGTCCAATAAGTCCGCTTCAGTTGGGTTGATGAGGCAGTCCTCGAATCGTTCAAGGTATTTCATTGCATGGCCCCGTCGAGTTATTGCGCTATTCAGATGTTCCTTTTTTCACCGTGAAAAACCCCTAGCACGGAGAGTCAAGCTTGTCCCAACGTTCACGTAGCTTTGCGGCCATCCGAGTTGATGCAGCTGCTTCTTCAGGCACGAGGCTATCAATGGGAATGCGACCCAGGCGCGTGACGCCGCGAGAACGTAGGTGAACGACAAGCACATCGATCAAGGCTGAACCATACCCTTTGCCACGGAACTCGCTATCGACCCACCAGGCCGGTTCAACGTGATCGACACCGGAGGCTTCGACAATGGCCACGGGCTTGCCGAGATCCACATCCATAACGGCATAGATGCCTTGGGCATACTTGTTCCAGCAGCTTGCCGGGCCCCGATCCCTCTCATGTTGCGGCAGCGCCAGGCGCTTCTCCAGATGGGCAATATAGGCCGGTGCCAAGCTTGGTTTCTCAACCATCGCAAGCCGAACTGCGCGCACCGGGCCTTGCGCCTTGAGCTGGGCAATCTCTGCACCCTGCTCCTGCGACAATTCAAGCTGCAGTCCAAGTTGCCGGTTCAGCTCGATGCGCGCCACCTCGCCTTGCTGTACATGGCTAGCTAGGCTCGTCATTGTTGCATTGAGGTCGCTGACTTGTTGCTGCAGCTGAGTTTGCTGGCGATGAGCGTTTTCAAGCGCTAGCGTTTCCCGTCGTAGATCCCGCTTGGCGGCGGCAAGTTCTGCGGTCGACGTGGCCAGCTCCTGATGCAAACGCGTCAACTCATCCTGCTTCACGATCATCGTTTGACTCAAGGTCCGTATCTCGACCTGAAGCTGCTGCACCTGGTGCTCGTGCCGGCGCTGTTCCTGTTCGCGCTGATCTTTTACCGACTGCCGATAGTGCTCCAGCGCCTCGCGAGTGTGCTGATGCTTTTCTTCCAGGGACTGGCGGTGCGCCTCGTTGTCCTTGAGCCGGTCGTTCAGGTCGGTAACTTGCTGGATCAGCCTCTCATTCGTGGTGCCCGCTTCAGCCAGCGCCCGGCGGGCTTCTGCATGGCCGGCTGTCTCAGTATTTAACGCCCCTTCAGTGCGCTGCAGCTGACCGCGAAGACCGTCTATTTCAGCGCGATGCTGACCAAGCAACGCGTCCTTTTCGGACAGCTTGGCATCGTATTGAGTGCGCAGTTCGATGATGCGTGCTTCCGCCTCCTCCTGCAGCCGCCCGGCCAGCTTGCCGACGAGATCCTGAATTGCATCGCTCACCGCAACGCCCTGGCCAAACCCGGCGCTCTCTTCCTCGTCCAGTTCGCGTAGATGACGCTGGATGGTGGTTTTCGAGCCGGTATTGCCGAGTTCGATACGCACAGCATCCACCGATGGCCGCCTACCCTGTGCCAGCAGCGCATCGCGAGCCTTCTTGACCTCTGACTTGTAGATGCCGGTGCGCGCCATGGCGAGATCTCCGTGAAATATCGTAACAATTACATACCATGTAATTACATACTATTTTCCGACAATATCTAGGGAGTTAAGGTAAAAATTCAAGGCGTGATAATGATGAATTATCACGCCTTAAGGTGTTTCCATTGGATTAAACCCAGCTCGACCAGTACGAAACCGTATTAGGTCTACTTCTTTCTTCTCATCAGCCAATACACCGCCGGAATCACCAGCATCGACAATAGTGGTGCCGTGATCATGCCGCCCACCATTGGCGCGGCGATGCGACTCATCACCTCGCTGCCGGCGCCACTACCGAACAGGATAGGCAACAGGCCAGCCAGGATCACCGCCACCGTCATGGCCTTGGGCCGCACCCGCAGTACGGCGCCTTCGCGGATGGCCTGATCGAGCAGATGGGGCGTCAGCTCCAGGCCGTACTCCTGCCGCTTGGCTGCCGCCTGCTTCAGATACAGCAGCATCACCACGCCGAACTCGGCCGACACGCCGGCCAGGGCGATGAAGCCAACGCCGGTGGCCACCGACAGGTTGTAGCCGAGCAGGTAGAGGAACCACACCCCGCCGGTCAGCGCCAGCGGCAAGGTCGCCATGATCAGCGCCGCTTCGTCAAAGCGACGGAAGGTCAGGTAGAGCAGCACGAAGATGATCAGCAGCGTCGCCGGCACCACCAGCTTTAGGCGCGCATTGGCCCGCTCCAGGAATTCGAACTGGCCCGAGTAGCTGAGGCTCATGCCTGGGTCGAGCTTGACCTCACGACCGATGGCGGCGCGCAGGTCCGCCACCACGGAGGCCAAGTCGCGGCCGCGCACGTCGACATACACCCAGCCGGACGGCCGGGCATTCTCGCTCTTCAGCATCGGCGGACCTTCGCTGACCTTGATCTGCGCCACGGTACCCAGGGTGATCTGCGCCCCCATGGGGGTCAGGATCGGCAGATTACGCAGACCGTCGAGCGAATCGCGAATTTCACGTGGGTAACGGACGTTGATGGGGAAGCGCGCCAGCCCTTCCACCGTCTCGCCGACGTTGTCGCCACCGATGGCGCTGGCCACCACCGACTGGACGTCAGTGATATTGAGTCCATAACGTCCGGCCGTGATTCGGTCGATATCGATGTCGATGTAGCGGCCACCGGTCAGCCGTTCGGCCAAACTGGAACTCACCCCCGGTACCGTCTTGGCGACTTGCTCAACCTCCTTGGCTACCCGGTCAATCGCGGCCAGATCGGTACCGGCTACCTTCACCCCGATCGGGCTCTTGATGCCGGTGGCCAGCATGTCGATACGGTTGCGGATCGGTGGCACCCAGATGTTCGACAGCCCTGGTACCTTCACCACCCGGTCCAGTTCGTCCACCAGCTTTTCCGGCGTCATGCCCGGCCGCCACTGTTCGCGCGGCTTGAACTGAATGGTGGTTTCGAACATCTCCATCGGTGCCGGATCGGTGGCTGTTTCGGCGCGGCCGGCCTTGCCGAACACGCTGGCGACTTCGGGCACGGTCTTGATCAGCCTATCAGTCTGCTGCAATAGCTCGCCGGCCTTGGCACTGGATAGCCCCGGTAGCGCTGACGGCATGTAAAGCAGATCGCCTTCGTTCAAGGGAGGCATGAACTCACCGCCCAGGTGGGCGATCGGCCACGCCGTGGTGGCGAAGGCCAGTACGGCTAGCACTAGCGTGGTCTTGGGCCGACGCAGCACCCAGTCGAGCAGCGGCCTGTACAGCCAGATCAGGCTACGGTTGAGCGGGTTATGGCTTTCCGCAGGGATAGATCCCCGTATCCAGTAACCCATCAGCACCGGAATCAGCGTGATCGACAAGCCGGCCGCCGCCGCCATGGCATAGGTCTTGGTAAAGGCCAACGGGCCAAACAGCCGGCCCTCCTGCGCTTCCAAGGTGAATACCGGGATGAAGCTGAGCGTGATGATCAGTAGCGAGAAGAACAGCGCCGGCCCAACCTCGGCCGCCGCCTCGGTCATCACCTGCCAGTGATGGCTGCCTTCCAGCTTCTGATTAGGGTGTTCGTGCTTCCAGTGCTCGATGTGCTTATGCGCGTTCTCGATCATCACCACTGCCGCATCCACCATGGCGCCGATGGCAATGGCGATACCACCCAGGCTCATGATGTTGGCGTTCACCCCCTGGTGGCGCATGACAATGAAGGCGGCCATCCCCCCCAGCGGCAGCGCCACGATAGCGACCAGAGCCGAGCGCAGGTGCCACAGGAAGATGGCGCAGACCACAGCAACGACGATGAACTCCTCAATCAGCTTGTGCGTCAGGTTATCGACGGCGCGGTCGATCAGCTGGCTACGATCGTAAGTAGGAACGATCTCGACACCGGCAGGCAGGCTCTTCTTCAATTCGGCCAGCTTCTGCTGCACGGCTTCGATCGTGGCGCGGGCGTTCTTGCCGCTACGCAAAATCACCACGCCGCCGGCCACCTCGCCCTCGCCATTCAACTCCGCGATACCGCGGCGCATTTCCGGCCCCAGCTGCATCGTTGCCACGTCACCCAGTCGTACTGCCACACCCCCAGCTGCGGTCTTGAGCGGGATAGCGCGGAAGTCATCAAGGGTTTTGAGATAGCCGCCGGCCCGCACCATGTATTCGGTCTCGGCCAACTCCAGCACGGCACCGCCAGTTTCCTGATTGGCGCCCTGGATGGCGGCCACCACTTGCTGGTGCGTCACCCCATAGGCCACCAACTTCTGTGGATCGAGCACCACCTGGTACTGCTTGACCATGCCGCCGATGCTGGCGACCTCGGCCACATTGGGCAGGCTCTTCAGCTCGAACTTGAGAAACCAGTCCTGCAAGGCTCGTAGTTGGCTGAGATCGTGTTTGCCGGTCTTGTCGACCAGAGCGTACTCATACACCCAGCCGACACCGGTCGCATCCGGCCCCAATGAAGCTTTGGCCGTCGCCGGCAGCTTGCCCTGTACCTGGTTCAGATACTCCAGCACGCGCGAACGGGCCCAGTACAGATCGGTGCCGTCCTCGAACAAGACATAGACGAAGCTGTCGCCGAAGAAGGAGAAGCCGCGTACGGTCTTGGCGCCCGGCACCGACAGCATGGTGGTGGTGAGCGGATAAGTGACCTGGTTCTCGACAATCTGCGGCGCCTGGCCCGGGTAGCTGGTGCGGATAATGACCTGCACGTCGGAAAGGTCAGGCAGCGCATCGAGTGGTGTGGTTTTCACCGCCCATACACCCCATGCGGCCAGGAATAGGGTCGCCAACAGCACGAGGAAGCGGTTGGCGATGGACCAGCGGATCAGTTTTTCGATCATGGCCGGACTCCTGGCTGGCCGAACTGCTGGATAACGAAGCTGCCTTCTCCCGCCACGAAGTCAAAGCCGACCCGGTCGCCGATCTTGATGCCCTTGGTCAGCTCTGGTTTGGCCAGCTTGAATGGCATGGTCATGGCACCCCAGCCAACCGAGGGGATGGCTTCGTGCGACAGCGTTACTTCCTGCGCGGTTACCGCTTCGACCTTGCCGACGCCATGATGCAGCGTTGCGGCCTGCGCACCCGTAGCGGGCGTAGCGTTATCGGTGTCCGCCGTGCCACCCATGCGTGCCACCACCCCGCTGAGGCTGGCTTCCGAGTCGATCAGGAACTGGCCTGACGCTACGACCTGCTGGCCGACACTCAAACCCTGGCGAATCTCGGTCTTGCCGGCCGACTCTTGGCCCAGCTCGATTTCAACCGGCTGGAAGCGACCGCCATCCAGGGCTACGATCACCACATTACGTTTGCCGGTACGGATCACCGCCTCGGAGGGCACGAACAGCGCGGGCTTGGGATCACCTGCCGTCAACTGCAGTTGGGCAAACATGCCGGGCTTGAAGCGGCCTCTCGGGTTGGCCATTTCCACCCGCAGCCGCAGCGTACGACTCTCCGCATTGGCTTCCGGCAGCACGGCAATCACCTTGCCCTGGAAGGTTTCACCGGGGTAGGCAGCAAACTGCGCCTGCACTGTCTGCGCGACGCTGACCAAGCCGGCCTGTGCCTCGGGTACCGCTGCTTCCAGCCAGACCGTAGCCAGACCGTTGACCTTGGCCAGCGTCATGCCGGTGCTCAGGGTCATGCCAGCATGCACGTCGAGACTCTGGATCACCCCGGCTATCGGTGTGGTGATGGTGGTGACCGCATGAACCTGGCCGGTCTGCTCGACTGAGGCAATCAGCCCAGCTGGCATGCCGGTTAACCGTAGCCGCTGGCGGCCAGCTTCCAGCAGCGCCTTATCGCCGCTGCGCGCCAACGCCAGGAATTCGGTTTGCGCCGCAGCCCAGTCGGGCACCAGTACGTCGGCCAGGGGCGCACCGGCCACCACCACGTCACCGGGAGCGCGGCCATACACTCGCTCGACGAAGCCGCCGGCCCTGGCCTGCACCACCGCCACATCGCGTTCATTGAAAGCGATGCTGCCAACGGCGGTGATCGTCTGCGCCAGGCTGACCTGTTCGACCTTGACCAGCCGAATACCGAGGTTCTGCCGCACCCCGGCGTCGATCTTCACGCCGGCCGCCTCGCCGCCTTCGTCGGCATATTTGGGTACCAGCTGCATATCCATGAAGGGCGACTTGCCACCTTTGTCGAAGTGCTGGGCCGGCACCATCGGGTCGTACCAGTACAATGGTTTACGTTCGCCGCCACTGCTGTTGGTCTTTGCAGGGATGTTGCTCACGGTGCCGCGCTGCGCCCACCAGTAGCCGCCGGTTGCACTGGCGGCTGCCACGGCGACCAGCAGGGTGGCGAGCTTGAAGGGGTGGTTTTTCATTGCTGGTCTTCCGAATAGGTGAAGTGCAACCGCGCCGCCAGTTGGGCGCGCTGGCTGTCGAGGTCGATTTGCTTGAGGCGGGCATCGAGCAGTTCACGGCGGATTGCCAGCACGCTGCCGAGCTCGGCGCGGCCAGCCCGATAGCTGGCCAGTTGCAGGTCAAGTTTTTGCCGGATGAGGGGTAGCAGCTCGGCGCGCTGACGGGCGACAGCTCGCTCCAACCGAGCGTAATCGGCCAGGTCGGTATCGAGCTGCTGGCCGTGCTCGCGCAGCATGGCCTCGCGTTCGGCTTCGATGCGGCTCAGTTCGGCCTGCTTGGCCGCAATCGGCGGGCTTTGCCGAGTGGACTGAAAGATCGGTAGGTCAAAGGTGAACTGGATCGACACCATATCGCCGTACTGTGGCGCCCGGCGCTGATAGGCGAACTCGACGCCCCAGTCTGGTTTGCGGCCTGCTTCCGCCTCCCGCACTTGCGCGCGGGCCTGCGCTGCCATCGGTTGAAATACTGCTAGATCAGGGTGGTCTTGCAGACGGTGCTGTAAATGACTGGCATCTGCAGCAAAGACGGGGGCATCGCCCTGCAAGCCATCGTCTGCGTCCGGCCCGGCCCAACGCCGGAGTGCCGCGCGGGCAACAGCCAAGTCGCGGACGAACTCGTCACGCCGCTCGGCCAACATGGCGGCTTCCTGGCGCGGCATCAGTGCATCGCTTGCCATACCTCGGCCGCCAGCCAGTTGGGCACGCACGCTATCTGCTAGCAAGCGGTTCTCGCTATCTAGTTCGTCAAAAAGCGCAAGCTTGCGTTCCAGGTAATAGCGGTTAAGCCAGGCCAACGCCGTCTCGCGCTGTACGGCGAGCCGGACCAGCCGGCGCTGAGCCTCGCTAATGGCAATGGTGGCGTCGGCCATTTCGATACGCGCCTGACGCTTGGCGGCATTGGGGACGTCCTGCATCACGCCGATCTTCTGCATGGTCATGAAGTCGCGGTTCAGACGCCAGCGATCAGCGCCCGAAATCGGCAGGTTATCTACACCCACAAATAGCTTGGGGTCGGGCAAGGCGCCGGCTGGAATGGCGGCAGCACGGGCAGCGTCAATGCTGGCGTTCTGCGCAGCCAGTTGCGGGGCATTGCGTTCGGCAGCGGCAAGGGCCGCCTGGAAACTCAACGGGGCAGCAGGTACGGCCGCCGATAGCCCGGCCAGCGCCAGCGTGACAGGCAAGCGCTGCCAGCTTGGGAAAGAGAACATGGTCCGACTCCATGATTACGTCGCGCTGCCCTGTAGCAATCGCTGCGGGCAAGACGCACGAAGGCCAACCGCCTAAACGGCTGGTACGAACTTCAGGGAGTTAGATGTAGCGAGGGGGACGCCAGACGCTTGAGGGCTCGGCAGGAGGTAGGTGGTCGGCTTGAGCGCCAACCTGCGGCGATTCATTCTGGACTGAGGTGAAAACGGCAACCACGCTGACTTGCCCAAGACTGCCGGTTTTGCACTCCTGACCGGTCTTGCATGGGCTGCCGGTTTTGGCCATGGTCGCCGCATCAGCACAGCAATCCATCTTGGCCGTATCAGCATGCATACCCGCCATGCCCGAAGTCATCATGGGGCAAGGTTGTCGCACGGAGCCAGCCGCGTTTGCCCAACTGGCCAGAGGCAAGCAGAGGGCAATCAACAGCAGCAGGAAGTGGCGGAACATCGGTCGCATAGTGCGCTTGGTCACACAAGCGGGCTCAAAGTTGCGTGAACTTGATTGTAATGGTTGCTCACAAAATTACAGCAATCTTCGTCACCGGCTCGTTGCGACCAGAATTGACGAGTATCAGAGCAAGCGGCGCCCAACAATAGGCGCCGCTTGCTCTTGCTTCATTACCCAACGCTACCCGCCGTTCTCAGACGGCGCAGCCTTGACTCAGAAATCGTGGCCCAGACCCACGGTGACGATTGCCGGATCAGGGCCATTGTTCACTCGCTTCGCGTAGTATTCAGCCAGCGCATAGGTACGCTTGGACAGGTTGTACTGGCCACCTACGTTGAACACATTAGCCTTCGTGTCGCCCGATGTCTGGCGCACATAGCCCACGCGCAGCGCAGTACCCATGTCATCAAAGGAGTAGGTGCCGAACAGCGAGGACGCCTTCACCTTCGTTTCCAAGCCGCCGGTCCGCAGCTTGTTCTGGCTGTGTTGCGCGCCAAAATTCAGCCGGCCGAGGTAGTACGAGCCGCCCGCCACGAACTGGTCGAGTTCCGCGCCTTTGACAGCCTCATAGTCTTTGGCCTTCTGGTAGGCGATATGCGTGTCGAACGAATCCCAGGTGCCCACCATACGGAACGCCCAGCCGCGAGAATCGAGCCCGTTGGCTGACTTGTTTTCACCGGTGAAGTAGGCGGCATCCCCCTGGATGTTGCCGAACTTTGGCGTCGCATACCAAACCGTGTTGTTGCTGCGGTAGTTGGAGCCCAGACCGTAGTAGCCGGTACCGAAGTTTGCCGACCCGAAGGTGTGGGTACCGATGAAATTGTCGTAGAACTCAGCCGCGAGCGTGTAGGGTGTCTTACCACGGCCCAGCTTGATCGAACCGAAATCACCTTGCAGGCCCACCCAGCCTTCACGCGAGGCAAAGCCGTTCTTGCCCACGTAGAAGGTGGCGTCTGCCGCATCAATCCCGATGCCGGATTCGACCTGGAAGAAGGCCTTCATGCCATCGGGCAGCGCCTCTTCACCCTTGATGCCCCAGCGACTGTACAGGTCGTTTACCTCGGTACTGCTGTTAACCGCGCCTGCGTCTGCGGGAAAGAACGCTCGTTCGGCGCGCGCAGCGGCGTTGACGTTCTGCACACCCCCCAGCACACGTCCATAGAGGACAACCTCGTTAGCAGCAAAGGACGAGGCACTCGCCATCAGCAGTGTTATCCAATGAATACGTTTCATTGCGGCTCCTTGTTTTAGGTCGTGGAATAAGAATTAAAAACCTGGTGCGCGCGAAGCAATTGAGGCAATTGAATCAGCGGCGCCATTCCCACCCTATCTACCCAAAGCCCACAAATCGCCAACATTCTGATTACAGAATTGTTATCTAAACCCGCTCGCGGATTACGAATTTGTAATTATTTTGACGAGAGTTTGTTGGCTTGCATCCCGGAAAATGGCGACCAGCATAAGGAAATTATGCAAATAACCCCCAACGCCGTAAGGAGCAAGCCATGCAATTCAAAACCCTTTTCCCTATCCTTCTGACTGCCGCTGCAACTATTGGTATCAGCCAAGCGAACGACGGTTATTCCCACTCCCATTCAGGCACGCCCCGTCAATTGAGCAATTCAGATGTTAATTTCGGATCGCCCGCTTCGGTTAAATTCGCTGATCGCGGCTACGAATTCAAACTCGGTGCCGATGGCAAAGTCAGCCGCTCGTGGTTTTCAGTAGAAAGCAGCGAGCGTGTCCGTTTTGATCTGGAAAACCAAAGCAATCAAGTCGTCGCATTCGTGGTCGGCGATGAGCCCGCCGTTGCCGAATACGCGCAGCTGTTCCGCAAAGACCCTTCCAACGTCAGCAATGACTTCCATGGCGTGATCCTGTCGCCGGGCGAGAAGAAGAACTTTGCCTGGAAGTTCGACACCTTCGGCAACCCCAAGGTCATGGCCACCTACATCACGCTGGATGGCGAGTACCAGAAGAACAAGGCTCCCGTCTCCGTGACTCGCTCGCGCGACCGTTAAGCGAGGGTCAGTGTCGCTGTATCAAAACGTGGTCAGTAGTACGGCAGCCAAGGTGCGACTGCCCACGTTTCTTGCCGTTGTATAGGCAGCTCAACCCATTGAAAGACTCATTTCCAGTCGTAGCGCCCGTTTTGGTTAGTGCGAGCCAAAGACTTCGCGTTGCTGCTGGCAGAGGTAACCGTTTCATGCTCACCAAGACAAGCTCACTCGGTATCGTATTGCTGACCATGGCTAGTAGCCATTGGGCGCAGGCTGCATCCCCACCCAAGTTAGAGGATTTGCTCATTCAGGCGGAGATGAACTCTTCCCGTGTGATAGCGGCTAAGGCCGCTGCAGACGCTGCTGCTGCGGGATATCGAGCTGCGGGCGGTTGGGCAAACCCTGAGATCAGCTATTCGCGAGAAGACATCGGCACGGCCGAACCGTCCCGGACTGTCGAGCTGAGGCAGCGCATAGAAATGGGCGGCAAAATCAGTCTGCGCCAGACCATTGCTGCAGCCGAGGAGCGCAAGGTCCAGTTGGCCCTGCGTCAGGTTCAGAGCGATGTGCGCTCTGAGGTTTATCGCGCCTTCTATGACCTCAGCCTGTCGGAGCTACGCATCCGCGAAGCACGTGCCAGCTCACAGATCGCCCAGAACTTCAGCACGGTGCTGGAGAAGAAGCTCGCAGCCGGCCGAGTGCCGCCAGTAGAAGCTGCCAAGGCCAAACTACCCGCCATCCTGGCCAATGAAGACCTCCATAGTGCAGAGCGCCTGCACGGCTTGGCCGTGCTTAAGCTGGAAAAGCTGGTCGGTCAGCCTTTGCCTGAGTCCGATCACCCGCTCCCTGGCCTACCTCGTCCGCCATTGCCATGGGAAAAAGTTGCCGAGACTTTCCGGCAATCGCCCCAGGTACTCATGAATTCCGCGCAAGTTGACATTCAAACGGCTGAATTGGCTTCTCAAAAAGCACAATATTGGCCCGATCTCATTTTATCGGGCGGCGTAAAGAAAATACCGGCAACCTCAAATAGCAGCCGGCAGTTTGGCGTTACGTTAGAGATTCCATTATTTAGCCGCAATTCGGCCAAGGTGGCTGGCGCATCTGCTCGATTGCAGCAAGCCCGTGCCGATGCAGAAGCCACGGCACTGAATTCAGAATTGCAATTACAAGCACTTCACACAGAATTGCAATCCCTTACTGAGCGGATACGGTTATATCAAGAGAGCGTAATTCCCACAGCTGAATCTGCCTATCAAACGGCCCAGCAAGGTTATGAATTGGGTCGATATAACTTCCTCGACATTTTAGATGCGCAAAGAAGTTTATTGTCCACGCGTTCGGAACGTACCGCCCTGTGGCAGCAATACATCAACCAGCAAGCCGAGTTCGATCGCCTGCTCGGCCGCGCAGGCTCGACCTCCAACCAATAGAACAGCGTGGCCACGCTGTCTCTGGTTCATTGCCAACGAAAGTGAAAGTTCATGAAAAACAAGCAAATACTGATTGCGGTGCTGGTCGCAGCCTCGGTGGGGGCCGGGCTGGGCGCCACCAGCTATGGCCTACTCAGTTCCGCAGAAGGCACCACAGGTCCCAAAGGGAAGGCCGAAGCGGGTGATGAGCACAAGGAAGGCGAGACGCATCAGGAAGGTGAAGAAGAGCATGGCGAAGAGGGGGCCATCACGCTGAACGACGCGCGCGTGAAGGCTGCCGGCATCTCGATTGAGAGAGCGGGGCCGGCCCTGGTCGCCAATACCATGCCCTTGCCGGGCGAGATACGTTTCAACCAGGACAGCCTGGCGGAAATCACGCCACGCGTGACAGCCGTGATCGTCGGCATCAACAAGAACGTGGGCGACAAAGTACGCAAGGGCGATGTGCTGGCCACACTGGAAAGCCAGACCCTGGCCGAGTGGCGCAGTGAGTATCTGGCCAACGAGAAGCGGCTGGAATTGGCTCGCTCCAACTTCGAACGCGAGAAGCGGCTCTGGCAAGACAAGATCTCCGCGGAACAGGAGTACTTGAATGCCAAAAAGGAGCTAGCCGAGATCGAAATCGCCATGCAAGGCAGCCGTGATCGCCTGCTTTCCATTGGTGCCAGTATCCCCAAGCAGAACCTCGGGCTGGCTCGATATGAACTGCGGGCGCCCTTCGCCGGCACCATCGTCGAGAAGCACGCGACCACCGGCGAAGCGGTCAAGGAAGACGTAACCCTGTTCCAGATCGCCGACCTCAACAACGTCTGGGCCGAGATTGCCGTCTACCCCAAGAACATCAACCAGATCCAGCTCGACCAGAATGTCACCGTCCGTTCCAAGGACCAGGGCCTGTCGACCACAGGCAAGATCGCCCATATCGGCGCCTTGATCGGCGAGAAGACTCGCACGGCGACCGCGCGTATCACCATTGATAACGCCAAGGGCCTTTGGCGCCCAGGGATGTTCGTTAACATCGAAGTTGCCGATGGCTCGGTCAAAACCCAGGTTGCGGTCAAACCCAACGCCTTGCAGTCCCTGGAAGGCAAGGCCGTGGTCTTTGTCCGCGAAGGTGAGAAGTTCGAGCCTAGAGAGGTTGAGGTTGGCCGCCAGAATGCGGAATGGGTTGAGATCGTCAAAGGCCTGAAGGCTGGCGAAGCCTATGCGTCTACCAATAGCTATGTCGTCAAAGCCGAAATCGGCAAGGCGACGGCTTCCCACGCGCACTGATGGGGATGAGACATGTTTGATCGCATCCTCCGTTTTGCCATAGAACACTGCTGGCTGGTCATGATCGCCGTGCTCGGCGTCGGCGCCCTCGGTGTCTACAGCTATCAGAAGCTCCCCATCGACGCCGTACCGGACGTCACCAACGTCCAGGTCCAGATCAACACCATGGCCCCGGGCTATTCGCCGCTGGAGTCAGAACAGCGCATTACCTTCCCGATTGAAAGCATCATGGCCGGGCTGCCCAGCCTGGAGCAGACCCGTTCACTGTCGCGCTATGGTCTGTCGCAGGTGACCATGATCTTCAGGGAAGGTACAGATATCTACTTTGCCCGGCAGATGATCAACGAGCGTCTGCAGGAGGCAAAGGAGAAGCTCCCGCCAGGCATCTCGCCCACCATGGGACCGATCTCCACCGGACTGGGTGAGATCTACATGTGGACGGTGGAACCCAAGCCTGGTGCCAAGAAGGCTGACGGTACACCGTATACCCCGACCGATCTGCGCACGATCCAGGACTGGATCATCAAGCCGCAACTGCGCAACGTCACTGGTGTGACCGAGGTCAACACCATCGGTGGCTATGCCAAGCAGATTCATGTCACACCGGATCCTGCCAAGCTGATCGCCTACAAGCTGACCTTCCAGGACATTACCGAAGCCCTGTCCGCCAACAACGACAACGTCGGTGCCGGCTACATCGAGCGCAATGGCGAGCAGTACCTGGTGCGCGTGCCGGGCCAGGTCGCAACGTTGGCAGATGTCGAGCGTATCGTTATTGGTTCTCGCGACGGCACCCCGGTCTATATCCGCGATGTCGCGACTGTCAGCCTGGGCAAAGAGCTAAGAACAGGTGCCGCCACCGAGAATGGCGAGGAAGTGGTGCTCGGCACGGTCTTCATGCTGATGGGTGAAAACAGCCGTACCGTTGCAGCATCGGTCGGCAAGAAGATGGCTGATATCAATCGCACCCTGCCGGAAGGCGTCGTAGCGAAGACGGTCTACGATCGCACCCAACTGGTCGACAAGGCTATCAACACGGTCAAGAAGAACCTGTTGGAAGGCGCCGTGCTGGTGATCGCCATCCTGTTCCTGTTCCTGGGCAACATCCGCGCAGCACTGATCACCGCCATGGTGATTCCGCTGTCGATGCTATTTACCTTGACGGGTATGTACGTGAACAAGGTGAGCGCCAACCTGATGAGCCTGGGCGCGCTGGACTTCGGCATTATTGTCGACGGCGCCGTGGTGATCGTTGAGAACTGTATCCGCCGTATCGCAGAGGAACAGCACCGCTTGGGTAGGGTGCTGACTCGCCGCGAACGCTTCCACTTGGTATTCGAAGCGTCCAAGGATGCTCGGCGCGCCCTCCTGTTCGGCCAGTTGATCATCATGGTGGTCTACCTGCCGATCTTCGCCCTGAGTGGCGTGGAAGGCCGCATGTTCCAACCCATGGCCTTTACCGTCGTGATCGCCCTGTTCGGTGCCATGATCCTGTCGGTGACCTTTGTGCCGGCCGCCGTTGCGCTGTTCCTGAATGGCAAGGTGTCCGAGAAAGAGAACGCCCTGATGCGGGCCGCCAGCAGCAGCTACAAAACTGTGCTGAACTGGAGCCTGAGCAACGCCCGTAAGCTCTTTGCCGGCGCTGGCGTGATGATTGTGCTGGTTGCCATTCTGGCCGCCCGGATGGGTACGGAATTCATTCCTAGCCTCTCGGAAGGTGACCTCGCCGTGCAGGCGTTACGCATACCGGGTACCAGCCTGGAGCAATCAATCGCGTTGCAATCCAAACTGGAAAAACGCATCAAGTCCTTCCCGGAGGTCAAGACGGTGTTTGCCCGGATCGGTACTGCTGAGGTAGCCACCGACCCGATGCCACCGTCGATTGCAGACACCTATGTGATCTTCAAGCCGCAATCTGAATGGCCGGATCCAAGCCGCAGCATGGCAGACATCCGTGCCGAGCTGGAAATGGCACTGGCGGAGATACCGGGTAGCAACTACGAGTTCAGCCAGCCCATCCAGATGCGCTTCAATGAACTGCTGTCGGGCGTGCGTGGCGACATTGCCATCAAGGTCTTCGGTGATGACATGGATGTGCTGCTCAAGAGCGGTAACGACATTGCCAAGGTCCTGAACAGCGTCAAGGGCGCGGCAGACGTGAAAGTTGAGCAGGTTGCCGGCCTGCCCTTGCTGACCATCGCCATTGATCGCGAACGCTTGTCGCGCTACGGCCTGTCCATGCGCTCGGTGCAGGACGTGGTGGAAGTGGCCGTGGGCGGTAAGACGGCAGGCGTGATGTTCGAAGGGGACCGCCGCTTTGACGTCATGGTACGTCTGCCCGAAATGCTGCGCGACGATATCGATGCAGTGAAGCGCCTGCCCATCCCGCTCCCCGATGCCAATGGCGGTTCCATCCCGCTGTCGGAAGTAGCCAACGTCGAACTGTCGCAAGGCCCGAACCAGATCAGCCGAGAAAACGGCAAGCGTCGTATCGTTGTCTCCGCCAACGTGCGTGATAGGGACATCGGCAGCTTCGTGGCCGAGGCAACCCAGCGCATCGATAGCAATATCAAGCTGCCATCTGCCTACTGGATTACCTGGGGCGGTCAGTTCGAGCAGCTGCAATCGGCCGCCAAGCGCTTGCAGATTGTTGTGCCGCTGTCGCTCCTGCTGGTCTTTGGTCTGCTGTTCGCGACCTTCGGCAACGCCAAGGACGGCCTACTGGTCTTCACCGGCGTGCCATTCGCCCTGACCGGTGGCGTACTGGCCCTGTGGCTGCGGGATATCCCGTTGTCGATCTCTGCGGGGGTGGGGTTCATTGCCCTATCAGGTGTGGCGGTGCTCAACGGCCTGGTGATGATCAGCTTCATCAACAAGCTACGAGAGGAAGGCATGGACAAGGCTGGCGCGGTCTTCAACGGTGCGATGACACGGTTGCGACCGGTGCTGATGACCGCGCTGGTGGCTTCGCTGGGCTTTATCCCAATGGCACTGGCCACCGGTACCGGTGCCGAAGTTCAGCGGCCACTGGCTACTGTGGTGATCGGCGGCATCATCTCCTCCACCGCATTGACCCTGTTGGTTCTGCCCGCGCTGTATGCCTGGGCGTACCGAAAGGACACCTAGATTTCAATTTTGTCATCTGATTGTTGGCAAGTTGACGGTTAGGCCCCGCCAGAATGGTGTCACGTGAGCCGAACTCCGGTTTCGCTGACGAGGGTGTGTCCATGCCCTTTGGTGGATACATGAGGGCCTTCGTCGAAGTTCATTGCGTCTTAATTCGCCCGGCCCCTGTGCCGGGCTTTTTTCTTTGCAGCCAACGATGGGCGCCCGCTAAACGGGCTTGACCCTAAAGTTACTTCAGGGTGCTTAATCCACCGCCATGTAACGGCACGATCCGGTGCTGCCGCAGTTTAGAAGGCAACTAACAGATGTATCAGATACAACAGTACACAAGGCTATCCCTCCCCCTTTCAGCCGAGGCCCAGCGGCCTGACGACCTGAGCATCGGGCTTATGAAACCGTGTCTGTCTATTGCAGGGGAGTGTTACTGAATGCGCATACTGCTGGCGGAAGATGAAGTCCATATCGGCGAATACTTGGTCAAAGGGCTCAGTGAAAATGGCCTTGTCGTTGACTGGGTACGTACGGGTCCTGATGCCTTACATCAAGGCACCACGATCGAATACGACTTGGTCATTCTGGACATTGGCCTGCCCGAAATGGACGGCTGGGAAGTGATGCGGCGCCTGCGGGAAACGCAAATGATGCCGGTGCTGTTTCTCACCGCCCGCGACATGGTTGAAGATCGCGTGAGGGGCCTGGAGCTAGGGGCCGATGACTATCTGATCAAGCCGTTTTCTTTTTCCGAATTGCTAGCCCGCGTGCGAGTCATTCTACGCCGGGGCAAGCAGCAAGATTCCAACGTGCTTACGATAGGGAACCTCCGGCTCGACGTAATGCGGCGTAAGGTGGAACGAAACGGGCAGCGCATCGACCTGACCGTTAAGGAGTTCGCGCTGCTGACGCTCTTCCTGCGTCGGCAAACCGAGGTGCTGTCACGTACCCTGATTGCGGAACTGGTCTGGGAGATGCACTTCGATCGGGATACCAACGTCGTCGAGGTGGCCATCCGACGCTTACGGGCCAAGGTCGATGACCCCTTCGAGAAGCCGTATATCCATACGGTTCGTGGTTTTGGCTACGTCATGGAGATGCGCGATTGAAATGGCTACGCGGTAGCAACAGTCTCGCGGTTCGGCTGATCGTTGTGCTGACCATCACTTCAGCCCTCGTCATTGCTGGCGCGGGCTTGATGTTTTATGTGGCGCTGGAAGCGCAGCTCAACACGGCGGACCGTGAAGAGATCCAGGGCAAGATGAATGCGCTGGAGCAGCTGATCCAAGAAATGCCCAGTGACATCCAGCCCTATGACTTGGTCGAGAAGTTGCAGGACATCACAACCGGACACCCCCGGTTGCTGTTCGGCGTAAAAGGCCGATCTGGATGGCTGGTAGTGCCGGAGCTGAAGTTCCAGCACGCATTAGAGATGAGCGGCGACATTCCCGATCGGAAGATCATGTCGCTCTATCACGAGAACGAAGCTTGGTTGGTCCGTAAGAGCGCCATCAAGAATGGCGGCCCCAAGCCGTTAGATGCCGTCTACCTGGCAGTGAACGTCCGAGACTCCCGACTCATCATCAAGCGCTACCGCAGTACGGCCGTTGCCATCAGCTTGCTTGCTGCGCTGCTGTGTGGCGGTATCGGGTACCTGGTGATTCGGCGCGGCCTGGCGCCACTAGAGAAGCTGGCCACTGAGGCTGAGCAACTGACGGCCGACCAGTTGCATACACCGCTGGCTATCGGCAAAGCGCCAGATGAAGTTCGTAGCCTGGTGGCGAGTATCAATCTGATGCTGGCCCGGTTGAATCAGAGCTTCAGCAACCTGGAACAGTTCTCCGCCGATATTGCCCACGAGCTGCGAACGCCCATCAACAGCCTGTTGCAAAAGACTGAGGTGGTACTGAGCCGGCCGAGGTCGATTCAAGAGTATGAAGAGCTACACCATCTGAACCTGGAAGAGTTCGGCAAGCTCAAACACATGGTCGGAGACATGCTGTTCCTGGCGCGCGCGGACCACGGCATGCTGGCGTTGGAACGTACCCAGGTTGATCTACTGCACGAAGTCCAGCAGGTGGCGGAGTTCTTCGAATACATCGCCTCCGACAAGCAGCAGCACATCGAGGTCACCGGCACCGGCACGCTCTTCGCAGACCGGTTGATGGTGCACCGGGCATTGACCAACCTGTTTTCCAATGCTGTGAAATACGGGCTACCGAGCACCACGATCCACGTCGATATCTGTAGGGAAGCCGAGCACCAGGTGATCTCCGTCAGCAATGCCTGCGCGGCGTTGTCCGAAGCCGACTTGCAGGGATTGTTCGCTCGTTTTATTCGAGGCAACGCACCTGTGACGCGTGACGTGGAAGGTACCGGCATCGGGCTGGCGATCGTGCGTTCCATCATGCAGGTCCATCAGGGGTCGGTGGACGCCCAACATGATGGCAACGAGATCATCATCAGTCTGCGTTTCCCACTAGTGAATCGAGTGGATGCCACAGAGTAGTACCGGAACTTGAGCCGGTAACCAGGGGCTGGCAATGCGACCAGCCCCTTGTTGCTAGTGCCAACGGCAACGCATCCTCGCTGGGTTACTTCCGGAGCAGACGAAGGCCGTTGCCCACCACTAACAGGCTTGCTCCTACGTCGGCAAATACCGCCATCCACATCGTGCCGAGCCCCATCACGGTAAGTACCAGGAACACTGCCTTGATGCTGAGCGCCAAAACGATGTTCTGGACCAGCACGGCATAGGTAGCGCGAGATAGGCGCACAAAGCGTGCGATTTTGCCTAAGTCGTCATCCATCAGGGCCACATCCGCCGTCTCGATCGCGGTATCCGTACCCGCCGCACCCATGGCGAAGCCAATGTTGGCACTGGCCAACGCGGGAGCGTCGTTGATGCCATCACCTACCATGCCGACGGCGCCTTCCTTGGCGTACTGCTGAATGGCCTTCTGTTTGTCTTCCGGCAGTTGGTCGCCCCGCGCGTCATCAATACCCACAAGGTCCGCAATGGCGCGCGCGGTATGCGCATTGTCGCCGGTGAGCATCACGGTCTTGATACCCAGTTCGTGGAGGGCGCCGATGGCAGCGCGACTGCTTTCCTTCACCGTATCGGACACCGCGAACAGCGCCAGCACGTTTTGTCCGTCGGTCAGCAGGATGACGGTCTTGCCGGCCTTCTCGAACTCGCCGAGCTTGGCCTCCAGCTCAGGAGAGCACACGCCGAGCTCGTGGACGAGGCGATGATTGCCGAGCTGGTAGCTCGTCCCGTTCACGGTACCGCGCACACCGCGCCCAAGGATTGCACCAAAGTCCGTCACGTCCAGGTGCGTAACGTTGGCCTGCTCGCCGGCCACCGCAATAGCCAGCGATACCGGGTGGTCCGAGCGAGACGCCAGGCTGGTAGCAATTTGCACCGGATTCACGCCGTCGACCTTTTTCAGGACCACTGTATGGGTCAACACAGGCTTACCGTGCGTGATGGTGCCAGTCTTATCCAAGGCCAGCCAGGTGAGCTTGCGACCTTCTTCCAGATAAGCGCCACCCTTGATCAGGATGCCATGCCGGGCTGCTGCGGCGAGGCCGCTTACGATACTCACCGGCGTGGAAATCACCAAGGCACAGGGGCAAGCGATCACCAGCAGCACGAGGGCTTTGTAGACCCAGTCGAACCAACTGGCACCGGTCAATAACGGAGGCAGAATCGCTACGCCGAGTGCGATCACAAAGACCAAGGGGGTGTAGATCTTGGCGAACTGGTCCACAAACCGTTGAGTAGGAGCCCGGCTGCCCTGTGCCTCTTCGATTGCATGAATGATGCGGGCCAGGGTGCTGCGGTTGGCAGCAGCGGTTACCCGGTACTCGAACGAGCCCGCCTGGTTGATGGTACCGGCAAAGACCGTGTCGCCAACTGTTTTGTCGGCGGGCAAGCTCTCGCCGGTAATCGGCGCCTGATCCACGGTGGATTGCCCCGTGATCAGGATGCCATCCAGTGCGATGCGCTCACCAGGTTTAACCCGGACCACGCTCTCCAGGGCAACAGACTTTGCTTCCACGGCCAGCCAGCTACCATCCGCTTGCTTCACGGTCGCCAGCTCCGGCGTGAGCTGCATCAGCCCTCGGACTGCGTTGCGGGCTCGATCCAGCGACTTCGCCTCGATCAGCTCGGCAACCGTAAACAGCAGCATTACCATGGCGGCTTCGGGCCATTGGCCGATCAGCAAGGCACCTGTAACCGCGATGGTCATCAGGGCATTAATGTTGAGTTCGCGGTTTTTCAGCGCGATCCAGCCCTTCTTATAGGTACCGATACCGCAGGCTGCGATCGCCGCTACCGCAAGAATGGCGCTAAGCCAGACTGACAGTTGCGCCCAGCTGGCTGCCTCCGAACCGATGGCAAGCGCGCCTGACAGGCCCAGCAGCCACCACTTCACCTGTGCTTCGGCGGCTGGCGCTTCCGACGCGGCCTCACCCTCGGCCTCAGGTGTCATGCCTAAGGTACGGATAGCCGCTTCCACCTGGGGCAGCGAGTCCTGCGTATGGATGACCGTCAGCATGCGTTGCATCAGATTGAAGTCCATCGATTGCACTTCGCCCATCGCGCCCAACTTCTTACGGATGAGTGTCTCCTCAGTCGGGCAATCCATCTGTGCAATACGAATCCGGCTGCGAATGCTACCGGCAGGCAGCTCAGTTAACTCCGCCTGAGGGGTCATGCCCAGCAAAGGCTCCATAGCGCTACCGCCACAGCAACCGGGCAGACAAGCGTCAACCGCAGCGCTCTCAGTTGCCGCAATTTTTACCGCATCATGAGCATGGTCGTGTCCGTGGTCACGGCTATGGTCATGGTCGCGATTGTGGCTGTGGCCATCGGTAGCAGCATGCTCAGCGTGAGTATGGTCGTGGTCGTGGCCACAGGCTGCGTGACCTTGAGCCGGCTTTACGGGTCGAAAGATAGACATGGCATATATCCGTGAAAGGATTAGACATGGCAAATCAAACACCCTGAAGTTACTATAGAGTCAAGTCATTTTGAGGTGATGGACATGAAAATTGGTGAATTGGCCCAGGTTGCACAATGCACTGTTGAGACGATCCGCTACTACGAGAAGGAAGGCCTGCTGCCCGAACCTGAGCGGACAGCCGGTAACTACCGCAGCTACGGAGAAGCTCATGTTGATCGTCTGCGTTTTATCCGCAATTGCCGGGCACTGGACATGACGCATAGCGAGATTCGCGCGCTGCTCGGACTGATGGACAAACCCAACGATGGTTGTGGCGCGATCAATCACCTGCTCGATGAACACATTGGCCATGTTGATGAACGGATCGCCGAGTTGCTGCAGCTCAAGCTGCAATTGACCCAGCTGCGACAGCAGTGTCAGACCGAGCGCGCCACCGACTCCTGCGGGATATTGCATGGATTGGCCGTAATGGAGACCGAAGCAAAACCGGAGCGACATACCCATCTGGGTTAAGGCAAGACAGCCTCATGAGTACGCTAGATCGCTACCTGGATGCCGCTACCCGGGCCAACACCCGGCGCAGCTATGAGTCCGCCATCCGGCACTACGAGGTGGAATGGCGCGGATTCCTGCCGGCTACCGCTGACAGCATTGCGCGCTACCTGGCTGACTATGCTGGCCAGTTGGCCATCAGCACGATAAAGCAACGGTTGGCGGCGCTGGCGCAATGGCATCAGGAACAGGGTTTTCCCGACCCGACCAAGGCGCCCGTCGTTCGCAAGGTGCTCAAAGGTATCCAGGCGCTACATCCCGCAATTGAGAAGCAAGCCGTTCCCTTGCAGGTCGAGCAGCTTGAGTTGGTAGTCAACTGGCTGGATGGCGCCATTCGGCTGAGTCAGGAGCGTGGCGACCGTGCTGCCGAGCTACGTCATAGCCGCGACAAGGCACTACTACTGGTTGGATTCTGGCGCGGGTTTCGAGGCGATGAGCTGAAGCGGCTACAGGTGGAATTTGTCACCTTGTCCCCAGGTAAGGGAATGCAGTGTTTCTTACCGCAAAGCAAAGGCGACAGGCAACTGCAGGGGCGCACTTTCCAAGTGCCGGCGCTGGTGCGGTTGTGCCCCGTCGCGGCTTATGGGGACTGGATCGCGCTCTCGGAGTTGACCCACGGGCCGGTATTTAGGGGCATTGATCGGTGGGGCGGAATTGGGGATGCAGGCCTACACCCGAACAGCCTAATTCCCCTCATGAGGCGTCTGTTCACCCGTGCGGGCCTGCCGGCACCGGACGATTTCAGCAGCCACTCGTTGCGGCGAGGTTTTGCCGGCTGGGCCACCGCCAACGGCTGGGATATAAAGACCCTGATGGAATACATCGGTTGGCGAGATGTGAAATCCGCCATGCGCTATATCGATGCGACCGACCCCTTTGGTGTGCTTCGTTTGGACCACCTCAAGCCTGCCTCCCATGGCGAAGGCTTGCCCTGATCCGAGTGCCCATGCATATACGGATGGGTGGTCTCTGTGTGACCTAGGAATCAAAAGACCTCGCCATGGCGAGGTCCCTGGGTCGACTGGTGCGGGGTGGAGAGGCTAGCCCGCACGAACTTTCTTGATCTGAATTTGGGTCCCTGAACGAGGCAGCTCCAAGCTGACGACATCGCTCTTGAAAGCAACGACTCCGCGCGTATGTGTGCGGCTGTTTGCCAAACTGCTCTTTACCGCCTCTTTGGAGGTCGGCTTCAGCTTTTTCAGGCTGATAATAAATTTGGTCGTCATAGCCCGATACCTTTCGCTTCTGCGTACCGCTTCAGCAAATCCCAACTAACACTCTGATCTGAAAGATCAAATTCAACATCAATCGATACGCCATGATGATACCACCATCGCTCACCAACGTCGCTGAGCATCAGATCAGAGAGATATTCGGCGTGGACCAGTTCCTCGGGCAAGTCTGCCTTGATGGCGGGCGGTAGTTCCGCATTGAATCCCATACTTGGCCACACATGAAAACCCCAGAACATTGTCTGGTTCGCCGCACTGCCGGCGGCACACAAAGCAACCCTCCGCACCCCGATGGTCTTTGCTTCGTTCAGACTGATCATCACCGAGCGAGTTCCGATCCCGATGCCTTGTAGTGCTTCCTTTACGTAAATGGAATCAACCCACAGCATCAGGCTGAGCGAGTCCCCATCATTAAAGAGCATGAACTCGGAGGGGTACTGGAACACGCCTGTATTGGTCACTTTGAGGTGGAAGCCGTCCTCACCACCCGTCCGGCGGCTTACCAGAATCGTGCTGCCATCCGGTGCACCCGTGAGTCGAGCCAACGTGTCGACGTTGTTGTATAGGTCGAACTCATCGTCATCAATACCGGCATCTACTTCCAGCGTTATGTTGACCTGATTGAAGTACTGGTCGGTGATAGGGTCGCGTTGTGCCATTCCACGGATTCTAGCAGCGATACAACTAGTCAATTGCACCGGAACAAGCTGGCAGGACAGGCGCCCCAAACCGCCGCCGTTCCGCGGAACAGCAGCCTCAGTCTCCCTGATCTGGTCGCAAAGCTACCAAAGGGCGTAATCGCTGTGCAGCTTGGGAAAAAACATCGGAAATGTTGTACAACTCGTCAGCCAACTCATTCGCCACTTCCCAGAGCGTCATTTCGTTCTGAGGCTCGGCCAAATTGGCGTCGTTGATCACTGTATGTGCCATGCGATGAAGCTGAAGCAGATCATCCCGAATCCCTCCGTTAGCGGCTAACCTCGGCTTCAGGGCGTCCAGTTGGTCCACGAACTGGAGGAGGGTTGCCGTGTCATAGGTCTCCCGTAGCCAGGCTAGCCTTTTGGTGTCGACCTCTCCATAGGGGGTGAGGCTGAAATTTGGCTCTGGAAACTCCATACACACCTCCAAGGTGGCAACAACAAGGTCAAGCGTAGGCCGAACTGACCACTGTGCCAGGGTTATGTCGGCGCAGGCGGTCCAGGGTCTGCCTGGTCTGTAAATGACGCTGCAGCCGGGTTTGCAGGAGATTCATGCCATTTCTGCCGCAGCTCGATGGCCATGTCTTCTGTGACGCGGTACATCCTGGTTGCCGAGGAGACGATGAAGTTTGAAGGGATGTACTCTGAAAACCCGTCTTCCTCGCCCCTGACATGAATCACATGCGGAAAGAGATCCATATTCAGAGGGTTGTCTGCCAGCGGGTTATGGAAAATGACCAGGCTTTCGTGCCAGCTCTCTTTGTGACCGGGATGATCGACAATGCTCACAAACTCCTCGTACTCGCCTTTGCCGTTTGTTCGCAGTCCCTCCAGCACGGCAAAAGACGTTGGACTGATCAGACCGGCCATACGCCCCATGCGATTGAACTTGGGCAGCGTCGCTCCTCTCGCCAGCATGACCGCTGCAACATGGCGATTCTGTGGGTTCCGGAAAAAGCCGACGGGAATGCTGCGATTGCCGACGGTATGCGATTCGGCTCTTTGCAGGCATCCCTCCTGATCGACCGTAAAACCGTAAAGGTAGCGCTGGAGCGCCTCACCTGAAATGGTCATCGACATCTTGCGGGAGTAATCCTGTATCGCCAGGACAAAGGGGTGTCCTACGGTATGCGCCAATTCCCAGTAGTGCTTGTTCGCTGGTTCAGGCTTGTGCCGCATCTTTTTCAATAAGGCACGATGGAACCGAAAAGGCATGTCCTCCATGGCGTGCCGATCCAGCTCTTCAGCCACGGCCGCTGTCAACGCCACGGGCGCTTCATCCGGATCAATCTGGGCGACGCTGACCGCCTCGACTGCAATCGTGTTTCCCCATTTGCTGATCAGAAAATCGGGCTGCGGATGCTGGCGATCGGCCGTGAAGTCGAGCTCATAGAAGACCGCATGCAAGTACAACTCCAATAGACGGGCATTGAAGTCATTGGACTGGAAGTGCCGGATGAACACACCATCTGGATCGGTATACGAGTAAGCCAGCTCCTCCAGCATCACTTTGGCCGGATGGTACATAGGGTCATTGTTCAACATCTGAAAGTATCGGTTGAACTTGTCCGAATGGACCTTTTGCCGGAGTAGGTAAAACGGGCCGATCTCTTCATCCCCTTGCGGGAAGACACCATCCACATGGCTCGCAATCAGCGCTGCCACTTGCTCCGTCATGGCCGCCAAAACCTCAGCCACGCTCGCTTTAGACACGATCACGTGGATTGCGCGGTAGAGCCGGCGAGCATCTCTACCCAAAATGATGGCGTTGTAGTCCTTATCAATCTTGCAGAGCGCAACCGCCGCTACCAGGCGAATACCCTCTTGTTCGAGCTCGAACCATTCGATCTCTTCGGTAAAGAGTTTCAGCGTGGGTGCCCGGCAATAGCAGATAGCGTTGAAGCGCTCTTTCGAGATCGCAGTAAAGCTCGCCATTTACGTCCTCATCGTCTTCTTTGCGGTCCGGCTCTGCATCCGGGCCGACCCAGCAGCGTATTGAAACGCCTCCTCATGTATCCAGGATTCTGGTGTCTTGTTCAGCCTGACGTTGTATTCGCCAAACCGCTTGATATGGGCCACGAGGTAGGGACTGAGAAAGGAGAGGTCCTCCTCGGTCACCTTCCAGCCTTCGCTCTCCAAGGTGCGCAATGTCCGCATCATGTCTACCGTGTTCTGCAGGATCATCGCACTGGATACCAGGTCGTTGTAGCGGAGGCGCTTTTGCTGCTCATCAGGTTCATTCACGGCAATCACATCGCCGCCAAAAGAAAAATACTTTGAAAAGCCGTTGTACGACTCGATCTTGTTGGTATTGGCAGTGATCTCTTGTCTTAATTCGCGGCTGCCGATCCACTCCAGCAGGAAGCCGGTGCGGACGACGTTCCCCAGTTGCTGGGCGGCGAAGTACAGCCGATTCTTCCGGCTATAGGAACCCAACTTGCGGAGCAAGGTTGCCGAGGATATACGGCCGGCATAGATGGACAGGGCGACCTGCATCAAGTCCTGCCAATGCTTGTCGATCAGATCCCAATCGACCGTTTCGCTGAAGAGACGATTGATGTGCTCGTACTTGGTGGCCTTATCGGGACGATACAGGATCAGGTTGCGCCAGTTCCGTATCCGCGGCATCAACTTGATACCCAGCAGATGGGTAAAGGCGAAGACCGTCGCCGACTGGCCTTGCGTGTCGGAATGCACCGTATCGGCTTCGACGCTGAGGCCCGCTTTCAGCAAGCCCTCGATCACATAGATGGCCTCCCAGACGCCGGGTGGTATGAAATGCCGAAACACGGCGATGTAGTTATTGGCAACGTGCCGATAGGCTACCGCGCCCATCTTGCGGTAGCGGAAGTGGTAGCCCGCCAGCAGGTTTTCATCATAGAAATCGTACTGGGTACCGTCAGCCGCTACCGTTTTGCCGTCGCCCCATACCTTGGGCAGGTCCAGCCGCAAGTAGATCTCGTTGAGCTCTCGCTGGGCAGTCCCCAGGTTCTCCAGGGAAAGGTGCCGTCGATTGACGAAGGACAGGGTATGCGCACTGATGTTCTTTTTGACCAGGTGCCGCGCTGCTTGAGAGGGTCCCAGGTTGCAGCCCATGGCAAAGATCGTCATCAGGTAGCGCTCAGCGGGCTGCTTGAGCTTGGTCTCATTGCCTGACAGCAGCCCAAAATGACGTGTGTAATTTATCCATTGTTCGATATTGGCCAAACCATCCAATACATGCCGGGCTGGCATACGTTGTACCAGGGCGTTCTGCAGCGAAATGGCTGAGGGCGGGATCTCCCTGGCAATGACCTTCCGAACAATGGGTTCGCCGTTGGCACCGATGGCGACGTCGCCGTGGCATTGGGGGAACTTATCATCGAGCGTCTTGGCAGTTTCTGTCAGCCAGGTTCGCAAGCTGTCCACGAAATCCTTGCCAGTCAGTGGCAGGCCGATCTTCTCGCAATAGGCGGGCAACAAGGCCTCACATTCTTCCCAAGACAGAAGCTGCCGCCGGTAATCATCAAACTCCTCAGATCCTGCAATACTGAGATCGCCAGAGCGCAATTCCTCAGCGAGGTAGGAGAACACACACACTTCAAGGTATCGGCGATTGATGCCCACGCCCGTACCGGATGCCGGCATGAGCAGTTTGCGCCAGCGTTCTGAGGCGAAGGACAGACTGAGACTTTCTGGAATCCATTCAATCCGGTGCTTGTCCTGATAGTGCGTGATCACTTCTAGCGCATCCAGGAGGGCGGTATCTTGGCTGGTGGGCCGAATATCCAGTAAGTGCGCCAGTCGGAAAAGGATTGATCGGTGGCTCTTGAAGTGCTCCCAGACCAGGGGAAGATGATTGGTGCCGCTATTGGCCTGGACCTGTGCGCAGTTGAGACGAAGCTGATTAATGCCACCAGAGGGGGCGAGGTATTCACGGACCTCCCGCCCAGCAATCGCGTCGTCGGCTTCCCGTTCTACGATTTCCAGCACACCATCAAGCGTGCAGACCAAGCGCTCAACCTGGCCACGTTGCTTGCGCTGTATCCCTTCGAGTTCCTCTTTAGCGCGTTTGTGGATGGTGGCCATTCGTCGCAGAAACATTTCCGTGAGCTGGTCACGCGCCCGGACTTGCATCCGGTGGATCAGCGCCAGGGTCAAGGTATGGCGCTTGGGCTCGGCACACTCATTCAGCTCGGCCACATCATAGGCGAGGGCTTGGGCCGCAAAGTGCCTGATCTTGGTGTCGGGAATACCAGCGAATACATCCTCAACCGTACCTAACGACTCCAGCCACGCCAGGTGATCTGCCACCATGTCCATGTGCTTGCGTGTCGGGCTGCGCGCTGATCGCTTGAGCTCGTTGTACTCACTCAGGCGCCGCTCCATATTGTCGGTGCGATAGAGCGCCACCAGCGTGGCAATATGGTTCGCAGAAAGCCGGTTGAATACGGTATCGAAGATGTTGCCTTGAACGTCGGCATGAACACGTTCGGCCAACTCATCCAAGGTGCTGAATGCAGGTAACTCAAATCGTTGACCAACAAGCTCTTCGACCACCGAATTGATGATATCGACGCGCTGATCCATCAGCTTGGCAGCTGCATAAGCAAACCGCTGCGCCGCCTCCAGACTCGCTTGGCCGTACACGGGGGTTACCTGGAGGTAATCGCGGACTGCCGCCATGTGGCGATAGATAGTATTTTTGGCGGAGTAGTCCACCTCGATACCTTCCCCCAGGCCGAGTGCACTGCGAATGTGGTCAGCAACTACGGTGGGGATGTCATCAAGGGCAGGGAAGTAGTGCAGATGCTGGAAAGATTTCAGCAATACGGCAAGGCCCAATCGGAGGGAGGCGGTACGTCCCCGCGTGGTCAGCCACGCGATCTCGTCCGCCGTGGGCACGAAGTACTGCTGTAACTCCTTCGCGCTGTAGGCCTTGGCAAATACTGGATAAGCAGTCCTCTCGATTGAAGCCATTTCCCCTCCATGAGCCACCATAGATATGAATGATCATAGGACATGGTTTGGTCGAAAGAGGGGAGAACGACTTAGCGCACTTATCTACTACAAATCAGTGCCTTGCAGGTGATGTGGTGGAATTTCCGCTTCATCCCGGTCATACCCCGTCATGAGCTTGTCGATACGGAATCGGATCTCGGACCGACAGATCTGGCGAATCCTCAAAGCCCCCACCTGATAAATACCCGCCAAAGCGCTGACATCGGTCACTCTTAGCAAACCGCTCAGAAACACCCACCATTCGCTCTGCCAGCTGGAAACCATTCCATCGCCCAGGAGACGACATGCGTGCACCAACCTCAGAATCGGCCTATCAAGCCGTCATCCAGCTTCTCGGGGACAACATTGCGGATCGACTGCGCCAGCAGTTGGGCGGGGTCTCCATCAAGCTGCCCAAATTGGGCAACGAGCGTAGCACCGTGTTCAACCAGTTGGTCTCTGCCATCGGGCCAGAGAGCACCGACCGACTGTTAAAGCACTTGGCCGGCGAGCAAATCTACATCCCCAAAGGGCAGGGCGCTCAACTCGCTCAACGGAACCGAGAAATACTCGTGGCATACCAAGCAGGGGAGTCGACCAATCAGATTGCCCGCCGTCTGCAACTGTCCACGCGACGGGTGCGAGACCTCATTAAGTCTTGAGCTCGACATTCAACTACAGCCGGTGATAGGCATGTCGGTAGGTGTGATCACTACATCGCGTGATTCAGCGATCCACGCCTAGGCGGAAGGGCGGGGAAAAGCCTGCCGCGCGGGAGCCGCCCGCGCTAGCCCTCATCAACGCCAGTGGCGAAGGGGTCGGTAGGCTACCGACGACAGGCAGGCCCAGTATACGTCGAGGATCGTTTGATTCGTAGATCACCAAATGGGGGAGTTTACGGGCTCGGCGGCACCACACTAAACAGCCGCTACCTTGGACACCAGCAGATTTCTGGTGTCATGCCACATAAACGCCGTATACGCCCCTGAGAGCGGCCGACTGCACATCGCCGCCAGCCCCATGGTTCTCTCCGTTTTTAACCGCCGACTAACCGGCCTAGATCGATACTCGCACGCGACGCGGTGCCCTGAACCTGCTGTCGTGGTCAAAGTCTCGCCTTGATCTCGAATTCCACGGTCTCCAGCCGATCGCGCACCAAGGCCTGCTGATGCGCGAGATGGACCTGCCGCAAGGCGGGTTGCGCGGACAAAGCCTCGATATAGGCAACCAGCGCTTTCTGGTCCTTTGCCTCGCCTTTCAACACCAATTGCCGGTTACGCTTCTCAGGCAAGAACTCAAGCAGTTCAATGTCCTTGGCAGCGGTATTCTCCATGGCGATCAACACCGTCTGCCAGGGGAAGTCCCGTTCGGCCTTGATGCTTGCCCAATGTTTCTGTTCGGCTTGCTGTTCCTTGCTATCTACCGGTTCAACCTTCTGGACGAGTTGGCTGCGCAAACGCGCATTGCCCGCCTCTGCAAGCAAGCTGGTTTGATGCTGCCGATAGGCTTGATATCCAAGCCATGCGGCACCGGCCAGTATCAGCCCGGCAAATAGAACAAACACCCAGCCGTGCCTTGGACGGGGGCGCAGGTAGTGATCGAGTCTATCCATCTTAACGCCATGCCTCCCGGGCGATACGCACATGCTGGGCAGTCGGCAGCATGGCCGTGACATAGCTGGCCAGCTTGGCGTGATCCGATGGTTCCGGTGACCATTCGAACACCGTGTCGATATCGTCTATCTCGGCACACCGGCGTGTCAAAAGCCGCCGGCCCGGGTCCTGACTCCCGCCGGTAACGGGCTCCACATCGACTTCCCGCAAGGTGGCCCCGCTGTAGTGCAGTGCGGTGGTTCGCGTTGCTTCGCGTAATAGCAGGGTACTGCCTCCCTTACGTACGGCCTTGTGGCGGTAATAGGCGGCGGCGGTTACGGGCAAGACTTCCAGCAGCTTCAGATCATGGGCGCTTAGCAGGTCCACAAGGCGGATCAGCCAATCTCGCGGCAAGGCATAGGCCAGTCCCACTGCACCATGGTGGCGGAAATCAGCTTGCATTACCCAGTTGCTATCCACGGTGAGATTCTGCTGTTCAAAGCAGGCGAGGGCATAGGCCTCACGTTCCTCCTTGCGCTGTAGATCGCTTTGCCAGGGCAAGGTGGAGAGCGCAGCCAGATTATCGGAGACGATGACGGTCATACGGCTCCCTTTATGTCGCCGTTCCGCCTGCTGTGCCAATAGATCGGCCAAGGCATTGAGCAGGGCATCGCCCAGTTTCATGCCTTGTGCTGGATTATGGTCAATGGTGCCGGCGCGATCTGCCAGCCAGCAATGCCCAGGAAACAACCCTAGCTGGAGGGTATCAGGCCACAAAAGTGACACGGTTCACCTCCTGCAACGTGGTATGTCCTTCACGCACCAGTTCCAGCGCAACATCGCGCAGAAAACGGGTACCTTCCTTGCGGGCTTGTTCCTTGAGCGCCCGGATCGAGGCCCGACTCACGATCATCTCCCGTATTTCATCGGTCAACCGCAGTACTTCCGCCACCGCGCGGCGACCCTTGTAGCCGGTACCACGGCAGTGGGTGCAGCCCTTGCCGGCACGGAATCGATAACTGCGGCTATCCAGAATGCCGGACTCCGCCAACAATTCGGGGTCGATCTCGATATCCTCCACGCAGGATGGGCAGTTCTGCCGCACCAAACGCTGCGCCACCACGCCATTGAGCGAGGACACAAAGTTATAGGGGTCCACGCCCATGTGCATGAAACGGCCGATCACATCGAAGGTGTTATTGGCGTGTACCGAGGTAAACACCAAGTGGCCTGTCAAGGCGGATTGCACCGCAATCTGGGCGGTGTCAGGGTCACGGATCTCACCCACCAATATCTTGTCCGGGTCGTGCCGCAGAATGGAGCGTAAACCGACCGAGAAAGTCAGGCCCTTTTTCTCGTTGACCGGTATCTGCAGCACACCGGGTAACTGGTATTCCACCGGGTCTTCAATGGTGATGACCTTGTCTTCACCATTATTGATCTCCGTCAGCGCCGCATAGAGCGTGGTGGTCTTGCCGCTACCGGTCGGGCCGGTGACCAGCATCATGCCGTAGGGCTCCGCCGAGAGGCGCCGCAGCAAGCGTATGGTCTCCTGATCAAAGCCCAAGGAATTGAGCGACAGGCGCTGCACCTGGTCGATCAAGGCTTGCTTGTCGAGAATACGCAGCACCGCGTCCTCACCATGGATGCTCGGCATGATCGACACCCGGATATCGATATCCCGGCCTTTGGAGGCAACCCGGAAACGGCCATCCTGCGGCACCCGCTTCTCGGCAATGTCCAGTTCAGCCAGTACCTTGATACGGGCTATGGTTTGCTCGGCTAGCGCAGGGTTATTGACAGTCGCGATCTTGGTCAACACGCCATCGATACGGAACTTCACCACCAGTCCCTGAGGGATGGATTCGAGGTGGATGTCGCTGGCCTCATAGCGCAAGGCATCGAACACTGTCGAATTGACCAGCCGCACGGCGGGGCTCGATTCCCCTTGGATCGAGGTCAACGTCAGGTCGGCGCTGTCATCGCGCGCCAGCTCAATCACCTGCTCGACGCCGACGGCATCCGCCACCGCACTGAAAGCGGATTCATGCTTGTCCAGTTCGCGACGGAGCACTTGCGGATCGACCAGGTAGACCTCATGCAGCGCGACCCCCAGGCCCGCCAACCACGCGCCGAGGGTGCCATCGAGCGGCTGACCACTCACGGCGCAATGTCGGCCAGCCTCATCAATGCCCACCATGGCCGCGCGTTCCACCATGTCGCTATAGGCAGCGGATTCGAAATCCGGCCGCAGCGGCCAGCGTGCATGGTGATCAAGCACGGCATAACCCGCCAATGTCGCGGCCTGCGCCAACAAGTCGGCGCGGCTGGCATCGGTTTGTTCGACCAACAGGCTCAGCCAGTCATGCATTGGCGTCGCCGCCAGCGTGGCAGCTTTGAGAGAGGGTAGGGTAAGCGTTTGAGTCATCAGATTGCGTTGGCCAGATCAAAGATAGGCGTGTAGAGCATCATCACAATGGCGCCGATCACGAGGCCGATGCCGACCATCAGTACCGGCTCGACCAGGCGGCCGACCACGTCCACCCAGGTGGCGACTTCCTGATCGTAAAAGTCGGCAATGCGCTCCATCATTTCGTCGAGATTGCCGGAGGATTCCCCAGCCACCAGCAGCCGTTGCGCCACCTCGGTGCTGAGCTGGTTTTCCGTCAATACGGCCGACAGCGGCCGCCCCTCCGCCACCGCCTGGGCCGCCGTTTGCAGATCAGCCCGCATGGCGATCGGCAGCGACGCTTCGGTCATCCGCATCGCGGCCAGCACGCTCACGCCGCTCTTGAGCAACATGCCCAAGGTACGGTAAAGGCGCGCCAACTGGAGTATCCACAGCTTCTCCCCCACCCAGGGCAGGGTCAGCAAGCGGCGGGATAGCCAGCCACGCACGCTGGGGTGCAGTACCAGAACCAACAGGATGCCGATGACGGCAAAGAAGCTCGTCCAGGCCACCGCACCGTGGTGGCGTACAAAGCCGCCCCATATCTGGATAAAACCAGCCGAGCTGGCGTTGCGGACGGCCACATCGTCGAACACGGCACTGAAACGCGGCACCACGTACAGCATCAGGAATGCGATCACCAGAAAGCCGACGCTGACCAGGATAGCGGGATAGATCGCCGCCGAGACAAGCTTGCCGCGTATGTCGTCCACCTGCTTCTGATAGTGCATGAAGCGGCGAATCGAGGCCCGCACGGTACCCGTGGTCTCGCTGGCCCTGACCATCGCCACATACAGCGGAGGGAAGACCGAGGGCAGACCTGCCATGGCTTCAGATAGCTGCTTACCCTGCTGCAGGCTCAGCAGCAAGCTGTCGTATACCGCCTGGTGTCGACCGGCCTTGTCGTTACGGCCCAGGATCTCGATCGTATCGACAATCGGTTGGCCTGCTTCCAGCAAGGAGTGCAACTGCTGGTTGAAGACTGTCAGGTTGAAGCGGCTACGGGATGCACTCGGGCGGCTCGATCCTTTGGCCTGCAAGGCCAGCAAACGTTTGCCGGACGACGCCAGGAAATGGCGTGCCTCTTCCTCGCTGGAAGCCTCAAGCTCCACCAGCTCCACCGCCATGCTGGCGTTCAATACCTTGGCCTGGAAACGTGGCACCGTGCCCGCCCGTCAGCTCTTGGCCTGGTCGGTCCAGCTGGTCACGTCGGCATCGTCGTCAGCGCCACCGGTCTTACCGTCCTTGCCATAGGAAATGATGTCGAAGTCGCGCTTGTTGTCGCCGGGGGACTTGTACTCGTAGGCCTTGCCCCAGGGGTCCGCCGGAACTGCCTTCTTGAGGTAGGGGCCATGCCATTTGCCTTCGCCATTGGGCGCGGCATACAGGGCCGCCAAGCCTTGCGCGGTAGTAGGGTAGGCACCGACATCGATCCGGTACTGGTCCAGCGCCTTGTCGAATGCCTCGATCTGCGCCTTGGCCACCTTCTGCTCTGACCGGCCAATCTGCGAGAAGTACTTGGGGCCGACAAAGGCCGATAGCAGGCCGATGATCAGCAAGACCACCAGCAGTTCCAGCAAGGTAAAACCATATTGTTTCTTCTTCATCGCTCCGCTCCTGTGGGCATGGCGCCCTTAATTGGGTTGATACACAAACTGCCAATCCATGTAGCGCTTTGCGCCAGTAAAACTCGCCAGCGCCGCCGGAAATCCATCTACCTTGATCGGTTGCTGGGTGGATAAGGAGTACACACCCTTGATCCCTACTACCTTGCCGGTCGCATCCAAGGCCGGTACTTCGCCCCAGGTAGGGCTTCCAGTGATCGGGTCACGGTACACGCGTCGCAGATAGCGCCGGGTTCGTGTGGTGTCCGAATCCCTAAGCAGCGCCTCCATATTGGGTGGGTAACGTTTGCCGGACCCTGGTGACAGCTCGTAGTACTGGCGTATCGCCTCCTGGTAGGCCTGGCCGACATACAGCAGGTCCGCTTCGCGCGCGCGTCGCTCGGCGGTCGCGCTGTTCTGCACCGCCCGCAGTGCGACGATGGACGCAATCGCCACCACAAACAGCGCCACGAAATAGCTAAAACCCGTTTGATGTCGCACCGCTACCAGTCCTTAAAGAAAGTACCGTCGCGGGCCTTGTTGGGTGCGGCACTCCTTACATCCTGTATCAGGCCCGCCGACTTGTCGGTCGGTGCAACCGATACCCAACTTTTAGCGCTCTCGGTAAACGGGTCGACCGGGATCGCCCGCAGGTACTTCTGCTCGACCAAGTCATCGAGCTTCTCCGGGTACTTGCCCTTGTCCGAGTAGAATTTGTCGATGGCATCGCGAAGGATGTACAAATCCTCGCGCAAGACATCCTCCTTGGCCTTGTCCACATTGCCGATATAACGGGGCGCCGCGATGGACAACAAGGTTGCGATGATGGCCAAGGCCACCAGCAGTTCGATAATGGTGAAGCCACGATTACGCACGCTTACCACTCCTTGTAGGCGATGCCATTGAGGCCGACCTGATCGGACAGGGAATACACATCGAATACATCGTCGCCTGTTCTGGGGTTATCCGGCGGCGACTCATAGCTGCGCTTGCCCCAGGTGTCGGCCGCTGTCACGGTCGCATCGGTGAAGAAGGGATCACGCGGTAGTCGGCGCAGGAAATAAAGCTTGGGGCCAGTGGGGTTCTTGGCGTTGCTCACGCCGTTGACCAGGGTCATCAAGGTCGCCGGGTAACCGCTTTGTTCGGGTAAGGTCGCAACCAGGCCTTGCGATGACGCTTGCTTATAGGCGTCGAGCCCTTGGCGGATATCACGCAGGGCTCGCCGCAATTCCATCTCCTTGCTGCGCTTGACCGTGGTCTGCGCCAGCGGCATGGCGACGGACGCCAGCAGCGCGAGAATGGCCAACGAGGCCAACAACTCGACAAAGCTGAAGCCGCGCAGGTGACGCGAAGAAGAGGGCGGCGCCTGGGTCATTGAACGATATTGATCTTGTGGGCGATGGGCAGGTTAGGCCTAGCCACCGCCTGCTGACTACCGACTGGGGTCATCGCGACCAGGCTGATCTCCGCCTCCGGCTGTACCTGTAGTGGTTTGAGCTCTACGCTGAACAAACGGCCTTCGCCCTTCGCGCCTGTAGATTCACCGCTGGCCAGGCCAATCGACACTCGGCCGCTGGGTTTGTCGATTAACTGGGTGAAGTTGGCCTTGCCTGCCTTGCTGAAATAATCGCCTTCCTTCACCGCCACGACCTCGAACATCGCCGGGTTGTAGGCAAACTGGATCGGTGCGGCACGTAATGTCTCAACGCTATCCAGCCGTAGCTCCAACGTAATCGGTTCACCCACCTTGGCCTGATTAGGTCCCTGCCAATTGAGTTTGATACCCCCCGTGGCGGCTGCGGGCGCAGGCTTGGCGACTGGGCCGCTACTTGCTGGGGCGGATGTATTCACCGCATTTGTTTTGGATGTGGCGGGCACACTTTCAATACTGCGCAACTGCAAGGGCTTGGTCCGCAGGCTGGCCTCGGTACCGGACCAGAACGACTCTGCTGCAGGTTCCTTGCGCTGGATATTGCGGATCAACCGTGGCGTGATCGACAGTACGATTTCGGTCTTCTTGCGGTCGTCCTTCTGGCTGGAGAACAGGCGACCCAACATAGGCAAATCCCCGAGCAGAGGGATACGGTTTGCAGCGGAGCGGTCTTCGTCACTGATCAAACCGGCCAGCACCTGCGTCTCGCCATCCTTCAGGCGCAGCACGCTGCTCGCGGTGCGGGTACCGATCTGGTAGGCCTGAGAACCGTTGTTGGTCTTGACTGTGCTGACCAATGAGCTGACTTCCAGCGCGATTTTGAGCCCGATCTCATCGCGGACATGGACATCCGGTTCGACGTCCAGCTTAAGGCCGACGTCCAGGTACTGGATGTTCTCGCTGAGGAAACCATTGGGCGTAGTCGTGGTGGTCACGACAGGCACCTTGTCGCCGATCAGGATCTTGGCTTTTTCCCGGTCGCGCACACGGATACGTGGGTTGGCCAGCAGGTTGGCGTCGCCATCTTCCTTGCGGAAGCTTACCGTGGCGCTCGGCAGCGTAATGCCCAGCTTGTCGGCATTCAGGTGCTTGAGGTCACTGAGCCTGATGCTCGACGAGCCGGCTGAATCGCTACCACCGCTGGCCGTACCGCCGAGCGGTGTCACGGTGAGCTGATCGGTCACCTTGATACCCAGGTCCAACAGGCGCGAGCGGTTTACTTCCAGGACTTCCACTTCCAGCATCACTTCCGGCTCGTCCAGGTCATGCAACGCAATCAGCTTTTCGGCGAGGGTGATGGTCTCCGGCGGCTCGCGCAGAATCAGCATATTGAGCTTGTCGTCGACAAACACATCCTTCAGCTTCAATACCGTCTTGAGCATGGACGCGGTCTGCTTGGCCTCTGCGCTGCCCAGGTAGAAGGCCCGGACAACCAGATCCTGGTATTCCTTGGTCTTGTTGCCGCTGTTCGGGTAGATCAGCACGCTGCTGGCGTTGAGTATCTTCTTGTCGAGCTGGTTGGTGGTCAGGATCACATCGATCGCGTCTTCCAGCGTGGTCTGGCGCAGGAACACCGTGGTGCGCTGGTCGCTTTTTACTTCCCGGTCGAAGATAAAGTTGATGCCCGTGGTGCGCGAGAGCGCCTCGAACACCATCTTGATACTGGCATCGCGGAACTCGAGGTTGATCGGCTTCTTGTACAACGTGCCCAAGGTCGGTGCGGTCAGCATGTCCTTGGCCTGCAGGGCTTCGATCTCGCGCCGTACCGCCTTGGCTTCCGGTTGGTCCGGCATATTGTCCAGGGCGCGGCCGACCAGCTTCATGGCTGTAACGGTGTCGCCCAGCGTCAGTGCCTCGCGTGCCTTGGTGGCTTCTTCTGTCGCCAGTCTGGTCCGGGTGATTTTTTCCAGGCCGGCTTCCGCGCGGGCATTGCTGCGCTCGTATTTCAGGATGGTACGGTAGTGTTGCTCGGCTTCGTCCTGCTTGCCGGCCTGGTAGGCCGTGTCGGCCGCCGCGAGCAAGCGGCGAGTGGCAGTCTCCCGGTTCTTGAGCCAGTCGGTGCGGAACCGTACATCCTGCGGCTCCAGCTCGGCCGCTTGCTGCAGTTCCTGCACGGCTTCCGCATACGCCCCTTTGTCCATGTATTCCAGGCCGCTACGGTGATGGTAGCCGGCGGCGCAACCAGAGAGCGCCAGCAGCGCCAGTGCACATAGCGGCTTGAGCGGAAAATGAAAGGAAGAATGAGACGGCATAAGGTTCAGTTTTCTGGAGCAGCAATCGTCAGCGACTGCTTGTCGCCTGTCGGCAGGTATTCGAATTCGATGCGCTGGGCGTCGATGCCCAGCACCTTGTAGGTGCTTTCCAGGGTCTCGCCAGCGCGGGCGATCACGGTCTGGTCGCCATGGCTCAGGTAGATCACCTGGTCGCCGCCATCATTGAGGCGGCCCATGAAGCGATAGGGCAGGGGCGGCGGTCCGACAGGTGCAGGTGGCGCAATGGGCGCGACGACCACCGGTGCCGGAGGCGGCGGTGGGGGCGGCGCTTGCCAGCCACGCGGCGCAAATGGGTCGGCCTTCATGTCCGGCAGGGCAGCAGAGGGCTCGGACGCGGCAGACGCCACAGGCTGGCCCGGCACCGCGCTGACGGCGGCCGGCCGGTTCGGCTGGGCTACCTCGCTGACCGCGGCCCCATCCTCTTCCGTCGGGTACACCATGGCGGCGATGGTTGCCCCGAGCAAACCCAGCCAGATCCACCAGCGGCGCTGGCTGGCCTTATCCACGCTCACCTCGTGCGTAGAAGGCCGACAAGCCCAGATCACAGCTGACTTCCGCGACGTCGATGTCGGCTCGAGTGCAATTGAGCGTATCGAGCGAGACGTTATCCATGTCGGCCTGTACCTTCTCTACAAACCGGCGGATCGCCGGATAGCTGGCCTCTACCGTCATCGTGGCGCGATAGCGCAGATAAGGTTGATCTGCATTGTCGTCGAGCGAGAAGGTGATCTCATTCATGGGCAGCTTGGCCGCATCGGCGAGCTTGCCCAGGCCATCGACAAAGGCCGCGCTCTTGAACGCGGGTAGCTTGATCACCCCGTGCTTGGCGGATTCCGCCTGCACTGCTGAATTGGCCTTGGGGGCCGCGCGTAGGGCACCGGCTTCGTTGCGTAAGTTGTGCAGATTACGGCGCTGCTGCAGGTTGGCGACGGTCGAGACGCTCAAAACCACCAAAGACAGCCCTACCAGGCCAAGTAGCCATGGCCTCGCATTGGCCAGCCGGCGCAAAGCGTAAAAATAGGCGGAGAAAGTAGGGGGCCACATAAGCGTTTTGGAGCGCTGCCATTCGGGTCGCAAATAGGAACAGGCACACCCCGGCTCATGCCTTGCGCATGTGCCGCTCCCTCTGCTGGATTGTTTTAGTCATTCGCATGAATGCCGCTTTAGCCCGTCGCTACGGGTTAATGCGGGAATCATGATGCGGCGCGAGTCTAGCAGAGGAGCTCACGGCACATCGTTACCCAAACTCGGAAAAACAGGCGAATTTGCACAGTCGCGATTTCTGTGTTGGTAAAACACCAGTTTCATCCATTTGGGGGATGCGGCCCTCTCAAAAGCTCCTCTAGTATCCCGCCGGCTTCAGTTTGTACTGATGTACTAACAGTCGACTAAGCCCAAAAAACGTAGGGATAAGGAAGATCTCTGCGAGAAGTGGTTTCAGCGACTGCGCTCGATCGCAGTCCTGACCACAATTTGATGCGAACAATTAATCGGGGAGGGCGTATGCGCCATGCATACGTTGTGGGTACGTTTGTTCAACGTTCTTGGCATGCTGTTGCCGCATTATGGATAGGCGTCTTATTGCTGCTTCTCAGTGCACCGGCCATGGCCGGGTGCGACGATTCCTGGAACTGCGCGCCACCTACCGTCAGCTTCACCTCCCCAACCGGGAATATCTCGGTATCCGCACCCGCCAGCGTCAATTTCAGCGTCTATGCCTACGACGAATGGGCTGACAAGCCCATCTCCAAAGTCGAGCTCTACCGCGACGGGAGCTTGATAGCGACGCTGTCTGGCGCCCAACCCAGCTACGGCTTTAGTGTGAGTAGCTTGCCCGCCGGTACCTACACGTTTACCGCCCGTGCTTACGACATCAACTACAGTGCGACGACTTCGTATCGCCATTCTGGCGTTGGAATATCGAGTCCCATTGTGGTTACAGTTGGGCAGGCGATCCCCCAGCCGACGATCTCCATCTCCCGCACCCCATCCCCGATGGTCGCTACCAAGAATGCTACGGTGACGTGGACTACCAGCAACGCAACGTCGGTCTCTTACAGCTGCATAGCCAGTGGGACTGGATTTAATGGTGGTGGTACGGTTTCAGGCGTCAACAACAGCAGCACTTCGGTCGCCAGCAAAGCTTGGGTTGGCTATCCCTCCAGCTGTATATGGACTGCTACAGGCCCTGGCGGTACCGCCAACTTTACCGAGCCGCCGGTAACAACCATTGATCAAAAGGTGCCAACGGCAAGCCTCTCGGGGCCGGCTTCCAGCTATTCGGTAACAGCAGGGACAAGTGCGTCCGTACCGTATAGCGGCTCGGGCGCAGATACCGATGGTTCGGTCGTTGAGCTGGTGTTATTTGATAACGGCCAACCGCAGCGGACCGTCACCACCAATTCAATATCCGGCACCCTGACCCTCGCGGTTGGCAACCACAGCCTGCAATTACGCGCCAAAGATGATAGCGGCGACTACGGCTACAGCTCGGCCATCTCGGTCACTGTCAGCGCCATCGTGCCGAATGTCCCGCCAACGGCTTCGTGGGCAAGTCCGACCAGCAACATCACGATTCAAGCCGCTGCCAATGGTAATGCTACCCTCACTGTGACTGGCTATGGCGCCGATACAGATGGTGCGATAGTTCTGACCGAAGTAGTGGATGGCAGCACCCAGATCGCCTACGGTAATGGCCCGTCCGTTAATCAGAGCGTCAATCTGGCCGTGGGCACCCACACCCTACGGGTCCGCGCTACAGACAATGGTGGTCTTAGTGCACTGAGCAACGCCATCACTGTCACTGTTACCCCGGCGCCAACCAACCCGCCCCCCGTTGTCAGCATAGTTGCTGATACCGGCAACAAGTTGGTAGGTGACCGCGTTTCAATTGATGTGACGGCGACAGATGACGTTTCCGTCGCAAGCGTCGAGTTTCATCTGGTCAATCCCAGCAACCAGGATACCGTTCTCGGCACGGTAACTACGGGCACCAACAATCACTACGTCTACGTGTGGAATACCGCCGGTTACGCCACTGGTAGCTATTCGATCTACGCCATTGCGCGTGACAACGCAGGCGCATCCACCAAGAGTGCCCAACCAAACATCAGTTTAAACACCGGGATGGGTGTCAATTTCGTGTCGGTAGCACCGACCACCACCGGAGGGGATGCCTCCGCAGGCGGTACTCTGAGTGCTGGCATTGCCTTTACCGTCCAGGCGACTTCAAACCGCGATGCCGTCAATAGAGTCGAGCTGCGAGAAGGCGAGAACATCCTTAAGTGGCAGACTTATAGCGTCAGCTATTCGCAGACGGCTGAGCCCTATCCGATCAATACCCAGCGTAACGATACCCTGCTCACCAATCTGAGCGTGGGCGACCATGTGGTGTATATCCGGGCGTATACCGAGAACGGTTTATCCAAAAACTCGGACCCGTTCACCATCAGGGTGACAGCACAGAACCAACGGCCCACAGTCAGCTTCATCCAGCCAGCAGGATCCATCACACAAACTTCGAGTGGCCCCTACACCTTTACGGTTAAGGGCAAAGCTACCGATCCCGATGGGACGATTGCAGGTATTCAACTACTGGTAAATGGTGCTCCACCAACAGCGCAGCAGGCACCTGTTTCCTACATGAGTGGTGACACCTTTGAAGGTACGCTCACGCTGGATCCTAATGTCTACATTGTTGGCTTGACGGCAACGGACAACAAGGGCTTGGGGCCTTTGGACCCCGCGTTTATCTGGGTGAATATCAATCGCCCGCCCACCCTCACGGTCACGTCCCCGCAAGTCGACCAGGACTTCAAAGTTGTGAGCGGAGGCCAAGCCTCAGTGCGCCTTTTCGCCAAGGCGGAATCACCGAGCGGCAGCATCATCAGCCTGCTTGTGAAGCTGAACGGCTCAGTATTGGCCGAGAGCGGTTACGCGAGCTTTGATGACACTCGCTCATTGCCGGTAGGGGACTATTCCCTTTATCTGGAGGCAACCGACAATGTTGGCTACAAGGTTACCAAGACCATACCGTTCAAGGTTTCGGTTCCCGTTGGTGTCAAGCCGACTGTCACACTGAAGGCCAGCAATAACAACGTCAGCGCGGCCTCGGCGTCGGTGAATTTCCAGGGCTCGGCCAGCGACAGCGACGGTAACGTCGTGAAACTGGAGCTTTTCCGTAATCCCGGTTCGGGCTACGAGCCAGTACCGGTCGATACCGTAACCGGTAACGCCGCCAGCCTGGCCTACAGCAAGAGCTTGACCGTCTCGGCGGGCGCCTATCAATTCATGCTGCGGGCGACCGATAGCCAGGGCAACTATCAGGACTCCACGCCAGTACTGGTCAATATCGTCAATCCCGCAAATCAGCTAGGTGGCCAAGCACAGGGGGTGCGCATCAACACGGCGGACAAGCCGGAGTTGATAGGCTGGGCTTGCGAGAAGGGCGTAGAGGCGGGAATCAACATTCAGCTGTTCGCCAATTTTCCGTCCAGCACAGGCGGCACCCTGATTGGAAATGCCGTCGCGAATCTCGCGGAAGAGTTCGACAAAGGTGTATTTGCTTCCTGTGGCACGACTACGGCTCATCGCTTCCGCATCGACCTTAGCGCTTACACCAGTTCATTCGCGGGTGCACCAATCTATGCTGTGGCACAGAACGCGGCACAGACACAAAGCATCGTACTGCCTTGCGCGGATAACACCTGCACCATGCCAGGTAGCTTGCGCATTGCGCTGACCACCCCGGCTGACCAGAGCCATTACGCCGGTAAGGCCGATATCTTTGCCAAAGCCAAGATCAGCAATGGCACTGGTTCGTATGATGAGGTGAAGTTCTTCTTCGACGAAGGACAGACATGGGTAGACGGCGTCAAGGACACGGAGGAGGGCGCCTACTACGCCCGCCGCACTGACGTCTCCGGCCGCACCACGCCATACCGTATCCAGGCAATGGTGCGGCAGGGCAATACCACGTTGTATTCCGCAGAGCGGCAGGTCTTTGTGGATGGGGATGCCAGTACAAGCCCGATAGGCTGGACCAGTCCAAGTGCTGGCACAAGCTATCAAGCAGGTGCCAACATTGAATTGGCAGTGACCGTAGGGGCCACCACGCCTGCCGTGGCCAGTGTGAAGTTCACGCAGCAGAACGGCGCAAGTATAGGTGATGCTGTCTTTAGTGCAGGTGCTTGGCGCTATACCTGGACTGCTGTGCCGGCCGGGACGTATTCGCTGGTCGCAACGGCTTATGCGACGGGGGGAGCGGAGATTGTGACCTCTAACAAGCAATTGACGGTAATCCCTGCTGGCACGGGGGTGACGCTTGCCAATTTGGTCACGCCATATTTGCGTAACCCTGACGCGGGCACTCTCCCCGGCACGCTCGATTCAACGCCTAACGGTGCGGCCACCTACGAAATCCCTCTTACGTTGCCACCGGGCACGGGCCAGATGGTGCCGTCGCTCAATTTGGCCTATAGCAGCCAAAGTAAGAATGGCCTTTTAGGTATCGGCTGGGCGCTAAACGGCCTGTCTTCTATCACTCGTTGTTCGCAGAGCATCGCCATCGATGGTGCGGCAGGAGCTGTTCGATTTAATACGGCTGATCGACTTTGCTTAGATGGGCAGCGTTTGATTTTGATCAACCTTCCGTTGAGCAATGCGAACTATTGGTCGGATGGCGCGGAATATCGCACCGAACGCGAAGGATTTAGTCGAATCCTTGCTCAGGTCACCAATGGAAAGCGGAGCTTCAAGATTCTGACAAAGGGCGGACAGACACTTTTCTACGGTGATACCGCCGATAGCTATGTAGAAGGACAAGGAAGAGCCGATGGCCTTGCTTGGCGCTGGGCATTGCATCACACCGAAGATCGTTCGGGGAATGCCATTGACTACGAGTACAACGAGAATGCCTCGACTGGGGAACACACCCCGAAAGCGATTCGCTGGGGGGGCAACAGCGCAGCGGGATTAAGCCATTATGGCAAAGTTGAGTTTGCCTACGGCACAGATGCAGATCCCAATGCAGAACGCCCCGATACTGGTATTGCATATTTATTTGGCAGTCATGTGGATCAACGCCAACGTTTGCGTCAAGTAACATCGTTTACCGATACGGAACCAGATGGTTCGCGTGGCGTTCAGGCATTGCAATATCGACTTGCCTATGACCAAAGCCCAACCAGCTATCGTAGTCGATTGGTATCGGTACAGGCTTGTGATGCTCAGGATAACTGTTTGCCTGCTACCCAATTTGACTGGGGCAATGCTTCGAATATCAGCTACGTTGGGCTCGGACGTTGGCAGGGACCCAGTATTCCATTGAAACAAGGTGCCTCGGGACTACTGGATAAGAGTTTCGAGGGGTCAATTTCCGTCGTCGATCTGAATGGCGACGGAAAGTCCGACATTGTTGCTCGCGACGGAATTTTCCTGTCGACGGGTTCCAACTTTGTGAAGCTTCAGACCCCCGCTACACTCCCGACGCTCCCTTATACGTATTCGGGTACCGCGTCGAAAATCTACATGCCCATCATCAGTGATTTTGATGGTGATGGTCGACCCGAGCTTCTGTGGCCACGCGTCAGCTGGGACGCAGAAAACGAACGAAACCAGTTCGCGATTTTGCGTTGCCGGGTGAACGGTCGAGCAGATGCCGCAACACTGGGTTGCGACCCAGAGATCAATCTTGGACCTGAGGAACTGTTCTCGGACATCGTTGCAGATGTTGATGGCGACGGTAAGAGTGAGATGCTGCTGACGCTGAATGGAGGTCAGCGCTGCAACGTCATTGGCCAGAGCGTAACTTGTAAACCTTGGCGCAATGTCGACAAAATCAAAGCACGCATCATGTCTGATGACATTGACGGCGTTTGGGTACGTAACAACGTTGAACGCGCAAGCAGTGATTTTGATGGTGATGGTATTGCGGACTATATGTTTGCGACCGGAGATCTCTGTCTTACAGGGAAGGACGGCTTCGATTGCAACCCGGTTTCAACTGTCTCTCCAACTGTATCTGGATTGCTCGATACGATTGCAACCGTAAGGCAGACTTCGCTAGTTGTAGACATTAACGGTGATGGCTATCTGGACTACCCCTTTGTGGATCGCAGTCAGCCGGAGCTAGGTACACCACGAGGGATATGCTACGGAACTGGAACGAGCCTTGATTGCCGTTTGACAACTGGCGGCCTCCCCAATCTGAATGAGTCCATGGCGTTCGGTGACGCCTTCGGTAATGGCGCTATACAGTGGCTCTACAACGCGGGTACTTGCAGTCTGTTTGGCGACAAGTTCACTTGTACCGAGGGGAGTGCCCCCTCGTCTTGGTTTACCTCCAAGCCAGGTATTCCCAATGCCACGATGGCAGGCGACTTCACGGGTGAGGGACGCCTGGAAATGGCGACCTATATCGGTGGCACGGATGACCCTCACTGGGAACTCTTCACTCCAAATGTCGATGATGGGTTGGATCGAATTGTTCGTGTCAAAAATGGCTTTGGTCACGAGCAACGTGCCAAATATGCGAGTAGCGGTGCCTTCCAACAGAGCCAGGGGAAAACATATAGCTATCCATTGAGGCCAATTGCTAACCCAGGGCAGTTGGTATCCCGCCTGCAATTCGACTACGGAGCAGTTAGCGGGTATAGAGAGCACAGTTACAGCTATGCTGACGCGGCGCTTGACCTCTCAGGCCGTGGTAGCGTGGGTATGGCAAGCCGTACAGTACAACTGTCAGAAGTAGCAATGCGTACTACTGAGGTATATCGTCAGGACTGGCCTTACGTAGGCATGTTGCAACATCGTACCGTCATGTCCGACGGAACGGCGTTGGAGGAAACAGAGAGCACGTTCGCCGAGAAAGTGATTCCGCAGCTCCACGGGCAGACCTCATTTGTTTACGTGGCAAGCAGCGTGAGCGAGCGCCGGGATTATGGCGGTTCTTACGTAGGCAAGACGACCACGACGACGAAGTTCGAGGATAACTATGGCAACCCAACCCAAGTAGATGTGCTTGCCGTGGGTGCCGATGGTCGCCAGTTTCTAACTCGAACAATCAATGGTTACGACAACGATCCTGGCACTTGGCGACTGGGTGTGCTTCGTAACGTTGCACTTACTAAGCAATCGCCAGCGGGTCAGCAGACGCGACATACATCTTTTGAATACGACAGCAAGGGGCGGCTGTATACCGAAACAATCGAACCGGGCAACGTTGAACTTCAGCTTAAGACGGTGTATGCGCGTGATAACCCAGTCGGGTTAATAAGCAGGCGCACTCAGTACTGGCGCGATCCGATTAGTAGTAAAGACAAGAGTCGCAAGTTGAACGAGACTGGCTATGACAACATGTACCGCTTCCCGGTCTGGATCAAGAATGCGCTCGATCATATTGAGACTCGCACCTACGACAGCCGGACCGGTGTTCAAACTTCTGTTACCGACTCTAACAATGTAACCACGAGCTGGGATATAGATGGTTTTGGTCGACGCACCCGCGAGATACGCGCTGCGGGCACTCCTCACATCACGGAAACCTTCTACTATCGTAAGCAGTGCATGGCCGCCTGTCCAATTTCTGGGGCAAATCAAGTGGCAATTACAGAGAGCTACAAAAGTACAGAGCGTATCGCTGTACCAAGTCTAGTTTTTGCCGACAAGCTTGGGCGAACTGTCGGCTCCCAAAGCTGGGGCTTTGATGGGCGCGAGATTTATACGCAGAGCGAATTTGATAGCCAAGATCGTGTGTCAACGACTTACCAGCCATTCTTCAAGGGTGAGACCCCGGAACGGGGCTCGACGCTAAGCTATGACCAACTCAACCGCATACAGAAGACGACAACCTACGATGACGGGGGAGTAGGAAGAGTCTCCATCACGACTTATAGCGGCCCAGTAACAGCTTATGAAAACCCGCTCAAGCAGAAAAAGACTGAGTACCGCAATATTGTCGGCCAACTGGAGAAGGTTGAGCTGTGTTGTGATAACGCGGGCACCGTCATTACCACAAAGTACGACCATGACGCCTTCGGTAATTTGACTACCGTTACCGACCATAAGGGTAATGCCGTCACCGTTGTCTACGATGACTTGGGTCGCAAAAAGGAGTTGCGAGACCCAGACCTGGGCACGATTACCTACACGGTTGATCCGCTGGGCCAAACATTGAAACAAGTCAGTCCAACCCAGCTGGCCGCGGGCAAGTCAACACGCATGGAATTCGATGACTTGGGGCGGATGACTGCTCGCTATGACGAGGGTGATCTGGAAAGCCATTGGGTCTATGGCCAGGTCAGCGGGGGGTGTGCGATCACCAAGAGCTGTGGTCAGGTGGTCGAGGCCTATACCGGCACTTCCTCATCGAAGGACTACATCCGTACCCATACCTACGAGGATCTCGGCAGGCCCAAAGCAACGACGATCAAATTCGGCACTGATACTTATACCTCCACGACGACGTATGACAACCGCGGCCTTGTGACGCAGCAACAGCAGCAACGCGGCGGCTCGGCGGCGAAGGTTTTTGATTTCAAGTACAACGAACTCGGCTATCAGCATCGCATTGAGCGAAATGGCAGTCTGCTGTGGGAAAGCACCGCTCAGGATGCTTCGAATCGGGTTGTCAATGCGGCCCTAGGGAACCGGCTACAGATCAATCGCCTCTTTAATCGGTATTCTGGCCGCTTGTTTGAAGCTGATCTTACGTTGGCACCGGACGCGCTGCGGCTAAAAGAAGCGTATCAATACGATGCTGTTGGCAACGTCAAGCAACGCAGTCAGTTCTGGGACCAAGGTGGCTTCCAGGAGCTATTTAACTACGACCGGATCAATCGCTTGGAGTACAGCGAGGTGGTAGGCCAGTCCAGCCAGGCGCAGACGTTTACCTACAACGAAATCGGCAACATCGTCAGTAAGACTGGCGTGGGAACGGGTAACTATGTCTACCCCAATAGTGGCGGCCGATTGCCCCACGCGGTCAGTAGCGTACCTGGTGTTGGTACCTTCACATATGACCAAAACGGAAACCTAACAGAGGGGGCTGGCCGCACGCTTTGTTGGAACGGCTTTGATATGCCACGCCGCATCAACAAGGGCGGCAGCAGTTGTGATGACAATACGGGAGCTTGGAGTAGCTTTGTCTACGGACCAGAACATCAACGTACTCGGCAACATAAGAGTGATGGCACAGACATCCTCTATGCGGGTGCGATGGAGGTGGAAACCAAGAACGGCAATGACACTGTCAAAACCTATTGGCCGGCAGGGCTTGGCGTTGAGATTGATGAGCCAGGTCAGACGACTAAACTAAACTGGACCCACACGGACCGATTGGGTAGTGTCATCGGTATCAGCAATGAGTCCGGCGATTTAATCGAGCGTCTAGCTTACGATGCTTGGGGCAAGCGCCGGAATTTGAACGGTAGCGTCGCCACTGATGGCCTTGATGGTCGAATCGACAACAAGGGCTTTACCGGCCACGAGATGTTGGACCAGTTAGATTTGGTGCACATGAATGGTCGTGTGTATGACCCGCTCATAACACGATTTATTAGTCCAGATCCTTTGATTCAGGATCCAGAGCATAGCCAAAGCTATAACCGCTACACTTATGTTTGGAACAATCCTACTAACTTAACAGATCCAACTGGTTTTTTGGCCATTCCCGCCTTTGGAGGAGGAGCGGAAGAGATTTGGTTGGGTGGAGACAAAGATGACCCAAGCAAGCGCGACCCGAAAGACCTGCCAGTGCCAGATCCTGTCGATGGGATTTGCAAGGGAAACGCCGAGTGTAAAAAAGATTTGGAAGGAATGAGCGCAAAGGATGTCAAAGAGATTAGAGTCGGCGACGGTTACGTACAAGTAGTTCGCGAAGACGGCAGCAGTACAGAAGTCAATGCGGGCTCTGGTAATGCAGCCCCTCCTGGAGATATAAGCAAAAAATATGAAACAGCAGCATCAATTCGCGCAAAATTTGACGCTCTTCCGGACGTATACAAAAATAGATTCCAAGAGCTTGGAAACCAACTGATCATTACAAAAGATTCTGTTGCAGATGCTTTTCCTAGCCTCACGAATACGGTAGCCCGAGGCTGGGGAAATGTAACTTGGGACAAAATTCCAGGTGGTTATATTGACTTCCCGGTGGCGGAAGCTGGAGGGAAAAGTCCAAGGGCGCTTGTGGTTTCCACGTCGGGAAAATATCAGCATGGCAGCCATGACCTTTTCTTTCATGAGTTCGGCCATTCAATTGACAGAGGAGGAGAGCTATCAAACCGCAAAGCGTTTAGGGTTGCCGTTTCCAATGACTTCTATTATAGAAGTGATATCCGTAGCTATTTTAGAGATAGTCGCAGTGAAACTTTTGCGGAAAGCTTCTCAAGATATGCTGGGAAGGATCAAAAATTTAAAAGCGATTGGCCAAAATTGTTCGAATACATGAACAATCTGGGAGCTTGCTTGCAGGGTGGATCGGGATGCTAAATATAAAATATGCAGCAACACTAGTAGCAACTGTTCTTGCAGCTTCTGTACATGCGGGTTGCGGCGTGCAGAACGTGTATATTGGCGTAGCCTCAATTAACGAAGAAGGGGTCATTTCTCTAGATTTGTGGCCTTCCGAGCAGACTCACAGCGGAGCGATGCTGTTGCTGGACAAAAAGCACCCTTTATACAAAGAAGTGCTAAAGCATGTTGGTAAATTAGAGGTGGGAAAGGAAAAACCAGTAAAGCCATGGTGTAACGGTAAAAAAAGGAGGAGCGTCGAGCAGAAATTCTTTACGCCTGATAGAGTCCTCTCTCCTGAAGAGGCCGCCAGGCTGCCCGACGACCCTAAAATCTCTCCGGGAAAGTAATATATCAGGCGGAGCCTCGGCAGAGAGCGGAAGACAAACGGTTATGAATATTCAGATCTCGTGTCTGGAAATTCATAACCATATGTCCGCCATCAGACAAGCCAAGTGTTGCCTTGACGCGACGGTGTAGCCATCTGTACAACTTTACATAATAAACATTATACGAAGTTAAGTTACCAAGAAAGACAGCCCATGCAGACTGTCTTTCTTGGTGCCTCAATCGCGTCGCCGCTAATCAGGTCTTCGGCAGTGTCACACCCACCTGGCCCTGATACTTGCCACCACGATCACGGTACGAGGTTTCGCAAATATCGTCAGGATCCGCTTCCAGGAACAGCACCTGCGCACAACCTTCACCAGCGTAGATTTTGGCAGGCAACGGTGTGGTGTTGCTGAACTCCAGCGTGACATAGCCTTCCCATTCAGGTTCGAACGGGGTGACGTTAACGATGATGCCGCAACGGGCGTAGGTGGATTTGCCGAGGCAGATGGTCAGTACGTTACGCGGAATACGGAAGTATTCCACGGTACGGGCCAAAGCAAAGCTGTTCGGCGGGATGATGCAATAGCCTTTGCCGGACACATCGACAAAGCTGTTCTGGTCGAAGTTCTTCGGGTCCACCACGGTCGAATTCAGGTTGGTGAACAGCTTGAACTCGTCGGCGCAGCGAATATCGTAGCCATAGCTGGACGTACCATAGGACACGATACGCTCGCCGTTGACTGTCTTGACCTGACCGGGCTCATACGGTTCGATCATGCCGTGCTGTTCGGCCATCCGGCGTATCCAGCGGTCTGATTTGATGCTCATTGCTTACTCCGCGTGGAGTGAGTTGTCCGTTCAGGGACCAAGCTGTGGCTCCTGAAAGGGTTCCTCACGTATTTTGAATCACAATTTTCGGCAGCTTAGCCGAGAAATCCTTGGCTTTCTCACCAACCTTCACGGCGACCTTGCGAGCGATTGCCTTGTAAAGCGCAGCGACCTTGCTGTCCGGCTCTGCCGCAACGCTGGGCTTGCCTTGATCGGTAGCGAGGCGGATCGACAGCTCCAGTGGCAGTTGGCCCAAGAGTTCGATGCCATTTTCTTCAGCCATGCGCCCTCCTCCGCCTTCGCCGAAGATCGCTTCCACGTGGCCGCAGTTGGAGCAGATGTGCATGGCCATATTTTCCACCACACCCGTCACCGGCACGCCGACTTTCTCGAACATTTTCAACCCCTTGCGGGCATCGAGCAGGGCAATATCCTGTGGCGTCGTGACGATCACGGCACCGGTGACCGGCACCTTTTGCGACAAGGTCAGCTGGATATCACCCGTACCCGGCGGCAGGTCGATCAACAGGTAATCGAGGCTCTCCCAGCGGGTATCGTTCAGCAATTGCATCAAGGCCTGGGTCACCATCGGGCCTCGCCAGACCATGGGCTGCTCGGCATCGATCAGGAAACCGATCGACATGGCCTGCAGACCGTGCGCCCGCATGGGCAGGATGGACTTGCCGTCGGGTGATTCCGGACGCTGGCCTTGCAGGCCGAGCATCAATGGCTGGGACGGGCCATAGATGTCGGCATCCAGAATGCCAACATTGGCGCCTTCCGCGGCCAGCGCCAGCGCCAGGTTGACCGCGGTGGTGGATTTGCCCACGCCGCCTTTGCCGCTGGCAACGGCGATGACATTCTTCACCCCTGGCAACGGCGTGAGACCACGCTGCACCGTGTGGGCCTCGATACGGGTCTCGACCTTGACGGAAGCCGTATCGACACCGGCTACGGCACGCAAGGCGGCTTCCACCTGTTGGGCGATGGCGGCGTGGCGGCTTTGGGCCGGGAACGGCAGCGAAATGGTGACACTGGCAACCGTACCGACCAGTTGCAGGTCACGGACGGCGCGCATGGCCACATAGTCGCGGCCGGTATCTTCGTCCACGCACAGGGCCAGTGCGGCATTCAGTTCATTGAGGGTAGCCATGCTTCAGTACTCCAGACGGCCGGCACAAACCGGCCTATCGATTATTTGCGTACGCCCAGCTCACGCAGGCGCTCATCCAGATAGCTACCTGCCGTGTGCCGCTCGGACAGCACGACCTCGTTGCGCGGGTGCAGGAACAAGGGCAGGGAAATGCGGGAGCGGGTGGCCGCCTCGCCAACCGGGTTCACTACCCGGTGCGGCGTGGAGGGCAGCCAGCCGCGGCTGGCTTCCTGCAGCATGTCGCCAACGTTGACGACCAGTGCGCCAAGTTCGCACGGTACGGCATGCCAGTTACCCTGGCGATCCCGTACCTCCAGGCCAGGCCCGGTGGCTGCCGGCAGAAGCGTGATCAGGTTGATGTCTTCATGCTCGGCGGCACGCAAGGCACCCGGTGCCTCATCGCCCACCAGCGGCGGGTAACGCAGCACCCGCAGCAGCGTTTGCGGACTCTCGGCAATCATGCCGGATAAAGGCTCGCTCAGGCCACTGGCGACATCCGCAGGCAAGGCCGCCTCGATCCAGCCCAATAGTTCGGCGGCCAGCTTGTTGGCCTCCTTGTGGTAGGCCACGGCATTGGCCTGCAACTGCGGCGGTATGCGTCCCCAAGGGAACACATGGTAGAACTCTTTCAGATCCCGTTGCCGGCTGCCTTTGGCAGTTTCGGATACATCGGGCGGGAACCAGCCGTCCTGCTGTGCAGGATCGTAGCGCCAGGGCTGCTTGTCATCGCCATTGAAGAAATCCAGCCATTCGCCATAGATGGCTTCAATCAGCGAGAACGGCAGCGGATGGTGCTCCAAGACGGCAAAGCCCGTCTCGCGCAACGAGGCGACAAAGTGGCTGGGCGCATCTTCGGCACGGTAATCAATCGTCTGTACAAACATCGGCGGCAACAGTTTAGTTAAGCGGCAGGGCAGGCATTTTAAGCTGTTCGGCTATAATCGGCAGCTTCCGTATCCGTTTCACAGTCAGGATTCCATCGTGTCCGCCCGCAAGATCCTCGTTACCTCCGCCCTGCCCTACGCCAATTCAGCCTTGCACCTTGGTCATTTGCTGGAGCACGTACAGACCGACATCTGGGTCAGGTTCCAGAAAATGCGTGGCCACACCTGCTATTACGTGTGTGCATCGGATACGCATGGTACGCCCATCATGATCAGCGCCGAGAAGCAGGGCATCACGCCCAAGGAGCTGGTCGAGAAGTCGCACGCCCAGCAACTGCGGGACTTCGAGGGCTTCCTGATCGGTTTTGACAACTACTACACCACCGATTCGGAAGAAACCAAGGAACTGGCTTACGACATCTATCGCAAGCTCAAGGACGACAACAAGATTGCCCGTCGGGTGATCAACCAGCTGTACGACCCGGTCAAGCAGATGTTCCTGCCGGATCGCTTTGTGAAGGGCGATTGCCCCAAGTGCAACGCCAAGGACCAGTACGGCGACAACTGCGAAGTCTGTGGCGCCACCTATGGCCCGACGGACCTGAAGAACCCGTACTCGGTCGTATCCGGTGCGACGCCGGAAATGCGCGACTCCGAGCACTTCTTCTTCAAGCTGGGCGATTGCGAAGCTTTCCTGAAAGGCTGGACCCGCGAAACCGGCCGCCTGCAGCATGAAGCCGCCAACAAGATGGACGAATGGTTCGAAGCGGGCCTGCAGGACTGGGATATCAGCCGCGATGCGCCCTACTTCGGCTTCGAGATCCCTGACGCACCTGGCAAGTATTTCTATGTCTGGCTGGATGCACCTGTCGGCTACATGGGCTCCTGCAAGAACCTGTTCGATCGTATCGGCGAGGATTTCAACGCCTGGTGGAAGCCGGACTCGGAAACCGAGCTGTACCACTTCATCGGCAAGGACATCCTGTACTTCCATGCCCTGTTCTGGCCCGCCATGCTGAAGTACAGCGGCTACCGTACGCCGACATCCGTGAACGTCCACGGTTTCCTGACCGTCAACGGCCAGAAGATGTCCAAGTCGCGCGGTACCGGCATCACGATCCGTGAATACCTGGATGCCGGCCTGAACCCCGAATGGCTGCGCTATTACTACGCCGCCAAGCTTAACAGCAAGATCGAAGATGCCGACCTGGCACTCGATGACTTCGTTGCGCGCGTCAACAGTGACCTGGTTGGCAAGTACATCAATATCGCCAGCCGTGCTGCCGGCTTCATCAGCAAGAAGTTCAACGGCCGTCTCGCCGCAACCTTGCCGGAAAACACCCTGATCGCCCGTCTGCAAGGCGCAGCCGAGGAAGTCGCCAATCTGCTGGAAACCCGTGAGTACAGCCAGGCCCAGCGCCTGGTCATGGCACTCGCTGATGAGGTCAACCAGTATGTAGACGTGGTCAAGCCTTGGGAGCTGGCCAAGCAGGAGGAACGCGCCGCTGAGCTGCATGGTGCCTGCTCCCTGCTGATCAACGCCTTCCGCCTGCTGACCGTCTATCTCAAACCGGTGTTGCCTAAACTGGCCGCCGACATTGAAGCTTTCCTGAATATTGCCCCACTGACCTGGGCCGACAGCGCAACCGTGCTGCTGAACCATGAAATCAAGCCATATTCCCACCTGATGACCCGTATCGATCCCAAGCAAGTAGACGCCATGGTAGAAGCCAACAAGCAAAGCGCAGCGCCCGCCGCCTCAGAACCCGCCGTATCGACGATCGAAGCGATTGCGCCGACCATCAATATCGATGACTTCGGCAAGATCGACCTGCGTATCGCCAAGATCATCGACTGCAAGCATGTTGAAGGCGCAGAGAAGCTGCTGCAGCTGACCCTGGACCTGGGTGACCATACCCGCAACGTGTTCTCCGGCATCAAGTCGGCCTACAAACCGGAAGACCTGGTGGGCAAAATGACCGTCATGGTCGCCAACCTAGCGCCGCGCAAGATGAAGTTCGGCATCAGCGAGGGCATGGTCCTGGCTGCCAGCGGCGAAGGCCCCGGCATCTACCTGCTGAACCCGGACAGCGGCGCACAGCCCGGCATGCGCGTCAGCTAACACACTCCCCTGCGGCCTCGATCGGCATCGCCCGACCGGGGTCGCATCATGCCTCCCGCCCCTATCCGGACGCAGATGCCCTTCCCTGTACTGACCACCCCCCGGTTGTTGTTACGTGAGCTCAAACCCGCCGATGCGGATGCCGTACTGGCCATCCATGCGGATACCGATGCCATGCGCTGGTTCGGCGCCGATCCGATCCAGGACCGCAAGCAGGCCCTGCAACTGATCGAGTTGTTTGCCGAATGGCGGAAAGCGCCGACACCCGGCATACGCTGGGGCATCACCCGTCGTGATACCGGCCAGTTGTTGGGCAGTTGCGGCCTGTTCAAGTGGAACCGCGGCTGGCGCAATTGCGTGCTGGGTTATGAACTGGGCAAACCCCATTGGGGCCAGGGCTGGATGAGTGAGGCCCTGCGTGCCGTATTGGCCTATGGCTTTGACGAGATGGACCTGCATCGCGTGCAGGCTGAAATTCATCCCGACAATCTGGCCTCCATCCGCCTAATCGAACGGCTGGGCTTCCGCCTGGAGGGCCGGCATCGCCAACAGGGCTATTGGAGCGGACAATTCCACGATCTGGACTGCTTTGGCCTGCTGGCCCATGAGTGGCCCTTGCCAGGTAAACCCAATCATGCAGATTGATTTCCTTCCCGCGGCCGTCCTGTTCGATATGGACGGCCTGATGATAGACAGCGAAAGTGCCGTCATGGCCTGCTGGCAGGAAGCCACCCGCCAGCATGGGGCGGAGCTTGAGGAGGAGCTGCTGCATGCCATGGTCGGCCTGCATGAGAAGCTCTGTTTCGAGCTGTTGCGCACGCGTCGGCCGGATCTGGATGCCATGTCGATCGCGCTGGCCACCGACAAGCTCTATCACCTGAAGGTCGAGCAGGGGCTGCCACTCAAGCCCGGGATCGTACCCTTGCTGGAATGGCTCACCGCACTGGGCATCCCCAAGGCCGTTGCCACCTCGACCCGCCGTGAACGGGCTGACCAGAAACTCTCGCACAGCGGTTTGATCAAGTACTTCCCCGTGGTGGTGACGGGTAGCGATATCGAACATCCCAAGCCCGCGCCGGATATCTATCTGAAGGCTGCAGGCTTGCTCGGCGTGGACCCCAGACATTGCCTGGTACTGGAAGACTCCGAACCCGGCGTGCGGGCAGCTCTCGCCGCCGGTATGACGCCGATCCAAGTGCCCGACATGAAACCGCCTTCGGATGAAGTCCGCGCTTTGGGCCACCGCATCGTGGCATCCCTGGACGACGCCCGGCAGTTGCTGACGACCGTCCTGAGAGCAAGGACAGTGTCTCCATGATCTGTCGCCACCTGCTGATCCATGGTCGGGTTCAAGGCGTGGGTTATCGCTATGCCTTCGAGAACATGGCCGAGCAGTTTGGCTTGCAGGGCTGGGTACGCAATCGATTCGACGGTACGGTCGAAGCGCAGATCGAAGGCTCGGAGGAAGCAGTTGTGGCGATGGTGGCCTGGAGCCATCGCGGCCCACCCGCCGCGACGGTCACCCAGGTAGTGGTATCCGAGGCCACGACGACTGGCGAACGTGGATTCCGGCGACTCCCTACTGCCTAGTACCGCCTGCCACCGCCCTACGTCCTCGCCCACAGGGGCGCACACCACTTTTTTCTGCCCTCCCCCAGCCCTGACAAGGCTGCCGACGGGTAAAATCGGGGGATGACGTCCCCTGCTTTTATCCATCTCCGCCTGCATTCCGAATACTCCGTTACCGACGGTATCGTCCGCATCGACGACGCGGTACAACGCGCCAAACAATACAACATGCCGGCCCTGGGCATCAGTGATCTGATGAACCTGTTTGGCATGGTCAAACACTACAAGACCGCTCGCGGCAGCGGTCTCAAGCCCATCGCCGGTGTCGATGTCTGGCTGGAAAACGAAGAAGACCGTGATAAACCTTTCCGCGCCCTGCTGATTGCAAAAAACCGCGAAGGTTATGGCCGCCTGTGTGAGCTAATTACCGAAGCTTTCCGCCACAACCAGTACCGAGGTCGGGCCGAGCTCAAACGCGCCTGGCTGGAAAATGGCGACAACCGTCATTTGATCGCCCTGTCCGGCGCCCAATTGGGCGACGTCGGGCAAGCGGTGCTCAGTGGCAATCTGGAACTGGCCGAGAGCCAGGCACGCTGGTGGGCGCAGCATTTCCCTGACAGCTACTACCTTGAACTGCAACGCACTGGCGACAGCAAGTGCGATGTCGCCAATAACGGTGCGCTTGATCTGGCCAGCCAGCTGGATCTACCGGTGGTCGCCACCCACCCCATCCAGTTTCTGGATCGCGATGATTTCAAGGCCCACGAGGCCCGTACCTGTATTGCGGAAGGCTATGTCCTGGCCGATAAGCGTCGGCCCAAGCTGTATACGGAAGAACAGTATTTCAAGTCGCCCGATGAAATGGCCGAGCTGTTTCACGACGTCCCGGAGGCATTGGCCAACACCGTAGAGATCGCCCGCCGTTGCAACCTGACGGTGGTGCTCGGCAAGAATTACCTGCCGCTGTTCCCGGTGCCTGAGGGCATGACGCTGGATGACTTCCTGGTCCAGGAGGCCAAGGCCGGACTCGAAGTACGATTGGCCCACCTCTATCCGGACCCGGCAGAGCGCGAAGCGCGCCGGCCGGAATACGATGCGCGGTTGAAGTTCGAATGCGACACCATCATCAAGATGGGCTTCCCCGGCTACTTCCTGATCGTGGCCGACTTTATCAATTGGGGTAAGAACAACGGCTGCCCGGTGGGACCTGGCCGGGGCTCGGGTGCTGGATCGCTGGTCGCCTATGTGCTGAATATTACCGATCTGGACCCGCTCAAATACGCCCTGCTGTTCGAGCGCTTCCTGAACCCGGAGCGGGTATCCATGCCCGACTTCGACGTAGACTTCTGCCAGGAAAATCGCTGGCGCGTGATCGAATACACGCGGCAGAAGTACGGCGTGGAGGCAGTCAGCCAGATCGCGACCTTCGGCACCATGTCGTCCAAGGCCGTGGTGCGCGACGTCGGCCGCGTACTCGATCTGCCGTTCTTTCTGTGCGATCGCCTGTCCAAGCTGATCCCGCTCGAGGCCAACAAGCCGGTATCGCTCTCCAAGGCCATGGAAATGGAACCGCAGATCAAGGAATTGATCGACGCGGAGGATGCGGGCGAACTGCTGGAGCTGGCCGAGAAGCTGGAAGACTTGACCCGTGGTATCGGCATGCACGCCGGTGGCGTGTTGATCGCGCCCGGCAAGCTGACCGACTTCTGCCCGTTGTACATCGCCAGCGGCGAAGATGCTTCGCCGGTATCGCAGTATGACAAGGACGACGTGGAGCAAGTCGGCCTGGTGAAGTTCGACTTTCTGGGCCTGCGTAACCTGACCATCATCGAGTTGGCGCAGAAGTACATCAAGCAGCTCAGCGGCGAGGACGTTGATGTCTCCAAGCTGCCGCTCGATGACGCCCCCGCCTACAAGATCTTCGCCAACGGCAATACCACCGCCGTGTTCCAGTTTGAATCCAGCGGCATGAAGAAAATGCTGGTGGACGCCAAGCCCAAGCAGTTCGAAGAAATTATCGCCTTCGTGGCCTTGTATCGCCCGGGTCCGATGGACCTGATCCCGGACTTTACCCGCCGTATGCACGGCGAGAAGTTCGAATACCTGCACCCGCTGCTGGAGCCGGTGCTGGCACCGACCTACGGCATCATGGTGTACCAGGAACAGGTGATGCAGGCCGCCCAGGTATGCGGCGGCTACTCGCTCGGCGGCGCCGACTTGCTGCGCCGTGCCATGGGTAAGAAAAAGCTCGAGGAAATGGTCGCCCAGCGCGCTATGTTCGTGGAAGGTGCGGCCAAGAACAATATCAACGAGGCCAAGGCCAACGAAATCTTCGACTACATGGAGAAGTTCGCGGGCTACGGCTTCAACAAGTCGCACGCTGCGGCCTACGCCCTGGTGGCCTACCACACCGCCTGGCTGAAGGCCCATCACTGCGCGGCCTATATGGCTGCCACCATGTCGACTGAACTGGACAACACCGACCAGCTCCAGTTCTTCTACGACGACTGCCTGTTCAACAAGCTCAAGTTCCTGCCGCCGGACGTCAATCACAGCATCTACCGTTTCCTGCCGGTCTCGCGCACCGAGATCCGCTACGCGCTAGGTGCCATCAAGGGCACCGGTGAAGCCGCGGTGGAACACCTGATCGCGGTACGCCAGCAGGGCGGCCCATTCAAGGACCTGTTCGACTTTTGCCACCGTACCGACAAGCGCATCGTCAACCGACGTGTGATCGAGGCACTGATCCGTGGCGGTGCATTCGACGCCCTCTGCGATCACCGTGCCAGCTTGCTGGCAACGGTAGGTCTCGCGCTTGAGGCGGCTGAGCAGGCAGCGGCCAATGCCAACCAGGGTGGGCTGTTCGATGCCTTCGAACCGGAACCGGAGCACACGCTGCAACTGGTTGAGGTGCCGCGCTGGGAAGAAGTGACCAAGCTGGCGGAGGAAAAAACCGCCATTGGCTTCTTCCTCTCCGGCCATCCATTTACCGCGCAGGCGCGCGCCGTGCGGCCGTTCGCCAAGACCGAACTGTCCCGCCTCTCGCCGCGCAAGGAGACGCAATGGGTGACGGGCGTGGTCATGGAGGTCCGGATCAAGATCGGCCAGCGCGGCAAGATGGCCTTTGTCACGCTGGATGACGCCACGACCAAGCGCGATGTCATGGTGTATGCCGAAGCCTATGAAGAAGCCCGCAACAAGCTGAAGGAAGATGCCTTGCTGGTCATGGAGGTCAAGGCCAGCGAAGACAGCTACGGCGGCGGCGGTGGCTTACGGATTATCGCCGAGCGTATTCTGGACCTGGCCGAAGCGCGCAGCCGCTTTGCCCGTTCGCTGAACCTGGGTATCAATGGCAATGGCGACGTGGCCAAGTTGCGCAAGCTTGTCGCCCCCTTCGCCGGCGGCGCCTGCCCGGTACGCATCGATTATCGCAACGAACGCGCTGCCTGCGCCGTGCAGCTTGGTCAGGAATGGGGCGTGACCTTGCGTGATGAGTTACTGGCCGAGCTACGAGGCTGGCTGGGTGAGGATGCCGTGAAGGTACAGTACTGAGCCCCACTCGATAGTGAGAATCCGAAACGAAATAACGCCGTGATATACCACGGCGTTTTTTCGTTTCAGGTTCTGGATCAGCTGATGTACTGGAACAGGGACAGGTTCTGGATCGAGGAGAACGACTTGCGAGCTGCATCCAGATAGGTCTGAGTCTGGGTGAAGTCACTGATGGCCTGCACATAATCCAGGTCAGTCAACTTGGAGATCGTTGCCTTGAACTGCACATTGAGGTCCTCGTTGGTAGCCTGTACCGATGAGCCTTCGTTCTGTCGCGAGCCGACGCTCGATTGCACGCTGAGAATATGGGTGAGCGCATTATCGAGATTGGATAAGGTGGTATTCAGCCGATTCTGGAATTCAGCCCCGCCCAGCTCATTATTGGTATAGCTGGTCAGTGCATTCGAGAAATCACCCAAAGTGCTGAACAGGTCTTTATCGACGCTAGGCTCAAGGCTGAAGCTATCTCCATCCTTAGGAACACCCGAAACGGCTACCTTGGCGCCGAAATCCCAACCGGCAATCAGCGGGGTTGCTTCACCGGTCTGCTGGGCAAAAGTAATATCGGCACCTGTTGTATAGGTCCTCGGGAAGCTATTTGGCGTGCCGGCGGAATCGGTCCGGCCCGCTGCCGGGACATTGGTACTGTAGTTGTAGCCGTCAATCAAAGAACGATTGTAGTTAGGTGATGCCGTATCGTTATCAATGATGTCGTAGTTGGTAATCGTCTTCGTCGCATCAGTCGGATCGGGGACCGAATGGAACTGGACGCGATAGCGCTCGGTATTATTGGCATTGGCCCACTTGAGCGGGTCTGTCACCACCCCCGGACTAATCACGCCAGTACCCAGGTTATTGGTCTGGTTAGCATCAAACGTGACACTGCCAGTAGCGGCGGTAGGCTGGTTACCCTGGGCCTTGATGACCAAGCCGCTACCTGGCCAGGAAAAGCCAGGCGCTGCAGCACCAACCAACGCGGCATGGCTCACCACGAGCGGAGCAACGGCCGGGGTACCCGTCCTGGAAATGGTGTAGTTACCGGATGCCGCATTCCAATCTACCCGGTAATCTGCCGGGACGGCGCCGCCAGCAGGATCGCGACTGAACTCAAGCGGCCCGCCATCACCCACAGCGACAGTACGCGGAAAATCAGGGCGGCCCATGCTGCTAGCGAAGGTACCGTTCCCCGTCTTAAGGTTTACAAATACATCGTTACCCGAGTTCGATACGGGAATTTGCCGGGATGGTGAGATCTGTACTGCACGCTGGCCCTGATCGCCGTCGTAGCGCACATTACCAAAGCCTAGCTCATTGAACGGCTTGGTGTCGCCCTTGTATCCTGAGAAGAGATACAGGCCATTGCCATCGGTGGTATTGGCCAAACCCAGCAATTGTTGATACTTGCCCTTGATATCCGCATCAATGGTGCGCTTCTCGGAGGCAGTCAATGCTGGATTGCCCGATTGCACCGCAAGGGTCTGGATATCCTGAATCGCGGAGATCACGTTCTGCAGATTGGTTTCAGTGAGCGCCAGCGCATCGTTGGCGTACTTGTTGTTCTCAACGTACTGGCTATTGAGGCTGACCGCTTGAGAGAGATCCAGGGATCGAGCCGAGGCAACGGGATCATCCGACGGCGTCAAAATGGCACGGCCAGTGGAAAGCTGATTTTGCAGCTTGAACAAATCCACTTGGCGATTGTTCATATTGAACACGCCTTGGCTGTAGATGGAACTGGTAGCGACGCGCATATTCTTAACTCCTGCTACTACTGGAAACCGGCTTAGCGGCCGATGTTCAAGACTTCTTCAAAGGCTTTCTGGGCAATCTGGATCGTGCGGCTGGCTGCCAAATAGGCCTGTTGATAGATAAGCAGGTTTGATGCCTCCTCATCCATGTTCACGCCGGATGTCTCTGACATCTTGGTCTGGGCCTGCTGCAGCAAGGACGCCTGAGCTTTCTGGTTAATGTTGGCCTGGTTAGCCCGCACCCCCACATCCGAGACGATCTTGCTATAAGCGCCTTGATAGTTGGTGGTACCGCCGGACATGGTGTTCGCAGTCTGTAGCTGACCAATCGACAGCATGTTCCTGGCGTCCGCCTTGCCTGCCGTGTTCGGGCCGATAGTGAAGGTGTCGCCTGCAGCTGGAATACCGGTGACCTGCGCGGTCCAACCATTAAAGGTGATATTGGCACCCGAGGTATAAGGCTGGTTACTCATGGGCGCGCCAGCAGGGTTGTTCAATACCGTTCCGGTTGCAGGATCAACCAGATCATAGGTCGTTGCTGGCGTGTTAAAACGAATGGCAACAGGCACCTTGAGGTTGAGATCGACGGGAACCGTACTTACGGCGCCAGCGGTGATAGTTGCGTTACCCGTGTTTTTACGCGGGTCAATCACAAAGCGATCGCCGATCGCTGGTGCCCCGGCAACCTGAACGGTCCAGCCGTTGTAGGTAATGTTGCTACCCGCCGTATACGCTTGGTTGGCGACCAAGGTCGCCCCTGTGGCGCTATCACGGATGTCATAGGTGGCGGCACCAGTGAAGACCAATTCAATCTTCTTAGTGGCAGCGCCGCCCTGCGCAGGAATGGATGCAGAAATACCGGTGATCGTGCCGGTACCGGTATTGGTGTTATTGACCGACGCCACGATGCTTGCGGTGTCCGATGAGGTGCTGATAGGCGCTGCCGCGGCAATCTTTGCCGTATCGGTGATCATTACCGACATATTCTCGGCAAAGCCACGAGTAGGTTGCACGGTGAAACGGTCACCGGGCTTGATGGTCCCGCTATTGATACGGAACTGCATGCCATCAACCGTCACAGGCGGATTATTCCAAGCCGCCGCGTTGACGTTGAATACCGCGCCGTCCTCCTTGCGGACCACGCGATAGTCTGGACCGTCGTAAATGAACTCATAGTCACTGGTAGTAAGCTGACTGGGGTTCGACAGCGACACCTGCAAGTCCGCATTACCGGTGTTTTTGGCATTGGCAATAATGTTTGATGCCGCAGGTTTAAAACTCACGCCGTAATTGGTGTTGTTGGCGATATTTGCGCTAAGGGTAAAGCGAACGCCAAATGCCACAAAACCTGTAGCAGAGGTCAAGGCACCACCAGCCAGAGAAGTGGATGCCGTCTGCCCATCGGTCAATCGGGTAATCGTGTAGTTGGTACCGGTGCTGTCGAGCGAGATATTGAAATCGCTTTCGATAAACGGCTGCGCAGACGTCAACTGCGCGGTGAGGTTGGTACCGGCAACACCACCAAGGTTGTACTGAGCATTGGTGTTCTCGACCGGAAACTGGAAGAAATTGCCACCATAGTTGCCGTTAAGATCCTGCCCCTTGCGATGTTGGTCATTGACAGTCTGGGCCAAGGCAATTGCAACCCGGCCCAAAGAATTCTGCGCTACATCCAGTACGTCTTTACGGAACTCCAATACCCCACCGAGCGAGCCACCCGTAATCATTTCCGACGGAATGACCGCTGTCGTACCAAATTGCTGGTAGGCCACATCCAGGCGTGAAGGATCATCTGCAGCCTGTACCGCCCCCAAGGTGAATGCGTGTGTACCGACAACCAGATTCTGGCCATTGCCGATGAAGATGTTGTAGCTGCCATCGGACTGCTTGATGACAGTACTCTTGACATACTTGTTGAGGTCCGTCACCAGTTGATCGCGCTGGTCCAGCAGGTCGTTAGGCGGGTTACCACCACCCGCTCCCGTCGCCAGTGCGATTTGGTCATTCAGATTGGCAATCTGGCTGGTAATGGAATTGATATTGCCAACCGTGGCCTTGATCTCGGTGTTCACGTCGTCACGCAAGGTCGCCATGCGGTCATTGACCGTATTGAGCTTGGTGATCATGGACTGGGCGAGGCCCAGCAAGGCCTGCCGCGCTGGGACATTTTGTGGGCTATTGGCGACCGTCTGGACACCGGTAAAGAAACTCTGCAGCGAGGGCGAAAAACCCGCAGACGGATCGGCCAGCAGGTTATCCAGATCGGAGAGATGAGACTGAAGATTACTCAGATAGCCGTCCTGGGACGTTGCGGTCTGTACCTGACGCGCCATGAACTCGTTATAGATACGCGTAATGGTATCTACTTCTACACCGCGGCCCTGGAAGCCACCACCCGTTGGGAAGGGCGTCACGGCGCTCTGGACAATCTGCTGCCGGTTATAGCCGGGCGTGTTGGCGTTGGCGATGTTGTGACCGGTCGTGGTCAGACCAATCTGCGCCGCCTTCAGGCCGGATACGGCAATACCGTAAATACTGTTACCCATGATCTTCCATCCTCGCCGCGCAGGGCGGCTTTGATTTCATGCTGTCTTGTCGCTCAGGCGGCTGCGCGATAGGCGCGCAGTGCCGGGTGTTCAGCCACGCGGGTCAGCTTCTTGGCGTAGGCCGGGTCGGTGGCATAACCGCCTTGCTGGAGTTCGCTGGCAAAGGTCTTGGCATCGCTGCCTGCCTGGGCGGCATCGCCATAACGCTTGCTCAGGAGGCGGGCGTAATCGGAGAAGGCATCGGCATAGCTGTCATAGGCCCGGAATTTCTCGACACGCTTCTGTGCCACACCATCCACGTACTCGGTTGTGGTGATGTCGGCTGTCTTGCCGGTCCAATCACGACTGGCCTTGATACCGAACAGGTTGTAGGTGTTGTTGCCCGCGCTGTCGGTGATGGGCTTTTTGCCCCAGCCGCTTTCGAGCGCGGCATGCGCCAGCATCAGGTGCGGCGACAGGCCCAGCGATTGGGCAGCGCCGACGGCAGCCTGCCCCAGGGTGCTGACGAAATCGTCAGCGGTACCTTCGGACTTGCTGGCGGCAACCGGTGCGCTGCTTGTGCCGGTGGTGCCGGCAGCCGTTGCCGACTTGAGGCCATATGCGTCACGCAGTGGGCGTTGCAACGGCACTTGCAGGCTGGTTGGGTTGTTCATGCGTTCGACCTGGGCGGCAATGACGTCGGCGAGGCCAAGGCCTTTACCGCTAGTCAGGGTTTGCGACAGCTGCTGGTCATACATCGAGCGGAACATGCCGACCTGGTCACTTTCCAGCTCATCGAACTTGGGGGTCGCTTCGCGCATGGACTTCATGACCATGTCGAGGAACATCTTCTCGAACTGCCCTGCTACCTCACGGGCCGCTCCCTTGGGGTCCCGGGCCGCCTTCGCGCGCAAGTCACCGACAGCCTGGGCATCGATCGCGAGGCGGGCATTCAGGCTGGCATTGTTGGCGGTAGAGGTTTGCATGGTGCTTTCGAACATCCAGATCAGTCTGGATGATCAAAAGCACATAACATGCCAACACTCAATATATTGATTTAATTAAGTATTATTAGAATACAGAAGCGGAAATCCGGGGTGGCGGCAAACCAGGCGGCAAAATCGTCCGCTTGGGCGGCAGCAATAAAAAAGGGCGCCGAAGCGCCCTTTGCTCTGCCGCTGCCGGTCAGATGACTTCCAGCTCGGCCTGCAAGGCGCCTGCGGATTTCATCGCCTGCAGGATGGCGAGCAGATCCTGCGGTGTCGCGCCAATCTGGTTGAGCGCGCGCACGACTTCATTGAGGGAGGCACTCTTGGGCACGGCGGTCACCCCGCCCTTTTCTGCCTTGATGTCGACGGTGGCATTCTGCACCGGCTTGGTCTTTCCGCCCGACAGCGCATTGGGCTGACTGACATCATTCTTGGCCGAGATCGTGACCGTCAGGTTGCCGTGGGAGATCGCACACGGCTCCAGTGTCACGGCCTTGTTCATCACAACAGAACCGGTGCGTGCATTGATGATGACCTTGGCAGTGGCATCGGACGGCGTCACCGTCAGATTCTCCAGCTTGGCCATGAAACTGACGCGAGCATCCGGATCCTGCGGGGCTTTCACCTGAATGGTACGGGCATCCAGCGCGCGAGCGGTGGTAGCTCCCATACCGGCATTTACGGCCTGAGCCACCTTGCTTGCCGTGCTGAAATCCGCATCGTTCAGCGACAGCGTAATGAATTCACCTTGGCCTACCCCGCCCGGGACTTCGCGCTCAACCGTTGCGCCGTTGGGAATACGCCCAACCGCCAACTGATTCACCTGGGTACTGGAACCAGCGGCTGAAGCGCCCGCTCCCGCCACCACCAGATTTCCCTGGGCAATCGCATAGACTTGGCCATCCGCGCCCTTCAAGGGGCTCATCAGCAAAGTGCCGCCACGCAGGCTCTTGGCATTGCCAATGGAAGAGACGGTTACGTCTATCGCCTGGCCTGCACGTGAGAATGCTGGCATCGACGCGGTCACCGTGACGGCCGCCACGTTCTTGAGCTGGAGATTGGTACCCGGCGGCATGGTCACGCCAAGCTGGGTCAACATATTGATGACGCTTTGCACCGTAAACGGTGTCTGCGTGGTCTGGTCGCCGCTGCCATCCAGACCTACCACCAGGCCATAACCGATCAACTGGTTGCTACGTACACCGCCGATACTGGCCAGCTCCTTGATACGCTGGGCGTAAACCGCACCGCTACCGGAGATCAGGAGAACGCAGGCGATCAGGCGGACGGTGCGGGCAAAAGTCATCAGGTCAGAATGGTAAGAAGCTGTAGAAGAGGTTTTGTAACCAGCCTGCCTTATCGGCCGCGGCTACCGTGCCGGAGCCCATCTCTTCAATCCGGGCCTCAGCTATCTTCTGCGAGGATACCACATTGCCTGCCTGTATATCGCTGGGGTTCACGATCCCTGAGACACGCAAGTAGCTGATTTCACCACGGATATTTACCTGCTTTTCGCCACCGATCACCAGATTGCCATTCGGCAGCAAATCCATGACCTGCGCGGTGATCTGGCCGTTAAAGCTATTGTTGGCCGTGGTCGAACCGCTGCCGTCATGGGTGTTCTCCGACTCCAGCCCCATGTTCATACCACCCAGAATGCCGCGCAACGTACCCGACGTACCTGCCGTCACGGAGCCTGTGTTCTTGGTCTTGCGCGCCGCCTTGTTGGCAGAGTTACTGGAGGCCGAGACCTGCTCCTGGATCTGGACGGTGATGTTGTCACCGACATGGCGCGCCATCCGGTCCTCAAATAGCAGACGGGCATTGGCCATATGGTAGATCGAGCCGTTACTGGCCAACTGGGTGGTCGGTGCCGGCACCCGGACGCTGGTGGGTTGGCTGACAATCGTGCGCGGCACGCTGGTTGCGCAGGCGCTGAGCAGCAATCCGGCCGCGGCAGTAAGAATGAGTCGAAACATGAGTCGCTCCCGTCTTCTAGGTTCTAGGCACCAGCAGCATTAGAGCTGCGTCAGCTTCTGCAGCATCTGATCCGAGGTCTGGATCGAACGGGAGTTGATTTCATAGGCGCGTTGAGCCTGGATCATGTTGATCAGTTCTTCCGTGATATTCACGTTGGACGTTTCAACATACTGCTGGTTGAGCACACCCAGGCTGTTCTGGCCGGGCGTTCCTACCTGCGGCGCACCGGAGGCGGAGGTTTCCAGATAGATGTTCTCACCCACGCTTTGCAGGCCTGCGGTATTGATGAAGCTAGCCAGCTGGATATTGCCGATCTGGGTCGCCTGGGTCTGGCCGGCCTGCAGTGCGGTGACGATACCGTCCCGGCTTACGCCAAACTGGGTAGTCCCTTGCGGCACGGTGATATTGCCCGAAAGAGGATAGCCCTCGGCCGTCACGATCACGCCCTGGTTGTTGAGCTGGAAGGCGCCATCACGGGTATAGCCGATCGTGCCATCAGGCAGATCTACCTGGAAGAAGCCCTTGCCGTTGATCGCCAGATCGTAAGGATTGTCGGTCAGCTGCAGGTTACCCTGGGTATGGATGCGCTCGGTCGCCACCGGCTTCACACCGGTACCCAGCTGTAAGCCGGTTGGCAACTGGGTCTGCTGGCTCGTCGCCCCACCAGGCTGGCGCAGGGTTTGATAGAGCAGATCCTCGAACACGGCCCGGCTGCGTTTGAAGCCGTTGGTATTGACGTTGGCGAGGTTGTTGGACACGACGTCGATGTTCATCTGCATCGCGTCCATGCCGGTCTTGGCGATCCAAAGTGAGCGCATCATAGCGGCAATCCTTTCCTGTTATTCCTGTCGTTCTGACTATTCATTGCCGCCAACTCAGCTCAGCGCCATGACTTGGGCAGCTGCACGGGCGTTCTGGTCAGCTGTTTGCAACATTCGTACCTGAAGGTCGTAGTTGCGCTGGTAATCGATCATCTTCACCAATTGATCGACCGCGCTCACGTTGCTGGCTTCCAGCATGCCGTTACCGACCTGCACGGAGGCATCCACCTGGGCCGGCTGGCCATCGCGCAAGCGGAACAAACCATCGCTGCCGCGCTCAAGCTGGCGCTCGTCGGGTTTCACCAGCTTGAGCCGCCCTATTTCATTGGTCTGTGCGGGATCGTTGATCGGCGCCGCGGTCACGGTGCCATCCTTGCCGAAGGTCAGTACGGTGTTTTCCGGCACGATGATCGGGCCGGAATCGCTGAGCACCGGATTGCCGGATCTCGTCTTCAACAAGCCGGTGGCATCAATCTCGAGGCTACCGTTGCGGGTGTAGGCCTCACCATTGCCGGTCTGCACCGCGAACATGCCTTCGGTCGTCACGGCCAGATCCAGCTCACGCCCGGTGGTTTGCAAGGTTCCCGGAGAAAAATCCGAACCTATCGTCTGTTCCAGGGTAAAGCTGCGAGTGGCATAGCCCGTACCGCCCACGGCTTGTACGGCGCGTGAGGCAGCCAGCTCCTGCTTGAAGCCAGGCGTGGTGGCATTGGCCAGATTGTTGGCAACGGTGGCTTGCTGCAGGGTGGCGTGCTTCGCCCCTGTCATTGCCACGTAGATAAGCCGATCCATGTGCTAGTCCCTCTATACGGGTCGCGTTGATGCGTCGAACAGAGATAAGCACCAACTGTGCCAGATAGCCGAGATCAAGCAAAGACCGGCCATTGCGCGGACAATGGTCGGTCTGGATGCAGGCAGTGGCGGCAAGAATGGCCGCCAGCGGCAAGCCTTGGCGTAGCGATACGCCCTCGCTGCCGCCTGACGCCCGGCAAAACCAGGCGAACAAGCGTCAGAGCGAGATTCAGCGGGCTACGGCAATGCCTTAGCGGAGGTTCACCAGGGTCTGCAGGACGGAATCCTGCGTCTTGATGGTTTGCGCGTTGGCCTGGTAGCTGCGCTGCGCGGTGATCATGTCGACCAGTTCCTTGGTCAGATCGATATTCGAATCTTCCACGGCACCGGATTGCAGAGAGCCAAAGTCACTGGTCCCAGGCGTACCGAGGCGCGCCTGATTCGATGCAAATGTCTCAGCCCAGCGGTTATCCCCCAAGGGCTGCAAGCCTTGCGGATTAGCGAAGTTGTACAGCGTGATCTGACCAATAGTCCGGTTCTGACCGTTGGAGTAACGACCGAGGATGATGCCGTCCTTGCCTATACTCAGTCCGGTGATATTGCCGTCCGCATAGCCATCCTGGCTAAGGGTATTGACACCAAACTGATTACCGAATTGCGTCGTACCCGTGAAATAGGTATTGAACGACAGCGGCGTCTGAGCACCGCTCGGTGACGGAATCGGCGAGGTATAAGCCAATTGACTACCACCATTCATCTTGCCTGAAGCATCGAACGTGACGTAACCAGGCTGAGTAACCGGTGCACCGCCATCAAAGCTAGTCTGGGTCTCCCAGGCATTGACACCTACCTTGGTGAAATAGAACGTCAGCGTATGGGCAATACCTTGCGAGTCGTAAACGTCCGCCGAGGTACTGTGGGTGTAGCTGGTCGGATCCGATGGCACAACCGGCGGCGTACTGCGCGCCTGCATACTACCGGCAGTGAACGCCGACGCTTTTTGTGTGACGCCCTGAACGCCGATATTGAAGTTCATCGTCCCCGCAGGCGAGGTACCCACCGCGGGATAAGCGTAGGTAGCCGCAATGGTGCCACCGCCCACCAATTGCCCCTGACTATTGAAAACTACCGAAGCGGGCACGGCAACCGGTGGCCCACCGGCGACCGAATAGGTTGCCGTCCAAGTATTGGTGGCGGCCTTGGTCAAGGTGACATCAATGGTATGGCTCGCACCATTCGGGTCAAGAAAAGTACTTGAGTAGGTATGCGAAATACCCACGGCATCTGCCGCGTCCAAATTGGAGTTGTAGATCGAGACCGTCGTATTCTGCGCGGCCGTGTCGTTGACGGTAATCGTGCCAGGCGCTGGAGTCGCAGTTTCCTGAATACCTGAAAAATTCAGGTTGAAATTCAGTGGCGTCGTACCGTAAGCCGGTGCGGGTGAGCCCAGATTGTACGACACGGCCTGTGTGCCGCCTGATTGAAGCTGCCCGGCAGCATTGAATACCAGCGGTGTCGCCGTAGGCGTAGAAGCGCCACCATCCAACGCGGTTGCAACAGACCAGGTATTTGGCGCAACCTTGGTCAAGGTCACATCCATTTCATGAAACTGCCCGGTCGAGTCGGTCACGCGCGTCTGATAAGCGACCGTCGCGCCAACCGCAGCTGCCGTATTCAGTTGCGCACCGCTTATCGACGCCGTGGTTGTACCACGCGACACGATAGGAGCACGTGCGTCGAAGTTCATCCCCAGGGTCAGGCCAGCATTGTTCAGTGTGGAGCCACCAGTTGCCTGCGCGCCAATATTGGACGTCTTGATCTGCAAGGGGGCCGGATTGGCACCGGTGATCAACTGGTTGGTGGAGGGGTTGACGCCATAGCCGGCCAACTTCTGCCCGTTATTGACGATATAACCCTCACGATCCAGCTGGAATTGACCGTTTCGGGCATAACTGTACGAGCCCGCCGCATCGATCATGCGAAAGAAGCCGTTCCCCTGAATGGCAATATCCAGCGGGTTACTGGTACTCGTAATGTTGCCCTGAGAAAACTGCTGCGCCACATTTGAGGTTCTGCCACCAATACCCACCTGCACATTGGTACTGGCCAGCGTATTGGCGTAGACGTCGGCAAACTCGGCACGCGAGCCCTTGAAGCCGACCGTGTTGGCGTTGGCGACGTTGTTACCGACGACGTCGAGGAATTTGGATGCGGAGTTAAGCCCGCTGAGACCCTGCTGAAAACCCATGGTGTTTCTCCTACCGAATAGTGCCGAGACTGAACGCGATCTATGAGTTGGGACAGGGACTTACATGATGCTATTGACTTTGCTGTAGGGCACGACACGGCCATCCGCGAGGCTCAGGTTCACATTGCCGGATTCCAGGGCGACGCTCTTGACGTTGACGTAGGTGTAGGTCGGTAGCACTTTGCCTGCGCCGGTCGCGACCTCTGTGTTGGCCGAGACGTAGTAAGTGCCTGCCGGTAAGGTCTTGCCATCCGAACCCACGCCATCCCAGGTCACGGCCTGGCGGCCCGCCTTCAGGTCACCCAGGTCGATCTCGTCAACCTTCTGGTTGTTGGCGTTATAAATCCCCACCGAGACTCGGGCGCCACCTTCCGGCACGTCGATTTCACCGGTCAGCGCGGTCTTGCCATCGAACTGCATGGTGTCGCCCTCGACCAGCACCTGCTTGCCGATCAACGCAGCCGCCTGATAGGACTGGCCGGCGTTAAAGGTAGTCATCATGCTGGTGATACTGGCGTTCAGATTCTCGATACCGGTCACGGTACTCATCTGTGCCATCTGGCTGGTGCTCTGCGCGTTGTCGACCGGGTTCATCGGATCCTGGTTCTGCAACTGCGTGATCAGCAGCTTCAGGAAACGATCCTGGGTCTCCTGCGACTTACTCTTGGTATCTCTGGCCTGATTGAGATTGGTGAATAGGTCTGCACTGCTCTTGACGTCGCCGACGGTACTCATTTCAATTCACCTCAATCAAGCCTGACCCAGTTGCAGCGTCCGCTGCAACAAGGTCTTGGCGGTATTCATCATGTCCGCATTGGTCTGATAGGAACGCGAAGCGGAGATCATGTTGGTCATTTCTTCCACCACGTTCACATTGGGCATGGCGATATAGCCATTGCCATCAGCGAGCGGATTCTTGGGGTCGTACACCAGCCGGGGCGGCGCCTGGTCTTCGGAGACGGCCGCCACGCTGACACCGACCGCCTGGGGCTGGTTGGCGTTGAGCTGCGTCGCGGAGAACACCACTTGCTTGGCGCGGTAAGGCTGGCCGGTCGAGCTCGTCGCACTTTCTGCGTTGGCCAAGTTGCTGGCCGTCGCATTCAGGCGAATGGACTGCGCCGTCATGGCGGAGCCTGCTATATCGAACACTCGGAACAATGACATGGTGTACTACTCCCGTTTCCCGGAGGCTTGCTACTTATTGCGATTGCAGCGCGGCGCGCATGCCTTCGATACGTTTTTGCATGAAGGTTAGGCTGGCCTGATAACGGATGGCGTTGTCGGTGAAATTGCTCATCTCGATATTCATATCCACCGTGTTGCCATCGATGGAAGGCTGCACATCATTTCGATACAACAGATCCGCCTCAAGCGTGCTGCCGGTCTTGCCGGCAAGGTGGCGCGCATCGGTCTTTGCCATCCCCATACCCTGCCCACCCTTCTGCGACGTCAACGCATTGGTGTAGGCCGCCGCAAAGTCGAATTCGCGTGCCTTGTAGCCCGGCGTATCCGCGTTAGCGATATTGCTGGCGATCACTTCCTGACGGGTCGCCCTGAGCTTCAGGGCGGCTTCGTTGGAAGCAAAGTATTTGTTGATGCTGGAGAGCATGGCGTTCTCGCTGGCGTTTTCTGTTGTATTGATCCTGTCGGGACAACTAAAGCACAGCCCATGCCAGCCTTAGCATGTGCTGATACTTCAAGCACTTGGGTGTTTAGCAGGGTTGCGGCAAGTGGCGGGACGGCAAGCTTTGCCGCCCCGAAAAAAGCCACCGGCAAAGCGGTGGCTGGGAGAGTCAGGCTGCCTGGGCGGCGGATTTCACCGCCTGGTGGGTACGCTCGGCATACTTCAGCCACTTGCGCTGCTTCCAGCGCCGGTACATCAGGATGCCGCGCAACCATTCATCCAGCGCAAAAGCGATCCACACCCCGACCAGGCCAAGTCCAAAGAAGGTACCCAACAGCCAGGCACCGAAAGCCATGACGCCCCACATGGACACCGCGCCGATCATGACCGGATAGCGGGCGTCACCGGTGGCACGCAAGGCATTGATGACGATGAGATTGAAGACGCGCCCAGGCTCCAGCAGGATGCCGATGAACATCAACGTCACACCGCCGGAAATGATCGCCTCGTTATGGGTAAACCAGCCCAGCAACCAGCGGGCCGAAAATGCCACGATTACGACCACGGTGATGGCCACCGCAAAGCCGACCCGCAAACTGCGCAGCAGCTGTCGGTAGACCTCGTCAAACTCGCCGGCACCGACAAGATGGCCGATCATGATCTCGGTCGCGAGGCCAATGGCCACGCTGCACAGGACAATCACCCACACCAGCTGCATGGCGTAGGACTGGGTCGCCAGCTCGGTGTCGCCCATCCGGGCGGTGAAAGCCGTGACCGTCATGAAGGCCAGATACCAGCTCACCTGCTCACCCGCCGCGGGCAAACCAATATGCAGGATCTTCGCCAGGCGCTCGCGGGAGAAGTTGAAGAAGTCCCGTGCCCGTACCTTGAGGTGCGTGCGGTACTCCAGCAGCGCCCACATCACCAGACAGGCCACCAGCCTGCTGAATATCGTCGCCAGCGCAATCCCGACCACACCCATCTTGGGCGCGCCAAACAGGCCGAACAGCAGGACGCAGTTGCCAATCAGGTTCAGGACATTTTGCCCCAGTGTCACCAGCATGGGATCGCGGGTATGGCCGTGGGCGCGCAGTACCGCCGAGATAGCGAGATTCATGGCCTCCAGGAACAAGGTCCCCCCCATCAGCGCCAGAAAGGGGACGGCATACTCCAGCAGATGATCGGAGAGCTGCATCAGACGCAGCATGGGCTCCGCCAGGAAATACACCGCCACGCTGACAATCAGGCCGAACCAGGTGTTGATGCCGATCGCAGTAGAGGCGATCTGGTCCGCCCCAGCCCTGTCGCCACCACCCAGATGATGGGTCACCACGACACTGGTGCCGATGCCGATGAAGCCGAACAGGATGACAAAGAGCACGACAAGCTGATTGGCCGTACCCAGCGCCGCCACCGCATCATCCGAGATGTGACTGACCATGAAGGTACCCATCACGCCCGTGGTCAGATGTAATAGCTGTTCGACGAAAATGGGCCAGGCGAGCCCAATCAGGCCTTGCCGGGATTTCGAGGAAGTGGCGGTCATGCGGCGAGCCTTACAGGGAGATGCATTGCAGTTGTATATAATATGAAATCGGTTTCATATTTCCCCGACATTCTGAACCAAAATAGCCCTGTAGCCGACGTACCTGCAAGTACAAGCCACGGAAAAAGAAACGGGCCGACGCATGCGCCGACCCGCTATCTACGTACAGCCTGCCTGGTTAACTACTTGGGTAGCAACTTGCTGATGTCCTTCGCATCCCAATGCGGGAAATACTTGCGAACCAGCGCATTGAGTTCAAGCTCGAAGGCCTTCAGGCGCTGTAATTCATCCAGCGTCTCCTGCCCGGCTTCCGTCACAGCAGCACCTTCTATCATGCCGGCGCCGGCGGTCGCATTGCTAAGCCGGTCGACAATGATGAAACTGCCGCTGGCACGACACTCCCGATAGGCATCGAACACCACCGGCGAATTGACACTGATACGGCACAGGCCAATCTCATTGAGCGCGAGCTGATCGGCATCCGATGCCGCCAGGCTATTGACGTCCACCCGCTGCAGAATCCGCTGCACCTTGCCAAAGACCTGCTTGCCGGCAAGCTTGAAGGCGTATTCCTTGTCGAGCAGCAAGGGCTGCTCGTTCATCCAGACAATGTGGGCATCGAACGATGTCGAGATGTTGGGCCGGGTCTCATTGAGCTTGACCAGCATGTCGCCGCGCGACACATCAATCTCGTCCTGCAAGGTCAGCGTGATCGCCTGCCCGGCATGCGCGTGGGGCAACTCACCTTCATAGCTGACGATGGCCTTGACCTTGCTCTGCTTGCCGGAAGGCAAAGCCACAATGGTATCGCCGGGGGCAATATGTCCCGCAGCGATGGTGCCGCAAAAGCCACGAAAATCTAGGTTGGGTCGGTTGACGTACTGCACCGGCAAGCGGAAGGCATCGAGATGCACATCGCCCTCCACTTCAATGGACTCCAGCAGGTTCATCAGGGTCGGGCCCTGATACCAGCCAGCTCGCTCCGACGGCGTCACGACGTTATCGCCACGCAGGGCAGAAATCGGCACGAAACGGATATCGGCTATGCCCAACTGCTCGGCGAACGCCAGGTATTCCGCTTGAATGCGCTCAAATACCGTTTGGTCAAAATCGACCAGATCCATCTTGTTGACCGCCACGACCACATGCTTGATACCGAGCAGGCTGACGATAAAGCTGTGTCGGCGCGTCTGTGTCTGCACCCCACGACGGGCATCGATCAGGATGATGGCCAGATTGCTGGTGGAAGCACCGGTCGCCATGTTCCGGGTGTACTGCTCATGGCCCGGGCAGTCCGCAATGATGAACTTGCGCTTGTCGGTACTGAAGTAGCGATAGGCTACGTCGATGGTAATACCCTGCTCGCGCTCGGCCTGCAGACCATCGACCAGCAGCGCGAGATCAATCTCGCCGTCGGTGGTGTTGTACTTCTGCGAGTCACGCTGGATCGCAGCGAGCTGGTCCTCGAAGATCAGCTTGGAGTCGTGCAGCAACCGACCTATCAGGGTGGACTTGCCATCATCCACATTGCCGCAGGTGATGAAGCGCAGCATATCCTTATTCTCATGCTGCTTCAGGTAGGCCAGGATGTCGCTGGCGATCAGATCAGATTGATGCGACATCAGAAGTACCCTTCCATTTTCTTCTTTTCCATCGAGCCACTGGAGTCGTGGTCGATTACACGTCCCTGCCGCTCACTCGTCGTGGCAAGCAGCATTTCCTGGATGATTTCCGGCAGCGTCGCGGCGGTGGATTCCACCGCCCCGGTCAGCGGGTAGCATCCCAGTGTACGGAAGCGGACCGACTTGTTCGTAATGCTGGCCTTCTGCTCGGGCGTGAGATATTCGAGGATACGGTCATCGTCGATCATCACCAGCGTGCCGTTCAGATTGACTACCGGCCGCTCGGCAGAGAAGTACAGCGGCACGATCTCGATATTCTCAAGATAGATGTACTGCCAGATGTCGAGTTCGGTCCAGTTCGACAGCGGAAAGACCCGGATGCTTTCGCCCTTGTCTATCCGGGCGTTATAGATATTCCACAGCTCCGGCCGCTGGTTCTTCGGATCCCAGCGATGATTGCGATCACGGAACGAGTACACGCGCTCTTTGGCGCGGCTCTTTTCTTCGTCACGACGCGCACCACCAAAGGCGGCGTCGAAGCCATACTTGTCCAGCGCCTGCTTCAGCCCCTGCGTCTTCATCACATCGGTATGCTTGGCGCTACCGGCAGTAAAGGGGTTGATGCCCGCCTTCACCCCCTCCTCGTTCACGTGGGTGATCAGCTTCCAGCCTTCGGCAGCCTGTTTCTCGCGCAGTTCGTACATGGCCTGGAACTTCCAGGTCGTATCCACATGCATCAAGGGGAACGGTGGCTTGCCGGGTGCAAATGCCTTCTTGGCCAGATGCAGCATCACGGCGGAATCCTTGCCGATGGAGTACAGCATCACGGGATTGTCGAACTCGGCCGCCACTTCACGGATGATGTGAATGGATTCGGCCTCAAGCTGCTTCAGATGAGTCAGCCGTGCATCAGAAATCGAGGTCATACACTGGTATCGCTTGATGTCGGGGAGCAGCCAATAGTCTGGCCAGCGGAACAGACGTTTTACCAGAAGGCCAGAGCAAGCAGAAAAACCGAATTGCTATATGGTTATCCAGCCAGGCTCCCTTCGATTCGGCACGGCCGCCTGCACAGGGTAAAATCAAGGCTTACCTCCTTATTGTCTGCATCATGCTCAGCTACCGTCACGCCTTCCACGCCGGCAACCATGCCGACGTACTCAAACACTATGTGCTGGCTCGCCTGATCAGCTACCTGAACCAGAAGGACAAGCCCTACTGGTATATCGACACGCATGCTGGCGCTGGCTGCTATCAGCTCGACGAAGGCTATGCGGCAAAGAACGCAGAGTACGCGGGGGGCATTGCACGGCTTTGGGACCGTCAGGATCTGCCGGAGGGATTGGCCGACTATGTAGCGCAAGTGCGGGAGTTGAATGAGGATGGTCAACTGCGGCTGTACCCCGGCTCGCCGCTGGTTGCCCAACCGCTGCTGCGCGCCGAGGACAAGCTCCGGCTATTTGAGTTGCATCCCACCGATTTCCCCATATTAGAGGAAAACATGGCCGCCGCCCGGCGGCAGGCCAAGCTGGTGAAAGGGGATGGTTTTGCCGGCCTGAAATCCCTATTGCCGCCAGCCACGCGCCGTGCGCTGACGCTGATCGACCCGCCTTATGAAGAGAAGAAGGACTATCAGCGCGTAGTCGAAACACTGGAAGACGCGCTCACGCGCTTTGCGACTGGCGTCTATGTCGTCTGGTACCCGCTTTTGCAACGTAGCGAACCCCGCCAGATGGTGGAATATCTGAAGCAACTACCGGTAAAGAGCTGGCTCCATGCCAGCCTGACGGTGCATCGCCCTCGCATAGACGGATTTGGCATGCACGGCAGCGGCTTGTTCATCCTCAACCCGCCGTGGTCCTTGCATGAAGAATTGCAAACCACCCTGCCCTATCTTCGCGAGCGACTCGCGCTCGATGCCGGCGCCAGCTTCCAGCTGGAACAATTGGCAGCCTGATCACATCCCGCCCCGGGTACAAAGCAAAAAAGCCAGCGGAGTTAACCGCTGGCTGGAAAGACTGCTGCCCAGTATCCGGGGGCTTAACTACGCAGCAGCGACAGGACCTGATTGGGCAAGGCGTTTGCTTGCGACAGCATCGCCGTACCCGCTTGTTGAAGAATTTGTGCCCGTGTCAGGTTGGCGGTTTCTGCGGCAAAGTCTGCGTCACGAATACGTGAGCGGGATGCCGTCAGGTTTTCCGACGTAACCTGCAGATTGGTGATTGTTGCCAGGAAGCGGTTCTGCAGTGCACCGAAGGCTGCACGCTGGCCGCTGATGGTTGCCAAGGCGCTATCGACAATGCGCAGTGCCTGGGTGGCGCCATCAACCGTGCTGATATCCAGCGTATTCACGGCTTTCAGGTTGGAACCGAGACTGACACCGGAAGTCAGGAACCGACCGGACGTCGCATTGATGGAGTTACCGGACGAGGCGACCGTACCGCTCTGGAAGCCAAAGCTACTGGTTGCGATCGAATAGCTCTTGTCCGAATCCAACGTAATCTGACCACCGATACGCAGCACATCCCCTGACGTTGCCGTCGCGCCACCTGCCGCACCACCGGAACCGTTTGCCGTGATGGTGAAGGCCTGCCCCAGCGGGGTACCGCCCAAGCCACCGGTTGACAAGGAGATGGTGCCGCAAACGGTACCATTCTGCGTGGTCGACACCGATTGCAACATGATGTCGCTACCGTCGTCATTGGTCAGCACGATGCCGTCGGCAGTGTCATTCAGGCGCGCCGTGATCCCGGTCTGGGACGAGCGATCGTTGAATGCCTGGACCGCTTCGGACAGACCCGCAGCCGTGCGACCATCCTTGACCTGGAAGGTCACGTTGACCGGGACCTGGTTGGCACCCGTCACGTTCACGGAGTACGAGAGGCCGGTTGTGTTGGCAAACTGGACGTTGGCCTGGTTACGCGCCGTGGCACGGACACCGGTATTACTGGCGTTGATCGCAGCAGCCACATCACGGGCGCTGGATGCGGAAGTCAAGGTGCTGATGGTCGCGCCACCATTGCCACCGTTGATCGCCACGCTACCCGACGCACCGCCCGAACCGGCAATCACCGTGCCGCCACTGGCGAGCTGACCACCGAACGTGGTGCCGGTGAGGCTACCCGTCACCGCATAGGTGGCGAACTGGGTCACATTCGAGATCTGGTAAGTACCGTAATTATTGGTACGGAAGTTTGCGGTGGTCGCGGTGATCGTCTGGTTGGCGTTGGCGCCCACCTGATAGATCGCAGCCCCGTAACTGCCGTCGAACAGTTTCAAACCGTTGAAGTCGGTCGAGACGGCAAAACGGTCCAGTTCTGCGGTCAGTTGCGACACTTCGGCATTCAGTGCGGCACGATCCTGCGGCGAGTTCGTCGCGTTGGCAGATTGCACTGCCAGTTCGCGCACCCGTTGCAGCAGGTCACCCATCTGCGATAGCGCACCTTCACCCACCTGCGCCAAAGACACACCGTCGTTAGCGTTGCGGCGAGCCTGGTCTGAACCACGGATTTGCGTGGTCATACGCTCGGAAATGGCTAACCCGGCAGCGTCATCACGCGCAGAGTTGATACGCAGACCCGAGGAAAGTCGTTGCAGCGACGTCTCGAGACTACCTTTTGAGGTATCCAGATTCCGTTGCGCATTCAGCGACGGAATGTTGGTATTGATTACTTGCATGATTGCTCTCCTTCGCCGTGTGCCCTGGGTAGCAGGACGCGGTCAATGTCGATCACCGAATAGGAAATGTGGCTATTTGTTTGCTTTCATTTCCCCACGGTTGCTACCCATGCCCCCGGGCAACAAACCGACTACACAAGACGCAATGGATCGAAAAATTCGAATCCTTGCGCGGGGAGTAAGGTCGCTAATGTGCATCCATACCCCACCCCGCTCTCACGTCCTGTCCAAGCCCCATCGCGCCGACTTTGCAGCGTGTATGGCGAAGCTCCTGTAATCGTTTCGGTCTAAGCATGGCTATTTCCAACGCTAATGACAGTTTGGACGAATGACTATAAGCACAGGGTGTGCCAGAAATAAAAAATGCCATATTTCAGGAAATTTCTTTCCTTTCCATGGCTTACGGCAAATCATCTGGCAATAAATGCCGCCCAATTGCCGGCAATGCGGCAAGAAATTTCCGGGGAAAATACGCCGACGGCAAAGATTTCCTCTCTACCGCCGTCAGCGGCAGCCGGGGCGGCAAGTTCTTGCCGCCCGGAGGGCGTTCAGACGCAAAGTGGAAGAAACTAGGTAGCCGACGGCGTTATCCGCAAGGACAACCCGTACAGGAAATGAAAATCACAGGAAGTAGCGCGCCGGAATCGGCGCGAGGGAAATACGTTCAGGCCTGGTCGGATTCGACGCTAGGCAGAAGGGCCGCGCTGAGATCGAACGCTGGTGCATCGGCGGCAACGCCGCGCTCCAGGAAATGAATGAAGGCGAGCAGTTCAGCTACCGCTCGGTAAAGCTCTGCAGGAATATGCTGGTCCAGATCCACCTGCATCAGCAAGGAAACCAGCTCGGGAGACTCATGGACATAGATGCCCACCGCCCGAGCTTTCTCGATGATGGTTTCCGCCAGCATCCCACGACCTTTGGCCACGACGCGAGGGGCCGCGGCGCCCTCCCGGTAGGCGAGCGCGACCGCCTCCGGCAGCGGCGGGCGACGCGCGTTACTCAAGATTCGACTCCTCGTCCACGACCATGACCTGATTGGCCCGCAACTCGAGGCCCGCGGATTCCAGCTGGGATTGCAGGCGCGGCTGCGCAACGCGAATCCGCGCTGCAGTATCGCCCTGCTTGACGCGGAAACCGACCTCTACGCGGCTGCGGTCAGTCAGGCTGATGATAGCTTCTACGCTGCCCATATGAGGCAGGGTCAGGTGCAAGCGGGTTCTCCAGACCTTGGCGGCTTCCGGCTCATCGCCGTTGCGACCATGCTCGTCCTCCTCCACTTCCAGCCGCAGCGGCTGACCCGGCCAGGCATGCCCCTGCCAGATCAATTGGCGCTGGTCGATCAACAGCAGCTGCTGCTGGATCAACTGCCGCGCCGCCGGCGGCATATTGTCCAAGTCCTGGGTACTGCCATCCAGCAAACTCTGCCCTGCGGTTTGACGTGCCCGCTCATCCACCGTCTGCTCGCTGTCGGATGCCAGCAAGGCACCTGCCAGTGCTGCCTTGGCATCGCTCGGCAGGCGCGCGCTGCGCCCCTGCTCTGCTGCAGCCGGAGTCTGCTTCTGCTCGGCAGCTTGCTTGGCTGCTTCGTAGGCCTTGGCCTGGGGCTCAGCCAGCATCTGCTCCAGGGTACGAGAGCCGGTTACCCACTGTGCAAGATGAGATTCGTAAAACAGGCCGCCTTCGCTCAAGGCCTGCTTGAGTGCTTCCGCCAGCTTGATGGTATCGGGACGGGAGGTCTGCGTTTCGATCAAGGGGGGCTGCACTAGGGAGGTCAGCCGGGGTTGCACAGGCTGTTCTTCCTGCTGGGCCGACTCAGTCAACAGATTTCCCAGGAAACGCGCGGTATCACTCAAGTCGACATTGCTGGACGTATCCGGCGGGGCCTGCGGCAAGGTCTGCGTCTGTGTCGCAGCCTCCTCTTGCCGGGGGAGAAGGAACGTCAACCGGGGCGAGTTGGCCAGCACTCGCATATCCAGTACTTCACCCTCCTCGGTATTGCGCGGCAAGTTCAGATCCAGCAACTGATCCTTGATCAGTACCGAAAAACGGCCGCTGGGCAGCAGTCCGGTAACGGTGGCACGCACTTGCTCGCCCACCGTAAAGAGCTGCTGTATTTCCTGAAGTGCATCCACCACCTGGATCAGCGGCGTATCGGCTGTCTTGATATAGGTCTGAAGCGACGATACCAGTGCATTGGCGGGAATCATGGCCGCCTACCGGTTCAGGGGCGCTGGGAAGCGCGATAGAGCGCGACGATCAATTCCGCCTCGCCACGGGAAATGCCACAACCGGCCGCCACCGCAGAGGAGTCAAGCCCCTGCTTGGCCAGCCGGATCGCTTGGGAATAGGCGGTCTCGCCCTCATCGGGCGGTGGTGTTTGTGGCTGCACGGAATCCGCCAGGCCAGCCAGCTCACGCCGCACCGCATGGAGCTGGTCTTCCAGCGTCTCAACACGCTCCAGCAACTGCCGGGAAGATTGCCGGTCCTGCGCTGCTCGTCGCAGCAATACCACCAGATAGGCCAGACAGGCCAAGAACAGAAACAGGCTGGTGAGCCACTGCCATCCACTGGAGAACAAAGCATTCATGTTTCACTGTCCGCCAAAGAAACACATTCAAGCACCATAAGCACGGCTGATCTTCTTGCCATTGCTGCGGGTCATATCGATTTCTTTAAGGATAGTCGAAACTTCACGCTGCCATGCAGCAAGCCGCAACAGAAGCTCCTGATTCGCAGATTCTGTTTCCGTGATCAGTTTTCTCAGGTCAAGCTGCAGCGTCGCCGGCAGCGCAGCCAGGCCGGCGGGCGCAGACTGAAGCGCGGCAAAGGCAGCTTTCTGGGCGGGCAAAGCCAACTGCAACTCATCCCAAGCCTCTTCTCGCGCCAACATCAGCAGGTGCGCGGTGGCATCCCGCAAAGCAGTTTGTAGTATCAGGTAATCAGACACGGCCATAGCTCAAAGGTTGGCGACCGGAAGCCGGTGCAGGCTCCGGCACAGGCTCTGCAACTGGCGTAGCAGGCTTGTCGATAGATTCCCATGCGTCCTTCAGTTGGGCGAGCAACAGATGGACTTCCTCAAGCGCGGCAAGATCGTTGGTGATATTGGCCTCCAGCAGCCGACGACTCATATAGTCATACAGCGTGTCCAGATTGGCGGCAATTTCGCCGCTTTGTCCCGCGTCAAGACTGTTGCGCAATCCCTCTTCAATGATCGCAATGGCTTTGGAGATCGCTACCCCCTTGGGGCCGATCTCCTTGTTCTGCATATGCAGCTTTGCCATGAAGAGCGCCTTGATCGCACCTTCGTACAGCATGCAGATCAGCTTGTGGGGCGAGGCATGCTCCACGTCAATTTCTACGCTGCTCTGCCCATAGGCGTTCAGGGCATTCTTGATATTGGCGGCCATCTAGCCATCCATCCTTACTTTGTTACGATGAGGCACCGGGCAAAGCAGCCAATTGTTGAGACAGGAACGTACTGGTATTTCGCAGGCCTGACATTGTGACATCGAGCGCAGTGAATTGCGCGCGATAGCGCTTCTCCAGCTCAGTCATGCGGACACTCAGCTTATCGAGCTGATTGGTCAAGTCATCCAGATTGCCGTTCAAGGTATTCTGGCGAGCGGTCAGCGCACCAGTCTTGGAGGTGATCTGCGAGATGACGTCATCCAGTTGGATGGCGAAACCACGATTGTACGTAACCGTGCCACGATTGCCCGAGCTGGCGCCATCGATCAGCAACTTCAGGCCCTGAGCATCACCCACACCCGTCAGGTACTGACCACTACCTTCGGCAACGTTGTTCCCGATGGTACCCGCCACATCCAGACCCTTGGTCGCAGTATCACTGGTCGACAGGCCCAAGGCGGTGCCGAGATCGCTACTGATCGTATTGACCGCAACATTGGAGGTCGAGCCGTAGCGATTGGACGAAATCGAAAATTTGCCGGTACCGGTATCAAAACTGACCGAGACGGCAATACCTGCCGCCTTGAAAACGGCGTCACCATTGATCTTGGCTTGCAACTCCAGCGCCAGATCCCCACCTGTCGCGTAATTATTCGCGCCTAGCGTGATTGTGCCGGAAGTCGTCCCGTCGATCGCAAAACTCAAGGTATTGGTGGTCGCGGTCAGATTGATATTCGTTGCCGATGCAGCCGCTGCACCCGCCGTCAGCTTGCCTTGGGTAGCAGCCTGGGTAATGTTGACCGAATACTTGCCAGGCTTGGTGGCCGTGCCGGCACCTACATAGCTAACCTGATTGTCGGTTGCACTACCAAAGTTACCGAACAAGGCGGCAACAGAGCCCGAATCTTTCTGGACGGCGCTGCTAAAGACGCTCTTGTCGAACGCCATATCGCCAGTCTTCTTGTCGAAGCTGAAGCCGACATCGGTCAGACTCTTGAAGGTACCACCAGGCACCACGCTATTGATCACATTGCGAACTTGGGACTGGATCGTGCGGATCACACTCTCACCCTGGAGAGGGCCCGCAGCCTTGCTGTCTTTATCGTAATAGGACACATCGCTCAGGGTCTTCTTGAGGTCGTTATATGCCTTTACAAAGGCGTCCATGCCTTTGGCTGCATTCGTCGCATCCCGGCCAAGCGTCAAATTGATCGGCGAGGTGGTCGTCTTGAGCAGGTTCAACGTCAAACCGGACAGAATGTTCGACGGTGTATTGCTCTCGGTCGTAACGGCAATACCGTCCACCGTCAGCTTGGCACTCTTGCCGCTCTGAACTTCAGCAAGGTTCTGGCCTGCACCGCCCGTACGGGTAACGTCATAGGCCAACTGGGAGAGACCGGTCGTGTCTGTACTGCCACCAGCATCATCACTCACGGTAATGCGCAGCGAATTGGATTCACCGGAATCCGTCGAGGACAGCACCAGACGATAGCCACTACCGTCATTGACGATCGAAGCCGTTACCGGCGCACCGGCAGCGTTGATCGCATCCTGGATACCTGCCAGGGTGTTGTGCTGGGAGTCGATCGTGATGGACACCGACGCTTTTGCGGAGTTGGTGGTGAACTTCGCATCGGTACTGTCGTAGACACCGTTGGAATCAGGCGTTGCGGCTGAGCCATCAAGCTTGGTGATCTTGCCGAAGTCGATGATCAGCTTGCCAGAACCGATGACCGCATCGGTGCCGGAAAACGCCGCCGTTTTCAGGCGCTGGTTTTGTGCCAGTTGCGAGACCGAGATGACATGGTTCTGGATCTTGGCGGCAGAGGAAGCCGTTGCCGTCACGCTTGCGGAGTCAGAGGAGCTGACCACCGGCGTAGTGTACTGACTGGTCGTTGTGAGCCCACGAGCTGCCGCCTGGAAAGCCGCCAATGCGCCGCTGACCTGACCCAGCGCCGACACCTTGCTGGTAATGGTGGAACCTTTGGCCTGAATCTGCTTGGTGACCGGATCGCGCTCTGCTGCGACCAGTTGGGAAACCAAACCTTCAACATTGAGTCCCGAACCGAGACCGGTGGATGTGATTGCCATCTTGTTCCCCTCCATTTCGCAGCAAGGGCTACGCCCTCGCCAGCACTACCTCAAGCCTTGTCGCTCAAAAGCAGGCCTTGCAACTTATCGATTGCCTTCGCAATATCGACCACTTCCTGGGATGGAATCTGCCGGATGATTTCCTTGGAATTCACATCGACCACTTTGACGATATTGAGGCGCGTATCTTCATCAATGCTGAACTGCAGACTGCGATTGAAGGTAGCAATCGTCTCATTCAGCTTTTTGACTGACTCCTGCACGCTTGGTTGCTTCTGGTTCTGACCCTTTTGGTCGGTGTTCTCCGACTTGTTGGGGGCCGTTACCTGGGCGACGCCTTGCGCACTGACCACGGGTTGCTGTTCACCCACCACCGCGGCCCGAACTCCTTGGCCGTCCGTCTGCGTACTACCAGACGGAACCAGCGAAACTCCCACTGCTTGTACTTGCATGATGGCTTTTCCTTAGGCAAAAGCCCCGGCTCGCCTTTAGGCGCTGCCGGGGCAAGCTCTTCTCTAAGTCAATCGATCAGCTGATTAACCGCGGAGCAAAGACAGAACCTGGTTCGGCAGCGCGTTGGCTTGCGCCAGCATCGCAGTACCAGCCTGTTGCAAGATCTGTGCCTTGGTCAGGTTTGCCGTTTCAGCTGCGAAGTCGGCATCCTGAATCCGCGAACGAGAAGCCGAGATGTTTTCCGACGCGGTCTGCAGGTTGGCGATCGTTGCATTGAAGCGGTTCTGCAAGGCACCGAACTTGGCACGCTGGCTGTTCACCACCGACAAAGCGCTATCGACAATCCGCAGGGCCTGGTTGGCGCCGGCTACGGTCGAGACGTCCAGCGAGTTCACTGCGCTGAGGTTTGAGCCCAGTGTGTTGTTGGTCGTACCCGAACCCAGTGCCAGACCAGAGATAGAACCTGGCTGCGAACCGGAGGTAGCAATGACACCCGAAGCGAACGCGGTACCGCTTTGTGCAGTAATCGAGTAGCTCTTGTCGGAGTCCAGGGTCACTTGACCGCCGATCTTCAGCACGGCACCCGACGATTGGGTTGCACCACCAGCCGCACCGCCCGAACCACCGGCAGTGACGAAGGCTGCGGAAGCCAGCGGCACACCACCTTGGCCACCGGTAACCAGGGCCACAACACCACCCGACTGCAGAGAAACCGTCTGCATCATGATGTCGCTACCGTCGTCGTTCGACAGAATAATGCCGTTCGAGGTGTCGTTGAGGCGAGCAGTAATACCGGTTTGCGACGAGCGGTCGTTGAAAGCCTGGATCGATTCAGCCAGACCTGCAGCGGTCAATTCACCCACGCTGAAGGTCACGTTGACGACGGTCGTGTTCGAACCGGTCACGTTCAGCGAGTAGGTAGCGCGGCCCGATGCAGCGATCTGAGTTGCGGTGAAGTTGGTGAACTGGATGTTGGCGTCGTTGCGAGCCGTAGCGCGCACACCGGTACCCAGGGCATTGATCGAGGCGGCCACTTCACGGGCAGTCGAACCGGAGGTCAAGGAGGTCACTTGACCGCCACCGTTACCACCGTTGATCACCACACCGCCGGACGTGCCACCCGAGCTACCGATAGCCTGGATAACCGCGCCGCTGGCGCCGCTCAGGGTGGTACCGGACATGCTGCCGGTTACGGCGAAGGTAGCAAGGTTGATCTGGTTCTTGATCTGATAAGTACCGTAGCTGTTGGTACGGAAGTTGGCCGTGCTGGCGGAAACCACTTCGTTGGCATTGGCGCCAATCTGGTAAGCCGCAGTGCCGAACGAACCGTCGAACAGCTTCTGGCCGTTGAAGTCAGTCGTCACAGCGAAGCGGTCCAGTTCGGACGACAGCTGGGAGACTTCAGCATTCAGGGAAGCACGGTCAGTCGAGGTGTTGGTGCCGTTGGCCGACTGCACAGCGAGTTCGCGAATACGCTGGAGCAGATCGCTCATCTGGCTCAGGGCGCCTTCACCGACCTGCGCCAGCGAAACACCGTCGTTGGCGTTACGACGGGCCTGGTCCATACCACGGACCTGCGACGTCATACGCGAAGAAATGGCCAGACCGGCAGCATCGTCCTTGGCGGAGTTGATGCGGAGGCCGGTGGACAGGCGTTGAAGGGAAGTGCTCAGAGCGTCCGAGGTCTTGCTGAGATTTCGCTGGGCGTTGAGCGACGGGATGTTCGTATTGATGACTTGCATGATCTCGTCTCCTGCTAGGGGCTGAGGTTAAATTAACCAGGCGGTCAACGCCTTGCCACCTTTATCGACGAGTTCTGATGGAACTTTAGGGCTGACCGGCAAAAATTTGCAGGGGGCCTGCAATTTTTGCCGGTCGGGTCACTATCTTAAAACTCGAACCAGGCCGACATCCAGTCCGGCAGTCGATCTTGCAACATCCAATGGTCCAGAACATGCTGCCGCAAGGCATCACCGCGGCGTGCGGACTCATCCAGATCATTGATGTGTTCGCGGATCGCCTTCACCCACTCTGCCGTAGTGTTATTCACCAGGGTGATCGGATAGTCACCCTGGTACGGCGTGAAGTTGGTGGCAATCATCGGATAACCGAGGATGCCGTACTCCAACACCCGCAGATTGCTCTTGCACTCATTGAACGCATTGAGCTCCAGCGGTGCGATAGCCACATCCAGATTCAGGCTCGCCAGATGGGTCGGATACTCCTTGAAGGAGACACCACCGCGGATATCCGCGAGGTAGGCCGCGATAGGCTCCGGCGCCATGCCGAAGAATACCCACTCAACCTCATCCGCCAGCTCACGCACCACATCGTAGATGATCTCCAGGTCACCACCGTGGCTAACCCCACCGGCCCACCCAACGCGGGGTTTCTTCTTGCCGACACGGCGCTGCGGCTTGAACTTGCCCCAGATTTCGGCGTCGATGCTGTTGGGCACGACGCGGATATCGTGGTGCATGTCCCGGAACGCTTCCTTCAGCGGCTCAGTCGTGACGATGAACCGGTCACAGAACGCCAGGGCGCGCCGCATCTTGTCGGCCATGTCGCGCGGCAGGTCGGCACGATGCAGGCTCTTCTTGGGTACGGCCGTCATCAGGTCATCAGCCTCGAACACCAGACGGATATCCTTCTGCAGCTTGTACTCACGCAGGAATGGCAACTGGTGATCCATGATCTGCCGCTGCAGCACGATGGTATCCGGCTCCATGCGCCCAATCTCGACCATCAGATAGTGGTCGAATGACTTCCAGCCTTCCACCAGCCCCGCATTCACCGCAGCCGTGTGTGGCTGGATGATACGGTAGTTGCCGCAGCCCCAATCATCACCAGGAATGGAGAGCAACCGGGGCAGAGGCTTCCAGGGCAGCGCCTGCTTCGTCAATTGCGGACGAGGTTCGATCTCGAATACGCCGCCTTGCAGTATGAGGTTGCTGTTGTAGGCCGGGTCGAACGATAGCTCTCTCAACCAGCGCTGGTAGAGCAAGGCCTGGTTTGCGCGCTCCCGCTCCTCTCGCTGTTCGGCAGGAAGCAGGGACTCATTGAGCTGACTGGCACCGCGGCTATGCAACAGGTTTGCATAAGGCGTCCAGACAACACGATGCCCGCTCTTGGTGACTCGCAAGCAGAGGTCGTGGTCTGCCTGATAGAGGTCAAACGATTCATCCAGCCCACCTACCGTCTGGAAGATGGCACGACGAATCAACAGGCAGCTACCCGATACCGCCGAATAGTTCTGCGTGGTCTGCAGACGACCGTAGTAACCCGGCTCATCGAAGTGCAGACCCAGGAAGGGGCTTTCCGCCAAGCCCAGCAGGCCGAGAATGCGGCCGGCATCGTCCACGGTGCCATCAGGACGGAGGAGCCGCGGCCCAACGATCCCGACTTCCGGGCGTTGTGCTTCGGACATCATTTCCGACAACCAGTCCGCCTGTAGCGGCGTGACATCGTTATCGAGGAACAACAGGTATTCGCCGGTCGCCTCGGACGCAGCCTGGTTACGCAGCTTGGCCAGATTCTGCTCACCGGACACACGATAGACGCGCAGGCGATCCTCACCCATCCCATCCAGACCAGACAGATAGGTCAGCGTTTCCTGGTCCTCGCTGCCCATATCGATGATCAGCAGTTCGTAATCAGGCCAGTCTGTCGTATTGAGTACGCCTTCCAGTGTCGCTTGCAGTGCTGCGAGGTTCTCCCAGGTGAGAACGATGATGGAAACACGGGGCCGTTGTTCATGACGATAGCGGGTACGGTAAGTCCCTGGCAGGTTGCCGCTGCCAACCTCGGCGTCAATGCCGCGCCGACGGAGCGAGTCAACCAGCGCAACGTTGCCCGCTACGATACTGTCCTGCGTCGGCAAGGTATCGAGGCTGCGCTTTTCACTGCGATGATAAAGCACATCCGCAATGTGACCAAACACCCCCTGCCCGCCTGCCTCTTGCGCCCGCAGCAACAAGTCAAAATTGCTGGCGCCCAGGGCTTCCGGCGCAAAACCGCCCAAGCCAGCAAAGAAATCGCGCCGGACGAGGAAGAAGTCACCGATATAGGGGATCGACTGATAGTAGTCCGGGCAGAAATCCGGCTTGAAGTAGGGACTACCGTAGTTGCCGGCTTCATCACGACGATCTTCATCGGTATAGATGACACGCCACTCAGGATGGCTGTACGCGGCCTCCATGGCATAGAGCAAAGCATGAGGCACCAGCTCGTCACCCGCCTGCAGTACGGTCACCCACTCGGCGTCGCTGCCGGTCAGGATTTCATTGATCGCATTATTCGGATGCCCATCGTAGGCACGCCATGTCATGCGCTCATTTGACGCGAACCCATCCGGTGCCTGCATCGGCGCAAGGATGGTGAAGTGCACATGGTAATAAAGCTGATTGGCCAACGACTGTACAGAGGCGGCAAGGCCCGCCAGTGCCTCGCCACTCGCCACCACCACGGCATGCACCTTGGGCTGGACGCCCCATTCCACGATGCGCTTTTCATAGTGTCCCACCTCGACCGACGTCAAAAGATGGGTATGCAGGAACTGCTTGTAAGTCTCTGCTGGCTGAATGGCTGCCGGTGCCACGGGGTTATAGTCGGTCAACGCTTCTGAACCGAGCTCGGCTACCGTATAGAACTGCAGGGAACACAGCTCTCCCAGCTCTTCCAGCGTCACCCCTTTCAACACCATCTTGCCGCAGTCGATATCGCAAGGCACTTTGGGTGCAAAGACATCGTACAAGCTCTTCAGTCGTGGATCGATCCCGTTGACGGCCTTGGTGATGTGGTAGCCCGTCTCATGGAAGAAGCGCTTGATTTCCTTGAAGGTAAAGAACCGGATATGGGTGATATCCAGCAAACCCCATGCGTCATAACGCCAATAGCCGCGCGCCAGGTCTTCCATCAGGCCTGCATTGCGGGTATTCGGGATGCTGGTGACGATCTGCCCTCTCGGCGAGAGCAGCGGCTTGAGCTTCATCAGTACATCCCAGGGGTTGTACATGTGCTCCAACACGTCGGCGATGATCACCGCATCAAGCGTGCCTGGCTCTATCCCTTCGGCCACCAGATCAAAATCTTCAAACTTGCCGCACAGCACCTTGTCCAGGCGGGTTGCCGCCTTGGTCGCTGCCGCCTGGTTCAGCTCAATCCCCCAGGCCTTCGCATTGGGATATTTCTGCTTGAAAGCCAAGCCGGTACCACCGGCTGAGCAACCGATATCCAGCAGCAGGCGCGGCTCATTGCTGAACATCTCGACCAGATCCGGGCGACGGCCATCGTGATAGCCCGTCGCATCCATGTGCTCCACATCGAGCAGCTCTTGCCAGATGTAGCCCACAGGCTCCTTGGCCTTGAGCAACTGACGCATGAGCTCGGCCGAACGCTGGTGCGCGAGGCCATCCACACCGGTGTTGTAGCGCGGTGCGGCCTCTTTGACCTTGGCGCCAAGATGGGTACGCGTCTCGGCATTGGTGGCAAGGTGGGCCAATATTGGCGCGAGTTCTTCAGGTCCGACTTCAACCACGCCAGACTCTGCGTCGAAACTAGGGCCAAGCCGTACGCCAAACCAGTTCATCAGGTTCACGACCGGCGTACCCGCGATCATCGCCTCGACCTGGATGTTCGAATCGGTGCCAATGACAACATCACCGGCAACTACCCACTGCTCCGCACTAGCCGTGCTATAGCAGTAAGCGTCTGCCGTCAGCCCCAGCCCCTCGGCGATCTTGCGGATGATCGATTCCGCATCGAAATGCGTGCCAGGACGATCCTTGATGACAAATTCGGCCGCTATACCCGCATCGCGCAAATCCCGTACCGATTCAAGGAACTGCTGAACCCCTTGCTCAAAGGCCAGGGGGTTGCCCACGGCTGTCAGATTGGCAGCCCACGTCGTGGCAAACACAAGCCACGGCTTGTTCTTGTCCAGCTTGAACGACTGCGCCAGCTGCTCACGGTAGGTGTCCCGGGCCGCGATATGTGCGGGGTAGCTATCCCAGGCGGGATTACCCGTCACATAGCAGTGCTGGGGATCAACACCAATATCCAGGTAGCTCTCAAGACCTCGTTGCCCGTAGACGGCCAGATGCTCCGCAAACAGCGCACCATGGACGGTATAGGGCTTGCAGAGCGCAACGCCGTGCATCAGCTGCAGGCTCGGTACACCTTCCCGCTTCGCCCAGATCACGGCAGTCTTCGACTGCGCCGTCAGGTCCTCGCTGGCAACCAGCAAGCGGATCTCGAACTGTCCGTGAGCCGTCTGCAAAGATTGCAGCAAATGCACCATCGCAGGCACTTCTGCATCTGCACGATCCTTCAGCAATGGCTGGAATCGCGCCTCCTCCAGCTCCAGCAGCGCGCACCCGTCTTCCCAACCGGTCGTCGTGAAATAGTGGGCCAGCTTGTTCAGGTTCAGGTTGACCGCGTCGTGAATCTGCTGCTCACCGGTTTGGTCGAGCAGGCTTTCCAACTCCACCAACCGGCTGCCGAGGCGCTCCAGCGTCTGGGCAAGTTCAACGCTGAAATGCGCGCGCGGTGTCAACACGATCGTGCCCGGCTCATTGGCGCAGAACACTTCGATCACATTATGGTAGCGAGGCCATAACAGGGAGACGATGGCTCCTTGCTTGCTGGTCATTGTTGTTCTCCCTGCTGGAACACGTTCAGGTAATCGACAAGCATGTCGCGTACAAGGTTGTACTCAAGGCCCGGCCCCATGGGCACGCCGCCGTATTCGAATTTGGCGCCAAAATCACCACTCCGCCGCCATTCACCGGCAACGCGAAGTGCGTATTGATCAATCTGCTCCTGCAACTGCCAGTCCTCGAAAAGGCTGGTGATCTCGCCAGGAAGGTATTGCTCGATCGGCAGGCTTGGAAAATGCTGACGTACCACCTTGATCAACTCGAACAGGAAGAAGCTGTTACGAGGATGAGCAAGATGCTGACGTAGCAGGGCCAACTGAGCGGGCGACATAGCCGGTAGCGCATGGATGGCATCCCCTGCGCGCCAGGTTGCATTGAGGCGCTGCTGGTCTGCCAGCCATACGGCATTGGCGGCCGTGTCAGCGACCTTATCCAGTACAACCATGAAGCGCCCCGTCGCTGTACAGGGCAGCTTCCAGACCACTTCAGTCTCCAGCCAAAGGGCAAAGTCAAACAGCTTCTTGTCCGTGGTCATCCACCCGAGCAGACGATTCCACCAGTGCTTGGATTCAAGACTGGTCAGCCAGTGATTGCGAGTGCTGACGACGAAGCCACCTACCGGCACGATGGCATTGACACGGTAGCCATGCTGATTGGCCCACTCGACCAGATCCGCAGCACGAGCGTGCGACATGTAGCTGCCAAAAGCCGCCTCACCGGCCGCCAGCATTTGCTGGGTCTTTTCGCCGGTGCCATATACCGCTTCCAGATGGTCAAGCGAATGGATATCAAACAGGATACGACCGCCCGGCTTCAGGACCCGGTCCCACTCCAGCAGGATCTCTTGCCAGTGCGGAAAATGCACGACGACGTTGAGCGAAAGCAGGAAGTCGAAATGACTGGAAGGTGCAGGCAGATTGGCCACATCCCCAGGCAGCAGGGTCATGGGCGTGGTGCCAGCCAATCGCTGGGTTTCGTCCAGCATGGCCTGAGAGCTATCGATACCGGTCACATCCATGCCGCGTTGCGCCAGCGGAATCGAACCTCGACCGGTCCCGATACCCACGTCGATCACTTTGGGACCTGTGGCGTACCGCTCGATAAAACGCATCTCCAGCTGATGCTTCAGCTGGTTGGTATTGCTGTTCTCGAACATCCGCTTGGAGTACCAGGCCACCATATTGGCGTCCTTCCAGGCATCTGTTTTCCAGTCGATCAAGGCTTGTTTGTTATCACTCATCGTACATTCCTGTCTCTTGGTTTTGTTTTACGGTCACGTCGCAGAAAATTCGGTACGTAACACGGCAAACTCGATCACATCCACGAAGCGACCGTCCTTCCAGGCCGCCTCTATCCGCCGACCTTCTTCCCGCATACCCAGCTTGCCCGCCAGAGCCCGCATACCGGCATTGTCGGCAAACGTACCGCAATAAACGCGATGCAGCCCCAGCGCATTGAACCCATGCTCCAGCAGCAGGCGCCCCGCCTCATGGCCAACGCCACTGCCCCATACGGCGCGGTCCCCCAGCAGGATGGCGAATTCGGCCGATCGGCTGCGAGGATGGATCTGGTTCAGGGAGATATTGCCGACATGCCTGTCCTCCGCCGTCAGGACGATGGCCAGCGTCAGGCTATCCTGCCGTGACCGGCTGGTGCGGATGAAGTCCAAGGCCGCCTCCCGTCCGTAGGGAAAGACATGGTGACTATTGCCCGCACAGACTTCTCCGTCATTCAACCAGGCCGGATAAGGACCATCAGCATCCGTATCCGCCAATGCCCGTAGATGAACGCGCGAACCGCGCAGGAAGGCCTGCGGCGCACTCATGCCGTACCCTCGCGCAGACGATCCGTCTGCGTCAGCACTTTTTCCCAGGCGTCAGCCACGCTGTCTACATCCGCCCGGCTCAAGCCGGCGTGCACGTAATCGGCATAGAGCAACGATTCAAAGTGCATCTGCTCAGTGGTAGGACATAGCCCACGGCGATAATCCAGCGTGCCTTCGTAACCGCTATAGGTAAAGGGAAAGCCATCGCGGCCAAAGGCAATCTGCTGCTGGTACATGGGCTGCAGGTAGAGCGGCTCCACATAACCCTCGCCAACCGAGATGCCTTCCGCACGCAGTGCTTGCGCAAGCCGGGCGCGTGGCACGCCCGTCGAGGCGGCATCGTATTTGATCGCGTACACATACCAGCCGTGTTCAACATCGGCCAGGACATGCGGCACCGTGATACCAGGCAAACCTGCCAGGCGTTGGCTCAAATGGGCGGCATGGCTTTGCCGGGTGGCAAGCAGGGCCGGCAATTTTTTCAGTTGCTCGGCGGCAATCGCCGCCTCGATCTCCGTCATCCGGTAGTTGAAGCCCACCAAGTTGACGAGATTGGTTTCGCCTTTGGGCTTGACCACGGCTTCCGCATGATTGCGAATCAAGCGCATGCGCTCGGCTAGGTCCGGGTCATCCGTGACCGCCACGCCGCCTTCGCCGCAATGGATGGTCTTGTGGTAATTGAGGCTGAACACGCCGATATCGGCCAGCGTGCCGCTCATCCGGCCGCGATAACGAGCACCAGGACCTTGGGCGTTGTCTTCGATCACCTTGATGCCATGCTGGCGCGCCAGGGCCATGATGGGATCGAAATCCGCAGGCTGACCAAAGATGTCGACCACGATGATCGCCTTGGTACGCGGCGTGATCCGGGCGGCGATGGTCTCGGCAGACAGGCAGAAGGTATCGGGATCGATATCGGCAAATACGGGGATGGCCCCGTAGACAACGGCAGCAACCGCCGATGCCGACATGGTGTAGGGAGAGACGATGACCTCGTCGCCCGGCCCGACGCCCAGCGCGCCAACGGCAGCATAGAGACAGGAGGTGGCTGAGTTCATCGAGACCGCATGGGCGACGGAGAAGTACTTCTCCCATTCGCGCTCCAGCGACTGTACGCGATCACCACCATAGAAATCAGGCGTCCACGCACCGAGAAAACGCGACAGTACCGCGCTATCGAGTACCGCGTTGACAGCAGCCCGCTCTTCCGGGCCCAGTGTGTTGTAAGCGGGTAACGGCGCATTGCGCACCGGGGTTCCGCCAAGCAGGGCGAGTTCTTGCATCATGCCAAATACCGTCCAGGCACATCTCGTTCAGACCAGCATCGCCAACATGGCATCCAGCACACGCTGTGCGGCAAGACCATCCAGCCTGGGCGGGGTGATCATCTGGCCATCCAGCAGTTCGGCAATCACGCGGGCAAGCTCCGCAGGATCGTCACAACGTCGGCTGAGGCCTGAACGATTTGAGGGTAATGGGTCGCTATCCCAGCGGCCGGGTTGGTAACTCAAGACCCGGCAACCAAGATAGCACGCTTCCAGCAGCAGCATCGAGTGGATGCCAACTACGATATCGGCACATTTAAGCAAATCATGAGCCAGGACGTCGGAAGCAAGCCTGGTATTGGTCCAGACCTGGCCCAGCATGGTGAAATCCGCCGGGTTTTCACGCGGGTGCGGCTTGACCCTGAGCGCGATCGGTCTATTCAATTGCAGCAAGGCAGACTCAACGTCCTGCAAGGCCGCCTGCTCGTCGATATAGCGGTCCTGACCCAGTTGCCGAGCCAGCATGCGCAGGGGCTGGGAGACAAACACCAGCAGGTCTTCATCGTCCCCTACCCCGCAATTGGCGCGCAGAATCTGCCGCCGCTCGGCATCAAGCGGCGCCGCGCCATGGGCAAGCTTGTCCAGCGTCGGCTGACCGGTAATCAGCAGTTGCTCCGCGGCAAATCCCTCTGCCAGCATCTCCTGCCGTGCAAGTTCGTCAGGTACCGCTATGCGGTTCGGCAGGCACACGGTGCCATGCTGCATGAAACGCGGGCGATAGTTGCTCCAGAAATCCTGCAAGGCCAGGCTGGGCAAGCCCAACTCCCTCGCCGACTGTATCCATCGCAGTTCATACATCGACTCATTGACCGATGTGGAGCAAAGCAGGCCAGCGCATGCCGCCAGTTGCGGCTCGTCAGCCTCCTCGACATGCCAGCCACATTCGCGCCAGGCCGTCGCCGACTGGGCATAGGCAAACAACCGGTGCGGGATCGAACGCTCGCGCAACAGCTCGACAACCGGCGCCAGGGCGTTGCCGCCGCCAGGATCCCCACCCACGACCGCCAGCGGCTTCATGACACCCCTTCCGCCTGGCCTGTCTGCAGCGAGGTGCAGGCTGCTTCAGCAGCGCTGAGTGCCAGCAAGCCGTCTTCGGCCGAACAACGGATTACGGCACCATTTACAACGGCGTCTCGCAGATTTTCCACCGCGGCAAGCAGCAAATCACGCATGCCGCTGGTATCCACTTCCTGCTGGATGGGCAGCTTATACCCTGCGTAATAGGGGCTCTCCGCCGCCGCGTACCATTCGATGCGATGCCCACTTTCGGTAATACGTACGCGCCCCCGTTCGGCGACGATGTCCATCTCGAAAAGGCTATAGCTGAGATGCTCGCTGGCGAGCAGGGTGGCATGCAGGCCGCTCCGCAAGGTTATCCGCAAGTCAGGCGTGGGATCACCCTCGTAGTCGCTCGCCCGGCTGGGCCAGGCCTGTACAGCCGCCAGGGGCCCGATCAGGTAGCGCAGCAGGTCAAGCCAATGGCTGCCATTGTGGCGTATCCCCTTGCCGTAATACCCGGAGACCTGCTGCACCTGGCCCAATGCCCCGGCCGCCAGGGCGGTGCGGACACGTGCATGCGCCTGACAGAACCGGCGAGAGTAGTTGACGGCAAACGCCACCTGGCGCTCGCTCGCCAGGCCCAGCAAGCGGCGGCCCTCGTCCAGGCTCAAGGCCAGTGGTTTCTCCAGCAACAACCCCTGCAATGAAGGAACAACCAGCGCCTGCTCGGCCAAGGTGCTATGGAAACGATCGGGTGCTGCAATGCTGAGCAACTGCAATGGTTCGGTCGCGAGCATCCGGCCCGCGTCGAGATAACGTCGCTCGGGCGGAATACCGTAGCGATCGCCGCAGTTGGCCAGCTTGGCCGGATCCGCATCGGCAATCGCCCAGAGCTCCACACCGTCTGCGGCACGATAGGCCGCCGCATGGGTGTAGATGCCAATGCGGGCGGCATCGTCGTCAAACTCGCAGCCGATGCGGCCGCAGCCGATCAGCCCCGCCTTCATCACGCCAGCAACTCCCAGCTCAGCGGCGTACCGCGCTTGATCGCGTTACCCGCCTTGCGACCGATAACCACATCGAGCTCTTTCGGCGGCAGACCCAGACCGGGACGGATCGCCCGGACATTCTCGGCACTGAATACCTCACCAGCCACCATATCCTTGACCACATAGAGCGAACGACGGAACACCAGCGACTTCTTCTCGGCGCTGGTCGCGCCATATTGCACATGCCCCATGGCAAGCCAGGCCCGCTCCGTCTCTACCACGAGCGAGGCCAGCTCTTCCGGCTCCAGCGAGAAGGTCGAATCCACCCCGCCGTCGGCCCGCCGCAGCGTGAAATGCTTCTCTACTACGGTAGCGCCCAAGGCCACTGCAGCGACGGCGGCCCCCACGCCCATGGTGTGATCGCTCAAGCCCACCTGGCAGCCAAACAAGTCCCGCAGGTGCGGTATGGTTCGCAGGTGGGTATTTTCCGGTGTCGATGGGTAAGTACTGGTGCACTTGAGCAGGACCAGGTCCTTGCAACCGGCGGCACGGGCAGCTCGCACGCTCTCATCGAGCTCCGCCACGTTGGCCATGCCGGTCGAGATGATCATGGGCTTGCCGGTAGCCGCCACGCGGCGTATCAGCGGGATATCGGTATTCTCGAAACTGGCGATCTTGTAGGCCGGTACGTCGAGGCTTTCGAGAAAGTCCACCGCGCTCTCATCAAAAGGCGTCGAGAACGCCAGCATGCCCAATTCCTTGGCCCGGTCGAAGATAGGCTTGTGCCATTCCCAGGGGGTATAGGCCTCCTGGTACAGCTTGTAGAGCGAGGTCCCCGCCCATAGGCTATTCGGATCACCAATATGGAATTCGCCCTCATCAAGATCCAGCGTCATGGTATCGGGCGTATAGGTCTGCAACTTGAGCGCATGCGCGCCTGCCTTGGCCGCAGCCTCGACGATGGCCAGCGCACGCTCCAGCGACTGGTTGTGATTGCCACTCATCTCGGCAATCACAAAGGGGGCTGCATCCGCGCCGACGAGACGGTGACCGATCTTGAAGCTATTCATGACTCTCCTTCCAGGGCTCGTGCTGCCCTAGCGACACTATTCGTTCGAAATGCTCGCCCTGCTGCTGGTAGCCCGCCTGGATAAACAGCTTGATTGAAGCCCGATTATCCGGCAACACGGTTGCATCGATCTTTGCCAGGCCTGACCAATGCCGGGTAACGTACTGGTCACCCGCCGCCAGCAAGGCCGCCCCCCACCCCTGCCCCTCTTTACCTGGCAAGAGATAGATCGATACTTCCACCCGCTCGGATTGTTCAGCGTTACGGTCATATCGCAGGACCCCAACGGGCACCCCCTCGAACTCACCAATCAGCAAAAGCCGGTCCTGCCGTTGCAGAACCGCCTGCAGCCAGCTCAGATGTTGCGCCCAAATAATGGGCGCCGGGTTGATCGACCAACGCCTTACTGATTCAGCGTTACGTCCATCAAACAGCAATTTTGCATCGGCAAGCGTCGCTGCTCGCAAGGCCAGGCCTTTGACCAGCATGGCTGCAGCAACGCGTTGCGCCCCCTTACCATCGACCAGGATGCGGGATTTTTCGCCATACGCCTTTCTGATATCGGCGCGAATGGCCAATTGCTTGATCGCCCGCTGCAAATCCTCCTGACTTACTTCTGCCGAGGGACCAAGATAGCAGTGTGCATCCACCGCAGCCAGTTGCTCTGCATTCGGCTGCTGATTGGCCGCAACCGCGATGCATATCGTCGGCAGACCCAGCGCGGCCCGCTCCCAGCTGGTGCCGCCGCCGGCGCCGATGAACAGGTCGGCTTGTCGCATCAGGGCGGCAAAATCATGAACATGCTGGTACAGATGCCAGTTGCCATGTCCGGTTGCAACGCTCTGCAAGCGATCCCAGGCGGGATTTGCCGCACCGGCGACAAAATCGACCTCCAGCTCGGCCATGTCTGCCAGGGCGTTCATCGTTTTAAAGGTCTCGCCTCCCAAGTCCACACCACCAAAACTGACCAGTACGCGCTTTACCGAATCCCGAATCTCGATTGGAGCGCTGGCAAACTCGGGACGCAGCAAGGCATAGCGAGGGCCAAACAAGGTCTGGCAGCTCACGGGTAACCACCGCTCGTAGGCCGCCATACCCGCCGTCAAGCTCTGATCGAGCAGGAGATCGGCATCATGCGGGCGGTTGGCCAGATCGTCGATGACCGCGATATTTTGGGCGTAGCGGCGCGCGGCAGACTGCCAGCTGGCATCCAGCCCGTAGTGATCCAGCACGATCCAGTCAAAACGGGGGGCAGCCGGCAGCAATGCACCGAGTGCATCGATATCTGCCTGCCACGGTATGGGATCCTGAATGCGTTCGACCTGCGCCTCGCCAGGATATTGTGATGGCAGCAACAGCGCCGGAAAACCGGCCTCCGCGATCCTCTGTAGCGCATTGCCCGGCAGCTCCCGACAGGCAAAACTGACCTCCGCCCCCCTGGCGCGCAGCACATGCGCCAGGGTCAGGCAACGGGCGACATGCCCGGAGCCGATATGCCGGGAAGCATCCGCACGGATCAGGACCTTCACTGTATTTCGCCGCCGGCGAGCAGCGCTCCGTAGAGATACTCGGCCCGGCGCCAATCTTCGAGCGTATCGATATCCTGTACCAGGTACCGGGGCAATATCACCGGCAAGGCGGCCGGAGAGAAGATCACCTCGCCACGTAGCCAGGCATCCGCCCGGCCCCAGTAGAACTGGCCGGCGTCGTGATAGGCCTCCTCCAGGTCCTGCGAGCGGGTATTGCGATACTGCGGGTACAGGGCATCCACGCAGCCTTCCTCATCAAGGCGTATCGCGCGCTGGACCGGGAACGGGAAGCTGGTGACCGAGAAAGCATAGGCCTTGTCGGTGCGCTGGGTCAGTGCATCAAAGCCGGCGTGCAGGTAACGGGCTTGCACGAACGGCGCCGTGGCATAGATGCAGCAGGCCAGATCCACCGGCTCTCCCGCAGCCTGCAAGGCGCTGATCGCATGCTGGATAACGGCAATCGTCGTCGTGTGGTCATCGGCCAGTTCGGCGGGCCGGACAAACGGCACTTCGGCGCCGAGAGTACGCGCCAGATCCATGATCTCCTGGTCATCCGTGCTGACCACCACCCGGTCGAACAGGCCGCTCTGCTGCGCAGCGACGATGGAATAGGCAATCATGGGCTTGCCATGAAACGCTTTGACGTTCTTGCGCGGAATGCGTTTGCTGCCGCCGCGTGCGGGAATGATGGCTATGGTCGTCATGATCGGTCTGGAGAAGTGGGTATCAATGCGTTGCCCGACATGCATTCAGGCGTCTACTTGAGCATCGTCATGCCGGCCTCCCGGCCAGATCACTCACGACGGCAGTAGGGCCTTCTTGATCGCACGGACAACCTCGTCCTGCTGGTCATCCCTCAAGCCAGCGTATATCGGCAGGCTGACTGCTTCCGCGTAGTAGCGCTCCGCCTCGGGGAAGTCACCGACCTTGAAGCCCAAGGCCTGGTAGTAAGGCTGGGTATGGACCGGAATGTAGTGCAGATTCACGCCGATGCCGGCAGCCCGCAAGGCATCGAAGAACTGCCGGTGCGACACGCCCGTCCCGGCTTGCAGCCTGACCACGTACAGGTGCCAGGCCGACAAGGCGCCACTTTCACGCTTGGGTAGCTGCAAAGGCAGCGAAGCCAGCAGCTGGTCGTAACGATCAGCCAAGGACCGCCGGCGTGCCAGAAAACCATCCAGCCGTTTCAACTGGGACAGGCCCAAAGCCGCCTGGATATCGGTGATGCGATAGTTGTAGCCAAGCTCAGTCTGTTGGTAATACCAAGGACCATGGCTAGGCTCGCTCATCTGCGCGGGATCACGTGTCATGCCGTGGCTGCGCAGACGCTGCAGCCGCTCGGCGAGTTCGGGCCGATTGGTCAGGATCAAGCCGCCCTCCCCGGTCGTGATGATCTTGACCGGGTGAAAGCTGAATACCGTCATGTCCGCGAAATCGCCACAGCCCACCGGCTTGCCCTGGTAGCTGGCACCGACGGCATGGGACGCATCTTCGATGATCATGAAGCCATATTGCTGCGACAAGGCCTTGATACGGACCATATCGCAACTCTGGCCGCCGAACGCCACCGGCACGACAACCTTGGGTAGACGGCCATGTTGTTTGGCCTCTTGCAGCTTGACGGCCAGCTTCTCGGCACACAGGTTCCAGGTGCCGGGGTCGATATCCACGAAATCGATATCCGCACCGCAGTAGCGGCCACAGTTGGCACTGGCCAGAAAGGTGTTCGGGGTAGTCCAGAGCAGATCACCCGGGCCCAGATCCGCGGCAAGACAGGCGATATGCAAGGCGGCAGTGGCATTACATACCGCCACACCGTAACGTGCCCCACAGTAGGCCGCCATGGCCTCCTCGAAGCGTGCAATGGTCGGCCCCTGGGTCAGCCAATCCGACTTGAGCACCTCGACAACGGCGTCGATATCCGACTGGTCTATCTGCTGGCGGCCATAGGGGATCATGCTGTCTCGCGTTCCAGCTGGATCAGTTCTTCAATGCTCAGGTAGTGCGGATTGGTATCGGACACATACTCGAAGCCTTCCGCCACCTTCTTGCCGACACCGCCCAGTGCATCGGTCTGGTAGTTGCTCTGGACGATGAAATTGATGGCCGGGGCGATCACATAGTGATCCTTGAACTCGAAGGTATGTTGCGCGTCGTCACGCGAGATCATCATCTCGTGCAGCTTCTCGCCAGGGCGTATACCGATCACCCGTTGCGGCAGCTTGGGCGCGATGGCAGTAGCCAGATCGACAATGCGGGCTGAAGCGATCTTGGGCACGAAGATCTCGCCGCCCTGCATGCGCTGGAAGTTGTTGATCACGAAACCCACGCCGTCCTGCAGCGTGATCCAGAACCGCGTCATGCGCGGATCGGTGATCGGCAGGGAATCCGCGCCTTCCGCGATCAGCTTGCGGAAGAACGGCAGGACCGAGCCGCGCGAGCCGACCACATTGCCGTAGCGTACGACGGCGAAACGCGTCTTGTGACCCCCCGTAATGTTGTTGGCCGCCACGAACAGCTTGTCGCTGAGCAGCTTGGTCGCACCGTACAGATTGATCGGACTGGAGGCCTTGTCGGTCGACAATGCGATGACCTTCTCCACACCGCACTCGATCGCCGCGTTGATGACATTCTCCGCCCCGCCGACATTGGTACGAATGCATTCGGTCGGGTTGTACTCCGCAGCAGGCACCTGCTTGAGTGCCGCGGCGTGAACCACGTAGTCGATACTGCGCATCGCCTGGCGCAGACGCTCGCCATCCCGGACATCACCCAGAAAATAGCGCATCTCGGGCGCATTCAGTTCCTGCTGCATCTCGAACTGCTTGAGCTCGTCCCGAGAAAACACCACGACCCGGCGTGGCTTGTGCTCCTTGAGCAGGGTCGCAATGAATTTCCGGCCGAAGGATCCGGTACCGCCGGTGACCAGAATGGCCTTGTCCTTGAAGAAGTCCTTGTCGCTCATGGCCGCTCGATCTTTGTGTGTTGGTGGGTGAAATATTTGCCTAGCAATAATTCTGCCAAGTCACTCGTCAGGCAGGTCGCCCAACCCCAGGGCATCGATAAAACCGAAGGTCCGCATATCGCGAATCCGCATGGGATAAAGCATGCCGAACAGGTGATCACACTCATGCTGCACCACGCGAGCATGGAAACCCTCGACGGTACGGTCGATCTCCCTGCCCTGCTCGTCAAACCCTTGATAGCGCAGGCGCTGATGGCGCGGCACCACGCCACGCATGCCCGGCACACTCAGGCAGCCTTCCCAGTCGTCCGCCATCTCATCGCCGATTGGGGTCAGCACCGGATTGATCAGGATGGTGAAAGGCACCATCTCCGCATCCGGGTAGCGTGCACTCTTGAAGCCGCCAAAGATGGTCAACTGCTTGGAAACACCAATCTGCGGGGCTGCAATACCAGCCCCATTCATGGCCACCATGGTGTCCTGCAGGTCCTGGATCAGGTCCGCCAGTGCCGGGGAGCCAAACTCTTCCGGCTCGATCAGGTCGGCTACCCGCAGCAGGAGCGGGTCGCCCATCTTGACTATCGGTTTAATCGCCATCGACCTTTACCAATGCTTCGAGAATACGGTGTACATGCTCGATGGCACCATCGAAGATACCCTCGGCTGCGTGCAGATCAACATGATGACGGCTATCGCCCCGCCCGGCAGCCCAGTTGGCGACCACCGCAATGGCGGCATAGCTCAGGCCCGCCTCGCGAGCCAGGGCGGCCTCCGGCATACCGGTCATCCCCACCATGTCACCACCGTCACCAGCAATGCGATTGATCTCGGCGGCGGTTTCCAGGCGCGGCCCCTGCGTTGCAGCATAGACGCCTTCTGTCAGGATGCTTTGCTGGCTGGCTTTGGCGGCCTTCAGTAGGCGGCCACGCAACTTGCTGCAATAGGGCTCGGTAAAGTCGACATGGGTAACCGGCTTGTCCCCGCCTTCGAAAAAGGTGTGCCGGCGACCGCTGGTGTAGTCGATGATCTGGTTGGGCAGGACGATCTTGCCCGGCGACAGGTCTTCGCGAATGCCACCCACCGTGCATACGGACACTACCCGTTTGACCTTCTGCTCCGCCAACGCCCAGATATTGGCGCGATAGTTGATCTCGTGCGGGGGGATGGTATGGCCGTAGCCATGGCGAGCAATGAACACCACCTGATGGTCATTGATCTCGCCGAACATCAGTGCACCCGATGGTTCGCCGTAAGGGGTGCGTATTACCTGCCTGTGCGTGATGTGCAGGTTTTTTAGCCGGGTCAGCCCGGTTCCGCCAATGATGGCGAGCATACGTCTCTCCCAATGATCTGTTATTCAGCCCATTCTAGGCTGGTTCCGCCGCCCTGCCTCAGGCAGGGTCTAGCGGCAAGGTATAGGTACGGAAGACCGTATCGTATTGCCAACCATGTTTCTCATACTGGCGCTGTGCTACCAAGTTGTCGTGCGCCGTGGTCAGCTGCAGATAAGCCGCACCTTGGGACACGCCAAACTCGCGTGCCGTTTCCAATAATTCCGCGGCAATCCCCTGTCCCCGGGCTTCCGGGCTCACGAACAGATCGTACAGCACCCAGATGGGGGCCAGCGCAACCGAGCAGAAGCTGGGGTACAGCTGCATGAAACCCACCGCCCGCCCGGCATCATCTTCCATCAGGAAGACGACGGACTGGCCCGCCTGCAAGCGCATGGCAAGCCACATGCGACAGGCCGGGAGATTGCTGGGCTGGAGGTAGAACTGACGGTAAGCATCGAATAACCGCGCGGCATCGTCGAGCGTATCGCTCGCCTGAATCTGCCTTACCTTCATTTTGGTACCGACACGCCACAGAATTGCTGAAGGTAGGCCTTGAATTCGGCCCCGACCTCGTGATGACGGGCGCCGTATGCCAGCGTGGCTTGCAGATAGCCCAGCTTGGTACCGCAGTCATAGCGGGTACCGACAAAAGGCAAGGCCAACACGCGCTCTTCTTCCAGCAAGGCGGCAATCGCATCAGTCAGCTGGATTTCTCCCCCTTGCCCCGGGCGAGCATTGATCAGATGCCGGAAAATGCGAGCAGTGAGTACATAACGTCCCACCACTGCCAGGGTCGATGGCGCCTCGGCAGGCTTTGGCTTCTCGACGATGCCACTGATCTTCAGGTGGCCGCCGCCGTTCTTTTCCGCGACCACGATACCATACGAGGACGTGTCCTCACGGGGGACCTCCTGCACGCCGATGACCGAGCTGTGGGTATCGTCGTACAATTCGACCATCTGTTGCATGACCGGCTTGTGGGAATCGATCAGGTCATCGGCCAGGATGACGGCAAACGGTTCGTCGCCAATCAAGGGCCGGGCGCACAGCACCGCGTGGCCCAGGCCACGTGCTTCCGGCTGGCGGACATAGGCGCAACTTACGTTCTTGGGAATGATGTTGCGAACGACTTCAAGCAGCTCGATCTTACCCTTGGCTTCGAGTTCGGTTTCAAGCTCATAGGCCTTGTCGAAATGATCCTCAATCGCACGCTTGTTGCGTCCGGTGACAAAGATCATTTCGGTGATCCCAGCCTCGATCGCCTCTTCTACAGCGTACTGAATCAGCGGCTTGTCCACGACATTGAGCATTTCCTTGGGGCTGGCCTTGGTAGCCGGCAAGAAGCGGGTACCCAATCCAGCGACAGGAAAGACCGCCTTAGTAATCTTTTGCATTAAATCTGGTTCCTCTGAAACGCTTTAACAAGCCGGGTTGGTCCCGGTCTAGTTGGCTAGAATGCCACGCAGGGCCGCCTCATCAAGGATGGCGATGCCGAGTTCCTGTGCTTTGTCCAACTTGGAACCTGCAGCCTCTCCCGCCAGCAGGTAATCCGTCTTTTTCGATACCGAGCCGGCAACCTTGCCGCCCGCGGCTTCAATTAATGCCTTGGCTTCATCTCGGCTCAAGCTCGGCAGCGTGCCGGTGATCACCAGGGTCTTGCCTAGCAACGGCCCGGAAGGCAATGCATCACTGGGCTCAAACTCCTCCCAGCTTACGCCTGCCGCCCGTAATTGTTCTATGACTTCGACATTGTGACTTTCAAGCAGAAAGTCACGTATCGATTGCGCGACTATGGGGCCGACATCAGGAACCGACTGTAGCGCCGCCAGGGCCTGTGCTTCATCGGCAACCGTCGCAACCTCGATCAACGCGTCCAACTTGCCGAAGTGGCGCGCAAGATCCTTGGCCGTTGTTTCCCCGACATTACGAATACCCAAGGCATAGATAAAGCGTGGCAAGGACGTCTGTCGACTCTGTGCGATAGCGGCCAGCAAATTGGCCGCCGACTTCTCCGCCATGCGCTCCAGCGCCGCCAACTTGAGGATGCCAAGCTTGTAGATGTCTGCCGGGGTGCGGACCAGGCCCGTATCCACCAACTGCTCTACCAGCTTGTCACCCAGGCCTTCCACATCCATCGCCCGGCGGCCAGCGAAATGCAGCAAGGCTTGCTTGCGCTGCGCAGAGCACACCAGCCCGCCTGTACAACGATAGGCTGCTTCACCTTCTTCACGGGTCACATGAGAGCCACAAACCGGACATGCCAATGGCATTTCAAACGGAGCGTACCGCGGAACCTGTCGGGTTTCCAGTAGATCGACACCTTCTTCGACAGTCGGGCGACGATCCAGCACGACATCCACCACCTCAGGGATCACATCCCCGGCCCGGCGCACGATCACCGTATCGCCAACGCGTACATCCAGCTGACGGATACGATCAATGTTATGCAAGGTTGCATTGGTGACCGTCACGCCACCGACAAATACCGGCGCAAGGCGAGCAACCGGCGTAATGGCGCCAGTGCGCCCGACCTGCACGTCGATCGATTCCACCGTAGTCAGCATTTCCTGGGCCGGATATTTATGCGCAACCGCCCAGCGCGGTTCACGGCTCACAAAACCCAGCCGGTCCTGCAAGGCGCGTGCATTGACCTTGTAGACCACGCCATCAATGTCGAACGGCAATGCATCACGCTTGCCGGCAATCGCTTGGTGAAAGGCAATCAGGCCGTCGGCACCGACTACAACGGCTCGATCAGCGCAGACCGGCATACCCATCTCCGCCAGCGCATCCAGCATACCGCCATGGCTGTCGGGTACCGTCCAGCCCTCAACCGCACCGAGGCCATAGGCAAAAAAGCTCAATGGCCGCCGGGCGGCAATCTTGGGGTCCAGCTGCCGCACCGCGCCAGCTGCCGCATTACGGGGATTGACGAAGGTCTTCTCACCTTTCTCCGCCTGACGGGCGTTGAGCGCGTCAAAATCATCGCGGCGCATGTAGACTTCGCCACGAACCTCCAACGCAGGTGCGTCTATGCCTTCAAGTCTCAGCGGAATCTGGCCGATGGTTCGGATATTCTGGGTCACATCCTCACCCGTCTCTCCATCCCCTCGCGTTGCGGCCTGCACCAGCACGCCCGCCTCGTAACGCAGGCTGATTGCCAGGCCATCGAACTTGAGTTCCGCGGCATATTCGACCGCGGGATCGAGTTCGGTCAGCCCGAGATCGCGCCTTACCTTGGCATCGAAATTCACGGCGCCGCCCGGACCGGAATCCGTTTCGGTGCGGATCGACAGCATCGCAACGCGATGCCTTACCGGCGCAAAACCGTCCAGTATCCGACCACCGACGCGCTGCGTCGGCGAATCCGCCAAGCGTAGCGCCGGATTTGCCAGCTCCAGTGCTTCGAGCTCCCGGAACAAACGGTCATATTCAGCATCAGGTACGCTGGGCTGATCGAGCACGTAGTACTCACGACCATAGCGATTGAGCAGTTCACGCAGCTCGGCTGCACGTTCAGGAGGCGTAACAGTCATACGGGGCTTCAGGCAAACAGGCGTAGCGCAGCCACGCCACCAGCGGGAATACCGCGATCATCCATCTGGGCGTAGAGCGCAACCAGTTGCTTGCGTATGGCCGCAAGGTCGGCAGGCTTCAGGGAGCGGTTATCGTCATCGACCAGATCCCCACCCAGGGTCAAAGCCATCTGTTGGGCAAGATCGGCCATACGATCAAAGGCTTGCTCGCCACCGGCGACACGCGGCACATCCAGCAACAAGGTAACGGACGGTGTGTCTTCGAGGGAGTCTACCGGCCGGTGGTGCCGGTCCGCTAGACTGAACAGCGCCTTGCCGGACTCGGACCGGGCATGAAAGATACCGTCTGTTTCCAGGATCATGCCGGCGGCTTCCGCCATTGCATAGATACGGCCAATGGCGAAGGGATTGCGGCTGGATACCACGCTGAGGCCAATCTGCATATCGACGGAGGCACAGAAGGCATCTAGCTGCCTGGCAACCTGCAGCTTGTCCTCGCGCCGCGGGAAAGTCGCTACCCCGCCTTCGCGCTCGGCAAAGCTGCTCAGTTGCTCACAGAACAGCACCAGCTGCGCCTCACTGACCGGCCCCTGCCGGTCCACGAGCTGCATACCGACGCGTAGCTCATGGTAACGCTGGCCACTGCGGATCACTTCCCATTCGTCACTCTCGCCCAGGCCAAGGATACGCACGCGCTTGCCGACATCGATTTGCGGGATCACGGCGTAATCAACCGGCTCGCCGGGGTGGACCTCGGCGACATAGTCAAAGGCGGGGTCCAGCACAGCGACCGCCAAGGCCAGCGACTCACTCAAATCGACGGTTTCCGGCGCACTGGCCGTCGCCTCACCAAGCACCATGGCATCAGGCTCCAGCGATGGTTCGAAGCGCAGGCCGGTCTCGCCCTGCCGAACCATATTCTTGGGGGTATCCAGCAGGACGTCCGGGTGGCTCTTGGCAAACGCAGCGGCGGCGCGCTTCTTGAAGCGCCATTCCTGCCAGCTGTTATAGCCCCACACTCCCGCAACCAGCGCCAGGCCAAGGCCCAAGGTGATCCAGTGAAATTCAGTCATGCGATGTTTCTCCACGCCATGTACGCAGGCGCTCGACAGCGCGGCAGCTTAACGGATGTACACGGTGCCGCCAAGAACAGGGAGTCGCCATCACGCCTGGTAGCCACACTATGCTCAGGCAGGAGCCGATGCCCCTGTTGCCGGCGGATGCGTCCAGTCCGGCGATGCCGCCTGGAATGCGTTGATGAGCAAGGCGTCGAATCGGGTATCGAGCCCCCCATGGATATCAAAGACGGCGCGTAAGGCGGCGCGCCGGTATTCCTCGCCCTTGAGCCCGGCCACACCCTCATAGAACAGGTCGGCACAAGCCAGCATCTGGGCTCCCGGATGCAAGGATTCCTGCATCTTGCGCAAGGGAAAGCCGCGCCCATCCGCCCATTGATGATGCTGCCGCACGATCACGGCCGCTTCTTCGGCCCCTGGACAAATGGCCAGCAGCCATTGGGCGGAGACTTCCGGATGCTCCGACCAGCGTTGCCAACCTTCATCCTTGGGCGTCGGTGGCTTGGCAAACACCGTATCTGGCAAGGCCAGCATGGCGACGTCATGCCAGTACACCGACAACACCAGTGCCTGATCGTTCAGCGGGGTCGGATAATGACGATTGAGGGAACGGATAATGCTGATCTGACTGTTGGCGCGATCCAGCCAGGGCAGATGGCGAGCACCCAGCGCGCCACAAAGCTGCGTACCCAGCGCGATCGCATGCTCGACGGCGGGTCCGGCGGCGGTACCCTGGTCGGCCCAGCGGCTGGCGCCTTGCAAAATCGTGCCTGGCGAATGGGCGGCCAGCAGCACATGACGGGCAGCCTGGTCCGCCGCAGCCTGGCTCGTCGCACGCGACAGTTCGTCGATCGATGCCAACAGGCCATCCAGCGGGGTTTCATCGAACCGCCGCGTGGAGCGCAAGGTCATGGCCATGTCCCGCACCCGATCCAGGCTCTGCAGTACGGCTTCGGCGATCAGGGCGGAATTGAGGAAACGCCGCTCCCGGAGGCTTTGCAGCACGTCCTCCAGGCGGTGCAGGAAATCCGCAATCGGCGTCGCACCGCAATAGGCAAAATCGCTCTTGATGGTATGGACGTGCCGGAACGCACTGGCGATCAGCTCCGGGGACTCCCGGAACCGCTCAAGCTGGTGCATATCGTCTTCCAGCAATGGCAAGCGATCCTGCAGCTCGATCATCACTTCCTGCAGCAGTTCAAAATTGACCTGCTCGCTTTCCATGCTGTCTCCTGGCATGTCTTTGTAATGGGCTTACCGGGTAGGTCAGCGCGGTGCAGGTCTGAGCCCGCTTCAGGCGGCTTCCCGCATCTGCAGGGCCTGCTCGATATCCACGGCCACAACCCGGCTACATCCTTGTTCCTGCATGGTAATGCCGATGAGCTGGTCGGCCATTTCCATGGTGATCTTGTTGTGAGAGATATATAGGAATTGTGTCTTTTCCGCCATGCGCTTGACCATCTCGCAGAAGCGGCCGGTATTGGCATCGTCCAGCGGCGCGTCCACTTCATCCAGCAGGCAGAATGGTGCAGGGTTGAGTCGGAACAGGGCGAACACCAGCGATAACGCAGTCAAAGCCTTCTCACCGCCCGACAGCAGGTGGATGGTGGAGTTCTTCTTGCCCGGCGGCTGGGCCATGATCTGGATGCCGGCATCGAGAATCTCGTCTCCGGTCAGGATCAACTCGGCATGGCCGCCGCCAAACAGCAGCGGGAACAACTCCTGCAGGTTGCCATTCACGGTATCGAAGGTCGATTGCAGCATCGCGCGAGTTTCGCGATCGATCCGGCGTATCGCACTTTCCAGCGTTCCCAGCGCCTCGGTCAGGTCGTCAGCCTGCGCATCCAGGTAGGTTTTGCGGTCCTTGGCGGCATTGAGTTCATCCAGCGCGGCCAGATTGACGTTACCCAAAGCGGAGATGGATTGCGTGAGCCTGCCGATTTCGCTGACCAAGGACTGTATCTTCAGGCCATTGCCGATCAGCGGCATCAGGGCCTCTACGTCGGCACCCGCCTCTGCCAGCTCCTGGGTGAAACGCTCCAGCGCCAGGCGCGCCTCCTGCTCCTTGAGCCGTAGCTCGCCCACTCGCTCACGCAAGGGATCGAAGCCCTGGTCGATCAGGTGCTTTTCCAGCTCCTTTTCCTTGAGCGAATTGGTTGCCGCATTGGCCGCGTCACGCAAGGCAGCAAGTTGCCGCTCTTTCTCTGCCCGCAGGTTGACCGCCTCCTGAAAACCGACGTCGAACTCACCTTCGTCGATGCCTTCCAGATCAAAGCTCGCCTCTTCCAACCGCAAGCGCGCTTCCTCCATCTGGCTGGCCAGGTCTCCGTTACGCCGCGTCATCTCCGCCAGGCGGGCTTCTGCCGACTGTCGGCCAAAGCCGGCCTCCTGCGCCTGCCGCTCGACCTGCCGCAAGCGACCACGCTGCACATCCAGCGCCGTTTCCGACTGGACCCGTGACAGCTTGCCAGCCTCCACCCGCCGCTCGAGGTCCGGCAGCTCGGCCGCAGCAGACTCCGCCTCGACCTTGGCCTCCTCGCGCTCCAGCGCCAGCTCATCCGCCTCAGCGCGAACCTCGCCGACCTCGGCCTGCAAGGCATCCCGGCGCGACTGGGCCTGCTCGGCGGCCTGTGTCATCCTGGCCACTTCAACCTGCCGCTCGCCACGCTGCTGTCGCAGCGCATCCAGCTTGGTACGAGCATGCTTGAGTTCGGCATGCAGCTCGCCCAGCCGTTGCTCAACCGTGTGCAGCGCCTTGCTCTCCACTTCCAGCGAGGGGCCGACAGAGGCCAACCGGGCAGTCAGTTCCGCCAACTCCCGCTCCCGTTGCAGCATGCCCGCGAGGGCGTTGTCCGGTGCGTAGAAATGCTGAGCGTGTCGACTGATGGCGTGGCCGGATGCCGCAACGGCCAACCCACCCTCGGGAAGATGGGGCCGCACGGCGCTTAGCGCCGCATCGTCCGTCACACACCACACCTGGGCCAGCCAATCCCCCAGCGCCATGGACAAGGCGGGTAGATCGGAACTGACATGGGCGATCAGAGGGCTAGCCGCCTGTATATCCAGACGCGCCGGGCTCAACTGTTCACCTGTTGGAGAAACCAGCGTCAACCGACCGGGCGGTATCGCGGTCAACGTCGCAGCACCGGCAGGCCCGATAACGGCATTCATGCGCTCTCGCAACACTGCTTCGACCGCTACTTCCCAACCCGGCTCGATGTGCAGGTGGCGGAACGCGCGCGGGGCATCCGCCAAGCCCTGCTCCGCCAGCCAGGCCGATACCGACTGATCAGCCGCGGCCTGCGCCTGCAGCTTGGCCAGGGCGTCATGCCGGGCACCGAACTCGGCGCGCTCGGTACGCAGCCGCTCCACTTCACCGCGATGCCGGCCACGCGCTTCTTCCGACTCATGCAAGGACATATCCAGCGCCAGCATGCGCGCCTGCGCATCCTCCAGGGATAGCGTCAATTCCTCCAGCGCCAGTCGTTTCTCATCCAGCAATTCGGCATCCGGCACCGGCAGGTTGCGCAACTCGCCCTCTAGCCGCTCGCGACGCAGTTGCAACTGAGCCAGGCTACGCTCCAGATGCTGCAGTTGCTGCTCAGCCAATTGCTTGGTCTGCCGTGCGTGAGAGAACGCCAGTTGCGCCTCGCTGAGTTCGGCCTCGTGCGCCTTGTAGGCCTCCTCAAGGCGAGGCAAGGCATCCTGCTCGGCCAGCAAGGCCAGTTGCACATCTTCCTGCGCCAGCGCAGCCTCATCGCGCTTGAACTGCCATTCGTCCTGTTCGGCAGCCAGCGCCTGCTTCTGCCGCCCAAGCTCCTCCAGCCGCTGTCTGGCCTGCGACTGCTGCAGGCTGAGACGTTGACGGGTCTCTCGCAGATGCAGCAGCTTCTGCTCCTGACGGGCAACCGTCGCGCTGGCGTCGGCGAGTGCGGACTGTGCCTCGCCTACCCGATCGGTCGCATCGTAGTGCGCTTCACGCAGCATCTCGATGGCCGCTTCCGTCTCACGCAAACGGGTAGCCTGGGACTCCAGCCCCGTCTGCGCCTCGGCAATCTCGCTACGACATTTTGCCTCGTCTCGCTCCGCATCCAGCTTGCGCTGCAACGCCAGCAGGTTCTGTCGCTCGGTAAGGCGGTTGCGGTATTCGTTGTACTGGGCGGCGACACCCGCCTGGGTTTCGAGCTTTTCCAGCTGACCGGCCAGCTCCTGGCGGATATCGTCCACACGGGACAGATTCTCCCGGGTGTCACCCATCCGCGCCTCGGTTTCCTTGCGGCGCTCCTTGTACTTGGATACCCCGGCGGCCTCCTCCAGAAAGGCGCGTAGTTCTTCCGGCCGCGCCTCGATGATGCGGGAGATCATGCCTTGCTCAATGACCGCGTAGCCACGCGTACCGACGCCGGTGCCAAGGAACAGGTCGGCAATGTCCTTGCGTCGACACTGGATATTATTGATGTGATAGGAGGACTCTCCCTGCCGGGTCAGCACACGTTTGATGCTGATCTCGCCATATTGGGACCAGGCCCCAGCGGCACGACCTTCGCTATTGTCGAACACCAGCTCGACCGAGGCCCGGCTGACCGGCTTGCGGCTGGTCGAACCATTGAAAATCACGTCCTGCATTGATTCGCCGCGCAGCTGTTTGGCAGACGACTCGCCCAGCACCCAGCGCACGGCATCGATCACATTCGACTTGCCACAGCCATTGGGGCCTACCACGGCCACCAGTTGGCCGGGCACCGGAATGGCGGTCGGATCGACAAAGCTCTTGAAGCCGGCAAGTTTGACGTGGGTTAGGCGCACGGAAGCAATCGATAGGCAGGAGTCGCCGGATTGTAAACGATGCCGCCTCCGCTGCTACGATCACGTCAAGGGAGACGACACCATGATATTGCGGCCACTGGTACGACTATTGATCTGCTGCTGCCTGCTGCTCGCTGGCTGTGGCGAAAAAACCAAGCTGCCCCGGCTTGGCGCCAGCGCACCTATCCTCGCCTTTGGCGACAGCCTGACCTACGGCACCGGTGCCACACCAGAAACCAGCTATCCCGCCATCCTTACCAGCCTGGTCGGACATCCGGTGCAAAATGCGGGCATCCCCGGCAATACCACGCAGGACGGGCTGGACAGGCTGGAAGAAAGCCTGGCCGAACAGAAACCCGCATTGCTGATCCTGTGCCTGGGTGGCAACGACTTCCTGCAACGCCGGCCGGAGGCTGAAACCGTCGCCAATCTGCGGGCCATGCTTCAGCTTGCCGAGACGCACAGGGTACCGGTACTGCTGGTTGCAACACCCAGGCCGGAACTGGCCTTGCCCATACCAGACTTCTACCGGCAATTGGCCGACGAATACAAGGTGCCGCTTGAGGATGAAGCCCTGGGCAAGATACTGGGCAAAGCCAAACTCAAGAGCGACGCCGTCCACCCCAACGCCCAGGGCTATCGGCAGTTCGCCGAGGCGATCGCCGACAAGCTGCGCAAGACGGGCGCGTTGTAGCGCCCATCCTGGATATCAACCCGCGAGGAAAGCCTGCACGCGGGCGATGACGGCCGGATCGCGCAACAAGCGTCGATGTCCCAGCCCCTCACTCTGGTGCCATTGCGCTCCCTGCCATGCGGCAGCGATGGCGGCTCCGGACTGGCTACTGACCTCCTTGTCATCCCGGTCATGGATGACCAGTCCAGGCACTGCCAGCTCGGCAGATCGCTTCACCGCATTCAATTCATCCCAGCCCACGCCCAGCCGGGTTTCCATCCGCTGGCGCAAAGCCTGCAACTGCTCGCCATCCAGGCTTAGTACCTTGCCCACCTGCCGGGCGTAGCTCGCCACATCAGAAGCCGGCGCCAGCAGGGCCAGCCGCCCTACCGGCAAGCGGTGGCTGGCCAGTGCATAGACGGCCGCGGCACCGCCCAGTGAATGTGCAACCAGGCCATCCACCCCACCTTCATTGCGCAGCAGACGGGTCAGCGCCTGGGCAAAATGCAGCAGCGAGGCTTGCCGACCAGGGCTGGCACCATGGCCGGGCGCATCGATACCGATGACCTGGTAGCCATCTGCCACCAGGGCTTCGATCAAGGCGTGAAACTGGGTGGCGCGACCACCCCAGCCATGCATCACCGCCACTTTGCCTCGACGGGCCTCACCCCAGCGATAGGTGCGCATGGGCTGGCCATTCCAGCCAGCCACCGGCAAGCCATTGGTATGCAGATAGCCTTGCTCCGCACTCGCCAGCCAGGGGCGTTCCTGTACGGTCCAGTCATGTCGCGGCGGCGTCAGGAACAATCGCTCCGCCCATGCGACCGCCAGGCCGGGTGCTATTCGCCCCAGCGCGCCAAGACTCAGCCTCAGAGAGCTCAATGCAATTTTTTTACGAACGTTCGTGCTATTAAAGCTTGCAGTAAGTGCATGCATGGCTGCCTCCCAAGGCAAACAGGTAAAAGGTTCAGATCTTTCGACGAGGTGGAGCGCTGATCAGCCGCTCCAGGCCTGCCCGCGCAGCATCCGAGAAACGAGGATCAGAGAGCAGGCGAACATGGTGATGGGTAGACAGGATCAAACCAAACAACTCGAAGGCAAACTGTGCCTCATCGGTATCCGTCGGCAGCTCACCGGCCTCCACCGCATAGGCTACGGTTCGCCCCAAGCCTTGCAACCAGCCTCGTTGCTGGGTAGCAAGATGGTCACGGATCGCCCCAGGCCGATCATCGAACTCGCTGGCCGCAGCCAGGATCAGGCAACCGCCCCGTGGTTGGGCAATGGTCCATTCCAGCCAGCTCGTGAACAAGGAGCGCAAACGCGACAGCCCTCGCGGCGCCTGGAAGGCCTGCCGCGATACTTCTTCGTCGAAGCGCTGCTGTGCGGCGCGCAGCACCGCCAACTGCAACTCCTCCTTGGCACCGAAGTGGGCGAACAACCCACTCTTGGACATACCCACCTTGTCGGCCAGCTCGCCGATGGTGAGAGCGGCAAGACCAAGCTCCCGGGCCAGCACAATGCCCGCGTCCAGGATGGCTTCCCTGGTGGCTTCACCTTTGCTGACCGTACGGACCATGACTATCCCTGCTGGCTTGGACAATTTACGTAGCAATAATAGCACGACCGTTCGCACCAAAATCAAGCGGAGACTGACAAACGTACAACACAACGTCATACAAAAACCCGAAAAAACCGGGGTTTAGCGCGTTTTTCTCAGAAATCACCTAAACAAAAAGGTAACAGCAGCCGATAAACCATACCTATGGGCATCGTTTTTGCCTAAACTCCCAGCAACAGGCAGAACAACACACAAAGCACGGCCAGCAAAGGTACGTCGCACCTATAACTGCTAAGAGATTTTAAAGACCTCCACCGTTCGAATTCGGGCTCCCTACGGTCGGTCACCCAAGCTTTAGAGGCACTGCATGTCCTATCGACTATCCAGCAGCAAGATTGGATCGCCGGCGTTGATGATAATGGGGGCGTTGCTATCGCAGCCCGCCCTCTCGGCCACGCTCGGCCCCCTGCAGATCAATTCACGGATAGGCCAGACACTGGATGCGCGAGTCCGTATCAATGCGCATGCAGATGAGTACATAGGCCGTGACTGTATCGCCGCGAGTCTCTATGACGGCGGCGACGATGGCTACCTGAAGCGCGTCCTGACCGAATTCGCAGCCGACAAGAGCGGTGGCGGCTGGTTGACACTGATAGGCGATGGCGCGCTGAACGAACCGATCGCCAAGCTGAGCATCCGCATGCGTTGCGGAGACGGTGGCGAAGCCAAGCGGGACTATATTTTCCTGCTCGACCCCCCAGAGCGCCTTGCTGATCGTACCGCCTCCGCCGAATCCGGCCTGCCGCAAAGCCGTGCTGGTAACGGCGCGACATCAGCCGGTCCCAATGCCAGCGGCAACGGTATCGTAGCGCCGCTGCCAGCCAGCCAGGGCAAACGCAACACCTCCGCGCGCCCGGACGACGGCGCCAATCCTTTGGCGGCATACGGCGGCACCTGGGTCAGCAAGGCAGGCGAAACCTATGCCTCGATCGCCGCCCGTATCTTCCCCGGTCAGCCCGATACCCAGAAAGCGCTGGTCCTGCAGCTACGTCAACTCAACGCCCATCTCCCACCTCGCGGCAAGAAGCCTCTTGCTGATGGCGTGCAGTTGCGACTGCCGGAGAAGTTGAAGGCCCCCAAGCCCGCAACCAAGCCGCCTGCTTTTGCCAGTAGCAAGCCGGCTCCGGTACCAATGCCGGCACCAGCAGCACCGGCTGCTCCGGCGGCCGCGGCAGCTAACCCGAACGCAGCAGCGCAGTCCAAGCCGGGGACACTCAAGCTGTCGGGTACGGAGCCGGAGGCCGCCGCAGGTTCGACGGCCACGCCGACCGAGCAGGAAGCGTTCAAGGAGAAGGAACGCGAGTTGCTCGATCAGGCCGCCGAGCAGTTGGCCCGTCTGCATGAGTCGCAGAACCGCATCGACAAGCTCGAGAAGCGCCTGGCCTGGCTCAGCAATGAAATGCTGCGCCGAGACACCGCCAATGCAGCGGCCTTGAAGGCACAAGGTCAGGCCAACTGGTCCAGCCTGGGCCTCGCTGCCCTGCTGGGTGCCATTGTCGCCAGCGCACTGGCCTTTTTGCTGCACCTTCTGAGTAAACGACGACAGCAGCGTAGCCAGCAAACCGAGACACTGGCAGCGGCGTTCAACGATGGACACGATGATCTGCCCTGGCACGAGCAGACCATCATCCAGCCGCGCGCAGAAATAAATCCCGGCCAGCCCGTCGCGCCGCAGCCGGTGCTCCAGCAAGCCCACTTTGAGGCACCTGCCCATTCCCCGCAGGAATCGGACATGGATGTCTTCATCCTCAACAGCGCCGCCAGCGAGGCGGCGGTGTTGGCCGCGCATGGCCAGTATGATCGGGCAATTGCCATGCTGGAGGAAGAGATCCAGATCTACCCGACCAGCGTGGTCAACTGGATGCAGCTACTGGAGCTGCTGTACGGCCACCGTGACACCGAGCGATTCCTGGCGCTGGCACAGGACTTCCGGCAACGCTTTGCCAGCGAAGCGCTATGGGAAAAAGTTCGGCAAATGGGGTTGTCATTGATCCCGGACCATCCCCTGTTCAGTATTCTGGAAGCGCCTTTCGGCAAGCCGATGAGCGATCTGAACAGCGTACTGGATGCCGATCTGGAGCCGGACCCGGTACCTGCATCGGCGGATCATCTGGCCGAGCCGCTGGTATTCGAGCTGGACAAGTCCATCACTGCGGTTGGCGCCCCGCCACAGCACCTGGATCTGATCGAGATTCCTGCCGCCTTCGAGGATGAGCCACACGGCGATCTGATATTGGCGCCGGTCGAACCCGCCACGCCGCTGGAGCAAGCCCGGCATCTGATAGCCGGCGGTGAACGGGAAGCAGGTGCCGCGATCCTGGAGAAGATCCTGATGCAGGGCAGCCAGGAAGAAAAGCTGGCCGCGGCGGACCTGCTGGTACGTCTGACCTCCCCGTCCTGATCATCGTTCACATGGCGCATCCGCTCGACGGTGCGCCATGTGCGGCTAGCTCACGCTCGCCAGGGCAGCTTCGCGCTCCGACTCGCTCTGTTGCAACGCCCACATCCGGGCATAGCTACCCAACTGAGCCAGGAGTTCCTTGTGACTGCCGCGCTCTATGACACGGCCGTGTTCCATCACCAGAATCTCGTCGGCATCCACGATGGTCGATAGCCTGTGCGCAATGACCAGTGTGGTGCGATTGGCGGAGATCGCTGCCAACTCGGCCTGAATCGCGCGCTCGGTCTTGGAATCGAGTGCAGAAGTCGCTTCGTCGAAGATCAGGATCGGTGGGTTCTTCAATATGGTCCGGGCAATCGCAACACGTTGCTTCTCGCCACCAGACAGCTTCAGCCCGCGCTCTCCCACCGTCGTATCCCAGCCATCCGGCAGGCGCTCGATAAAGTCGAGGATATGCGCTGACCTCGCGGCCTCAATGATCTCGGCGCGCGTCGCCTCGGGCCGGCCGTAGGCGATGTTGTAATAGATGCTGTCATTGAACAGCACGGTGTCCTGCGGCACGATGCCGATATGGGCACGTAAGCTGGCCTGGCTCACGCCGCGTATGTCCTCGCCATTGATGCGGATGGCACCATCGCTGACATCGTAGAAACGGAACAACAGGCGCGACAGCGTGCTCTTTCCCGCTCCCGAACTGCCCACGACGGCCACGGTATGGCCTGCCGGTATGGTGAAATCCACACCCTGCAAGATTTGCCGCTTACTCTCATAGGCAAAGTCCACCTGCTCGAAACGCACCGTGGCGGCGTGGGTGGCCAGTGTTGCCGGGCTCTCGACATCCTGCACTTCCGCATTTTCATGCAGCAGGCTGAACATCTTTTCCATATCTGTCAGCGCCTGCTTGATCTCGCGGTAGGCCATGCCAAGAAAATTGAGCGGCGCATAGAGCTGGATCAGGAAGGCATTGACGGCCACCAAGTCACCCAGCGTCATCGTTCCCTTGGCGACACCATCAGCCGCCAGCCAGACCAAGATCGTGACCCCCACGGCGATAATCGCGCTCTGGCCGCTATTGAGCAGTCCAATCGAGATTTCGTTACGGATCGCGGCTTTTTCCCAGCGTTGTAGCGACTCATCATAGCGACTGGCCTCATAGCGCTCGTTGCCGAAATACTTGACGGTCTCGTAGTTCAGCAAGGAATCCACGGCCTTGACGTTGGCCTTGGAGTCGAGCTCGTTCATGGCCCTTCGGGTCTTGGTCCGCCATTCAGTCACACCGATCGTGAAGGCGGCATACACCGCAATCGTCGACAGGGTGACCGCAGCAAAACGCCAGTCATAGAGGGTGACCAGGATGCCGGTCACCATGGCGATTTCTAGCAAGGTTGGCAGGATATTGAACAGCATGAAGCTCAATAGCGAGCCAATGCCGCGGGTGCCGCGCTCGATATCGCGTGTCACCCCACCGGTTTGCCGGTTCAGATGAAAGCGCAGGCTCAAGCGATGCAGATGCTCGAAGGTTTCCAGTGCCACACGCCGGATGGAGCCTTGTGCGACCTTGGCAAATACAGCGTCGCGCAGTTCACCGAATACGGTCGAACTCAGCCGTAGCAGGCCATAGCCGATGATCAGGCCTATCGGCACCGCCAGCAGGGCATCGCCGCGATGGCTCAGTTGATCCACGACGCTCTTGAGCAGCAAAGGCACTGAGACATTGGCCACCTTGGCAATGGCCAGACACGCCAGGGCCGCGAAGACACGCCCTTTGTAGCGCCACAGATAGGGGAACAAGGTCGCAAGCGTCTGCCAATCGCTGTTGGGTTGGCGAGCAGCGGGCAGCGGCGAACGATTGTTCGGGGAAGTATCAGACATGAAGACGCAATCGGGGAGAGTATCCCGTTATGATGGCGGCTTGATCACGGATATCAAGCCCCACCCATGGAATGGCTGCTTATTGAAGCCGGCACCGCCGGCCTGCTGTTGGTATTGATCGTCTGGTGGACCTTGCCGCGCAAGGACAAACACAAGAACAAGGACGAAGATCCGTCCTGAGCCCCCTAACTCCTCTCCAAACGGACAAAGCCGGCAGTACGCCGGCTCTGTCTGGACAAGATGCTGCGGCAAACCTCGCCGCCACCTTCGTTCAACGGGCGTTGAACAGGGCCTTGCAGGTATCAAGCATCCGGTTGGAGAAACCCCACTCGTTGTCGTACCAGGACATGACCTTGACCAGGCGCTTGTTGCTGACCTTGGTCTGCGTCGCATCGAAATTCGACGATGCCGGATTGTGATTGAAGTCGACCGAAACCAGCGGCTTGGTGTTGTAGGTCAGCACACCTCCCTTGGAGCTCGCCGCCGCGGCCTTCAGGATTTCGTTCACTTCCGCGACCGTAGTATCGCGACCGGCAGTAAATACCAGGTCGACCAGCGACACATTGATCGTCGGCACACGCACGGCCAGGCCATCGAGCTTACCGGCGAGTTCAGGAATCACCAGTCCGATCGCCGCAGCCGCACCGGTCTTGGTCGGGATCATCGACATGGTGGCGGAACGGGCGCGACGCAAGTCGCTGTGATACAGGTCGGTCAGTACCTGGTCATTGGTATAGCTGTGCACGGTCGTCATCAACCCCATCTCCACACCCAGCGCGCTATGTAGCGGTGCCACCAGCGGTGCCAGGCAGTTGGTGGTGCAACTGGCGTTGGAAATGACCGTATGTTCAGCCTTGAGGCTGCCATCGTTGACGCCAAACACAATGGTAGCGTCCACATCGTCACCACCCGGCGCGGAGATAATGACCTTCTTGGCACCCGCCGCCAGGTGCGCACCAGCCTTGGCCTTGCTGGTGAACAGACCCGTGCACTCGAATACCACATCGACATTCAGGTCCTTCCACGGCAGCTGCGCCGGATCACGAACGCTGAGATAGCGGATGCGGTCACCGTTGACCAGCAGGAAGTCGCCGTCGTAACCGACATCGCCACGGAACTTGCCGTGCACCGTGTCGTACTCGGTCAGGTGGGCATTGACTTCAATTTCGCCCAGGTTGTTGATCGCAACGATTTCGAACTCATCGCGACGATTGTTCTCATAAAGGCCACGCAAGATATTGCGACCGATGCGGCCGTAGCCGTTAATGGCGATGCGGATAGTCATGGGCTTGCTCCTGAAAGCTTGGGTAGGTTGCGACGTCGTTGGGACGTTCTGCTTCTGTTTACGGTTCAGCCTCGTCGGGCCGCTTCACTCCGTGCAGCCTGCACCTCCCGGTGCAGGCGGATATCAAGGCATCTCGCGGCCAAGTGCGGCCTCGAGCAACTCAAACCATTGCTGTCGATCCAAAGTCACCGACTGGGCAGCGACAAGCAGGCGGATACGCTCCAGCTTGCCCGAACCCAGGACGGGATGAATACGTGCAGGGTGGCGCAGCAACCAGGCAATCGCCAGTTGCTCTCGGCTCAGCCCCAACTCCCCGCTCAAGCGGGTCAGGACCTTGCCTAACGGCGTGTCGGCAGGTTCCGCCGACAAACGCCCTCCCCCCAGCGGCGACCAGGCCTGTGGCGCAACGCCCAGGCGCTGGCATTGGTCCAGCGTGCCATCGAACAATGTATCGGCGTGGAGCAACGATACTTCGACCTGGTTGGCAACCAGGGACTCGTCCAGCCGACTTTGCAGCAGGTCGAACTGATGGGGCAGGAAGTTCGACACGCCAAATCGCTCGACCTTGCCCGCGCGCTTTAGCGCAGCGAACGCTTCGGCAATCTCGTCGGCATCCATCAGCGGATCAGGCCGGTGGATCAGCAAGGCATCGAGCTTCTCTACGCCCATCTGACGCAGCGAATTCTCCGCCGATGCCACGATGTGCTCACGGCTGGTGTTGTAGTGCTTGACGCGATGTGCCGGCCGCGCCGGCGTCACCAGTGCGATACCGCATTTGGAGATCAGCTTGATGCGTGACTTGAGCGCCGGGTTGGCCTGCAGTGCGGCACCAAACAGGCCCTCGCACTGGTAGCCCGTGTAGATATCGGCCAGGTCAAAGGTATCGATGCCCAGTTCCAGGCAACCCTCCACCAGACCCGCCACTTCCGCCGGCGACATGTTCCAGTCGCCTATCCGCCAGATACCGAGAATCAGACGGGAGAAATCCTTACTCACTGATCGTTTCCTTATTTGTTGCATATCGCGGCCCGGGGCGCCTGCCCCGCTACCGCCAACTACAGCGCTTCCAGCAACACCGTGCCATTGGCTGTCAGTGCTACCGCGCCATTCGCCACCTTGCCCGCCACGCCGCTATAGGCATCCCGTACGGCTTCGCCTTCCTTGAAAATGCCACCAACAGGAATACTCACCTGACCGTTTGCCTTCGGTACGGCAACAATCCGGTCGGAACCGTATACCCGACTGAAAGCATACGGCTGGTCGGCCAGTTTATGGTGCTTGCCACGTGCCAGGGCGACGTGTCTGGCCCGGAACTGACCCAGCTTCTGCCAGTGTGCCAGTACCTCGGGATTGATACTGGCCCAGTTCATGTCGGAACGCGTGCCTTGCTGGGTATCGCCCGCACTGCTCGGACCTTCCGGCCTGGCCGTTTCGTCGCCGTAGTAGATCTGCACGCCACCGGGGGCCAGCATCAGGGCGGTACCCGCATTGATCAGACGATCCCGCCGATACAGCCGGGTATCGTGCGATGAGATGTAGGAGAGCACATCAAAGGGCTTGTCCCCCTTGCTGCCATCGATCAAACGATGAGAGTAGCTGGCGTAAAGATCGTTCAAGGCCACCAGGTCATCAAGCTTGCTGTCTTGCAGATCAAAATTGAGCAGGCTGTCAAAGCCATTGTCGAAGTAGGCATCCCGCTCCACACCATGGGGGAATACCTCACCCACCATCCAGAATGGCGCGTCGTCGATCTTCTTGCCCGGATTCTTCGCCTTCCACTCGGCCAGCGCCTGGTTTCCGGCAGTCTTCAAGGCCTGCCAGGAGGCCAGCTCCACATGCTTGGCGGTATCGCAGCGGAAACCATCAATACCGTACTCGCGCACCCAATCGCTCAACCATTGCACCAGATAGCCACGGACGGGGGTGTTGTTCAGCTCGATGGCGCGTGTATCGGCCTTGCGCTTCAGGAAAGGCGGCAGGGTAACGGGCGCAGCGCTCTCGGTCCTGAAGTCCGGCAGGTAGGCCAGTTGCTTGCTGAGGTCGTCCGTACCGCCTTCGCGATAGCCCGGCAGGCCGGCGCGTACCCAGTCGCCTCCCCACCACTGCGCCCACTTCTGCTTGTCGGCGTTGTAGTCGATCCAGCCATGGTAGTCCTGCAGGGTGTACTTATCGTGCGCGCCCTTCCACAGCACCGGAATCTCAAGCTGATAAGCGGTTTCAATGTCCAGATAGCCAGGGTGGTTCATCACGATGTCGAACAACACGCGTATACCTTGCGCGTGCGCAGTATCCACCATCTCCCTGAGCTCTTCCGGCGTCCCCATGTTCTTGTCGAGCACGGTGTAGTCGAGCGCAAAGTAGCCATGATAGGCGTAGTGCTTGAACTCGGCCTTGCCGCCTTGCACCCAGCCATGGATCTGCTCATACGGCGCGGTGATCCAGAGTGCATTCACCCCCAGCTGCTTGAAATAGCCTTCACGCAGCTTGCTGGTCAGCCCGGCCAGATCCCCACCATGGAAAGTGCCTATCTCCTTGGCGCCATCCTTCTGGCGTCCATAGCTGCCATCATTGGCTGGGTTGCCATTGAGAAAGCGATCGGTGATGGCGAAATACACGATGGGATTGGCTGCAAAACCCGTCTTGAGCGGTTCTGCGTCCTGGACCTGCGCTGCGGCGACCGGGGCCACCGGCGCGGAGGAAGGCGCACTGGCACAGGCAGCCAACAGGGCCGAAGCAAGCAGAGTAAGCAGAGGCAAGCGATTCTTCACAGCAACGATCCGATCTCGAGTTAGGGCTGGTGGGTCACCGTGACGTCACCCACCTGAACGACTTTAATTACTTGGGCACGGCAGCGAGCGCCTCTTCCTTGCTCTTGTAGATGTTCGCGTCATTGGAGATCACCCAGGCTTCCTTGATCTCCTTGGTATCGAAGGCCATGTCCTTGCCCTTTTGCTCCTTGCTGTCGCCCTTGTGGATGATGTAGTTCACCGTTGCGGTGCTGCCGAAATCCTTGATGCTCAAGCGCCAGTACACGCCGAAATCATCCTTGCCCGTCGGCACCATGGGGTTGAACCAGCCCACCCCGTCCAAGGGCTGATCGCTGGCACCGGGCGCCCGCTTCCAGACATGCAGGCCCCATTTTTCATAGGCACCATCCGCACGGTGGTAGTGAAGATCGACCATACCTTCGGGTGGCGCATCGGCAAAAGCCGGCAAGGTGGCCAGCATCAGGCCGGCCAGGAACGTCTTGATCAGGTTGCGTTTGCTCAACATCGTCTTCACTCCGTTCTGGTTATGTATGGGACTGGCAAGGCGCCCTGCTGCTGGCACCCTCTGGATCAACCCTTCACACCGCCGGCGGTCAGGCCCGACGTCATCCAGCGCTGCGCAAGCAGGAAAACCACCGAGATGGGCAGGCCAGACAAGATGGCAGCCGCGGCAAAGTCGCCCCAGAAGTACTTCTGCTCATACAGGAACATCTTGATGCCGACCGCAATGGTCAGTTGGTCCTGCTGCTTGAGCAGCACGGAAGCGATCGGGTATTCGTTGACGCCCTGAATGAACGCCAACAGGAAGACCACCATCAGGATAGGCACCGCCATGGGCAACAGCACATAGCGGAAAGCCTGGAATGGCGTCGCACCATCGACCTTGGCCGCTTCCTCGATCTCCACTGGGATCGTGTCGAAATAGCCCTTGATGGTCCAGATATGCAGGGCAATGCCGCCGGTGTAGGCCAGTATCAGGCCGCCGTGGGTATCGAGACCCAGCCAGGGAACATAGCTCCCCAGCCGATCGAAAATGGCATAGATGGCCACGAGCGCCAGCACCGTCGGAAACATCTGGATCAGCAGGAGGCTGTTGATCAGCTGCGTCTTGTAGGCAAAGCGCATACGGGCAAACGCATAGGCACAGGTGGTGGACAGCAGCAGCCCGATCACCCCGGAGATGGCCGCCACCTTGATGGAGTTCCACAACCACAGCAGGACCGGGAACTCGGGCTGCACCAGGCGCCCATCGGCGGCCTGGTACGGGATGCCCAGCGCCAGCTTCCAGTGCTCGAAGCTGATCTGCCGCGGAACCAGGTCGATCAGGCTACCGGCCGAAGCAAAGTTGCCGGGGCGCACGCTGATCGCCAGGATCATCAGGAACGGGAACATGATCAGGGCAATGAAGCAGATCAGTCCCAGGTGGGCGGCGATGACGCGCCAGCGATGGGATTTATCGAGAACAATAGCCATGATGAGCTCCTTAGCGGACTTCCGCCTGGTTCACCTTGGTGAGCCGCAGGTTGATGATGGATAGAATGGCAACCATGAGGAACACCACCGTGGAGATCGCCGCGGCCAGGCCGAAGTTCTGGCCCGAATCCTGGAACGCGATGCGATAGGTATAAGACACCAGCAAGTCCGTCGTCCCGGCCGGCACCTTGGTATCCAGGAAGTCTGGCCGGCCATTGGTCAACAGCGCGATCAGGACGAAGTTGTTGAAGTTGAAGGCAAAGGCCGAGATCAGCAGGGGCGTGATCGGCTTGGCGATCAACGGCAGCGTGATCTTGAAGAAGTTGGTGAGCGGACCGGCACCCGCGATCGCCGAGGCCTCGTAGAGGTCGGACGGGATCGCCTTGATCAGGCCCATGCTCAACAGCATCATGTACGGGAAACCCAGCCAGGTATTGACGATCAGCAGCATCACCTTGGCCAGGAAGGGATCGGTGAACCAGTTGGGCTTGATGCCGAACAGGCCTTGCAGGATCAGGTTGATCTCACCGGCGTTCTCACTGAACAAGCCCTTGAACACCAGGATGGAAATAAAACCCGGAACCGCATACGGCAGGAACAACAGCACGCTGTAGACCTTGCGGAAGCGCAACGCCTCCCAGCTCATCAGCACCGCCAGCACGATACCGACCGAGAAGGCGAACAACACGGTCAGCCCGGCAAACACCACGGTCCAGCCGAAGATCCGCAGGAAAGGCTCGCTGAATGCCTTGTCAGTAAAGATACGGGTGAAGTTGCTCCAGCCGACACTGACCTTGAAACCAGGCTGCATCGCCTCGCCGGTCGGGCCTTCGAAGAAACCGGTGGTGAAGTTGGGCTTGATCAGCGAGCTGTCCTGCTGGTTCTTCAGGGAGCCATCCGGTTCAACGACATAAAGTTTGCGCACCGGCGCAAACTCGCGCAGGCCGGAAGCACTGGCAACCTGCCCGCTGGGCAGCGTCACCGACAGCAGCTTCAGTACCTTGAGGTTCTGGATCAATGTCTTGGTATCGGCCGGCTCGCTCAGCGGTGCATCGGCGGCGACCTGCCGCTTGGCGGACACCGTCAGCGGCGTAGCCTGCTTGAGTGCCAGTGGATCGGTGATGAACACATCGCCCTGCTCGCTCTCGAGCCGGACGCGGTAGGCGGGACCATCGGCATGTAGGGTAAAAGCGTAGCTCTCTCCGTCCACGACATAGGTTTCGTCCAGGAAATACTGGCGGGCGCGCTCGTACTCGAGCAGGTTGCGAGAACTGTAATTGGTGAAGCCAATACCGAAGGTATAAACCAGCGGAAACACCACGAACACAATGACCGCCAGCACCCCAGGAAACAGGTAGCGATAGGCATAGGCCTTGCTCGCGCTATAGACGTACACGGCAATGCCGAGAATCGCCAGGCACACGAGGGCCAGCAAAGGTTGGCCGGCGATATAGATCTTGAAGGTAAGGAACAACCCGGCCAGCAGGACCAGACCCGCGACCAGGAGCAACACCCAATGTTCCAGCTTGCGCACCATGCTTTTATACACTCCGTTTATCTTTGGTGAACGGGCTGGCTGTCAGCCCGCTCGCCAAAGACCTCCCTTGCGGGAGGTCTCGGCCCGGCCCAGAAGCGCCGGTCGGTCAGTCAAAAGGCTTAGTCGCCCTTGATACGCTTGGCAGCAGCGTCCAGACCTTCCTTCGGTGCCTGACGGCCGCCGGTGATGTTTTGCAGGGCAGAGGCCATCGAGGACCAGAAACGGCCCATTTCCGGGTTGTTGGGCATGGGGTTGCCAGCCTGGGCGGAAGCCATGGTGGCCTTGATGTTCACATCGCCAGCCAGCTCCTTGAAGAAGGCCTTGTTGGCCGGGGTGCCCAACGGCACATCGGCGTTCACGGTCTTCAGGCCATTGAGCGACAGCAGGTGGTTTTCGATGAAATCGACCGCCACTTCCTTGTTCGGCGAAGCGCGATTGATCATGCAACCGAGCACGCCCACGAACGGCGCAGCCTTCTTGCCTGCCACGGTCGGAATCGGTGCCACGCCGAAGTTGATCTTGGCGTTCTTCAGGTTGTCCCACGACCAGGGGCCGTTGATCATCATGGCGATATTGCCCTTGGCCATGCCGGCTTCCATTTCGGCATAGCCGGCGCCCTTGGGCATCACGCCCTTGTCGATCAGGCCTTTCAGGACTTCCACGCCCTTGAGGGCGCCGGCATTGTTCACGCCCGTATCGGCGGGATCATAGTTGCCATCGGCCTTCAGCTTGAACGCATAACCGCCACCGGCAGCCAACAGCGGCCAGGTGAAGTAGGTATTGGTGTAGTCCCACAGGATGGCCTTCTTACCGCTGGCCGACAGTTTCTTGTCCAGCGCGGCGATTTCTTCGAAGGTCTTGGGTGGATTGGGTACCAGATCCTTGTTGTAGACCAGTGCGACAGCCTCGATAGACAGGGGGTAGCCCCAGGTCTTGCCGCCAATGCTGAAAGCCTTCCAGGCCAGGGGATCGATCTCGTCCTTGATCTTCTTGGACGGGGTCACCGGTTGCAGGAGGCCGGCACCGACCCACTCGCCAGCACGGTCATGCGGCCAGCAGAAGATGTCCGGGCCCTTGCCACCGGCAGCCGCTTGCTGGAACTTGCCAGTCGCGTCTTCCGGGTGCTCGACGGTTACCGCCACGCCGGCCTTCTTGGCAAACTCGTCACCCACCTGCTGGATGCCTTTGTAGCCTTTGTCGCCATTGATCCATACCAGCAACTTGCCAGCCTCGGCCGCATGCGCGACGCCAAAGCTGGAAGCTACCAGTGCGGCAATGAGTGTTTTGCTCAGGGTCATGATCACTCCATTCATATTGTGGTTTGGTCCAACTACTTTGTTGCCTTGCTACTGCTTTCTCGCTTTTGGCTGCGAGTTCATTAAACCCGCTGGAAGGCGATTCCAGCTTCGTTAAACAGATGGCAGCGTGCCTGCGGCAGACCGATGCTGATGGTCTCGCCGGCCTCTGCCGTGTGCTCGGCGTCCGCCCGCACGACCAGATGCTCGATCGCACCCGGCACTTGCAGGTAGAACATGGTGGCCTCGCCCAGATGTTCTGCGGCGACAACCTGGCCGTTGACATTGTTGCTGCCCTCGGCGAACGAAAAATGCTCAGGGCGTATGCCCAGGGTAACCTTGTCACCGACTTGTCCGGAGCGGGCGTCGACCGCCACCTGGACCGAGGAGCCATCGGCGAGTTGCACCGTCGCCACCGCCTCGCCAATCACCGCCAGCTTGGCTTCGATGAAGTTCATTTTCGGAGAGCCGATAAAGCCGGCGACAAACAGATTGCGCGGATGGTGGTACAGCTCCAGCGGCGAACCCACCTGCTCGACATTGCCGGCATTGAGGACCACGATACGATCCGCCAGGGTCATCGCCTCGACCTGGTCATGCGTCACGTAGATCATGGTGGTACTGAGTTCACGATGCAGCTTGGTGATCTCGCGGCGGGTCTGTACGCGCAGCGCGGCGTCCAGATTGGATAGCGGCTCGTCAAACAGGAATACATTGGGCTTGCGCACAATCGCACGGCCGATGGCGACCCGTTGGCGTTGACCGCCAGACAGCGCCTTGGGCTTGCGCTCCAGCAGATGCTCGATCTGCAGGATCTTGGCCGCCCTATCCACCGCCGTCGCCATTTCCTTCTTGTCCACGCCCGCCAGCTTGAGGCCGAACGCCATGTTCTCGGCCACCGTCATATGGGGGTAGAGCGCATAGGACTGGAACACCATGGCGACGCCCCGCTTGGACGGCGGCACGTCATTGCAGCGCTCTCCATCGATCAGCAGATCACCGGCTGTGATGTCTTCCAGGCCGGCAATGGTCCGGAGCAACGTGGACTTGCCGCAACCAGAGGGGCCGACGAACACGACAAACTCGCCATCCTTGATGTTGAGGTCGATACCGTGCAGGGTTTCGATATCCCCAAACGATTTGCGTATGCCGCGCAAGACAACTTCGGACATGTAACTCTGCTCCTGATTACTTACATTCGAGCCCGGTCCGGGGCCCGACACATTCAACTATCTTAGGTGGCTGGCAAGCCGAAATGCAGCGCTGGCCGACAAGCCGGCGAACACACCGGCAGGCCAGCCGCTGCACGCTCAAACCAGCTTTGCGTACAGGCCACCAAACGCCTCAAGCGCGAGGTGATCCTGCAGCAGGCTGCCGCCTTGCAGGCCATGACCCTTTACCGGCACGGCCTGACGCAGCTTCTTGGCAAGCTTGATGCTGACGGGTGCTGCCCCCAGGTTGAAGGCACACAGCCAGCGATCCTTGCCCAAAGTGCGGGTGAACATCAGCACCGGCTCGACGGTATCGATAAATTCGATATCACCGGCACGCAGCACCGCCTGCTGCTTGCGCCACGCCAGGAACTGACGGTAGAAGTTCAATACTGAAGCCTGGTCTCCGTCCTGCTTGTCCACCGCCAGGGCCAGATGCGGCTTGGCAACCGGTAGCCAGGGCTTGCCGCTTGTGAAACCGGCATGCTTGCCCTTGGCCTGCCAGGGCATGGGAGTGCGGCACCCATCACGCCCCTTGAATTCAGGCCAGAAGGTAATGCCATAGGGGTCTTGCAACTGCTCGAAGGGAATATCGGCCTCAGTCAGCCCCAGCTCCTCCCCCTGATAGATGCAGAGGCTGCCGCGCAAGCTGGCCGACATGGCCAGCAACACCTTGGCGTAGGCCGGGTTGGCTTCGCCTTTGCCCCAGCGGCTGACAACACGGGCGACATCGTGGTTACCGATGCTCCAGCAGCCCCATCCCTCACCGCCCTCTTTCTTGCCGGTCTTGTGCAGTTGGGCTTCCAGCTCCTCGACCTGCTGCCGGATATGGCCGGCCGACCCATCGGGTGTCAGCAGATTGAAGCTGTACGCCATGTGGAGCTTGTCGCCCGCCGAGGTGTACTTGGCCATCAGCTTGAGGGAATTGTCGTCTCCTACCTCCCCTACCGAGGCAGCGCCATACTCGTCGAGTAGTGCACGTACCTTCTGCAGGAAGGCAATGTTCTCGGGCTGGGACTTGTCATGCTTGTGCGCTTGCAGACCATAAGGGTTGTCTGCGCTGACGGTCTTGCTGTCGCGCACCTCGGCTGGCGGGTTGCTGCGCAGCTTGCGATCATGGAAATGGAAATTACAGGCGTCGAACCGGAAGCCGTCGACCCCGCGCTCCAGCCAGAAACGGATCGAGTCGAGCATGGCCTGCTGTACGGCCGGATTGTGGAAATTCAGATCCGGCTGACTGCTCAGGAAGTTGTGCAGGAAATATTGGCGACGGCGGGATTCCCATTGCCAGGAAGACCCACCAAACACGGACAGCCAGTTGTTGGGCGGGCTTCCATCCGGCAAGGGATCTGCCCAGACATACCAGTCTGCCTTGGGATTGTCGCGACTCTGGCGGCTCTCCTTGAACCAGGCGTGCTGATCGGAACAGTGACTCAGCACCTGATCGATCATCACCTTCAGGCCCAGCTTATGGGCTGCTGTGACCAATTGGTCAAAACCCGCCAGATCGCCAAACAAAGGATCGACATCGCAATAGTCGCTGACGTCGTAACCGAAGTCCTTCATCGGTGACTTGAAGATAGGAGATATCCAGATGGCATCGACACCCAGGCTCGCCACGTAGGGAAGCTTTTCAAGGATGCCAGCCAGATCGCCTACGCCATCGCCATTGCTGTCCGCAAAACTGCGTGGGTAGATTTGGTAGATGACGCCACCGCGCCACCAGTCGTTCGATGTTTTCTTGCTAGTCATGCGTTCCGCCGAAGGAGTACGCGGCAAAGCCGCTCGTCTCGACGCATCACGCCGAGACGACCGGATTCGCAGCAGAGGGAACAGGCGGCATGGCCGCCCGTTCCAGCCTTTGCTACCCGATCAGATCGAGATCCGACCGGGTATCAGCAATAAATCGACTCAGTGTCGACTTACCACCAGGCTTCCATCTGCACACCGTAGGAAGAACCACTGGTCTTGTTCTTGTACGCATCAGCGCTACCGTGGCCACCAGCAACGTTACCGGCCAGCTTGGCTGCGTCGTTCCAGTTAGCGAGCGTGTAGTAGGCACGCAGGACCGGACGAGCCCAGAAGCCCTTGCCCATCGACAGCTGAGGAGCAATAGTCAGCTTAGAGATACGCTGGGTATCGCCGCCGTTGGATGGCTTGACCTGGGTCACGCCACCTTCGAAGGCCAGGCTGTAGTTCTGGGAGAAGTGGTAAACAGGACGGGCCACGGCCGAGAAGGTCTTGGCAGCCTTGTTATCCGCTTGCTTTTCCTGACCGTAGCCCAGGAAGACCGCACCGTTCCAGTCGCTGTTCTTCGGCTCGAACACCAGGTGCTCGATCACGCGCCAGGACTTCTTGGAGGTGGTGGTGAAGCCAGCCGACTGGTCCAGGTTCGCAGCATCCTTGGCGTACTGGAATACCAGGTTGTTGAATCCGCCCATGTCAAACGGATTGGCTTGGGTGTGAGCGATGGTGAATGCAGCGCCATTCTTGCCATCGGCCTTGACGCCATTGGCATCCTTGGCGGCATTCTTGCCAACCAGGTTCAGGCCCAGCTCGATCGAACCACCAGGGTTCACATCGATGCCTTCGATACGGAAGTCGTGATTGGTCACGGCCTTCACGTCGTCGCCATTGCTGCGCATCAGGGCGTAGGAGAACTTACCGAAGCCCAGGTCGATGTTTTCGATACCAGCGCCAGGACCGGTGTTAGCCGACCAGAAAAAGTCGGTGATATGCACGTCATGACGCTTGTAGTAGCGCTTACCGGCCCACAGGCTAGAGTTTGCCAAGGCACCAGTGCCGATGTTATTGGCTTCGACCCAGACTTGACGCCAGGACGGCTCAGCCTGTTCCCAGTCACCATTCTGACCAGTTACGAATGCCAGCATTTGGTGGAACGTGAAGTTCATGCCATCGCTTTCGCCGAGCTTGGCATCGAACGCCAGCTCGCCGTAGGTCTCGCATTCGTTGCCGAGACGACCAGCATTGGCCACCTTACCGCCAAAGGCGGGGGCACCGTTAGCCAGACCGAAGCAAACTTCGCGACCGCCTTCGGATGCAGCACCCGAACCGGAACGGATATAGCCGTGGTAATCAACTGCGGCAGCCATGGAAGCCTGCGCCGCGAAGGCTGCCACGAGGGCAGCAAACAGCTTGCTCTTGCGATTCATCGGATCACTCCTCTCCGTTTGGTGGATGTATAACCGACTGCGTAAACGCCGCCGATCTGGTGCAACAACACCATGCCCCGCGAGCGGGGGGCGTGCTCGGCGTACCCTACGGAGAGATGGGCCACCTTGCTACGCCTGAACCGATCCCGGCCTGATCAAACAGCCGTTACCGGGTAAATATGTCGCCTCTCTTTGGAGGCGTGGTACCGCTACTGCCTGGGTATTACTTAGGGACCTGGTCCGGATGCCGAAACGACACCCGGATGTTAGTCATTTCAATGCTGCCGCTTCACGCGCCAATTGGGTGACGACGTGCCATTCACCGGCAGCAACCTTATCCTTGGGGACCAACCACGACCCACCGACACATGCAACATTCGGCAAGGCCAGGAACTTGGGCGCGCTCTCCAGCGTTACGCCACCCGTTGGGCAGAAAAGCACCTCGGCAAAGGGGCCACCCATTGCCTTCAACATGCCCAGACCACCAGCCTGTTCTGCCGGGAAGAGCTTCATTGCATCAAAGCCCCAACCCAGTGCCGCGATCACTTCAGAGGGCGTCATCACCCCTGGCAGCAAGGGAATGCCGGCAGCGTTGGCCGCCAGGGCCAGCTCTTCAGTCAAACCTGGCGTCACGGCAAACACCGCACCGGCCGCCTTGGCTTCTGCAAACTGCTCCGGACGTGTCACGGTACCGACACCGACAATGGCATCCGGCACCGCCGCGGCGATGGCCTTGACCGATGCCATGGCAGCCGGTGTGCGCAGCGTCACTTCCAGTACCCGGATGCCGCCGGCGACGAGCGCCTGGGCCAGCGGTACCGCATCCTCAACCCTGTCGAGGACGATGACCGGCATGACCGGCGAGGCACGCATGATGTCGCGTATGTTCATTGCATTCTTTCTCATTTGGGCAACATGAAACTCATGGCGCCCTGCTCCGCGCCGGTCGCCGCATTACGGAAAACGGCGAACAGTTCTCGGCCATAACCATGATCGTTGCCTGCCAGATCAGCGGTAGCCAGTTCTCGGCTCGCCCACTCTGCAACATCGACTTTTGCTTCCAGAACACCCGCCTCGGCATCCAGTCGGATTACATCCCCGCTGCGCACCTTCGCCAAAGGGCCACCCGCCAAGCATTCAGGAGTGATATGGATGGCGGCCGGCACTTTACCCGAAGCCCCCGACATGCGCCCGTCGGTCACCAGCGCCACCTTGAATCCACGATCCTGCAGTACACCCAGCGACGGCGTCAGCTTGTGCAGTTCCGGCATGCCGTTGGCACGCGGCCCCTGGAAGCGGATTACCGCCACAAAATCCTTCTCTAGCTCACCTCGCTTAAAGGCGGCAATCAGGTCATCCTGTGAATCGAACACCACGGCAGGCGCCTCGACAACGCGATGCTCAAGCTTGACGGCAGAAACCTTGATCACCGAACGACCCAGGTTCCCGGCCAAAAGACGCAAACCACCATCTGCCTGGAACGGTGAGGCCACGGTGGACAGCACTTTGGCGTCCTGACTCTCGGCAGGGGAATCCTTCCAGACTAGCTTGCCCGCCTCGAGCAAGGGCTCGCAGGCATAACGGCGAAGACCTGGCCCCATGACCGTCTTCACCTCATCGTGCAGCAAACCGGCATCGAGCAAGGTAGCGATCAGGTAACCCATGCCGCCAGCAGCATGGAAATGATTCACATCCGCGCTGCCATTGGGGTAGACCTTGGCCAGCAGCGGCACCACAGCCGAGATATCGTCGAAATCGGTCCAGTCGATGATGATGCCGGCCGCACGGGCGATGGCGATCAGGTGAATGGCATGATTGGTGGAGCCGCCCGTTGCCATCAAGCCAACAAGACCGTTCACGATGGCACGCTCGTCGATCACCTCAGCCAGTGGAATGTAATCCCGTCCCAGGGCCGTGATCGCCGCGGCACGCCGAGCGGCTTCGGCAGTCAATGCCTCGCGCAGGGGCGTGCCCGGGTTGATGAAGGCACTACCGGGCAGATGCAGCCCCATGATTTCCATCAACATCTGATTGGAATTGGCCGTGCCGTAAAAAGTACAGGTACCCGCACCGTGGTACGACTTCTCTTCCGCCTCAAGCAACTCGACCCGGCCAATCTTACCCTCGGCATAGAGCTGGCGGATGCGGGCTTTTTCCTTGTTCTCAAGGCCGGATGTCATCGGGCCGGCCGGCACGAAGATAGTTGGCAAATGACCAAACTGCAGGGCACCGATCAACAGGCCAGGGACGATCTTGTCGCAGACACCAAGGCACAGCGTCGCATCAAACATCTGGTGCGACAGCGCCACCGCCGTGCTCATGGCAATCACATCGCGGGAAAACAGGCTGAGCTCCATGCCGGCCTGACCCTGGGTCACACCATCGCACATGGCCGGCACACCACCGGCAAACTGGGCAGTGGCACCTGCATCACGCGCAGCAGCCTTTATAATGGCCGGATAGTCCTCAAGCGGCTGATGCGCCGAAAGCATGTCGTTGTAGGCGGAAACGATAGCCAGATTAGGCTGACGCTGCTCCCGCAGCATGATCTTGTCGCCAGCAGGGGACGCCGCATAGGCGTGAGCCAGATTGGTACAGGACAAGCCCTTGCGCACCGGCTCCTTGGCTGCCCAGGCAGCCACATGGGCGAGATAGCCGTCACGCGTCGGACGGCTTTTCTCTTGAATTCGCTTGGTCACTTCAACCAGGCGCGGATGCAGACTCATCAAGACTCCCTGTGCCCGAATAAAAGGGCACTGGCTACGCAAGGGTTCAAGCAGGAAAACCTGCTTATCTGGACATTATTATTAAGTCAGGCAACAAGCCTTTATTGCTGTCGATGGTAGTTTTACTACAATAAAAAGGCAAGGAAGCGACTTGAATTTTTGCACTAAAACCCGCCAGTTGTTGCTATAAAGCCGCACCATCAAGGTGCCGACCCAATAAAAAAGTAGTGAATAAGAAAAATTAGCGCACCGTTATGTTGCATTGCAGCACAAGCGTGGCACTTTAATACATCTAACAAAACTACATTGCAGGGCCCGCGTAAAAGTAGTATTGTTTCAAAAACTGGCAGAGGCCAGCCATATTCCAATTGCTACATCCACCGAAGGAATCAATGGGATGAGTTCAATTCAGCCCTTCGACATGGTGTTGTTTGGCGGCACCGGCGATCTGGTCATGCGCAAACTGCTACCAGCGCTCTACCACCAGCATCAAGACAGCAATTTGCCGGAACAGGGTCGCATCCTCTGCCTGGGCCGAAGCCAACCTGATCAAGCCTCCTACCTCACCGTTGCCGAGAAAGCCGCCCGGCAGTATCTGGGCGATTACTTCAATGACAAAGACTGGGCCAGCTTTGCCAGCCGTCTTGTCTATATGAAGCTGGATGCCGGTGAAAAAGCTGCCTACGCGGCACTGGCTGAGAAACTCAATGAATTCCCCGAGCACGTGCGCGTGTTCTACCTGGCCACGGCACCCAACCTGTTTGCCGGCATCTGCGAAAACCTCGCCTCGGTCGGCCTGAACAAGGGTGGCTCGCGCGTGGTGCTTGAGAAACCGCTGGGTCATGACCTCGCCTCCTCCCAGGCCATCAATGCCCAGGTAGGCAAGTTCTTCAAGGAAAGCCAGATCTACCGGATCGACCACTACCTCGGCAAAGAGGCGGTACAGAATCTGCTGGCCCTGCGCTTCAGCAATACCTTCTTCGAGCCGCTATGGCGTCGCGAATGGATCAGCGATGTGCAGATCACGGTGACCGAGCAGGTTGGCGTGGAAGGCCGTGGTGACTTCTATGACAAGGCCGGCGCCCTGCGTGACATGGTGCAGAACCATCTGGTACAGCTGCTGTGCTTTATCGCCATGGAACCGCCAGCCAGCGCCGACCCCGACGCCGTTCGTGATGAAAAGCTCAAGGTGCTGCGTGCCTTGCGTCGCTTTGGTCCGCAGGAAGTCGCAACCAAGACCGTACGCGGCCAGTACAAGGCCGGCGCAAGCAACGGCAAACCGGCTATCGGCTATCAGGATGAGTCGGGCATCTCCCCCAACAGTACGACCGAGACGTTTGTCGCGGTGAAGGCGGAGATCGATACCTGGCGCTGGGCCGGCGTACCGTTCTACCTGCGCACCGGCAAACGTATGCAGGATCGCCTCGCGGAGATTGTCATCAACTTCCGCCAGGTGCCGCACTCGATCTTCTCCATGCCGGCAACGACGACCAGCAACCGACTGGTCATCAAGTTGCAGCCTGACGAGAGCGTGCGCATGTACCTGCTCGCCAAGCAGCCTGGCGACCAGATGAAGCTCAAGCAGGTCCACCTTGACCTCGACTTTGACGAGATGTTCAAGACCCGTCGTCCTGACGCCTACGAACGTTTGCTGACCGACGTAATCCGTGGCCGCCTGACCTTGTTCATGCGCCGCGACGAGCTGGACGAAGCCTGGCGTTGGGTTGAGCCCATCCTGGATGCATGGGAACAGAACGACGAAGCGCCCAAGCAATACACCGCGGGTAGCTGGGGCCCGGCAGCCAGTTCTGCCCTGCTCTCGCGCGACGGCTTCTGCTGGCACGAAGAAGGCTGAAACAACAGCAGCAAACGAGTGTCGGGCCAACCGCCCGACACTCGGTTTTTCGCGGCACCGGCAACCGACCCGACACGCCGACGAAGGTAATCAGAAGAGACAACATGGCCGACCCGACCCTCCACGAATACGATTCCCGCATCGATCTCGACATCTGCCTGGCACGAGAGATTGCTGCAACGCTGGAGACCGCGATCGAGTCCCGTGGCGCGGCCAGCCTGGCTGTCTCTGGCGGCAAGACGCCAGTGGGCATGTTCCAGCAACTGCGTCAGATGCGGCTGGATTGGAGTCGCGTCTGGATTACCCTGGTCGATGATCGCTGGTTGCCCATCGACCATCCTGATAGCAACGAGCGTCTGGTGCGTGAAAGCCTGCTCAAGTATCAGGTGGAAGCAGCGCAGTTCATCAGCCTGTACAGCGGCGATGCCACCCCGGAACAAGGCTGTGTCACCATTGCTGCCCGCCTGCAGGCCATTCCGCAACCGTTCGATGTCTTGGTGCTTGGCATGGGCGAAGATGGCCACACGGCCAGCCTCTTTCCCTGCTCCAGCGAACTGGAGCGTGCCGCGGCACCCGACAGCACCGCCCTGGTCGCCGCAGTCAACCCGACAACCGCACCCTACCCGCGCATTACGCTGACCCTTGCCGCCATCGCGCAGGCCAGCAAGCTGCTGGTGCACCTGACCGGCGACAAGAAGCGCGCCATTTTCGAAGCAGCCATGGCCAACACCCAGCAGCGACTGCCGATCGCGCGCGTACTGGATGCCGCCAAGGGCTCGCAACATGTCTACTGGGCAGCTTGATTCATGAACCTCAGCCTTACTTTTCCACGTTTGCTGGCCGACGTCGGCGGTACCAACGTACGCTTCGCGCTGATCCGTGAAGCCGGTGCCGCCATCAGCGATGAGCGCAATCTGGTCTGCGCAGACTACCCCGGCCTTTACGAAGCGACCCAGGATTATCTGGCACCGCTGGACGTCAAGCCGCGCTGGGCTGCCATCGGCATCGCCACCCCGGTAGCGGACGATGTGGTCAAGATGACCAATAATCACTGGTCCTTCTCCCAGTCGGCCCTCAAGCTACAACTGGCACTGGATGAACTCAGCGTCATCAACGATTTCACCGCCCTGGCGCTGAGCCTGCCCCTGCTGGGTGAGGATGAACTGGTCAAGGTGGGTGGTGGCGAGCGCAATGCCGACCTGCCGATCGCCCTGCTGGGCGCCGGCACGGGCCTCGGCGTGTCCGGCCTGATACCGGCACATCAGCCAGGTGAAGCCAGCCGCTGGATTCCGATCCAGGGCGAAGGCGGGCACGTCTCCTTCTCCCCCTTCAACGACAAGGAAGACGAAATCCTGCGCATCCTGCGCCGCGAGTTCGGCCATGTCTCGGCAGAACGCCTGCTGTCCGGTCCTGGCGTTGTCAACCTCTACAAGGCGCTTGCCGAACTCAACCAGCAAACCGAGGAAGGCCTGTCCGCCTCAGAGATCACCAGCCGTGGCGTTGCCGGCGATTGCCCCCTTTGCCGCGAAACGGTCGACACGTTCTGCGGCATGCTCGGCACCGCCGCTGCCAATCTCGCGGTCACACTCGGCGCCCGCGGTGGCCTTTATATCGGCGGCGGCATTGTGCCCAAGCTCGGCGACTACTTCGCGACATCGCCCTTCCGCAAGCGTTTCGAGCAAAAAGGACGCTTTTCCAATTACCTGGCGGCCGTGCCCAGTTACGTGATCGTCGCCAACAATCCAGCCTTGCGCGGTACCGCTGCCGCGCTAGACGCCCTGGCCGTTCGCAAAACAGCCTGAGCGGACAATTTCATAGCGGGGAGACGAAAAAAACATGTTGGAAAAGATCAAGTCGCTGTTGCAGGAACTCTCGAAGTCGGAACGCAAGGTCGCAGAACTGGTGCTCGCCCAGCCGAACTTCGTGGCGCACGCCCCGATCGCACAGATCGCCGAGATGGCAGGCGTATCGCAACCCACCGTGATCCGTTTCTGCCGCTCGGTGGATTGCACCGGCCTGCAGGACTTCAAGCTGCGCCTGACCCGTAGCCTGGTATCGGGCGTGCCTTATGTCCACAGTGCGGTGGAAATGAGCGACACGGCGCACGACCTCGCGGCCAAGCTGTTCGACAATACGATTTCCAGCCTCATGCGTACCCGCAACGAGCTGAATCCGGATGCCATCGAGCAGGCCGTGGACATCCTGGCCAAGGCCCGCAAGATCGAGTTCTACGGGCTGGGAAACAGCGGGATCATGGCCCAGGACGCACAGCACAAGTTCTTCCGTCTCGGCGTCCCCTGCATTTCCTATTCCGACCCCCACATCCACGGCATGTCCGCCTCCTTGCTCAAGGCGGGAGACGCCGTGGTCGCGATTTCCAACTCGGGCCGGACCATCGACCTGATCCGCTCGGTGGAACTGGCGCGTGAAGCAGGCGCGCAGGTCATCGGCATCACCCACTCGAACTCGCCACTGGCCAAGCGCTGCAACGTCACGTTGTACGCCGATACGCCGGAAGATCCCGATCTCTACTCGCCGATGATCACCCGCATCGTCCATCTGGTAGTGATCGATATCCTGGCAGTGGGCGTCGCCCTGCGTCGCGGACCGGAGCTGATAGACCAGCTTGAAAAGATCAAACGCAATCTCAAGGAACGTCGCGTACGCGGCTACGAAGATCGCTGAGGCATACAATGGCGTGCGGGTTCGCCGGCAGCATCGCTGAACAGCACGGCCAGCCTGCACGGGCTCAGAAACATATCGTGAATCATCTATGACCACGCTGACACAATCTCCCTCCTGGCAAGCCATGCTGACCGCTGCAGAGCGGCTCAAGGCACTGAAACTACGGGAGGTTTTTGCACAGGACCCCGGTCGCGCCGAGCGTTACAGCCTCAAGGCTTGCGGCATCCTGCTCGACTACGCCAAGAACCGGCTGGACGATGCGGCGCGCGCCGCATTGCTGCAGCTGGCCCAGGACAGCGGCGTGGAAGCACGACGACGCAGCATGCTGGCCGGCGAGAAAATCAACGTCACGGAAGATCGGGCCGTTCTGCACACGGTACTGCGTTCCCCCCGGAACGCGATCATCGAGGTCGATGGCGAGAATGTCGTGCCTGCTGTGCACGATGTACTGGATCGGATGGGCGCATTTGCGGAGCGTGTTCGCAATGGCGCCTGGCTAGGCCACGATGGCCGCGCCATCACGGATATCGTGAACATCGGCATCGGCGGCTCCGACCTTGGCCCATTCATGGCGTGTGAGGCGCTCAAGGATTTCGGCGCCTCCCACCTGCGCATGCACTTTGTCTCCACCGTGGACGGATGGCAGCTGAACCATGTGCTGGCGCAGGTCGATCCCTCGACCACGCTGTTCATCGTCGCCTCCAAGACCTTCACGACCCAGGAAACCCTGACCAATGCCCGCGCAGCCCGGCAATGGCTGATCGATGCCACAGGCCAGGAAAGTGCCGTCGCCAAGCACTTCGTTGCCGTCTCGACCAATGCCGCAGCAGTGAGTGCATTCGGCATCGATACCGACAATATGTTCGGCTTCTGGAACTGGGTAGGCGGACGGTATTCGCTCTGGTCCGCCATCGGCCTCCCCATCCTGCTCTATATCGGGCCGCTTCATTTCCGTGACTTGCTGGACGGCGCACGCGCCATGGACGAGCACTTTGCCAGCGCGCCGCTGCAGGAAAACCTGCCAGTCCTGCTGGCACTGCTGGGTATCTGGTATATCAACGGCATGGGTGCCAGCACGCAGCTGATCTCTCCCTACAACCAGCCCCTGCATCGTTTGCCGGCCTATCTGCAGCAGCTCGACATGGAGTCCAACGGCAAGTCGGTGCGGCTGGACGGTCAGCGCGCCGACTACCATACCGGCCCCGTGATCTGGGGCGAGCCTGGCATCAATGGCCAGCATGCTTACTACCAACTGCTGCACCAGGGCACCGAGCTCGTCCCGATCGACTTCATCGCCGCCGTGCACAACCCCAAGAGCAGCCAGGAGCACAACACCATCCTGCTGGCCAACTTCCTGGCCCAGTCCGAAGCGCTGATGCGCGGCAAGGATGAGCAGGAAGTACGTGCTGAACTCGAGCAGCAGGGACTTACCGGCCCGGCGCTGGAAACCCTGGTCCCGCACAAGATTTTCGAAGGCAATCGCCCCAGCAATACCTTGCTGATGGACCAGTTGAACCCGAAAACCCTGGGTAGCCTGATTGCGCTCTATGAACACAAGATCTTCGTCCAGGGCACCATCTGGGGCGTGAATTCCTACGATCAATGGGGCGTGGAGCTTGGCAAGCAACTCGCCAAGACCATAGAAACCGAACTGAAGGACAGTCGCCCGGCCAGTGGCCATGACTCATCCACCAACCGCTTGATTGAGTACATAAAACAGTCATTGCACAGCTAGGGACAAACTTCGATCGGGGCCAGCCACGATGCGCAGAGCGAGGCTTTGCGATATAAAGGCGGTCTTGCTCGCGGCAACAACATAATGGAGATACGCATGCAGCATGTTTTTACCTCACGCCTGGGCGCACTGTTCTTCGGTCTGGTCGTGGCAACGTCGGCATTTGCGACCGAAACGGTCAAGCCTTGGTCGGAAACGGATGACTACGTCAGACTGGACCCGGTCAACGCCAACAACCAGCACCCGGTCACGTTCTCTGCCGAACAGTTGCAAAACCTGCTGGCGCATTTCTACAAGAAAGAAACCAACAAGGACCCGGCGCCCTACTTCACTGAAGACGAAGTCAAGCGCCTGTCGACCTGGCTGCTGCCTGTTTTCAACAAGTCCAAGCCAGGTGACGACATCCTGTTCGGTACCTCCTACCGCCCCGGCGGCTTCGTGCTGATCCCGCGCGTGCTGAATGCGGGCCGCCTGTTTGTGGAGAATGGCCGTCTGAACCTGCTGGTCGGCATGTGTGGCGATCAGCTGGATCTGGCCTATCAGCGCTCCTACACCGCTAACCGTCCGCTTAACCACGGTAGCCGGATCAAGCCCGTCAACGACATGAACTGCGAATTGCTGGCCGGTAACGGTGCGGAGCGCGTCAATAATCGCGCCGACTGGCTGAGCCTGGATATTGCAACCGGCCTCGCCACGCGCCCAAGCGGTGACGTCACCTTCCAGCCTATCGGCCCCAAGACCACCTTCCAGGCGGCACCGGTAGCGCCGACGACCACCTTCAAGCCAGCGGCACCGGCGGCAGGCAAGCCGGCAAGTCCGGCTGCAGCAGCACCGCAAGTGGCGCCAGCCCCCGTTCAGCAGGTATTGCCTGCGGCACCGCTGAGCAAGGCCGAAGAACGGCTGCAGCTCCTGAAGCGCCTGAAGGACAACGGTTTGATCACCGATGCCGAATACGAGCAAAAACGTATCAGCATCCTGAAAGACCTGTAACACAGAGTAAGGCGAGGGGCCGATGGTCCCTCGCGGCAGTACCTAGACACCCAGAGGCTGAAAAAGCCCGGACTACCCGTACAACGCGGGTTGCTAACCCAAGCACGCTGTTGAGACAACTTTGAAGCGCAACCTCCACGCTTCGCTGGCGACCCGCCAGCCCGGTTCATGGCGCACGGCCCAGCAAGGGCCTTGCTTGCCCCCCCATACCCGAACGCCCCACCCGGTCACGGCCACAAGCCGCGGCATTGCGGCCGCGTTCGCCCTCGAATTCCTATAACGACGCACCCACAAGGTACCCAAGATGGCTGAGCACAACGACGATCTCGATCCGCTTGAAACGCGGGAATGGCTGGACGCACTGAGTGGCGTTATCGCTGCCGAAGGCCCGGAACGGGCCCACTTCATCATCGAAAAGCTGATCGAAGAAGCCAGCGAGCGCGGCGCCAATATTCCTTACAGCGCGACGACCCAATACATCAACACCATCCCGGTCGAAGCGGAACCAGCCTTCCCGGGTGACACCACGGTCGAGCACAAGATCCGCGCCTACACGCGCTGGAATGCCATGGCCATGGTGGTGCGTGCCAACAAGCACACCAACGTGGGCGGGCATATCGCCTCCTTCGCCTCGGCTGCGACACTCTACGACGTGGGTTTCAACCACTTCTGGCATGCCCCGAGCGAAAACCACGGCGGTGACCTGATCTTTGTGCAGGGCCACTCGGCCACCGGTATCTACTCGCGCGCCTACCTGCTGGGTCGCCTCACTGAAGTACAGCTCGACAGCTTCCGCCAGGAAGTGAACGGCAATGGCCTGTCGAGCTACCCACACCCGTGGCTGATGCCGGACTTCTGGCAGTTCCCGACCGTGTCCATGGGTCTCGGCCCCCTGATGGCGATCTATCAGGCCCGCTTCATGAAGTACATGCAGGACCGTGGCTTTGCCAAGACCGAAGGCCGCAAGGTCTGGGCCTTCTGTGGCGACGGCGAGATGGATGAGCCGGAATCCCTGGGTGCCATCGGTATGGCTGGCCGCGAGCGGCTCGACAACCTGGTTTTCGTGATCAACTGCAACCTGCAGCGTCTAGACGGTCCCGTCCGCGGCAACGGCAAGATCATTCAGGAACTCGAAGGTGAATTCCGCGGCTCGGGCTGGAACGTGATCAAGCTGGTCTGGGGCACCAAGTGGGATGCCCTGTTCGCTCGCGACAAGAAGGGCATCCTGGCCAAGCGTATGATGGAAGTCATCGACGGCGAATACCAGACCATGAAAGCCCGTGACGGCGCCTATGTCCGCGAACAGTTCTTCAACACGCCGGAACTCAAGGCACTGGTGCACGACTGGTCCGACAAGGATATCTGGGACCTTAATCGTGGCGGCCATGATCCCGCCAAGATCTTCGCCGCCTTCAAGGCCGCCAATGAGTCGCAAGGCAAGCCGACCGTGATCCTGGCCAAGACGGTCAAGGGCTACGGTATGGGCTCTGCCGGTGAAGCCATGAACATCACCCACCAGCAGAAAAAGCTGGATCTGGACTCGATCAAGCAGTTCCGCGATCGCTTTGGTATTCCGGTGCCCGACGACAAGCTCGCCGAGATTCCCTACGTCAAGTTCGAAGAAGGCTCGGCTGAACTCGAATACATGCGCGGCCACCGCATGGCCCTGGGCGGTTACCTGCCGCAGCGCCGCACCAAGGCCTATGCGCTCGACGTGCCGCCGCTGAACAGCTTTGATGCATTGCTCAAGGGTTCGGGTGAAGGCAAGGAATACTCGACCACCATGGCCTTCGTACGGATGCTGACACAGCTCCTGAAGGACAAATCCCTGGGCAAGCACATCGTCCCCATCGTGGTCGACGAGAGCCGTACCTTCGGCATGGAAGGCCTGTTCCGCCAGGTCAGCATCTGGAACCAGGACGGCCAGAAGTACGTACCGCAGGATGCCGACCAGCTGATGTTCTACAAGGAATCCAAGGCCGGCCAGATTCTGCAGAACGGCATCAACGAAGCCGGCGGTATGGCCGACTGGATCGCGGCAGGTACCAGCTACAGCACCCACGGCGTGCCGATGATCCCGTTCTACATCTATTACTCGATGTTCGGCTTCCAGCGCATTGGCGATCTGGCCTGGGCCGCCGCCGACATGCGTACCCGCGGCTTCCTGCTGGGCGGTACGGCTGGACGTACCACGTTGAACGGCGAAGGCCTGCAGCACGAGGACGGTCATTCGCACCTGATGTCCGCCACGATCCCGAACTGCGTGAGCTACGACCCGACCTTTGGCTATGAAGTTGCCGTGGTGGTTCAGGACGGTATGCGCCGTATGTATGCCGAACAGGAGGACGTGTACTACTACATCACCCTGATGAACGAGAACTATGAGCACCCGGCAATGCCGGAAGGTGCCGAGGCAGGCATCATCAAGGGTATGTACCAGCTCAAGAAGGGTGACGCGGGTGATTTGCGCGTACAGCTCATGGGCTCGGGTACCATTTTCAATGAGGTCATCGCCGCGGCCAAGCTGCTCAAGAGCGACTGGGGCGTCGAGTCCGATCTGTGGAGCTGCCCAAGCTTCACGGAACTGGCCCGCGATGGCATGGCTGCCGAGCGCCACAACCTGCTCAATCCAGCTGCTGAGCCGCAGGTGCCCTACGTCACCCAACTGCTCAAGGACACCCAGGGTCCGGTGGTTGTCGCGACCGACTACATGCGGCTCTTTGCCGAGCAGATCCGCGCCTACGTGCCAAGCCGCTACGTCGTTCTGGGTACCGATGGCTTTGGTCGTTCTGACACACGTGAGCAATTGCGTAACTTCTTTGAAGTCAACCGTCACTTTGTCGTAATCGCTGCGCTGAAGGCCCTGGCCGACGATGGCAAGCTGCCGCGCAGTAAGGTGGCAGAAGCCGTTGCCAAATACGGCATTGACGGGACCAAGCCGGCACCGTGGACCGTGTGATTTGAAGTGAGGAGTGAGCGAGGCACCCTTGCCCGCTCACTTGCGTGTAAACAGGCCGGACACTGGTTCGGCCGAGCCCTAATCCCTCACAGGACCGCATATGAGCAATCTGATCGAACTGAAAGTACCCGACATTGGCGATGCCAAGGATGTCGACGTGATCGAGGTATTCATCAAGCCGGGCGATATCGTCAAGCTGGAAGACTCGCTGATTACGCTGGAAACCGACAAAGCCAGCATGGAAGTGCCTGCCAGTACTGCCGGCGTGGTCAAGGAAGTCCGACTGAAGGTCGGTGACAAGGCCAGCGAAGGCACCGTGGTCGCCGTGATCGAAGTCGGCGCCGAAGCAGCAGCCCCCGCGCCCGCTGCAGCCAGCCCGGCTCCGGCACCGACCCCAGCCGCTGCGCCAGCCGCCGCTCCCGCAGCCGCAGGCGGCACCATCGAGGTGAAGGTGCCGGACATCGGCGACGCCAAGAACGTCGACGTGATCGAAGTCTTTGTGAAGGTTGGCGACACCGTCAAAGCCGAGGACTCGCTGATTACGCTCGAGACCGACAAGGCCAGCATGGAGGTCCCCTCTCCCAGTGCCGGTGTCGTACAGAGCCTGGCCATCAAGGTCGGTGACAAGGCCTCGGAAGGCACGCTGATCCTGACCCTGGCAGTCAGCGGCGCAGTCGCAGCGCCCGCGCCTACAGCAACGCCTGCAGCCCCACAGGCCAGCGCACCGTCGCCAACACCGGCGCCTGCAGCAGCCCCAGCGCCTGTCGCTGCGACGACCAAGATCGATGAGGCCGCCTTCACGGCTGCCCACGCCAGCCCCTCGGTACGCAAGTTCGCCCGCGAACTCGGCGTAGACCTGTCCAAGGTCAAGGGCAGCGGCCCCAAGGGTCGTATCGTGGCCAGCGACATCCAGGGATTCGTCAAGAGTGTGATGAGTGGCGCAGTAGCTGCCACAACACCGGCAAGCGGTGGTGGTAGTGGCCTCGATCTGCTGCCATGGCCCAAGGTCGATTTCGCCAAGTACGGCCCGGTCGAATCCAAGCAGCTGAGCCGTATCAAGAAGATTTCCGGCGCCAATCTGGCACGCAACTGGGTCATGATTCCGCACGTCACCCAGTTCGACGAAGCCGACATCACCGATATGGAAGCCTTCCGCAAGGAAATGGGTGAGGAGCTGAAAAAGCAGAACCTCAAGATCACCCCCTTGGCCTTCATCATCAAGGCCGTCGTGGCGGCGCTCAAGAAGTTCCCGGACTTCAACAGCAGCCTTGATGGCGACAACCTGGTGCTGAAGCAGTACTTCCATATCGGCTTTGCCGCCGATACGCCGAACGGCCTGGTCGTTCCGGTCATCCGTGATGCAGACAAGAAATCCCTGATCGAACTCGCGACCGAGACCGGCGCGCTGGCCGCCAAGGCACGCGACGGCAAGCTGTTGCCGGCAGAGATGCAGGGCGGCTGCTTCTCCATCTCATCGCTCGGTGGTGTCGGTGGTACGGCCTTCACACCTATCGTAAACGCGCCGGAAGTCGCCATCCTCGGCGTGTCCAAATCCAGCATCAAGCCGGTATGGAATGGCAGCGAATTTGCGCCACGCCTGATGCTGCCGCTGTCGCTGAGCTACGACCATCGCGTGATCGACGGTGCCTCTGCCGCCCGCTTTACGACCTATCTGTCGCAAGTGCTGGGCGATATCCGCCGGCTGATGCTGTAAGGGACCGACATGAGCAATGTGATTGAACTCAAGGTACCGGACATCGGCGATGCCAAGAACGTCGATGTGATCGAGGTCTTCGTGAAGGTAGGCGACACCGTTGCCATCGAAGACTCGCTGATCACGCTGGAAACCGACAAGGCCAGCATGGAAGTGCCCGCCAGTAGCGCGGGCGTGATCAAGGCCATCCACGTCAAGGTGGGCGACAAGGTTTCCGAAGGTAGCGTGATCGCCACCGTCGAAGCAGCAGTTGCCGCCGTAGCCAGCCAGCCGGTTGCTGCAGCCGCGCCCGCCGCGTCAGCCAGTCCTGTAGCAGCACCGCAAGCGGCGAGCCACACCGGTGGTGCCGACGTGGAATACGACGTACTGGTACTCGGCGCAGGGCCAGGCGGTTATTCGGCCGCTTTCCGTGCCGCCGACCTGGGCCTGAAGACCGTGCTGATCGAGCGCTATGCCACGCTGGGTGGTGTTTGCCTGAACGTCGGCTGCATCCCCTCCAAGGCGCTGCTGCACAACGCAGCCGTGATCGACGAAGTCAGGCACCTAGCAGCCAACGGCATCAAGTACCCCGAGCCGGAAATCGATATCGACGCGCTGCGCGGCTACAAGGAAAAGGTCATCGGCAAGCTGACGACCGGCCTGACCGGCATGGCCAAGGCCCGCAAGGTCGATGTCGTCCGTGGCTACGGCCGTTTTCTGGACCCGAACCATATTGAGGTCGAACTGACCGAAGGTGAGGGGCAGGCCAAGACGGGTGGCAAGCAGGTCATCAAGTTCAAGCAAGCCATCATCGCAGCCGGCTCCCGCGTGGTGAAGCTGCCCTTTATTCCGGAAGATCCGCGCATCGTCGACAGCACCGGCGCACTGGAGCTCAAGACAGTACCCAAGAAGATGCTGGTCATCGGCGGTGGCATCATCGGCCTGGAAATGGGCACGGTGTACTCCACCCTGGGTGCGCGCCTGGACGTCGTGGAAATGATGGATGGGCTGATGCAGGGAGCGGATCGCGACCTGGTCCGCGTCTGGCAGAAGATGAACGCCTATCGCTTCGACAACATCATGCTCAAGACCAAGACGGTCGCCGTAGAAGCCAAGCCAGACGGCATCTACGTGACCTTCGAGGGCGAGGCGGCACCCAAGGGGCCGCAACGCTACGACATGGTACTGGTCGCCGCTGGCCGCGCACCCAACGGCAAGCTGATCGGTGCCGAGAACGCCGGCGTGGCGGTTACCGATCGTGGCTTCATTGAAGTCGACAAGCAGATGCGGACCAATGTGCCGCATATCTTCGCAATCGGCGATATCGTGGGTCAGCCCATGCTGGCGCACAAAGCCGTGCATGAAGGCCATGTCGCGGCGGAAGTCGCCGCCGGTCACAAGTCCTACTTCGACGCACGTGTCATTCCGGGCGTTGCCTACACCGATCCGGAAGTGGCCTGGGTGGGCGTGACGGAAGACGACGCCAAGAAGCAGGGTATCAAGATCGAGAAGTCGGTCTTCCCGTGGGCCGCCTCGGGCCGTGCCATCGCCAACGGCCGCGACGAAGGCTTTACCAAGCTGATTTTCGATGCGGAAACACATCGTCTGATCGGTGGCGCCATGGTCGGCACGCACGCTGGCGATATGCTCGGCGAAATCTGCCTGGCGATTGAAATGGGTGCCGACGCCGTGGATATCGGCAGGACCATCCATGCCCACCCGACACTGGGCGAATCCATCGGCCTGGCAGCCGAAGTATTCGAGGGTAGCTGTACCGACCTGCCACCGGCCCGCAAGAAGTAAGCGATTCCGGACAACAGCAGTCCATGAAAAACGCCGGTCCCTCAGGGCCGGCGTTTTTCATTGCAGACATATCGAAAGCCGGGCAAGTATCGGTGCCCACGGCTTTACACGGTTGTCTTTCAGACCAGCGACACCACCTTCTCGGCCTCGACACGTACCTGCGCAGGCAATCGCTGGGCAATCTCCAGGGCCGGCACCGGATTACTGAAGAAATACCCCTGCATTTCCGGGCAGCCGAGCGATTCCAGGAATCGCATCTGCGCCGAAGTCTCTACGCCCTCCGCGATCACATTCAGCCCCAGGCCACGGGCGATCGAAATGATCGCCGTAATCACCGGTGCCCGCGTCGTGCTCTCGTCGACATCGCGCACAAAGGACTGGTCGATCTTGATCGTATGAAAAGGCAGCCGATGCAGGTAGTTGAGTGAAGAGTAGCGGGTGCCAAAATCGTCGATCGCGATATTGAGACCGTACTGAGACAGCTGCTCCAGTTTGCTGATGGTCTCCGACACATGCTTGATGCAGATGTTCTCGGTAATCTCCAGCTCCAGGGTTGCCGGATCGATCTGGAACTCCCTGACGCTGGCCAATACATCGTCCACGAAGCTGGGGCGATCCAGATATTTGGGGGAGATATTCACAGCCACCCTGAAATTGTCCAGGTCGTAGGCTTGCCAGCGGTGCAGGTCCTGGCAGACCTGCCGTAATGCCCAGCGGCACAGGTCTTCGATCATGCCAGCCTCTTCGGCCAGCCCGATGAACTCACCGGCAGCCAGGAGGCCCCGCTGCGGATGATGCCAGCGTATCAAAGCCTCGCAACCCACCATCTCCAGCGGCCCCACCTTGTACTGGGGCTGGTAATACATCTCGAATTCCTTGCGCTCGAAAGCACGATGCAACTCCGACTCCATCACCAGCATATGGTCGGTAGCGTGCTGCATATCGTGCGAGAAATGCGCGAAGCCGTTCTTGCCTTCACCCTTCACGTGGTACATCGCCATGTCGGCACGGCGTAGCAGGCTGACGGGTGTCGACCCATCCTGCGGATAGTGGGCGATACCCATGCTGCAGGAGATATAGCACTCCTGCTCATCCAGGAAGAACGGTCGCCGCAACTCATCCAGCACCTTGCGGGCAATGACTTCCACGTCCTGCCGGGAACGCACGTCAGGCAGGAAAATGGCAAACTCGTCCCCACCCAGCCGCGCCAGCGTATCGCTCTTGCGTACCGCGGCCTTGAGGCGGCTGCTTACCTCACGCAAGAGCTCATCCCCTTTCACATGGCCCAGGGTATCGTTGATGCTCTTGAACCGGTCGAGGTCGAGGAACACCAGCGATAGCTGTTCGTCGTTACGATTCGCCTGCATCAACGCAAGCGACAGGCGATCGTTGAACAGCACCCGGTTAGGCAGATCAGTCAGCGTATCGAAGTAGGCATGGTAGGCAACCCGCGCTTCGGCCCGCTTGCGCTCGGACACATCGCGGGCCACGCCATAGGTGCCCAGGAACAGATCCTCCCTGCCATCGGAGGACTTCTGCGTATAGACGCCAGTCGCATTGAGCGAGATGGTGATGTAGCCATCCGCAGCAAAGTGGGTACGCTCGGCATAGCCAGGCGCACAGCGCATCCGCAGCTCCACATTGCGCGACGCACGCTGGCCCCGGCGACGCTCATTGAAGGCGAAATGCGCCAGATTCACATCTTCGGCATGAATCAGTTCAATGAAATTCCGGCCGATCAGGTCCGACTGATCATAGCCGAGCAGCGACTCGGCGCGCTCGTTGAGGTAGGAGAAGTTACCCCAGGGGTCCAGCATGTAGATCAGGTCTGGCGAGGCATCGACGAGATAGCGGTACATCTGTTCGGAATCCGCCAGCCGCGAACGGATCTGCTGGTTTTCCCGCTCGAGGGCACGCTTGGCCAAGGCATTGTGTACCTTCTGGATCAGGTCTTCCGGCTCGTAAGGCTTGCGCACATAGTCGAAGGCACCACGGCGCAACGCCCCGATAGCGGAATCAATATCGGTATTGCCGGAAACCACGATCACCTCGGCATCCTGCCCCTGGGCACGCATGCTATCCATGATCTGCTGGCCAGGAATATCGGGCAGTCCCAGGTCCAGCAAGGCAAGGTCAAAGCGGTACTCGGCCAGCAAACGCAGTGCGCCTGCACCATCGCCGCTGCTATGGATCAGATAGTTGTAGGGTGCCAGCAGAGCCTGCAGGCTCTCGAGCAAGATGGGCTCGTCATCTACCAGCAGCAGCCGCGCAGGCTCACCACCCAGCGCACGTACACCGTGCATTGCATTGCTGAGCTGCTCGTTCTGTCGTATCTGATGGTCCACGTCGGTTCCCCCGATGCCACTCTGTTTGTTCTTGCTATCAGCCATTGTCGATCGATTGCGCTTCCGTGATTTCAGTTACAGCCTGCAAGCGCGCTGCAGGATGGGTCGGCAACAGTACCGAAAATTCGGTGCCGTGCTGGTTGGAACGGCATGACACATAACCGGCGGCACATTCCACCAGCTCTTTGACAATGGCCAATCCAAGGCCCGAGTGCGCGGGGCCTTTGGTGCTACTGACCGGCTTGAAGAGCTGGCCCAGCAATATCGGCGCAATACCCGGACCGCTATCCCGTACCCTTAACTCAATGAACAACTGCCCATTCCGGTTCACAGGGCCATGCGCTTCGAGGGAAATTTCGCCGGCCTGGCCCCGCAAAGCCTCCAGTGCGTTCTTGGTCAGGTTCAGCAATACCTGCTTCACCATCGCCCTATCCGCCCCCACCGCCAGCAACTGGCCGTCGGCATGGGTACTCAGTTGAACGACGCCGTGCCCTGCCTGCGGGCTAAGGACCAATTCCTCAAAGAAAGACGCGACCTCCTCGATCAGGTCCACCGCGTCAAAACCAGACCCCGTCGATGCGGCAGCCAGTACCGGCTCACCAAGTCGGGACAGGATATGACCGACCCGATTGATTTCGATGCGGATGATATCCAACTCGCGTCGTATATCCTCGGCATTTCCAGCACCCGCCTCTACCAGCCGGTGAGCGAGCAGGCTCAGGTAGTTCTTGATGATGCTAAGCGGGTTGTTGACCTCATGCGCTACCACCCTGGCATGTTGCCGATAGGCCTGGTGCCGCTCGTGTGCCTCGATACGACTGGACTCCCGGCATCGGCGTGCCAGCAATAGCCCTTGGGCCGCCTGGGTAGCCAGAGCCAACAGGAAGGGCTCACGCACACCCAGCGCATCCAGCGCGCCCTTCCCTGTCTGCAGGATCAATACACCCAGGCGCTCGTCACCCTCCAGCAAGGGTAGGCAAAGCAGCTTGTCTGCATCCAGAACGTCGAGCAGTTGGCGGTCAAGCAGAGGGCCGCCGCCAGCGCTGATCTCAGTCAGGCGACCGGTTTGCAGGGCCCGCGCCACGGCGGAATCTGTCGCGTGCAAAGGCAAGGTCAGTTCACCGAACCTGCCTGCCGACGGTTGCAGAGGCTGGCCCTGCAGCAGGCATTGACCCGCTTCACGCATGAACACGCCCGGACAAAGCAGACCGAACAGGATATGCAGGGTATGGGCAAAGGTCCGCAGCACATCGGTCTCGCCACACCCATCGGACCAGGCAGCCAGCGCGGCAGGCTCGTTGAGCCGCAGCCTCGTCGCATGGCAGAGCACCATGTGCTGCAGAGCCTCTGTCAAGGCTCGACGGCTGGCAGCTTCATCGTTCCATACCGGCAGCAACTGGGTCGCATCCGGGTCAAGTTCGTTGCCGGGATAACGGCAGATACCGCTGATATCGACACCCAATCTGCCGGCCGCCTTGTGTACCTGAAGACGTGCCAGGTTGCCGATGCGTCGGCAATATTGGGCATCAAGCCCACACAAGTCCATCGCTACCTGCTCGGCAGCCAGGATCGCCTCCCGGTCGATCGGGTCCTGGTAGAGGACCCTGGCCAGACGGCTGGCAACATGGGTAATGCGGATCAGCGGATGGGCATGAGCCAGGGTGGCCGCAGCTTCATGATGGTAACGGACACTATCGGCAATGAAGCCATCAAGCCGCCAGCTATCCACCAGCCAGGCCCCGACGACGGCATGGGTCGTGCCCAGTTGCTGCAATTCGTGCGAGCAAAGGGACTCGTCCGTATCGTCCAGCCGGAACAAGGGGGTGTACTGATCGGGCACTGCGGCCAGGAGCCCCAGCCTGCCAACATCATGGAGCAAGCCGGCCAGGTAAGCCTCCTCGCCGTGCGGGTACTGGCAAGACTCGGCCATTTCCTTGGCAAGCGTGGCCGTCGTCAAAGCATGGCACCAGAACCGGCGCATATCGTGACCATGCCCATCGGCAAACGCACTGAAAACCTGGAAGACAGACTCACTGATGACAATGGTCTGGATGGCGTCCCGGCCCAGCCTGACGAGGCAATGATCCAGCCGCCCAACCTTTCCGGCAGCACCTTGGCTGGCCGCGTTGGCAGCCGACATGACTTTGGCGGCAAGCGCCGCATCCTGAGCAACCAGCTCCGTCAGTTGACTAAAATTGCTGGCTTCGTTCTGGCAAAGCTGCAGGAGTTTGAGCAATACCTGAGGCATGGCAGGCAGTCTGGCGACCGTCAACCTCGTTTCAAGCGCCTGCGGTAGCGTTGGACGACTAATTTCCGCTTCCCCTGTATTTAACTACTTGCGCGGAATACATCCTTTTAATCTTAAACCAATATTGTAAGAAATAACCAGAAGCATATGAATCCATTTACTTATTTCCAACAAAGCATCATCAATACCGGTCTTGTTTTCCATCACCGAATTAAACCTATATAAATAAATGCTAATTTATAGCGGCGTTCAAATCGACCCCCCTCCGATTTAAAAGACAGTTTTTATCCAATAAAAAACCGCCCCTAAAGGGCGGTTTTTGGTTTGGCAGTACACCCGCTCAGGAGCGTTGGGCCACTCGCACGATTTTCATCGTATTGGTGCCACCCATCTGGCCAACGGTATCACCCACCGTGACGACGATCAGGTCACCGGGCTGCACCAGGCCGTGCTCGAGCAACTTCACCTCGGCCGAGGTCAATAGCGACTGCTGGTCGCAATCATGCGCCAGTGTCATCGGGAACACGTCGCGGAACAGGCTGAGACGGCGATAGGCACCGATCTCCGGGGTCATCGCATAGATAGGTACACCGCAGTTCACACGGCTGGTCCACAGGGCGGTAGCCCCCGTCTGGGTCAGCGCGACAATGGCCTTCACCTTGAGGTGGATGGCCGTAAACAACGCTGCCATCGCGATGGATTGGTCAACCCGGTTCAGGTCCCGGCTGAGGAAATCGCGGTCCAGCCGATAGTCAGACGACTTCTCCGCTTCGATACAGACACGCGCCATGGCCTCGACCGTCTCGACCGGATATTTACCGGCAGCCGTCTCGGCCGACAGCATCACCGCATCGGTGCCATCCAGCACCGCATTGGCGACATCGCTGACTTCGGCACGGGTCGGCACCGGGCTGGTGATCATCGACTCCATCATCTGGGTCGCGGTGATGGTCAGCTTGTTCTTGTCACGCGCCATGCGGATCATGCGCTTTTGCAAGGCAGGCACCGCGGCATCGCCGACTTCCACGGCAAGGTCACCCCGCGCCACCATGATCACATCGGACGCGTCGATCAGCTCTTCCAGGTTAGCGATCGCCTCGGTCCGCTCGATCTTGGCCACGACCTGCGCCTTGCTGCCGGCAGCCAGGATCAGGGTACGGGCCATGTACATGTCGGCGCTGCTCTTGGGGAAGGAGACGGCCACGTAGTCCGCCTCCAGCTTGGCGGCAACCTTGATGTCTTCCATGTCCTTGGCAGTCAGCGCGGGTGCCGACAGACCGCCGCCCTGGCGATTGATACCCTTGTTGTTGCTCAGGACCCCGCCGATACGCACGCGGGTGTGGATGGCACTGCCTTGTACGCTCTCCACATCCAGCACGATACGTCCGTCGTCCAGCAGCAGGACGCTGCCGGCGCTCACGTCACGCGGCAATTCCTTGTAATCGAGCCCGACTTTCTCATCGTTCCCCAGCTCACATGCCGCATCCAGGATGAATGACTGTCCGGGCTCCAGATTGACCTTGTTCTTCTCGAACTTGCCGACACGTATCTTGGGACCTTGCAGGTCGACCATGATGGCAACGGGCAGGTTGAGGTTGGCGGCGACGTCCCGGACCATCTGGGCCCGGGCGATATGGTCTTCGGCCTTGCCGTGCGAGAAGTTAAGACGCACGACATTCACACCAGCGGCGATCAGGCGGGTGAGTACATCCGGCTCGTTGGTAGCGGGCCCCAGTGTAGCGACGATCTTGGTGCTGCGTTGCATGGAAGAAGCACTCCTGGCTTGGGTGGTAGTACTTATTGCAGATACCGGGGATACCGGCTCCACATCGTTATGTAGTAATAATACAAGCCCGATGCGATGTAATCCGCAGCAATTTGACTACGCACACCAAATACCTGCTTTCCAGCCCCTTCAACGGGTGTCGGCGCGCAAGCGAAGATGCAATCGATCAAGCAGTACCTTGCCACTGTCGTTCGTCAACTCCCAGAACATGGCGCCTGCCAAGCCCTTCTGCTTGAGGAACTGTAGCTTGTAGTCCAATGACTCCGGGTCTTCATAGCTGATGAAATCTCCCGTCTCGGCCTTGAACAGATAAGGCGTCCTGGTGACATCGTTCCAGTAGCGTCGGTAGCCATTACGGTCGATGTAGTCGGACACCAGACGATCAAAGCTGATCGAGCCTTCCGAGTTTGCCCCTGCCCCGGGTCCATTGCAATCCTGATACTGACCATTGCCCTTCGCTGCACAGCGGCCCCAGGCATAGCCGTAGAAAGGCACGCCCAGGACGATCTTGTTGGCGGGCACCCCAGCCTGCAGATAGAGATCGACCGCGCTCCCCACGTTGGCCGTTGCCGATGTGCCCGGTTGCAGATAGGCCGGATCATGATGAAGCGGTGCGACATGGCCCGAAAACTTGTTCCATAGGCCATTGAAGTCATAGCTCATCAGATTGACCCAATCGAGATAATGGATCGCAACCGACATTTCGGTATGGGCCAGCCAGCGCTCGCCGGCACCGGTTGCACTGGTGAGCAGGTAGTGACGCTTGCCAGGCCGGCCGGCACGATCCAGCCCATCCCGCAGCGCCTTCAGCAGCAAGGTGTAGTTCGCCTTGTCCTCCGGACGCCGGATATTGCCCTCCGCACCACCTTCAACCGGATACTCCCAGTCGATATCCAGGCCATCAAAATCGTAACGATGCATCAGGGCGACCGCGCTGGCAGTAAAGCGCTGGCGGGCCTTGGGGTTGAGCGCGACATCCGAAAAGTATTTGGACCAGGTCCAGCCGCCGATTGAAAGCAGCACCTTCAAATGGGGATGTTGTTGCTTGAGCACGCGCAATCCCGCCAACTGCTTGCTGTCGGCGTTATCGGAGGAGGGATTGTCGAGCACCGCCTTGCCGTTGCGTATATTGGCGAAGGCGTACATCAGATGCGTCAGTTTTTCCGCAGGAATGCGATCAGGCCGATAAGCCTGCCGCTCCGCACCTTCGCCGTAGTAGTAGGCAATGACCTTGTATTCGGGTCCGGCTGACGCCAGTTCCGCTCGGGCAGCGGGAAACGAGAAAACAAGGGACAGCAGGCACAACCGGGCAAGCAAGGCTTTCACGAGGTCTCCGTCGGATAGGCAATACGACAAGGACCACAGCATAAGCCGGACAACTACAATACCGCAATAATACCACTTCCCATATCAGCCCTGCTCGCCAGCCTTCAGCTGCTTGGCCTGGCGGCGGCGTTCGGCAAAGAAATCCCTGAGCTGCTGGCTGGCCTGATCGGCGAGCAGACCCGCTTCAACCTCGGTGTGGTGGTTAAGCTGGGGGTAGGCAAACAGGTCCAGCACGCTACCGGCAGCACCGGTCTTGGGGTCGGCCGCGGCATAGAACACCTTGGCGAGCCGGGCGTGCATGATGGCGCCGGCACACATGACACAAGGCTCCAGCGTCACATACAGCTCGCAACCCGGCAGGCGGTAGTTGCCCAATATCTGCGCGGCGGCGCGTAGCGCACGCATCTCCGCATGGGCACTGGGATCATGCAGGGCAATCGGTGCATTGCTGCCTGTCGCGATGACCACCCCATCCTTGACCAGCACCGCACCCACCGGTACTTCGCCACGATCGCGGGCTTCGTCGGCCTGTGCCAGCGCCAACTGCATGAATTCGGTCGCATCAGCCATGGTCAAAGCTCAAGCTGCACCGAGCATTTCCGCCGCATGGCGACGGGTCGTGTCGGTAATGTCCACACCACCCAGCATGCGCGCAATCTCTTCAATACGCTCGGACTGATCGAGATAGGCAATGCGGCTCAGCACGGACTGCTTGGTCTGGGTCTTGCTCACCTGGAACTGATGGTCGCCATTGGCCGCCACCTGCGGCAGGTGGGTGATGCACAGCACCTGGTGACGCTTGCCCAGGCGCTTCAGCAACTGGCCCACGATTTCCGCCACCCGGCCACCAATGCCCACGTCCACTTCGTCGAAGATCAGCGTCGGCACCGCTGCCACCTGACTGGTGATCACTTGCAGCGCCAAGCTGATACGCGAAAGCTCGCCCCCAGAGGCGACCTTGGCCAGCGGTCGGGCCGGTGCGGTGGCATGTGGCGCCACCTGGAATTCGACCTGCTCCAGACCAAACGCAGCAGGTACTTCCAGTGGCAGCAAGGCGATCTCGAAACGACTGCCCGCCATGGCCATGGTCTGCATTTCCTTGCTGACCGCCTTGCCCAGAGAGGTAGCGGTACTGCGCCGCGCCTTGCTCAGGCGCTCTGCGAGCGTACGGAATTCGGCTTCCAGCTTGCGGGCGGCCGCTTCCAGCGTCGCCAGCCCGTCACCACCGCCCAGCTCGGCCAGGCGATCCTGCCAGCCGGCCAGCCGCTCGTGTAGCTGTTCAGGTTCAATACGGTATTTGCGGGCCAGGCGGTAGATATCATCCATGCGCCGCTCGACCTCACCCAGGCGCGCCGGGTCCAGCTCGACCCGATCGGCGTAGTGGCGCAAGGCGTGCACGGCTTCAGACAGGTTCGCATTGGCTGCGACCAGCAGGTCCAGGGATTCACCCAGCGTCGGATCCAGCGCAGCAAGGTCCGCCAGCCGCGACTGTACTGTTCCCAATAGCGACTGCACATTGAGCTCGCCATCAGACAGCATCTCCAGCGCTTGCTGCCCACCTTCGATCAGGCTCGCCGCATGACTGAGTCGGCTGTGCTCGGTCTGCAGCTCCGCCCATTCGCCGGCCGCCAGCTTGAGCGTGGTCAGTTCATCGATCTGCCACTGCAGGCGCTCCCGCTCCGCGGCAAACTCACCTTCATGCTTGCTGGCCAGGGTCAGTTTTTCTTCGGCCTTCTTCCAGGCGGAGAACGCCTGCTTCACCTGACGGGCCAGTTCAGTCTGGCCAGCATAGGCATCCAGCAGGCTGCGCTGGGCGTCCGGTCGCATCAGCGACTGATGCGCATGCTGGCCGTGGATATCGACCAGGAACTCGCCGATCTCGCGCAATTGCGCCAGCGTTGCAGACTGTCCGTTGATGAAAGCGCGCGAACGACCGCCGGCATCGATGATACGACGCAGCAGCAGGTTGTCCTCCTCGCCACTCAGCGCGTACTCGTTAAGGCACTCAAGCAGTGCGTCCCGACCGCGCACATCGAAGCGGGCGGAGAGATCGGTCTTGTCCGCGCCGTGCCGGACAACGCCTGCCTCCGCCCTCGCACCGAGCAACAGGGACAGCGCATCGATCAGGATGGACTTGCCCGCACCGGTCTCACCGGTCAGGACGGTGAAGCCCGCAGCGAAGTCGAGTTCCAACTCGTCGACGATGACAAAATCGCGAAGGTGCAGGGAAAGCAGCATGGAGGGACGCTAGGCAGGGTTGACGAAATGGCCGGCAAGCCGCCTGGGGCCATGACTTGGTCCCAGGCAAGGACGTTTTAAAACAGGCGCTCACCCCAATGCAGTTTGGCGCGGAGCATATCGTAGTAGTTGTACCCCAGCGGATGCAGGATACGTAGCGAATTACGGTAGCGCTTGATGGTGACCCTATCCATCTCCCGCAGATCAAAGTGGGAATGCCCGTCAAAGTGCACCTTGACCTCGGAGCCCCGCGTCAGCATGAACTCCACGGTGGAAGCATCGTTGACGGCAATCGGTCGCGCCGTCATCGTTTGCGGACAGATAGGCACCAGCGCAATGGCCGGCACGGTCGGATGCAGTATCGGACCACCGGATGCGAGCGCATAGGCGGTCGAGCCGGTCGGCGTGCTGACGATCAAGCCGTCCGAGCGTTGGCTGTAGACAAACTGGTCGTCGATGAATATTTCGAACTCGATCATCGAGCCCAGCGAACCACGGCTGAACACCACATCGTTGAACGCCAGCGCACTGTGCACCTCCCGCTCATCCCGAATGACCTTGGAGGAAAGCAGCATGCGTTCTTCAGGTACAAAATCACCGTCGAGCATGCGGGGGATGACCGTCTCGATATCGTCCACGCCCACGTCGGTCATGAACCCCAACCGCCCCTGGTTGATCCCCACCAGCGGAATACGGTAAGGCGCCACCAGCCGGGCAATGGACAGCATCGTGCCATCACCGCCCAGCACGATGACCAGGTCGGCCAGCTTGCCGATCTGATCGGGCGGAACGACCTGAGCATCGGCAATCGGGTGTTCGGCTGCGGTATCGGCGTCGAGGATGATGCCGGCGCATTCATGCTGGCGCAGCAAGGCCGCCAGGCGACGCAAAGGCCCGCCGATATTGGGACTGTTCCGACGCGCCACGAGCGCGATTTTCTTGAAGAGCATGCTCATGGCTGTGATTTAACCACAAGGCATATGAAGGCGGTTAGTCCGCAGAATCGCGCCTGTTGCAAATCAAGGCAAAGTACCGATACGGACCGCAGGGAGGTCTGCCGGCAAGCGGCATCAAAGCTGGCCAAATCGGCGCTTGCGCTCGGCGGTGAAGTCCCACCACTGCCGCGCTTCACCGGTGTCGGCAAAATGGACTACCGACATGAAGACATCAAGCACGCAAGGATCGTGGCGTACACCGGTGCGCTCGCACAGCTCGACATACAGCGCATGAGGGTCGCGCCCGCACAGATCAGCAGGGCCGGCTATGCCCAGAAGCTGCAGGTCTGCCGCAGTGGCAGGCCCCACATTGGGGAGCGCAAGCAGGCTGGCCAGTTCGGGCGATACCTGTTTGCGCGCCATGGTCGTCGATCAATAGACGTTGAAGACAAAGTACTTGCGCTGGATTTCCTGGTACACGCCATTGTCCAGGATCACCGCCAGGGCTTTGTTAAAGCGTTCCTTCAGGGCCTGGTCTCCCTTGCGTAGCGCAATGCCCTGCCCTTCACCAAAGAACTTGGTATCGATCACGGCCGAGCCAACCAGTTCGAAGCCCTTACCCTTGGGTGTCTGCAGAAAGCCGTAGTAGCCCGCCACCACGTCATCCATAACCATGTCGACTTCGCCCTTGGCCAGCGCAGCGTACATCTCATCGGCACCCTTATAACGCGTCACCGGCGACGTACCCTCGTATTTGGCGGTCAGGTAACGGTCGTAGGTGGTGTCCACCTGTACGCCGATCGACATCTTGGCAACACGCTTGGGCGTGATGAATACGAAAGGAATCTTGTGGGCCTTGGCGAAAAAGAAGGCCGGGGTATTGGCATACTTGTCGGTGAAGTCCACCTGCTTCTTGCGCTCATCGGTGATCGACATCATGGCGATGGCGGCATCCACCTTCTTGCTGTTCAACGCCGGGATCAGGTTGTCCCAGTCTACCTGCACCAGTTTGCAGTCTGCCTTCATCTCCTTGCACAGCGCCTTGGCGATATCAATATCGAAACCCGCCAGGTTGCCCTTGGCATCAATCTCGGAGAAAGGCGGGTATTTACCCTCAAGGGCAATCCGTATCGGCTCGGCGGCAGACACGGTGACCGACAGAAACACCAGAGACATCAGGTACGGCAGAAAACGCATGGAAACACTCCCGACTGGAGACAAGATCAGGCGACAACAAAATCATCCTGTTACGGTGGCGGAGACTACGCCGGGAGCAGGCCGCCTCACAATAGCCACCATCGCAGCTGTTGCATCGCAGCAAATACCGACCCACTTCTGTCAGGTCCGCACTTGCGAGATACGCTTGCTGCATGTACAGCACGCGCTACAATCGCCCCATGCTCAGTGAACGTGCGCAAATCCTGTTAAAGACCTTGGTCGAGCGCTATATCGCCGAAGGCCAGCCGGTTGGTTCCCGTACCCTTTCCAAGTACTCGGGTCTGGAGCTCTCTCCTGCGTCCATACGGAACGTGATGTCGGACCTGGAGGAGCTGGGGCTGATCACCAGTCCTCACACCTCTGCCGGGCGGGTACCGACCTCGCTGGGCTATCGGCTGTTCGTCGACAAGCTGATCACCATACAACCGCTGCAGCAGCTTGAGATTCGTGAGCTGCAAGGGCATCTGCAACCGGACAATCCAACCCGGGCCGTGGCGGCAGCGTCCTCCCTGCTGTCTCAACTGACCGAGTTCGCCGGCATCGTCCTCAGCCCCAAGCGTCGGGGCATTCCGCTGGCGCAGGTCGAGTTTGTCCGCCTGGCAGAAAAGCGCGTGCTGCTGATCCTGGTCACCGCCGATGGCGACGTACAGAACCGTATCCTGATCACCGAACGCGAGCACGCCAGCCACGAGCTGGTCGAAGCAACCAATTTCCTGAACCAGCATTGCGTCGGCAAGACGCTGGAAGAAGTGCGGGATGCGGTCTATCAGGACCTGCGTCATCTGCAAGGCAATATCACGGCATTGATGAACGCCGCCGTCGAGGCGGGCAGCCAGGCCATGGCCGAGGAACCGACACCGGTCGTGATCACCGGTGAAAGCAACCTGCTGCGGGTCGACGAATTGTCCGGCAACGTCCAGCGCCTGCGTCAGCTGTTCCGGGTATTCGAGGAAAAAACCGCATTGCTGCAACTGCTGGACCACGGCCAGCATGCGGCCGGGGTACAGATCTTCATCGGCCAGGAAGCCGGCCTGTCGCAACTCGATGAATGCTCGGTGGTCACCGCCCCTTATGAGGTCAACGGCCAGATCGTGGGCACGCTGGGCGTCATCGGTCCGACCCGCATGGCCTACGAACGCGTCATCCCCATCGTCGATATCACGGCACGACTACTGTCGTCCGCCCTGTCGCACCATTGATCCCATCCTGCCCCCACTGCCCGGCTCTCTCTGGCCGCAGTCCGGCACCCAATCGGAAACCCTGATTTGACACTGCGCGCCCTATTGCTGAGCCTGGCTGCCCTGAGCTGCCTTGCCGACGAGCTACCGACCGATTTCAGCCAGCGGCCGGATGTCCAGGCCTTCATCGAGGAGATGGCAAAGGAACCCGGCTTTGACAGGGCGACGCTGAACGCGCAGTTCGCCCAGGTCACCTACAAGGAAAACATCCTCGCCATCCTGGACAGACCATCGACCAGCCGCCCCTACTACGCCTTCCGCCCGGATTTCGTCAACGACACCCGCATTCGTCTCGGCGTGGCCTTCTGGCAGGAGCATGCGCCCTTGTTGCAGGCCGTGTCGGAGCAATATGGCGTTGAGCCTGAGTACCTGGTCTCCATCCTGGGCGTAGAGACCCTGTGGGGGCGCAATACCGGCAGTTTCCGCGTCATGGATGCGCTCTCCACGATTGCCTTCAACTACCCGCGCCGGGCCGAGTTCTTCCGCAAGGAACTGAGGGAATTCCTGCTACTGGCGCGCGACGAGCATGCCAACCCGTTCGACTTCAAGGGCAGCTACGCCGGCGCCATGGGCGCACCACAGTTCATGCCGTCGAGCTTTCATGCCTACGCTACCGACTGGGATGGCGACGGCCGCCACGACATCTGGCAGAACCCCGGCGACATCCTCGCCAGCGTGGCGAACTACTTCGCCCAGCACGGCTGGCAACGTGGCAAGCCACTGATTATCGAGGCGCAGGTACAGGGGGATCAGTTCAACACCCTGGTTGAGGACAAGTTCAACCTGCACTACCGGGTCAGTGAGCTGGCAGCGTTTGGTGTGACACCGGTGGGCGATGTGAGCGGTGATCCGCTGGCGGTCCTCGCGCCGCTGGAGCAGGAGCCTGGCGTGACACGCTACTGGCTGGGGCTGGGCAATTTCTACGCCATCACCCGTTACAACCGCAGCACACTTTACGCCATGGCCGTGCACGAACTGGCCCAGCGCATACGCGCAGCCTATCTCGACCCGAGCCTGCTGCCTCCGACCCCAAAGGCCAAACCGCCGGCCAAGAAATCCAAATCCGGCAAAGCGACAGGAAAGAAGAAAAAGTAGGCGAACGACCTGCGGATGACGGGGCCAGACCTACTGGCTGCGTAGCCGCCCAGGCAAGAGGCGCTCCAGATAACGGGCGATCTGGTCCACCTCGATATTGACCTGATCACCCACCTTCAGCAGCCGCATTGCGGTGCTGCTGATCTGGTGCGGGATCAGATTGACCGAGAACAGGCATTGCTCGCCATGGTCCTGCACCTTGTTGACGGCCAGCGCGACGCCATTGATGGCGATATTGCCCTTGAGGGCGATGAACTTGGCGAGTCGTCGATCCGTCTCGACGACAAGCTGCCAACTCTCGCCCCGCTCCTCGAACTTCAGCACCTCGCCCAGCTCATCGATATGGCCCGCGACCATGTGGCCACCCAGGCGATCCCCGAGACGCATGGCCTTCTCGAGATTGACCTCGCGGCCCGGGTCTTCCAGACCCACCGTACAACGTTGGGATTCGGCAGAAATATCGTACTTGAAGCTGTGGGCCGTCTTGGCCACTACGGTCATGCTCGCCCCATTGACAGCGATGCTGTCACCAATGGCCACGTCACCCAGATCCAGACGTTCGCTGACGACCATGACCCGCAAACCCTCACCCGCCAACGGAGTGACGGTGGCGACCTTGCCGGTGGCTTCGATAATGCCGGTAAACATGCGCAACCTCGCTGGCAACCCGTTGGTTCATACGCGCCGTCGTTGTCGACAAGCGGCCCTGTCGTCATAGTCGGCCAGCAGGGAACCGTCAATGACGACCATGCTGGTTGCGGCCTACCTTACTGGGCTGCAGAAGATTCCACCCTCTGCGGCGACGCCACAAAAGGCCGAACTACCGCCAGCAGGCTGGCGACGTAGCGGTCCTTCTCACCAACCGGTGCCACATAGTGCAGTGCTTCCTGAGCAACCTGCTCGCCGGCAAGCCGCAACATGACCCAGCTCGCCAGGTATTGGGATGCCAGGCACCCACCAGCAGTCGCCAGGTTGCCTTCGGCATGGAACGGTGCGTCGACAACCTGCACGCCGGCTTCCTGCACCCAGGGCTTGGTGGTCAGGTCGGTACAGGCCGGCAAGGCACCGATCAGCCCAAGGCGGGCCATCAGCAAGGTACCGGAGCATTGCGCCCCGATCAGCTGCCGGGTGGGGTCGAGCTGCAGTTGCGACAGCAAGGCGCCATCAGCGGCGACCTCACGCGTCTTCATGCCGCTGCCGAACAGGACAACATCGGCGCTATTGGCATGCGAAAACGGTTGTTGTGCCTCGATACTGACGCCATTCATGGAGGTAATACGGGCCTGCGGACTGCAGATCTCGGCCTGCCAGCCCAGATGGCGCAGCCGGTTCAGCATGCCCAATGCAATGAACGAATCGAGTTCATTGAAACCGTCGAAGGTCAGAATGGCGATCTTCATGCTCACACCTCAAAAGCGCAGCGTATATCGGGTATCGGCACCCACCTGCCGTACGTCGAGGACCTTGGGTGCCAACTTGTCGGACAATCGTTCCAAGGAAAAGTCAGCCAGGTCGCGGGCAGCACCGCCCAGCAGTACCGGCGCCTGGTACAGCAGCACCTCGTCAACCAAGCCGCTTTGCAGCCAGGCGCCGTTGAGCCGGGCCCCCGACTCCACCGTGACCTCGTTGATGCCACGGCGAGCCAACTCCTGCAGGGTGGCCACCAGATCGACCCGACCATGGGGATCGGCGAGCGCGATCACCTCGACGCCTGCTGCCTCCAGGGCTGCATGGTGCGCAGGTGGCGCATCCGCCGTGATGATCAGTGTCTTGCCTGGCGCCGCCAGCATCTTCGCGGTCAGCGGCATCTGGGCCCGGCTATCCAGCACGACACGCAGAGGCTGGCGCCCTGCCCATGGCTGCCCATCAATCTCGCGAACCGTCAGCAGCGGGTCGTCCATCAGGACCGTGCCGCTACCGGTCAGCATGGCGCAGGACCGCGCGCGCCAGCGCTGCACGTCCGCCCTCGCGGCAGGACCGGTAATCCACTGCGATTCACCATTGGCCAGTGCCACCTTGCCATCCAGGCTGGATGCGATCTTGACCCGCAGCCAAGGGCGCCCCCGCTCTATCCGGCTCAGGAAGCCCTTGAGCGACTCACGCGCCTCAGTCGCCATGAGCCCCACCTCCACCTGTATGCCCGCCTCCCGCAGCATGGCCAGCCCCTTGCCGGCCACGACAGGGTTCGGGTCCTGCATGGCGACCACCACGCGTACGACACCCGCATCGATCAAGCCCTTGGCACAAGGCGGCGTCCGGCCAAAATGGGAACAGGGCTCCAACGTCACATAGGCCGTTGCACCCGCAGGCGTCCCGCCTCGCTCGGCGACCTGGCGCATTGCCATCACCTCGGCGTGGGCACCACCCGCTACCTGGGAATGGCCGCGACCCAGTTCCTTGCCGTCGCGCACCAGCACGCACCCCACGCTCGGATTGGGGGTGGTGATATTGCGCCCCCCTTCGGCAACCTGTAGCGCAGTCGCCATGTGGCGATGGTCATCGGCGGAAAACGTCATGGCATGCACCTGCACTCTTCTGGTTTGCATACCGCCACGAAGGGCGGGGACGACTCAGTTCTTGCTGACTTCGCGAATTGCGTCGCGGAAGTCATCGACATCCTGGAAGCTCTTGTAGACCGAGGCAAAACGGATATAGGCAACCTTGTCGAGCTTGGCGAGTTCCGCCATGACCATCTCGCCAATGCGCCGGGAATCGATCTCCCGGTCCCCTAGCGACAGGACCTTCTGGTCAATACGGGCAATGGCCTCGTCTACCAGCTGGGTCGGCACCGGCCGCTTGTGCAGGGCACGCTGAAAACTCACCCGTATCTTGTCGCGCTCGTAGTCGGCGCGACTGCCGTTGGCCTTGACCACCTGCGGTGGCCGCACCTCGGCTGTCTCGAACGTGGTGAAGCGCTTGTCGCAGGCACTGCAGCGACGACGACGGCGAATGCTGTCGCCCTCCTCGGAAAGACGGGTGTCGGCCACCTGGGTATCGGCAGACCCACAAAACGGACATTTCATCGAGCGACTCCTGCTACCTGAATATCCCGCATTCTAACCGGCACAAGGCTTGCAAAGGCATGGTGATGTAGCCAGGGAAGCAATTTCCCAATTGCCGAAACCGCTAATGGCGCGCAATTCATTAGCACATCATCATGCGGCGCTGGCAACAAGGCGGTTGATCCGGGACGAAAGGCCGCCCCGCGCTACGGCGTAGTCTGAGAATTTGTTGCTCCGCGTTGCTTCTCCCCTGAAACCGCAACGCTTGTCAGGGCCGCGAGTGTTTCGTCACGCGCGGCCCGATTTTTTTGTCCCAGCAGCCGGACGGCTTCATAAAAAGCAGCAAAGTCACCGCCTTGCTGGCGAAACAACGCCCGTAGTGCCGGTACTTTCTCGTGATAGGTCGCCAGCGCCACAAAATGCGCGTTGTTGGGTGCGGGCTGGAACCATTGGTCATAGCCCCAGGACGTGGCAGAGAGCGCCTGTTTGAGGTTGCGGTAATCCTGCACCAACCCCGCCTGTATATCGGCCTTGCTCTGCTGCTTGGCCACCACGGACCCAGCGCCCTCATAGAGCTCGGCCAGTTGCCGACGCCCCGTTTCCATCAACTGCCGGAATGCCTGACGCTGCTGCTCTTCCCGCTGATAGCCGGCAAGACTGCGCTCATCCCCTTCGCGTCGCAGCCAGCGTTCGTACCCCTCAAGCTCCACCGCGGTCGCAAAGGCTTCGTTGAAGGCACTGTCGTCCTTGATGTAGATCAGCTGATGCGCAAGCTCATGAAAGATCAAACGGGCGAGACTGGCTTCGTCATAGCGCGCGGTCGTGTTCAGCAGGGGATCGGAGAACCATCCCAGCGTGGAATAGGCGGCGACACCGTAGAGGAATACATCGTCACCGGCCGCACGACGCTCCGCGGCATAGGACTTGGCATCCGCCTCCGAGTAGTAGCCGCGATAGGCCAGGCAGCCGGCAATCGGAAAGCAGCTCAGTACCGGCTTGAGCGACAAGGCAGGCGTGCTGACCACATTCCAGAGCGCGTAGGGGCGGCCCAGATCGGCATAACGGGTATAACTGGCATTGTCCGGCAGCTTCAGCTCCTGCACGGCAAACAGCCGTAGGCGCTGGGCCAGGCGCAGTTTGTCAGCCAGGGCTGGCGCGGTGGCAGGGTCGGCGATCACCTCATCGATCGGGCGCGCATTGCGCAGCACCTCCGATTGGCCATTCGCGGCCTGGCCCAGGTAGGCAAGGCTGCTGCAGCCGCTCAGCGAGAGCAGGCAGACAAGCAGGGCAAGGGCACGATGCACGATGGCAGGCATCCGAACGAAAGGGCGGAGTCAGTCTAGCAGACCCACCCTGCCCCTCAGGCCTTGCTGCGTGTCCGCCAGTTCAGCACCAGCAGCGCCAGGGTACCGGCCAGTAAACCCCAGAACGCGGAGCCAATACCGGCCAATGACAGCCCGGAAGCCGTAACCAGGAAGGTAATGAGCGCCGGCTCGCGCTGGTTGTCCTCGCGCATGGCCAGGGTCAGGCCGCTGCCCAGCGCCCCGAACAGCGCAATTCCGGCAATCGCCAACACCAGCTCTTTCGGGAAGGCCGCAAACAGCGCCCCGACCGAACCACCCAACAGGCCGAGCAGGAGGTAGAACATACCGGCTGCGACACTGGCCCGGAAACGCTGCGCCGGGTCTTCATGCGCTTCCCGACCCGCACAGATGGCGGCAGTGATGGCCGCCAGATTGATGGCAAAGCAGCCAAAGGGAGCAAGCAGCAGGTTGCAGAAACCGGTCCAGCCTACCAGTGGCGAGATCGGCGGCTCGTAACCGGCCGAACGCAGCACCGCCACGCCGGGGATATTCTGTGAGGCCATGGTCACGATGAACAAGGGAAGCCCGATACCGACCAGGGCCTTCCAGTTGAACACCGGCGTGGTCCAGACCGGCGTAGCGATGGAAAAATCGAGCCCTTCCAAATGGATCAATCCTTGCATTGCCGCCAGGCCGCAACCCACCAGCAATACCGCAACCACGGCATAGCGCGGCAGGAAACGCTTGAACAGGAGGTAGGCCAGCAGCATGGGCAATACCACCCAGAACTGCTGCTGAAGCGCCCCGAAGGCATTCATGCCGAACTTCAACAGCACACCGGCAAGCATGGCCGCCGCAATGGACAGCGGCACGTACTTCATCGCCCGTTCGAACCAACCGGTCACGCCACACAATGTGATCAGCACCGCCGAGAACACAAAGGCACCAATGGCTTCCGCCATGCTGAAGCCGCTCAGACTGGTCACCAGCAAGGCCGCACCCGGCGTCGACCAGGCGGTCGAGATGGGCATGCGATAGCGCAGCGAAAGCCCGATGCAGGTGATGCCCATGCCAAATCCGAGCACCATCAGCCAGGAGGCCAGCTCGCCCGGCGTGGCACCCGCGGCATTCGCGGCCTGGAAGATGATGGCGGCGGAACTGGTATAGCCCACCAGCACGGTGATGAAGCCGGCGGCCAGGGCAGGTAGCGGCATGAGACGCAGCATGGAGGTTCCGTTCGGCAAGATTGAGTTCGGACAATACCGCAGCCAGCGTAGCAGAAGCCCGGTACAGCTTGCCGGACCGGGACGGCACAGTCCGGGCCTCAGGCAAAGAAAAGCCGACCCGAAGGTCGGCCTTTTCCATGCCCTGGGCAGGCATGTCGATCAAAGCGGTCCGAAGCCCTCGGCCTTGATATCCAGCGTGGTCACCTCGCCATACTTGGCAGCGATCGGCTTGATATCGTCCGCCTTGCCGATCAGCACCATCTGCAGCCGCTCACGCGGGAAATGCTTGCTGATCAGTTGGCTCGCACGCTCTGGGGTCAGACCATCCACATCACGACTGAAGTTGTCGATCTGCTCTCGGCCAAAACCGTAGGCGTACATATCGCCGAGCAAACCGGCCAACTGCAGGCTGGTCTCGTAACGCGGCGGGAACTGCCCCTTGACGTAGGCTTTGGCCGATTCAAGCGTCGCCGCGTCGATACCTTGTGCCCACAGACGCTGGTAAGTCTTGGTTGCCAGCGCCAGCGCAGCATCGGTCTTGGGTAGCGCCGTAAAGCTCGACACGGCGAAAGTACCGGTCTGTCCCAGCGGCGAGAAGCCGCTGTTGGCGCCGTAGGTCAGGCCTGAATTGACCCGTAGCTCGTCGTTGAGCCAGGAGGTGAAACGGCCACCCAACACGGTGTTGATCACTTGTAGCGGTACGTAGTCGGGGTCGTTGCGGGCGATGCCGGCACCGCCGAACAGGAAGGTCGTTTCGATCGAGTTGGACTTGTTGACCAGCCAGACCCGTGCCTTGTCCGCCTGCACCTTGCCGAGGTCTACCCGCTTGGGCAACGCCCCTTCGGCACGCCAGCCACCGAACAGCGCGTCAAGCTGCTCACGCATGGCCTTGCGCTTGAAATCCCCCACCACCACAACCGCACTCAGATCCGGGCGGTAGTATGTCTGGTGGAAGGTCTTCAGGTCCTGCACGCCGAGCGCCGCAACGGAGCTGGCAGTGCCGCTCACGGCATTGCCGTAAGGCGCATTGCCAAACAGCATCTGCTGGAAATAGCTGCGTACGACACTGCGTGGCTGCTCCTTCATCTGCTTGAGATTGTCGAGCGTGCGTGCTTTCAGCTTGTCCACTTCAGCGGCAGGGAAGCTCGGGCGCTGCAACAGGTCGGCGAACATCGGCAACAGCGTGGGCGCGTCATCGCGGGCAAAGTCTGCCGACAGCGTCGTCTGCTCCGTACCGGTCACGCCGGCAAGGCGGCCACCACGGAAATCGAACGCCTCATCGATCTGCTGCTTGCTGTAGCGCGTGCTACCAAACAGCACGCCATCCTGCGTCAGGCTGGCGAGCCCTGCCTGCTTGCCATCATCAATACCGCCGGTCTTCACCACGGCACGGATGGCAATCAGCGGTACGTCATGCCGTTCCATCAGGTAGACCGTGAGTCCGTTCTTGAGCTGGTAGCGCTCGAATTCCGGCAAGCGGAAATCACCGGCATGAACGCTGCCCGCCAGCGCGAGCAAGGCGGTAATCAGGTAACGCTTCATCGATCAATCCTCCTTGGCCGCAAGAACACCCACGGTGCGCTGCGACTTCTTCAGATATTTGGCCGCCACGGCCTTGATATCGGCCACGGTCAGTTTCTTGTAGGCATCCGGTGCACCGAACAGCTTCTTGTAATCGCCGAAGAACACTTCGTAGTTACCCAGCAGGCCAGCCTTGCCGTTGATGGTCTCCTGCTGCCGGTAGAGTGCGATCAGCTTCTGGTTGCGGACCTTCTGCAGCTCCTGCTCCGTCACGCCATCCTTGACCAGGCGATCCAGCTCAGCCAGCAACGCCTGTTCCAGCTTGCCGGACGACACGCCGTTGGCCGCAACCGCAAAGAAATTGAGTACAAAAGGATCGAAGGTATTGTTACCGTCCACGCCAACCTGCGTAGCCAGCTGGTTCTCGACCAGCGCCTTGTAGAGACGCGAGGTCTTGCCGTCCCCGAGGATGCTGCCCATCACGTCCAGCGCGTAGTAGTCCGGGTTATCGGTTGCCGGCACCTTGAATGCGACTTGCAGATTGGGCGTAGTCACCGATTCTTTCAGGACAAACACCCGGCGCTCACCGACCTGCTCGGGTTCTACGGTGCGCACAGCCGGCGGCGTTGCCCTGGCCGGGATCGCGCCCATGTACTGCTCGGCCAGGCGACGGACTTCATCGAACTTCACGTCCCCCACCACCACCGCAACCGCATTGTTAGGGGCGTAGTAGGTGTCGAAGTAGCGACGCAGGTCGTCCTGGGTCCACGCCTTGATGTCGGACTCAAAACCGATGACCGGCCAGGAATAAGGATGGGCGCTGAATGCCGCCGCCACGACCTCCTGATTGAGCAGGCGGAAGTTGGAATTCTCAAGACCGGTAGTACGCTCGGACGCCACCACACCCCGTTCGCTCTCGACCATCTTGGGGTCGATCGTTAGATTGGCGATACGGTCGCCTTCCAGGTCGAAGATGGTTTCCAGCGAACTGGCAGGGAACCAGTCGGTATACACCGTCACGTCGTTGGTGGTGTAGGCGTTATTGGCGCCCCCTTTTGCTTCCATCGTACGGTCGAACTGCTTGGGACCGAACTTCCTGGAGCCATTGAACATCATGTGCTCGAAGAAATGCGACAAGCCGGTAATACCGGGTGCTTCATTGCGCGACCCGACCTTCCAATAGACATAGAAGTTGGCATTGGGAATCGCGTGGCTCTCCACCACCAGGAACTTCATACCGTTGGGCAGCGTGAAGCTCTTTACTTCATCGGTCGTCATGGCCTGGGCACTCGCACCCAAGGTACCCCACAACAGACTGCCGCCTACCAGCAGTGCTTTCCACTTCATAAAGATCATCCTCATCATATTTGGCTGTTCTGGTCCGCCGTCGTGACGGCGGCGACGCATCATGCCATGCGGCTTCAGGCACTCAAGCCCGGATGCGACGAGGCCGCAAATATTACGATGAACTGTATTGGGGACATCACACTGCGGTTGCTACCCCGATGGGGCCGTGACCCGCAAAAAGGCAAAAAAAGGAGCGCCGTAGCGCTCCTTCTTCTCGACCCGATGCTGCAAGCTTACTTGCTGTAGACCGGGAAGCGGCTGGTCAGCGCATGCACGCGCGCCTTTACCGAAGCGATGTTGGCTTCGTCATGCGGGTTGTCCAGTACATCGGCAACCAGATTGGCGACTTCAATGGCTTCGGCTTCCTTGAAACCACGGGTCGTGATGGCAGGCGAACCGATGCGGATGCCCGAGGTCACAAACGGGCTTTCCGGATCATTCGGAATCGCGTTCTTATTAACAGTGATGTGCGCCTGGCCCAGCAAGGCATCGGCTGCCTTACCCGTCAGACCCTTGGGGCGCAGGTCCACCAGGAAGACATGGCTCTCGGTACGGCCGGAGATGATGCGCAGACCGCGCTCCGCCAGGGTCTTGGCCATGATGGCGGCGTTCTTGATCACTTGTTCCTGGTAGGTCTTGAACTCAGGGGTCAGTGCTTCCTTGAAGGCAACGGCCTTGCCGGCGATGACATGCATCAGCGGGCCGCCCTGCAAGGACGGGAACACGTTGCTATTGAGCATCTTCTCGTGTTCCGCCTTGGCCAGGATCAGGCCACCGCGCGGACCACGCAGGGTCTTGTGGGTGGTCGAAGTCACGAAGTCCGCATGCGGCACCGGGTTGGGGTACACGCCAGCGGCGATCAGACCGGCGTAGTGCGCCATGTCGACCATGAAATAGGCGCCGACCTTCTTGGCGATCTCGGCCATACGGGCGAAATCAAAACGCAACGCGTAGGCCGAAGCACCACCGATGATCAGCTTGGGCTGGGTCTCGATGGCAATGCGCTCCATCTCGTCGTAATCGATCTCTTCCTTGTCGTTCAGGCCGTAAGGAACAATCTTGAACAGCTTGCCGGACAGGTTGGCTGGCGAGCCGTGGGTCAGGTGACCGCCGTGGCCGAGGTTCATACCCATGATGGTATCGCCCGGCTTCAGGATGCTGAAATACACCGCCTGGTTGGCTTGCGAGCCCGAGTGTGGCTGCACGTTGGCGTATTCGGCGCCGAACAGCTGCTTGACGCGGTCGATCGCGAGTTGCTCGACCACGTCCACGTATTCGCAACCACCATAGAAACGCTTGCCGGGATAGCCTTCGGCGTACTTGTTGGTCAGTTGCGAGCCTTGCGCTTCCATCACCGCCGGGCTGGTGTAGTTCTCGGAGGCGATCAGTTCGATGTGTTCGTGCTGACGCACGATTTCACCTTGGATCGCGGCGGAGAGTTCAGGATCGTATTGGGCAATGGACAGCGGCTTGAACATGGCAGAGCTTCCGGGCAAGAGATGGGGGAGTTCGAGAATTTTACCACGCCGGTCGACGCCGGCTTGCATGAGCAGAATCGATACTGCGACCGATCCCGCTCATCTTCAATGACTTAGCGGTAGCTCACAGGCCCTTGACGGCATAGATGCCAAGCGTATTGCGCCAGAAGCCCTTGTAATCCATGCCGCAACCGAACAGGAAACGATCTTCCACCTCCAGGCCGACAAAGTCGCCCTTGAGGCCGGGGAAGGCCTTGCGGTTGTGCATCTTGTTGACCACCACGGCGGTCAGCGCCTCGGCAGCGCCTTGCTCGCGACAGTAATCCAGGATGGCAGCCAACGTGTTGCCCTCATCGAGGATGTCATCGATGATCAACACGGTACGGCCCTGCATGTCGTCGGTCGGCTTGACCTTCCACACCAGGCCACCGCCCTGGGTCTTGTCGCCATAGCGGGTAGCGTGCAGGTAGGCCACTTCCAGCGGGAAGTTCAGCCGCGGCAGCAATTGACCGGCAGCGATGATGCCCCCATTGAGCACGACGTAGACCAGCGGATTCTTGTCATGCAGTTGTTCGGTGATGGTGGCCGCCATGCGGTCCAGCGCAGCGCTCACTTCTGCATCGCTATGCAGGCAGTCGGCCTCGCGCATCACATTGACGATTTCTTCCCGGTTCATATTCATCTCCCGACTGATAGCGCGGCGCGTAAAAAGGCGCGAAGGGTACCCATGAAAGCGCGTCTTTTCAAGGGCTTGCGAAAAGCATAGTTCAGCGCAGCGTGCACGAGCCCTTCTCTTGCACTAACCTTTGCGGCGACACAGCCCAAAAAAGGACAAATATCATGGCTATCCACGAGATCCGCCACCCCTTGGTACGGCACAAGATCGGCCTTGCCCGCGAGGCCGACATGAGCACCAAGAAGTTTCGCGAGCTGACCGCAGAGATCGGGCGGCTGCTGGCTTACGAGGCTTGTCAGGACTTCCCGCTGGAGAAAGTCACCATCGAAGGCTGGTGCGGGCCGGTCGAGATCGAACAGATCAAGGGCAAGAAAGTCACCGTCGTGCCGATCCTGCGCGCCGGCATCGGCATGCTCGACGGCGTGCTCGACATGATGCCCAATGCCAAGATCAGTGTCGTGGGCCTCGCCCGCAACGAAGAAACCCTGCAGCCCGTCCCCTACTTCGAGAAGTTCGTCGGCAACCTGGCCGAACGCACCGCGCTGATCATTGACCCGATGCTGGCTACTGGCGGCTCCATGGTCGCGACGGTGGACATGCTCAAGCGTGCCGGCTGCACCCATATCAAGGCGCTCGTCCTGGTGGCCGCGCCGGAAGGGATCGCCCTGATGCAGGACAAGCATCCGGACGTGGACATCTATACCGCCGCCATCGACAGCCACCTGAATGAGCACGGTTACATCATCCCCGGCCTTGGCGACGCCGGTGACAAGATCTTCGGCACCAAACATAGCTAGCAGACACAGGGCACACCTTGAGACCCACGCCGCCAACGCGGCATGAAGGTCTCTACGCCCGCTTGCGCGCCAGATATCCCGAAGGGCATACGATGACCATCACCCGCATCAACGAATTCCAGGCCGCCCCCGATAAGGCCGATGCCCTGCATACGTTTCTCAGCAAGGTCATCGAGGTGGTCAGCCAGGCCCCGGGCTCGCTGGGTTGCCAGTTACTGCGCCAGTATGACGATCCGGCCAAACTGGTCATCATCGAACAGTGGGCGAGTATCGACGCCCACCGGTCCGCCGCACGGCTCATACCAGCGGAAGAAATCGCCAAGGTCATGCCGCTTCTCGCCAGCCCCGCCAAGGGCAACTACTTTCTCGTCTAGGTCACCATGAACAACACACTCAAGACCGCCATCGCCGGGGCACAGATCCTGTTCGTCGCCTTTGGCGCAACCGTACTGGTGCCGCTGCTAACGGGGCTCAATCCTAGCCTGGCGCTACTGGGCGCCGGTGTCGGCACGCTGATCTTCCAACTCGTCACCAAGCGAGAGGTACCCATCTATCTGGGCTCCAGCTTCGCCTTCATCGCACCGGTCATCTATTCGGTACAGACCTGGGGCATGCCCGCCACCCTGGGCGCACTCGCCAGTGCCAGCTTCTTTTATTACATCGCCGCTGCACTGGTGAAATGGCGTGGTGTGGACTTCATCCATCGCATCCTGCCGCCGGTCGTGATCGGCCCGGTCGTGATGGTGATCGGTCTCGGGCTGGCGCAGGTTGCCGTCGGCATGGCATCGGGCAAGGCGGGCAACAATCAGGTCGTGCCGTACGGGGTTGCCATCTCCCTCGCCGCCATCTCTCTGCTGACCACCATGCTGGTGGCCATCAAGGCACGCGGCATCATGAAGCTCGTACCCATCCTGGCTGGCGTGGCCGTCGGCTATATTGGCGCCATCGTAGCTGGCGTCGTCAACTTCCAGCCGGTGATCGATGCCCCCTGGTTCGCCCTGCCGACTTTCGGCCATCCCGAATTCAACCTCGCCGCCATCCTGTTCATGATCCCGGTCGCCATCGCGCCGATCGTCGAGCATGTGGGCGGCATCCTGGCCATCGGCTCGGTGACCGGCAAGGACTTTACCGAGAAGCCGGGCCTGCACCGCACCCTGCTGGGCGACGGCCTGGCCGTCAATGTGGTCGGCCTGTTCGGCGGCCCCCCGGTCACGACCTACGGTGAAGTCACGGGCGCCGTGATGCTCACCCGCAACTTCAATCCGGTGGTCATGACCTGGGCGGCATGCTTTGCCATCATCCTGGCCTTTGTCGCCAAATTCGGCGCCTTCCTCGGCACCATCCCGCTGCCGGTCATGGGTGGCATCATGCTGCTGCTGTTCGGCTCGATCGCCAGCATAGGCCTCAAGACTGTGATCGAGGGCAAGGTGGACCTCGCCAATCCGCGCAACCTGTGCATCATCTCGGTGGTACTGGTTACCGGCATCGGTGGTTTGTCGATCAGCTTCAGCGATAACTTCGGCCTGTCCGGCGTCAGTCTGTGCGGCATCCTGGCGATTGCGCTCAACCTGCTGCTGCCCAAGTCCGCACCGCAGCAATCTGCCTAAAAAGCTCGACCAGAACGGCGTGTGACGTTAAAATCCACGCCGTCTTTGGGGAGTAGCCGTTCCACCGCCCCGGTGGAAGTTCACGTCAACATACTTGGTCGCAAGACCATGGCGTGGACAGCAAGGTCGCCTGACCTTTTGCCTGGCAAGACCACAGACGCACCCGACCGGCAAGGGGCCGCGGCGGGTTGCGTCTATGGTTTGCTGCCGGCCCCAGAGAAGATCACTCCATGGAAGCATTCCTCGTCTCGACCGGTGTTGTTGCACTGGCTGAAATAGGCGATAAAACCCAACTGTTGGCACTGCTGCTGGCCGCGAAATTTCGCAAGCCCGTCCCTATCGTCCTGGGCATCTTTGCCGCCACCCTGGTCAACCACGCGCTGGCTGGCGCCGCCGGGTCCTGGCTGATGACGCTGATCGGCCCGGACATCATGCGCTGGATACTGGGCATCTCCTTTGTCGCCATGGCAGGCTGGATGCTGATACCCGACAAGCTGGATGACGAAGATGCAGGCTTCAGCGAGCGCTTTGGCGTATTCGGGGCAACCCTGCTGGCTTTCTTCCTGGCCGAGATGGGTGACAAGACACAGGTCGCCACCGTAGCACTCGCCGCCAAGTTCCAGGATTACTGGTGGGTGATCGCCGGCACCACCGTCGGCATGATGCTGGCCAATGCGCCGGTGGTCTGGCTGGGTGACAAGGCCGCCCACGCCTTGCCGGTTGCCCTGGTCCACCGCATTGCAGCAGGCATCTTCGCGATCCTGGGCATCCTGGCCTTGCTGGGCGTAGGTAGCTAAGCGCCCAACACCAGAGAAAAAGCGCACCCGACGGTGCGCTTTTTCTTTAAGTAACCGTCTGTTTACTTACTCGGCCACTACCTTGACGTGCAGATTGCGCCCAGCCCCCAGCCCGGCCACAAGTGCAATGGCAGTCAAGAGGACAAACAATCCGGCCACAGCATGCCAGCCGTGTGTCCACTCATGCAGCAAGCCGACAAACAGCGGCCCCAGGGCGGCAATGGTATAGCCCCCACCCTGCGCCATGCCCGATAGCTCGCTCGCCACCACGGCATCGCTGGCGCGCAGCACGATCAGGGTCAGCGCAATACTGAAGGTACCCCCCTGCCCCAGCCCCAGGATGACGGCCCAGAGCCAGACCTGGTCGATGGGCGCATAGACGCAACCCAGCAGCCCGACCACGGTAAGCAGCAGCACGACGGCAATGGCCAGCCGCTGATCCTTGCCCCTAGTGGCAAACCACGGGCCGGTCAGCGCCGTGATCAACTGCACCAGCACCGACAGGGACATCATGAATCCGGCCGCCAAAGGGCTCATGCCACGGTCAGAAAGTATGGTCGGTAGCCAGCCGAATACGCAGTAGGACAGCGACGACTGCGTCCCCATGTAGACCATGACCTGCCAGGCCAGCGGATCGCGCCAGAGGCCACGCACATGGCGCACCTGGCTCAGCACCCGATGCTGCCGCAACTGCGGCCACCAGGCGATCGCCGCCAATACCGCAGGCAAGGCCCAGAAAGCCAACGCCGGCCGCCAGTCACCCCCAGCCAGGTTCTGCACCGGTACGGTAAAGCCGGCCGCCAGTGCCGCCCCCAGGCTCAGCGCCATGGTGTAAAGACCTGTCACCGGTCCCACCTTGTGGGCAAACTCACGTTTGACAATGGCCGGCAGGATGACATTACCTACACCGATGCAGGCACCAGCCAGTACCGTACCCAGAAACAACCCCGTCATCCCGGCGTAGGGCCGCAGCAAGATGGCCAGTATCAGCCCTGCCAGCGCCAGCAGGATGGTCTGCTCGGCACCGATCCGGCGCGCGAGGATAGGCGCAAGGGGCGCGAACAGCCCGAGACACAGCACTGGCAGCGTCGTCAGCAGGCCCGCCGCGGTCACGCTCAGCCCCTCCCCCAGACGGATAGCCGTCAGCACCGGTGCGATGCTGGACAGGGCCGGCCGGAGATTGAGCCCGACCATGACCATGCCCACCAGCAGCCATAGCGCCACCGAGGCTGACTTGCCGCTCACGATTGCACCGCCTGATCGAGCTGCTGCAAGGCCGGACCACTGATCTGTCGTGCTGCCTCGGCCGCCCTCGCCGGATCTCCGCTGGCGATGGCGACGACCACTGCAGCATGTTCCTCATGTCCCGGTTCGGGCTGGGCTTCATCTTGCAAGGTGTAGGCCAGGTGCTGACCTATGCTCACGGCAAAGAATTCATACAGCGCCGCCAGGGAGGCATTGCCCGACATCTGCGCAATCTTGCGATGGAAGCGCAGGTCCCGCTCGATAAAGTCGGCCAGGCTGGGCTCGCCCTTGGCCCGATCGCCGCGCGCCATGAGCAGTTGCTGCAATTCGGCGAGGTCCGCCGGACTATGGCGCAGGGCGGCAAGACGGGCGGCCTCCACTTCCAGCAGGCTACGCAGCTCAAGATGCTCACGCAGGCTGGCCTTGCCGAGCGCCCGCATGGTGGCGGTCGGGTCTACCCGGCTGCGCACATAGGTGCCATCTCCCTGCCGGGTTTCCAGTACACCGGAGAACGTCAACGCCCGCACCGCTTCGCGCACGGTATTGCGACTGGCGCCGCACAAGGCAACCAGCTCAGGCTCGGTGGGGATACGCGTATCGGTCAGCCACTCACCCAGTTCGATCCGCGCACGCAACAGATCCGCTACCTGATCCACGAGGGAGCGACGGTTTACTTTTCCATCAGTCATGAACAAATTCATCCAATGAACCAATCATCCTATGAATTTTACGGATAGATGATGTGGCATGGCAAGCGTTGCGGACGCACAAAAGCCAACGGCACCCGGAGGTGCCGTTGGCCAAACGCTATTCGTGCTGAACCGTCCTGATCAGGCAGGAAACACACCGGTCGAGAGGTAGCGATCGCCGCGGTCGCAGACGATGCTGACAATCGTGGCATTCTCGACCTCGGCGCTGAGCTTGAGGGCCGCCGCCATGGCGCCACCCGAGCTGATACCGGCAAAGATGCCCTCCTCGGCCGCCAGGCGACGGGTCATGATCTCGGCTTCCTCCTGCGTGACTTCCATGATGCGGTCGATCTTGGAAAAATCGCAGATGCTCGGCACATACTCGGCCGGCCACTTGCGTATGCCGGGAATCTGCGCTCCGTCGATCGGCTGCACGCCGACGATCTGCACAGCCGGATTCTGCTCGCGCAGATAGCGGCCGGTTCCCATGATGGTACCGGTCGTCCCCATGCTGGAGACGAAATGCGTAATCTGCCCTTGGGTGTCGCGCCAGATTTCGGGACCGGTTCCTTCATAGTGGGCAAGCGGATTGTCCGGATTGGCAAACTGATCAAGGATGATGCCGCGACCTTCGTCGCGCATCTGCTCGGCCAGATCACGCGACCCTTCCATGCCCTGCTGCTGACTGACGAGAATGATCTCGGCACCGAAGGCCTTCATGGTCTGGCGACGCTCGACACTCAGGTGCTCAGGCATGATCAGGACCATCTTGTAACCCATCATGGCTGCCGCCATGGCAAGTGCGATGCCGGTATTGCCGCTGGTGGCTTCGATCAGCGTATCGCCCGGTTTGATATCACCCCGCTCCTGCGCCCGACGGATCATGCTCAGGGCAGGCCGGTCCTTGACCGAGCCGGCGGGGTTATTGCCCTCCAGCTTGGCGAGGATGGTATTGGAGGTATTGCCGGGCAGGCGCTTCAGCCGCACCAGCGGGGTATTGCCGATGAAATCTTCGAGCGAGTGGTACATGAACAACTCCAGGGGGAAGCCGCATTCTACCCGGCCACAGCGACGGGCGATGAAGCGCTTGGGGCTAACTATATAGCGGTTTATCCTCGTCACCAGACAAAAAAAGCCCCGCATGGCGGGGCTTCAAACTGCTCGGAGTGATCACTACCTAGCGGTAATTATTTGGGGAAAAAATCCTTCAGCGGCTTTTTCAGGTGCACGAACCAGAGCTGGGTATCACGCTCGGCCGGATCGTTCTGGCCAACCTCGTAGCTCGCGCTGACCGCATTGCCCTGCTCGTCCGTCAGCTTGCCGGCGGCGTCCACGACATAGGCTTCCGGATCGTCTTCCTTGGCGTTGACCTTGCCCTTGAGACCAAAGTCGTTGTCATTGATGAAGGCCAGCTGGGTCGCATCGCCGAACTTGCCGATCTCACCCACGATGGCCAGGCCCTCGGCCTTCTCCGGCAGCCAGCCCAGGTCGCGCAGGTCAAACAGCTTCACCTTGCTGGCCATCTTCAGGCCATTGGCGGCGCCTGCGGCCACCATGTTGCCACTGCCCGACACCCCGCCACTGGCCTGCATCTCGCCCAGCGCCTTCGCATCGCCGTATTCAAGATCCTTGCCGTTGCCAAGCTTGAGGCCGCTCAAGTCCTGCGCGCCCTTGATATCGACCAGGTAGACGATATTTCGCATGCGCTTCTGCTTGTCCTTGCCTTGTTCGATCAGCAGGAAACGGGTGTCGTCGATGGCGATCAGATCGCCGATCTTGGCGTCCCCGCTCTTCTTGTAGTCGGCGACATCATGCGGGTAGGCGAACATGCGGGTGGTACCGGTCTTCGGGTCCAGCTCCACCATGCGCAGGAACTGCGCCGTACCGCGGGTTTCCTTGTTGATATCCAGCGTGCTTTGCACAATGGCCATCACGCGGCCACTGGGTTCCACGGCGATGCCTTCCAGGCCGCGGTTAGGCTGTCGGCTGGCCAGTACTTCCGGCAAACCCGCGCCCGGCAGGTACTGCTGCATGAACTCGCCGGTCTTGGCATCCACCTGGGCGATCACCGGCCCATATTCGTCGGATATCCACAGATTGCCCTGCTTGTCGAAATCGATCCCCTCGGGATCCATGCCGAAATCATCGAACTTGAGTGGCTTGAGTTCATCCGAGAGTGGAATCTCCTTGGAGGAACCGGAACTGTCGGGATTGACGGGCCGACCGCTGATGGGCTTGCCGTCCTGCTTGAGCGGCATGGTGCCGGCCACCTTGGCGACTTCCGCCAGCTGCACATTGATGATGCCGATCCGCGGTGCAAAATCCGGCGTCAGGAATACCTTGCTGGGCGAGGCCTTCTCGCCCGCCTTGAACTTGGGCGCATCGCCATTGGGGCCGCGGTCGGTCAGCGCCCAGAAGCTCAGCGACGCATCTTTCTCATAGCCCTTGAAACGCAGGCCCGACCCGATGGCCAATGGCAGGCCCTTGGGGAACGCCGCCTTGAACTTGCCGTTATAGGGCAGGTATTCGCTAGCCGGGACATCAACGGTGTAGCGCTCGACCATGGTGACCACATCGTGGTCGACCGGCTTGAGTTCAAAACCATCAGCCGCAAAGGCTGTGTGGGCAAAGGCTGCCGCAAGGGCGGCAGAGATGAGGCGGGCTTGCATGGCGTCTTCCAGGTAGGTTGTACACGCAGATCGGCGGCAAGTTACCCAAGCAAGATGACAAGGATGCGACGAGGGTGGCGTCACCATGCAAAACGCCCCCGCAGGGGCGTTCTGGCCATGCTCGGACGATCAAGCGATCAGGCTTCGGCCCAATCGAGGATCACCTTGCCGGACTGGCCCGACAACATGGTTTCGAAACCGGTCACGTACTCGTCGACCGGGAAACGATGGGTAATCATCGGCGACAGGTCCAGCCCGCTTTGCAGCATGGCCGCCATCTTGTACCAGGTCTCGAACATCTCGCGACCATAGATGCCCTTGATGATCAGCCCCTTGAAGATGACCTGGTTCCAGTCGATCGCCATATCGCCCGGCGGGATGCCTAGCAGGGCCACCTTGCCACCATGGTTCATGGTATCGAGCATGCCGCGGAAGGCCTGCGGGTTGCCCGACATCTCCAGGCCCACGTCAAAGCCCTCGGTCATGCCGAGTTCCTTCATGACTTCCTTCAGATCCTGCTTGGCGACATTGACGGCGCGCGTCGCGCCCATCTTCAGCGCCAGTTCCAGCCGATACTCGTTCACATCGGTGATCACGACGTGACGGGCGCCGACATGCCGGGCAATGGCGGCCGCCATGATGCCGATGGGGCCGGCACCGGTGATCAGCACATCCTCGCCCACCAGGTCGAACGACAAGGCGGTGTGCGTAGCGTTACCAAAGGGATCGAGAATCGAGGCGATTTCGTCCGGGATATCGTCCGGAATCTTGAAGGCATTGAAGGCCGGGATGACCAGATACTCGGCAAACGCCCCTTCGCGATTGACACCCACGCCGGTGGTATTGCGGCACAGATGCACACGGCCTGCGCGGCAATTACGGCAGTAGCCGCAGGTGATGTGCCCTTCGCCCGAAACGCGATCGCCAATCTGGTAGCCCTTCACTTCCGAACCCATACCGACCACCTCGCCCACGTACTCGTGGCCGACATGCATGCCGACGGGAATGGTCTTCTGCGCCCATTCGTCCCATTTCCAGATATGGATGTCGGTGCCGCAGATCGCCGTCTTGCGAATCTTGATCAGCAGGTCGTTGTGGCCGACCTCGGGCTTCTTGACACGTTGCAGGGTAAGGCCGGGTGCGGCTTCGGCTTTGACGAGTGCTTTCATCATTACTGTCCTTGCTGGGAGGCCGCCTCGTGAGCGGCCGTCAGATCGAATTCACAACACAGGCAAGCCCGGATAGCTCACCGATACCACTAATCACAGGATAGTCATTTGGCGAGGCCACGCCGCCCCAAAGACCTTTGCATCACCGACCGGTCAGCTCAAACGAAGACCCGGTCGGCGTGCAATCGGGTCAGATAACGCCCAGTTCCTTGCCAACCGCCGTAAAGGCCGCCACCGCCCGCTCGATATGCTCAGGGCTATGGGCCGCGCTCATCTGGGTACGGATGCGGGCCTTGCCCTTCGGCACCACCGGGAAGGAGAAGCCAATCACGTAGACCCCGTGCTCCAGCAGCTCGGCGGCCATGTCACCGGCCAGCTTGGCGTCGCCCAGCATGACCGGCACGATGGGGTGCTCGCCGGGCAGCAGGGTAAAGCCCGCAGCCGTCATCTTGCTGCGGAACAACTCGGCATTGGCCTTGACCTTGGCACGCAGCGCAGCACCTTCGGTAGCGAGGATGCGGAACACTTCCAGGCTGGCAGCGGTGATCGAGGGAGCCAACGAGTTGGAGAACAGATAGGGGCGCGAGCGCTGGCGCAGAATATCGATGATCTGCTGGCGGCCGGCGACATAACCGCCGGACGCGCCCCCCAGGGCCTTGCCCAGGGTACCGGTGTAGATGTCGACGCGATCCGCAACACCACAATGCTCGGGCGTACCGCGACCGTTCTCGCCGATAAAACCGACTGCATGGGAATCGTCCACCATGACCAGGGCGCCGTACTGGTCGGCCAGATCGCAGACCCCCTTGAGGTTGGCGATATAGCCATCCATGGAGAACACGCCGTCGGTGACGATCAGGGTAAAGCGCGCGCCAGCCGCTTTCGCTGCCTGCAGCTGCGCTTCCAGATCGGCCATGTCGTTGTTCTTGTAGCGGTAGCGCTGGGCCTTGCACAGACGCACGCCATCGATGATGGAGGCATGGTTCAACTCGTCCGAGATCACCGCATCCGCATCGCTGAGCAAGGTTTCGAACACGCCGCCGTTGGCATCGAAACAGCTGGAGTAGAGGATGGTGTCGTCGGTGCCCAGGAAAGTAGAGATCGCGCCTTCCAGATCCTTGTGGACCGATTGCGTGCCGCAGATGAAGCGCACGCTGGCCACGCCGTAGCCATAGTCATCCACGCCCTGCTTGGCCGCGGCAATCAGGCGCGGGTTATCTGCCAGCCCGAGGTAGTTGTTGGCACAGAAGTTCAGCACTTCCTTGCCGTCACGCAGCTTGATATCCGCCCGCTGATGGCTGGCGATCACGCGCTCGGGTTTGAAGAAACCGGCTTCCTTGATACCGGCCAGCTCGTTTTCCAGATGCTGGAGAAAAGCGGGATTCATACGTCTCCTTCTATAGCCCAAGCGTGGGTAACGCTGCAGCCTGTGTAATGCCGGATAGGCGGAATAAGCGAATTTTACACCGCGAAGGGGTTGCGTGGCGCACGTCCGCCGGGTGCATATGGCGATACTTCACATTCAGGCAGGGATTTGCCATAGCACGAGTCGATGGCACTGCTAAACTCCGCAGCGTCGTCCCCAAAAGAGCCCGCAATGAGCCACAGCAACCAGTTCGACCTGTTCAAGACACGCCGATTCCTGCCCTTGTTCGTCACCCAGTTCCTGGGTGCGTTCAACGACAATCTGTTCAAGAACGCCATGCTGGTGATGATCACCTTCTTCGGGCTCGGACTGGCGGGCCTAGACGCCCCGACGCTGGTCAATGCGGCAGCCGGGATCTTCATCCTGCCTTTCTTCCTGTTCTCGGCCACGGCCGGGCAACTGGCGGAGAAATACGACAAAGCCGCGCTCGCCAGGATCGTGAAGCTGCTGGAAATCGTCATCATGGCGCTGGCAGCCGCGGGCTTCATGCTCAAGAGCGCCGCCATCCTGATGTCGTGCCTGTTCCTGATGGGTGTTCACTCCGCGCTCTTCGGCCCGCTCAAGTACTCCATCCTGCCGCAGTACCTGGATGAGCGCGAGTTGCTCGGCGGTAACGGCCTGATCGAGATGGGTACCTTTGTCGCCATCCTGCTTGGCCAGATCGGCGGCACGCTGCTGATAGAGAGCAACAAGGGCAATCCCACCCTGATGGCGGTCTCCATCTCCTCCGCCTGCCTGATCGTCGCCGTGCTCGGTTTCCTGACCAGCCGGGCCATGCCACCGGCGCCGCCGCAAGCCAAGGACCTGAAGATCAACTGGAACATCTTTACCGAGACCTGGCACATCATCGCCATCAGCCGGCGCAATATGACGGTGTTCCACTCCCTGATGGGCATCTCCTGGTTCTGGTTCTTCGGCGCCGTTTACCTGACCCAATTGCCAAGCTATGCGAAGGACGTGCTCGGTGGTAATGCCGAGGTCTACACACTGCTGGTCGCCCTGTTCTCCATCGGCGTGGGTGCCGGTTCGGCCCTGTGCGAAGTCCTGTCCGGCCGCAAGGTGGAGATCGGCCTGGTTCCCTTTGGCTCTATCGGCATGTGCGTGTTCGGCATCGACCTGTTCTTTGCCAGGCCGGCGCTCGCCGCCCATGACATTGGCGCCCTCGCCTTTGTGCTGGACCCCAGCCACTGGCGATTGATCCTCGACATAACCTTGCTGGGCACCTTCGGTGGCTTCTTCATCGTGCCGCTGTACGCCCTGATCCAGATGAAGAGCGAACCGGCCTATCGCTCGCGCATCATTGCCGCCAACAACATCCTGAACTCCTGCTTCATGGTGATATCGGCCATTGTCAGCGTGCTGATCCTCAAAGCCGGCGCGAGCATTCCGCAACTGCTGCTGATCGTCGCCGTAATGAACATCCCGGTGGCGCTGTACGTCTACGGCCTGCAGCCAGAGTTTCTGATGCGCTTCATGGTCTGGATCGCCACCCACACCATGTACCGGGTCAAGCATCGGAACCTCGACCGCATCCCCGAGGAAGGTCCAGTGATCCTGGTCTGCAACCATGTGAGCTTCATGGACGCGCTGGTCGTCGGCGGTGCCGTGCGGCGTCCGGTACGTTTTGTCATGGATCACCGCATCTTCAAGATTCCCGTGCTCAGCTTCATCTTCAAGACCGCAGGGGCGATACCCATCGCGCCGGCCAAGGAAGACCCAGCCATGAAGGAGCGCGCTTTCCTGAGGGTCCAGGAGTGCCTGTCGCAGGGAGAAGTGGTCTGCATCTTCCCGGAAGGCAAGATCACCTATGACGGTGAACTGAATCCCTTCAAGCCTGGTGTGGTGGAAATCGCCCAGCGCAGCGGAGCGCCGGTAGTGCCCATGGCCTTGCGTGGCCTTTGGGGCAGTTTCTTCAGTCGCAAGGACGGCAGCGCAATGGTCAAGGTTCCGCGCCGCTTCTGGTCGAAGATAGAACTCGCCGCGGGCACACCGGTTCCGGCGCAGGAAGTCGATCTGGCCGTATTGCAAGCGCAGGTCAGCCAGCTACGCGGCGACTGGAAATAGTAAAACCTGCGTGCAGGCATTGCAGTTGAAGGAAGATGGCCCGATCTAGCTGGATCGGGCCGTTTCTTTTTGCAGCAGACAACCTTGATCGAAAAACCGATGACACCTATCAGCCTTATCCGCAGCCTGCTTGTGCCCTACCGCTCCCGCCTAGTCCTCGCCGCGATTGCGCTGGTCATTGCCGCTGCCTGCATGCTGTTGCTGGGCCAGGGCTTGCGAGGCGTCATCGACCGAGGCTTCGCGGCCAACAATGCAGCCCTGCTGGACCAGGCCTTGCTGGGCCTGCTGGGTCTGATCGCGGTGTTGTCGATCGCAACCTATGGCCGCTTCTATACGGTGTCCTGGCTTGGCGAGCGCATCACCGCCGATCTGCGGCGCAAGGTGTTCGATCACCTGCTGACGCTGCCGCCCTCCTTCTTCGAGAGCGGCCGTACCGGTGAGGTCATCTCCCGCCTGACCAATGACACCACCCAGATCGAGACCGTGATCGGCTCATCTGCCTCCATGGCGATACGCAACGTGCTGTTGCTGCTGGGCGGCCTGATCATGCTGGCAATCACCAGCCTGAAGCTGACACTGCTGGTACTGGTCTGCGTACCGCTGGTCGTCGCTCCCATCGTGCTGCTGGGGCGCCGGGTTCGTCGCCTGGCACGACAAAGCCAGGACCGGGTAGCCGACGTCAGTGCCCTGATTGACGAGACAGTACATGAGATCCGTACGGTGCAAGCCTACGGTCATGAACCGGCTGACCGGCAGGCCTTCGCCGACCGGGTGGAAGCCACCTTCAGCACCGGCAGGACACGGATCAAGCACCGGGCCAGCATGATCGTCATGGTCATGGTGCTCGTTTTCGGCGCGGTCGCCGCCATCCTCTGGGTTGGTGGACATGACGTACTGGCCGGCAAGATCAGCGCGGGCCAGCTCTCGGCCTTCGTGTTCTACGCCGTGATAGTCGCCGGTGCGGTGGCGACCATTTCGGAGGTCATCGGCGAGGTGCAGCGTGCTTCCGGTGCCCTGGAGCGGCTGGTCGAACTCCTGACCACCCGGCCCGACATTGCCAATCCGGCGCAGCCGCACCCCTTGCCCGAAGCCGAACGGGGCGAAGTCATTCTCGACGCCGTGCAATTTCACTACCCCAGCCGCCCAAAGCAGGCCGCGTTGCAGGATTTCTCCCTGCATATACATCGGGGTGAGAAAGTAGCGCTGGTCGGCCCGTCCGGGGCAGGCAAGAGCACGGTCTTCCAGCTCCTGCTCCGCTTCTATGATCCCGCCCAGGGCCGCATCCTGGTCGACGGCGTCGATATCCGGGAAGCCGACATACACGTACTGCGCTCGCGCATCGCCATCGTCTCCCAGGATGCGGTGATCTTCGCCGGCTCCGTGCTCGACAACGTACGTTATGGTCGTCCTGATGCCAGCGAGGCCGCGGTGCGGCAGGCATGCAAGGCCGCCTTTGCCGATGAGTTCATTGAGCAGCTACCGGCAGGTTACGCAACCGATCTGGGTGAACGCGGCGTAAGGCTCTCGGGTGGGCAGCGACAGCGGATTGCCATCGCACGGGCGATTCTTGCCGATCGACCCATCCTGCTCCTCGACGAGGCAACCAGCGCACTGGATTCGCATAGCGAACAGATGGTGCAACAGGCACTGGAGCGACTCATGCAGGGACGCACCACCCTGATCATCGCGCACCGCTTATCCACAGTCCTGCATGCGGACCGCATCGTGGTCGTGGATGGTGGGCGTATCTCAGGTACAGGCACGCATGTGGAGCTGATGTCGGACAACCCGCTCTACCAGAAACTGGCCAGCCTGCAGCTGCAGGCACAATGACAAAGTCATACAAACACTTGATCTGATTGAAAATTTTCCTTGAAGAAAGAAGCAACAACAGGGCGATTGTTGTTTGCATTTCCCATCAGAAGATGATGATACTTCGGATGTAGAGCATTTGCTCCACCCGGGAATGCCAACACAAAAGCCGCATCTGATTGGCAACCCGGACATCCGGAGACAGCCCATGCGTATCGGCATCGTGACCGATTCGAGCTGCGATCTGCCTCGCAGCTTTCTAGACCAGCACCACATCGTGATCATGCCCGTCACGATCCACAGCCCCAAAGGGGACTTCGTCGATACCCGCATGCCGGCAGCGACATTGGATTTCTACCGCGATGTACTTGCCGGCCATGAGGCTGACGTCAGCTCCAGCGCCTTCAGCGTCGATCAGGTTCGCGAGCTGTTCCTGCAGCGCCTGATCCTGGAGTTCGACTATGTGTTCTGCATCACGGTCATGGCAAGCCGCAGCCTGATCTTCGAGAACGCGACCCATGCCTCGCTGCGCATACTCAGCGACTACCGTCCGATACGCGAGCAGGCCGGCGTCAAGACGCCATTCTCGCTGCGTGTCTTTGACAGCAACCAGCTCTTCACCGGCCAGGGCCTGATCGTTGCCGAAGTCGCCAGGCTGGCCGCCGCCGAGGTGTCATCGCTCGACATCATTCGCCACATCGACACCCTTACCCGCCATACGCAAGCCTTCCTGGTTCCCGCAGGACTGACCCAGCTACGCAACCAGGCACGCAAGCGTGGCGACAAGAGCGTGGGCTTCCTGAGCTATGCGCTCGGCTCGGCGCTGGATATCAAACCGATTGTGCGGGCTTACCAGGGTGATACGCAGCCCGTAGGCAAGGTGCGCGGCTTCGGGGCCGGCTGTAACAAGCTGTTCGACAAGGCGATCACCCAGATGCAGGGCGGGCTCCTGGCACCCGTCGTCTGCGTCAGCTACGGCGGCGATACTGCCGAGGTGGAAAAGATGCCGGCCTACCGGGCACTGCTGCAGGAGGCGTCCCGGCACAGGGTGCAAGTATTGCTGTCGGAGATGGGCACGCCCGCTGGTGTCAACATTGGCGCTGGTGCACTGTCATTGGCCTTCGCCGCCGAGCAGGAAGTCCAGTTCGACTGACCCGGCGCACTGGCAGCAGGCATGAAAAAGCCGCAGCGTGCTGCGGCTTTTTCATTTGGCCTTTACAGGCCCAGCGCCAAATCGCGCTTGATGTCGTCGATATGCTCCAAGCCTACCGAGATCCGCACCAGGCCCTCACCGATGCCCGCCACCGCCTTGGCTTCGGGGCTGATACGGCCATGCGTGGTGGTGTAAGGATGCGTGATGGTCGTCTTCACATCCCCCAGATTGGCAGTGCGGCTCAATAGCTGCACGCTGTCGATCAGCTTCCAGGCCGCCTCCTTGCCTCCCTTCAGGTCAAACGACACCACGCCACCGCCAGCGGCCTGCTGACGACGCGCCAGTTCATACTGCGGATGGGACGGTAGCCCCGGATAGTAGACCTTGGCGACGGCGGATTGACCTTCCAGCCACTGCGCCAGCGCCAACGCGTTTTCGCAATGGGCTTTCATGCGTATGCCCAGAGTCTCCAGGCCCTTGGTCAACACCCAGGCGTTGAAGGCCGACAAGGTAGGGCCGGCTGTGCGCAGGAACTGGTAGACCGGCTCGATCAACGCCTTGCTGCCCACCACAGCCCCGCCCAGCACCCTGCCCTGACCATCGATGTACTTGGTGGCCGAATGGATGACCAGATCGGCGCCATGCTTGAGTGGTTGCTGCAAGGCTGGCGAGCAGAAACAGTTATCCACCACCATGATCGCGCCATGCCGATGCGCAATGGCGGAGATCGCAGCGATATCCGCCACTTCCGTCAGCGGGTTCGATGGCGTCTCGAGGTAGAACAGGCGGGTCTCGGGCCGAATGGCGGCATCCCAAGCGGATGGCGAGGTCGCGTCCACATAGCTCACGCTGACCCCGAACTTGCCCAGCCAGTTGTTGAACAGCTGGATGGTCGCACCGAACATGCCGGCGGAGGCCAGGATATGGTCACCGGCCTTCAAGTGCCCCATACAAAGCGCGAGAATGGCCGACATGCCGCTGGCGGTGGCGACGGCCGCCTCCGCACCCTCCAGCGCCGCCAGGCGCTCCTGGAACTGGGTGACGGTTGGGTTGGTAAAGCGCGAGTAGATGTAGCCCGGCTCCACGCCGGTAAATCGGGCGGCGGCCTGGGCGGCATTGTCGGCGACGAAGCTGGAGGTCAGGTAGAGCGCCTCGGCATGCTCGCCAAACTGGCTGCGTTCCTGGCCTGCCCGAATGGCCAGGGTCTCAAGGTGGTACTCGAACTCATCGCTCATGGTGTCATCGATCCAGATGGAATTAAGGTAGTTATCGTCGTACCCGCTTGCCGAGTACAGGCACGGTTATCAATTTGGCAAGAAAACTGTCTGTCCGATCAGCCCAATGCCAGGCGCAGGCCAAACAGGACGAACACCAGCCCCAGCAGCCGGTTGACCCACAGCGCATAGTGCGGTGCTTCATCAAGATGGCGCAGGATGAACCCCGCCCCCACGATCAAGAGGCTCTGGTAGAGGCAATTGAGCGCAATGAACACGGCGCCCAGTATGGCGAAGTTCCAGCCGCTGGCACCCGGCGTCACGAACTGCGGGAAGAAGGCCATGAAAAAGACGATGGCCTTGGGGTTCAGCAAGGTCACCAACAAGCTGCGCCGATACGGGTTGCCGCTGTCAGGCTGGCTGACCGCCAGGCCCTCTTCCTTGGACATGAGGCTCTTGATGCCCAACCAGACCAGATAGGCCCCGCCGCCGTACTTCAACACGTTGAACGCGAGTGGATTGGCTGCGAGCAGTGTCGCCGCGCCGATCGCTGCGGCGGCCATCAGGATGGCGTCACCGGTGCTGGTACCGGCCAGTGCGGCAAAACCGTCGCGTCGCGAACCGGTGGCGGAGCCGAGTATGGCCAGGGTGCCGGGGCCGGGTGAAAGAATGAGCAGCGTGGAGGCGACCAAAAAGGCCGGAAAATCGATGATGCCGGGCATGTTGCAACTAGCGAAGTGAAGGCCGGCTAGTTTAGCGCAGCCTGCCATCTCGCCTCATGGCGCTTGCTTCCTTCCAAATGCCAAACATCCACCATGCGATTCAGGTTTCCAGCACCACCGCCGGCAAATCCGGTGCACGCAAGCGCCGGAAGACCACTGCGGCGCAACCCATCGACACCACCACGGCCAGGATGGCAGCAACGCTGAAGCGCAAGGGCCCGCTCTGGACAAACAGTTCGCCCGCCAGCGCGGTACCGACAGCCGCCCCGATCAGGGCAATCACCAGCGTCCGTAGCACCAGGGCGCCATCGCGGTCGTTCTCGGTCAGCAGGCCGATGACGAAGGGCGTCACCATGTAGAAACCGATATTGACCAGCACCTGCCCCAGCAGGAAGGGCATCTCGCCAAGCAGATTGAAGAACACATGGATCGCGAGTGCCATCACCAGAAAGCCCAGCAATACAAAGCGCAGCCGATAGGCCGGATTTCGTGTCAAGGACGGCACCACTGCGCCGACAAAGCCCACGATCGACGAGATGGCAAGATAGAGGCCAACGGTCGCCGGTGCGATATGCGAGGACGCGCCCATATAGCCGCTGACCGCCCACTGGCCGGCCTGCACACAATAGACCAGCACCACCACCAGCAGTATCAGTCCGATCTGCGACTTGCCGAGCGAGCTGGCCTGCAGTGCGGAAGCGACATCCTGTCTCGGCCGCGCCTGGATGGTGAGAATGAAGGGGGCCATCAACAAGCCCATGGCGGCGAGCCAGAGAAAGAGGCTGCCGCGTCCGTCGGCCACGGGCAGGGCCGACAGTCCGAACAGCAACAACCCCATGCATACGCCACCGAGCACGTTGATCTGTCCCCAGATACGTTCGGCATTGGCTTCCGCCGCGACCTCGCAGGTAATCAGGCTGAACAGCGCCCCCTCCCCCAGGCCCGCGAGCAAACGGGCTGCCGACAAGCTCGCCACCCCGGTAAGGAAATGGCTGGCAGCCTCCCCCAGCACCAGGGCCAGCAGCCCGCCAACCGTAACCAGCCGCCGGGAACGGGATACCAGGCGTGGCGCCAACAGACAGTACAGGGCGATGCCGGCAATCTCGGCGCTGGCAACCAGCGTGGCCGTAGCCTCGGAGATACCGGGAATGCGCGCCAGCGCCATCACGATCAGCGGCATGACCATGGTGCCATTCAAGGCCGCGGCGAATGCCGCACTCAGACCCACAACCCGTTTTACGGCCGACATAGGCAGTTCTCTTCAGGAGGTAGCGGCCGCAGCACGCCCAGACTCGCACTATAGAGCGGTCATCGCCGCCCCGGCAGGGTCCGATTCGGCCGCAGAGCAGGTGCTGTCGGGTCAAGATTTGTCGTAAAACTGCCTCGCCCAAGCTATCGCTTGCTGGCCCATTGATGGTGTTGCGCGTCACAATGCCTCACAGCGGATGGAGACATAAAAATGAACGACATCACCGATGACCGCTACACCGTTGCCAACCTGCCCGTGTACCTGCTGCGCTGCCTCACAGCCACAGCCGAGGACCTGGGCATCGCCCCTTCCCGGCTTTGCATGGGCTTGGGATTCACCGTGGATGATCTCGCCAACCCTGCCTGCCGGCTCTCGTACCGGCAAGGCAGCATCATGATACGGCGCGCCTTGCAGATGGCGCCGGACCGGGGCTTGGGTCTGATCATCGGCGAACGGGAAACCATCGCCTCCATCGGACTCCTGGGCTACGCCATGATGACCAGCCGGACCGTGGGTGACGCCGTGGTACTGGGCATGAGCCAGCAGAAGTTTGCCGGCAGCATGCTGCAGTTCGATCTGGAGCAGGACGCACGCACGACCGTCGTCACCGCCTCCCTGAAATTTCCCGAACCGGACATCCACATGTTCCTGGTGGAGGAAGCTTTTGCCAGCTTTCTGCAGATTGCGCGCAGCCTGGCTGGCATCGGCTTCAAGCCGGACTGGGTGGACCTCGCCTACCCGGCACCATGCTATGCGGCGGAGTACCAGCGCGTATTCGATTGCCCCGTGCGCTTTGGGCAGAAGACCAGCGCCTTCGCGGCCAATGCCAGCTGGATCGCACGCCCCCTGTTGACCTACGACCCGCTAAGCCACCGCCAGGCCCTTGAGTTTCTGGATATCGGCATCTCGCGCGAACGGGACAAGGTGGACCTGTTTGAATCGGTCGAGCGGGCGGTACGGCAGCAACTACGGCAACTGCCCACCCTGCCGGATATCGCCAGCTCGCTATGCCTTAGCGAACGTACGCTGCGGCGTAGGCTGGCGGACAGTGGCGTGTCCTACCAGGCGCTACTCGACAATGTCCGCAAGAACCGGGCAATCGAGCTACTGGCCAACCCCAGGCTGTCCGTCGAACAGATAGCGTTGGAGGTCGGCTTCAGCGACGCGCACAACTTCCGTCGCGCCTTCAAGCGCTGGACGGGCTCGCCCCCGAGCGAGCTGAGGGATACCTCCTTGCGCGAGGCCTGAGTCCGGCCAGACGGTTGGCCGGATTGCACCCCCAGTTCGACCGATTTGGCGGTAACCGTAGTCAGGGCAATCCCACTACATTGGGGCTGGACTCAATCGGGGATGCCACGCCTTGCCAGAGAATAGTGACGACAGTTACGTGCTTGCCGTAGACCTCGGTACTTCGGGCTGCAAGACCGCACTGGTGTCCCGCAGTGGCGAGATACGTGGCTGGGCCTATCAGGCGGTCACTACCTACATGCTGGCGGACGATGGGGCAGAACAAGTACCGACCGACTGGTGGGACGCCTTCCTCGCGACCGCCCGGCAAGCCATCCAGCTCAGCGGCCTGCCTGCCAGCCGCATACTTGCCGTCTGCTGTTCCACCCAGGGAGAAGGCACGATCCCGGTGGACCGGGAAGGTCAGCCGCTGATGAACGCCATCACTTGGATGGACATGCGTGGTAGCGCGCTTATCCGCCGGCAAGCCCGGGGCTGGCTCAATATCGCCGGCTACGATGCCTTCAAGCTGCAGCGCTGGCTGCGACTCTGCGGTGGTGCACCGGCCTTGTCCGGCAAAGACCCCAGCGCGCACATGCTGTTCATACGTGACGTCTACCCCGACATCTACGCCCGCACCTACAAATTCCTGAATGTGCTGGACTACTTCAACCTGCGCCTGACCGGCCGGTTCGTTGCGACCCATGACTCCATCCTGACCTCCTGGGTCACCGACAACCGTGACGCCAACCGGGTGCGCTACCACCCCGGCCTGGTGGCCGCGAGCGGGATCGATCACGACAAGTTTCCGGAACTGGTGCCCTGTACCGAGGTGATCGGCCCTTTACTACCGGCCGTGGCCGTGGCGCTGGGGCTGCCGCACACAACCCGTGTGGTAGCCGGTGCCATCGACAACACGGCAGCGGCAATCGGCGCCGGTACGCTGGCCGACGGCGAGCCGCATCTCTATGTGGGGACCTCGTCGTGGATCGGTGCCCATGTGCCGCGCAAGCAGACCGACGTTCGCTCGGCCATCGCCTCCCTCCCCTGTGCGGTGCCGGGCAAATACCTCATGGTCGCAATGCAGACGACGGCGGGCAGCAACCTCGCCTTCCTCAAGGAAAAGGTGCTCTACCACCAGGACGAACTTCTGCGCGAGGAGCAGGTGCCCGATGTGTACAAGATCATCGACCGCATCGCGGCGCGCGTCCCCGCTGGCAGCAAGGGACTGATCTACACCCCGTGGCTGTTTGGCGAGCGCTGCCCGGTCGAGGATCGCTCCTTGCGGGCCGGCTTGTTCAACCTGTCGCTCAACCACTCACGCGAGACCATCATCCGTGCCTTCCTGGAAGGCGTGGCCCTCAACACCCGCTGGATGATGGCGCCGGTGCAGCGTTTTCTTGGCCAGCCCATGCAGCAGATGACCATCCTGGGTGGCGGTGGCAGCTCAGACGTCTGGTGCCAGATATTTGCCGACGTACTGGGCGTTCCCATCCGACAACTGGCAGAACCCTTGCAGGCCAATGCCATCGGTGCCGCCTACATCGCCTTTGTCGGGCTGGGCCTGCTGGACTTTCCGACCGCCGCGTCGCAAACACGCTACCGCCGGGTGTTCGAGCCGCATGCCGCCCATCGCACGGTATACGGCGAGCGCTTTGCCACCTTTATCGAACTGTATGAGCGCCTGCGACCGCTCTATCAGCGGCTGCATCAGGCAAGAGGATGACGACACCCATGCCCAGCTTTCGCCCTCAGCGCCAGCAGGTCATCGACGCTTGCCTGCAATTGGCCGAGCAAGGCTACCTGGCCGGCACCGGCGGCAATCTCGCACTGCGGCTCGATCACGAATTGATCGCCGTCACCCCCTCGGCAGCGGACTACTACACGCTGCAGGTTGGCGACATCTGCGTATTGCGGCTCGACGACCTCACCCAACAGGAAGGCAATCTCGCGCCCTCGGTAGAAAGCGGTCTGCATGCCGCCTTGCTGCGCTTCAAGCCCGACATGCACGCCAGCATCCACACCCACCAGCCGTTGGCGAGCGCCGTGGCGCTGCTCAATACCGCCATTCCGCTCAACGATGAGATCGACCAGGCCGCGCTTGGGGCCGAGGTGGCCATCGTGCCCTATGCCCCTTCGGGAACAAGCCTGCTGGTCCGGGCGCTGCGCCAACGGCTGAAGCCCTCAATCCACGCCTATCTGCTGCGCAACCACGGCCTGATCTGCAGCGCCCGCACCCTGCCAGACGCCATCCGCCAGGTAGGCCGCATCGAACAGGCGGCGATGGCCTTCCTGCACCAGCACATCGAACGTAGCCAGGCCAACCCCGCGCTACATGAACTGGCGCTCGGCGCGCTATCAGGCCACCCATGAAAGCACTCGATGCCATGAATATGAACGACGCCCCGCCCCATCCCACTACGCAGTACGCCATCAGCGAATGGCACGACACCAACGCCATCTATGCCCAGTTGCAGGCGCTATTGAAGGAACCGGTACGTCCGATACGTCGCGACAAGATGACCGAGGTCCTGGCTTACTTCGAAACGCATTGCCAGGGCTCCAAGGCACTGGCCGAACGCGCCGGTGAGGTCATTCCGGGCGGTGTGCAGCATAACCTCGCCTTCAACTACCCCTTCCCCCTCGCGGTTGATCGCTGCGATGGTGCCCATATGTGGGACGTGGATGGCAACCGGTATATCGACTTCCTGCAAGCCGGCGGCCCCACCCTGCTGGGTTCGAACTACCCACCCGTGCGCGAAAAGGTCCATGCGCTGCTGGACCATTGCGGACCGGTAACCGGCATGGTCCATGAATACGAAATCAAACTGGCCGAGCTGATCCGCCACTACATGCCGGGCATCGAGATGTTCCGCATGCTGGGCTCGGGGAGCGAGGGCGTCATGGGAGCCATCCGGCTTGCGCGCGCCTACACCGACAAGAAATGGGTCATCAAGGTCGGTGGTGCCTACCATGGCTGGAGCGACCAGATGGTCTACGGCATGCGCCTGCCGGGTACCGGCCGTCGCGAGGCAACCGGCATTCCTGGCGGCGCCACCCACCACACCCAGGAGTGCTTCCCCAACGACCTTGACGCCCTGCGCCGCAAGCTATGGCTTAACCGCCTACGGGGTGGCACCGCCGCCGTGATCGTCGAGCCGCTTGGTCCGGAGAGCGGCACCCGGCCGGTCGAGAAAGACTACAACGCTGGGGTAAGGGCGCTGTGCGACGAGTTCGGCGCCTTGCTGATCTTCGATGAAGTCGTCACCGGCTTTCGCCTGGGCATGGGCGGTGCGCAAGGCTACTTCGGAGTCAAGCCCGACCTCACCGTTTTCGGTAAGTGTCTGACCGGAGGGTATCTGATGGCTGGCGGCGTCGGCGGCCGCAAGGACGTGATGATGCTGCTGGCGGGTGGTATCGGCGCGCTGAGCAAGCGCGCATTCGTGGGCGGAACGCTGTCGGCCAACCCCTTGTCCTGTGTAGCCGGCTACCACGCGATCACCGAAATGGCCCGCAGCAACGCCCCTGTCGTAGCAGGACAAGCCGGTGACAGGCTGTGCCGCGGCTTGCAGGAGATCATCGGCCGTCGGCAGCTGCCCTATGTCGCCTACAACCAGGGTTCCATCGTTCATCTGCAGACCTCGGCCGTCCTGCTGCTGAGCACGCGCAATCCCATCAAGCTGATGAAGGAGGTCAAGGCGCGCAAGCACATGATGGAAGAAATGGGCGCAGCCTATATGGCGCACGGCATCGTGACACTGGCTGGCAGCCGCCTCTATACCAGCATGGCGGATACCGATGCGGTGATAGACGAAGCCTTGAACCGCTTTGATACCGTGCTTGGCCTGGTGTGATGGGAACCGTCAGCGTGCACACGGAGCAGGACTATCAACTTGCCTTGTTACAGGCAGCCGGCAGGCTGCAGAACAAGACACTGTTCGCTCCGGGCGATGGCTTGTCGGTACGCCTGCCTGGAGAAGATGCCTTTCTCCTTCTGACCGGCCAGACCGGGAACGGGGAAACGGAGATAGCCCGACATCCTGTCGGAATACCCTGGCCTGGCGACGATGGAATCGCCACGCAGGCCCTGCATGGCCTGATCTATGACCAGAGGCCGGACGTGGGTGCCGTACTGCTGAACAGGCAGACCTGGGCCACGGCGCTCAGCCATATCCCCACCCCCATGCCGGGCGTATTCGACGAGCAGGTCAGGCATCTGGGGCACAGCGTGGCCACGATAGGGCCGGTAGCCGACCCTGCGGCCATACGAGCGGCACTGAAGCACGGCGCCAATGCCCATGGGCTCGGCGGACGTGCACTCTGCCTCGGCATGACGCTGGAGCGACTGGTGTTCAATGCCGAGTTGCTGGAGAAGTGCGCCAAGGCCTTTGTCCTGGCCAGCAGCAGCGGCCTGCAGGTGGGTCGCATCCCCTGGCTGGTGCGCTGGATCGCCAATGGCCGGCTGAAAAAAGATCAGCAGCGCGCAGCGGCAAGCTATGCCAGGGGGCAGGCACCCGCCCGGTCAACCGCTTATTAGCTGGGTGGCTGGAACGAAAAACAGGTGGCAAATGCAGGGCATGGTCGCTGCCGGGCCGTGTGCGATATCCGGATTGCAAGGTGTAAAAACTGACTGATCAAGGGGTAGACATGACTTTTCGCAAGCACAGCATCGCAATCAGCATCTCGATGATAGGCAGTACCGCCCTGATGGCCACGCTGGGCGTAGCCCATGCCGCAGAGGACGCCAGCGCCGAGGCAGCCATTACCGTGACGGCGCAGAGTCGCAGCCAGAGCGCACAGGCCGTGCCCATCCCCCTGCAGGTGATTACGGCGGAGCAGATGGACAAGCTGGGCGCCGACAATCTGAGCGAGGTAAACGGCTATATCCCCGGCCTGTCGGTCGATGGTACCCAACCTACCCAGCCCAATTTCTCCTTACGCGGCCTGGGTGCCAGTGACTTCGGCATCGGTACGGATTCGCCAGTCGGGGTGTACATCGATGGCGTCTATGCCGGCAAGACCGGCGGCTCGCTGATGAACTTCAATGACGTGCAGCGCATCGAGGTCCTCAAGGGCCCACAGGGCACCCTGTTCGGTCGCAATAGCGCGGCTGGTGCAATCTCGGTCATCAACAACGAACCCGACACCATCACCCCGATCTACGCCGGCAAACTGCGGCTGGGCGAGTATGGCGAACGCAATGCAGAGGTCCTGATCAACCAGCCTATCAACGAGCAGATGGCGCTGCGCTTCAGTGCGGTCAGCCACAGAACGGATGGCTGGCTCAGTGATGCGGCCACCGGCGAGAAGCTCAACGGCACCAAGAACTGGGGGACGCGGGCGTCGTTCCGTTGGGAGCCTACCCTGCACAGCAAGCTGAATGTCAGTTGGGAGCACGAGGAACTGGACCAGAAGGCCCGTCCGGCCATCGGCCTGGTGGCCATGCCCGACGCCCCCGGTCTGCCGCATGTCCCCATCGACACCACCAACTATCTCGACCCGCGCACCGCGCCGGTCTTCAACGATGCGATCGGCAACCGCGAGGGCCGCATTTTCGACGGTGTGACCGCCCGCCTGGAGCTGCCGCTCGGCTGGGCCGACTTCAAATCCACCACGGCCTTCCGTCGCTTTCATTCGATCAATCATGAAGACAACGACGGCACCAACCGGACCTACACCTACCTCGATACCGCCAATATCGAGCGCAACCGCAACTGGCAGCAGGAGTTCAAGCTCTCCGGCAAGAACGATCAACTCGACTGGGTGGGCGGGCTGAGTTTCTTCCATGAAAACGCCAAGCAGAACAGCCAGGTCAATACCAACACCGATACGCTCGATACGCTCTCGAACAATGTCGCCGGCTTGCCGATCTACAGCACCATCGCCGCACTCAGCGGCGTGAACCTTCTCGGCAACAGCTGGCAGGAGAATATGTACAACGAATCGCGCAACCAGGCGCAGGCGGTCTATGGCGATGTGATCTGGCATCTCAGCCCCGCCTGGAACTTGACGACCGGCCTGCGCTTTACGCGCGACAAGAAGGAGTTCAGCTGGTACCAACCGCTACGCAATGCTGCAGCGGTCGATGGAGGTGTCGCCGGGCTCGGCGACGCGGGGTTCTTCGAACAGGTTGCCCAATTGCTGGGGCCGGACGTTGCCAACCAGTTGCAAGGCTTCCTCAGCCAGAACCAGTTGCTGACCAGCCCGGGTGCAGGCACTGCGCCGCTGCATGCCCAAAATAGCTGGACCGACTGGAGCCCCCGCGTGGTGCTGGACTACAAGCTCGACAACGACCGCATGGTGTATGCCTCGGTCGCCAAGGGCTATCAGGCCGGCGGCTACAACGCGCTGCAGCAGATCGGCAGCAAGTTCGACCCGGAAACCGTGCGCAACCTGGAAATCGGGATCAAGAGCTATTTTCGGGACGCCCATCTGGTGCTCAATGCCTCGGTGTTCTCCTACAAATTCACCAACCTGCAGCAGTTGAGCCTGGTCAATATCAACGCCAGTGGCGTACCGCAATACCAGGTGACCACCAGCGACCAGAAGGCGGATGGCCTGGACCTGGAGGCGCGCTGGCAACCAAGCAAGAACCTGCAGCTCACACTGGCCAGCGAATACCTGAACCAACGCTACGGCAGCTACACCAGCTCTGCCGGTACCGACCTGAGCGGCCAGCCGGTGGGCAGTCCCAAGTGGACTATCGCTACCGGTGTGGACTACACCTGGTACGACGTGCTGGGCGGCAAGCTGATGGGCAGCCTGCAGAATGCCTACACCAGCCCCCGTCGCTGCAATGCAGACTCCCAGGCCCAGGGCAGTTGCCTGCAGACCAATCGCTTCACGGTAGGTACCGCCACCAACCGCACCGACCTGCGCCTGCGCTGGGATTCCCCGTCGCGTCGCTGGAACGTGGCCCTGCTGGTCAACAATGTGTTTGACCGACGCTACGTCACCAGCGTCAACAATATCGCCCAGGCACTGGGCAGTACCTACGGCTCGATCACGCCACCCCGCACCACGGCCATCGAGCTGGGCATCAGCATGTAATGGAAACATCACAGGTGGCGCCGCCCATCGCGGCGCCGCAGGCTAGTACCGTCATCGGGAGACTTGGGCCATGGCTCGCATCCGCAATACATTCCGCCTGCTGTCGCTGCTGATCGCCCTGCCTGCAATGGCAGAGAGCGCGAACGAAGCCATCATGGCGCAATTCATCGACGCCAGCGATGGCTCCACCATCAACCTGCCGGCGGGCCACTTCGAGTTCAGCCAGACGCTCTCGATCTCGGCCAACAGGGTCACCATCAAGGGGGCCGGCAAGGACAAGACCATACTCTCGTTCAAGGGCCAGCAAAGCGGCAATGGCATCGATGCCAGCGGCAAGCAGCTGACGTTCGAGGACTTCGCCATCGTCGACTCGAAAGCCGATGGCCTCAAGGTGCAGAACTGCGAAGACCTGGTAATACGGCGCCTGTCGGTGGACTGGAGCGGCCCGGTCAAGGCCAGCAACGGCGGCTACGGGCTCTACCCCGTGGCTTGCAAGCGCATCCTGCTGGAGGACAACACCATACGCGGCGCCTCCGACTCCGGTCTCTATGTCGGTCAGACCGAAGACATCGTGGTAAGGCGCAATACGGTCATCGAAAACGTGGCCGGCATCGAGATCGAAAACTCCATCCGGGCCGATGTCTATGAGAACGAGGCGCGTAACAACACCGGCGGCATCCTGGTCTTTTCGCTGCCCGACCTGCCGGTGATACGCAACGGCGTCGGCACGCGGATCTACGCCAACAAGATCCATGACAACAACACCCCCAACTTTGCGCCCAAGGGCAATATCGTCGGGCTGGTACCTGCCGGCACCGGTGTCATGATTCTGGCCAACCGCGATGTCGAGATCTTCGACAATGTCATCGAGAACCATCAGTCGGCCAGCATCATCCTGACCAGCTACTACGCCACCGAGCGCCCCATCAACGACCCTCAGTATGAAGCGCAGGCGCGCAATACCTTCATCCACGGCAACCAGCTGCGCAACGGCGGCTATGCGGCCGATGGCATGCTCAAGGACCTCAAGGACGGCATGAGCCTGGCAGGCCTCAAGCTGGGCCGGATGCCGCACGTCGTGCACGACGGAATACTAGCCGGCAAGGTCAAGTCCATCGGCGACCTCAAGCTCTGCATTCAGAAGAACGAGCTCGATCCCGCCAGCATGGCTTTCATCGACATGCGCCTGGAGGACGCCGGCTTCTGGAAGGCCCTGTTCCGGATCTGGGAGCCCAAGGCGGCGCAGACCATGCCGCCGGAGTACGACTGCAGCCTGCCCGCGCTGCCTGCCGTGGCGCTGCGCTGATGCAGTATCTGATGTGGTGGATGGTCCGTGGCCTGCTGGCAAGCTTTGCGATGGCGAGCTTCGCCGCCTCGCCTATCCCGGAGCAACTGGCCGACTACGGCGTACTGAAGCGGGACGGCAGACTGCTGACCATCGCCGGCAATACCATGGTCTACCAGCTCGCTTCACCCCTGTTTACCGACTACGCCCTGAAATTCCGCACCCTGACACTGCCAGTGAATACACAGGTAGGCTTTCAGCCTGACAACGTGCTGGACTTGCCGGTTGGCACCATCATCAGCAAGACCTTTTTCTACGCGCGCGATCCCGCGAAGCCCGGGGAGTGGCTTAAGGGAGGGAAGGTCGAGTCCGGTGAGCAGGTCGACCTGGATCGCTACCATCTGGTCGAGACCCGGATACTGCGTCGCGATGTCGATGGCAACTGGCAGGCCAATACCTACGTCTGGAACGAGGCGCAGACTGCTGCAACGCTGCGCCGGATCGGACAGGAAGTCAGCAGCAGGCTGCGTGATCCTGCCAGCGGCCTGGTCGAGGACCTGCGCTACAGCATTCCAAATGCGCGCCAATGCCAGACCTGCCATGCGGTGGATGCCGCCCGCGGCCAGGCGGGCATCCAGCCCATCGGCATCAAGGCGCGCTACCTCAATATCGACTACCTCTACAGCAATGGCCGGAGCAATCAGCTATCACGCCTGAACCAGTTGGCCAAGGTGGTCGGCCTGCCGGATGACCTCGGCAAGCAAGCCAGTACCCCGGCCTACGCCGACCCCAAGGCTGGTTCGCTCGATGTCCGGGCGCGCAGCTATCTGGAGGTCAACTGCATGCATTGTCACAACGCGCTCGGTGACGCCCGCCAGTCTGGCCTCCTGCTGACCCAGGATGCCCAAGGCAGCGCGCTGGGTATCTGCAAGCAGCATGTGGCGGCCGGCGCTGGCGGTGCCGACCTGACCTACGACATCGTGCCGGGCAAGCCGGACCAGTCACTGCTGGTTTCGCGCATGGAAGCCACCGGAGGACAGGCCATCATGCCGCGCCTGGGCCGAAGCCTGGTGGACAAGGACGGGATCAAACTCATCCGGGCCTGGATTGCCGCCATGTCAGGCAATTGCGACCCACATCGCTGATCCGGCCCGACAGTGCGACAAACAAAAACGGGATGCCCCGCGAGGAAGCATCCCGTTTTGCCGGATCAAATCGCTTGTGACCCTCAGTCTCGGGACTGGGGCATATGGCTGCCCATCTCCCGACGCATGAACTCATGGAAATGCAGCATGCCATCCTCCATCGGGCTCTGGTAGGGACCAAACTCGTCGCGACCTTCTTTGTACAGACGCTGCCGCCCCTCCTCCATACGACGGATGATCTCCATGTCTTCCACGGCGGTCTCCTGATAGGCCTGCTGCTCCGCAGCCATGAATTCCGGCTCGAACAGGGCGACCTCCTCGGGGTAGTAGAACTCGACCACATTCTTGTAGCGACGCGGACCATCAGGCAGCAGGGTCGAGATCACCAGGGTATGCGGATACCACTCCACCATCACATTGGGATAGTAGGTCAGCCAGATCGCACCATGCTTGGGGACCTCGCCGCGGTTGAAGGCCAGCACCTGCTTGTGCCACTCCGCATAGGACTTGGAACCGGCCTTGGCCAGACCATTGTTGATGCCCACGGTCTGCACCGAATACCAGTCCGCGAACTCCCACTTCAGGTCGTCGCATTCCACGAAACGACCCAGGCCGGGATGGAACGGATCGACGTGGTAGTCCTCAAGATAGACCTCAATGAAGGTCTTCCAGTTACCTTCGTAGCTATCGACCTGCACGCCATGCAGCATGTAGTTGCTGAAGTCCAGATCGCGGGCAACGCCCAGATTCTTCAGGTCCGCTTCGACATCACGGCCGCCGGTACCGAGCTCGAACAGCATGCCGTTCCAGCTTTGCAGCCCGGTCTTGGGCAGGTTGAGGCAGGGCTTGTCAGGGAAGTGTGGCGCACCGATCAGGGTACCCTGATTATCGTAGGTCCAGCGATGCAGCGGGCAGACGATATGGCTGTTATTGCCGCGCCCGTCGAGCATGATGGCCTGGCGGTGACGGCAGATATTGGAGAGCATCTGCACACCGGCCTCGGTGCGCTTGAGCATGCGGGCGTTGTCGTACATTTCCAGGACCTGATAGTCACCCAGATTGGGCACCATCAGCTCATGACCGACGTAACGAGGCCCCCGCGCAAAGAGTAGCTCTTGCTCGAGTTTGTAGAAGTCCTCGTCGAAATAGACAGAGACTGGTAATTGCGCTTTGGCTGCGCGCAGCAGTTGGTTGGATTCCAGCTTGGACATATCCCACACCCCCAAGAGTCGGAGATTGGGCGCAATCCAGCTTTGAAGCGCTCCAAACACCCGAAGGTCTAAGAACGTCTTGCCTTGATGGATTACGAGTCGGACAGGCGTTGCGCCTGGCCGGAGAGAGGCGTACAGCCCTCCTCCCTAGCCTCATGGCCCTTTGGGGCAAGCACCAGGCACGCCCAAAGGCGCCCTAATACCCGCGCCGGGCGAGGTGCCGCGGCGCTAAAAAACGAGGGCGGATTTTCGCCCAATCCCTCCCCAAGGGCAAGCATTTTCCCCACGAAAGCGTCAAAAACAGTCTTATGGATTAGGCACATAGCCCTGGTACCTGGGAGCAAACCGCCCCATCCTGGCGCCCAACATGCGGCCGCCCCGATTTACCCCGAATTAGCCGGAAACATCACCGATCAGGAGGTCGGTCCCCAGCAAAAGTCCCCCTGATGGCTGACGCAACCGTCGGCCAATAAAAACGGCCCGCAAGAGCGGGCCGTTTCCGTGACCAGGCAGTCAGCGTTTACTTTTCAACGAAAGCACGCTCGATCACATAGTCACCAGGCTCGCCAATACGCGGCGAAACCTTGAAACCACGAGCGTCGAGCAAGGCTGCCGTGTCTTTCAGCATGCTGGGGCTACCGCACATCATGGCGCGATCGGTTTCCGGATTCAGCGGTGGCAGGCCCAGGTCCTCGCACAGCTTGCCGCTTTCGATCAGGTCGGTCAGGCGGCCCTGATTGCGGAATTCCTCGCGGGTCACGCTCGGGTAGTAGATCAGCTTCTGCTGGATCACATCGCCGAAGAACTCATTCTTCGGCAACTCGTTCTGGATGTAGTCGGCATAGGCCAGTTCATTCACGAAGCGCACGCCATGGAACAGGATAACCTTGTCGAAATGTTCGTAGGTTTCCGGGTCCTTGATGATGGACATGAACGGTGCGAGGCCTGTACCGGTGCCGAACAGGAACAGGTTCTTGCCTGGCTTCAGGTCATGGATTACCAGCGTACCGGTCGGCTTGCGGCTGACCAGCAGTTCGTCACCCACCTTCAGATGCTGCAAACGCGAGGTCAGCGGGCCGTTCGGCACCTTGATGCTGAAGAATTCCAGATGCTCTTCGTAATTGGCGCTGGCAATCGAGTAAGCACGCATCAGCGGCCGCTCGTTGACCTGCAAGCCGATCATCACGAAGTGCCCGTTCTCGAAGCGCAGGCTCGGATCACGGGTCGTGGTGAAGCTGAAAAGGGTATCGTTCCAGTGATGGACGCTCAGGACGCGCTCGGTAGCAATCGTGGACATTGGGTCGGGATGAGAACGGCTGTTATTGGCAGACCGCGATTTTAGCAAAGTATTAGAACTTTCCTCCACACATTCAGGCATTTGCAATCATTATTTTGGAATAAAAGCCCCCACTGCAAATACGGTTTTCGGCGAGCTGCACGCCCAAAAAGAAAGGGCGGGAAAAATCCTCCCGCCCCTGCTTGATCGCCTTGTCCAAGGCCTGCCGCGCATTACGGCGCTTTACCTTCTCGCTGGTGTCATGCGCCCCGGCTCGCCGCTGACGAGCAGACAGGGCGAGCGGGTTGCGTGGCTTGGGTAAGGTTATCTTGATCTTCATGGTCATGCTCCTTTGAGGGCCGAGAGGGAACGACGGAAAAGTCAGGGCGACGGCATCAACCCTTGATGCACATCACCTGCTTGAGGGTGTGGACGATCTCGACCAGATCGGTCTGCTGCGACATCACCTGATCGATATCCTTGTAGGCCGCAGGGATTTCATCGACAACCCCGCCATCCTTGCGGCATTCCACGCCTTCGGTCTGTTCGCGCAGATCAAAGTGATTGAAGCGCCGCTTGGCTTCGGTACGGCTCATGCGCCGGCCGGCACCATGCGAGCAGGAACAGAAGGACTGCTCATTGCCCAGGCCGCGAACGATAAAGCTCTTGGCGCCCATGGAGCCGGGAATGATGCCCAACTGGCCCGCCTGCGCCGAGATGGCACCCTTGCGGGTAATGAACAGCTTCTCGCCAAAATGGGTTTCCCGCTCGACGTAGTTGTGGTGACAATTGATTGCTTCGTCGGTCAAGGTGAAGCTCGGCAGGTGTGGCCGCAAGGCCTCGACCACCAGCCGCATCATTTCGCGACGATTGGCGTAGGCGTAGTCCTGCGCCCAATCGAGCGCTTCCACATAGTCGTCAAACAGTATGGAACCTTCACTGAAGTAGGACAGGTCCTTGTCGGGCAGATTGATCTTGTGGCGGCGCATGTCCTTGCGGGCGGCCTCGATGAAATAGCGGCCGATCACATTGCCGGTACCGCGGCTGCCGGAGTGCAGCATGACCCACACCCGCTGGGACTCGTCGATGCACAGTTCGATGAAATGATTGCCGCCACCCAGGGTGCCGATCTGGCAGACCCAGGTCTGGGCAAACTTGCGCTGCATTTTCATGAGACCAGGATGCTTGCCGACGATACGGTCCAGTCGGTCATCCAGTGGCCGGGCTACCCGTTGATGGGCAGAACCACGGACCCTGTCCCATTCATGCTGGGCGAACCCCACCGGTACCGCCGCCTCGACGGCGGAACGCAGCTTGGCCAGGGTATCGGGCAGGTCGGAGGCGGTCAGCGAGGTACGTACTGCGTTCATGCCGCAACCGATATCCACCCCGACTGCGGCCGGGATGATGGCGCCCTTGGTGGGAATCACCGAACCGACCGTGGCGCCGATGCCCAGGTGGACATCCGGCATGGCGGCGATATGACCATGCACGATGGGCAGGGCTGCGACGTTTTTCAATTGCTGGATGGCGTCATGGTCGATGTCGTCGGTCCAGACTTTCACCGGCACACGGTCGCCGGCAAAGGTTTTCAAGATAGGCATAGATGGATCATTCCCAATATCTCCATCCCCGGCCGTGAAGGTCAGTTTGGCGCAGGGGACAGAATGCAAAAGCCCCGGACACGGCCGGGGCTTTGCGAGCAACCGGCGTGAAGGGCGACGACCCCTCACGCCAATGGCGAAATGGGTCAGCTAGTCGTTACGGTGGAGTTTTGCCAGGTCATGAAAGTGCTCCTTTCCGGTCGTAGGCTGGTTGATCTGAGTGCTTATTGTTGTATGAGCCGCGCGCAGCGGTCAAGCGTCTTGTGCAGTGCAACGTAATTTGGTTCAACGCCCGTACAGACGCCGGTTCAGGCAGTCCTGCAGCATGGCTTTCAGCTCTGCCAGGACTTGCGGCCGCTGCGGCAGATCCGGTTCGGCGTAGAGCCCCGCCGCGGTCTTCATGATCTGCAGCACCAGCACGGCCAGCAGCTCCAGTTCCGCTTCATCCTTTTGTGGCGCCTGCTTTCGCAGGATCGCCTGCACATAGTGCCGCATGCGCACTCGGATCTGCATCGCGGCCAAAGGGGGACCACTGCGCGCCTCGGCAAGTATGATGAAAGCCGGGTTGTCCGAGCGGAACTGGATCAAGGCCGGGTATAGCTGTTCCAGCAGATCGTCGGCGCTCCAGTCTGCCGCAGTTTCGACCAGCGCCTCCATGCGCAGATAGAGCTGCTCGGCAAAGCGCTGCAGCAGCGCATCGGCCACCTGTTCCTTGGTCGGGAAATACTGGTACAGCGAGCCGATGGAAGCCTCCGCTCGTGCCGCAATCTCCGTCATGGTGGTGGCATCGAAGCCCTGCTCGGCAAACAGGGTTGCCGCCGTATCCAGCAGCAGCGCGACCTTTTGCCGGCCGCGCGTACCCTGTGGCAGCCGGGCGTTGGCATTTGCATTTTGTGAGGGCATCCTCATATACTCAAAAGTGAGAGAACCCTCACATAGTATCCATGACCACAGGAGCCGGCCACCATGCTGACGCTAGACCCTAAAACCACTGCCCTGGTATTGATCGACCTGCAACAGGGCATCCTGCCCTACGCGGGCGTCCACAGTGCCGACACGGTGCTGCAGAATGCCAACCGGCTATCGCAGCGCTTCCGCGAACTGGGTGCGCCGGTCGTACTGGTACGCGTAGGCTGGTCGGCGGACTTCGGCGACAGCCTCAAGCAGCCCGTGGACCAGGCCCCACCCATGCCACCGGGCGGCCTGCCGGCCAATTGGCTGGATTTCCCCGAGACGCTGCTGCATACGCAGTCCGATCTCCTGATCATCAAGCGGCAGTGGAATGCTTTCTTCGGCACCGAACTCGACCTGCAATTGCGGCGCCGGGGCATACACACCATCGTACTGGGCGGCATCGTCACCGGCATCGGCGTGGAATCGACCGCGCGTGCCGGCTGGGAACTGGGCTATGGCCAGATCCTGGTGGAGGACCTGTGCAGCGCCCCCAAGCCCGACCATCATCGCTTCTCGTTCGAACATATCCTGCCCCGGCTGGGCCGCGTGCGCGATACCGATGCCGTGCTGGCCGCCTTGGCCAGCTAAGCAAAAAGGGAGGCATCGCCTCCCTTTTCTTTTCAAGCCCCCCCTGCTCCGGGCCAGTATTCCATCATTTGCAAGTTTGTACGGGCTCAACGGCAGCGATAGACCTTGTAGTCACGCTCGCCGGCCGTGATCGGGCCGTTCGCCAGTACCGTGTCACCCTGCAGGTCGACGGCGGCGTTACGGGCCAGGGTATTGAGCTCGATGATCAGCTTGCCTTCGTCGCGCGCGATCGGCCCCAGCTTGTCGAGCACCTTCACATGGACCGAACCACGCAGCGTGCAGCTGGCGACGGCATCGGCACTCCCTACCTGCACCGATTGCGCAGCCGGCTTGAGCTCCACGAAGGAGGCACAACCGCTCATGGTGACGGCTGCGAGCAGCACACCCGGCAGAACACGTATCTTCATCTCGTTTCCTTCCTGATCTTCTTGATTGATTTATCCAGCCCAGCGCGAAGCCAGCGGTGACCGCTCTGATAAAGGGACACCTTAACAGGCCACAAGTTTAGCGCACGGCAGAAAACCATCAGCCCAAAGCAAACAACCCGCCGATCACTCGGCGGGTTGTCTGTTGTTACTGCGAGCGCTGCAAGGCTCAGTTCACGGCCACCGTATCGGCCACGTCCTGGTAGTCCTTGATCTCGTTGAAGTTCATGTACTTGTAGACTTCACCCGCCTTGGCATTCAGCACGCCGATGTCGGCCATGTACTCTTCCTTGGTCGGAATGCGACCCAGCTTGGAGCAGATGGCAGCCAGCTCGGCCGAACCCAGATACACATTGGAGTTCTTGCCCAGACGGTTCGGGAAGTTACGGGTCGAGGTCGACATCACGGTCGCGCCTTCGCGCACTTGTGCCTGGTTACCCATGCACAGCGAGCAACCCGGCATTTCCATGCGGGCACCAGCGGTACCGAAGGTGCCGTAGTGACCTTCCTTGGTCAGCTCTTCTGCATCCATCTTGGTCGGCGGGGCCACCCACAGCTTGACCGGGATGTCGCGCTTGCCTTCGAGCAACTTGGAGGCAGCACGGAAGTGACCGATGTTGGTCATGCACGAACCAATGAACACTTCGTCGATGGTTGCGCCGGCGACGTCGGACAGGGTCTTCACATCATCCGGATCATTCGGGCAGGCGACGATAGGCTCATGGATGTCGGCCAGATCGATCTCGATCACGGCGGCGTATTCGGCATCAGCGTCGCCCTTCAGCAGTTCCGGTTTGGCAATCCAGGCTTCCATGGCCTTGATACGACGCTCCAGGGTGCGGGCATCGGCGTAGCCATTGGCGATCATGGTCTTCATCAGCGTGATGTTCGACGTCATGTATTCAATGATCGGCGCCTTGTCCAGGTGCACGGTACAACCGGCGGCGGAGCGCTCGGCCGAGGCATCGGACAATTCGAATGCCTGTTCGACCTTCAGCTCCGGCAGGCCTTCGATTTCCAGAATGCGGCCGGAGAAGATGTTCTTCTTGCCTGCCTTGGCCACGGTCAACAGACCGGACTTGATGGCGTACAGCGGAATCGCGTTGACCAGGTCACGCAGGGTGACGCCAGGCTGCATCTTGCCCTTGAAGCGAACCAGCACCGATTCCGGCATGTCCAGCGGCATCACGCCAGTGGCAGCGGCAAAGGCCACCAGGCCGGAACCTGCCGGGAAGGAGATACCGATCGGGAAGCGGGTGTGCGAGTCACCACCGGTACCCACGGTATCCGGCAGCAGCAGGCGGTTCAGCCAGCTGTGGATCACACCGTCGCCCGGACGCAGGGCCACGCCGCCACGGGTGCTGATGAAGGCCGGCAGTTCCTTGTGCATCTTCACGTCCACCGGCTTGGGGTAAGCCGCGGTGTGGCAGAAGGACTGCATGACCATGTCGGCACTGAAGCCCAGGCACGCCAGGTCCTTCAGCTCGTCGCGGGTCATTGGGCCGGTGGTGTCCTGGGAACCCACGGTGGTCATCTTCGGTTCGCAGTAGGTACCCGGACGCACGCCCTGGCCCTCTGGCAGGCCACAGGCGCGACCGACCATCTTCTGGGCCAGCGAGAAGCCCTTGCCGGAATCGACCGGAGCCTTGGGCAGACGGAATTCGGTGCTGGCTGGCAGGCCCAGCGCTTCACGCGCCTTGCCGGTCAGGCCGCGGCCGATGATCAGGTTGATACGGCCACCAGCGCGGACTTCGTCCAGGATCACTTCGGACTTGAGCTGGAACGATTCCACCAGGGCACCGTTCTTTTCGATCTTGCCGGCGTACGGGTAGATATCGATCACATCGCCCATTTCGAGCTTGGAGACATCCACTTCGATCGGCAGGGAACCGGAATCTTCCTGGGTATTGAAGAAGATCGGGGCGATCTTGCCACCCAGAGTCACGCCACCGAAACGCTTGTTCGGCACGTAGGGGATGTCCTGGCCCGTTGCCCAGACCACCGAGTTGGTAGCGGACTTGCGCGAGGAACCGGTACCGACCACGTCACCGACGTAGGCGACCAAGTGGCCCTTCTTCTTCAGGTCTTCGATGAACTGCATCGGGCCGCGCTTGCCGTCTTCTTCTGGGGTGATGCCGGGACGGGCGTTCTTCAGCATGGCCAGGTAGTGCAACGGAATGTCGGGACGGGACCAGGCATCCGGTGCCGGCGACAGATCGTCGGTATTGGTTTCGCCAGTAACCTTGAACACCGTCACGGTGATCTTTTCGGCGACTTCAGGGCGACTCTTGAACCACTCGGCATCGGCCCAGCTTTGCAGCACGGCCTTGGCGTTGGCGTTGCCGCCGTCGGCCAGCGCCTTCACATCATGGAAGTAGTCGAAAACCAGCAGGGTCTTCTTCAGGCCTTCAGCGGCGATGGTGCCAACTTCGGCATCGGCCAGCAGGTCGACCATGGGCTTGACGTTGTAGCCGCCGAGCATGGTGCCCAGGAGCTTGGTGGCCAGCGCGCGATCAACCAGCGGCGACTTGACCGTGCCTTCGGCCACAGCGGCCAGGAAGGATGCCTTGACCTTGGCGGCATCATCCACGCCGGGCGGTACGCGATAGGTGATCAGGTCAACCAGGGTCTGCTCCTCGCCAGCCGGCGGGTTCTTCAGCAGTTCGACCAGATCGGCAACTTGTTGCGCATTGAGCGGCAGCGGGGGGATACCCAGGGCGGCGCGTTCGGCGACGTGCTGGCGGTAGGCTTCTAGCATGGCGATGACCTTTAAACAGTTGCGGTTGCGATGGGCAGCGGACACAGCCTGGCTGCGCCCTTCCGGCCGGGATTGCCGGGCAAGTCATTCAACTTGCTGATTCTTAACCGATTCCTGCCTGTTTGTAACTAGCGGCGACAAGCGGGCAGGCTATCGGCATCGTTTAGTGACGCGGAGGTTACGCGGAAGGCCGCAACCACACAAACGAGTAATGGCGACATCCACTGTGAGTTATTATCACAGCATGAGCCAGAACCTGCCCCCACTGAATGCCCTCCGCGCCTTCGAGGTCGCCGCCCGACTGGAAAGCTTTTCCGCGGCTGCCAATGAATTGTTCGTGACCCACGGTGCTGTGAGCAAACAGATTAAGCAACTGGAAGAATGGCTGGGGGTGAAGCTGTTCGAGCGCAGCGGCGGCAGGGTCAAGTTGACCGAGGTCGGCTGGCGCTATCTGGTACAGGTGCAGGATGGCTTCGACATCATCGCCAACGCCACAACCCAGCTGTTGCAACCCAACCGGCAGCGTCGCCTGGTCATCAACTCCACCCCGACCCTCGCCATGCACTGGCTGCTACCCCAGTTGACCGATTTCCAGCGGCAATACCCGGATGTGGAGCTGCGTCTGGTCACCAGTGATCGTGATGTCAGCCGCCTCGATACCCCGTTCGACCTGGCAATTCGGCGCGGGCCCGGTGATTGGCCCGGTTATATCAGCAAGCCATTTCTCGACGAATGGGAACTGCCGCTCTGTAGCCCCGCCCTGCTCGATCGCAAGCCGATCCGGCAACCCACCGATCTGGCGCAACACACTTTGCTATACGCCGATACCCGCCCAACGGCCTGGCAACGCTGGCTGACCCTGGCAGGCGTACCGGAACTGAAACCGGCAGCGACCCAGCATTTCGATCATTTCTATCTGGCGCTGCAGGCCGCCATGGACGGCCTCGGCGTCACGCTGGGGCCGCTACCGATGATGCAGGCGGAGATCGAAGCCGGCACCCTGGTCGCCCCGCTGTCCGCGCCCAGCGTCCCGGTACGGGGCTATTGCTGGATCACGCCACGGGCGCTGATGGATGACCCGGCGATTGCCGCCTTCTGCCAATGGCTGGAGAGCCGTGCCGCCGCACTGAAATAAAATCAGGGCAGCATGCGTGGACCGGTCGCGCATTGGGGTGGGTATTGGGGGGGGCACCCCGCCCTACCTCAGAAAACAGCAGATTGCACCTACCCGAATGGGGAATTGCCGCTTGCCCGCTATCGGTCTATGGTCCCAGGCTTCACATATGCCCGGCATACGGCTGGCAAGCTGGCATCCAGTGGCATCCCGACGGGCAGCCCGGGTGAACTTTGCGCCAGCAAGCCGGCCCCATAGCAACTAGATTGATTTAAGCCGAACACCCTTAAAAGCCCATCAGACAAGCCTGCCCCGATCAGGAGAAAAACCATGCCACACAATCTGCACGACACCCTGAAAACCCTGGCGCTGCCCTCGGGCAAGTCCCTGCACTACTACAGCCTGCCGGCGCTTGAAGCGGCAGGCGTGGGTCCGATCTCCAAGTTGCCGGTGTCCATCCGCCTGGTACTGGAGTCCGTGCTGCGCAATTGTGACGGCAAGAAGGTGGCCGAAGAGCATGTCAGACAGGTGGCCAACTGGAGTCCAACCGCGGCGCGGGTCGACGAAATCCCTTTCGTGGTCGCCCGCGTGGTCCTGCAGGACTTTACCGGTGTCCCCCTGCTGGCCGACCTTGCCGCCATGCGCAATGTCGCCGACAAGCTCGGCAAGAACCCAAAGACCATCGAACCACTGGTGCCGGTCGACCTCGTCGTCGACCATTCGGTGATGATTGACTACTACGGTACGCCCAACGCCCTGCGGCAGAACATGGAACTGGAGTTCCAGCGCAACGGCGAGCGCTACCAGTTCATGAAATGGGGCATGCAGGCCTTCGATACCTTCAAGGTTGTCCCGCCCGGCATCGGCATCGTCCATCAGGTGAATCTGGAGTACCTGTTCCGCGGCGTGCAGATCCGCGATGGCGTGGCCTTTCCTGACACCCTGGTCGGCACCGACAGCCACACCACCATGATCAACGGCGTCGGCGTCGTGGGCTGGGGTGTGGGCGGAATCGAGGCCGAAGCCGGCATGCTGGGCCAGCCGGTGTATTTCCTGACCCCGGACGTGGTGGGGGTCGAGCTGAAGGGCGCCCTGCGCGACGGCATCACCGCGACCGACCTGGTCCTGACCGTTACCGAGATGCTGCGCAAGGAAAAAGTCGTCGGCAAGTTCGTGGAGTTCTTCGGTGAAGGTGCGGCCACGCTGTCGGTTGTGGATCGCGCCACCATCGGCAATATGGCCCCGGAATACGGCGCCACCATGGGCTTCTTCCCGGTCGACGACAAGACCGTGGCCTACCTCAACGGCACCGGTCGTTCGGCGGCCGAAGTGGAAGCCTTCGAAGCCTACTTCAAGGCACAGGGGCTGTTCGGCATGCCCAAGGCAGGCGACATTGCCTACAGCAAGACCTTGTCGCTGGACCTGAGCACCATCGTACCCAGCCTCGCAGGCCCCAAACGGCCACAGGACCGGATCGAGCTGCCCAAGATGGGCAGCACTTTCAACAGCCTGTTCAGCAAGCCGATCGCCGAGAACGGCTTCAACAAGGCCGAGGCCGATCTGGGCCAGCGCGTAACCACGCGCAAGGACGGCATCGACCTGGGCCATGGCGACGTCCTGATCGCCGCTATCACCAGTTGTACCAACACCTCCAACCCGGGCGTACTGCTGGCGGCAGGCCTGCTGGCCAAGAAAGCCGTGGAGAAGGGTCTCAAGGTCCATCCGCGTATCAAGACCAGCTTCGGTCCGGGCTCACGCGTCGTGACCGAATACCTGGCCGAGACCGGCCTGCAGCCCTACCTTGACCAACTGGGTTTCAATATTGCGGCCTATGGCTGTACGACCTGTATTGGCAACGCCGGTGATCTGGCGGCCGAGTTCAATGAGGCCATTGTCGAGAACGATCTGATCGCGGCGGCGGTACTGAGCGGCAACCGCAATTTCGAAGCGCGCATCCACCCCAATATCAAGGCCAACTTCCTGGCCAGCCCACCGCTGGTCGTCGCATTCGCGCTGGCCGGCCGGGCCAATATCGACCTGGAATCCGAGCCGCTGGGCAAGGCCACGGATGGCACGCCGGTCTATCTGCGCGATATCTGGCCAAGCAGCGACGAAGTCCACGCGCTGATGCACTACGCCATGAACCCCGAAGTCTTCCGCCGCCTGTATGGCGACTTCACCCGCGACCACGACCTCTGGAATGCGATCCCGGCTCCCAAGGGGCAGGTCTATACCTGGCCGACCTCGACCTACATCGCTCGACCGCCGTTCTTTGACGATTTCAGCATGCAGCCGGGCAAGATAGGCGATATCCATGGCGCACGCGCCTTGCTGATCCTCGGCGACTCGGTCACCACCGACCATATCAGCCCCGCCGGCTCCTTCCGGGACACCACGCCTGCCGGCAAATACCTGCTGGCGCACCATGTGCAAAAAGCCGACTTCAACAGCTACGGCAGCCGTCGCGGCAATCACGACATCATGATCCGCGGCACCTTTGCCAATGTCCGGGTCAAGAACCTGATGCTGCCGCCCAAGGACGACGGCGGCCGTATCGAGGGTGGCTTCACCCTGCTGGATGGCGCGCAGACAACGGTCTACGATGCCGCCCAGGCTTACATCCAGCGCGGCACCCCCACCATGGTGTTTGCCGGCGAGGAATACGGCACTGGCTCCAGCCGCGACTGGGCTGCCAAGGGCACCCAGTTGCTGGGGGTGAAGGCCGTGGTGGCACGCAGCTTTGAGCGTATCCACCGCTCCAACCTGGTCGGCATGGGTGTGCTGCCCTTGCAGTTCAAGGGCGATGACAGCCACGAGAAACTGGCCTTGCGCGGTGATGAAGTATTCGACATCGTCGGCGTTACCGACACCCTCCGTCCGCAGCAGGACCTGACGCTGGTTATTACCCGCGCCAACGGGAGCAAGCAGGAAGTCCAGCTACTGTGCCGGATCGACACGCCTATTGAGGTGGACTACTACAAGCACGGCGGCATCCTGCCTTTCGTACTGCGCGAGTTGATGGCCAAGGCCTGATCGAACGCAGGGTCCAAAGCAAAAGGCCGGCATACGCCGGCCTTTTTCTCATCCCTCGAAAGTACCGGATCAGAGCGGCCGGAAGAAAGCGTCAATCAGTTCATCGTCCACCGCATCGAGCGTGGCCGGAGACCAGGTCGGCGTGCCGTCCTTGTCGATCAGCAGCGCACGCACGCCTTCGGCGAAGTCTTGGTGGCGACAACATTGGCAGGAGAGATTCAGCTCCATGTCGAACACCTCCCTGAGTGACAGGTGCTTGGCACGACGCTGCGCCTCGACGACCAGCCGCATCGATGTCGGCGATCCTGCAGCGAGTTTCTGCGCCCCTGCCCGCAACCAGTCGTCGCTGCCGTTGTAGCTCGTGATCGCCGATACCATCTCATCGACGGTGTCGTAGTCCGTCAGGGACTGGATCGCATCGTAGTGAGCGCGGATGGCCGAGGGCGGCAGCTCCAGCGCATGGCTGCGGCTCAACTCCCGCAGGTAGGCAGACAGCACGCGTTTATCCGCCTCGCCACTCCCCACCCACGGCAGGCCCGTCAACTCCGGCAACAAGGCTGCGCGCACGCCGCTGGGCAACGCATAGTCGGCCAGCCCAGTATAGAGCGCATCGGCCGCATTGAACGACGCGCCGGTCAAACCCAGGTAGATGCCCAGGCGGCCCGGCAGGCGGCTTAGGAACCAGGAACCACCCACATCCGGATAAAGGCCGATGGTGATCTCCGGCATGGCAATCCGCGAGCGTTCGGTCACGACCCGGTGGCTGGCCCCCGCCAGCAAGCCGAGCCCGCCGCCCATGACGATACCGTGCCCCCACAACAGGATGGGCTTGGGAAAGGTATGGATGGCGTAATCGAGCGCGTACTCCTCCCGAAAGAAGGCATCGGTCGTCGCAAAATCACCTGTACCTATGGCCTGCTGAATCGCCACCACATCCCCACCAGCGCAGAAAGCCTTTTCACCAACCCCTTGCAGCACCACGCAGGCGACATCAGCATCCTCGCGCCACTCGGCAAGCCGGGGAGCCAGCGTCCGTATCATCTCCAGCGACAGCGCATTGAGGGACTTTTCGGCATTCAGGGTCGCCACGGCAATCTGGCGACCATTCCGGGCCGGGTGAAGCTCAAACAGGACACAATCTGACACGGCTTTTTGACCTTGCTGGCTGCTTGCCATTGAACAGGATGACAGGGTTCAGTCGCGATGCGCCGAACCCACCAGGCGATGCGTCTAGCGGTTCTTCCAGACGGGTGCGCGCTTTTCCAGGAAGGCGGTGACACCTTCCTTCTGGTCTTCAGTATCGAACAGGTCGACAAACATCTCCCGCTCCATGGGCAATGCGGACCACATCGGTTGCTTGCGCGCAGCTTGGATCAGTTGCTTGCAAGCCGTCACCGAGGACGGGCTCTGCTTGGCCACCTTCTCCGCCAGCTCCAGCGCCTTTTGCCGGGCGGAGCCGCTGGCAACGACCTCCTCGACCAAGCCAATGCGCAACGCGGTCTGGGCATCCACCCGTTCACCGCACAGGATCATACGCTTGGCCCAACCCTCGCCGACCAGCCAGGGCAGGTGCTGCGACCCCAGCCCGCCCGGCAACAGGCCAACGCTCGCCTCGGGCAACGCCATCACGGCGTGTTCTTCTGCGATACGGATATCACAGGCCAGCGCCGCCTCGAGCCCGCCGCCCATGGCATAGCCATTGATCGCCGCGATGCTCACACCCCTGAACTGGGCCAGCGCCTCGAACGCCTGGCCGAAGAAAGTGATCATGCGCCGGGCTCGGCCCTTGTCGCCATCGGCAAAGACATTCAGGTCCGCACCCGCGCTGAAGAACTTGGTGCCGCTACCGGTCAAGACCAGTGCGTAGATCTCGTTGTCGGCATTGAGTTCACCCACCAACGCCTTCAGGGCCGGGAGGCTTTCCTCGGTCCAGGTATTGGCAGGGGGATTGGCGATGGTGACCACGGCGGTATGACCGATCCGCTCCAGTTGCAGCAAAGCACTCACGATATCGTCTCCTTGTGACGGGTTTTCGCAACACGATAACACCGCGCCTGTGCGCTTGTTAATTCGATTGACGTTCACGTCACTCATTTTCTTCATATCCTATGCTTGCAATTCATTAATGATAACCATTATCATTTGCAAATGAGTATCGAAACTAAGCCACCACTAAGCAAGCCGCTACCCGTTGCACCTGCACCGGTGATCGATGTTGCCACCCTCATGGGCAAGCACGCCGAGATCAGCATTCGACATCGCGGCGAGACCTATCGCTTGCGACTCACACGCAACGGCAAGCTGATCCTGACCAAATAAAGCATCGGGGCAAACCGCGCAGCCACACTGAAAAGATTACGCATCACCCTCTCCATGACGATGTAGCCAGCCAACCGGTACTTGCACGGTCAGCCAGCCAATTTCCCGCCCTCGCCGCTTGGCTCATGCCACGGCGGCGGGGCGATTTTTTTGGACACTGAAACCGCTATGACCGGCTACACGATCAATCGCCTTACCCCGCTCGCCGCACTGCTGGCAGCGCTTCCCTTGACCGCAGCACTGGCCGATACCAAGACCGGCGAGCCCGGTTGGGCACTCGAAGCGGCCATCGCCGACTCGCTGCCTGCCGTTTCCATTACCGCGACCCGCCTGCCCAAGGATATCGATACCGTCGCACCGAATACCGTCGTGCTCAAACCCCAGGGCGACGATGCCGGCCGGGTGCGTGACATTCAGACCCTGTTCGTCGACGAGCCGGGCGTCAACGTCAATCGCGACCCCGCCCGCCGTGGCAATGCAGGCGTCAACATCCGTGGTATCGAAGGTAACCGTGTATTGATGCAGATCGACGGCGTCACCCTGCCTTCGCTGTACGCCGGTGGCGGCGCCGCGATTTCCGGCCGTGACATGGTCGAGCTCGACACCCTCTCCGCCGTCGAAGTGGTCAAGGGCCCCTACTCCGGCCTGTACGGCGCCGACGCCATCGGTGGCGTCGTGGCCTACCGCACCCTCGATGTGCAGGATCTGCTCAAGGCTGGCGCCAACAACGGCGGCCGGCTGCGGGCGGGTTATTTCGGTGCCGACAACAGCAAGCAGCTTGGTGGTGCCTGGGCCTTCCGCAGTGGCGATTTCAGCGGCCTGCTGAGCTATACCGCTCGCAAGGGTGAAAACGTCGAGAGCATGGGCACCAACGAGAGTGCCAGCAGCGCCCGCACCGCTGCCAATCCGCTGGATTGGGACAGCAATGCTGTGCTCGCCAAGCTGAACTGGTCGCTTGCGCCTGGCCAAGCCCTGGGCCTGACGCAGGATGTCTTCACACGTAGCCAAGATGGCGACTTCCTGACCAGCCGTACCGCTACCGTGCTGTCCCAGACCGCGACGGACAAATCGCGCCGCAACCGCACCAGTCTGAACTATGACTACACCGGCGCCGGTACCGGCTTCGTCGGCGCCAAGGTCAGCCTGTATCGCCAGCATGGCGAAAGCCGCGAGTACACGCTGGAATCCCGTAGCGGAGGCGTATTGCGGACCAATGACTCCGGCTTCGAGCAGGATGCCTGGGGTGCGAACACACAGCTAACCCATCGCTACGATCTGGGCAACACGCTGCACACGCTGGTATGGGGTGCTGAATACAGCAAGACTGAGACCAGCCGGCCGCGTAATCGCCAGCAGTTCAACGCCAACGGCAGCGTGACCAACGTAGTCGGAGGTGAAGTCTTCCCACAGAAGACCTTCCCCGACAACGATAGCGAGCGCCTGGGGGTGTTTGCCCAGGACGAAGTCACCTTCGCCTCCGGCATGACCGTCGCTCCGTCGCTGCGTTATGACCGCTACACCCTGACACCCAAGCCGGATGCCCCGTTTGCCGCGGCCAATCCGTTCAAGTATCCGATTGCCAAGTACACCGACTCCTCGGTCTCGCCGCGCGTCGCCTTCAGTCTGCCACTGAGCCAGGGCTGGACCGGCTTTGCCCAGGTAGGTACCGGCTTCCGCGCCCCGAACTTCGATGACGCGATGCTGGTATTCACCAACGCGGCGCAAGGCTACGAAGTCCTGCCCAACCCCAACCTCAAGTCCGAAACCAGTACCAGCCTCGAAATCGGCACCCGCTATCGCAGCGAGGACCTGGAGCTGTCGGCCACCGTCTACAGCAATCGTTACAAGGATTTCATCGACAACGTGCTGGTGTCGCCGGTCGATACCAATGGCAACGGTGTGGCGCTGGAATTCCAGGCCCAGAACATTGCCAAGGTCCGCATCCAGGGCGTGGAACTCAAGGCACTCTGGAAGCTGACACCCGGCCTGCGCCTGCGCAGTGCCGTGGCTTATGCCAAGGGCGACAAGCTCAGCGACGGCACGGCCTTGGACAGCGTCGACCCGTTCCACGGCAACCTGGCAGTCGAATATGGCCAAGATAGCTGGCAAACCAGCCTGAACCTGCGTGCCGCCAAGAAGAAGAACCGTGTCAGCAGTGCGACGCTGTTCAAGGCTCCTGGCTATGGCGTGCTGGATTTCTCGGCATCCTACGCCCTCGGCAAGGATGCCAGCGTGATGGCCGGGGTCTACAACCTGACCGACCACAAATACTGGCTCTGGAGCGATGTGAAGGGTCAGTTGGCCAGCGCCACCGTGCTGGACCGTTACACGCAGTCTGGCCGTACCGTTGCGGCCAACCTGGAATACCGCTTCTAGGTTCCAACAGAGCAAGAGGAGGGTCCCGTCGTAGGGACCACGCGGCGGGGAGCACCGTCCGGGAAGCCGGTGCTCCCCAATGCAATGAACAACAGCCCGGCAGCGTCGCTGCCTAGCCATCAGGAGATACACCACATGAACGCCTCAACCCTTTGGCAGACCTATCTGCATTTGCGAGCCGCCGAACCCAAGATACGTACACGCGATGCCGCGGCACGCCTGAACGTATCGGAAGCGGAACTCGTCGCCGCCGATCCGCTGTCCATCACCTTGTTCCCGAAATGGGCCGATATCCTGGGTGAGCTGGAGGCGCTGGGTTCCGTCATGACGCTGACTCGCAATGAGGCCGCGGTTCATGAAAAAACCGGCATCTATGCCAACGTCAGCATTCACGGTGAAATGGGCCTGGCGCTCAATCCGGAAATCGACCTGCGCTTCTTCCTGCATAGCTGGCGCTATGGCTTCGCCCTGCGCGGCGAGCGCCCTTCCATCCAGTTCTTTGATCGCCATGGCGATGCCGTCCACAAGGTTTTCCTGACCGAAGCCTCGAACAACGCCGCCTATGACGAGCTGGTGTCGCGCTATGCCAGCAGCCACGCTACCGTCGAGCCCGACAAGCACCGCGAACAACCGGTCGAACAACCCGACGCAGCGATCGATGTCGCGGCTTTTCGCCAGGGTTGGCTCAACCTGGCCGACACCCACGACTTCTACCCGCTGCTGCGCAAGTACAGCGTGAACCGCACCCAGGCACTGCGTCTGGCGCCCATCGGCTATGTTCGCGAAGTCGGGCTGGAGTCGGTCAACCGGCTGCTCAGCGAAGCCGCCGACAGCGGATTGTCGATCATGGTATTCGCCGGCAACCAGGGCTGCCTGCAGATCCATACCGGTCCGGTAAAGAAGATCGTTCCCATGGGCCCTTGGCTCAATGTGCTGGATCCCGGCTTCAACCTGCATCTGCGCATGGATCTGTTCGACCGTGCCTTTGTGGTGCGCAAGCCCACGCGTGACGGCGAAGTGACCTCGCTCGAGTGCTACGACGTGGAAGGCCAGTTGATCGTCCAGTTCTTTGGCGAGCGCAAGCCAGGCAAGCCTGAGCTGGCCGGATGGGCTGCACTGGCACACAGCCTGCCGGACCGGGAGCTGGTCGATGCCATCTAAATTCCATGCCGCGCTGCTGGCCATCGGTCTGGCCCTGCCCGCCCATGCGGCAGAACGCATTGTCGTACTGACGGCCGATATCGCCGAGATCGTCGTTGCCCTTGGTCATGCGAACGAAGTCGTCGGCCGGGACCGGGTGGCCAAGCAAGCCGAACTGGCACAGGCCACCGAAATCGGCTCCTCGCGCTCTCTGACCGCGGAACCCATCCTGCGCCTGAAACCGACGCTGGTGCTGGGTAGTCAGCTCGCCATGCCCGATGGCATCTGGGGCCAGCTCAGCGGGCTGGGCGTCAAGGCCATCAAGGTCGGGAACCGCGAGGATGGCTCGGACTACGCCGATGCCATCCGCAGCGTAGGCAAGCTGATCGGAGCAGAGAAGAAGGCCGGCCAGGTTGCCAACGACTGGCAAGGGGCAATGCGTCCGACCTCCCCGCTGGGCAAACGCATCCTGATTACCTACGAAGGCAAGACCGTGGCAGGTCGCGACACACCGGGCGACTGGCTGATCCGTGCCGCAGGCGGCATCAATGCCGCTGCGGCCGTCGATGGCTACAAGCCGCTGGACCCCGAAGCACTCGGCAAGCTGGCGCCAGACGTGATCCTGATCGCCGAGCACAACCGGGCGGTCTACGGCGGCCTGGTTGAATTCAAGCGCCGCGCCGATATCGCGACGACACCGGCAGGCAAGACGGGCCGGGTGTTTGAAGTGCCGGTCCATGAATATTTCAGCGTCAATCTGGGCAGCCCGGCTGCCGTCAAAAAGCTGCGCGATCTCAGCTAAGGTTTGCGGGGGCGCATGCGCCCCCGCAGCATTGCCTATATCCCGGTCAATATCATGCCCCATACACTGGAACTGAAACCCTTCATCCCCGCACGGGACTTCGATATCTCCTGCCGCTTCTATCGCGAACTGGGATTCGAGGAACAATGGCGTAATGAAGCGCTGGCAGAGCTGCGCATCGGCGCCACCGCCTTCCTGCTGCAGGATTTCTATCGCAAGGACTGGGCGCAAAACTGCGTCATGCACCTGCTGGTAGAGGACGTCAACAGCTGGTGGCGGGAGATCAAGCAGAAGGAGCTGCTGGAGCACTTTTCCGGCAGCCGTGCCATTCCGCCGGAGGACAAGCCCTGGGGTGTCCGCCAATTCTCGCTGATGGACCCCAGCGGCGTGCTCTGGCATATCGGCCAGGTATTGGCGACCTGAATATGCCCACTGCTCGTGCGTTCTGGTTGCGTAAACCCCTTCCCACCCTGCAACAAGCCATCGGCACCTCGCTCTGGCCAAGCCTGAGCCTGCTTGTCGCGACAATCAGCCTGCTGCTGTTCGCGGTCGGCTTCCAGGGCGATGGCTGGCAATGGCCAGACTGGCAGGACCCGCTGGTGACCGGCTTACGGCTCCCACGTGTTTTCTCCGCCCTGCTGGTGGGTGCCGCGCTGGCATCGTCCGGCGCCGCCCTGCAGGCGCTGTTCCGCAATCCCATGGCAGACCCGACCCTGATCGGCACCTCCAGCGGCGCAGCCCTGGCGGTGGTATGCGTGATGGCTTTCGGCCTCACCATCCTGCCGCTGCCGGTAGCGGCTTTTGCCGGCAGCCTGCTGGCAACCTGGTTGCTGCTGCTACTGGTCCGACTGGTAGGCGGCGGCAATGTGGGACTACTGCTGATGGGCTTGATGCTGGGCAGTTTTGCCGCTGCAGCCACCGGCCTGATCCTGTTCATGTCGGATGACCTCGCCCTGCGCAGTGCCATGAGCTGGCTTTCCGGCCAGCTCGGCACCACGACAGGTGCCCCACTGGCCTGGGCGACACCGGTCGCCCTGGCGGGTATCGCCCTGCTGATCGCACTGGGGCGGGATCTCGACTGCCTGTTGCTGGGTGACGAGGTGGCGCACAGCCTGGGCGTCCGGGTGGACCGCGTACGCCTGCTGACCACCGTAGGGGCTGCCATGGCCGTGGGCGCCGCCGTATCGGTCGCCGGCATCATCGGCTTTCTCGGCATGATGATACCCAACGCCTGTGCCCTGATCGTGGGCGGCAGCCGGCGCAAGCTGATCGGCCTCTCGGCAGTCTGGGGGGCGCTGTTTCTACTGCTGATGGATAGCCTGGCTCGAGGTATTGCCTATCCGATCAATATCCCGGTCGGCCTGCTCGCCGGCTTTGTCGGACCCGCCTTCTTTGTCTGGCTATTTCGCCGCAAGGTCGGAGAACGCCTATGAACCTGAACCCTACTCCCCCAAAGCGGCTGGACCTGCATTTGCGCGCCCTGGGCTATCGCCACCAGCGCCATACCCTGCTCGCCGATGTCACCGCCGATCTGCCGTCAGGCCAAGTGACCGCCCTGGTCGGCCCCAACGGTGCCGGCAAAAGCACGCTGTTGCGGCTCCTGGGGGGCCTGCAGCCCCCCAGCCAGGGCAGCGTTTCGCTTGGCCAGCAGGCTCTTGGCACCTTGGGCCATGCACAACGGGCCTTGCATATAGGCTGGCTGGGCCAGTTTTCGCCCGAGGACCTGCCCTTGTGCCTGGAGGAATACGTCATGCTGGGCCGCCGCCCGCTGCTCGGCAGCTTTGCCCAACCTGGCGCGACCGATCATGCACAGGTCAACGCCGCACTGGCTGCGTTTGACCTGACCGAGCTCGCGCAACGGCCCTGGCGGGTCTTGTCCGGCGGCGAACGGCAACGGGCCGGTCTGGCCCGCCTGATCGCCCAGGATGCCCCCGTATGGCTGCTGGACGAGCCGACCAATCACCTGGACCTCAAGTACCAAGCCATTTTGTTCAGCCGCCTGCGCCAGGAAGCCGCGCAGGGACGAACCATTGTTGCGGTCCTGCACGATTTGGCGCAGGCCGCACGCTGGGCCGATCACATCATGCTGCTGGACCATGGCCGTCTGCTCGCACAGGGTGATGTGGCTGAAGTGTTGCAGCCCGGCCATCTGAGCAAAGCCTATGGCTGGCCGGTGGACGTATCCCGGGATGCGGACGGGCGTTGGCAGATGCATGTTGCGGCCGCAGCCTGAAACGGGGGCGGCGAATTGCTCGCCGGCCGTCCCGCTCGTCGAAGACTGATTGCCGTGCGGGAATCCCCCCGGCATAATCGCCGCCCATGAAATTCCTGTTCGACCTCCTGCCGGTCATCATCTTCTTCGCCGGCTATTCCTCCGGTCTCGCCTTTCCCGAGTACGGCCTCAATAAGCCCATCGAATTTGCCACCGCGCTTGCCATAGCAGCCTCGGTCGCGCAGATAGGCTGGCTGAAACTACGTGGCAAGCCCATCGAAATGATGCAATGGATCGGCTTGGCGCTGATCGTCGTTCTCGGCGGCGCCACGCTGCTGTTGCACAGCCCGACCTTTATCTTCTGGAAACCCACCGCGCTCTATATCGCACTGGCGGTGAGTCTGTTGGTTTCCCGCTACGGACTGAACAAACCGCCCATGGCGCTGCTGCTGGGTAAGGAACTTAGCCTGCCCGGCAAGGTCTGGGACAAGCTGATGTGGGCCTGGGTCGGATTTTTCCTCGTCATGGCCGCGCTCAACCTGTTCGTGGCATTCAATTTTTCTGAGGCCTTCTGGGTCAAGTTCAAGTTGTTCGGCGTACTGGGCCTCACCTTCATTTTTGCCATCGCCCAAGGGCTTTGGTTGAGTCGCCATATGCCGGAAACCCCGGCGGACAGCCAGGAAAGCTAAACCGAACATGTACTACGCGATTACCGGTCACGATGCGGCAGATACCCTGGCCTTGCGACTGGAGAACCGTCCAGCTCATCTGGAGCGGCTGAAAACCCTGCAGGAGCAGGGTCGCCTGCTGCTCGCCGGCCCCTTCCCTGCCATAGACAGCAATGACCCCGGGCCTGCTGGATTTTCCGGTAGCCTCATCGTCGCCGAGTTCGACAGCCTGGCCGCCGCTACCGATTGGGCAGAAGCTGATCCCTACAAGGCTGCCGGCGTCTATGCCAGGGTCGAGGTCAAGCCATTCAAGAAGGTGCTACCGGCGTGAACACGATGGAACAAATCCGTGAGAAACTTGCCAGCTTGAACCCGGTAATGCTGGACTTGCGCGATGACAGCAGTAAACATGCCGGTCATGCTGGCGCAGCATCCGGTGGCGGGCACTATCTCCTGAAGATCGTGTCCGAGCGGTTTACCGGCCTGACACCGGTTGCCCGTCATCGATTGGTTTATGAAGCACTGGGCGAGATGATGCGGCGCGATATCCACGCGCTGGCGATCGATGCCCGCACTCCTGGCGAAAATGCCTAGGGCCTGCCTGGTGTGAACCAGACAGCCCAGACGATTATTACCCCTCTAAAGACTAAGAAGGACGTATTCGAATGCAAACCAAGATTTTCGCCCCTGCTCTGATCGCCGCCATGCTGGCCGGTGCAGCCTTCGCGGCCGACAAGCCGGTGGCCGTTGTCAACGGCGTAGCCATCCCGCAAACCCAGATGGACTACATCCTGAAGCAGCTGGCTGAACGCGGCGCCAAGGACAGCCCGGAACTGCGCGCCAAGATCCGCGAAGACCTGATCACCAATGAAGTGGTTGCCCAGGAAGCTGCCAAGCGCGGCCTGAACAAGGATGCCGACTTCCAGATCGAAGTCGCCATGGCTCAGCAAAACGCTCTGCTGAAGGCCTTCGTGCAGAACTTCCAGAAGACCAGCGTTATCTCGAACGAAACCCTGAAGGCCGAGTACGACAAGCTCAAGGCCCAGATGCCGTCGAAGGAATACAAGGCTCGCCACATCCTGGTCGAGACCGAGAAGGAAGCTAACGACATCATCGCCGCGCTGAAGAAGGGCAAGAAGTTTGAAGACCTGGCCAAGGAAAAGTCCAAGGATCCGGGCAGCAAGGTTAACGGTGGCGATTTGGGCTGGGCCGCTCCGACCAACTTCGTGAAGGAATTCGGCGATGCCATGACCAAGCTGAACAAGGGTCAGGTCACTGCCGCTCCGGTGAAGACCCAGTTCGGTTTCCACATCATCAAGCTGGACGACGTGCGTCAGCCGCAAGGCCCTGCTTTCGAAGAAGTGAAGGCCGGCATCCAGCAACAGCTGCAAGGCCAGGAACTGAACAAGCTGATCGCCGATCTGCGCACCAAGGCCAAGGTCGAGTAAGGCAGTACGCTTACCCGAGCCATGCAACAAAGGGCCGCAAGGCCCTTTGTCACGTCAGATGGAGGAAATACCCATGGGCATGAAAAAAATCGAAGCCATCATCAAGCCGTTCAAGCTCGACGAGGTACGCGAAGCACTCGCCGAAGTCGGCGTCACCGGCCTTACCGTGACCGAAGTGAAGGGGTTTGGCCGTCAGAAAGGCCACACCGAACTGTACCGGGGTGCGGAATATGTCGTCGACTTCCTGCCCAAAGTGAAGATCGAGGTCGTGATCACCGAAGAGAAGGTAGACCCCGCCCTCGATGCCATCGTGAAGGCCGCCCGTACCGGCAAGATCGGTGACGGCAAGATCTTCGTCACTTCGGTGGAACAGGTGGTTCGTATCCGCACTGGTGAAACCGGCGCAGACGCTGTCTGATACTGGCTTCCGCTATCGGTCGCAATAGAAAAAGCCCGCCTGAGCGGGCTTTTTCAATTGCCGGCAAAGGTCGTCGCCAGCTTGTAGGCAAGTCGGGTGGCCTGATCGACCAGACGCTGGATATGGGGCACGAACTGCGGCAAGGAGAAATACAGCGCAGCGATCCCCACTCCCAGCGTCAGCGGGAAACCGACCGCGAAGACGTTGAACTGCGGCGAAGCCCGGGACATGACACCGATGGACAGGTTGGTGATCAGCAAGGCTGCCAGCACGGGCAAGGACAGCAGCAGCGACAAGGTGAATATCTGCGCGGCAGAGTCCACCAGCAGCCGGAAGCCCAAGGCCTTGATGGGCTCCGCCGAGATGGGCAGCAGCACGAAGCTCTTGACGATGGTCTCGATCACCAGCAGATGGCCGTTCAGTGCCAGAAAGACCAGGATGGTCAACAGGCTGGTCAACTGCGCGACCACGACGGTATTGGTGCCATGCTGCGGATCGTAGAAGCTGGCAAAGCCCAGGCCCATCTGCAAACCCGCCAGATGGCCAGCCATCTCTACGGATGAGAATACGAGCCGCATGGTCAGGCCGATGGCCGTACCAATCAGGATCTGCTGTCCCAGGATCAGTATCCCCAAGGGCGAAACCGGCGCCACCGCCGGCATGGGCGGCAAGGCAGGCGCGATCAGGATGGACAGCAGGATCGCCAGCGTCACCTTGACCCGCGCCGGAATGCTGCGGCTCGAGTAGAAGGGGTCGGTCGCGAAGATCGCCATGATGCGAAAGGCCGGCCAGAGCAGCACCCCTAGCCAAGCCTGTATCTGGGCATCGGTAACCGTAAACATGGGCGGGGATCAGCCGATCATGGTCGGTATGGCCTGGTAGAGGCGTACCGTGTAGTCCATCAGGATGGAGAGCATCCAGGGCCCGGCCAGCACTGCGATCAGGAAGGTCACCAGCAGCTTGGGAATGAAGGACAGCGTGGCTTCGTTGATCTGCGTCGCCGCCTGGAACACGCTGATGATCAGACCCACGATCAGGCCGGCGATCAGCATGGGGCCACCCACGAGGATCATGACCTCGAAAGCACGCTGAATGACGGTAATCACCATTTCAGGAGACATGGACCTAACTCCTAGGTATAGAAGCTTTGAACCAGCGACCCGATCAACAGGGTCCAGCCATCCACCAGCACAAACAGGATGATCTTGAACGGCAAGGCAATCGTGACCGGACTGACCATCATCATACCCATGGCCATCAGTACGCTGGCCACCACCATATCGATGATCAGGAAAGGGATGAAGACGAGGAAGGCAATCTGGAACGCCGTCTTCAGCTCACTCGTCACAAAAGCGGGCACCAGCACCTTGAGGCTGACATCCTCCGGCCCGTTGGGCTTGGCGCTTTGGGACAGCTCGATAAACAGCGCAAGATCCTTCTGCCGCGTCTGCTTGAGCATGAACTGCTTGAGTGGCTTGCTGCCCCGCTCGATCGCCTCGTTAAAGCCGATCTTCTCCTGGCTGTAGGGCTCGTAGGCCTCTACCCAGATCTTGTCGAGGACAGGCGACATGACAAACACCGTCAGGAACAACGACATGCCGACGATCACCTGGTTAGGCGGCGCCTGCATGGTACCCAGCGCCTGCCGGAGCATGGAGAGCACGATGACGATGCGGGTAAAGGCCGTCATCATCAGCAACACAGCCGGCAGGAAGGTGATGCCGGTCAGGAACAGCAGGGTTTGCAGGGTCAGCGTGTAGCTTTGCCCTCCCCCGCTGGGCTGGCTGGTCAACAGGGGCAAGCCGGCATCGGCCGCCATGACGGGCATGGCGAGCAACAGGAGCGCCATGGGCAGGAAACGCAGCTTCATGCCTGCCCCCCTTCACCCGCATGGCCTGTCCGTGCCTTCAGTACGCCCGCCAGACGCTCTGCAAATGGCATGGTGGTGGCTGGCGCCACTTCGGCATCCTCAGGCTTGGGCAGGCTGTGCAGTGTGGTGACATTGGATGGCGTCACGCCAAGCACCAGCCAGGTATCGCGTATCTCGACCACCACGACGCGCTCCTTGGCGCCCACCATGGCACCGCCGACTACCTTTAACCTGGCTGGGCCGCCCAGATGCCCCGGTGCAAAACGCCGCATCATCCAGGCCGTGGCCAGAATGGCGGCAATCACCAGCAGCAAGGCCAGGATCACCTGGAAGAAACCCAGCAGGGAAGGCGTAGCCGATGCGGGCAGCGCCGGTACCTTCTGCGCGGCTTCATTGGCTAGCACACAAATAGAAGCCGCCGCGATGGACGCGGCGGCGAGATAAGCGCTGATTCGCATGGATGGGATCGTTACTTGTGCAGGCGGCGTATACGTTCAGCCGGGGTAATGATGTCAGTGAGGCGGATACCGAACTTGTCGTTCACGACCACGACTTCACCCTGTGCGATCAAGGTACCGTTTACCAATACATCCATGGGCTCGCCGGCCAGGCCATCGAGTTCCACCACCGAGCCCTGGGCCAGTTGCAAGAGACTACGAATGGCGATCTTGGTGCGTCCCAGCTCCACCGTCATGGCCACCGGGATGTCCATGATCATTTCGATGCCAGACGGCCCGGAGGGACGCTCAGGCTGCTTGTCGAAGCTCTGGAAGATGTCCGCTGGCGATGCCGATGGCTGGCTCGATACCACCGCTGCCTGCTCGGCCGCGGCCTGCTCCATGGCAGCTTCCATCGTTTGCTGCTCAGCTAAGGCAGCTGCCCAGTCATCCAGGCCCTGTTCTTCGGTTTCATTGCTCATGCTCTAAGTCCTCTTGTGGCTCCTCGTCCATCATCAGGTTCTCTGCCGTGGTCAACACTTTCTCCACCCTGAGGGCATATTGTCCGTGCAGCGTGCCATAGTGACCTTCAAGCAAGGGTACACCGTCCACCTCGGCGACGATATTCTCGGGAATATCGATCCCGATCACGTCACCGGCCTTCAGATCGAGAATCTCGCCCAGCGTGATCTTCGCAGTACCCAGGTTGGCAATCAGTTCGACCTCGGAGTTCTGGACCTCGCGGGACAACAGCTTGACCCAGCGATTATCCGACTCCATGCGGTCAGCCTGCATGGAACTGTAGAGCATATCGCGCAGCGGCTCGATCATCGAGTAGGGGAAGCAGACATGGAAATCCCCGCCACCTGACCCGAGCTCGATCTTGAACGTAAATGCCACCACGACTTCCGTTGGTGTCGCGATATTGGCGAACTGCGTATTCATTTCCGAGCGGACATAGGTGAACTCGGTCTTGAAAACCGGTTCCCATGACTTGCGGTACTCGTCCATGACCACTTCCAACAAGCGCAAGATGATGCGCTGCTCCGTGGGCGTGAAGTCGCGACCTTCCACCCGGACGTGATACCGGCCGTCCGAGCCAAACATATTGTCGACCACCAGGAACACCAGGTCCGGATCGAAAATGAAGAGGCCAGTACCGCGCAGCGGCTTCATGTGGATCAGGTTCAAGTTGGTGGGCACCACCAGGTTGCGAATGAATTCGCTGTATTTCTGAACACGTACAGGCCCGACCGAGATTTCGGCCGAGCGTCGCATGAAGTTGAACAGGCCGATCCGCAGATTACGGGCAAAGCGCTCGTTGATGACTTCCAGCGTCGGCATCCGGCCACGAACGATACGTTCCTGCCGACCGATGTCGTACGCACGGATAGCCGAGGTATCCAGCCCCTCGTCCGCGTCTTCGTCTTCACCGGTTACCCCGCGTAGGAGAGCATCAACCTCTTCTTGCGAGAGAATATCGTCGGCCATGTTCGGACCCCAATCCTGCTTGTGTTGCTTTGACCTTACTGGACGATGAAGGTCTTGAATTCAACGCTCATCACGCCGTCTTCATCCTCTTTCGCGCCCAGTACCTTGTTGATGGTCTGCTTGATTTCTTCCATCAACTTGACCTTGCCTTCCAGCGTTGCAATGTCATCCTGCTTCTTCGAGCCCAGCAGCAGGTTCACCTGACTGCTCAAACGCGGCAGATAGCTCTTGATGACCTCCGACTGCTTTTCATCGGCGACCTGTACATGGATTTCCGTCTGCAGGACGGTACCGTTGGCCAGGTTGACGGTGAAGGTATCCAGCTTGGTAAAGACTGGTGCCTCGCTATGCTCGGATTTCTTCTTTTCCTTCTTCTTCTTTTCCTTCTTGGTGTCCTCTTCACCATGGCCGTCCGCTTGTTCAGCGGTTGCCGCCGGATCACCAAAGCTCTGGTTGGCCGATATCGTCAGGAACAACCAGGTACCAAAAGCCCCTCCAGCCAGGATCACCAGGACCAAGAGGCCGATGACGATATACAGGACCGTATTCTTCTTGCCTTTGGACGAGTTGTCGCTCGCGTCAGCTGCTGGCGCAGGTTTCTTGGCTTCTGCCATAGGGATGTGTCCTTTTGGAGTGCGTATTGGTATAAACGAATGCCACGCCCGAACCCATGCGTGCTCAAACCATTTATAAAGCAAACCCGCCACAGGAACAAGCATTGGCGCGGGTTTGGCGCACTCCCCTCACATCTCCAGGCAAAAAACAAGCCGCCTACACAAACAAGTTCACATTACCCGGCAAGCTGATCGGCAAACGCGCCTGCCAGCTTGCTGGTTGATTCGCTATGTCTTCCACGCCTTCGCTGCGGCCACGCCCACCCTGCCGACCGGAAGACTGCTCCCGCCCGCCATCCTGGCTCGACTGGGATTGCACATTAGCCTGCGCAAGCTGGATGCCACTCTCGGCCAGCATTTCGCTCAACTTGGGCAGCGAGGCCTGCAGTGCATCCCGCACCGGCTGCTGCGCAGCCACGAACGTCAGCGTCGCCTGGTCCTGGTTCAGGGACAGCTTGACCTCCATCGGGCCAAGATGCGGTGGGTTCAGATGCAACTCCACCTCTTGCTGCTGGTTGCTGACCATCATGATCACCTTGTTGCCCAGCGCCTTGTCCCAGCCCTCACCACCAACCGGGTGCTGGATGGACACCGCAGCCCGCGTCTGCTCAAAGGTCTGGCTCTTGCCAGTTTCCATACGGATCATCGGTGTCTGTGTTTGCTGGGTTGCGGCAGCCGCCGCGCCGCTCTGCACGCGCTGATCCAGTAGCTGGGCAAAATTCTCGGTTGCCGCACTCGCACTCATCACCGGTGTAAGCTCAGTGGTGGGCTCCGCCGCGGCTTGCTGCCCCGCCAGTAAGTCCTTGCCTGCTTCCAGCAACTGTCGCTTCTTGTCAGCCGCCGCATCACCCGGCAGCGCTTGCCGCTCCGTGGCAAGTTTCGCCGTCAGCTCAGCCAGGGAAAAAGCCTTGTCCTCTCCCTGCAGCACATCGCCCACCAGGGTGGTGGCATCTTCTGCTACCGGGGGCGGCGCGCCAGCCCCCTGCTCCACCTGCATCTGTTGCAGTTGCGCGAGCATGGCTGCCATCGCCGCCGCAGCCGCTTGCTGGGCGGGGTCCGCCTCGGCGGCGTCCTGACCGTCATCCGCCTTGTCGGCCGACTTATCCTTTACCGCCTTGCCTTCGCTGCCAGCCTCCTTGGCAGGTGCCTTGGTGGGCTCCGCGGGCTTGGTTTGTTGGGCCGTAGCGGGCTTCTCCGGCTCGGCCACCTTGGCAGGCTGGCTCTGCACCGGGGTTGTGGACTGGGGCGATTTGCTGGGAGCGGCAGCCTTGGCCAACTGCTCGTTCTGGCGGGTTTGCAGGCGCTGATTGAGTGACGCCTCAAACAACTGCCCGCTCGCAGCCTCGCTGCGATTGTTCGCCGACGACTTGGCGGTGGCCGAAACCAGGCTAAGTAAGGGATTGTTGGCGGTATTGGTGGCAGGCATTGCAAGAATCCTTGTTTCGACACAACCCATCATGGGTATGGACGACTGATAGCAAGGACAATGCCAGAGTGGGATCAATTATCCGGATGATCCCGCCTGCGTTGCGAAATCGATGCCCATTCATCGGACATCTTCTGATCCCGCTTCGCCTCTTTCACATTTTCGCGCTCAGTATGCCGGCTTCTAAGCATTTCATAGGCTTTGACCTCCTTCTCGCAAACCAACCAAGCCTGCTTGGTCGCCTCGACCTGCGATTCGCATCGCAACTTGTCGACAGCCTGCTGTTCAACAGCGGCGTCCAGTTTGGTCAGAAACAACTGGAAATCGTTCCATTGATGGATACGCATGCCCCGACTGGCCGTATCGGTCAGCCGGGAGCGGTACTCCTGGCGATACTGCTCGATCTGGGTCAGCCGCAGCTTGGATTGTTCCAGCCGCTGGATGGCGGCGCTGATCGCACGTGCTGCTTCCTCACGCTTGTCTTCGGCGAGCTCGAGCAGGAATGCAAACTGGAAAGCCTTGGCCATGAGTGGTGTACCGGGTTAGCGGCAATCAGCCAGTGAACAGGCTAGCCAGCCGCATACGCGCGCCTTCATAGCCCTCGCGCTCGAATATCCCCTGCTGCAGGAAGGCTTCCATGGCAGGCATCAGCATGATGGCCTCATCCAGTACCGGGTCGGAACCCCGCACATAGGCACCGACATTGATCAGATCCCGGCTACGCTGGTAGCGGGAGTAGAGCTGCTTGAAGCGTCGGACCAGGTCATATTCCTCTGGCCGGATGATGTCCGTCATGACACGACTGATCGATTGCTCGATGTCAATGGCCGGATAGTGACCCGCGTCCGCCAGCAGGCGGCTCAGCACGATATGCCCATCCAGAATGGCCCGTGCATTGTCAGCAATCGGATCCTGCTGGTCATCGCCTTCGCTGAGTACAGTATAGAAGGCGGTGATGGAACCACTGCCTTCATGGCCATTGCCGGCACGTTCGACCAGCGCAGGCAGCTTGGCAAAGACCGACGGCGGGTAGCCCTTGGTCGCAGGGGGCTCGCCGATCGCAAGGGCGATTTCCCGTTGCGCCATCGCATAACGGGTCAGAGAATCCATGATCAGCAGTACATTGAGACCCTGGTCCCGAAAGTATTCCGCAATCGCGGTCGCGTAGGCGGCGCCGTGCATGCGCAATAGCGGCGGCGTATCGGCAGGCGCAGCCACCACCACCGAGCGCTGCAGGCCTTCCTTACCAAGGATGTTCTCGATGAAATCCTTGACCTCCCGCCCCCGCTCGCCGATCAGGCCCACCACCACCACATCCGCCGTGGTGTAGCGCGCCATCATGCCCAGCAGCACGCTCTTGCCAACGCCCGAGCCGGCAAACAGGCCCAGGCGCTGGCCGCGCCCCACCGTCAGCATGGCATTGATGGCGCGTACGCCGACATCCAGTACGTCATGTACTGGCACACGGTCCAGCGGATTGAACGGACGGGAAAACAGCGGAACATGGGTCTCCGCCTTGAGCGGCCCCAGCTTATCCAGCGGGCGCCCCAGACCATCGAGAACGCGTCCAAGCAAATGCGGGCCTACCGCCGCCTGCCGCCCCCGGTCTTCCACCCGGCGACGCGGCGCCTGGCTGCCGTCAAGACGAGGTACACGCCCAGCTACGTCCTCGTATGCCACGACCCAGGCACCAGGCTCCAGGCCATAGACCTCTGCAACCGGCATCAGGAACAGCTTGTCACCGTTGAAGCCAACAACCTCGGCTTCAACGCTATGTCCGGTAGGGATGATGATATGGCAACTGGACCCCACCGGCAGCTTGATACCTACCGCCTCCAGGACCAGACCAGCTACCCGGGTCAGACGACCACGCGGCAACCAGGGGCGCGTGCCCTGTACCGTACCCAGGCAGTCCGCCGCATAGCGCTGCCAGCGGTCCAGCGCACCTTGCTCGCCCGCGTTTTCAGTTTCCGCTGTCATCGTCGATCTGCCACGGCTCGTCGCTACCCAGGGCTTCCACAATACGACGCCAACGATTGGGTAAGGTCAGGTCCAGCTCGACCGTGGAATGGCTGATCCTGGCGCCGCCACGCTCCATCTCCGGCATCGCCTCGAAGCGCCACTGTGCCGCCGTACTGTCGTCTGCCAGCATGCTCTTGACCAGCGCAATATCGTCGGGGTGCAGTTCGAGCTTCAACGGCCCTTGCAGTTCAGGCAGGCTGTTGATGGCCTCGCGTATCACCGCCAGCATCTTTTCCGGCTCAACCGCGAGACTGGTCCGCAGCACCTGGCGCGCCACCGCGATAGCGATATCCCGTATCGGCTCCGCCAGACGAGCCTCATAGGCTGCTACCTCTTGGCCCAACTGCTCGCTCAGGGCCATGAAGCGCGCCACTTCCTCGCCCGCGACTTGTCGGCCTTGCGCCTGCCCGGCCTCAAAACCGGCGGCGTAGCCCGCTTCGCGTCCCGCCGTCTCGCCATCGCTCTGCCCTTGCTGCCGACCATCCTGATAACCGGATTGATAGGCCGCATCGCGCGTCTCCGATTTCAGTCGCTCCAGCTCCTCCGGCTCGACCATAGGAACCTGGCGAACCTCCGGCTCGACAGACTCCGGCAGCTCAGCCTCCAGCTCGACCGGCGCAATGGCAGGCTCTTCGCTGTCCAGCGGTTCGGGCACCAGCACATGAGGCCGCTGCACCGATGCGCCGCTGAATTGATCGACCTGCCACAAGGCCACCTCGGGCAGATCCTCGCGGCGGATGATTTTCTTGCTACCCCAGGCTTTCATTGCTTGGCAACCTTATTCAACAAAGCCCTCGCCACCGCCCTTGGCAATGGCGATCTGACCTTCATCCGCCAGGCGACGCACCACCTTGAGAATCTCGCGCTGCTCGGCCTCGACTTCGGACACCTTGACTGCGCCCTTGGCTTCGAAGTCGTCCCGCAGCATCTCGGCGGCACGCTGCGACATGTTCTTGAAGATTTTGTTCCGAAGAATTTCGCTGGTGCCCTTCATGGCGGTAATCAGCGAATCGGAAGATATCTCGCGCAACAGCAACTGGATGCCGCGATCGTCGATATCCACCAGGTTCTCGAAGGTGAACATCTTGTCTTGGATGCGCTGCGCCAGTTCCGGGTCGTACTCGCGGATGGCATTGATCGCAGACGCTTCGACCACGCCCCCCATGAAGTTGAGGATTTCCGCCGCCATGCCTTCGCCACCCATGGCCGACTTCTTGACCCGGTCCGCACCGGAGAGCAACTGGGTAAGCACATCGTTCAATTCGCGCAGAGCCGTGGGCTGGACCCCCTCAAGCGTAGCAATACGCAACAGCACATCATTACGCAGGCGCTCGACAAACTGGTTGAGCACCTCCGAAACCTGATCCGGTTCCAGATGGACCAGAATGGTAGCGATGATCTGCGGGTGTTCGTTCTTGATCAGTTCGGCCACAGCCACCGAATCCATCCACTTCAGAGATTCGATACCGGTGTTATCACCACCTTGCAGGATGCGATCAAGCAGGTTGGCTGCCTTGTCCGAGCCCAGGGCCTTGGTCAGCACCGAGCGGATGTATTCGTCAGCCGCACCGAAGTTGGCTCGGTTCATGGTCGAACCCAGGAAATCGCCAACGACTTCCTCTACCTGCTCACGGGTGACATTGTCCATACTGGCCATGGCCAGGCCAATCTTCTGTACCTCTTTGGGACCGAGGTATTTGAACACCTCGACAGCGGCCTCCTCACCGAGGCTCATCAACAAGATGGCGCTACGGCGGATGGCTTCATCATTGGCTGCCATGATGGCTCCTGGCGACTATTGCGGTTGATCCGCAGATTCAATTTGGCAGCATCAGGCGCATTTCACGCTCATGCCGCCTGCTAATTATCCAGGACACAAAATGAAATGGGGCGTTAAGCCCCCATTTCATCAAGTTGTTTTCTGGTCGGCAGGGTCGGCATTCAACCATTCGCGAATAATGGTTGCCACCATACGGGGATCTTCCTTTGCCATTTCCTTGGCTCGCTGCAGCAACTCGCTGAAGGCCGCGAGCTGCATGCTGGCTTCGGCCTCGGCTACCACCTCGGCTTCCACCTCCGACTGGGCCAGTTCCTCGGCCGTCAGTGCGACACCACCCTCTTCACCGCCCATGGCACCCTTGTCCTGCTTGGGCCGGATGACATCACGCAGGATGGGACGCACGACGCCGAACATCAGATACGCCAGAACCAACGCAATCAGGATGACCTTGATGATGTCCGCAGTATGGGCAATCAGGTATTCCGTCAGCTTCTCGAAGAAGGACTTGCCGGCAACATCCAGCACGCGATCGGCAAAGGCAGCATTGACGACCTTGACCGAGTCACCGCGATCCTTGTTGTAGCCGATGGCCTCCTGTACCAGGTTGGTAACCTGATTGATCTCGGCCTGGGTTAGCGGTACGGACTTGACGCCACCATCCTTCTGCTGGACCCGCTTGAAGTTGACCACCACGGCAGCATTGACGCGCTTGAGCACACCCACCTGCTGCTTCACGTGCTCGACGGTCTTGTCGACTTCGTAGTTTCGGGTCATTTCCTTGTGACTGGTACCGCCGGCGCCATTGTTGACGGTGACACCCGGTGGATTGGGCAGGGTCACCGGCGCACTCGCCGCGCCCGGCGGCTGATTGGACAGCGCACCCGGCACACCAGAGGGCTGGTTGGCTGCGGCACCACTACCCTCGGCCGTCTGCTCGCTACGGATCGCAGACGCATTGGGCGGGGAGTTCGGCTTGAAGCTCTCGATGGCCTGCTCGACTTCAGAGAAGTCCATCTGAACCGTCACCTCGGCCTTGACGTTGTCGTTGCCGACGATGGGCTCGAGAATTTTCTGGATACGCTCCGACAGCAGGGTTTCCTGCTGGTGCACCAGAGCCATCTGGCGCTGGTTCAACGATCCATTGCCGCCATTCATGAGGTCAGGCAGGTTGGAGAGCAGGTTGCCATCCTGATCGACCACCGTGACGTTCTTGACCGGCAGGTCGGGAATGCTGCTGGAAACGAGATGGATGATGCCGGCAATCTGCGCGCCATCGAGCGTACGGCCAGGATGCAGGGTCAACAGCACCGAGGCAGTCGGCTTCTGCTGCTCGCGCAGGAACACGGTCTGCTTGGGCATGGCCAGATGAATACGGGCCGACGACACTGCGGACAGCGATTCGATGGAACGCGCCAGCTCACCCTCAACGGCACGCTGATAATTGACCTGCTCGCCGAATTGGCTGATACCGAACTTCTGGTTATCCAGTAGCTCGAAGCCAACGGTACCGCCCTTGGGCAAGCCCTGCGAGGCAAGCTGCAGACGCGCGCTATGAACGAACTCGGCAGGTACCGAGATCACGCCGCCGGCCTCAAGCTTGTAAGGCACGTTCAGCTGCTGCAGCGTCTGGACGATCTGGCCACCGTCCTTGTCCGAAATATTCGCGAACAGAATCTTGTAGCCAGGATCTTTCGCCCACAGAAACGCAATTGCCGCTGCGGCAATAATGGCAGCGGCAACGGCGATTAACAGTATCTTGCGGGGATTGGGAAGCTGATTGAAGCGCTGGATGAGTGTGGGGCGCTCACCCTGCTGTGCGTCTCGATTGTCGACGGCTACGACCGCGTCATCCATATATCAGGCGATATCACACCTGCATGTTCATAACTTCCTGGTATGCGGAAACCAGCTTGTTACGAACCTGCACCATAGTCTGAAAAGACAGGCTCGCCTTTTGGAGCGAGACCATCACGTCTTGCAGGTTGGCATTCGGGTCGCCCGTTTCGAACGCCTGTTGCTTTGCCTGCGAATCCAGCTGCATCTGATTTACCTGGTCGAGCGACGACTTCAATACCGATGCGAAATCGGCACCTTCTGGCAAGGCTTCCGCGGTGGACGAAGCCTGGCCAGCCGCCTTGGCGGACATGGCCTTCAACTCACCCAGCAGATTGTCTATCCCTTGCACGCTCATGATGCACCTCGAATTGCGTGAAATTGTATGTGGCTCGCTTAAACAATAGCAAGCAATCTACAGGCCAACGGCCTTTTTATTCAAAACCGGGTCGATATCCGTGCAACGGCGCCACACAAGGCTTGCGCGCTTCACAGCATTCGGCCCTCACCGTCATGCTGGCGCCGCGTCCTCCGCCACACTCTTCGCCCCGACCAAAACCCGAACTACTCTTCCTGCCAGCCTTCTTCGCGGTATTGCTGCAGTTTATAACGCAAAGTCCGCTCACTCATACCTAATCGCTCTGCGGCCAGCTTGCGCACCCCGCCCGCCTGCTTGAGCGTATCCAGAATGTGCTGCCGCTCCAGCATCCGGATGTCCGTAATTGCCGGCTGCGGCGGCAATGCAGGCACCTCGACCGGCAAAGCCTGAAAGCCGGCAGCGGCAATTTTTGCCGCCTGCGGCAAATCCTGCCGGCGCACTGCCGGCAAAAACAGGTGCTCAGTCTCTATCTCGTCACCCGGCGCCAGGATCAGCGCACGCTGCATGACGTTCTCCAGCTCGCGGATATTCCCTTCCCAACGATGCGCCGTCAACGCAAGCGCAGCCTCCTTGCTCACTGACGGTACTCGGCGTTTGCTCGAGATAGCATGTCGAGAAAGCATGGCGCGTGCCAGGGCGACAATATCGTCCGGCCGTTCGCGCAAAGCAGGCAGCATCAAGGGGAAAACATTCAGCCGGTAATACAGATCCTCGCGAAAACGCCCCTCAGCCACTTCGAGCGGCATATCGCGGTTGGAGGTAGACAGCACCCGGATATCGATATTGATCGGCTTCTTGCCCCCTACTCGCTCGACCTCCCGCTCCTGCAATACCCGCAGCAGCTTGGCCTGCAGTTCCAGCGGCATTTCAGAAATTTCATCCAGCAACAGCGTGCCGCCGTCTGCCTGCTCGAACTTGCCGATATGCTGGTTGCCCGCACCGGTAAAGGCGCCTTTTTCATGCCCAAACAGGGTGGATTCCAGCAACTGCTCGGGAATGGCTGCACAGTTGATGGCCACGAAAGGACCCTCTGCGCGCGGAGAATGTCGGTGGATATAGCGGGCAAGCACCTCCTTGCCAGTACCGCTCTCGCCGGTAATCATCACGGCCGCCTCAGACTGCGCCACGCGCTGCGCCATGTCCAGCAGACGCAGCATGCCCGGGTCTTCGGCGATGACCGCATCATCATCCACGGCTGGCAACATGTACTTGGCCACCGTCGCCAGCAGATCATCCGGTTCGAAAGGCTTGGGCAGGTAGTGCGCTGCCCCCGCATGCAAGGCGGCTACCGCCTTCTCGATCACGCCATAGGCGGTCATGAGCACCACGGGAATATGCGGATACTCCAGCTTGACCCGTCGCAACAGGGTCTCACCATCCATGGGCTGCATCTGCACGTCCGACAGGACCAACCCAACCTTGCGAGCAGCCAGTACAAGCAGGCCCGACTCACCGTCTTCGGCACTCAGCACCTGATAACCCGCCAGCTCCAGGGTGTCGATCAGTGCTTCGCGCAGATCATTGTCATCCTCGACGATCAGAATGGGCAGTGCAGGCATTGGCAAGCTTCTATCAGTAGTCGATCAGTTGGGCGGCGAGCTTACACGCCGTCGTTCACTTTGGGGAGCGCACCGCGCAAATGGGCCAGAATACGGGAGGGTAACTCGGCCAGCGGCGCCACTTCATCCACCCCGCCAAGCGCAATGGCTTCCTTGGGCATGCCGAACACCACGCAGCTGGCTTCGTCCTGGGCAAAATTGTAGGCGCCGGCACGCTTCATCTCCAGCATGCCCACCGCGCCGTCCCGCCCCATCCCGGTCAGGATGACACCGATGGCGTGCCGTCCCGCATTGTTGGCTGCGGAGCGGAACAGCACATCCACCGAGGGCCGATGCCGGTTTACCGGCTCTGCGCGCGACAGTTCACAGACATAGCGCCCACCGGACAAACCCAGCAACAGATGGGAATGGCCTGGCGCGATATAGACGCACCCAGCCTTTACCAGCTCACCCGCCTCGGCCTCCTTGACCTGCATCTTGCACAAGGTATCAAGCCTGGCGGCAAAGGGGCCGGTGAACATCTCCGGCATATGCTGGGCAATCAGAATCGCAGGCGCGGTTGGGGGCATAGGCAGCAGGAAATGCTTCAGCGCCTCGGTGCCGCCAGTGGACGCGCCGACAATGATCAGCCGCTCAGCAGGACCACGCGCAGGGCGTTCCGATATGGCCAGTACAGCATCGGCACTGAGGCTGGGCGGAATATCCATGGGTTCGAGAGGAACAGCTCGGGGGGGCTTGGTCACGAGGTCATCCAAGCTCGCTACGAAGGGCGAGTAAGATAGCAGGCCTCCACCACATTGCCACTACCAAAAAAGCGCAATGATGCCGATAGCGCCGCCACCAGGGCAATGCCGCGCCCACTGGGGCGCAAGGCGTCCGGCTCCTGCAACCAGCGGTGATCAAAGCCCGGGCCATTGTCCGAAACACGTATCCGCAGCAGGGAGCGCCCACCCAGATCATGGCCGGCCAATTCGATGTCGATACGACCATCCTCCAGCGCCGCCAGGCGACGACTACGTTCCTGCAGATAGTTCTCCATGCCGTCCGCACCGGATTTCAATTCGGACGACATGCCCAGCAAACCGTGATCCAGCGCATTGAGGAACAACTCGGTCAAGATAAGGAACACGTCGGCATGCGCCTGGGCCAGCGGGCGGATCTGGCTGATAAAGCCCATGATCAGCGGCACGGTATGCAGACTCTTGAGCTCGGCAGCACCCAGTGATAAAGCATAGCGCCAACGCACCTCGCCGATCATCTCCGGCATCAGGCCGATCTCCGCAGGCTCGGGCAACGGCAGCACCGCCATCGGATCAAGATCCACAATCGCCAGCGACACGTCATCGTGACACGTCGCCCCCGCCAGGAAGTCCGCCAGCGCCTGCACCGTGCGGGTCAATGCCTGCGAGGCCGGATAACCGGCGCAGGCAAGACCCAGTCGCGCCGCACCAAAAGCCTCGCCAGCTTCATTGTGCGCTTCCAACAAGCCATCCGAACACATCACCAGGTTGGCACGACCAGCAAAGCGGTATCGCTCGACCTCCAGCTCCAGCTCATCCACCGGCAGGATGCCCAGTGGCAGGTGCCGGGACGGCCAGCGCTTGAGCAAGGCGCCCGAATCGCCATACAGGCGTAGCTCCGGGATACCGCCGTTCCATATCTCCAGCGTCTGCTTGGCAAAGTCCACAGCCACAAACGCCAGCGCGACAAAACGGCCGGCCGGCAAGACCTGCCGGACCTTGCGATGCATCTCGATCAGGATGTCGGCAAGGCTGAAACCTCGCTCCGTCATCGCATAGAAGGGTTGGGTCAGTGGCAATACATTGAGGGCGGCCGTCAGGCCGTGGCCAATGCCGTCCGCCAAAACCAGGTGCAGTACCTGCCCCGGCGTGCGGGCTGCGGCAATCAAGTCGCCCGACAGGCTCTCTGCCGGTGCAATCCAGGTATGCAGCTGCGTATCGGACAAACGCTCCCGATTGACCAGTTGCTCCATCAGGTGACGTGCAACCAGCTTTTCCTCTTCGGCACGATCAAAATAATTGGCAAGCTTGGAAGCCTGTTCACGCACCTTGCGATTGAGCTCCACCGTGCGTTCGATCGCCTTGATCTTGGCTTCGAGGATGCGGAAATTGATGGGCTTGAGCAGGTAGTCATCTGCACCGACCTCCATCGCATCGGCCAGCTTGTTCACTTCCTCGACCGCCGTGATGAGCACGATGGGCACCCAGTGCGCACCCAGTGCCGTCTTGATCTGTCGCCCAGCTTCCGGCCCATTGAGGCGCGGCATCATCATGTCCATCAGCACCATGTCCGGGCGACCGGACAAACAGCGCTCGACGGCCTCGACACCGTCGGCCGCCAGAATCAGCTCATGGCCCAATGACTCGACAAAGCGGCCAATAAGCATTCGGACCACTTCGGCGTCATCGGCAAGCAGCACTTTCATGGGCGAGGCCCGGCACTAACGAATGGTAAAAATCTTGCCGAAACAGGCTATTTCCAACACCTGCCTGACGGTATCCCGGCAATTGACCAAGGCCAGCTCCTTCCCGGATGCCGCTGCTTTCTCCTTGAGCAGGAGAAGCATGCCGAGCGCTGAACTATCGAGATAATCAACCTGTTGAAAATCCACCAGCACCTCACGTACGGAGGAATTGGCAAGTACTTCGTCACACGCCGAGCGAAAATCGCGATGGGCGCTGAAATCAAACTGCCCGGAGAGCAGCAAACGACCGGTCAGGCCGGCAACTTCGACAATAGCACTCATATTAAGCAGCAATCCAAAGATACGAAGATAAGGTATGGCGCCACAAGCAAGGCGCCCTACTACCATAGGGAGCTAATCGGCCGCTGGCAACAGGATAGTGAAGTCGGCCCCCTCGCCGGGGCTGGATACGACATCAATCTGCCCCCCGTAGGCCGTCACCAGATTACGCACGATCGCCAGCCCCAGACCGGTACCCTCTTTGCGCGTCGTGAAGAAAGGCTCGAACAGGCGCTCGCGCACCGACTCCGGCATGCCGCACCCCTGGTCGCTGATTTTCATGCGCCAGTTGCCCCCATCCCGGACCAGGGCAAGGCGGATTTCATCCCCAGGCTTGGTCGCCTGCAGCGCATTCTCCAGCAGATTGATCAGGGCGCCGGTCAACTCCTTGCGATTGGCCTCCACCACCGCCTCACCATCCGGCAGGATGACCTCCCAGCGCCTTGACTGATCGATATCCTGTGGCTGCACCGTCTGCAGAGCCTCTTCCGCGATCTGCACCCAGTCGGTCAGTTCGATCTCGGCTTGCTGCCCCCGAACGAACTGCAGCATGTTCTGGATCAGCGTTTCCAGGTAGCGCAGGCGAGTCAGCGACTTCTGCCCGAACTTGATCCGGTCGCTCTCGCCCAACTGAGGCTTGGCGAGATTCGCCGTGTACAGCAAGGCCGTTGCCAACGGGGTACGCAGCTGATGCGCCAACCCCGCCGCCATCTCACCCATGGCGGCCAGACGCTTGTGCTGCTCGAGCTGCTTGCGCAGGCGCCAGCTCTCGCTCACATCATGGATCAGCAGAATCCGTTCGCCTGTAGGCAACTGACTGGTCACGATGCTGACGCGCTTTTCCTGCCCCTCCTGCTCCGGCAAGGTCCATTCATTGGCGACGGCGGTAGACAGCAGCGTCTTCTCGACCGCGTCCGGCCACAGCACCCCGACCAGTTCGCGCCCGAATATGCTGACCGCCGCCGGATTGCTGGTGACGACCGCGTCGTCGTTGTCGAGCTCCACCACGCCTCCCGGCAAAGCCGCCAGCAGCGTCTCCAGGCGATTGGACAAGGCGGCCTTTTCCTCAAACTGTTGCCGCAAAGCACCATTGGCCACCGCCAGCTCCTGAGTCAGGGAACTCACCTGCTGTTCCAGCTCCTGGTACGACTCGACCAACTGGCGCGAGGCCTCGGTAAACAGCGAAAACGCTTGCTCGAGTTCGGCCCGATCTATCTTGTCGGTCGCCTTGGGGACCAGCGGGGGTTTTGCTTCCACGGCGTGACTTCCTTTTCATGGCTCTGGGTGTACAGTATAAAAAATTCAGCTAAAGCCCGCTCAAAGGCCCATCCCGCTTGCAATCTTGACGAGAGGAACCGATAACGAAACAGAGCCGGAAACGGTTCGGGTCCGTTGTGACGACGTGCATAAGGATGTACATGACGATTTCAGCCTAAGGTAGAATATTCGAAGTGGCTTAAATTGCCCCAAGGCCAGCGCAAATACTGACCCGGCAACAATCCGACCTCCCCAATAACATCCACGGAGCCGCAACCGTGTCCGACTTGCTCAAGAAAATCGACGCGCGTACCAAACTCGCGGGCACCAACAAGCTAGAAATCCTGCTGTTCACGCTGGGCATGGATCAGCGTACCGGCCGCCGGGAGAATTTCGGCATCAACGTGTTCAAGGTGCGGGAAGTCATGCGCACCCCAGAGATCACCCAGGCGCCGGAAATGCCGCCTGCGGTGGAAGGCATGGTCAGCCTGCGCGGTAATCTTATTCCGGTGATCGACCTCGCCAGTTATGTGGGTGTTCAAACCGAAAGCAAGCCGGACATCATGATCGTGTCCGAGTACAACGGGCACACCCAGGGGTTCCTGGTCGAAGCGGTCGATACCATTCTGCGCCTCGATTGGTCGCAGATGCGTGTCCCGCCTGAAATGCTGAACAACAACCTGCGCGGCCTGGTGACCGCGGTCACCGAGCTCGATAGCGGCAAGCTCGTGATGATGCTGGATGTGGAAAAGGTTCTTGCCGAAACCAACCAGATCGACGACTCGAACGAGTTCAAGGCCATCCAGCCAGTCAGCGACCTCGTGGGCAAGACGGTTTTCTATGCCGATGACTCGGCGATCGCCCGCAAGCAGATCCAGCGCACGCTGGACGCGCTGGAGCTGAACTACGTCGAAGCCATCAATGGCAAGCGCGCCTGGGACGAGCTTCAGCGTATTGCCGTTCAGGCCGAGGCGCTTGGCAAGCCGGTAAGCGACTTTGTGCACATGATCCTGACCGACGTGGAAATGCCGGAGATGGATGGCTACATGCTGACCAAGATCGTGAAAAGCGATCCTCGCTTCAGCGGGATACCGATATTGATGCATTCGTCCTTGTCGGGCATGTCCAACCAGAAGCTGGGCCAATCGGTGGGTGTGGATGCTTATGTCGCCAAGTTCGAACCTCACAAGCTGACAGAAGCCATCACCAACATGTTGCGTAACGCGGCTCATAAATAGTCGTCACGACCGATCCGCGAATAAGGGAAAGCCATGTCCAACGCCAATTCCACGCTGCTTGACAGTGTCGATGCCCGTACCAAGCTGGCGGGATCGAACAAGATGGAGATCCTGTTGTTCTCGCTGGGGACCCGGGAGACCTTTGGCATCAACGTCTTCAAGGTCCGCGAGGTATCGCAGACACCCAAGATCACCAAGACCCCAAACATGCCGATAGGCGTGGAAGGCGTGATTTCCTTGCGCGGCAATATCATTCCCGTGATCTCGCTTGCCAAGTTCGTCTGCCCGAACGATCTCGACGCACAGAGCGAAGAAACGATGATCGTTACCGAATTCTCCAAGCACACCCAGGGTTTCCTGGTGCGTTCGGTGGACCGGATCATCCGGGTCGACTGGAACAAGGTACGAGCGCCTGAGAGCATGCTGGCCGGCAACCAGGCGCTGATCACCGCCATCACCGAGCTGGAGGATGGCAAGCTGGTCTCCATCCTGGACGTGGAAGCCATCCTGTCGAGCGTGATCGGCGAATCCTTTGTCCCTGACATCCCTGCCGTTACAGTGGACCAGGAAAAGTTCATGTTCTTCGTTGACGATTCGCTTGTTGCCCGCAAGGAGATCGTCAGCGTGCTGGACAAGCTCAGCGTCAAGTACCAGCAAGCCAACAATGGCGCCGAGGCCTGGGACAAGCTGCAGAATATTGCCAATCGCTACCAGCACGACAGCCAGCCGCTAAGCCATCACCTGAAGCTGATCCTGGTCGATGCCGAAATGCCGGAGATGGATGGCTATGTGCTGACCAAGCACATCAAGTCCGACACCCGCTTTCAGAACATCCCAGTGGTCATGCACTCCTCGCTCTCCTCCAACGCCAACCGGGCGATGGGCAGCAGCGTCGGCGTGGATGCCTACGTCGCCAAATTCGATCCATTTGTGCTGGCAGAAACCATTTCGCCGTTCCTGCAGAGCTGATTGTCAACCTAACCTAAACGTAACGCGGTTAACCGCACGCCCCGAAACAGGGACTCACGGAGCAAGACATGACGGACAAGAACATACGATTCCTGGTGGTTGACGACTTCTCCACGATGCGCCGCATCGTGCGCAACCTGCTCAAAGAGCTGGGCTTCAGCAACGTGGAAGAAGCCGAGGACGGGCAGGTCGCCTTGCACAAGCTCAAGTCGACAAACTTTGATTTCATCGTGTCCGACTGGAACATGCCCAACATGACCGGGATCGAACTGCTGAAGGCCGTTCGGGGTGATCCCACGCTCAAACACCTGCCGTTTCTGATGATTACTGCCGAGGCCAAGAAGGAAAACATCGTCGAGGCTGCTCAAGCTGGTGCCAGCGGTTATATCGTCAAGCCGTTCACCGCGGCGACGCTGGATGAGAAGCTCGGCAAGATTTTCCAAACTCTTAACAAATAACAGAGCAGGAGTTCAACGTGAGCGACAAAGCCATCAATAGCGGCGACTCCGACGAACTGCAGGCGCTATTCGACAGTATCGTGAGTGCCAGTAGCCCAAGCGCCGCAGAGCCCCCTGCCACCCCAACCGCGGCCCCTGCCGCAGCCAGCAATGCAGAAGCAGTAGCAGCGCACGCCCTCACGCTCGACGAACCGGCTCGCTCCATGTTCGCCAGCATTGGTCAACTGACACGCAAGGTACATGACGCGCTGCGCGAAATGGGCTACGACAAGTCGCTGGAAAAAGCCGCAGCCGCCATTCCCGATGCGCGTGACCGCCTGTCCTACGTTGCCACGCTGACCGAGCAGGCAGCCAACCGCACCCTGAACGCCGTCGATGTAGCACAGCCGCTTCAGGACAAGATCGAAAGCGACTCAGAAGCCTTGGCCGCCGAATGGGACAAGCTGTTTGCCAATCAGCTGTCGGTAGATGAATTCAAGCAACTGGCCAGCCGCACCCGGGAACATCTGAAGACCAGTGCAAGCAATGCACGGGCGACGAATTCCCAGTTGCTGGAAATCATGATGGCGCAGGACTTCCAGGATCTGACCGGTCAGGTGATCAAGAAGATCGTGGAGATGGCCAAGGAAATGGAAGGCAGTCTGTTCGAGTTCCTGGTGCAGTTCTCGCCGGCTGGCGCCGCGACGCCCAAGGTAAGCGCCACGGATCTAGACGATAGCCTGCTGAACGGCCCGGTTTATAACGCCGAAGGTCGTACCGACGTTGTCACCAACCAGGAACAAGTTGATGACCTGCTTGCCAGCCTCGGTTTCTGACCCGGTTTGAGCCCAGAAGGACAATGCCATGAGTGATTTTGCCGGCATGGAAGACTTGCTCCAGGACTTCCTCACGGAAGCCTCGGAGTTGCTCTCCGATGTAGACAACAAGTTGGTCGAGCTGGAAAAGCGGCCTGATGACAAGAACCTGCTGAATGTCATATTTCGCGGCTTCCATACCATCAAGGGCGGCGCAGGCTTTCTGAACGTGGATGCACTGGTAAACCTGTGCCACCGGACCGAAAACCTGTTCGACAAGCTTCGAAACGGGGAGCTCAAGCTCACGCCGGAACTGATGGATGCCATCCTGGCCGCCACCGGTGTCGTGCGCGACATGTTTGGCGCCCTGTCGCAAGGTCGCCCCCCCGCACCCGCCGACGCGGCACTACTCACCCAGCTGGATGACGCCCTGGAAGGCCGTACGGTCAGCGCAGCCCCCGCGCCGGCCCCTGCGGCGGCACCAGCAGCAAGCCCGGCGCCCCAGCCGGCGGCACCCTCGGGCAATGAGCCTGACTGGAATGTGCTGTACCAGGCGGTTACCGGCGCAGCCCCCGTCAAGGCAAGTGCAGCCCCCAGCCCGGCACCCGCGCCGGCACCGGTCGCTGCAACGAGCACCGCCATCGCGCCACTGGCCGCTGCACCGGTTGCCGTACCCGCCGAGCCTGTCGTCGCTCTGAAGCCCGCACCTGCAGCACCTGCGGCCAAGCCTCAGCAGGCGGCGCAGCAATTGTCCACGCAGGAAACCACGATACGGATCGACACCAATCGACTGGATCAGGTGCTGAACCTGTCAGGAGAGATTGGTCTCACCAAGAACCGTCTCACCACCTTGCGCACGGATATCCTGAACGGCAAGACCGATGGCGTAACCCTGAAGGCACTCGACGAAGCTATTGGCCAACTCGACTTGCTGGTCAGCGATCTGCAGAACGCAGTCATGAAGACGCGTATGCAGCCTATCGGCCGGCTGTTCCAGAAATATCCCCGCCTGGCGCGCGACCTCGCCCGACAATTGGGAAAGGATGTCGAGCTGGTAATTACCGGCGAAGAAACCGAGCTCGACAAGACCATGCTCGAGGATCTCAATGATCCATTGGTGCATTTGGTACGTAATGCCGTGGACCACGGCGTGGAAACGATCGAGGACCGGATTGCCACCGGCAAGCCCGCCAAGAGCATCGTGCAATTGTCGGCGACCCAGGTTGGTGACCATATCCTTATCGAGATCATCGACGATGGTAAAGGCATGCGACCCGACTTCCTGCGCCGCAAGGCTGTCGAGAAGGGCCTGATTGATCTGGAAACCGCCAACAGCCTGGACGACAAACAGGCCTTGCAACTGGTCTTTCTGCCCGGCTTCTCGACCAAGGATCAGATTTCCAGCGTCTCCGGCCGCGGTGTGGGCATGGACGTCGTCAAGACCAATATCCAGAAGCTGAATGGCCGGATTGATATCCACTCCGTCATCGGTGAAGGTACGCGCTTTGCGATCTCGCTGCCGCTGACACTCGCCATCCTGCCCGTGCTGGTAGTCAAGGTCTGCGACCAGCCGTTCGGTGTGCCGCTGGCCATGGTCCGGGAGATCATTCCTATCCGTTCCGACCACGTCCAGGAGGTATCCGGCCGCGCCACGATTGTCGTACGCGACGAAATCCTCTCGGTCCGTTCGCTGGCCCGGCTACTGGGCTGGGAAGAGACGCAGACGCCACAGTTCGGCGTGCTGATGCAATCCGGCGAGCACAGCTTCATACTCGCCATCGACAGCTTCATCGGTCGTGACGATGTGGTAATCAAGCCCTTGCAGAACATTCGCCCACGCGGCGTGGCAGGTGCTACGCTGTCTGGCGACGGCTCTGTCGTGCTGGTATTGGACATGGAAGACTTGCTCGATGACGGCCAGTCCGAGCAATCCGCCATCAAAACCACCCAATTTCTGGAAATGCTTGCCCAAAAGGCTTGAGGTGAAATTGCCAAGTATGACGGCGGTCTGCATAATGAAGACCGCCGTTTTTATGCCCCTCCGACTGCTTCCGCACACCGCGAGTCAATATGCAGAACAACGCCTTTATCGGCCGCCAGCCCATCCTGAATCGACAACAACAGATCATCGGTTACGAACTGCTGTTTCGTCTCGATCAGTCGTCCCTCACGGCCGACTTCTCGAGCGACATGCAGGCCGGCACCAATATTCTGGTCAATACGCTGTCCAACATGGGTGCAGACTGGTTGGTCGGCAGCAAGCTAGCTTTCGTCAACGTCGCGACCTCCATGCTGGAAAGCAACTTCCTCGAGTTGTTGCACCCGCAACGGGTCGTGCTGGAAATCGTTGAATCCGTCAACGCCACTCCCGAATTGCTGGCACGCGCCAAGGAACTGCGCGCCCAGGGCTTTGGCATTGCGCTGGACGACTTTACCTACACGCCGCAGACCGCCCCATTCCTGGAGTTTGCCAACTACGTCAAGCTGGATATCCAACAACTGGGCCTCGACAACGTCAAGACGCTCTCCAAGGAACTGCGTAAGTTCCCGGTGCTGCAAGTGGCGGAAAAGGTCGAGACCAAGGATGAGTTCAAGTTCTGCCTGGACGTGGGCATGGACTGCTTCCAGGGCTACTACTTTGCCCACCCGGAAACCCTGTCTGCCAAGGTCATCAACCCGGCCTACGCCAACATTCTCAGCCTGCTGAACATGTTGCGTAACAACGCCGAGATCTCGGAAATCGAGAATGCGTTGAAGCGTGACGTAGCCCTGTCATTCAAGCTGCTGCGCTATATCAACTCGGCAGGCTTTGGCCTGTCCTGCGAGATCCATTCTTTCCGACATGCGGTCACGATCCTGGGTTACCAGAAGCTCTATCGCTGGCTGACGCTGTTGCTGGTCACCGCCAGCTCGGATGCAGGCACCTCGCCTGCTCTGATGAAAACGGCAGTGACGCGTGGCCGCCTGGTCGAACTTCTTGGCAGCCATATGCTGGACGGTACGGATCGGGACAACCTGTTCATTGTCGGCGTGTTCTCGCTGCTCGACGTCATGCTCGACATGCCAATGGACAAAATTCTGGAAACCCTGCTGTTGCCGGATGCGGTCTCCGAAGCCCTGCTTGAACGTGGCGGCATCTACGGCCCCTTCCTGGAGCTGGCAGAAGCCTGTGAAGACCCGGATATGGCGGAAGTCCCGCGCCTGTGTGAAAACCTGGCCCTGACCCCGGAAATGTTGAACCGGGCTCATGTGTCCTCGCTAGCCTGGGTAGAAGAACTGGGCGTTTGATTCTGCGTCCCATCGCAAAAAAGCCACCTCGCGGTGGCTTTTTTGTTTATTGCGCGTCGTGATGCTGGACTCAGTGCTTGCCGGTACTGCCGAAACCGCCCTCGCCCCGCTCACTCTCGTCAAATGTCTCCACGACATTGAAATCCATCTGCAGCACGGGTACGACCACCAGCTGTGCAATACGCTCCAGTGGCTGGATCACGAACCCCTCCGTACCACGGTTCCAGACCGAGACAAAGATCTGCCCCTGATAGTCGGAATCGATCAGACCCACCAGATTGCCCAGAACGATACCGTGCTTGTGACCCAGCCCCGAGCGGGGCAGGATCATCGCAGCCAGAAGCGGATCCGCCAGGTGGATCGCGATACCTGTCGGGACCAGCGCCGTTGCGCCAGGAGCCAAGCTCAGCGGCGCGTCGAGGCAGGCTCGCAGGTCCAGGCCAGCGGACCCTTTGGTGGCGTAGGCCGGTGGCTGGGCCTTCAGGCGTTCGTCGAGCAGGCGTACATCAATCTTTCTGGTCATTTCTTATTGTACTCACGGTAAAGCTTGGCGATATGTTGAATAATGGCCCGCGCAATTTCCTGCTTGGGTGCACGGTCCAGTTTGTGCTGACCATTGTCGTCCAGCAGATAGACCTCGTTGTCGTCGGCACCGATCGCTGACTGAACCTGGTTGGCCACCAGCAGCGGCAGCTTCTTGCGACGACGCTTCTGCTCCCCATATTCCAGCAGGTTCTCGCTCTCGGCCGCAAAACCGACGCAAAACGGAGGATCCGCGAGGCCAGCCACGTTGGCGAGAATGTCCGGATTGGGCGCCAGTTCCAGCGTCAGGATATGGGCATCCTTCTTGATCTTCTGCTCAGAAGGATTCAGTACGTAGTAATCGGCAACGGCGGCCACGCTGATGAAGATATCGATCTTGGCCACCTCGGCATTGACCGCGGCCAACATCTCCTTGCTGCTCTGCACATCCACCCGACGTACACCCAGTGGCGTGGCCAATGAGGTAGGCCCGGCAACCAGGGTTACGATCGCGCCAGCCTCGGCGGCCGCCTTGGCGATAGAGAATCCCATCTTGCCGGAGCTCGAGTTGGTGATGCCTCGTACCGCGTCGATCCGCTCAAAGGTCGGCCCCGCGGTAATCAATACCTGGCGCCCCTTCAGATGCTTGGCCTGGAACACAGCCTCCAGATGTTCAAACAGGGCTTCCGGCTCCAGCATGCGGCCAAAACCCGTCTCGCCACAGGCCTGGTCACCCTCATCCGGCCCAAGTACCGTGATGCCGTCCTGCTTGAGCAAGGCGACATTGCGCAGGTTTGGCGGGTTCTCCCACATCTGGCGATTCATGGCGGGCGCAACCAGCAACGGACAGTTGCGGGCACTGCAAAGCGTGGACAGCAGATCATCCGTCGCTCCATGCGCCAGCTTGAACAGGAAGTCGGCCGAGGCCGGCGCAATCAGGATCACATCGGCTTCGCGGCCAAGATCGATATGCGCCATATGGTTATCGACCCGGTTATCCCAAAGGTCGGTAAACACCGGCCGACCGGACAGCGCCTGGAAGGTGGCCGGCGCAACAAACCGGGTTGCCGCCTCCGTCATCACCACCTGCACATCGTGACCCGCCTTGACGAACAGGCGGGTCAATTCCGCTGCCTTATAGGCCGCGACGCCACCGGTCACCCCCAATAACACCCGCTTGGGTCGGCTCATGATTTGGCCTCGAACATCAGAATTCCTTTGCAAATAGGTCTACTCACCCCGAAAGTGTAAAGCATCACCCTACTCTGCTCTAATCCAACCATGCCGATTACCGACTGGCCTGCCGATGAACGCCCCCGCGAGAAGCTGTTGCAGCATGGCGCCAGCGCACTTTCCGATGCCGAACTGCTGGCGATCTTTCTACGCGTAGGCGTCTCCGGAAAGAGTGCGGTGGATCTTGCCCGGGACCTGCTACGCCATTTTGGTTCCTTGACCCGCCTGTTCCAGGCCGGTCCGGACGAACTCACATCCGTGCACGGCATGGGAGAAGCGAAATACGCCCAGCTGCAGGCCATCCTGGAGATGAGCCGACGTGCTTTGGAGGAAAAGCTGGTCCAGCCGCAGGCCTTCAGCAAGCCCCAGGTCGTAAAGGATTACCTGCGTCTCTGGCTGGGCGGCGAAACCCGCGAGTCGTTTGGCGCCCTCTTTCTCGACTCCCAGCACAGCCTGCTCGCGTCGGAGGTCCTGTTCCGCGGCACCATCGACCAGGCCACCGTGCACCCACGCGAGCTGGCCAAGCGTGCGCTGGAGCTCAACGCAGCAGCGGTCATCGTGGCGCACAATCACCCCTCGGGAAATCCGCAACCCAGCGTGGCCGACATCAACCTGACCGAACATCTGCGCAAGGGCCTGGCCTTGCTCGATATTCGCCTGCTCGATCACTTCATCGCCACGCGGCACGCCACAATCTCGCTGGCCGAACAGGGACATTTTCAGACCAACGGTCACTGAAACCCGATCCATAGCGCATCAAGTTCCACTCCCGTCTGCCGATAAACCGGCATAAAGGCTGTGACAGGCAGCCGGGAGAAAATAATGAGAATCCAGGACTCGCAGGTCCAGCTTGCTGGACAGCATGATTTCGCTCGTCAGCACAGTATCGAGGAGCAGCAAAGCGTCGCGGTACGGCGGGTGCCGCGGCAGGCATCGGTGGAGACGGTGAACTTGTCGTCTGAGTCCCTTGCGGCGCAGCAGGCGGAGGCACGTTCGCTCGATCTGCGCAGCCAGCTCGAGAACGACCCGCTCTGGCGCCTGATCAAGCACATGATCAAGCAGATCACCGGCGAAGACGTGGATCTGGACAACATCATCCCACCCGGCGCGGGCAACTACCGCCCCGCCAGCAAATCAGATGTTGCAAATTCGCAACAATCAAAAACACAGAACCCGCAGCAGGATCGCGCTCAGCTGGACTTCCATTATCGCTACCGCGAGGAGTACCACGAAGTCGAAAAAACGAGCTTTGTCGCCGCCGGCAAGGTACGGGCCGATGATGGCAGGGAGATCGATTTCAAGGCAGCACTGAACATGCATCGTGAGTACCACGAGGTCAGCGAGGCACGTATCGACACCGGCAATACCGGTACCCGCAAGGACCCACTGGTCATCAATTTCGATACCGATACCGCCACGCTCGGCCCGGACAAGATCCACTTCGACCTTGATGCTGACGGCACGGCGGAGACCATGTCCTTTCTCGCGCCAGGCAGCGGTTTTCTGGCCATGGATCGCAATGGCGACGGCAAGGTGAACAATGGTACCGAGCTGTTTGGCGCGCAGAGTGGTGATGGCTTTGCCGATCTGTCGCAGCTGGATGACGACGGCAACGGCTGGATCGACGAGAACGACGCCTCCTGGGTCAGGCTCCGGCTCTGGACGCGGGATGCCGGTGGCCAGTTCCAGTTGGTCGACCTGAAATCACGTGGCATCGGCGCCATCTACCTGGGCAATACCGATACCGAATTCTCCCTGACCGACCAGCAGAATCGTGAGCATGGCCTGATCCGTCGCACCGGTATCTATTTGAAAGAAGACGGTAAAGCGGGGACGGTTCAGCAACTGGACCTGACTGTCTGAGCAATAGCCAACCCGCTTCACGCCTGACCGCCAGGACGCGCAGCAGGTCATGCATTCCCACCTGTTTTTAAGCACACGATTTCGCCGCTTTTCGCCGCCCGGGCGGACGTCACGCCGGCAACCATATCAGCCTCTCCCCAAGCCTTATTGCAAGCGGCATTCGCGGTTTTGCCACACGCTTTTTCCTTCGTTGACAAGCTTAAAAGCTCGGGCGCAATATTCCGCACGCATTTTGGCTCGTAGTTGAGCTACACCAATGTGTAGCTTTTCCATCGGAATACCGCGTTTGTCAAAAAGGGGAACATTCATGACCTTGGCTCGTTACAGCCTGATCGCCTCCGCTGTGCTGGCGCTCGCCGCCTGCGGCGAAAAGAAAGACACACCGGCACCTGAAGCGGCTCCGGCAGCTGCACCAGCCGCCGCAACCGAAACCGTGGTGAAGATCGGCCATGCCGCACCACTGACCGGCAACATCGCCCACTTGGGCAAGGACAATGAAAACGGCGTCCGTCTTGCCATTGAAGAACTGAATACCGAAGGCGTTGAGCTGGACGGCAAGAAGGTCAAGTTCGAGATGATCTCGGAAGATGACCAAGCCGATCCGAAGACCGCCACCACCGTGGCGCAGCGCTTTGTTGATGCCAAGGTTGCCGGCGTGATCGGTCACCTTAACTCTGGCACCACCATTCCGGCCTCCAAGCTGTATTCCGACGCTGGCATTCCGCAGATTTCCCCGTCGGCAACTGCCGTGACTTACACCGCCCAAGGCTTCAAGACCGCCTTCCGCGTGATCGCCAACGATTCCTCGCAAGGTGGCGCGCTGGGCGTATTTGCAGCGGATAACCTGAAGGCCAAGAAGGTCGCGATCATTGATGACCGCACCGCCTACGGCCAAGGTCTGGCAGATGAATTCGAGAAGGCCGCCAAGGCCAAGGGTGTGACCGTGGTAGGCCGTGAGTTCACGACCAACCAGGCAACCGATTTCATGGCCATCCTGACCACGATCAAGGGCAAGAAGCCTGACGTGATCTTCTACGGCGGCATGGATGCACAGGCAGGCCCGCTGACCCAGCAGCTCAAAAAGCTGGGCATCACTGCCAAGGTCATGGGCGGGGACGGCTTCCAGACCGGTGAGTACATCAAGTTGGCGGGTGACAACGCTGAAGGCCAGTTTGCCTCGCAGCCTGGCATGCCCAAGGACAAGATGCCTGGCTTCGCCGACTTCGAAAAGAAGTACAAGGCCAAGTTCAACACCGACATCCAGATCTACGCCCCCTTCACCTACGACGCGACCAAGATCATGGTTGCTGCGATGAAGAAGGCTGGCTCGGCTGATCCGGCGAAGTACCTGCCTGAACTGGCCAAGATCGAGTACACCGGCGTGACCGGCCCGATCAAGTTCGACGACAAGGGCGACATCGTTGGTGGTTCCGTGACCGTGTACCAGATCAAGGGTGGCAAGTGGGAAACCGCAGCGACCATCGGTGGTGCCGCTCCGGAAGCCCCGGCAGCAGCGGCCGAGGAAAAGAAAGAAGAGAAGAAGTAACAGCAACAAAAAAGGCGGCGTCGAAAGACGCCGCTTTTTCACTTCCGGTTTTCCCTAACTACACCAGCATTCATACCACGGTCACAATCTGACCACGCTCCCGAATAATATAAAACGGGAGGCGCTCAGGGTGTCGGCACCCATGTCGGGTCCGATCTGTTTCCCGCACGCTTCTCAAGGAGTCACGCGTGGATATTTTCATTCAGCAAATCATTAACGGCCTCGTTGTCGGCAGCATCTACGCGCTGATCGCACTGGGCTACACCATGGTGTACGGCATTCTGCAACTGATCAACTTCGCCCACGGCGAGATTGTGATGATGGGTGCCATGATCACCATCTCTGCCATCAGTCTGCTTAGCGGAGCGGGCATCAACCTGCCGGGGCCACTGATGGTGATTGCCGGCCTGTTGATCGCCATACCGGTCACCATGCTGTTGGGTTTTACCATCGAACGTGTTGCATATCGGCCACTACGCAAGGCGCCCCGGTTGGCACCCCTGATTACCGCCATCGGTATCTCCATCGTGCTGCAACAGGTCGCCGTCCTGATCTGGAAGAACAATCCTCGCTCCTTCCCCGATCTCTTGCCGCATGAGCCGCACAATTTCTTCGGCGCCATCATTACCGACCTGCAAATCGTCATCATCGTCCTCGCCATCGTGGTGATGGGTGGCTTGCTGATCATGGTCGAGAAGACCAAGCTGGGTCGCGCCATGCGCGCCGTATCGATGAACCAGGCTGTCGCCGGCCTGATGGGCGTCAATATCAACTACGTCATCTCCATGACCTTCGTGATCGGCTCGGGCCTGGGCGCTGTCGCCGGCGTGATGGTCGGGGCCAACTATGGCCTGGCTTACCCCACGATGGGCTTCATGATCGGCCTGAAGGCCTTCACGGCAGCCGTGCTAGGTGGGATCGGCAACCTCGGCGGCGCAGTGGCTGGTGGCATTCTGCTTGGCATCATCGAAAGCGTGGGCGCCGGTTATCTCGGCCCGCTGACGGGCGGCATACTCGGCAGCCACTATCAGGATATCTTCGCCTTCATGGTACTGATCCTGGTCTTGGTGTTCCGGCCCAGCGGCTTGCTGGGTGAACGTGTCGCAGAACGTGCTTGAGCCGGGAGATTCTCGATATGCAAACCATCAAGCAATCCAAAACCGTCGCCTACGCCGGCATGGCGATCTTCGCCGTCGTGCTGGCAGTCCTGCCCTTTGTCATGGGTGCCACGCTGGGTAATACCTGGGTGCGCAACCTCGACCTTGCCATGCTCTACATCATGCTGGCACTGGGTCTGAACATCGTGGTCGGCTACGCCGGTCTGCTCGACCTCGGCTATATCGCCTTCTATGCTGTTGGCGCCTATACCTACGCCCTGCTCAACTCGCCCCACCTGGTGCCCTTGCTCAGCGGTACCGGCTTCGAGTGGCTGCTGCACATGCCCTTGCTGGTCGTACTGCCGATCGCGGCCTTGCTGGCCGGCCTGTTTGGCGTGCTGCTGGGGTCGCCTACACTGAAGCTTCGGGGTGACTACCTCGCTATCGTCACGCTCGGCTTTGGTGAAATCGTCCGCCTGTTCATGAACAACCTGGACCGCCCGGTGAACATCACCAACGGCCCGCAGGGTGTGAACCTGATCGAACCGGTACGCCTCTTCGGCCACAAGTTCTCGCAGTCGATCACCTTGTTCGGCGTCGAGTTCCGCAATGTGCATCTCTACTACTACCTGTTCCTGGCACTGGCACTGCTGATCATCGTGGTTTCGATCCGCCTGCAAAGCTCGCGTATCGGCCGGGCCTGGGTTGCCATCCGCGAGGATGAGATCGCCGCACAGGCAATGGGTATCAATACCCGCAACGTCAAGCTGCTGGCCTTTGCCATGGGCGCCAGCTTTGGCGGTGTCTCCGGCGCCATGTTCGCGAGCTTCCAGGGCTTTGTCTCGCCCGAGAGTTTCGTACTGATGGAAAGCATCGTCGTCCTGGCCATGGTGGTACTGGGCGGCATGGGCCATATCCCGGGCGTGATACTCGGCGCGGTACTGCTGTTCATTACCCCGGAAGTATTGCGTGACGTCGTGAACCCGCTGCAGGACAAGCTGATCGGTGAGCGCGTGGTCAATCCCGAGAACCTGCGCATGTTGCTGTTCGGCATTGCACTGATCTTCGTCATGCTGGTACGCCCGGAAGGCCTGTGGCCGTCCAAGCGTCGCAAGGCGGAATTCCATGAAGCCGATGAACCGGCAACCGATGAGACCCCTGCCAAGGAGGCCGCCCATGGCTGAGCCATTGCTGGAGATTTCCGGCATCCACAAGCGCTTCGGTGGCCTGCATGCGCTCAACGATGTCGGCCTGTCGATCAACAAGGGCGAGATCTACGGCCTGATCGGTCCCAACGGGGCAGGCAAGACTACCTTGTTCAACGTGCTGACAGGCCTGTACCAGCCTGATGAAGGTCGTTTCACCTTCAAGGGCATCGACCTGTTCCGCAAGAAACCCAACGTCGTGGTGGAAAGCGGCATTGCGCGTACCTTCCAGAACATCCGCCTGTTCCACAATATGACGGCCCTGGAAAACGTGATGGTGGGTCGCCACGTGCGGACCCGCGCCAGCGTGATCGGTGCCGTGTTCCGGGACCCCAAGACGCGCGCCGAAGAAGCGGCGATCAAGGCCAGGGCCACCGAGCTGCTGGAGTATGTCGGCATCCGCAAGCACGCGGAAGAACACGCCAAGAACCTTTCCTACGGCGATCAGCGCCGCCTGGAGATTGCACGCGCCCTCGCCACCGATCCACAACTGCTCGCGCTGGATGAACCGGCCGCCGGCATGAATGGCAAGGAAACCGATGATCTGAAGCGCCTCATGGAGAAGGTCCGCAACGATGGCGTCACCATCCTGCTGATCGAACATGACGTGAAGCTGATGATGGGCCTGTGCGACCGGATTGCCGTGCTCGACTACGGCAAGAAGATTGCCGAAGGCGTGCCGGAAGCGGTCAAGAATGACCCACGCGTGATCGAGGCCTACCTCGGCGCCTCGCCAGAGTAAGGGAAGCAAGCGACCTATGGACAATGATAAGAAGCTGTTGGAAGTCAAAGGTCTGCAGGTGGCCTATGGCGGCATCAAGGCCGTCAAGGGCATCGACCTGGAAATCAAGCAAGGTGAGCTGGTTGCCCTGATCGGCGCCAACGGTGCCGGCAAGACCACGACGCTGAAGACGCTGGTCGGCATGGTCAAACCTGTCGCCGGTACCATCCGTTACGATGGTGAGGACACTTCACGCATCCCCGTCTATCACTATGTCTCGCGTGGCCTCGCCATGGTGCCGGAAGGGCGTGGGATCTTCCCGCGCCTGACGGTCGAGGAAAACCTGCTGATGGGTGCTTACTACCGTAACGACAAGGCCAACATCCAGTCCGATCTGGCCCGCGTCTACGACCTGTTCCCTCGCCTGAAAGAGCGCTACAAGCAGCTTGCCGGGACACTTTCCGGCGGTGAACAGCAGATGGTGGCCATGGGCCGCGCCATCCTGTCCCGCCCCAAGCTGCTACTGCTGGACGAACCCTCGATGGGCCTGGCACCCATCATCGTGCAGAAGATCTTCGAGATCATCCGTCAGATCGCCAGTGAGGGTGTCACCATGCTGCTGGTGGAACAGAACGCCAAGCTGGCGCTGAAAACCGCCAATCGCGGCTATGTGATGGAAAGCGGCGTGATCACCTATGCCGATACCGCCGAAGCCCTGTTGGCCAACGAGAAAGTGCAGCACGCCTATCTGGGCGACTAGACCTGCCTGGTATCGGCCCATCTACGGATGGGCCGATGCCACGCTGCCCCCTCCCCTAGCTGACGGTCTGCCAATCATGTCCCTTACCTTTGGCGCCGTCATCGTCGGCGACGAAATCCTCTCCGGCCGCCGAGCCGACAAACACTTGGGCTTTATCAGCAAGCTACTGGCCGAACGCGGCCTGGCACTGAAATGGGTGCGTTATATCGGGGACGACCCGACAGCCCAGGCCACGCTCTATGCGGAAACACTGGCGTCCGCCGAGGTAGTCTTCAGCTTCGGCGGCATTGGGGCCACACCCGATGACCACACTCGCCAGGCAGCCGCGACCGCAGCCGGCAAGGCGCTGGTCCAGGACCCCGCCGCCACACAACTGATCGAGCAACGCTTCGGCGAAGCCGCCTACCCCAACCGTATCAAGATGGCGCAGCTACCGGCGGATTGTGAGCTGATACCCAACCCGGTCAACCAGATCGCCGGTTTCTCGCTGGCACACCATCACTTCCTGCCCGGCTTTCCGGAGATGGCCTGGCCGATGGCGCACTGGGTGCTTGATACGCACTACGCGAACCAGGGCACGCCACAGCTGACCTTGAGCCTGCTGGTACCGGACGCCAAGGAAGGCGACCTGATCGAGCTGATGGAGGCCTTCGTGACCCACTACCCGGGTGAGCGATTTTCTTGCCTGCCCAGCTATGGCAACGCAAGGCATGCGGGGCCGCATATCGAGTTCTCGGTCAGCGGGGAGCCTGAGATCACCCAAGAGGCATGCGAGTGGCTACGAGAGGCCTTGCTGGCGCGCGGTTACACCATCCAGGATTGATCAGAGCGTTCCCTGCTGCAAGGTCGCGACCGTATCGCGGATCAGATGGCCGGAAATACTGAACCGAGGGGGGATGCCTGGTAAGGCATCCAGCGGGAACCACGCGGCATGCTCGATCTCCTCAGGCTGAGGCACGATATCGCCAGAGACCCACTCTGCAGTGAAGGCAATCATCAGGCTGTGGGGAAACGGCCAGCTCTGGCTGCCGTAGTAGCGCAGATTACGCACCTCTACGCCGACCTCTTCGCGGATTTCTCGCACCACGCACTCCTCCAGCGACTCGCCAGCCTCGACGAAGCCGGCCAAGGCGCTGTACATGCCCGGCGCAAACTGGGGCGCCCGCGCCAGCAGCAACTCCTTGTCGCGCCAGATCAGGGCCATCATGGCCGGGCTCAGGCGAGGGTAGACCACATGGCTGCAGGCGGGACAAACACGGGCGCGCTCGGTCGGCTTGAGCTCCGTCGGCGTCGCACAGACGCCGCAGTAGCGATGTGCCCTGTCCCACTCCACGACCTGCGCGGCACGCGCGGCCACCAGCATCAGGGATTCAGGCAGCTGCATCATGGCGGCCCGGAGCGGTATGGCCTGCCAGCCCTCGGGCTCAAGCGCCAGCGTCAGCACCCAGCAATCGTAGCCATCCAGTTGCCCAAGGTAGTGGCGGCTTTGCGCAGTCTGTTCCCACGGGCTATTCGCTTGCAGGACGAGCAGCGGTGTCTCGCCAGGAGAGCCCGATACCAGCAGCTTGCCGCCGACAAAGACGAAATGCCAGGCTTCAAGGCTCGGCACACCGGATGGTTGGACTGCAGGAGTGAACACCACGTTGCGATACCCTCAGAGCAGGAGCGCAGCAGTATACGCTCGCGTCCGGCATCATTTATAGTGGTTCGGAGAGCTGTCCATTACCGCTTGCCGTGGAGCCCCCCGATGCTTGAATTCAAGGACTGGTCGCTCAAGACCAAGCTGCTGGCCATGTTCCTGGTAGCCAATCTGGTTACCGGTGCGCTCTACACCGTCTACGCTTACTACCTGAAGTCCCAGGCCATCTTCGCCGGCATAGACGGTCGCCTGGTCGCAGCCGCCAATGCCGCGCCCGACCTGATCGGTGACAGCTACCTGCAGCGCGGCAACAGCGCCGGTAGCATCTCCGATACCGAATACACCCGCACGGGCCTCAGGCTCAACCAGCTCACACGCAAGGTCGGCCTGGCCCGCCTGTATTTTCTGGCGCCCAATAGCGGCAAATTCTTCTACCTCGCCGAAGCATTCACTGACGAAGACAAACAAAAGCAGCGCTACCACAAGCACTACACCGCCTTCAGCAATGCCGTGACGGCTGCCAGCCAAGCCCTGGCACAAGGTAGCGACAGCTATGCGGAGTACGCAGACACCGATGGTCGCTATCGTGTCGTATTGATCCCCCTGAAGACCGAGAATGGCCAGCAATACCTGATTGGGGCCGAAATCGGGATCGACCAGATCAGCGGCGAACTGCGACGCACCTTACTGCAGTCGTTAGGCGTTGGCGCACTGGGGTTCATCCTGGGCATGGTGATCGCCTACCTGCTGGTCAACCTCATCGTGCGTCGTGTGCAAGGCATCAGCCGTACCATCGACCTGATAGCCCGCGACAAGAACCTGGGCATGCAGATGGATACCAGCCATAAAGACGAGCTGGGACTGATCGCGCGGAACCTCAACGAGCTGGTCGCCAGCTTTCGCAGTGCCCTCAGCGAGGCCAAGCAGGCGGCGGGCAGCAACGCCACCTTGTCGCGACAGTTCGTTACCCAGATCGGGGCCATATCTGCCGCGACCCAAGAGGCCGCGGCCGGCTTTGGTGAGGTAACACGCGGCGCAGACGAAATCGCAGAAGTAACCGCGCAATCAGCCCAGCGAGCGGGGGACCTGCGCGGCGAGATCACGCAGGTTGAGGAAAAACTGGGGCACGCCCGCGGGCAGATCGAAGCCATGGCTAGCCAGATCGAGGCCGGCGCACAGGCTAACCGAGAGTTCACCGAGGCGTTCACGACCCTGGCAGCCAACGTCAAGGAAATCACCGGCATCCTGCAGACCATTTCCGATATTTCAGACCAGACCAACCTGCTTGCGCTCAACGCCGCCATCGAGGCGGCACGCGCTGGCGAACAAGGCCGCGGTTTTGCCGTGGTCGCTGACGAAGTACGCAAACTGGCAGGACAGACCCAGAACACCCTGGCTCAAAGCAACACCCTGGTGAACCGCATTCTGGCCACGATCGAATCCACCCATGCCCAGGTTGCCGGGCAAGCCCGGCAGATCGCCGGCCTCGTCACCGCATCGCATACGGTGGATGAGGCCATCGCCAGTACGGCCGAACTGATGGGCCAGACCAGCGGCGTCGTCAGGGAAACGGCTGGCGATGCGGAAAGCGTCCGTACCTCAGTTGCGGCGATCAGGCAGGCGCTGGCCACCTTGCACCAGACCATGCAGGCCAATAGCCAGCAAGCAGAAGGAATGGGCTCTGCGGCGCGCCAACTGGGAGAGACAGCCCAGCGGCTGGATGACACGCTGGCGATCTTCCGCACCGAATAAGGGCTGGGCGAGCGGCTCAGCCCAGTATCTGGACGATCTCCAGGCCAATCTCGTACTGGGACCCGGACTCGATCTGATGGCAGCGGCGCACCCTGACCCTGGCAGTCATGGGCTGCGGCTTGAGCTTGCCATTGCGTGGCGGCACCACCGTCACCTCCAGCTCCTCGTCATGCCGGGGCACGAAATTGCTGATGATGGTCAGACCGGAAACAGACAGATCCGTACAGGTGCCATAGTAGCTAGGACCGAGATCCGGCGTCCGGATACGGGCGGGACATTCAACCGGGACGCGCCGTGCGGTACGCTTTTCCGCGCTCACGAGTCGCTCCGGGCGATAAGGGGTATCAAAGAGGACAGGATGCTCATGTTCATTAGCATAATCTGAACTAGGCTGATCGTACCAGTCGACCGACCTTGAACATGGTCAAATTGTGGCGTGGTGGCCGACCAAGCGGCGTGAAATCGTTCGGCAAGCCAACACCCAGAGGCTTCATGGTAGTTCACCCAGCTCCCAAAACAACAACGCCACCCTAGGGTGGCGCTGTGTTGCAGATCGGTAATGATCGATTACTTGATCATGCCCTTGCTTTTCAGCAGGTCGTACATGGTCTTGCCGATCTCGGCCGGGCTACGGGTGTAGGCGATGCCTGCACGCTCGAAAGCGGCAAACTTCTCTTCTGCCGTACCCTTGCCGCCGGAGATGATGGCGCCAGCGTGGCCCATGCGCTTGCCCTTGGGGGCAGTCACACCGGCGATGTAACCCACAACCGGCTTGGTCACGTAGGACTTGGCGAACTCGGCAGCTTCTTCTTCGGCCGAACCACCGATTTCACCAATCATGATGATCGCGTCGGTGTCCGGATCGTCCTGGAACAGCTTCAGCGAATCGATGTGGCTGGTGCCGGGGATGGGGTCGCCGCCGATGCCGATACAGGTGGACTGGCCCAGGCCCAGAGCGGTGGTTTGTGCCACGGCTTCGTAGGTCAGGGTGCCCGAACGGGACACGATGCCGATACGGCCCGGGTTGTGGATGTGCCACGGCATGATGCCGATCTTGCACTCGCCCGGGGTGATGACGCCAGGGCAGTTCGGGCCGATCAGACGGATGCCGGCTTCGTCAACGGCACGCTTCACGTACAGCATGTCGATGGTGGGCACGCCTTCGGTGATACACACCACCAGCTTCACGCCAGCGTCGATCGCTTCCAGGATGGAATCCTTGGCGAACGGAGCCGGCACGTAGATCACGGTCGCATCGGCCTGGGTCTCACGCACGGCGTCGCGCATGGTGTTGAATACCGGCAGGCCCAGATGCTGGGTGCCACCCTTGCCGGGGGTCACGCCGCCGACAACCTTGGTGCCGACCTTCAGCGCCTGCTCGGCGTGGAAGGTACCATTCTTGCCGGTGAAACCCTGCACCAGCACCTTGGTGTTCTTGTTGACTAGAACGCTCATTGTTTAACTCCTGATTCAGTGCGGTGGTTAGGCGAGCGCTGCGACAGCGGCAACGATCTTCTCGGCAGCGTCGTTCAGGCCTTGGGCCGAAGTCAGCTTGAGGCCGGATTCATCCAGAATCTTGGCGCCCAGTTCCGCATTGTTACCTTCGAGGCGAACCACGACCGGCACGGTAACGTTCACTTCCTTCACGGCAGCGATGATCGCTTCGGCGATCATGTCGCAACGGACGATGCCGCCGAAGATGTTGATCAGCACGCCCTTGACCGACTCGTCGGCCAGGATCAGCTTGAAGGCTTCGATCACGCGCTCCTTGGTGGCGCCGCCGCCCACGTCCAGGAAGTTGGCAGGCTGACCGCCCTTGAGCTTGATGATGTCCATGGTGGCCATGGCCAGACCGGCGCCGTTCACCATGCAACCGATGTTGCCTTCGAGGGCCACGTAGTTCAGGTCGAACTCGGAAGCCTTCAGTTCACGCTCGTTCTCTTGCGACTTGTCGCGCAGGGCCACGATGGCCGGCAGGCGGAAAGCAGCGTTGCTGTCGATGCCGATCTTGGCATCCACGCAAGCCAGCGTGCCATCGCCACGGATAGCCAGCGGGTTGATTTCGAACAGGGCGAAGTCGTTTTCCACGAATGCCTTGTACGCGCCCATCATCAGGCCGGTGAACTGCTTGATCTGCTTCTCGTCCAGACCTAGCGCAAAGCCGGCTTCACGAGCCTGGTACGGCTGCAGACCAACCAGTGGATCAACCACGGTCTTGATGATCTTCTCAGGGGTGTTGTGCGCCACTTCTTCGATTTCCACGCCACCTTCGGTGGAAGTCATGAAAACGATGCTGCGGGTCGAACGATCCACCACGGCGCCCAGATACAATTCGCGCTGCACCGGGTACATGTCTTCGCAAACCAGCAGCGAACCGACAGGCTGACCCTTGGCGTCTGTCTGGTAGGTCACCAGACGCTTGCCCAGCAGCGACTTGGCGACATCGGCGGCTTCTTCAGCGCTCTTGACGACCTTCACGCCACCGGCCTTGCCGCGACCGCCGGCATGGACCTGGGCTTTGACCACGGCGAACTTGCCGCCCATGGAACGGAAGGCGTTGGCAGTCTCTTCCGGCGTGGTAGCCAGGATGCCCTTTTGAACCGGCAGGCCGTACTTAGCCAGCAGGTCTTTCGCTTGATATTCGTGCAGATTCATTGTGTTTCCCTTTTGAGAGAAGTTGCTTAACAGGGAAGGGCGAAGGGGGAAGGATGAGGCTGACGCCCTACCCTGCTCCCTTCCCCCTTCTCTCAAGTTCGTTTAGCTATGGATTGTACGACCATCGCAGGCCAATGCGGCCTCGTGCATCGCTTCGCTGAGCGAAGGATGGGCGTGGACGATGCGGGCGATGTCTTCCGACGAAGCGCTGAACTCCATCGCCACCACGGCTTCGGAGATCAGTTCCGAGGCAAACGGGCCGACGATATGTACGCCCAGGATGCGGTCGGTCTTCTTGTCAGCCAGCATCTTGACGAAGCCCTTGGCCTCGCCCAGCGCCAGCGCACGGCCGTTGGCCGAAAACAGGAACTGACCCTTCTTGTACTCGACGCCTTCGGCCTTGAGCTGCTGCTCGGTCTTGCCGACCCAGGCGATTTCCGGGCTGGTGTAGATGACCCAAGGCACGGAATTGAAGTCCACGTGCGGGTGCTGGCCGGCAATGCGCTCAGCCACGGCCACGCCTTCTTCCGACGCCTTGTGCGCCAGCATCGGGCCACGCACCACGTCGCCAATCGCCCAGACATTGGGCAGGTTGGTCTGGCAGTCGTCGTTCACATCGACCTGGCCGCGGTCGGTCAGTTTCAGACCAACGGCGTCGGCGTTCAGGCCGGCAGTGTTCGGCACGCGGCCGATCGAGACGATCAGCTTGTCGTAGACGGCCTTCTGTTCGGCGCCGGCGGCATCGACATAGCTGACGGTCACGTCCTTCTTGCTGACCTTGATCTCGCCGATCTTCACACCGGTGTTGATCACGAGGCCGGTTTCCTTGGTCAGGAACTTCAGGGCTTCACGCGCAACTTGTTCGTCGGCGGCACCCAGGAAGGTCGGCATGGCTTCCAGAACGGTGACATCGGAACCCAGGCGTTTCCAGACCGAGCCCATTTCCAGGCCGATCACACCGGCACCGATCACACCCAGGCGCTTGGGCACGGCGGGGATCGCCAGCGCGCCTTCATTGTCGAGCACCAGCTTGTTGTCGATGGTCACGCCTGGCAACTGGCGGACGCTGGAGCCGGTCGCCACGATCACGTGGGTCGCCTCGATGCTCTCGGTCTTGCCGTCAGCCAGTTTGGCTTCCAGCACGTACTTGTCGCCATTCTTGGACTTGAAGCTGCCGGTGCCGTGGAACGAGGTCACCTTGTTCTTGCGGAACAGGAAGGTGATGCCACCGGTGTTCTTGGCGATGATCTCTTCCTTGCGCTTGAGCATCTGCGCCACGTCCATCTTCACGGTGCCGGTGCTGATGCCATGATCGGCAAAGCTGTGCACGGCGTGATGATAGTTTTCCGACGACTGCAGCAGCGCCTTGGACGGGATACAACCCACGTTCAGGCATGTACCGCCCAGGCTGGGCTTGCCGTCAGCCGAGCTGGTGGCATCGATACAGGCGGTCTTGAAACCAAGCTGTGCTGCGCGAATGGCTGCTACATAGCCACCGGGGCCGCCACCGATCACGACAACGTCAAATTGTTGAGACATGAGAACCTCTGGGGAGAGCGTTGGAACCGCCGGCAGGTGCTTCATGCCCTACCCCGCCAAGACGGGGCAGGCACGACGCGCTCGCAGCCGGCGATGCGCGTTATGGTTTAGATATCCAGCAACAGGCGGGCCGGGTCTTCGATGGCTTCCTTGATCGCCACCAGCGACAGCACCGCTTCACGGCCGTCAATGATGCGATGGTCGTAGGACTGGGCCAGATACATCATTGGCAGAACCACCACTTGACCGTTCTCAACCATGGCGCGTTCCTTGGTGGCGTGCATGCCGAGGATGGCCGATTGCGGCGGGTTGATGATCGGGGTGGACATCATCGAACCGAAGGTGCCGCCATTGGAGATGGTGTAGGTACCGCCGCTCAGTTCCTCGATGGTCAGCTTGCCTTCCTGCGCGCGCTTGCCGAAGTCAGCAATCTGCTTCTCGATCTGCGCCAGGCTCAGTTGGTCCGCATTGCGGATCACCGGCACCACCAGGCCACGCGGGCTACCCACGGCCACGCCGATATCGTAGTAACCGTGATAGACGATGTCGTTGCCATCAACCGAGGCATTGACGATCGGGTACTTCTTCAGGGCATGGACGGCGGCCTTGACGAAGAAACCCATGAAACCCAGCTTGATGCCGTGTTCCTTTTCGAACTTGTCCTTGTACTTGTTACGCAGCTCCATCACCGGCTTCATGTTCACTTCGTTGAAGGTGGTGAGGATGGCAGCGGTCGATTGCGACTCGATCAGACGCTCGGCAACGCGCTGGCGCAGGCGGGACATCGGCACGCGCTGCTCGCCGCGATCGCCCAGCGACACGGTGACGGCGGGTGCAGGCGCAGCCTTGGCTGCCGGTGCAGCGGCAGGCTTGCCGGCAGCAGCAACGACGTCTTCCTTCAGGACACGACCATCACGGCCACTGCCCTGGATCTTGCTGGTATCCACGCCAGCGTCGGCAGCAGCCTTCTTGGCAGCCGGCATGACCGCCGTGCCAAAGCCGATTGCATTTTCCGGCACACCGGCAGCGGCAGCCGCAGCGGCAACGCGAGCAGGTTCCTGGCCGATAGGCGCAGCGGCAGGCGCGCTGGCAGCACCGGCACCGGCCTTGGCTTCGGTATCGATGGTAGCGATCAGTTCTTGGCTGACGACAGTCGCGCCATCACCCTTGACCAGGCTGACGATCACGCCGGCTTGCGGAGCGGGCAGCTCCAGCACGACCTTGTCGGTTTCCAGGTCGATGAGGTTCTCATCACGCTCGACATACTCGCCTACCTTCTTCTTCCAGCTCACCAGGGTGGCTTCGGATACAGACTCGGGCAGTTGGGGGACTTTGACTTCGATCAGCATGTTTTCGGCTCCGTATTATCGGCCTGACTTGGGTTTTTGACGTACCAACCGGCCGCACATAGGCGGCCGGGTGTTCACTCTGCTTCGATTGCTTTACTTCAGCGTCATCGCTTCTTCGACGAAGGCCTTCAGCTGGGCAGTATGCTTGCTCATGTAGCCCACGGCCGGCGAAGCGGACGACGGACGACCGGCGTACAGCAAGGTCTGCTTGGCCGACATACAGGCCTCCAGGCGGTGGCGGATCTGGTGCCAGGCGCCCTGGTTCTTCGGCTCTTCCTGCACCCACATGATCTCCTTGGCGGCGGTGTACTTGCCCAGCTCAGCCTTGAGTTCATCGGTCGGGAACGGGTAGAGCTGCTCGACGCGAACGATGGCGACATCCTTCTGGTCGCGCTCGACACGGCCATTGTGCAGGTCGTAGTAGACCTGACCGGAACAGACCACAACGCGCTTCACCTTCTTCGCATCCGGTGTAACCGGATCACCGATCACCGGGCGGAAACCGCCCTGGGTGAACGCTTCCAGCGGGCTCATCGAATCCTTGTAGCGCAACAGGCGCTTGGACATGAAGATGACTAGCGGTTTGCGATACGGGCGCAACTGCTGGCGACGCAGCACGTGGAAGATCTGGCTGGCTTCCGATGCCATCACGATCTGCACATTGTGCTCGGCGCACATCTGCAGATAGCGCTCGAGGCGAGCCGAGCTGTGCTCAGGGCCCTGGCCGTCGTAGCCGTGCGGCAGCATCATGGTTAGGCCGCAGTAACGACCCCATTTGGTCTCGCCGGAGGTGATGAACTGGTCGATCACCACCTGTGCGCCGTTGGCGAAGTCACCGAACTGCGCTTCCCAGATGGTCAGTTCGTCCGGCGCCGAGGAGCTGTAGCCATACTCGAAGGCCAGCACCGCTTCTTCGTTCAGGATGGAGTCGATCACCAGGAAGTTGCCCTGGTTGTCGCTCAGGTTGCGCAGCGGCACATGTGCACCCGCATCCCACTTCTCGCGGTTCTGGTCATGCAGCACAGCATGACGATGGCTGAAGGTGCCGCGACCCGAGTCTTCACCAGAGATACGCACGCCATAGCCCTTTTCCAGCAGCGAGCCGTAGGCCAGGATTTCCGCCATGCCCCAGTCGATGTTCTGCTTGCCTGCGGCCATCTCGCGACGGGCGGCCAGCACCTTCTCGACAGTCGGGTGCAGTTTGAAGTCATCCGGCACCTTGGTGGCCTTCTCGGCCAGACGGCCAATCTCGGCAGCGCTCAGGGTCGTATCGGTCGGGTGCGCCCAGTGGGTGCCCTTGAATGCGCCAAAGTCGATGGCAAAGCTGCGCTTGAAGTCCGTCAGCGTGGTCTGCTCGACATGCTCACCCTTGTCCAGCGCGGCACGGTAGGCCTTGATCAGGCCATCGGCCTCGTCAGCGCTCAACAGACCTTCGGTCACCAGGCGTTCGGCGTACATCTTGCGCACGCCAGGATGCTTGGCGATACGCTTGTACATCATAGGCTGGGTCAACATCGGGTCATCGCCCTCGTTGTGGCCCAGCTTGCGGAAACAGACCAGGTCGATGACAACGTCGCGGTTGAACTGACGACGGAAATCGAGCGCGGCCTGCACCACAAAACAAACGGCTTCCGGATCATCACCGTTCACGTGGAAGATCGGTGCTTCGATCATCTTGGCGATATCGGTGCAGTACAGCGAGGAGCGGGTATCGCGCGTATCGCTGGTGGTGAAGCCGATCTGGTTGTTGATCACGATGTGCACCGTGCCGCCCACGCCGTAGCCACGGGTTTGCGACAGGTTGAACGTACCCTGGTTGGTGCCCAGGCCGATAAAGGCCGAGTCACCGTGCAGCAGCACCGGCATGACCTGTGCACCAGTGCGGTCGCCACGGCGTTGCTGGCGGGCACGAGCCGAGCCGACCACGACCGGGTTGACGATTTCCAGGTGCGACGGGTTGAACGCCAGCGAAACGTGCACTGCACCGCCAGGGGTCGGGATGTCCGAGCTGAAGCCCATGTGGTACTTCACGTCGCCGGACGGCAGGTCGTAGCTGTACTTGCCTTCGAATTCGGAAAACAGGTCGCGGGGCTGCTTGCCCAGCGTATTGACCAGCACGTTCAGGCGGCCACGGTGGGCCATGCCGATCACCATTTCCTGCACGCCATGCTCGCCGGAGGTCTGTACCAGATGGTCCAGCGCAGCAATCATGCTTTCGCCGCCTTCCAGCGAGAAGCGCTTCTGGCCGACATACTTGGTATGCAGGTAGCGCTCCAGCGTTTCTGCAGCCGTGATCTGCTTGAGTACGCGCAACTTCTTGTCGCGGCTGAAGCTGGGCGTGGAGCGCACCGACTCGAAACGCTCCTGGATCCAGTAGCGCTGCTCCGAGGTCGTGATGTGCATGTATTCCAGACCGATATTGCCGCAGTAGGTCTGCTTCAGGCGCGACAGGATATTGGCCAGCGTGTCGCGCTCTGGTCCGATCAGGTTGCCGCAATCGAAGGTCAGCGCCATGTCGGCATCGACCAGGCCATAGGTGGTCGGGTCAAGCTCGGACAGGAGCGGCTGGTCCAAGCGCTTCAGCGGGTCCAGGGTCGCATAGCGCGCACCGATGATCCGGTAGGCCGAAATCAGGCGCAGCACGGCCACCTGCTTCTTCATGGCCTCGCTCTGCGCAGCCGCGCTCACGCCACCGGTACGGGGCTGCTTGGCTTGCTGGATAAAGGATTCCTCGATGGCGGCACGCGGAATATCGCGGTCCGTGGCACCGGGCAATTGCTGCAGCTTGTCGAAATAGTCCCGCCATTCTTCAGATACCGTAAGCGGGTCGGCGAGGTATTGCTCATACAGATCCTCAATGAACGGCGCGTTGCCGCCGAACAAGTGGGACTGGGCTTGGAATGCTTGCATCATGGTGATGTGGCCTATGGCGTTTTTGCTTTTCGCTTGGGCGAGACGATTTCGACAAACTACTTACTTGCAAACAGCGGTGTGCGCGGCATCAACCGCGCACACCGCTGCAGGCTTACTTGCGCTTCGCGATCTCTACGTAATCGCGACGCGGTGCACCGGTGTACAACTGGCGCGGACGACCAATCTTCATTGCCGGATCGGCAATCATCTCGCTCCAGTGCGAGATCCAGCCCACGGTACGGGCCAGCGCGAAGATCGGGGTGAACATCGAGACGGGGATGCCGATGGCCGACAACACGATACCGGAGTAGAAGTCCACGTTCGGGTACAGCTTGCGCTCGATGAAGTACGGGTCTTCAAGGGCGATGCGTTCCAGTTCCATGGCCAGCTTGAGCTTGGGATCGTTATGCAGGCCCAGCTCGTTGAGCACTTCGTCGCAGGTCTGCTTCATGATGGCAGCGCGCGGGTCCATGTTCTTGTAGACGCGGTGGCCAAAGCCCATCAGCTTGTAGCGCTTGTCCTTCACGCCCTGCATGAATTCGGCGACGTTGGAGACATCACCGATCTCGTCCAGCATCTTCAGCACGGCTTCGTTGGCGCCACCGTGAGACGGGCCCCACAGACAGGCGATACCGGCAGCGATACAGGCGAACGGGTTGGCGCCAGAGGAACCCGACAGGCGAACCGTCGAGGTCGAGGCGTTCTGCTCGTGATCGGCATGCAGCGTGAAGATGCGATCCAGCGCGCGGGCGGTAACCGGATTGACCTTGTACTCTTCGACCGGGGTCGAGAACATCATGTACAGGAAGTTCTCGGCGTAGGTCAGGCCAGCCTTGGGGTAGGACAGCGGCAGGCCGCGATTGTAACGGTAGGCCTGGGCGGCGATCGTCGGCAGCTTGGCAACCAGGCGGAAGGCAGCCACTTCACGATGACGCGGATCGTTGATATCCAGCGAGTCATGGTAGAAGGCGGACAACGCGCCGACTACACCGACCATCACGGCCATCGGGTGTGCATCGCGGCGGAAGCCACGGAAGAAATTGTGGATCTGGTCATGCAGCATGTTGTGGCGCATGACGGTGTAGTCGAAGTTCTTCTTCTGCTCAGCCGTCGGCAGCTCGCCATTCAACAGCAGGTAGCAGACTTCCAGGTAGTCACTGTGCTCGGCCAGTTGCTCGATCGGGTAACCACGGTAGTAAAGCTGACCCAGATCACCGTCAATGAAGGTGATCTTGGATTCGCAGCTGGAAGTCGACAGGAAGCCTGGGTCATGCGTGAACATGCCTGTCTTGCCGAAAGCGCGAATATCAACCACGTCCGGGCCCAAGGTGCCCTTCAGAACCGGCAGTTCGATGCTGTTCTGACCGTTGTTGTAGGAGAGCGTAACCGTGTTGGAAGTATCAGCCATGAAAAAGTGCTCCTGATTGGATTTCGGGTGAACCACCAGCCCATCAATGTACGGCGCGCTGGGGGCCTCGAACTAAGCGCATTATTGTTGATTCTTCAGAACCTGCCAGTGCTGTAGCTTCGTCAGGATAGGAACGAAGCGTGGATCGTCGGTGACGGTTTTGCCGTCCACCAGCTCCAGCAAGTCGATATCCGGCAGCATCAACAAGTCCTGGTAGACGTCCAGCTCGGCAGAAGACAGCTGCTCGAAGTCGTGTTCAAGAAAGAGCTCGAACACGAGATCAAGTTCCAGCAGTCCCCGCCGGGAACGCCAGCGGAGTCGGTTTTTGTCCGCTTGGGTATACATCTCAGTTTTCATCCGGTCAGGCGATACGCTTGACCATCAGTTCCTTGATCTTGCCAATTGCCTTGGTCGGGTTCAGATGCTTCGGGCACACATCCACGCAGTTCATGATGGAGTGGCAACGGAACAAGCGGTACGGATCTTCCAGGTTGTCCAGGCGCTCGTTGATCGCCGTGTCACGCGTATCGGCGATAAAGCGGTAGGCGGCCAGAAGACCTGCCGGACCCACGAACTTGTCCGGGTTCCACCAGAACGACGGGCAGGAGGTCGAGCAGCAGGCGCACAGAATGCACTCGTACAAACCGTCCAGCTCTTCGCGGTCGCTCGGGCTTTGCAGACGTTCATGCGACGGAGGCGGGGTATCATTGATCACATACGGCTTGATCGAGTTGTACTGCTTGAAGAACTGCGTCATGTCCACGATCAGGTCGCGGATCACAGGCAGGCCCGGCAGCGGACGAATCTCGACCGGCTGCTTGAGACTGTTGATGTCAGTCACGCAGGCCAGGCCATTCTTGCCATTGATGTTCATGGCATCCGAACCGCACACGCCTTCACGGCAGGAGCGGCGGAAAGACAGGCTGTCGTCGACCGTCTTCAGACGGACCAGGGCATCCAGCAGCTTCTTGTCGCTGGGTTCCAGCTCGACCTCGATGTCCTGCATGTACGGCTTGGCATCGACATCCGGGTTGTAGCGATAGATCTTGAATTGCATCTTCATAGTCTGGGCTCCAGTACGTCCGATTAGAACGTACGCTCCTTCGGCGGGATGTAGTCGACGGTCAACGGCTTGGTATGCACCGGCTTGTAGGACAGATGGCGATCGTTGTTGTAGAACAGCGAGTGCTTCATCCAGTTCTCGTCGTCACGCTTCTCGAAATCATCGTGCGAGTGCGCGCCACGCGATTCCTTACGGGCATCGGCCGCGATCATCGTCGCTACGGCGACTTCGATCAGGTTGTCGAGCTCCAGCGCTTCCATGCGTGCGGTGTTCCAGACCTTGGACTTGTCCTTGATCTGGGTACGCTTGGCACGTTCGGCAACTTCAGCGATTTCCTTCACGCCCAACGCCATGTTCTCGCTGTTGCGGAACACGCCGGCGCGCAGCTGGATGGTCTTCTGCATGGCTTCGCGCACCACGTTTACATCTTCGCCACCCGTCTGGTTTTCCAGTCGGGCGATACGGGCGAGGCTGAAGTCGGCGGCGTTCTCAGGCAGCGGCTTGTGGGTAGGACGCTCGCGCTTGATGAAGTCGATCATGCTGTCGCCGGCCGACTTGCCGAAGACCACCAGGTCGAGCAGCGAGTTGGTACCCAGGCGGTTCGCACCGTGCACCGAAGCGCAGGCACACTCGCCAGCGGCATAGAAGCCGTTGATGCGCACTTCCGGGTTGTCACCCTTCGGCACCATGACTTCACCCAGGTAGTTGGTGGGGATACCACCCATCTGGTAGTGCGTGGTCGGGATGACCGGGATCGGTTCCTTGATCGGATCAACACCAGCGAACTTGATCGCGATTTCCCGGATCGACGGCAGGCGGTGGTTGATGACCTCGGGACCGAGGTGATCCAGCTTCAGCAGAACGTGATCCTTGTTCTTGCCGGCGCCACGGCCTTCCAGCACTTCCAGAGCCATGCAGCGGGACACGAAGTCGCGCGGGGCAAGGTCCTTCAGCGTCGGGGCATAGCGCTCCATGAACCGCTCGCCATTGGCATTGAGCAAGATACCGCCTTCGCCGCGCACGCCTTCAGTGATCAGCACGCCGGCACCGGCCACGCCGGTCGGGTGGAACTGCCAGAACTCCATGTCTTCCAGCGGGATACCGGCACGGGCACACATGCCCAGGCCGTCGCCGGTATTGATGAAGGCATTGGTCGAGGCGGCATAGATGCGGCCGGCGCCACCGGTGGCGAACAACACGGCCTTGGCGTGCAGGATGTAGACCTCACCGGTCTCCATTTCCAGCGCGGTCACGCCAACCACGTCGCCATCGGCATCGCGGATGATGTCCAGCGCCATCCATTCGACGAAGAACTGGGTATTGGCACGTACGTTACGCTGGTACAGCGTGTGCAGCAGGGCGTGACCGGTACGGTCGGCGGCCGCGCAGGCACGTTGCACCGGCTTTTCGCCGAAATTGGCAGTATGTCCGCCAAAGGGACGTTGATAGATACGGCCGGATTCGACGCGGTCGAACGGCATGCCGAAGTGTTCCAGCTCGATCACGGCTTCCGGCGCGGTCTTGCACATGAATTCGATCGCGTCCTGGTCGCCGAGCCAGTCGGAGCCCTTGACGGTGTCGTACATATGCCATTCCCACTTGTCTTCCTGGACGTTGCCCAGCGATGCGGAAATGCCACCCTGAGCCGCCACGGTATGCGAGCGGGTCGGGAAAACCTTGGAGAGTACGGCGGTCTTCAGACCAGCCTCGGAAAGCTGCAGTGCGGCGCGCATGCCAGCACCACCAGCACCGACGATCACCGCATCGAATTGACGTTTAGCGACGTTCGCCATTACACACCCCACAACACTTTAACTGCGTAGACAAAGCTGACCAGCAACCAGAGGATGGTCAGCACATGCAAGGTCAACCGAATGGCCAGCCGCTGGACGTAGTCCATCCAGATATCGCGGATGCCGACCCAGGCGTGCAGCAGCAGCGCCATGACGGTGACGGTGGAGAGGATGCGTACGCCCGTGTTGGCGAACAGGGCGCGCCAGCCTTCATAGGAGGCGTGGGCGGCGGCAAACAGGAAGACCAGCAGGCCGATGGTATAGACCAGCATGATCACAGCGGTGATGCGCTGCAACAGCCAGTCGCGCAGGCCGTAATGGGCACCGATGACGTGACGATTTACCACAGCAGACCTCCGATAATGGCAGTGAGTACCAGACTGACCACCAGGACGGCCTTGGCGGTATTGCGTGCGGTTTCGAGTTCGAGACCCTTGTGGACATCAAGCAGGAGGAAGCGGATACCGGCACAGGCGTGGTGCAGATAAGCCCACAGTACGGCGATCAGGCCCAGCTTGACGATGGGATGGGAGATGAAGCCCCGGAAGACGTCATAACGCGCCTCACTGGAGAGCGAACCTGCCAGCAGCCACAGCATGACTGGGATGGCGAGGAACATGAGCGCGCCGCTGACGCGATGCAAAATCGAGACGATGCCCGGTATCGGTAACCTTATCTTGGGAAGATCCAAGTGTTTAGGCCGTGCTTTCTCCATGACGCAATCCTTTTTTGTTTGATCCGACAGTGCGGGCCATACCGCACCGCCTACCCGGAGTTATTACTCTCGGGAGAGGCAAAGCCTTTCGATTGTAGCAAAGGGATTTGCTAATACCGACCGACTCCACCTCCGCACGGCAGCCTCCCGGCCTCTCCGTGCGCGCTACTACACGCGATAGACGTATTGATCGGTACGACAACGCAGCACCGACCATTCCACCGCCTCACCATCCAGGCCGCTGGCAACCCTCGCCACTTCCAGGATGGGTGCATCCACTGCCATACCCAACAGCCTTGCCTCTTCACGGCCTGCGACACCAGCGCGGAACTGCGGGGGGTTGGACACCACCCGCAAGCCGAACTCGCGCCACCATACCGTGCGCAGATTGCAATTGGCCTGCTTGATACGACGGGCATCCAAGCCTTCAAAACGCTCGGCCGCCACAAAACTCTCTATAACCGCAAACGGCTCGCCGGCAACCCGGACCAGGCGCTTGACGGTCATCACGATCCCGCCACGACGCAGACCCAGCGCCGCTGCGGCCTCCTCACCCGCGTTGCCGCGCGCACAAGCCAGCAGTTCAAGCGAAGTATCCAGCGCCCGCGAACCGGCCGGCAATCCGGCCTTACCCCAATCGTCCTCGGCCGGCGCAATAAAGGTACCGAGCCCCTGGCGGCGCAGCAGCACACCCTCACCGACCAGGCTGTCCAGCCCCTTGCGCACCGTGCCCTGGCTCACGCCAAAACGGTCGGCAAGCTCCACCTCGCTCGGCAGCAGCTCGCCAGCCTCCCACTCGCCCTGCTCTATACCCGCGACGATGCGCGTACGCACCTGCGTGTAGAGCGGCTGGCGGCCAGGCAACTCGGCGGTGGTACGGCCAGTGACGGCAGACATGGGTAGACAAACTCTTGGGATTTCGCGCTTTATACGCCACCCCGCCGCAGCTGTCCATTCCAGTCTTATATAAGACAGAAGACAACAAGCAGACAAAGCGCGCAAATTGCAGGAATCCGGGTGATTTCAGTGGCTTGTGATGCTAGACTCAGTTCGATTGCTGTGCTGCGACATGAACTTACATGCCCCGCAGTCAGTCACTAGCCCCTCCCTACCAAAAAGCTCCAGGAGCCCCACGATGAAGAAACCCGTTCGCGTTGCCGTTACCGGCGCAGCCGGTCAGATCGGCTACAGCCTGCTGTTCCGCATTGCCTCTGGCGAAATGCTGGGCAAAGACCAGCCCGTCATTCTGCAACTCCTGGAACTGCCGCTGGAAAAGGCCCAGGCCGCGCTCAAGGGCGTGATCATGGAGCTCGAAGACTGCGCCTTCCCGCTGCTGGCCGGCGTGGTCGGTACCGATGATGCCGAAGTGGCATTCAAGGATGTCGATGTCGCCCTGCTGGTCGGCGCCCGCCCACGCGGCCCCGGCATGGAACGCAAGGACCTGCTACTCGAGAACGCCAAGATCTTCACCGCACAAGGCGCAGCACTGAACAAGGTCGCCAGCCGTGACGTGAAGGTGCTGGTTGTCGGCAACCCGGCCAACACCAACGCCTACATCGCCATGAAGTCGGCCCCGGATCTGCCGGCCAAGAACTTCACCGCCATGCTGCGCCTGGACCATAACCGCGCCCTGAGCCAACTGGCCACCAAGGCCGGCGTTGCCGTTGCCGACATCGAAAACCTGGTCGTCTGGGGCAACCATAGCCCGACCATGTACCCCGACTACCGCTTCGCCACCGTCAGCGGTGCTTCTCTCAAGAGCAAGATCAACGACGAAGCCTGGAACAAGGACACCTTCATTCCCAAAGTGGGCAAGCGCGGCGCCGCCATCATCGAAGCACGCGGCCTGTCCTCGGCAGCGTCGGCAGCCAACGCCGCCATCGACCACATCCGTGACTGGGTACTGGGCACCAACGGCAAGTGGGTCACCATGGGCATTCCGTCCGATGGTTCCTACGGCATCCCCGAAGGCGTGATGTACGGCGTGCCCGTCACCTGCGCCAACGGCGAGTACACACGCGTGGAAGGCCTGGAAGTGGACGCCTTCTCCCGTGAGCGCATGGACTTCACCCTGGCCGAGCTCGAAGAAGAGCGCGCTGGTGTGGCCCACCTGCTCGGCTGATTTCACCGCCAGCAGCAGGCAGCAAGAAAAAAGGGCGAACTTCGGTTCGCCCTTTTTCTATCCGCCGCACCGACCTTGCGCCAAAGGCGCTAGATGCTGGCCGCCATATCCTCGGCCTGCGCCACGAAAACCTGGGTGCCCGCATCGCGCAGGGCAAGCGCCAGGTGCGCCGGCACCGGCCTGTCGGTAAACAGACAATCCACCTGAGAAAGATGCCCGAGACGCACCAGCGCCTCGCGACCAAACTTGGTGTGGTCCGCCACCAGCCAGACCTGCCGGGATTGTTCGATGATGGTCTGAGCCACCTTGACCTCCTGATAGTCAAAATCGCGCAGCGTGCCATCCGCCTCGATGCTCGACACACCGATGATGCCGATATCCACCTTGAACTGGCGGATGAAATCAATCGTCGCCTCCCCGACCACCCCCCGGTCCCGGGTCCGCACCACCCCACCAGCCACGATGACCTCGCAAGCGGCATTGGCCGAAAGCGTCATCGCCACATTCAGGTTATTGGTGACCACATGCAAACCACGGTGTTGCTGCAGCGCCAGCGCGACAGCCTCCGTGGTGGTGCCGATATTGATGATCAACGACTTGTCGTCAGAGAGCTCCTGCGCCACCAGGGCGGCGATCCGCCGCTTGGCCTCGCTATTGAGCACCTGCCGCTCCGGGTAAGCGATGTTCTGCACGCTGGATGGCAAGCCGACGCCACCGTGATAGCGCCGCAGCAGCTCCTCCTCCTCCAGCTGGCTGACGTCGCGACGTATGGTCTGCATGGTGACGCCGAAATGGGTCGCCAGCTCCTCTACCGAGACAAAGCCGCGGCCACGTACCAGCGTCAGCAGTTCCATCTGCCTTGGATTCATTACACCTACTCCTTGCTCTCAAGCCTTGTCAGCTTAGCCGCAAAAAAACATAACACATTTTCTTTTTCAAACACGCGGACACCGGACCGGTCGACCTCCTGCAGAGCGAGAATCAAAGTAAATCATTAATTTAAATTAATAAATACAAACGATCCAGAAAATCACGCCACCTTAACGAAATGCAACAACCACAAAATAACCACACAAGGAATATAAACGAACATAAATTTGGCAAAAACGAACATCATCTTCTACATTATCAGTCAGCGTATGTTGCAAATAGCCAAGGAGCCAGCCGTGCAGAGCGGGGTGTTCGATATCGTCGTAGTGGGTGGGGGCATCAATGGCACCGGCATCGCCCGCGATCTGGCCGGGAGAGGCCTGTCGGTCCTGCTGTGCGAGAAGGATGACCTGGCGCGCCACACCTCCTCCGCCAGTACCAAGCTGATACATGGCGGCCTGCGCTATCTCGAGTACTACGAATTCGGCCTGGTCCGTAAGGCCTTGCAGGAGCGCGAGGTTCTGCTGCGCTCGGCGCCGCACATCATCTGGCCGCTGCGCTTCGTCATGCCGCATGACCAGCATCTCCGGCCCGCCTGGATGATACGTGCCGGCCTTTTCCTCTATGACCACCTGGCCCACCGCCATATCCTGCCTGCCTCCGAAGGCGTGAATCTGCGCCAGCACGTGGCGGGCACACCCATACAGGCTCGCTTTCAAAAGGGCTTTGTCTATTCGGACGGCTGGGTGGACGATGCACGCCTGGTCACGCTCTGCGCACTGGATGCGCGTGAACGGGGCGCGACCATCTTGACCCACACCGCCTGCATCGCCGCGGAACGGCAGCACGATGGCTGGCAGATGACGCTGCAGCAAGGCGACGGCAGTCAGCGGCAGGTTCAGGCACGCATGATGGTCAATGCGGCAGGCCCCTGGGTCGGCGACTTCCTCAGCCAGATCGCGAAAACGCCGGCGGCCAAGCGCGTTCGCCTGATCAAGGGTAGTCATATCGTGGTCAGAAAGCTGTTCGACCACCCGTATGCGTATATCTTCCAGAACCCCGACAAGCGCATCATTTTCGCCATTCCTTACGAGCAGGATTACACCCTGATCGGCACCACCGATATCGAATATCGCGCCCCGGCGGAACAGGTCGCCATTGACGACAGCGAGGTCAGCTACCTCTGCGAGATGGCGAGCCGCTACTTCAAGCAAGCCATCACGCCGGATCAGGTCGCCTGGCGCTATGCCGGTGTTCGCCCCTTGCTGGATGACGAATCCGCAGATGCCGCCGGCGTGACACGAGACTATGACCTGGTCCTCGATACCGGCCCCGCCCCCCTGCTGTCGGTGTTCGGCGGCAAGATCACGACCTTCCGCAAGCTGGCGGAGGAAGCCGCAGATCGCGTCGAGGAGATGCTGCACAAGGGGAGCGGCCCCTGGACGGCCACAGCCAAGCTACCCGGGGGCGATATCCCGGCAGGAGACTTCGGGGCCTTCCTGCACAATATGCAGGACACGCACCCCTGGCTCCCTGCCCCACTGGCACGACGCTATGCCCGCAGCTACGGCACGCGCGCCGCGCGCCTGCTTGAAGGCAGGCGCAGCCTGGCGGATCTGGGCGAGGAAGTGCTACCCGGCCTGTACGCCAGCGAAATCCGTTACCTGCAAGACCAGGAGTGGGCGACCGAAGCCAGCGACATACTCTGGCGCCGCTCCAAGCTGGGCCTGCATGTCCCGGCCAATGGCCTCGAGATACTGGATGCCTGGCTCAAGTACCATGTTGTAAACATGACAGAATCGAAAAAATACGATCAGGCACCGCTCACAAACAGCTAGCCTTTAGGGCGCAGCGGTGTAGGGTAACGAGGACCATCCCGCAGCAAGCCACAAAACCCGCAGACAAGGGTGTGGTTAACGGATAACGGAGACAACAGCAATGCAGCTTCAACTGGACGGCGTCAGCAAGCTGGCCGGCGCGGATACGCACATCTATCCGCTCGACCTCACGCTGCAAGCCGGCAAGATCAATGTGCTGCTCGGCCAGACCCGCGCTGGCAAGACCACTTTGATGCGGCTGATGGCAGGCCTTGACCGTCCCAGCGGCGGACGGGTTCTGGTCGACGGCGTCGACGTGACCGGCGTGTCGGTGCGCCGGCGTGACCTGGCCATGGTCTACCAGCAGTTCGTCAACTACCCGTCCTTCAGCGTGTTCGAGAACATCGCCTCGCCGCTCCGGCTGGCAGGCAAGCTCAGCAGCCAGGAGATCAAGGCACGGGTCGAGGCGATGGCAGAGAAACTGCACATCAGCCATTTGCTGGATCGCTTGCCAAGCGCCCTTTCCGGCGGCCAGCAGCAACGCACCGCCATGGCACGGGCCATGGTGAAGCAAGCCCCCCTGTTGTTGCTCGATGAACCGCTGGTCAATCTCGACTACAAGCTGCGAGAAGAACTGCGAGCTGAGCTCAAGGATCTGTTCGCCGACAGTCACACCACCGTGGTCTACGCCACCACCGAGCCACAGGAAGCCCTGCTGCTCGGCGGGCATACGGCCGTACTGGATGAAGGCCGTCTGCTGCAGTTCGCCCCAACGCTGGATGTCTTCCATCACCCCGCAACACAGCGCGTGGCCCAGGTGTTCAGCGATCCGCCCATGAACCTGTTCCCGGCCCAGATCGGCAAGGCGCCCGGCGTGGCAGAACTCGCCAATGGGCTGACCATTCCGCTTGGCCAGCAGCTGACCTCACTGAGTGCGGGTCAATACACGCTGGGTATCCGGCCCGGTCACCTGCGGCTGGCGCCCGACAGCAACGATGACGTTGCCCTGGACTGCGAAGTCGAACTGGCCGAAATCAGCGGCTCAGACACTTATCTGCATATCCGGCAAGGCGCCACCGACTGGGTTGCCCAGTTGCCGGGCGTGTGCGATCTGGCGCCCGGCAGTGCACTGCAGCTCCATATCAATCCCCACGAGGTGTTTGCCTTCGACCTGCAGGGCAGGCTGGCGGGCTCGCCCGATCGTGGCCGCGCCTATCTCGATACGTCGGCAACCTAGGACGCGAACTCATGGCAAAAATCGAACTGATAGGACTGGGCCACCGTTACCCCGGCAGCGATCAATACGCACTGCAACCCCAGACCATGCTCTGGGAGGATGGTGGTGCCTACGCCCTGCTTGGCCCGTCTGGCTGTGGCAAGACGACCTTGCTCAACATCATTTCCGGCCTGCTGATACCCAGCGAGGGGCGCGTGCTATTCGACGGCAAGGATGTGACGCAACTGCCGCCCGAGAAACGCAACATCGCCCAGGTTTTCCAGTTCCCCGTGATCTACGACACGATGACCGTGTTCGACAACCTGGCCTTTCCACTGCGCAACCGCAAGCTGCCGGAGACGGAAGTACGCAGCCGGGTGCAGGAGATCGCCGAGATCCTCGACCTGACCGGCGATCTCAAGCGCCGCGCCAGCGGCCTGTCTGCCGAGGAAAAGCAGATCATCTCGCTGGGTCGCGGCCTGGTACGCAAGGATGTGGCGGCCGTACTGTTTGATGAGCCGCTGACGGTGATCGATCCCCATGTGAAGTGGCTGCTGCGGCGCCAGCTCAAGCGCATCCACCAGCAGTTGCGGCTCTCGCTGATCTATGTGACCCACGACCAGATCGAGGCACTGACCTTCGCCAACCAGGTGGTCGTCATGTACGAAGGCCAGGTAGTGCAGATGGGCACGCCGCAAGCCTTGTTCGAAGAACCGGCGCATACCTTTGTCGGCCACTTTATCGGCAGCCCCGGCATGAACCTCCTGCCCTGCGAACTGAATGGCGACTCCATCCGCCTGGGCGACCAGACCATGACCGTGGACAGGGAGCTGGCCAAGCGCCTGGCCCAGGTCGGCAAGGCGCTCATGCTGGGTGTCCGGCCGGAATTCATCCAGTTGGCCGCCACCGATACCGCAGCGCTGGACGCCGAGGTGGTCAGGGTCGAAGACCTGGGCACCTCGAAGCTGCTGACGGCCACGCTGGCCGGCCAGCAGATCCGGGTCAAGCTCTCGGAGCACCAGCAGATAAGCGGACCACGGGTACGTCTCGGCTTTGTGCCGGAGCGCACCATGTTCTATGCCGACGGACAACGGGTGGCCTAGGAGAACACGATGAAACCCATCAATAACAAAGCCTGGCTGCTGGTCCTGCCTGTCGTGCTGTGCGTGGCCTTCTCGGCCATCATCCCCCTCATGACGGTGGTCAATTATTCGGTACAGGACATCCTGGGTCCGGACCAGAAGGTCTTCGTCGGCACCGAATGGTTCAAGAACGTACTGCGCGATCCTGAACTGCATGGCGCCCTGCTGCGACAGATCATCTTCTCCGCCACCGTGCTGGCCATCGAGATTCCGCTGGGCATCCTGCTGGCGCTGTCCCTGCCCGCACAGGGCTGGCGGTCGTCGCTGGCACTGGTGCTACTGGCCATGCCGCTGCTGATCCCGCAGAACGTGGTCGGCACCATCTGGCAGATCTATGGCCGCTCCGACATCGGTCTCGCCGGTGTCGTCGTGACCTCGCTGGGTATCGATTACAACTACGCCTCCAACTCCATGGACGCCTGGCTGACCGTGGTGATCATGGACATCTGGCACTGGACTCCTCTCGTGGCCTTGCTGGCTTTTGCCGGTCTGCGCGCCATTCCCGAGGCTTACTACCAGGCCGCCAGGATAGATGGCGCCTCGCGCTGGTCGGTATTCCGCTTCATCCAGCTGCCCAAGCTGCGCGGCGTGCTGCTGATCGGCCTGCTGCTGCGCTTCATGGACAGTTTCATGATCTATACCGAGCCCTTCGTGCTGACCGGTGGCGGGCCTGGTAATGCCACGACCTTCCTGAGCCAGTACCTCACCCAGAAGGCCGTCGGCCAGTTCGACCTCGGCCCCGCTGCCGCCTTCTCGCTGGTGTACTTCCTGATCATCCTGCTGGCCTGCTTCGTGTTCTACACGCTGCTGCAAAGCAATACCGCCATCGAGCAAAAGAAGGAGGCCTGATCATGAAAAAGCGCTACCTGGGCCTGCTCGTCTACCTCGTGTTCGCCATCCTGCCGATCTACTGGATGCTGAACATGTCGCTCAAGACCAACGAGGAAATCACCGGCGTCTTCAGCCTCTGGCCTCATAACCTGACATTCGCCAATTTCCACACCATCCTGACCGACTCATCCTGGTACAGCGGCTATATCAACTCGCTGATCTACGTCTGCATCAACACGGTCTGCTCGGTGCTGGTGGCCCTGCCGGCTGCCTACGCGTTCTCCCGTTACCAGTTCCTCGGTGACAAGCACCTGTTCTTCTGGCTGCTGACCAATCGCATGAGCCCGCCAGCGGTGTTCCTGCTGCCCTTCTTCCAGCTTTATTCGAGCGTGAACCTGTTCGACACGCATATCGCCGTCGCCATGGCGCACATGCTGTTCAACGTGCCGCTGGCGGTCTGGATCCTCGAGGGTTTCATGTCCGGTATTCCGCGCGAGATCGACGAGACAGCCTATATCGATGGCTACAGCTTCCCCCGCTTCTTCGTGCGCATCTTCATCCCGCTGATCAGTGCCGGTATCGGCGTGACGGCCTTCTTCTGCTTCATGTTCAGTTGGGTGGAACTGCTGCTGGCACGCACGCTGACCTCGGTCAACGCCAAACCCATCGTCGCCATCATGACCCGCACCGTCAGTGCCGCCGGGATGGATTGGGGCGTGCTTGCGGCGGCCGGCATATTGACCATCGTGCCGGGCGCGTTGGTGATCTATTTTGTTCGCAACTACATCGCCAAGGGTTTTGCGATGGGTCGCGTCTAGACCCTGCGGGCCGTGTAGACAGGGCGCCAAGGAGACAAGCATATGGAATGGATGGCATGGACGACACCGGTGGCGGTGTTCTTTATCGCGGTGGGCCTGATGCTGCTGGGCATGACGGCATGGGAGCTGGTGCGCCCGACGGTCGCCCGTCGCGGCTTTCTCCGCCTCAACACCACCCGCGGCGATCGCCTGTTCCTGGGGCTGCTGACCGCCGCCTACCTGAACCTTGCCTGGACAGGGCTGACGGACCTGCCGCAATGGTATGGCGCCGGCGCGTCCTTCGTGGTGTTGATCATCATCATGCGCTGGGGCTAAGCCCGGCGCAGTTGCAGACGTTTACGACAACGCTGACCGCGCCTTCCGGCCGGCGCTGAATTGGATCGAAGGCAAGATACACATAACAGGAGACAGCCGTGGTCAAGAAATTGGTAGTGGCAATTGCCTGCGCTTTTGCGGCGCCCGTCGTATTCGCCGGTCCCGCGGAGGCACAAAAGTGGATCGACAGCGAGTTCCAGCCCAGCACGCTATCCAAGCAGCAACAGCTGGACGAAATGAAATGGTTCATCGGTGCCGCTGAGAAACTCAAGAAGGCCGGGATTACCGAGATCAATGTGGTGTCGGAAACCATCGACACCCATGTCTATGAATCCAAGACCCTGGCCAAGGCCTTCGCCGAAATCACCGGGATCAAGGTGAATCACGACATCATCCAGGAAGGTGACGTGGTTGAGAAACTGCAGACCCAGATGCAGTCCGGCAAGAACATCTACGACGGCTGGATCTCCGACTCCGACCTGATCGGCACCCACTACCGCTATGGCCAGGTCGTACCCTTGACCGACTTCATGGCGGGCGAAGGCAAGGAATTCACCAGCCCTACCCTGGATCTGAAGGACTTCATCGGCACCAAGTTCACCACTGCGCCCGATGGCAAGCTCTACCAGCTGCCCGACCAGCAGTTCGCCAACCTGTACTGGTTCCGTGCCGACTGGTTTGCCCGTCCGGACCTGCAAAAGCAGTTCAAGGCCAAGTACGGCTATGAGCTCGGTGTGCCCGTCAACTGGTCCGCATACGAGGACATCGCCAACTTCTTCACCAATGACGTCAAGACCATCGACGGCGCCAAGGTCTACGGCCACCTCGACTACGGCAAGAAGGACCCTTCGCTCGGCTGGCGCTTTACCGACGCCTGGCTGTCCATGGCCGGTGAAGCAGACAAGGGTACGCCCAACGGCCTACCGGTCGATGAATGGGGTATCCGCGTTGCCGACGACAAGTGCACGCCGGTCGGTGCGTCGATGAGCCGTGGCGGGGCCACCAACAGCCCCGCGGCCGTCTATGCCCTGACCAAGTACATCGACTGGATGAAGAAGTACGCACCGCCGCAAGCACTGGGCATGACCTTCTCCGAAGCGGGCCCCGTACCGGCCCAGGGCAATATCGCGCAGCAGGTGTTCTGGTACACCGCCTTTACCGCCTCCATGAACAAGCCGGGCCTGCCGGTCGTGAACAAGGATGGCACGCCCAAGTGGCGCATGGCACCTGGCCCGCACGGCCCCTACTGGAAGGACGGCATGCAGAACGGCTATCAGGACGTCGGCTCCTGGACCTTCTTCAAGTCCACCCCGCTGGAACGCCGCGAAGCCGCCTGGTTGTATGCCCAGTTCGTGACCTCCAAGACGGTATCACTGAAGAAGAGCATCACCGGTCTGACCTTCATCCGCGAATCGGATATCCAGAGCCAAGCCATGACCGATCTCGCCCCCAAGCTCGGTGGGCTGGTCGAGTTCTATCGCAGCCCGGCGCGGGTAGCCTGGACACCCACCGGCACCAACGTGCCCGACTACCCCAAGCTGGCCCAGTTGTGGTGGAAGAACGTAGCAACCGCGGTGACCGGCGAGAAGTCGCCGCAGGAAGCGATGGACAACCTGGCCAAGGAGATGGACGCTGTCATGGCCCGCCTGCAACGTGCCGGCATGAAGGTTTGCGCACCGAAGCTCAACCCCGAAACCGACCCCAAGCAATGGCAGGCCAAGGGCACCGCTCCGTGGCCCAAGCTGGCCAACGAGAAGCCCAAGGGTGAAACCGTACCCTATGAGCAACTGCTGAAGGCCTGGAAGGAAGGTCGCGTCCGCTAAATCGCACGCCGAGGCAAACGGGCAGCATGGTCTGCCCGTTTGCCTTTGGGCCGTGGCTAGCCGCACACCATGACTACCCTGCCGATCATGGCCGGGTGATAATCAGCTCACACTCCCACAGCAACACAGGCGCGCCCAACGAGGCCGTCGCTGCAAAGGTAAGCGCATGTCCTATGTACTCGCCCTGGATCAGGGTACGACCAGTTCCCGCGCCATCGTCTTCGATGAGCTCGGTCGCCCCGTAGCCAGTGCCCAGCAGGAATTCCCGCAGCACTTTCCACAACCGGGCTGGGTCGAGCACGACCCCATGGACCTGTGGCAAAGCCAGTTGGCGACAGCGCGGCACGCATTGCAGCAAGCCGGCCTCACGGCCAGCGAGGTCGCCGCCGTCGGCATTACCAACCAGCGCGAAACTACCGTCCTGTGGGATCGCAAGACCGGCCAGCCGCTCTACAACGCAATCGTCTGGCAGGATCGCCGCACCGCCGACCTGTGCAAGCAACTGACCGACCAGGGCAAGGACCCAATGGTCCGCGAACGGACCGGCTTGTTGCTGGACTCCTATTTCTCCGGCCCCAAGCTGGCCTGGCTGCTCGATCACTTGCCGGATGCACGCCGCCGGGCAGAGGTGGGTGAGCTGGCCTTCGGTACGGTGGACAGCTGGCTGATCTGGAACCTCACCGGCGGCAAACTGCATATCACCGATCCCAGCAATGCCAGCCGCACCCTGCTGTTCAACATCCACCAGCAACGCTGGGATGAAGAACTGCTCGGCCTGTTCGACATTCCTGCATCCCTGCTGCCCGAAGTCGTCCCATCGAGCGGCAAGCACGGTGCGACGGATGCCGAGCTGTTCGGTACCCCCATCATCATCGCCGGCATTGCCGGCGACCAGCAGTCGGCCCTGTTCGGCCAGGCATGCCACAAACCCGGCATGGCCAAGAATACCTACGGCACGGGATGCTTTATGCTGCTGCAGACCGGCGAGCGGGCCATGCGCTCCGCCAACGGCCTGCTGACGACCGTTGCCGCCAGCGGTGATGGCACGCCCCGCTATGCACTCGAGGGCAGCGTGTTTGTCGGCGGCGCCGTCGTACAGTGGCTACGCGACGGCCTGGGCATGGTGGCCAATTCCTCGGCGGTCGAGCCCCTGGCCGCCTCGGTACCCGACAGCGGTGGCGTCTACTTTGTCCCGGCATTTACCGGGCTGGGTGCCCCCCATTGGGACCCACACGCCTGCGGCGGCCTGCTGGGCCTGTCGCGCGGCACCACACAGGCACATATCGCGCGGGCGGCCCTGGAAGGCATTGCCTTCCAGTCTGCCGATCTGCTCGAGGCCATGCAGGCCGACGCCAGCGAGCCGCTGAAGGAACTGAGGGCGGACGGCGGTGCTGCCGCCAACAACCTGCTGCTGCAATGCCAGGCTGATCTGTTGGGCGTCCCCGTCGTTCGGCCCAAGGTGCTGGAAACCACCGCGCTGGGCGCTGCCCTGCTGGCAGGCCTCGCGACCGGTGTCTATCCCGGCATGGCCGCACTGGAAGCCCAATGGCAGATGGACCGGGTGTTCGAACCCGCCATCAGCCGGGACGAAGCCGCCGTACGCCGCAGCAAATGGCGCTCTGCCGTGGTGCGCGTACAGCACTGGCAGGCCTAGTCGAAGACAGCCTGCAACAATGGTTGCGGTGCGGAGGGCGCAATGGTCGAGAGCAAGGCACAATAGCGCCTTGCCCGATTGCCCTTCCGTCTACAAGCGCACACCGTGACCTCAACACCCCCTGACGCTCCCCTCCCCGCCAGCCCGACCGGTTGGCGCAAATACTGGCGACGTTTCCGCCTGCCCGCGCTGTTCCTGCTGTTGGGTCTGTTCATGCTCGCGGTGGCATCGATCACCTGGCTGATGCGCGACCTGCCTTCACTGGACGAGCTCGACAACCTGCAACCCAAGGTGCCGCTGCGGATCTACAGCAGCGACAACGTGCTGATCGGCGAATTCGGCCGGGAACGTCGGCAACTGGTCAAGCTGAAGGACATGCCGGCCCATCTGAAACAGGCAGTGCTGGATATCGAGGACGCACGCTTCTACGAACACGGCGCCATCGACCTTACCGGCGCCCTGCGAGCCGGCCTCGCCAATCTCAGCAGCGGCGGCGCCAGCCAGGGGGCGAGCACCATCACCATGCAACTGTCGCGGGACCTGTTCCTGACCCGTGACAAGAACTTCACTCGCAAGCTTCGGGAAATCCTGCTGTCCTACAAGATCGAGGCCGTACGCAGCAAGGACGAGGTGCTGGAGCTCTATCTCAACCAGATCTACCTGGGGCAGCGCGCCTACGGCTTTGCCGCTGCCGCGCGGGCCTATTTCGGCAAGGACCTCAAGGAAATCAGCCTGGCCGAGGCCGCGATGCTGGCGGGCCTGCCCAAGGCACCAGCCGCCTACAACCCGGTGGTCAATCCCGATCGGGCCCGCATCCGCCAGGTGTACATCCTCAAGCGCATGCTGGAGCTGGGTCACATCAAGAATGCCGACTATCAGCGTGCGCTGGCCGAGCCCCTGAAACTGGCCAGCGGCAAAGGCAGCAGCGCCAGTCCGCACGCCGAATACCTGGCCGAGATGGTGCGCCAGCAGATGGTCGCCCAATATGGCGAGTCGGCCTATGCACGTGGCCTGTCCGTCATCACCACGGTCGACTACACCACCCAGCTGAACGCCTGGCAGGCCGTGCGTGACAGCCTGCTCGACTATGATCGCAAGCGCGGCTACCGCGGCCCTGAGGGCTTCGTCAAACTGCCGGTCAAGGCCGATGATCAGGCCGACGTCGTGGCCGAAGCACTGGAAACCCATCCCGATGCCGATGAGCTGACCGCCGCCGTCGTGATCGCGCTCAATACCAAGGCGATCACGCTGATGACGCGTGACGGCGAGACCCGCGCCCTGCTGCCGGCCAGCCAGCGTTTTGCCGCAACCGGCCTGCGCGCCGATGCCGCGGAGAAACTGCGGATCAAGCCCGGTGCCATTGTTCGGTTCGGCAACAATGCGCAAGGCAAACCGGAGCTGAGCCAGTTGCCGGAGGTACAGGGCGCGCTGGTCAGCGTACAGCCGCAGGATGGTGCCATCCGGGCGCTGATCGGCGGCTTCGATTTTCGTATCAATCCCTTCAACCGGGTCGTGCAGGCCTGGCGGCAGCCGGGCTCCAGCTTCAAGCCCTTCGTCTACTCGGCAGCACTGGAAAAGGGCATAGGCCCTGCCACCGTGGTGAACGACGCCCCCATGTCCATCCGGCTTGATCCCAACCAGGATCAGCTGTGGCAACCCAAGAACGACGATGGCTCGGTAGCGGGGCCGATCACGCTGCGCCGCGGCCTGCAGAAATCCAAGAACCTCGTCGCCCTGCGGGTGCTGCAGCAGATCGGCGTGCCTTACGCACGAGACTATGTCAGCCGCTTTGGCTTTGACCCCAAGCAGGTCCCGCCCTATCTGCCGATGGCGCTTGGCGCAGGTCAGGTAACCCCGCTGCAACTGGCGCGCGGCTACACGGTGTTTGCCAATGGTGGCTATCTGGTCCGGCCCTACCTGATCCAGGAAGTCCGCGATGGCCAGGGCAAGCTGTTGATGCAGGCGCGGCCCGTCGTGGCAGAGCAGAACGCGCCAAGGGTGATCTCGGCAGCCAACGCCTACATCATGGACAGCCTGCTCACTGGCGTCGCCCAGCATGGCACGGCCTACCAGAGCAACAGCCTGGGTCGTACCGATCTGGCCGGCAAGACCGGTACCACCAACGACGCGCACGACGGCTGGTTTGCCGGCTATCAACACAGCCTGGTCACGGTGAGCTGGTTTGGCTTCGATCAGCCTCGCTCTCTAGGCAATAGCGGCGCGGGCGCACAGCTGGCCCTGCCGATGTGGATGCGTTTCATGGGCCAGGCCCTCAAGGGCGTGCCTAAATATGAGAATCCGCTCCCCGAAGGCGTCGTCAATCTCGGAGGCGAGCTCTATCTGGCAGGATTTACACCCGGCAACGGCTTCATTGCCGGCGTCGGCATGGAAGGCGTGCCCATACCCGGCAGCGAACCGGTACCGACGGATGAGCCCGAGGAAGAAGCCGAGGAAGCACCTCCCGAAACACCGCAAGCGGCCGTCGCCCCCGCCCAGCCCATGTTGAACTCCAGAACGGCCCGCGATCGCTAGCTCACAGCGCGCCCTTCCCTATCGCACAGGTATTCTGCTCCATGTACCCGAACCCGCAAGACGTGACTGCCGCGCTCTGGCAAACGGCCGGCCTGGATCCTGCCGCCTTGGCCTACCTCCAACTCAGCGGCCGGGAACCGGCCCTGCCATCCAGCTTCGCCACCGGTACCGCCGCCCAGGCCAGCATCGCGGCGACAGGGCTGGCGGCGGCGGCCCTTTGGCAGCAGCGACAAGGCAGCTGGCAGCAGGTGGAGGTCGACATGCGGCATGCGGTCGCGGAATTTCGCAGCGAACGTCATCTGCGCGTCGATGGCGCACCACCAGCCGACCCTTGGGACAAGATCGCCGGCGCCTATCTGTGCGGTGATGGGCGCTGGATCAGGCTGCATACCAACTTCCCCCATCATCGCGATGGCGTACTGGCGCTGCTGGGTTGCGAGCATGACAAGGCCAGCGTCCAGGCCGCCCTGCAGGGCTGGAAAGCTGAAGACTTCGAGGCCGCAGCATCGGCCCGGGGCATGGTGGTCGCCGCCATGCGGTCCTTCGATGAATGGGATGCCCATCCGCAAGCGGCGGCCGTGGCACCGCTACCGGTATTCACACTGGAGCGGCTGGACGATACCGCACCGCAAGCATTGCCACCCGCTACACGCCCCCTGGCCGGGATACGCGTACTCGACCTGACCCGGGTCATTGCCGGTCCGGTGTGCGGACGTACGCTGGCGGCCCACGGGGCCGATGTCCTGGCGATCAGCTCTCCGAACCTGCCTTCCATCCCCGCACTGGTGATCGACACCGGCCGGGGCAAGCGCAACGCCTATCTGGATCTTGACCACGCTGCGGACCAGGCTCGTCTCGGCGAGCTACTGGGCGACTCGGACGTATTCATCCAGGGCTATCGGCCGAATGGCTTGGCACAACGCGGTTTTGGCCCGATGGAAGCTGCACGGCGGCGTCCCGGCATCGTCTATGTCTCGCTGTCCGCTTACAGCCATGTCGGCCCCTGGGCAGCCAAGCGGGGCTTTGATTCCCTGGTCCAGACTGCCTGCGGCTTCAACCATGCCGAAGCTACCGCAAGGGATGAGCGCGCACCGCGCCCACTACCCATGCAGGTGCTGGATCACGCTTCCGGCTACTTGATGGCCCTGGGTGCAATGGCCGCGCTGCATCGGCGCGCGACCGAAGGTGGCAGCTGGCATGTACGTGTATCGCTGGTGCAGACGGCGAACTGGCTGCGTAGCCTGGGACAGGATGCGGCAGGCGTTGCCACGCCGGACATGCAGGAAGCCGAGGCGAACGCCTGGCTGGAAGAATCGGACTCCGGCTTCGGCCGCCTGAGTGCGGTACGGCATGCCGCACAACTGTCGGCTACCCCCGCCTACTGGGCCAATCCGGCCATGCCGCTGGGCAGCGCACCAGCAGCATGGCGGGAGCGAGGCTAGCTTACTGCCAGCTAATCAGGCCGTAGTTCTTCTTGCCACGCTTGAGCAAGGTGAAGCGGCCGAACAGGCGCTCGGTATCCACAACCTGGTGCTCCAGGCTGTCGATCTTCTGGCCATTGATGCTGACAGCGCCACTCTGGATAAAGGTACGCGCCTCGGTTTTGGATTTGGCGAGGCCGGCCGTCACCAACGCGTCGATCAGGCCAGTTGCCGCCTTGTCCATCACCACACCGGGCATACCATCCTGCGCCAGTTGTTCGAAGTCCGATTCAGTCAGGGCCGAGAGGCTGTCGCTGAACAGGCTCTGGCTGATCCGCTGGGCCGCTTCCACCGCGCCGTCACCGTGCACGATGGCGGTCACTTGCTCGGCCAGGATGCGCTGGGCCTCTGGCTTGGCTTCACGCGCCTTGTCGGCGACCTCGATGGCATCAATCTCGGCTGGCGTCAGGAAGGTGAAGTAGCGCAGGAACTTGTAGACATCCGCATCGGCCGTACCCAGCCAGAACTGGTAGAAGGCATAAGGCGACGTCTTCCTGGCATCGAGCCAGATAGTGCCGGACTCGGTCTTGCCGAACTTGGTGCCATCGGACTTGGTGACCAGGGGCAGCGTCAGGCCGAAGACCTGCTGCTGGTTCAGGCGACGGGTCAGATCGGTACCGGCGGTGATGTTGCCCCACTGATCCGAACCACCGATCTGCAGCTTGCAGTCGAAACGCCGGTTGAGCTCGGTGAAGTCGTACCCCTGCAGCAGGCTGTACGAGAACTCGGTATAGGAAATACCCTGGTCATCGCGGTTGATACGTTGCTGTACCGACTCCTTCTTGATCATGGCATTGACCGAGAAGTGCTTGCCGATGTCGCGCAGGAAATCGAGCACGCTCATGGCACCGAACCAGTCGTGGTTGTTGGCCATCAGCGCGGCATTGCTGCCTTCAAAGCTCAGGAAAGGTGCTACCTGGGCGCGGATCTTTTCCACCCAGCCTTCGATCACGTCGGGCGTGTTGAGCTTGCGTTCAGTCGCCTTGAAGCTCGGGTCACCGATCATGCCGGTCGCGCCGCCCACCAGGGCAATCGGCTTATGGCCGGCCTGCTGGAAGCGCTTGAGCACCAGGATGGGTACCAGGCTGCCAATATGCAGGCTGTCCGCCGTCGGATCGAAACCGCAATACAGCGTCACCGACTCCTTAGCCAGCAGCTCATCGAGCGCCGCAGCATCGGTTGCCTGCGCGATAAGGCCACGATCTTGCAGATCCTGGATAAGGGGGGACTGGGACATACCGATTACTCTCCACTGGTCGGCTAGGCAGGAGTGCCGCCGCGACATTCGAAACCACGCATTTTAACGCAATCCCCCGCTTTGCTCGCATTGCTCGTTCACACGACGATCAACGTGCAGTCGGCTGCCTCCAACCGCTAGCAGTCGGTAACGCGACCCAGCGCTTTTTGGTAGGCTTGCAGCCTGCCAGCCCAAGACGCCCCCCATGCACAAGCTATCCCACCTCTATATCGGCCTGATGTCCGGCACCAGCCTGGATGGCATCGACGCTGCGCTGGTCGATTTTGCTACCGGCCAACCCCGGCTGCAGGCAAGCCTGCTGCTGCCCTTCCCGCCCGCACTGAGGGCGGAACTGCTGGCCTTGCAGGCCCCCACCGACAACGAGCTGGATCGCACGGCCCAGGCGGAGAACGCCCTCGCCGACCTCTACGCCGAAGCCGTAGCGCAGTTGCTGCGGCAAAGCCAGCTACCCGCCTCGGCGATCGCCGCCATCGGCATGCATGGCCAGACCATACGGCATCGCCCGGAACGGGGCTACACGCTGCAGATCGGCAATGCGGCGCGTCTGGCGGAACTGAGCGGCATCACCGTCGTCAGCGACTTTCGCAATCGTGACATTGCCGCCGGCGGGCAGGGTGCGCCGCTGGTCCCGGCGTTCCATCAAGGCATCTTTGGGGGTCCCGTACACCGCGTGATCCTGAATATCGGTGGCATCGCCAATGTGACCGATCTGCCACTCGATGGCGCAGTACGTGGCTGGGACACGGGTCCGGGCAATGTGTTGCTGGACGGCTGGATTGCACGCCATCAGGGGCATGCCTACGATGCGGATGGTCGCTGGGCGAGAACGGGACAGGTCTCGGAGACCCTGCTTGCCGTGTTGCTGGCCGCCCCCTATTTTGCCGCACCTCCGCCCAAGAGCACGGGTCGCGACCTGTTTCACCTGGCTTGGCTGGATGAGCAGCTCGCCCATCTGCCGACACTGGATACTGCTGATGTGCAGGCCACCCTACTGGCATTCACCGCCCGCAGCATCGCCACCGAAATAGACAGGCAGGCCAGTGGCGCCGCCGAAATCTATGTTTGCGGGGGCGGTGCACGCAATGGTGCGCTGATGGAAGCGATACGCCAGCTGCTGGCACCTCGCCATCTCGTGAGTACCGAGAAACTGGGCCTGCACCCGGACTGGGTCGAAGCCGTGGCGTTCGCCTGGCTGGCCAGACGATGCCTGGGCGGCCAGCCAGGCAATCTGCCGGCCGTCACCGGCGCCAAAGGTGCGCGCGTGCTGGGCGCCATCTATCCGGCCTGAACCGGGCAAGGCCTTTACCTCGCTACCCGGCTCAGATCACGTAGTCGTGGGAGCCGTCCAGGCTCAGATCACGTAGTCGTGGGAGCCGTCCAGGCTCAGAGCCTGCATCGCCGCATGCGTGGAGAGGTGCACCTTACCCGAGAGTTCTTCCAGAAAACCGCTGGTCTTGAGCTGGTCCATGACCGGTCCCTTGACCACGGCAAAATGCAGGCGCACACCCTGCTCCTGCAAGCCCCGGTTGAGTTCGCGCAAGCCTTGCAGGGCCGAGACGTCGATGGCATTCACGGCAGACAGGACCAGCAGCAGCTCGCGGGTTTCCGGCCGCTTGCTCAGCAGTGCGACCAGCCCGGTGCGGACAAAGCGGATATTGGCAAAGTAGAGGCTCTCGTCGACCCGGACAGCCAGCACATGCAGGTCTGTCTCCACCTCGTAGCGCAGGATATTACGGTAATGCTCGGTCCCCGGTACGCGTCCCAGCACCGCAAGATGGGGCTGGCTGGTACGCCAGATGAACAGCCCCAGCGACAGGGCAACACCGATCAGGATGGCGTCGACCACGCCCAGCAGCAACACGCCGGCAAAGGTCGCCAGATAGACCAGGGCATCGCGCCGGTCATATCGCCAGGCAAGGCGGAAAATGGACAGGTCGATCATCTGCGCCACCGCCATGACGATCGTCGCGGCCAGCACGGCCAGCGGCAGGCTGGCGAAAATACCGGTGAAACCGACCAGTATCAGCATCATCCAGACCGCGGCCAGCACGCCCGCCAATTGGCTGCGGGCGCCTGCCAGTTCGTTGGCGGCAGAACGGCCAAAACTGGCCGACACCGGAAACCCGCCAGTCAGCCCTGCGGCCGTGTTGGCAGCCCCCAGCGCCAGCAGCTCCCGGTCGGGATTGACGGTTTCCCGGCGCTTGAGCGCCAGCGATTGGGCAATCGAAAAACTGTCGACAAAGCCAACCAGCGCAATCGCCAGCACCGCAGGGACGATGGCCCGCAAGCCATCGAAACCGACCGATGGCCACGCCAGCGGCGGCAAGCCGGCCGGCAGTTGCCCCACCACCCGGACATCCAGCTGCAGCATGCTGACAGCGACGCCACCCAGCGCAACCACCACGATAGGGAAGGCCTTGGAAAACAGGTCAGCCCGTTGCTCGGCGAGCCCCAGGCCGCGTAACAAGGGCTTGGTCCAGCGCTTGCCGGCAAACAGCAGCCCCAGCGCCACCAGCGAAAGCCCCGTGGCCGGCAGGCTGGCTGCCGGCATGGCGGCGATCAAGGCCTGCAGTATTTCCCAAGCGGTGCTGCCGTGCGCGGACACGCCGAACAGTTGCGGCACCTGGCTGAGCACGATCAATACGGCGGAGCCGCTGACAAAACCACCCACCACCGATTGCGACAGGAAGTTGGCGATAAAGCCGAAGCGCAAACCCGCCAGCGCCAGCCGCAGCAAGCCGGACAACAGCGCCACCATGGCGGCGACGGCGGCGTAGGCCGCCGTTCCGGGCAGGGCCATGCCCGCCAGGGCGGTGGCGGTCATCAGGGAAGGCAAGGCGGCAGGGCCGACCGACAGGGTCGCGCTCGAGCCGAGCAAGGCATAGACCAGGACCGGAACGATACTGGCATAGAGACCGGCCTGCGGCGGCAGGCCCGCCAGCAGTGCATAGGCCAGACCTTGGGGTATCAGCAGCACCAGCAAGGTGGCACTGGCAACAAGATCGTGCGGCAAGTCCGCACGTTGATAGCGTTTCAGCCATTCAGGCATAGATTGCGATACTCAAGATAGGCGCCGCTGCAGCAGCTCGAACAAGCCCATGCCCAGCAACATGGCTACGACAAACAGCAAGAATTCCACCTCACCGGTTCCCAGCCCCAACAACGCCGGGCCGGGGCAGATCCCCGCCAGCCCCCAGCCGGCGCCAAATAGCAGGCTGCCCAGTAGCAGGCGACGATCAACCCGAGCCGGTGCCGGCAATTGCATGGGTAGGTCCAGCAGGCTGCGTGACCGCCTTCGGGCGACCTGGAAGGCGGGCATCGCCACCGAGATGGCGCCCAGCATGACCATGGCAAGGCTCGGATCCCAGGTGCCGGCAATATCCAGGAAAGCCAGCACCTTGGCGGGATTGGCCATGCCCGCGAGCAGCAGCCCCGATCCGAACAACAGGCCAAGCAATGCGGGCAGCAGCATCATAGGGGCACCGCCGCGACATGTCGAACAAGGTAGGCCGTGATAAAGCCGGCGGTCATAAAGGTGCCAGTTGCCCATAGCGAGCGGGGCGACAGGCGGGCCAGGCCACATACGCCGTGGCCACTGGTACAACCGGCGGCCAAACGCGTGCCGAACCCCACCAGCAGGCCGGCGAGCAGCAAGGTCAGCGGGCTTGCCGTGATGGTCAGTTCGGGCAGCGGCAGGAACAGCCGCCATAGCAAGGGCGTCACGACCAGCCCTGCGACAAAGGCACCGCGCCAGCGCCATTCGGCGCCGTCCCGGATACCGAACAGACCACCGACAATCCCGGACACGCCCATGATGCGACCCAGCAGCAGTACGCAGGCTGCTGCCGCAAGGCCGATCAGCAGGCCACCGGCCAGCGACTGCCAGGGGGTGAAGTGCTGGAAGTCAATGTGCATCGGCGGCTCCTTGCTGACCAGGCGGACAATACAGTTCATACATTAGTGCCAGCACGCGCCGGGTTTCTGCACTGGCGAGGTGGTAATGGATGAACTTGCCATCGCGCCGCGTAGCAACGAGGTTTTCACTGCGCAATACACCCAGTTGCTGGCTCAGCGTGGGCTGACGTATGCCGGAGGCAGCTTCCAATTGCGAGACGCTCTTCTCGCCCTCCACCAATTGGCAAAGCAGCAGCAGCCGATCTTCATTGGCCAATGCCTTCAGCAGCGCCGCCGCGGAGCCGGCCGCATTGCGCAAGGCCGCAAGTTGTTCTGCAGTCATGATGCCCGAGCGATATTCGATAACGATTGACACATTATACAAAAAGATATTATGTTTTCAAGCATACTGACTCAGGACGCACCATCCATGCCTCAAGCCGCCATCGTTACCCCTTTCTACGACGAGCAAACCGGCACGATCAGCTATGTCGTCGAGGATGAACCGGGTGGCCATGCAGCCATCATCGACCCGGTACTCGACTACGACCCGCGCGCAGGGCGCATCAGCACCCTCAACGCCGATCGTATCGTGGCGCATGTGCGCGACCAGCGATTGACGGTGGACTGGATACTCGAGACCCATGCGCATGCAGACCACCTTTCGGCCGCCCCTTACCTGAAGCGGCTACTGGGCGGGCGCATCGGCATCGGCGAGCGGATCTGCGACGTACAACGGATCTTTCGTGATCTGTTCAATCTGGAAGCCGGTTTTCAGGTGAACGGCGCGCAGTTTGACTACCTGTTCAAGGCGGACGAGGTATTCCGGATCGGCCGGCTCGCCGCGCAGGCGTTGTCGGTGCCGGGCCACACCCCGGCGGACATGGCCTACCTGATCGGCGATGACGTGTTTGTCGGCGATACCCTGTTCATGCCCGACCTGGGCACGGCCCGCTGCGATTTTCCTGGTGGGGATGCCGCAACGCTCTATCGCTCAGTTCAGCGCTTGCTATCGCTGCCGGACGATACGCGGCTCTACCTGTGCCACGACTACCCACCGGAACATCGGGCGGCCGCCTGGGTCAGCACGGTAGCGGAGCAGCGTGCCGCCAATATCCATATTCATGCCGGCACCACGGAAGCCGAATTCATCCGGCTACGCGAAGCGCGCGACCGCACCCTGGCCGTGCCGACGCTGATGCTGCCCGCCGTTCAGGTGAATATCCGGGCAGGGGAGCTCCCACCGGCGGAGGACAATGGCCGCCACTATCTCAAGATTCCAATCGACCTTTCCTGAGGCAGCCGCGATGCCCCCCAATGAAAAAACCGCCGATAGGCGGTTTTTTGATGATGGGCTTACCATCGATACCAGCCATACCAGAAGCGCGGCCGTCGGTCCCAATCATTCAACCGTTCTTCCTTGCGGACATCATCAAGCTGGGTCTGCTGCATGTAATCGAGCACCGGCTCAGGCAAGCCATCCTTGTGCAAGCGCAGAATATCGCTGGCAGTGAGCCGATAGGTGGAGCGGCTTTCGCGCATCATGGCGATCAGGGCATCGGGCTTGACGCCCTCCTTGCTGAGCTTGACCGCCTCATCCACCGACACGGCGGGCGGCAAGGTGGCACAGGCCCCAAGCAGCAGGGCCGCAATAACGGGCAGCAGATAGTGACGGTACATGGCAAGACTCCTTACGTCGCTATGGACATAGACCCAACAGGCGATGAAAAGTGCCCTCAATCTGCCTTGAGCGAGTTACTCATCGCCAACAGGCGCGCAACCAACCCATCGAGCTGTGATTGCGTGCGCGCATTGCTCAACCGCCCCTCCTCGGAAAATGCCTCGTTGGCACGACTGACCGCAAGAGTTTGCGGCAAGGTCACCACCCCCAAAGTGTGCAGGATATCGCGCAGGTGATTCAAGCCCCTCAGGCCACCCAGCGCCCCCGGCGAGGCCGCCGCCAGCAAGGCGATCTTGCCCTGCAACACCTGACCGCCGTTGACACGTGACACCCAGTCCAGCGTGTTCTTCATCAAGGCAGAGACCGAGGCATTGTTTTCCGGCGAAGCCAACGCCAGCCCATCATGCTCGGCAATCAGGCTGCTAAGGCGTCTGGCAGGCTCCGGCGCGCCATAGTCAGTTTCCCAGTCACCCTGGTACAACGGCATGTCGTAGTCCGCCAGGTCTATCATCGTCGCCAGGCCACCGGCCGCATCAACGGCGGCCGCCATCACCGCCGCCAGGCGCTTGTTCAGCGAAGCGCGGCGACTGCTGCCGGCAAATACGAGTATGCGTGCGGGCATGACTGTTTCCTCATCGTGATGGATGGTGCAATCCGTGCCTACCATCCGGGGCGGCACCAAACGGCCCGGCCCCGGCAGCACGACTGAAACTCACAGCATTAGACCGTACGGGTCGAAATCTCGAACCGTCCCGACAAGGCCTTGTGGATCGGGCACTTGTCGGCAATCTCGAGCAAGCGCGCCCGGTCCGCATCCGCAAGCTCACCCACCAGCGTGACCTTGCGATCAATACGATAGACCCCGCCGGCTTCGACATGGTCGATGCTGACCTGCACATCTTCCAACGCCATACCCTTACGTTCCGCATACATGCGAACCGTGATGGCGGTGCAGGCGGCAAGCGCTGCATCCAGCATCTGGTGCGGATCCGGCGCGGTCCCCGCACCACCGGCCGATACATCGGCATCAGCCAGCCAGTTGGCATCACCCGCCGCCAGCTCGGTCATGAAATGACCCAGCAGGGACTTCCGTGCGCTTACAGTCATGCTTTCCTCCTTATTGAATCTAGACAATCAGACCAGATCGAACACCAGAACTTCGGCGTCCTCGCCATCGGTGAACGTCAACGTCGTTTCCTGTTCCGCCGTCACCGCGTCCCCAGCCTGCAGCAATTCGCCATTCACGCGCAGCTTGCCACGGGCAAGGTGAACGTAGGCACGGCGTCCGGCGGCCAAGCTCAGGCTCGCGGTCTCGGCACCATCAAACAGGCCGGCGTAGAGACGGGCATCCTGGTGCAGCAGTACCGAACCTTCCGCAGCATCCGGGCTGGCAATCAGCCGCAGCCGGCCACGTTTCTCCACCGGCTCGAAGCGCTTCTCCTCATAGCTGGGTGGAATACCCGTTACATTGGGCATGACCCAGATCTGCAGGAAATGCACGTTGTCGTCTTGCGAGCCATTGTATTCGGAGTGCATGACACCACGACCAGCGCTCATTCTTTGCACATCACCGGGACGGATGACCGAGCCGTTGCCCATGCTGTCCTTGTGCGCCAGACCGCCATCGAGCACATAGCTGATGATTTCCATGTCACGATGGCCGTGAGTGCCAAAGCCCGCGCCCGCCGCAACCCGGTCCTCATTGATCACACGCAGGGGACCAAAACCCATGCGGGCAGGATCGTAGTAGTCGGCGAAGGAAAAGCTGTGGAAGGACTTGAGCCAGCCGTGATCGGCATAACCACGTTCGTGACCAGAGCGCAGGGTAAGCATGAAGAACTCCTTTCAATTAATTTGAATAGACGGTTCCCATGCTATAGAGCCGAAACCATGGCTGATAGCGGAATGATCTGAGCAGATCATACGGTTTTTTCGAACAACTGTTTTCACCACCCGGAACGGCCCGACCAGCGGGCGCCACACATCTGTTTCCGCCCTACAGCATGCGCTTGACGGATTCACGCACCACCAGCTCCAGCGTGGGTGGCATGATCAGCGCGGGCTCATCGTTGACCATCTGCAGTACTGCCTGCACCGCCCGCTTGCCCACCTCATAGATGGGCTGCTTTACCGTGGTCAGCGGCGGCGTGGTGTAGTTGGAATACGGTAGATCATCAAATCCGACGATGGAGATGTCATCCGGCACCCGGATGCCGCGGCGATAGAGCGCTAGTCGCGCACCATAGGCCGTCTGGTCGTTGGCACAGAAGATGGCGGTGAAGCGCTGCCGCGTTTCCAGCAGGTCATTCAGCGCCAGGAGACCGCCGGACTCCAGGAAGTTACCTTGCGCCACCAGGTTGGGATCGAAATGGATGCCGGCAACATCCAGGGCAGCGCGATAACCCGCCAGGCGGGCACGCGCATCATCATGGTCCGGCGGACCCGCGATGAAGGCAATCTGCCGGTGCCCCTGCTCCAGCAGGTATTCGGTCGCCATGCGGGCGCCATCCAGCTGGTTCAGCGCAATGCCGCGCGCATTGCCGGCGTCGATGCGACGCCCGGTCGCCACGATGGGCAAGCGCATGGCGAACTCGTTGATGCGCTTGTCACTCAGGCTGCCAGACAGGATGACGATCCCATCCACCCTGCGTGCAATCAGCAGCTCAACCCGCTCTGCCTCCTCGTCGGCATGCCAGTGGCCGCTGACAATCAAGGGGGCGTAACCGGTGCCGGTCAGCGCCGCCTCCACCCCCATCAAGGCTTCGGTGAAATACGGGCTGGCCAGATCCTGGGTCAGGATGCCGATGGTCATGGCCCTGCCCTTCTTGAGACCCTGGGCCAGCAGGTTGGGCTTGTAGTTCAGATTGGCGATCGCAGCTTCGACCGCCTTGCGCTTGTCGTCGGAGACCCGCGCGGTGCCATTGAGTATGCGTGAGACCGTACTGGGGGAGACACCCGCAATCCTGGCAACTTCATGCAAGGTCGAGGTAGCGGGAGCATTTGGGTTTTGCAGCATGATCTTCCTGGATTCCTGACAGCTCAGGTTGCTTACAGCGCGGCGACATCTCTGCCCCGCGTACTTTCCCAGAACAGGGAAACGTTTTCAATCCTCATGTAAACAAGATGCCACAAGGCTTGCGTCATATCCGGCAAGCTTTGTTGTGTCTGCTTTGCCACAACAGGATTGCAGGTTTTGCTTGCAGCCTGTCCGGGTTCATGTTTACTATGAAACCGTTTTCATGAACAAGCAAAAAAACAATACGGAGACAGCTTTCTGCCTAATCGGCAAGAAAGCCCGCATGGTCAGCAGCCGGCATTACCCGCCACTTCAAGCTGCAGAAACTCGCCTCACCCTGTGCAAGCCCTGCAAAAAGGGCAAAAAAATCAAACAAGTAGTTCGTCAATGCCCAATCCAAAGCGCTTTGGTCATTTACTTACGTAACGGTGCGATTAGGCTTGAAATCGTTGTCAAAACATATGGGGTTAACATCCGTTCGATGTCGGCCCTCAGGAAAGCAGGATGCGTATCCCTACACGCCAACTCGTTTTGCTCTTCGCCCTGCTGGCCAGCCTGGCGGCCGGTGCCGGCTGCGATGTGGAAACACCGCCCCAGCAACGGGCGGAAGCGTGTAATCGCCTGCTGGCCCGCAGCATCAACCTGGGCAATATGCTCGAGTTCGAGCGGGAAGGCATGTACGGCCCGGTGCTGGTGGCGGAATTCTTCGACCAGATCAAAACCGCCGGCTTCAGCGCCGTCCGCCTGCCTATCCGCTGGGATGCCCGGGCTGGCCGCGAAGCGCCCTACCCCATTGAGCCCGACTTCCTGGCGCGTGTGGACTGGGCCGTCGCCCAGGCACAGCGTGTCGGGCTCGCCATCATTCTCGACACCCATCACTTCACGGCCATGATGAGCGAGCCGGAGACGGAACTGCCGCGCTTTCTGGGCATATGGCAACAAGTGGCAACCCACTACCGGCACGCACCGCCCCAGGTACTGTTCGAGTTGCTGAATGAACCGATGGGCAAGCTGGACGACACCCGCTGGAACGCCGCCATCGCCGCACTGATCCCGCTCATACGGCAGAGCAATCCCGACCGCACCCTGATCGTTGGCGGCACGGACTGGAACGGCTACCGCAAGCTCGCCACCCTGCGACTACCGGAAACGGACCGCAACCTGATCGCAAGCTTCCACTATTACGAACCGATGGAGGTGAGCCATCAGGGGGCCAACTGGGTAGCAGGTGCAGATGCCTGGCTGGGCACAAGCTGGTCCGCCCGCCCGGCGGAAATGGCCCGACTGAATGGCGCATTCAGCCAGGTCACGCAATGGGCGGAACAAAACCGCAGACCGGTCTTTCTCGGCGAGTTCGGCGTCTATTCGAAGGCTGGCCTGGCCACGCGCGTCGCCTGGACCACGGCCGTGGCACGCGCAGCTGAACAACGAGGCTTCAGCTGGTCCTACTGGGAATTCGGTGCCGGTTTCGGCGCGTACGACCCCTCCACTCAAAGCTGGCGGCAACCCTTGCTGCGGGCGCTGATTCCGCAATAGGCGCCCTGACCGCGCCACCTACCCGGAGTTGACCATGCACTGAGCCCTTTCCGCACCTAGCACGTCACGATCTGAAATCGTTTTCATATTCACATCCAGGTAAACCTGGAGGAGACAATCCCATGCACATTAGCCTCAAGACCGGCCTTCTTGCCATTGCACTCGCCTATTCGGCGCAGGCCAACACCGTCGTCACCCTGGCATCCTTCCCCGACCATGACCGTACCTCCAAGGTCGGGCTGGCTGCCTTCAAGAAGTTGCACCCGGAGATCGAGGTCAAGGTCGTGAGCCTTGCCTACCCCGACCACCACAACGCCATGACAACCGCGCTGGCGACCGGCTCCAACCTGCCGGATGTGATGGCGATCGACTTCGACTTCATCGGCAAGTTTTCCGAGTCCGGCGGCCTGGAAGACCTGGCCAAGGCGCCCTACAACGGCCTGCAGAACAAGAACCTGATCTCCCGCTTTTCGCTGCCGCAGGGCATCAGTGACGGCGGCGTGCTGGCGGCCGTTCCGAGCGACATCGGCCCAGGTGCCCTGTTCTATCGCAAGGACCTGATCGAAAAAGCCGGCGTGACCGAAACCGATCTGACCAAGTCCTGGGAAAGCTATATCGCCGCCGGCAAGAAGGTGAAGGCCGCTACAGGCGCCTACATGCTGGCCAACGCCGTCGACCTGAAGGACATCATCATTCGCGCCAACCTCAAGGATGGCGAAGGGATGTACTTTGACAACGCCGGCAATGTGCTGGTCGACAACGCCCGTTTCGTGAAGGCCTTCGAGGTTGCCAAGGCAGCGCGAGTAGCCGGCATCGACGGCAAGATCGGCGCCTGGTCCAACGAATGGTCGGAGGGTTTCAAGCGTAACCAGATCGTCTCGCAGATGATGGGAGCCTGGCTCGCCGGCCACCTGAAGAACTGGCTGGCACCAAGCCAGAAGGGATTGTGGCGCTCGGCCCAGCTGCCCAACGGCGCGTACGCGTCCTGGGGTGGCAGCTTCTACGCCATTCCCAAAAAGACCGCCAATAAGGAAGCCGCCTGGGAGCTGATCAAGTTCCTGACCCTGAACAAGGAACAACAGATCGCCGCCTTCCGCGAGGTCGATGCCTTTCCCTCCCTGATCGAAGCCCAGAACGACAGCTTCGTCGACGAACCCATCGAGTACCTCGGCGGCCAGAAGGCGCGCCAGCTCTGGCGGGTCGCTGCCGGCAAGATTCCATCCGCCAGCGTCGACAAGTTCGACAACGTCGCCAAGGAAATCATCAACGCCGAGCTGGAGAAAGTGCTGGAGCAGAACAAGGACATCAAGACCGCGTTGGCCGATGCCAAGGCCGCGATCAAGCGCCGCGTCCGTCGCTAAGCCCTGCCCTTGTGCCCCCGGATATGGCCTGGCGGCCGTATCCGGGCTGCGGCAGAGGCGATGCCATGCCGCAGCACCTGATCCTGATTCGTACGTTGCAAAGAGACCTCGCCATGTCTTCGCTGACGCTGGATAACACCGTGGAAACGTCCAAAACTCGCCGCCGCAAGCTGCGCCCCTGGGATTGGGCACCGTATGTGTTCATCAGCCCCTTCTTCATCCTGTTTGCGGTGTTTGGCGTCTTCCCGATGCTGTTCTCCATCTATCTCTCGTTTCATAGCTGGGACCCGGCAGCCGGCCTCGCTGCGATGAAATGGGTGGGGATAGAGAACTACACCTATACCCTGAGCGACGACTGGTTCCAGAAGTCGCTGTTCAATACCGGCTGGATCGCCGTGGTCTCCGGTGCACCCCAGCACCTGATCGCCATTCCGCTGGCCTTCTTCCTGCATACCGCCTTCGGACGCTGGCGCAACGCCGTGGTCGGCTTCTATTTCCTGCCCTTCATCACCTCGTCCGTCGCCATTGCCCTCGTGTTCGGCACGCTGTTCTCGCGCGACTACGGGGTGATCAACCAGATTCTGACCCAGCTCGGCCAACTACCGGTCCTGGAGTGGTTCTTCCCGCAGCAGAAGATCGACTGGGGTCAACCGCAATACACCCGCTGGATGATTTCCTTCGTCGTGTTCTGGCGCTACGTGGGCTGGAACACCGTGCTCTACCTCGCCGCCATGCAGACCATTCCCAAGGACCTGTACGAAGCCGCCACCATGGACGGGGCCAACAAGCGCCAGCAGTTCTGGCATATCACCGTGCCCATGCTGCGCCCCATGATGTTCTTTGCCATCACGCTGACCATCATCGGCAACCTGCAGCTGTTCGAGGAGCCCTTCATCATCACGGGCGGCACCGGTGGCATTGACCAGGCTGGCAAGACGGCGGCCATGCATATGTACAGCACCGCTTTCGTCGACGGGGATTTCGGCACCGCCTCTGCCGTGGCCTGGCTGCTGTTCATCCTGATCGCGATGCTGACCTGGACGAACAACAAGCTCTTCGCCAAGAGCGGCATGAAGGACTGAACATGAAACTCAAGCTCACCCCCTCCTATCTGGGCGCCTACACCATCGTGCTGGGTGGCGCACTGATCATGCTGATGCCGTTCTGGTTCATGTTCGTGTTCGCGACCCATAGCGACGCCGACATCCTGAGCGTGCCGCCACCGCTGTGGTTCGGCGACGCCTTTCTCGACAACATGAAGCTGCTGCTGACCCGCCTGCCCTACTTCTGGCACAACCTGGGCATGAGCTTTTATGTCGCGATCGCAACCACCATGCTGAACCTGTTCCTGTGCAGCCTGGCGGGCTACGCCTTTGCCATGTTCGACTTCAAGTACAAGGAGTTCCTGTTCGCCGGCGTGCTGGGCACCATGCTGTTGCCAGCCTTCCTGAGCATGATCCCCTCGGTACTGATCATGACCGGCCTGGGCTGGATGAACGAACCCCGCGCCTTGATCGTTCCCGCCGCCTGCGGCGCCATGGGCGTCTTCATGATGCGTCAGTTCATCGGCTCGGCCATTCCCAAGGAACTGATCGAGGCAGCCCGTATCGATGGCTGCGGCGAGTTCGGCATTTACTGGCGCATCATCGTGCCACTGATCACGCCGGCCTTTGGCACCCTGGGTCTGGTGACCTTCATCGGCGCCTGGAACAACTTCATGGGCCCGCTGGTGATCATGAACGATATGGCGATGTACACCGTGCCGCTAGCGCTACGCTCACTGGCCGGCACCGGCCAGGTGCCATGGGGAGCCATTTCCGCGGGTTCTGCCGTGGCCGTACTGCCCCTGCTGGTGCTGTTCGTCATTACCTCTCGCCGCCTGATCGAGGGCCTGACCGCCGGCGCCGTCAAAGCCTGACCCCCATCGTGACGGATGGCTCACGCAGCCATCCCGCTTTAAATCAGTACGGGCCTAGTGCCCCGGAGACCCAAGCATGAGCGTTACTCGTTTTCCCAAGAATTTCCTGTGGGGCGTTGCAACCAGCGCCTTCCAGATCGAAGGTGCCGGCCAGGAGGATGGTCGCGGCGCATCCATCTGGGACACCTTCTGCGCCACACCCGGCAAGATCATCGATGCCAGCGATGGTCTTGTCGCCTGCGATCACTATCACCGCTACGCAGACGATGTTGCCCTGATCGCCTCGCTCGGCTGCAAGGCCTACCGTTTCTCCATGGCGTGGCCACGGGTTCAGCCGCTGGGCGAAGGCGACTGGAACGAAGCTGGCTTTGACTTCTATCGCCGGCTGCTGGATGAGCTGGACCAGAAAGGGCTCGACGCCCACCTGACGCTATACCACTGGGACCTGCCCCAGGCCCTTCAGGACAAGGGCGGTTGGCTGAACCGGGATACCTGCCGTCATTTCGCCACCTATGCCGCAGAGGTCGCTCGCCGCTTCGGGCACAGGGTCAAGTCGATCGCCACGCACAACGAACCCTGGTGTACCGCCCAGTTGGGGCACGGCAACGGCCAGTTCGCACCCGGCTATGCCAGTCAGGCCATGGCCGCCCAGGTTTCGCATCACCTCTTGCTGTCCCACGGCCTGGCGATGCAGGCCATGCGCGCCGTTTCCTGCCCCGCCCAGCTTGGCATCGTCCTGAACCAAGCGCCCTCCTACCCTGCTACCGACAAGCCGGCCGACATCGAAAAGGCGGCGCTGGACTACGACCTCTACGTGAGCTGGTATATGGATCCGCTGTTCCACGGCCACTATCCGGAGCGCGCCCTTAAATACCTCGGACATCATGCGCCGCGCGTTCTTGAAAACGATTTCGTGATCATAGGGCAACCCCTGGATTTTCTGGGCATCAACTACTACACCCGCGGCTGGGCCAGCACGGACGAACCGCCCATTCCTGCGCCCTGCAAGCTGGGGGTGAACGATATGGGTTGGGAAATCTACCCCGAGGGATTGACCGACCTGCTGCTCATGCTGAAGCGGGACTACCCCTTGCCGCCGCTCTACATCACGGAAAACGGCATGGCCAATGCGGATCGCAAGGATCAAGGCGGCCAAGTACACGACCCGGAGCGGATCGAATACCTGCGACTGCACTTCGAAGCAATGCAGGCGGCGATCGAGCAGGGCGTGGATCTGCGCGGCTACTTCCTGTGGAGCCTGCTCGACAACTTCGAGTGGAATTCCGGCTACGCCAAGCGTTTTGGCATCGTCTACGTCGACTACCTCAGCCAGGAGCGCACGCTGAAGGACAGTGCGCACTGGTACCGCGAATTCATCACCAGCACCGCGCGCTGAAACGGGGACGACATCATGGCCAATCTGTCACTACGCAACATCAGCAAGCACTACGAAGGGCATGCCCCGGTCATCGAAAATCTCAATCTCGAGATCGAGGACGGCGAGTTCATGGTCCTGGTCGGACCCTCAGGCTGCGGCAAGTCCACATTGATGCGCATGGTCGCCGGACTCGAAGAGATCAGCGGTGGCGAATTGCATATCGCGGGCGAGCTGGCCAACGATGTTCCACCCGCTGAACGCGGCGTCGCCATGGTCTTCCAGAGCTATGCCCTGTATCCGCACATGACCGTGGGCGAGAACATGGGCTTTGCCCTCAAGCTCTCCGGCAAAAGCAAGTCGGACGTCGCCGCGGCAGTGGGGCGGGCGGCGGAGATCCTGCAGATATCGCACTTGCTGGATCGCAAGCCCAAAGCACTGTCGGGTGGGCAGCGCCAGCGCGTGGCGATCGGTCGCGCCATCGTCCGCAAGCCCAAGGTCTTCCTGTTCGACGAGCCGCTCTCCAATCTGGATGCCTCCTTGCGGGTGCAGATGCGGATCGAGCTCTCCAAGCTGCATCAGGAACTCGGTACCACCATGATCTACGTCACCCACGACCAGGTCGAAGCCATGACGCTCGGAGATCGCATCGCCGTCTTCAATCAGGGCCGCATGGAACAACTTGGCGCGCCGCTGGAGCTGTACGAACGCCCCAACAACCAGTTCGTGGCAGGTTTCCTGGGGTCGCCAAAGATGAACTTCGTGAACTGCCAACTCAGTCTTGCCGGAGCGCAACAGGTCACGCTGGCCGTGGCGAACGACAACCGTATCACCCTGCCCTCCCATGTCGCCGAACAAGGCGATATCACACTGGGCATACGGCCCGAACACCTGCAGATCGTCGCCGTTGACCAGGGTCTCAGGGCCCGGGTCGATCTGCTCGAGCATCTTGGCGATTCGGAAATCGTCTACACCGAGCTCGCCGGCAGCAGGCAGACCGTCGCCATCAAGCTGCAAGGAGGCCACCACGGCCTCAAGGCGGGCGATCTGATCGGCCTGCAGCCCGATCCCGGCAGAACACTGCTGTTCGGCAAGCACGGCCAGGCCCTGGGGACGTAGCCCCCTCCTCCCCCTACCACCTTCAACAACAAGGAGACGCTCACGAGCGCCTGGACGTGCTCATCTCAAGATCGGAATGAAAACGATTTCAACATGGCTGGAACAACAAAGGCCATGCGCATTTCCCCGCGCAAGCGGTTTTTCCCAGAAAACAAATGGAGACAACACGATGAAATTGACGCTCAAGCAGTGTGCAGCTGCAGTAGGGTTGGCTTGCCTTGCCGCCCCCGCCTTTGCCGACAACAACCTGGAATTCCACGGCTATATGCGCGCCGCAGTCGGTACCAATACCAAGGGGGGTACCATGGTCTGCTACGGCCTGCCCGGGGCAGATACCAAATGGCGCCTGGGCAACGAGTGCGACTATGTGATCGAACCCAACCTGATCTACACCGCCGCCAAGACCGATGAATACGGCACCTGGAAGGTCCAGTTCATGCCGTCCGTCTACCGAGGCTACGGCAGCCAGGAGTTCGGCAATACGGTGTATGACAAGGACGGCAAGCCCATCGGTACCACGCACGGCACGGATGAACTGCTGGCCCGCTACAACCAGGTCTACATCTACGGCGAAAAGATCTCGCAGCTGAACAACGGCACGGTCTGGGGCGGCCGGCGCTTTTACGACCGGGTGCAGCTTGGTATCAACGACCAGTTCCTGGAAAACCACGACAGTGAAGGCGCGGGTATCGAGGACGTGGATTTCGGCGTGGCCAAGCTCAGCTATGCCTTCCTAATGAACCCGCGCGCCGGCAACGACGTCAATGGGACCGAGATTGCCAACGATACCGGCTACGAACATGCCTTCCGCGTCACCGGCATCAAGACCCTGCCGGACAGCACGCTGGACATCTACTTCGGCTACCACGACAACACCGCGAGCAAGGACCAGATTTCCGGCACTGACTACACCAGTGGTGACGGCACCAAGCGCATCGGATTCTACCATCGCACCGGTGGCACCTTGGGTGGCGCCACCTTCCTCGGCACCAAGTTCGAGTCCGGCAAGGATTTCCGCCAATGGCGCGCCGTGGTCCAACAGACCGGCCTGATAGACAAGACCGCCTGGGACGTAATCGCCGAGTACCGCCGCAAGACCGTGACCGGTAAGGATGAAGACTGGTATTCGATCGGCGGCCGTACCGACACTCATATCGCCGGCCCCTTCCGCTTTTTGGCCGAACTCGGCCACGACATCATCAAGCCCGAGGGTGGCGAGACGCGCAACATGACCAAGCTGACATTGATGGGCGCTATCTCGGCAGGCAAGGATGCCTGGTCACGTCCCACCTTCCGGGTGTTCTACACCTACGCCAAATGGAACGAGGCCGCCCGCAAGGTACTGTCCGACAACTGGGTCAACGGCGACCGGCTGGCCCGCGTATTCGGCAACAAGCACAACGGCTCGACCATCGGTGCCCAGGTGGAGGCCTGGTGGTAAGCCTCGCCTAGGTCCCGCTGCACGAACTCACTCCTCTCTAAAGAGAGTTCGCGGTATGGCGCAAGCCATACCGCTTTTTTACATGCCACGCGGGGAAAGCCCAGGATCAGGCGAGGTAAGGTGCGACAAAGTACAGGATAAGTGCAGCCGGCAGCGCGGCCAGGGCGTCATCAAGCATGACGCCCAGGCCACCTTTCACCCTGGCGTCCACCCAGCCGATCGGCCAGGGCTTGGTGATGTCGAACAGGCGGAACAGGATGAACGCTGCAGCCCAGCCGAGCGGCGTCTGCGGCACCATGGCCAGCAGGGGCAGCATGGCCACGATCTCGTCCCAGACGATCGCGCCGTGATCGCTGACTCCCAGCGCCTTGCCGGTCCGGTCACACACCGGGATGCCCAGCAGGAACAGGGGCACGGCCAGCGCCGCTATCCACCACGGCGACAAGACCAGGCTCAGTAGAAGATAGAGCGGGATTGCGGCCAGCGACCCAAAGGTACCCGGCGCCTTGGGCGCCAGGCCGCTACCAAAGCCAAGCGCCAGAAAATGACTGGGGTGAGCCAGCAGGAACCGCAGGTCAGGTTGGCGTAGGGCAGGCATGATGCTCAGGCAAAGTGGTTGAAGCCCGTATGGGCGAGGCTGACGCTGCTTCCGGTGCAGTCGAGCACACTGACGCCGCCGCCCTCAGTCATCTGGCCGATCCGGGCCAACGGCAGGTGCAACTGCCGGCCAAGGGCCAGTATCTGCTCGCGGGACTGTGGCGCGGCGGTAAAGCACAGCTCATAGTCATCCCCGCCAGCCAGCAGGCAGCTGTCGAAAGCCGGCAAGGCACAGGCCTCGTCGCTCAATGGTGGCAAGGGTAGATCACCCAGTTGCAGTATCGCAGCCAGGCGGGAACGCTGGGCTATGTGCCCCAGGTCAGCCAGCAGGCCGTCCGAGACATCAATGGCCGCCGTCGCGATCCCACACAGCGCACGCCCCAGGGCCAGCCTGGGTTGCGGCCTATCCAGCCTGGCTTCGCAAACGGCCAGGTCGTCCAACTCCAGCTGCAAGCTCCCGTAGCGATGCCGAACCGCCATGGCTGCCGCACCGGTCGGGCCGGACAACCAGATATCGTCCCCCGCCCGCGCACCGTCACGTCGCAAGGCCTGGCCGGGTTCGACCTCACCCATGATCTGGATGGAAATGGACAAGGGACCACCGGTGGTGTCCCCACCGATCAGATCGACCCCATGCTGCGCCGCCATGGCAAACAGTCCGCGTGAAAAACCGGCCAGCCATTCCGGCTCTGTGGCCGGCAGGGTGAGGCAAAGCGTGAACCAGCGAGGGCTCGCGCCCATGGCAGCCATATCGGACAGATTCACCGCCAGGGATTTCCAGCCCAGGGATTCGGCATCGGCACCGGCAAAAAAATGGCGGCCCTCTACCAGGGTATCGGCGGAAACAGCCAGTTGCCGGCCCGGCGTTGGCACCAGCAAGGCAGCATCATCCCCCACCCCCAACAACGTATTCGGCGTCGGTCGGGTGAAGTAGCGCTGGATCAGGACAAATTCATCAAGCGGCATGGTCGTCAGGCAGGCCACCGGCTCGGTCCGATCACCAGGCGGTGACCAGACCCCGGTTGCCGCACCGGGCCTTAGCGACGCTTGGTCCGGCCGGCGGCAACTTCGGCCGCGCGAACTTCCAGGGCCAGCTTGTCCAGCACGCCGTTGACGAAACGATGGCCATCGGTACCGCCAAAGGTCTTGGCAATCTCGATCGCTTCGTTGATCACGACTGCGTAGGGGGTTTCCGGCTTGTGAATCAGCTCGAATGCCGCCACCAGCAGTACGGCGCGCTCAACCGGGCTGACATCGACCTCGTCACGATCCAGATGCGGTGCCAGTGCGGTCTTCAGGGCCTCCGCATCGCGCAGGGCGTTGTAGAACAGGTCACGGAACAGCGCTTCATCGGCGCGGACGAAGCTGGTGCTGCTGTCACGCAGGAAACGCTCGATATTGGCTACGCCATCGCCAGTGAGCTGCCACTGATACAGGCCTTGGACCGCAAACTCACGCGCACGGCGACGGGAGGATTTCTGCGGTGTCTTCTTGGCTTCGGGGGCTTGCTGATCTTGGCTCATGGAGTTTCCTGTCAAAGAGCAAGCGCGGCTGACGCCGCGCTATGGTTGATTCCGATTTTGCAGGCCACATCCGGCCTGCCCCGCGCCGACAGGCACAGGAGTGATGGACAAGGTGGCCTGACGGCCCACCTGATCCTTACATCTTGAAGCGTTCGCGCAAGGTCTTTTGCAGGCGGGACATCTCGACAGCCACCTTCGCCGCGTCGCTGCCCTTTTCCTGCATGCGGACCAGAGCCTGATCATCGTTCTCGGTGGTCAGGATGGCATTGGCGATGGGAATACCAAAGTCGAGGCCAACCTGGGTCACGCCGGAACCCGACTCGTTGGACACCAGCTCGAAGTGATAGGTCTCGCCGCGAATGATGGCACCCAGCGCGATCAAGGCATCAAACTTGCCCGACTTGGCCATGGTCTGCAGCACCAGCGGGATTTCCAGTGCACCCGGCACGCTGATCAGCAACATGTCCGCCTCGGCAACACCCAGTCGCTTGAGCTCATCACGGCAAGCGGTCAGGAGGCCATTGCAGACGTCGCTGTTGAAGCGCGCGGTCACGATACCGATCTTGAGGCCGGCGCCATCGAAACTGGATTCAATCTCGGGAATATGTTCAAAGCGAGACATGCGGGGCCTCAACAGCTGATTGATCAAAAAGGGTCGAAATTCTAATGACTTACCGTCATCAGGTCAAAAATCACGGCGCCATAAAGCCGGTCACTTCCAGACCGAAGCCTGCCATGCTCGGCATCTTGCGTTCGGGCGAGAGCAGCTTCATCTTGCCCACGCCCAGGGATTTGAGCATCTGCGCGCCAACGCCATAGGTGCGCAGATCCCATTTGGTCGGGTTGTTGAGTTTCAGTTCCGGCAGCGCTCGGGCCAACAGATCATCGCCGGATTCATCCCGGTGCAGCATGACAACCACGCCCCGGCCTGCTTCGTTGATGGCATTGAGGCTCTGGTAGATACCCCAGGAGTGACGCGACTGACCGGCGTCCATCCAGTCCATCACGCTGACGGGCTCATGCACGCGCACCAGCACTTCGTCATCGCAGCTGAACTTGCCCTTCACCAGTGCCAAGTGGGTCGCCGCGCTGCCCTGCTCACGGAAGGCCACCAGCTGGAACTCACCGGCAGGCGTCTGCACCGTACGCTCGCCAGCCCGTTCCACCAACGACTCGGTACGGCTACGGTACTGGATCAGGTCGGCGATCGTGCCAATCTTGAGACCATGCTGGGCGGCAAAAGGCAGCAGCTCCGGCAATCGGGCCATGCTGCCGTCGTCATTCATGATCTCGCAGATGACCGACGCAGGCAGGCAACCGGCCATCTTTGCCAGATCGCAGCCGGCTTCGGTGTGGCCTGCGCGCGCCAGTACGCCGCCCTCACGGGCCATCAGCGGAAAAATATGCCCTGGCTGCACGATATCGGCGGGCTTGGCATCGCGAGCAACCGCGGCTTGTACGGTACGGGCGCGGTCCGCGGCGGAGATACCGGTGCTGACACCCTCAGCCGCCTCGATCGACAAGGTAAAGTTGGTGCCGTGCGAGGCCCCGTTGCGCGTCACCATCAGCGGCAGCTCCAGCTGCTTGCAGCGCTGTTCGGTCAGGGTCAGGCAGATCAAGCCACGGGCATGCTTGGCCATGAAGTTGATGGCTTCGGGCGTGACATGCTCCGCCGCCATGACGATATCACCCTCATTCTCGCGGTCTTCATCATCCATCAGGATGATCATGCGGCCAGCGGCCAGCTCGGCGATCAAATCGGGAATGGGGGAAATACTGACGGACATGACGTTGATTACTTTCCGGGATGGCTGGCCACCAAGGGTGGTCAACACGCCCAATTAGACAGGCGACACGGGGACGGACCTTCGTCGCGGGTTCGTTGATCGAGGCGAATTATAGACCGGCAAGCGATGCGCCGACGGACATGATCTTCAAGCCGGTGCCGCTGCGCAGCTGTTTGTTCAGTATCTTGTAGATATCCACATCGAACACCGGCTCCGCGGGCGATGTCAGCAAGGCCTGCAGATCAGCGTCGGAAGCGACGGTGCCCAGATGGCACCAGTGGTCGAACACATGCAGGTCGCTGGCGACACTGGCGTCGGAGCGCTCACGCACGACGATCACGCCACCATAGGGCCAGGGAGAGAGTTTGAGCTTGGCCAGTACCGCACAGGCTCGTGCCTGGTGCGTGAGCATGGGTTCCTTGCCGACGCAGGCGCCCCGGCACTTGCCTACCTGCATGCCAAAGCACGGCGTGCCGGCACGGCGGCTGGCCCGTTCCAGCCCCAGCGCCGTCATGCAAAGCTTGTTGGCCTCCGCAATCTTGCGCAGGGTATTGGTGGCTTCCTTCTGACCGCCATACAGGCCGTAGAGGTTGTTCTGTCGACCGAAATGCAGATCGCGGGCATAGACCAGTTCCGGCTGGGCGCTGCCATCCTCGTTGGGCTCATAGCGCCAGGCGCATAGTTCTGGCTCGGTCCGCTGTTGCGGATTGTGCAGCGGCTGCAGGCTGCGAATTAGCCGTGCTTCAGTCAGCAAAGCGCCCAACTCGCCAGCGGTGGATACCCAGTCTATGCGCCGTGTCTGCTGCCCTAGCCGCATCTCCTTCTGCACTCGCGAACTGGCAGAAAAATATGACGACACCCGCTTCTTGAGATTGTCACTACGTGCCACATAGAGCGGCCGGTCATCCTCGCCGTACAGCAGGTAGACCCCGTGCCCATCCGGGATATCGTCCAGCGTCTCTGCATCGAGCCCCGCCGGCAGGATGGGCTGCCGGCTGATGCCTTCCAGCGCCGCGTCCAGCTCCTCGCGCGAGTACTCTCGCTTGAGCTTGACCAGGAACTGGTAGATCAGCTGCGCATCGGTCAAGGCCCGATGCCGCTCACCGGCCACGACCAGGCCGTTACGGGCGGCAACTGCGTCGAGGTTATGCTTGTACTCGCCAGGAAACAGGCGCTTGGACAATTTGACGGTACACACGACCCTGGCCTTGAAATCCAGCCCCAGGCGCTTGAACTCATTGCGCAGGAAGCCATAGTCAAAGCGCGCGTTGTGCGCGACGAACACATAGCCTTCCAGCCGCGTCAGCAACTCCGTGGCCAGCGACGAGAACAACGGTGCCGTCTCGACCATGGCGTCGGTGATACCGGTCAACTGGCTGATAAAGGGGGGGATCGGTGTTTCCGGATTGACCAGGGAACTCCATTCACTGGCCTGTTCGCCGTCCCAGGTCACGATCCCGACTTCGGTGATCCGGTCACGCTGCGCGTTGGCACCGGTGGTTTCAAGGTCGACAAAGACAAAGGGGCGATCAAGCAGACTGGTCATGGATGGGCGAAAGCTGGCTGGGCAGCAAGCTTAATCAAAGTTGCCGGACTAGGACACCCTCGTCCCATCTGGTCCGCCGGGCGGCGAGGAGAAACCTGAACGTGAACGGTACTAATCGAATATCCAGGAATAGAGGATATCGGCGGAGCTGGTTTCACCCGCGGTCAGGGCGACAGACACACGCCGCGTCAGTTGATAGGTCAGTTTGACGGCATAACCTACGCCGTCAAGGCTCTGCTCGTAACTGACATAAGCCCGGTCAGACAGGCGCTTACCCAAGCTCACCACGCGACCGGCAACGGTGCTGGTATTCCCTGCGCTATCGGTCTTGCTGTCGGATTTGTTGGTGTAGGTGTCGGAGCGGCCGATACTGATGTCGTCCAGCCCCAGCCGGCCGGCCATCTGCTGTCGCAAGCTGACCGAATCCCCGGCCGTGAACAGGGCATCTGCGGCGGTCAGCAGCAAGTCGGCGTCACCGCCACCGCTGGCGGAGCCGCGTCCGAGGATCAGCCAGGAAAGCTTTTCCGCATCGGCCATCGCCGTATCGGAGGTCAGCGTCACATTGGGCGCCATCGCCGTGCCGCCGATCTTCACCCCCACCTCTACCGGCAGGTTCTTGCGCTCAGCCAGGATATCGAGTGCCGGGTTATCAATCGGCCCCTGGAAGGTGACGATGCCGCGGCTGATCGCAAGGTTCTGGCCATGGGCCGCATAGCGCCCCTCCTCCACCTTCAAGGACCCGCTGGCGGCCAGTGCCTGGGTCGGACTGGCCGTCAACCGCACGAGACCAGACAAACGGGCATCGACCCCCTGCCCCTTGAAGATGAATTTCTGCCCCAGGTCCAGGTCCAGCCGCAAGGTCAGCAGCAAAGGCTTGCTGCGACGTTTGTCCTGCTGCGGTCGTCCCTTGACGACCACATCGTCCCCCAATACCGGCGCATCGCTCTTGGGCAGTTCGATCAGCCCCTCGTCCGCGGCCAGCTTGCCGGTCAGGGTCAACGCTTCGCCCTGCACTGCCAGGCTGCTGGTACCCGACACCACCAGATTGCGATCCGGTCGGGTCAGGGCGCCGAAATGATCGAAGGTGACATCCAGCCCCCCTTCCGGCCCGGCATCGCGCAAGGCCATCTTGCCGGCCGCAGTGACCCCGCCCTTGCCCGCCTTGAGCGAGAAGGCAGCAAGCTGGGCGGTATCGCCATCCAGCGTGGCTTCGAGATTACCCTGTTGCCAATTGATGCCCGCGTCCGGCAGACGGATCGCCACGTCCTGGGCTTTCAGCTTGCCAAACCAGCGCGGCGCGCCGATAACCCCTGCGGCAGTCAGCTCGGCTGACAGCTTGCCTTCCACCTTGCCTGTCGGGCCTAGCAGAGGCCCGATCCAGGCCAGCGACGGCATCTCGGCCTGCAGGCTGCCCTCAAGCGGCGCGCCCCGCGCCGGTTGCCAGCCGCTCTCGGTCTTCTGGAAGCGCGTCGTCATCTTGCCGGCAGCCGTCCCGAAGGCCGCGGACTTCAAGTCCACCGCCACCGTTGCCTGCTCGCCATTCAGATCCAGCTGCAAACGCGCACTCGACAATTTGAGAGGCATCGGCTTGATCGTCGGGTCATCCACCGACAAGGCCAGATCGCCCGATTGACGTTCTATCAGCAGGCTGCCAGCCAGGCGTTCGTCACCACGCAGGTCAAACCTTGCCCCCAGCACCAGGTCGGTCGCCACATGCTTGCCGATATCCGGCAGGCGCCCAAGCCACTCCGCCACCGCCACATCCCGTATATCGCCCTGTCCGGCGAAGCGGCCACCATGCCACTCGCCGTGCTGTACCCGTATCTTGGCCCCCACGGCAACGGCATCAAGCCCGGAAAGCGTGGCGCCATCAGCGCTGATCGCAAGCTGCATGGGTGCGTTGAGCCGCAAAGGCCAGTGACCACGGTTTTCCAGCGTCTCCACCCGGCCACGCCAGTTCTGTTTGTCCAGCGCCCCGTTTGCAGCGAGCACCAGATCAAAAGCCTGACCTGCCGCCTTGCCTGTACCAGCCAGATCGATGGTATGCCCCGCCTGCGTTCCCGCCAGATTCAGCCGCAAGGTATCCACCCCCACCTCCGGCGCTGTCAGATTCGCCACCTCCAGCTTGAGCGACAGCGGGCTGCTCGCCGGCTTATCGGGCGCCGCATCGAATCTAGCGCTCAGGCTGGCCCGGCCTACGGCAAGCTTGCCCGGCAAATGCAGCCCTTCACCCAGCGCAGAACCGACCAGCGAAGGCCGCCGGAAGGTGCCTGACAGGCTCAGCTGCGCCTCCAGCCGCCCTTTGAAATCGCGACCAAAATCCGCTACGTCCGGCAATTGCACATCCAGACGCAACACCTCGCCCTGTCGGCCAAAACCGCCCTGGGCATTGAGCCGGTTCGACCCCAGTTGCAGGGCGGCCTTGATATCGTCGAGTTGCTCACCTTGCCAGCTTCCCTGCAGCTGGCCGGTCAAGGGCTGCCCATTGAACCGGCTGGGCTGGAAGACCAGCTTGCCTGCAAGCCCCATGGGTTTAGCGAGCTGGCCATTGAAAGCCAGATCTGCGTTGAGATTACCGGCCGGCAGCTTGTAGTCCAGCAGGCCAGACAAGGTGGAAGGATCAAAACCCGCCAGCTTGCCTTTGAGCGTCAGCGCCTGCTTGGCCGCCAGCCCCAACTGCCCCTCCAGCACCAGCGAACCTTCCGCGCTATCGAGCTCGATACGCCGGGCAATCAACTGGCGCCGCTCCCCACTGCCCTGCAAACCGATATCGAGCTTGGCCGACAGACGTTGGTCGCTGATCGCCCCCGTAATGTGAGGCTCGGAGGGGCTGCCTTGCACCGCCAGCTTGCCGGTCAAGGACATGGCAGGCCCGCCAAACCTGCGAGGGTCCAGCTTGCTCAACACCACTACCAGATCAAGTTTGTCGAGGCTTGCCTTGCCAGTCACATCCACCTTGCCCCCGGCAGCATCGGCCTGCAATTGCTGTATCTGTACCTGCTGGCTGTCCAGCAGCAGCTTCGATTGCACCTCGGCCAGCGGCAATCGACCGGCGAGCCAGTCGCCGGCCAGCGGGTTTTTCAGCGTCAGCGTAGCCGCCACGGCTTCCCCTCGTGGCTCGGCCTGCAATGTCAGATCCAGCGCGGTACGGGGTAGGGAGGTAGACAGCACGCGCAGATCCATCGCCTCGGTATCGAGCCGGCCAGTCTTGAGTATGCCGTACGGTGAGGGGGAGAATGGCTGCAGTCCCAGGTCGAAGTCCGCCTTGAACGGCTTCGCGCCCTGCGGGCCACCCGCACCCTTTCCTTTCAGGGTGAGTGCCTCCAGGCTATGGGAGATTGCCATATTCACCTGCCACGGTGCTCCCTCTGCGTCACCGTGGACGGCCAGCTTGCCGTCAACGGGAAAGGGGCGGCTACCACCGAGCTTGAGCGTCCCCTCCCCAATGAACCAGGGGGTGTTTGCCTGTAAGAGTTGCAGCCGATGGTGATCGCCGTCGCTATCGAGCTTCAGGCGGGTCAGCTTCAGTATCTGCTGGCCATCCACCGTCAAGCCCTGCAGGGATGCATCCTCCACCGTGACCGCCAACGGCAGTGCCAGCGACGCCGGTACCGTGACCGGCTCCTCGTTAGGCTGGGTGCTGATCTGTAATTTCCCCAGCGCAAGGCGCTGCACCTCGATACGCCCTTCGAACAGCGCCCCAGGCTGCCAGCGCAATTCGGCCCGATCCAGCCTTACCTTGCTGCCGGTGGTATCCACCCGCACATCCAGCAAGCGCAGCTCATGCCAGATCGTGCCTTCGACGTGCGCAACGGAAACACTGCCGCCCGAAAGACGCTCGGCCAACTGGAACAGCAAGCGGGTACCGCGCTCGCTCGCAGTCAACAGGGCCAGCGCCGCCAAGCCCGCCACCAACGCAAACAGGATCAGCTCCAGCCATAGCGGGCCGAGCCGCAGTCGGCGGCGCAGCTTGGCAGGACGATCAGGTTTGGCCTTGGAAGGTGGTGCCGCTTGGCTCATCGTCAGAAACCAACCCCCAGGGAAAAATGCAACCTGACCTTGCGATCCGCAGCCCCGTAGGCGACGTCCAGCGCAAACGGGCCCACCGGGCTGATATAACGCGCCCCGACCCCGTAACCCTTGTAGGCCTTGAACGACAACCAGTCATTGGCGGCATTGCCGACGTCGGCAAACACGGCCGCACGCCACGGTCCGACCACGCGGTGCTGGTATTCAGCGCTACCCGTCAACAACAGTCGCCCACCTTGCACAGCACCGTTTTCCGCCTTCACCCCCAAGGTCTGATAACCATAGCCCCGCACCGAGCCGGCACCGCCAGCGCGGAACAGCCAATCGCTCGGTACGCTGTCGGTATTGTCTGCCAGCACCTGGCCGGCTTCGCCCCGGAACAGGACCAGCCCCTTCTCGCCCAGCGGGTGGTACCAGGCTGCCCGTCCCCAGGCCCGGACGAAGTTCGTATCGGACAACAGCGCCTTGGCGGCACCGCCCAGTTGCCAGCTCAGCAGCAGACCACGCTGCGGATCTGCCGGCTTGTCGAGGCCGTTGCGCGTCCAGGACTGGGAGAAGATCAACGCCTTGTTGAATTTGGTTTCCTCACCATCCAGCCGTTCATTGGCATTGGTGTACTGGATGGCCTGGGTCACTTCGATCCGGCCCTTGAGCCGGCTGCGCTGCACGCCAAGCGTCTGGGTCGTCTTGTCGAGGCCGGCCACATCCGAATGCTCCACCTTGTAGCTGCTGCCATAACGATAACCGTCAAGGTCCACCGGTAGCTCGACGCCTGCATTGAAGGTTTGTTCCCGACGTTGCAGATTCAGATTGAGACTACCGATCCAGCCCAACTGGCGCAGATTGCTGTCGCGGAACGCCAGGCTCGCGCGCGGTCCCTTGTCGGTATCGAAACCCACACCCGCATCGGTCTTGTAGCGAGGGGCTTCGGTCACTTCCAGCCTGACCGGTACATTCTCCGGTTTGGCCGAATCGATCGGTACGTCCAGGAACACGCTGGCGAAGTAAGGGGTGTTCTGCAGGGCCGTCTGGAAATCCAGCAGCTTTTGCTGGCTGTACGGCTCACCGGCCTGGAAGGTCTGCAAACGCTCAACCAGCTTGCGGGGGTACTTGTTCAGGCCATTGACGGACAGGTCGCCAAAGGTGAACCGCGGCCCGGAGTTGTAGACCACGGAGAGTTCAGCCGTAGACTGGACCGGATCCACCTCGGCGCGGCTGTCCTTGATGGCGGCAGCAGGAAAACGATCGATCAGCAACGCCTGCAAGCCGCGACGCTTGGCTGCATCCCAATCGGGCTGGGTGAAGTTGGCGCCGATGGGCAGGGGCCAGACTTCCAGCAACTCTGCCCAGCGGGTCTGGAAATCCGGCTCCTGCCGGATGGCGCCTTCAATTTGCAGCTCGACGTCCCGGATGGACGTAGGCTCGCCGGGTTCAACCGTAAAACGGAGCCGCCAGCCAGCACGCTCGGGCTGCATGACGGATTTGACCTTGGGATTGAAGTACCCCTGCGGCGCAAGCAGCGCCTCGATCTCCCTGGGCGTTGCCTCATACAGCCTATCGAGCTGCTCCTTGTCGATATAGTCACTGCCTTGCCAGCGCAGTACCCCCAGATTGTTGCGCAACAGATCTGCCAGCGGCGAAGGGGCGTCGATCTCGACATGGTATTCGAGGCCGGCAGCAAAGGCTGGCTCGGTCAGCAAGAGCACAAGCAGCGCGGAAGGAAGAAGTCGTTTGAAACAAGGCACAGCGGGGAGTGTAGCGAGGGTGCGCGGTATCGTCATGGTTCATGTAAGCAAACATCGCCGTCTGGCGCCAAGGATGATGGTTTAAGCGACACTCGGCATTTCCACCCCCATGACACCGGCGTACCATGAACAAGCAGCGGCTTATGAGAAGAACCGGTATCAGGTGTAGCCAACGGCAGTCACACCATGAATGTTTCAGGTACATCAGGCGCGAGTAGCGTTTATTACACGACGACCAGCGTGCGTCTGCACAGCCCTGGCTGCACCTGTTCGCTCTGTAGTCCCACACCGGTCGACACGAGTTCCCCCACGGCCGACATCCAGTCCCAGGAAGGCAAGACGCAGCTCACCCAGGTTGGCAAGCAACTGTCCGCCGATGAGCTGGCCCAGGTCGAAAAGCTGAAGGCGCGGGATCGCGAGGTACGCCAGCATGAGCAGGCCCACCTGGCTGCCGCGGGTGGCTTGACCATCAGCGGACCAAGCTTTTCCTACCAGCGCGGACCCGATGGCGTGAACTACGCGATCGGCGGTGAAGTCAGCATTGATACCTCACCCGGCAATACACCGGAAGAAACACTGCGCAAGGCGCGCCAGATCGAACGCGCGGCGCTCGCCCCCAAGGATCCCAGCAGCCCGGATCGCTCGGTCGCCGCCCGGGCACGTCAGATGGCGCAGGAAGCGCAGTTGCAGTTGGCAGAGCAGCCCGGAGCCGCATCCGGCAAGGGTGAGGATTCCGATGCGGCCGACAAGCCGGGCGGCGCCACCACGGCGGGCAACCGCGCGCAACAGGCCTACCAGACGCAACAGGATGGCAACGTGAACTACAATTCCATCAGCGCTTACGCCTGAACCCAGTCGCCCCGCCCCACACTCTCCGCTAGGATACTGGTTTCTTGCGCGCCCCGCCCTCTCCGGTCGTCGCATGCAGCCTAATGCGGAGCACATCATGCCTCACCCCAAGCACCTGACGCTGCCCAGCGGCACCTCATTGACCGAGACCTTGCTGGCCGAGCAGGTATTCCCGCTGTTCAGCAAGGTATTGCACCGCGAGAGCCGGGATATCTACCTGGCCAACCATTCACTGGGCAGGCCACTCGATGCCACCGAGGCGGATATCGCCGAAGGATCGAATGCCTGGTTCCAGCAGCTCGACGGCGCCTGGTCTCCCTGGTGGCAGGAAATGGAGAACTGGCGCAGCAACACGGCCACCTTGCTGGGCGTAGCACGGGCCGACTGCATTGTTCCCAAGACCAGCGCAGGTCAAGGTCTGCGCGCCGTCCTCAACAGCTATGCGACCGTACCACGCGTCCTGTCCACCAACGGCGAGTTCGACTCGATCGACCATATCCTCAAGCAGTATGACCACCGAGGCCGCGCCGTATTGACCACGGTAAACGCCAGGGAGAACGGGCTGTTCCATGTCGACGACCTGATCGCCCGCCTCGACAGCATCGACCTGGTTGTCGTATCCCAGGTCTTCTTCGCCACCGGCCAGGTGCTCGATGGCCTGGAGCGCCTGGTCGCCGCCGCCCACGAGGCCGGTGCCCAAGTCTTGCTTGATGTCTACCACGGTTACGGCGTGTTGCCACTGGACCTGACGGCGTTGGATGTCGACTTTGCCATCGCCGGCAGCTACAAGTACCTGCGCGGCGGTCCGGGCGTCTGCTGGCTGTACGTCTCCCCTGAGATGCTGGCGAGCGGCATGACCACGCTGGATACCGGCTGGTTTGCCAAGAAGGACCCCTTCAGCTACCGCAGACCGGTTCCACCGGAGTTCGCCAGCGGCGGCGATGGCTGGCTCGAATCGACGTTCAACCCGCTGGGCTTCTATCAGGCCCGGGCCGGCCTCGCGCTGGTCAGTGAACTCGGGGTGGCGCGCTTGCGCGAATACTCCCTGCAGCAGAAAGGATTCCTGTCCGCCCAACTGCAGGAACGGGGCATACGGCATTTTGGTGCAGGCCATGACTTTGGTGCCTTCATCACCGTCCCGCACATACAGCCCATGCAATGGTCGGAGACTTTGCGGGCAGCAGGCGTCAATGGCGACGCCCGTGCCGCTGGCCTGCGCCTGTGCCCGGATATCCTGACTACGGAACGGCAGATGATCGATGCTGCCGACACCCTGGCGCGCAGCCTTACCTGAATATGCGCCGGGGACAGCCAAGCCGGCCCGCAAGTTATCCATCAGTATGGCTGCGGCTCACCATCCGGCGCCCCTGCCAGGCAGGTCGCGCCTTCTACCCAGGAATGACCCAGGAAGACAATGCTGGAAGCCACCCGACGGCGAGTCGCAGAGCTTGGCCCACCGTTTGAGCTGTTGTTGATCAGCGAGGTACTGACCCTGCTGTCCTTGCTGCTAGGCCATGTCAGTGTGGCCTGGTGGATCGCGGAGCAAGGCGGCGCGCACCATCTCGCCATCTACGGCGTGGTGATGTCGATCACCATGTTCATCTCCATGCCCTTGCTGTCGCCGTTGGGTGACCGGCACGCCAAGCGCGACCTGCTGGGTTGGGGCCTGCTGGTTTTTGTGGCAGAAACCTTTCTGCTCGCCTTGATGGCACAGTTCCTCGGCTATCACCTGTTGCCTTTGTTGCTACTGGAGATGACCGCAGTGATGGCACTGGCCATCATGCAGCCCGCCGCGATGACCATTGCCGCAGAACTGGTCAGCAGCGATCAATTAGCCGACGCCATGAGCCTGCAAAAGACCGCCCAGGCCTTGGGTCGCATGCTGGGTCCCGCGCTGGGCGGTATGGTATTGGCCCTCTCCGGCGTGAGGACGGCGCTCTGGCTGCATGTGATACTGCTGGCCGTTGCTGCCTGGGCGGCGTTCCGCATCCCTCAGGGGCCCCACCACGCACCCAATCTGGACGCCGACTGGCTGGGCGAAATGCTGGCGGGCCTGCGCGCCAAATGGCTGATCCCGGTCGAGCGCTACTGGACCGGCCTGGCCTTTTGCACCATGTTGTTCTTCGGTCCGGCCGTCGGCATGCTGGTGCCGCTGCGCATCCAGTCCCTGCAATGGTCTGCCGCCTGGCTGGGGTGGTGTGAGGCCGCCCTGTCCGCCGGCATGCTGGTGGGGGCCTTCTACTTTGCCCGCCTGGCGACGGAATGGCTGGGACGTTACCGCGCCGCCGTCGCAGCCCTGATGGGCGAGGGCATCGCACTGGGCCTGGTGGGCGTACTGGATGCACGTCTGGCGCTGCCGCTGTGCTTCTTTGTTTCCGGGGTTTGCCTGTCAGTCGTGCAACTGGTGGGCCAGACTCACCGCATGCTGGCGGTGCCTGACGATTTTCGCGCACGCTTCAGTGCCAGCAACCTGATGGTCATGCACATGGCCGGCGCGCTAGGACCTGCCATCGCCGGCATACTGCTGCTGCACGGCAATGCCGCACAGCTCTACATCGGCTTCGGTGCGGCCCTGTTGCTCTGCGCTGTCTGCTATCCATTGCTGCCAGGCTATCGCGCCTTCCTGTCGCTGGACCATGACATTGCCAAAAACTGGTACGGCCAGCATTTCCCGGCCGCCTTCCAGCGGCGCAAGGCCAGGATCTGACGCCTCTCCGATCAACACGCCTCAAGCCCGCCATGTCCCCTGCCACCCTCTATGCCCTTGCCGCCATCCTGCTATGGGCTTCGCTTGCCCTGCTGTCGGTGCAACTGGTCCATGTCCCACCCTTCCTGCTGGTCGGGCTGGCGCTCTGCATAGGCAGCCTCTGCGGCCTGCCCCGCTGGCGTGAATGGCGGGTACCGCCGCAGACCTTGCTGCTGGGGTGCTACGGTCTGTTTGGCTACCACTTCTGCCTGTTCATGGCACTACGCTACGCGCCGGCACTGGAAGCCAACCTGATCAACTACCTGTGGCCCTTGCTGATCGTGCTGTTGTCGCCCTTGCTGTTGCCACCAACCAGGCTGGCGCCCCGGCACTGGCTGGCCGGATTGCTGGGCATGAGTGGCTGTGTGTTGATCGTGCTCGGCAAAGGGCAACTCTCCCTGAACGGACAACACGGTCTGGGCTATGCGCTGGCGGCCATCGCCGCCTTGATGTGGTCGAGCTACTCCCTGCTGACCCGCCGGGTACCGCCCTTCTCGACCGGCGCCATCGGCGGCTTCTGTCTGCTGTCCGGCTTGCTGGCCCTGCTCGCCCATGCCGCGCTGGAACCCGCCTATGTCCTCAACAATACAGAATGGGGTTGGTTGGCCGTGCTGGGTCTGGGGCCGATGGGTGCGGCATTTTTTCTGTGGGACGCAGCGTTGAAGCGAGGGGATGCGCGGGCGATCGGCACACTCGCCTATCTGACACCCCTGCTATCCACCAGTCTGCTAGCCTTGCTGGGCAATGGTCACTTCAGTTGGCAGACCGGTGTCGCCCTGGTCCTGATCCTGGCGGGCGCCTGGCTGGGCAGAAGCCGTCAACCCTGAGCAGGCATGGCCTGTTCAATCGTTGAGCAGGCGCTGCAATTGCCGCTTCAGCACATGCAGGATGGCTTCCTTGTTGAGGTCGGGATTACGCAGGGCGCGGATACGCAGACCATCGAAAGTCGCGATCAACAGCTCCGCCCGGCTGACCAGCTCATCCTCCGACAAGGCCGGGCTGTTGCCTCGCCCTTTCCGTATCATTTCGCACAGCCGCTGCAAGGCATGCCGATCAGCATCGTGTACCAGGCCTGCCAAAGCCGGGTTTCGGGTGGATTCCACCAGCACCTCAAGCTTCAGCGCGGAACTGCGCCGGTCAAGGCTGCGTTCCATGCCCTCGCCCGCGTGTTCCACCATGGCATGGTAGACATCCGGTGCGCCCTCCAGCGTGCTGATATTGGCCAGGACCTCCATCATCTCTCGCTCGACGATGCCACCGATGATGGCGTCCTTGCTGTCGAAATAGTTGTAGATATGGCCGGCACTCATGCCGGCGGCCCTGGATATATCCGCCATGCTGGCACCGTGAAAACCCTTGCGACGGAAACACTCCGCCGCCGCGTCCAGTACTTGCTGGCAACGCGCTTCGGCCCGGCTGGGTTCGGTGGAAGATTTGCAGTCTGGGGCAACCATATATGCCTCCTCCAGGCACAACGACAGGTTGGTGGTCTATGGGTCTGCGCACCACCAACCCTGTCAACTTGAAGATTTTATATTCTAATGTTTTGCAGCGGCCGCGATCTTAGCGGGATTGGCACCATTCGTCTCTTGCCATCCCCCGCCGAGCACCTTGTACAAGGTGACCAGATTGGCCTGCCGCGTCTGTCGCACCGTGATCAGGCCTTGCTCGGCGGTGTACAGCGAGCGCTGCGCATCCAGCAAGGTCAGGTAGCTGTCCACCCCCTTGCGGAAGCGGGCGTCAGACAGATCGAGACTCTGCTGCGTCGCGCTGACCAAGGCAGTCTGTGCCGACAGTTGCTCCTCCAGCGTGCTCTGCTGCGCCAGCGCATCCGCTACTTCGCGGAAGGCCACCTGGATCGCCTTCTCGTACTGCGCCAACTTGATGTCCCTATCCACCTGGGCAATCTTGAGATTGGCCCGGTTGGTACCGGCATCGAAGATCGGCAAGCGGATCTGGGGCACAAAGCTCCAGGCGCGCGAGCCGGTATCGAACAAACCTGACAACTGGGCGCTGGCGGTGCCAACGCTGGCTGTCAGACTGATACTCGGAAAGAACGCCGCCCGTGCGGCACCGATGTTGGCGTAAGTGGCCAGCAGGGCATGTTCGGCCTGTAGCACATCTGGCCGACGCTGCAGCGTCTCCGATGGCAAGCCGACCGGCAGCTCGCTCAAGCTGGAAACCTGCTGCGTCAGGTTGTCGGGCAACAAATTCGCTGGCGGCACGGTACCGAGCAGCACCGACAAGGCGTTCTGGTCGATCGCCACCTGGCTGGTATAGCGGGCCACATCGCCGCGCGCGGATTCAACCCCGGTCTGGGCCTGGCTCAGGCTCAACTGGGAAGCCGCACCCAGCTCGAAGCTGCGCTGGGTCAGTTGCAAGGACGACTGTCGACTGCTGAAGGTTCGTTGTGCCAGGCCAAGGCGCTCGCGATCAGCCGCCAGGTTCAGCCAGGCGGCGGCCACATCGGCCACCAGGCTGATCTGGCTACTGCGCCGCGCTTCCTCGGTACCCAGGTATTGCTCCAGAGCGGCATCCTTGAGATTGCGCACCCGACCGAAGAAATCCAGCTCGTAGGCACTGATGCCTAGATTGGCGCTGTACTGGCGGCTGACCAGGCTCTGGCCCGAGCTATTGAGGTCACCCGGCGTACGGGCGGCGCTGCTACCGCCGGTAACATTAAGCTTGGGGAAGAGATCGGCGCGCTCGATCTGGTACTGCGCCGTCGCCCGCTCGATATTCAAAGCGGCCACGCGCAAGTCGCGATTATTCGTCAGGGCGAGTTCAATCACGCCTTGCAATCGCGCGTCGGCAAAGAAGCTGCGCCAGCCGATGTCGTCGACCGCCGGTTGCGCATCGGTGTGATTGCCCACCCAGGCGGCCGGTACCGGTGCCTGGGGACGTTCATAGTGAGGGGCCAGCGTGCCGCAGCCGGCCAGCAGGGCGGCGCTGACCGCCGCTGCGATTGTCAACTTGGGCATATTCAACGCCCCTCCTCGGAAAACACCTCACCCGTGCTGTTCTGCTGCTTGCCCTTGAAGACACGGCGCACCAGCACGAAGAACAAGGGAACAAAGAACAGGCCCAGCACGGTCGCACTGATCATGCCGCCAAGCACGCTGGTACCGATGGCGTTCTGGCTGCCGGAGCCGGCGCCAGTACTGATGGCCAATGGCAACACCCCGAAAATGAAGGCCAGCGAGGTCATCAGGATAGGCCGCAGACGCATGCGTACCGCCTCCAGCGTGGCCTCGATCAGGCCTACGCCGTGCTCCATCTGCTCCTTGGCAAACTCCACGATCAGGATCGCGTTCTTGGCCGAGAGGCCCACCGTGGTCAACAGGCCAACCTGGAAGTAGACGTCATTGGCCAGCCCACGACCAAAGGCCGCCAACGCCGCACCAACAATACCCAGCGGCACCACTAGCATGACCGCGAACGGAATCGACCAGCTTTCGTAGAGGGCTGCCAGGCAAAGGAAGACCACCAGCATGGAGATCGCATACAGGGCTGGTGCCTGCGAGCCGGAACTACGCTCCTGGTCAGACAAGCCGGTCCATTCGAAACCAATACCCTCCGGCAGCTTGGCAATCATCTCTTCCATGGCCAGCAAGGCCTCGCCCGAACTATGCCCCGGTGCCGGCGAACCCATGATCTCGACCGACGGCATGCCGTTGTAGCGCTCAAGTCGTGGCGAAGCGAAGGCCCAGCGCGTCGTGGCAAAGGCGGTGAACGGCACCATCTCGCCACTGGCGTTGCGCACATGCCATTTGTTCAGGTCGGACGGCAGCATGCGCGACGGGGCATCACCCTGCAGATAGACCTTCTTGACCCGTCCCTTGTCGATAAAGTCGTTGACGTAGCTGCTACCCCAGGCAGTCGTGATCACGCTGTTGATATCCGCTTGCGAGATACCCAGCGCATTGGCCTTGTTACGGTCGATATCCAGCCGGAACTCCGGCGTATCTTCCTGTCCATTGGGACGCACTGCGGTCAGGGCAGGATGCTTGGCCGCCATGCCCAGCAGCTGGTTACGCGCGGCGATCAACTTCTCATGGCCCAGGCCTGCACGATCCTGCAACTGCAAGTCGAAGCCCGAGGCGTTACCCAGCTCCAGCGCCGCCGGCGGGGCAAAGGCGAACACCATCGCATCGCGGATCTTGGAGAACTTGGCCATGGCGCGGCCCACGATGGCTTGCGCCTTCTGGTCTGGGCGCTGGCGCTCATCCCAGTGCTTGAGCCGCACAAAGGCGAGACCGGCGTTCTGGCCGCTCCCCCCGAAGCTGAAGCCGGCCACGCCGAACATGGTGGCAACCGAATCCTTCTCGTCGACCATGAAGTGGTGTTCCACCTGCTCGATCACCCGCAGGGTTCGCTCCTGCGTCGCACCGGCCGGCAGGACGATCTGGCTGTACAGGATGCCCTGGTCCTCATCCGGCAGGAAACCGCTGGCCTGACGCGCCAGCAGGAACGCCATACCAGCCACGATGGCGGCGTAGATCAGCAGGTACGGCACGCCACGGTGGATGATGCGATTGACCGCACTCTGGTAGCCGCGGCTCGAACGATCGAAGGTACGATTGAACCAGCCGAAGAAACCGCGGTTGCTGAGGTGATGCCCCTTCTCGACCGGCTTGAGCAAGGTCGCACACAAGGCAGGCGTCAGCACCATGGCAACGATCACTGACAGCACCATGGCAGACACGATGGTGATGGAGAACTGCCGGTAGATGACACCGGCCGAGCCACCGAAGAAAGCCATCGGCACGAACACGGCCGACAACACCAGCGCGATACCCACCAGGGCGCCGGTAATCTGGCCCATGGATTTGCGGGTGGCCGCCTTGGGCGGCAGGCCTTCCTCGCTCATCACCCGTTCGACGTTTTCCACCACCACGATGGCGTCATCCACCAGCAGGCCGATGGCCAGCACCATGCCGAACATGGTCAAGGTGTTGATCGAAAACCCGCAGGCCGCCAGCACGCCGAAGGTACCGAGCAGTACCACGGGCACGGCAATCGTGGGGATCAAGGTGGCGCGGAAATTCTGCAGGAACAGGTACATGACCAGGAACACCAGCACCACGGCTTCAGCCAGCGTCTTGACCACTTCCTCAATGGATATCTTTACGAACGGCGTGGTGTCGTAGGCGACAACCGACTTCATGCCCGTCGGGAAGAACTTCGACAACTCGTCGATCTTGGCCTTGACCGCGTTGGCGGTATCGAGGGCATTGGCACCGGTGGCCATCTTGATGGCAATACCGGTTGCCGGCTTGCCATTGAATCGCGCCACGGTGCTGTAGCTCTCGGCGCCCAGCTCGATACGCGCGACATCCTTGAGCTTCACGCTCGCCCCTGCGGCATTGCCCTTGAGCAGGATCTCGCCAAACTGCTCCGGCGTCTGCAAACGGCTCTGGGCCGTGATGGTCGCATTCAGCGCCTGGCCCTTGACCGCCGGGGTACCACCCAACTGGCCGGCGGATACCTGCGCGTTCTGCGCCTGGATGGCGAGGCTGACGTCGTTGGGTGTCAGCTTGTAGTTGTAGAGCTTGGCCGGGTCGAGCCAGATACGCATGGCGTACTGCGCACCGAACAGCGTGACATCCCCTACCCCTTTGACGCGGCTGATCGTATCGAGCACGTTGGCGGAAACATAGTCGGCAAGGTCCGACTGCTTCATGCTGCCGTCTTCGGAAACGAAGGCCATCACCATCAGGAAGTTCTTGGTGGACTTGGCAACCGTCAGGCCCTGCTTCTGGACTTCCTGCGGCAACAGCGGCATGGCCAGTTGCAGCTTGTTCTGCACCTGGACCTGGGCGATGTCGGGATTGGTCCCGCTATCGAAGGTCAAGGTGATCGTCACTGCACCGGACGAATCGCTGCTCGACGACATGTAGTGCAGGCCATCGATGCCCTTCATCTTCTGCTCGATCACCTGGGTGACCGAGTCCTGCACGGTCTGGGCAGAGGCGCCTGGATAGGTGCCGGTGATCGCTACCGCAGGCGGCGCGATGGCAGGGTACTGGGACACCGGCAACGAGGTGATCGACAGCACCCCTGCCAGCATGATCACGATGGCGATCACCCACGCAAAGATGGGGCGATCAATAAAGAAACGAGACATGTACCGTGCTCCTTAGGGCTTGGCGGGCGCAGCGGCGGCGCCGGCAGCAGACTGGAACGGTACGGGCTTGGCGCTCGCGCCAGGCTTCACCTTTTGCAGACCTTCGACAATCAGGCGATCGCCGGCCTTGAGGCCATCGGTCACCTGCCACTGGTCACCCAGCGCACGGCGCGTCTGCAACTGGCGTTGCTCGACCTTGTTTTCAGCATTCAGCACCAGGGCCACGGCATTGCCCTTGGCATCACGCGTCACCCCCTGCTGCGGCACCAGGATGGCCGCCTCGTCCACGCCCTCCTCCAGGCGCGCCCGGACATACATGCCCGGCAGCAGCTCCTGCTTGGGATTAGGGAACACGGCCCGCAGCGTGACACTACCGGTACCGGCATCCACGCTGACTTCCGAGAACTGCAGGCTACCGGCCTGCGGGTAGACCGTGCCATCTTCCAGCACCAGACTGACCTTGGCGGCGTCCTTGCCGGTGCGCTTGAGCGCGCCACTGGCCAAGTCCCGCTTGAGGCGCATCAGCTCGGTACTGGTCTGCGTCACGTCCACATAGATCGGGTCCAGTTGCTGGACTGTCGCCAGCGCACCCGCCTGGTTCGCGGTCACCAGCGCGCCCGGCGTCACGGCGGAACGGCCGATACGCCCGCCAATAGGCGAGCTGATGCGGGTGTAGCCCAGGTTGATGCGCGCATTGGCCACCGCCGCACGCGCCGCGGCGACATCGGCCTCGCCTTGCTTGAGCGTCGCCGATGCTTCATCGAAATCCTGCTGGCTGACTGCCTTAATCTTGACCAGCTCCTGGTAACGCTCCACCTTCAGACGGCTGACCGTGGCATTGGCTTCGACCTTGGCCAGAGTTGCCTGCGCGCTGTCGAAGGCGGCCTTATAGGTGGCAGGATCAATCTGGTACAGCGCCTCGCCCTGGCGGATTTCCGCGCCTTCATTGAACAGTCGCTGCTGGATGATGCCACCCACCTGCGGCCGCACCTCTGCAATCCGGAACGCCGCCGTCCGGCCGTTCAGTTCGGTGCTGATCGGCAATGCCGCAGCCTGTACCGTATAGATGCCGACTTCAGCGGGGCCGCCGCCACCGGCAGCCCCGGCAGCGGGAGATTTGCCGCAAGCGCTGAGCGCCAGCCCACCGGCCATCGCCACCAGGGTCGTGGTCAGCAAGGTCTTGTTCTTGATATGCATAGAGCACCTGTCGAAAGGAATTGGGTACAAGCAGCCGGCTGTTCCGCGCAATGACGATCAACCCGACGTCATCAGGCCGGACTGCGACATGAACGTCGCCGACAGTCGGCCTGATCGATATTAGAGTGAACGATCATTCTAATTTTAAACCCCAACACGGGCAAGCCAATGAAGATTGCCGACGAGAGTCCCCGCAGTCCGCATCCAGTTCCGGCAGGACACGCTTTTTTACACATCAGGGCACCACCGCCACGAAGCAATGGCAGCCTGACATACCCGTCGGTATGATGGTCGGATCAGGCACCTGCCATAACCCTGCAGGCGCCCGCCACCATGCTGGATTAGCCGGATCAGTTGGAATAGCCCATGTTTGACACCATAGAACAACGCTTTCGCGCCCTGCAGCCGCGCGTCGATTTCTGCGCCTTGCGCTATGTCGAGGAAGACGCCGAGACCCTGGCCGTCCGGCAAGGCACGGCAGAACCAGTACGCCGCCGCCAGGATAGAGGCGCCATGATCACCGTGGTCCACCAGGGTGGCTATGGTTATGCCGCCACGGCCGACTGCTCTACCCAAGGCCTCGCCACCGCCCTCGAGAAAGCCAAGGCCTGGGCAGAGGCAAGCCGCGCGCACGCCGTTTTTGACTATCGGCAGCTTCAGCTACCGGAACCCAGCGGACAGTACCGGGGAAGTGGGCTCGAACGACCGCTGGATTGGCAGCGCAAGGCGCTGCTGGACCTGTTGCTGGATGAATCGGCCGCCGCCAAGGCGGATGACGCCCGTATTGTCGACTGGTCGGCCGAGCTGTCACGACTGTCGGTACGACAGCGCTATATCACCCTGGGCGGCGGCAGTGTGGAGCAAGCCCATCAGATGCTGGTCCCCGGCCTGTCGGTCACCGCCTATGCCAACGGCGATACACAGACCCGTAGCCTGGGCGGCCAGTACGGCGGCATCTGCCGACAGGGCGGCATGGAGATCCTGTCCGAAACCGGCCTGATCGGCGCGGGACGCCGGGTTGCGGAAGAAGCACTGCAACTCCTGGCCGCCCCCAACTGCCCCACCGGCCGCATGGATCTGCTGCTGATGCCGGAGCAGATGATGCTACAAATCCACGAGAGCATTGGCCACCCGCTGGAGCTGGACCGCATCCTGGGCGATGAGCGCAACTATGCGGGCACCAGCTTCGTGACGCTCGACATGTTCGGCAACTACCAATACGGGTCCGAACTCCTCAATGTCAGCTACGACCCAAGCATCGCCAACGAATACGCCAGCTACGGCTGGGACGACGACGGCGCCGTCGCACGCAAGGTCCTGCTGATCGAGCATGGCCTGCTGCAAAAACCGCTCGGTGGCGAGATATCGCAAGCTCGCGCCGCCGCCAATGGCTATGCCCTGGGCGGTGTTGCCAATAGCCGGGCCTGCGCCTGGAACAGGCCCCCCATAGACCGGATGGCCAATCTGAACATTGAACCGGGCGACAAGACACTCAAGGAACTGGTCGCCGGTATCGAGCACGGCGTACTGATGGACACCAATGTCAGCTGGTCAATTGACGACTCACGCAACAAATTCCAGTTCGGCTGCGAGTTTGGCCGGCTGATCGAGAATGGTGAGCTCAAGGGTGTCGTGAAGAATCCAGGCTACCGTGGCATCTCGGCCACGTTCTGGCGCTCCCTCAAGGCCGTGGGGGATGCCAGCACCATCGACGTGATGGGCACACCGAACTGCGGCAAGGGCGAACCCAACCAGGCGGTCCGGGTCGGTCACGCCTCGCCGGCTTGCGTCTTCGCCGACGTCGACGTTTTTGGAGGAGAAGCCTGATGCGGGCGCATTTTTCCAGGCTGGCAGCGCACCTGCGTGAGCGGCTGCACGCCCATGAGTCCTTCACCCTATGGCTCTCCGGCGAAAACAGTGACTTCGTTCGCTTCAACCACGGCCAGGTCCGCCAGGCCGGCGCCGTCCAGCAGGCCTATCTGGACCTGACCCTGCTGCAAGGGGCTCGGCACGTCAGCCAGAATCTCTCGCTGACCGGTGGCGACGACGATCTGGCCCTGCTCGATCACGCCGTTGAGGCCTTACGCCAACTCCTGCCCGACGTGGCCGAAGACCCCTATCTGCTGCTCAACACCGAGTTGCAAAGCAGCGAACGGATCGACACCACCCCGCTCCCACCCACTGCGAGCATGGTTGCCGATATCGTTGCGGCAGCCGATGGCAGCGATCTGGTCGGCATACTTGCCGCAGGCTCCCTCTGCTACGGTTTTGCCAACAGCGCTGGCCAGTTCAACTGGCAGGAAGCCAATAGCTGGAACTTTGACTGGAGCCTATACGCCCAGGGCGACAAGGCCGTCAAACGTGGCTCGGCGGGGACTACCTGGTCCGCCTCACAACTTCGGGAAGCCCTGACCGCCGCCCGTACCGAACTCGCGCTGTTGAGCATACCGGCCAAATCCTTGCCACCCGGCACCTATCGCGCCTACCTCACACCCTCGGCGCTGGCCGAGATCGTGTCCCTGCTCAACTGGGACAGTTTTTCCGAGAAGCAGCACCGGGCCAAGCGCAGCGCCTTGCTGAAACTCTCCGCCGGCGAGCAGCAGCTCTCCCCCTTGCTGACACTGGGGGAAGACACGGCCCACGGCCTTGCACCCGCATTCCAGGCGCAAGGCTTCATCAAGCCGGCGCACATACCCTTGATCGACACCGGCCGTTACGCCGGCAGCATGATCAGCCCACGCACGGCCAAGGAATACGGCATCGCCGGCAACGGTGCTCGCAGCCAGGAAGGTTGCGATGCACTGGCCATGACAGCGGGCAGCTTGCCAACGCGGGACGTGCTCGCTGCCCTCGGGACCGGCCTCTACGTCTCCAACCTCTGGTATCTGAACTACTCCGATCGCGCAGCAGCCCGGATTACCGGCATGACCCGCTTTGCCTGCTTCTGGGTGGAGAATGGCGAGATCGTCGCACCGCTGAATGTCATGCGCTTTGATGACAGCCTCTATCGCATGCTCGGCAGCCAGCTGGAAGCGCTGACCGTGGAACGGGAACTGATGGCCGACCCTGGTAGCTATGGCGCCCGCTCCACCGCCAGCCAGTTGCTGCCCGGCGCCCTGCTGCGGGAACTCAACCTTGTGCTTTGACCACCACGCCCCGATGTAAGCCCTCTGTGCCCTGGTCGACCAAGGCATATCATCCCGACAAGGAGTGAATCATGGCGCATGAAATTGCCACGCTGGCTGGCGGTTGCTTTTGGTGTCTCGATGGCGTCTTTCTCCGCCTGCGAGGCATTGAGAAGGTCGTATCCGGCTATATGGGCGGCCACTTGCAGGACCCAAGCTACAAACAGGTATGTGGCGGTGACACCGGCCACGCCGAAGTGGTGCAGGTCCACTATGACCCCGCCATCATCAGCTATGCCGATCTGCTGGAGGTCTTTTTCGTGATCCATGACCCGACCACGCTCAACCGGCAAGGTAACGACGTCGGTACCCAGTACCGTTCTGCGATCTTCTTTCATGATGCCGCACAGGAAAGGACCGCCCGCGAGACGATCGCCGCACTGGCTGCCGAACATGCATTCGATAAACCCATCGTGACGGAAGTCGTGCCGGCCGTGACCTTCTGGCCGGCCGAGGGCTATCACCAGGGCTATTTCGACGCCAACCCTTATCAGCCCTATTGCATGGCCGTGGTTGCACCCAAGGTCCGCAAGGCAATAGACAAATTCTCGGCCAAGTTGAAGTAAGCCCGCAGGGGATGTCGAGCCACGCTGCAATCGCGCTGCGCCGCGCCCGCCCGGAGGACCGGGCGGCGCTGTATGCCATCTGCCTCGCCACCGGCGACGCCGGCAAGGATGCCTCGTTGCCGGGCCGCCAGGGCGAACTGTACGGCCATATCTACGCCGGCCCCTATCTGGCATTAGCCCCGGAATTCGCCTGGGTGGTCGAGGACGCACAAGGCGTCTGCGGCTATGCCCTCGCCGTGGCCGATTCCCGACACTTCTACGACCGCATGGAAACAGCATGGCTGCCGCTGCTGCGGCAGCAATATATCACCGCCCGCATCCCCGCCGACCAGTGGCTGATCGACCGACTCCAGACGCCGTTTGCGCTTGATCCGCAACTGGCGGACTGGCCAGCGCATCTGCATATTGATCTGCTGGACCGGGCACAAGGCCTGGGGCTGGGTAGCCGGCTGATGCAGGCCCTGCTCGACGACCTGAAGACGGCCGAGGTCCCGGCCGTACACCTAGGTGTCGACCCACGCAACGCGCGTGCGTTGGCCTGGTACACGCGCCAGGGCTTTGGCACCCTGTTTACCCAACCAGGCTGTGTCTGGCTGGGTAAATACCTCCAAGAATCAGGCTCAGTCCACAACAAACCGTCCGATTTGGGCATTCAGGCCCCGAGATAGATCGCCTAGCCGTTTGGCCAGCAAATTGGCAGACGACACCGAAGCATGGTTCTCCTCGCTCATTTGCGCGATTTGCTCAACATTCTGGGCGATCTGGGTTGCAGCGCCGCGCTGCTCCCGCACTGCCTGGGCAATATCGGTCAAAGTATGCAAGGTGGTCGTGGAGCTGGCCCGGATCGATTCCATTGCGGCAGCCAGCTCCCTCGCATGGGAGACGCCGGACTGGATACGGCTACTCGCCTCCTCCATGCGGCTACCGGCACTGACTGTATCCTGCTGCACGGTTTCAATCTTGCCCGAGATATCGGCCGTGGCATTGGCCGTGCGCTCAGCGAGCTTGCGTACCTCGTCTGCCACCACCGCAAAACCCCGGCCTTGCTCTCCCGCACGCGCAGCTTCGATTGCGGCGTTGAGTGCCAGCAGATTGGTCTGATCAGCGATTTCCTTGATCACCCGTACGATGCCGCCAATTTCATCAGAACGGGCATTCAGCGCCGCAATCGCTTGCGACGCTGACGCCAAGGCATCCGCAATATGGGCAATCTCGCCCGCAGTGCGGTCGGCCAGACGTTCGCCATCGTCGGCCTGCCCCACGGCGGCATTGGCGGCGTTACGCACCGACTCGGCATTGTCCGCAACGACGGCAATACTCGTCGTCAATTGTTCGATTGCCGCCGCAACGGCAGCTGACGCCTGAGCCTGGGTAGAGGAGGCACTGGCAACCTGTTCCGAGATTGTGCCCATCTCGCTGGCAGATTCCGCCACCTGCCGGGCACCGCCGCGCGTATCGATCACCAGGCTGCGTAACCCATCCAGCACCCGGCAGAAGGCACCGACCGTGCGACCTATTTCATTGTCACCGTTGCTGGGCATCGTAACCGTCAGATCGTTACCCGCAGATATCCGCTGGGCCGCACTTTCAGCAGCATTTAGAGGCCTTCGTATGGACTGCGCCACTGCGGCGGCCACACCAATACCCAGCAGGATAGCGAGCCCTGCCTGCAGCCACAGCGCCCGCTCGGTATTGGCCTTCGCCGCCGCCAGTTCGGACGCTACGTGCTCGGCCTTGTCGTTGGTGCTTTTAAGCAAGCTATTGAGCGACTCTTCCATGCCATGCACATAGGCCTTGTAATCCCCCATGGCCTTGTTGGCATCCGCCGTACTGGTCAACCCTTGGCCTAGCTGGTCGGCTACTTTGCCAAAGCCCTCGGCATATTGCTTCATTTGGCCACGCAGCTGAATAATGCGCTGCTTGTCCTCTTCGCCCGCCAGACCTTCGGCCCGTTGCAAGCTGTCTTGCGCCTTGGTCAAGGACTCTCCCCATTTGCCACGATATTCCTTCACTTTCTCCGGGCTGCCGATATTGATGAAGCTGTCCTTTTCAAATCGGCGCAGATTGCCCATGTGATAACGGGTATCTCCCGCGGCCGTATTCAAGGCGAGATCTCCCTCAACCAGGGACTTCACCCGCGTGTACTGACTTTCGACACCCCATGAGCCGGTCAACGCCACCGCCAGCATGAGTACCAATAGCAATGCAAATCCCGCGCCGATGCGCACGGCAAAACTCAGGTTATTCATGGCCACTTCTCCGCTTATTAGCCCTGGTTAGCTGGCGATCCGTTATCTCATCCCGGGCCTGGGCGGTACGGTTGTGCCAGGGCCTCACCTCGCGGTGAGGCCTTTTTGTAGCATATGCAAGAAGCCGGCAATTTGCGGTCCGGTTTGATATTCGGCACGAAGGTCAGGATTTTGGTAAAATCCGCGCCTTTTCAAAGGCTTGGACTACATCTTGCGAATTGCTCTGGCACCCATGGAGGGCCTGGTCGACGCCCCGCTACGGACCGCACTGACCGAGATCGGCGGCGTGGACTGGTGCGTGACCGAATTCGTACGCGTAACCAGCACGCTGCTGCCCCCGCGGTACTTCAAGCGGGTAGCGCCCGAATACGCCAACGGCTGGCGCACGCCTGCCGGCGTACTGCTCAAGCTGCAACTGCTGGGCTCCGATCCTGCCTGCCTGGCCGATAACGCCGCCCGCGCCGCAGAACTCGGCGCGCCCGGCATCGACCTGAACTTTGGCTGCCCAGCCAAGACCGTCAACCGCCACCGGGGAGGTGCGGTACTGCTGCAGGAACCCGAACTGCTACATGCCATCGTCAGCGAAGTGCGGCGAGCAGTACCCGCTCATATTCCGGTCACCACCAAAATGCGCCTGGGCTATGAGGACACCGCGCTGGCACTCGATTGCGCCCGTGCGATGGATGAAGCCGGCAGTGCCGAACTGGTCGTACACGCCCGCACCAAGCTCGATGGCTACAAACCGCCGGCGCACTGGCACTGGATTGCCCGGATCAAGGAAGTGGTAAAGGCACCCGTCGTTGCCAATGGTGAAATCTGGACGGTGGAAGACTATTTCCGCTGCCGCAGCGAGTCGAACTGCGACGACGTGATGCTCGGCCGCGGCCTGATCGCCCGGCCTGACCTGGCCCGGCAGATACGCGCCGCCCTGGCCGGTGAAGCGCCCGATACAGTGGAATGGCCCGAGCTGCTGGGCATCGTCCGGCGCTTCCATAACAACCTGATCGGCACTGGCGCCCCGACCTATGCCCCGGGCCGACTCAAGCAATGGCTGGGCTATTTGCGCCGCAGCTACCCCGAGGCCACCGCCCTGTTCCGGGAAATCCGTACCCAGCAACAACTTGGCGCCCTGCCCGCCTGATACCCAGCATGAGCGATAACCCCTGCCTGAGCTGCGGTGCCTGCTGCGCCGCCTTCCGGGTCAGCTTTGACCGTAGCGAACTGGACGAAGAAGCCGGCCGGGTCCCCAGCAGCCTGGTCGACTACGAAAACGACAAGCTGTGCCGCTTGCGGGGTACCGATTACCTCAAACCCCGCTGCATCGCCCTGGTCGGCCAGATCGGCCAGGCGGTACGCTGCGGCATCTATGGCGAACGTCCCGGCCCGTGCCGGGAATTCGCGCCCCTGGCCGAGCACGGTATTTTCCCGTCGGCCTGCAACCGGGCCCGCGCCCGCCACGGCCTGCCCGCCCTGGCTACCCAAGATTGAACTTCAACGAGCACGCCCCATGAGCCAACTACTGGAAGCCACCCCTTTTGAACTGATCGGCGGAGAAGCCGGTGTCGCCCGCCTGGTACAACGCTTCTACGACATCATGGATACCGACCCTGTCGCCGCCGGTGTGCGCGGCGTCCACTCGGCCGACCTGACCTCGTCCCGGGAAAAACTGCGCTTGTTCCTGACAGGCTGGATGGGTGGGCCCGCACTCTATGTGGAAAAGTACGGCCACCCCATGCTGCGCGCCCGCCACCTGCCCTTCCGCATCGACGAACGCATGCGTGATGAATGGCTGTACTGCATGTACAAGGCGATGGACGAACAAATGCCGGGCGACGACCCGCTGAAAGCGCACCTGGAGCAGGCTTTCATGAAGACGGCAGACTTCATGCGCAACGCAGGCTGACGCCCTGGCCAGGATCAAGCCAGGACCGAGCGCACCTGTATCAGCTCCGGGAAGAAAGTCAGCTCCAGCGCACGCTTGAGGAAGGCAACCCCGCTGGAGCCGCCCGTGCCCTGCTTGAAGCCGATGATGCGTTCCACCGTCTTCATGTGCCGGAATCGCCAAAGCTGGAATGCTTCTTCCACATCGACCAGCTTTTCCGCCATCTCATACGCATCCCAATGCACGCGGGGTGACTGGTAGATCAACTTCAGGGCATCCACCACGGCGTCACTCGCCACATAGGGCTGGCTGAAATCCCGCTCCAGCCGGTCCGCCGGAATCGCAAAGCCACGCCGTGCAAGGTGGCGTAGGAACTCGTCCCACAAGCTGGGTGCATTGAGGTCCTGCTGGATCTGGGCATAGAGCGCCGGGTCATACTTGAAGACCTCCGCCTGCCCCGCGTGCTTGTTCCCCAGCAGGAATTCCAGCGTACGGTACTGGTGCGACTGGAACCCCGACGATTGCCCCAGTACCGGCCGGAATTCGGCGTACTCCGATGGCGTCATCGTCTCCAGTACCGCCCACATATTGAACAACTGCTGCTGGATCAGCTTGGCCCGCGCCAGGATCTTGAAGCAGGCCTCAAGCTCGTCGTGCCGCACATGCATGATCGCCGCACGCAGTTCATGGATCAATTGCTTGAGCCAAAGCTCGGACACCTGATGCTGCACGATGAACAACATTTCATCATGCTGCGGCGGATTGGAAAGTGGCTGCTGGGCGGCCAGCAGCTGGTCCAGCCGGAGATAGCCCCCATAGCTGAGCCGGTCGGTGAAATCGGTCTGTATGCCGGCTTCAAGATCACGCTGATTGGGTTGCATGGACAACATCCTTACGAAGCAAGGCCGCGATGATGCGCGTAGCGCGGCGCGGACTCAAGGCGCAGCGCGGCATAGGTCCGCGCTATTGATTGATTTCAATAATTCAATTTCACCAATTAATAGCCAGTTGCAATACTAAGACCAGTCGATAGGCCGCGTCAGGGCAAAGCCGGACTATGCTGAACCTGCAATAGTCCCCAGTGGCAACACCGGTGTTGGGGTAGACCCGGCTCGATTGCTGCGGAACAAACCAACCGCCTGGCTGCCAATCTCAGGGGCGCAATGCAGGATGCCCGCCAGCGTTGTCCCGTTTCGCCTTGGGCACGCCCCCCCGTTACCAGGCAGTTAGTGCGGCTGCCCGACCTGGCAAGAACCATCGATCCCCGGTGCGACAGCAAACCGGAGATCGGTTTCCAGTACTTAACCTGAGGGAAGGAACACACCATGGAACTCCATCTCGGCATACCGGAAGCACAACGCAAATCGATCGCAGAAGGCCTGAGCCGCTTGCTGGCCGATACCTATACGCTTTACCTGCAAACCCACTATTTCCACTGGAACGTCAGCGGCCCGATGTTCAACAGCCTGCACCTCATGTTCGAGACGCAGTACACCGAGCTCGCGCTCGCCGTGGACCTGATCGCAGAACGCATACGTGCGCTGGGCTTCCCGGCACCGGGTACCTATGGCGCCTTTGCCAAGCTGACCTCGATAGAGGAAGTAGAGGGAGTCCCGCCTGCCCGCGACATGATCGCCATCCTGCTCAAGGGTCAGGAGACGGTCGTACGTACCGCCCGCGGTCTGTTCCAGGCGGTCGACGAAGTCAACGACGAAGCCAGCGCCGACTTGTTGACCCAGCGCCTGCAACTGCATGAAAAGACAGCCTGGATGTTGCGCGCCATGCTGGAGTAAGCCGGAACCGCGCCCCACTATGTCTTGGTTGCGGGGTCCAGTTGCGGCCCCTGCAGCCAGCGCGGTTGCCACAAACCGACAGCCAACGCGGTACCGAGCAGGATGATGCTGCCACCCAGCATCATGGAGCGGGTCAGCATTTCATCGAGGAACAGCCAGCCCCAGATGATGGCGAACAGCGGGATCAAAAAGGTCACCGTGATCGCCTTGCTGGGCCCGACATGGGCAATGAGCCGGAAATACATGAAATAGGCCACGGCGGTACACGCGACCGCCAGTGCAACGCTCGCCCCCCAGGCCGTCGCCGGCACCGGCCCAGCCGGCCAGAGCAGGATAGCCAATGGCAGCAGCAACAGGCTGGCAGCGAGCTGGCTACCCGTCGCCACCAGCAAGGGTGAGACCCCCGCCAGCTTCTGCTTGGTGTAGTTGGCTGCAATACCGTACGACAGCGGCGCGATCAACGCCGCCAATACCGCCAGGCCATCGCCACCCGGCTTGAAGCTGATCTTGTCCGAGACCAGCACCAGCACCCCGAGAAAACCGATCACCAGCCCGACAACACGACTGCGTGCCAGAGATGTCTTCAGCCAGACGTAGGCAACCACCGCGCCCCACAATGGCGTCGTCGCGTTCAATACTGCAGTGAACCCGGCGGAGAGTGAGAGCGAGGCCCAGGCGAACAGGCAGAAAGGCAACGCCGAGTTCAACAGCCCCACCACGGTCAGCGGCAGCCAGTTCGCCAGCATGGCACGGCCTTCTGCACGCCACAGCAGCACTGGCAGCAGGCAGGCCGTTGCAAGCAGCACCCGGACAAAGATCAGCGCGACCGGCCCGAAGGCGGGTGCGGCAACGCGCATGAACAGGAACGAGGCGCCCCATAGGGCAGCCAGTACTACCAGCTCCAGAAAGTCTTTTGATCGCATGCTTGGCCTTGGCGGTGAATGATCGATTCTGGCCTACAGACTAAACCGGGCGGGAGCTGGCATCCATCCGCTTCTTGCGCTCAAGCGGGCAAAGCCTGCTTCAAGGGATCAGCCAACGCCACCAGCAAAGCCTCCAGGCCACCGCGCTCGTCCGCCGGCACCATGCCGATGCGCAAGGCGACGAAGCGGGACAGCTCGCGCAAGCGCCAATTGAGTTCGGCAACAATCCCCATGGCTTCGGCCAGCTCGGCGGCGGGGGTATCGGCCAGCATCGCCGATATCTCGGCAGCCGGTATGCTCCCCAGGCCTGTCCGCAGGAACGCCTGCCGGACTACCCCATAACGGCCCTCGGCATCGACGATCAGCGCCTGCGCCCGCACACTACCGGCATCCGCCTTGGCACGTTCCAAGGCACCGTGGGTGACGGCCAAGGTCTGTATCAGCTGGTTCAGCTCATTGAGCACGCCAGCATTGCTGTACAGCGGCAAGCCTGCCATGGCCGAGTTTGGCAGCAAGCAGTCCCTCAGGTGCAGCATGATGGGAGGCGAGTGCCCAGAAGAAACAACCTTGAGCGCCAGATCCAGACGGATCGAGGAATCGGCAGTCTTGCCCAACAGGCCTACCACCATCTCGGCAGCGGCAAGTACCTGCCCCGCAGGGCTGATGACCGCGCCACTCAGACCGCGCGGATAGCCGCTGCCATCAATCCGTTCATGGTGCTCCAGCACAATACGGGCGGCCGTTTCACCAAGCCCCGTCGTCTCCCGCAGCAGCCGATGGCCCACCACCGGATGGACCGCCACGCTGCGCCACTCGTCCGGCGTCACCTTGTGGCTGCCCTCCAGCACCGCCGGATCGATATAGAGCTCGCCAACATCATGGAGCAGCGCCGCCGTGACAAGGCTGCCCATGATATCGACCGGCAGCTTCATGCTGCGCCCTAGCCCCAGCGCGATCAGCGTCACCAGCAGGGAGTGCCGCATGGCGGCACCTTCGGTATGGTGGGATAGCGTCAGCAGCAGCAAGGAGACACGATCCAGCGGCACGGCGGCAAGGCGCTTCGCCAGGCGCACCTGCGCATCCTGCTCGCACAGGGGCGCCAGCATGGACTGCTCTTCCAGCATCACACCGGCCAGCAACACCAGCGCCTCGACCGTAACACCTTCCGCCACACTCAGGCTCTGCAGCAAGGGCCGCTTGAGCTTATGCACCAGCAGCCGCTCCTGCATGCTGCGGTCAAGCTGGCTACCGCGGGCCAGCAATTTGACGCCCTTGTCGGTGTAGATATCCTCGGCAGCCACCACCTCCTTGCTGTCGGCAAGCGACAGGACACGGTCAAGCAGGTGTGGGTTGGGATTCTCCAGCAGCAGGTCAGGCACGGCTCCGGCTCATTGTTGTACTGCGATGGCCATTGATGGGTAAAGCAATTCCTCGTCCTATGCCACCATAGCCCATTGCCCAACAGTCGGCGCAAGGCGAACAAGAATCATGGGCAAGGACCTAGCCCGCCCGGTAGACCTTGCGGTGACCAAACAGCAGACCATGGTGCTGGCAATCCACTGCCGGAACAGCCTGGCGGAACGGCTCGGTCAGCAATATCTCGCCACCCCCTGCGCGCTCTTCCCCCAGCTTGGAAGCGGCATTGACCTCGGCCCCCCACACCTCCTTGTCGTCAATCAGCAGCACCTGGCCATAGCCCAGCCCGATACATACCTCGATCCGGGTTTCTGCTGCGCGACCGACATTGACCTGCTCGGTCGCAGCCACCATCGCCCTTGCTGCAGCCAGCGCATCGCCAGCCTGCTCGAATACGGCCAGCAAGGAGTCTCCTTCACGCTTGAGGCAATACCCCTGATGCCGGGCGATCAGAGGCAGGAACAGGTTCTCCGCCTCCACGATCAGTTGCAGGAAGTGGACAATCCCAAAGGCTTCGACCTGCCGGGAGAAGCCGACCAGATCGGTAAACATGACCGCCCGCGTCCGCCCGAAGCGCTGGAATATCTCAGTTTCGATTGCTACCTTGTCGGCGCCGGGTTCCTGTCTGTCCGCCAGCAAAACGTTGAGCGCTTCCGCCTCAGTCACGACCAACCTCGGCGATCACCTCACGCGCGGCCCGTACCGCATCAATGCAGAGTGGTACACCGGCGTAGATGGCCGAATGCATCAGCACCTCGCGTATTTCATCGACGGTTGCGCCGTTGTTCAACGCACCACGGACATGGCCCTTCAGCTCCTGGGTTCGTCCCAGGGCTGCGAGCATCGCCAGGGTAATGAAGCTGCGGGTCTTGCGATCCAGCCCTTCCCGGTTCCAGACCGTTCCCCAGGCATGCTCGGTGACGAACTCCTGCAAGGGCCGGGTGAAATCATCGGCATCGGCAAATGCCTTGTCGACAAAGGCATCACCCATCACTTCACGGCGTACTTTCAGACCGCGTTCAAATTGTTCGCTCATCTTGGTCAATTCCTGTTTGGCGCTAATATGCAAAGGTTTCCCATCATAGCCGCAGCGCCACCTATTTCATCGTTCATGCGCAAACTCGCTTATCCCCTGCTCGCCGCCATCACCCAAACCGCGCTTGCCGCCGACATGCCAGACGATCAACTGTGGTACAGCCTGCTCTATACCGCGCTGACCCTCATCGTCGCCATCACCGCGACCGCGCTGCTCAACAAGCTGTATCGCAAGCTGCACGCACTGATCGTGCGTGCCAGCCGCCGTACCGCTCAGGCGCTGGAACGCAAGACGCATCGCGTCGTACGCGCCATGCCCTTGCTGCGGTTGGAAAGCGGCCTGCTCAAGTTGGGCCGTGTGCTGCTGTTCCTGCTCGTGTTCTATGTCGCGCTGGAACGGATATTGAGCTACTTCCCCAGCACCCGCCCACTGGCCGATCGTCTTGCCGGCTGGATGCTGGATCCGCTGCAGGACGGCATGCTGGCCATGCTGGAACAACTGCCCAAGCTGCTGTTCCTGCTCGTGGTCATCCTGGTCACCCGCTACCTGCTGCGCGTCCTGCGCTATCTGTTCCGGGAGATCGGGCGCGGCAGCCTGCGGGTAGAGGGCTTCTATCCGGACTGGGCGGGTCCGACGCAAAAGATCGTGAGCTTCCTGCTGATCATCTTTGCGCTGATGGTCGCCTATCCCTATATACCCGGCTCCAGCTCGGACGCGTTCAAGGGCGTCACGCTGTTTATCGGTGTCCTGTTCTCGCTCGGCTCGACCGGCGCCGTATCGAATATCGTGGCCGGCGTGATTCTGACCTATATGCGGGCCTATCGGACGGGAGACCTGGTGCGCATTGGTGACGTGCAAGGCGTAGTCACCAGCCATTCGCTGCTGGTCACCAAGCTGCATACCATCCGCAATCAGGAAATCACCATTCCCAACTCGGTGGTCCTGCAAGGTGCAGTAACCAATCTGTCCTCCAGCGGTGCTGCTCGCGGTGCGCTGGTGACAACGGCCATCACGGTCGGCTATGACACACCCTGGCGACAGGTGCACGCCCTTCTGCTGGAGGCCGCCGCCAATACTCCGGAAGTCATGACAACACCCGTGCCCTTTGTATTGCAGACCGAGTTGCAGGATTTCTACATCCGTTACGAATTGAACGCCTACACCAACCAGCCAGAGCGCCTGCCCTTCGTGCTCTCTGCACTCAATGGCAGCGTGCAGGACAGCTTCAACCGCCATGGTGTACAGATCATGTCGCCGCATTACTTCGATCGTGCAAGGACCACCGTGATCACGCCGCCGGAACAATGGTATGCAGCGCCGGCAGAGGGCTCCCGAAAGGATTGACCACCGATGAGGAGGCGCAGGCCATAAGGCAGATAGCGACAGGGAATAGGGGAATAAAGTCCGAGGCCCCGCAGGGTGCATATTTGCAGTGCCCTACCAATATCGACCCATAATCGCGCCTCAATATTGCTTTGGTTTTTATCCTGACGCGCTCAAGATTGAATACCAGGAAAGTCCTGCAATTGACATTGCAATACGAAAACACAATACGGTAACCCTGAAAGTAAAAAGCCGACCACGAGGTCGGCTTTTTACTTTTGTCAGCATTGCACAAGGAATCAACTTCCTCATGCAGGGCAGCGCTTATTTTCCCTCACGCATACTCCTGGAGGTACCAAGCAGGTTTTGCCGTAGCTCGGCAGAAGTACGGGCACCGATATACATGCGTAGGAAAATACGCCCCATCAATTCGCTGTTGATATAACGCGCCTTGGTCTCAGGCACCAGTAGCGGCGTGCCATTGATCGATGCAGCCAATCCCTTGCCCGGGATGATGTCTATGGTCACGACATCGCCCTTTTGCAGCTTCCGCAAGGAGTTGTAGATGGCGCCCATCTGGAAGGTCTCGGTGATCAGCTGGTTGAACTCGTCCCGACTGGCAGCGACTTCGAAGTCCGACAGGAAATAGCGCGATGCGGTCGCACCGGAAATATCCTGCAGCATGATCAACTGGATCCGCTTGGGGCCGGCCAGCTTCTCGACATCCTCAAGCGTGCTGGCCTTTTGCACCAGATAGATACCCGTGGTGTCGACCTTGTTGTAGCCGCGCTTGCGCCAGCCCACACCATTGAGCTGCAGCTTGGTACCTTCCAGGGTGATGGTTTCCTCGAAGCTGGTACCATCGATTTCAACTGCGGCCTGTGCCGAGACCATGGTGACCAATGCAAGCAATGCCACCAAAGAGACTTGGATCATACGAATCATCGTGATTCCTTAAAGTGCAGGGAGGGCAAGCGCACAACGCTCCTGTCCTACCGGAATTAACAGGCTCAGAACGGCTTCGTCAGGTTCAGTACAAAGGTGGTGCCTTCTGGACGGTCCTTGGCGCCAAACTCCTGCAAGAGGCGGCCGTCTACCAGATAGTCACCACCGCCCTGCAAGTAGGCGAACTGAACGCCCAAACCGTAAACATGACCCTTGGCACCGAGGGTGAGGCCTTGACGGGCCAGCACGGCCGGGTCCTGCGGGGTCTCGCTACGGCTGTCTTCCGTGGTCTGCACCACGGCATACCCGGCCATACCCAGGCGCCATGATTCGGTCACCGTCTTCATCAAGGCCAGGTCCACATTCACATAGTTGCCGGTGCGGAAATGGGTGTCCTTGTTACGGCTGTTGATCGCCAGCGAACCACGCGCACCCACGTCCCAGCCATCGCCGATATAGCTGTACTGGACCAAGGGACGGAAAGTGTAGAACTTGCCGCTCCCCGGATTGGCCGCTTTGTCGCGATCATAAGAACCGGTCGGCAAGACAATGGCCGGCACAAACATCCATTGGCTGTTGTCGGTAGACCAACGCAGCATCGGTGCCAGCTCCAGGTCACCAATGCCGGTGCTGCTGTTCGAATTGGTTCTGGCAATACCGCGGGCCGATTGCAATGCAGCGGCACGGACAACCGGCCCAAGCGCTTCAAGACTGGCCGGGGTGATCTGGCTATCGGCGCGCTCAATCGTAACGTCGGTTTTCTTGCGCAGCAGCGGCAGCAAGGCGGTGAAGCCCAACTGCGCGCCCAGCACCTGCGTATTGCTCATATAGCTGAGGCGTGCCAGCACACCTTCTGCCCCAATACGGATCTTGCTACCCGTCGTGACATTGGCAACGGAGCCGGCCGGTGCGCCCAATGCCTGCAGGTCAATTTGCTGGCGGGAATCATGCTGAATGCTGCCGCGATAGCGATAGATTGGCGTCTGCACAACCCAGCCGCTCTCGTAAGGAGCCGACATGTCTGCGCCACCAATACCAGGCGCATAGCGCAAATCGTAGTTTTCGCTGGCAATCGCAACGCCAGGTACTGCAACAGCAAGCAGGCAAACAAGGGTAATCCGCATAATCATCTTTCCAAAACAAATTTGCCGACTATCCGAACCAAGCATTCAAGGACAAACAGCAAATAAGTAGAGCAATTACTTTACAGTAACAATTGGTTGTAGATAGGTTCCAGCTTGAATTCAAGTACTACTGGGTACAGGGCTGCGAGGCACACAACCTCTAGCTTTTAGTCGTATTCTTCTTGGAATCCGCCAATAATTTCCAGCCTTGCGCTACAGCGCAAACTGGGCATCTTCGCATTGGCTGCAACAGCTGGCTGATGCAGCCAGCAATTCTCACAAGCCCGGCGTGAAGAAGATGCGCCGATAGACATGGCCGATCAGCTCCGCGTCCTGAACTGCCTGATAAACAGTCCGGCGCAGAGTCTCAGTTACCATGGAAATGTGCTGCTCCAGGGCCTGGTCTCAAGCAAGGCGTTGCCTGCTGAACCCATTTGAGGACGACATGGCGGCGCAACAACCGACGGGAGTTGACCTTTTGATCGGGGCCGCATTATACCGTCCTCTACGTAGTTTCCCACCTGTTTGTAGGACAGATCGAAATACGGCCCGCGCCCCGCAAAACCAGCGTGTGCCTTGCGCAGAGAGTTTCTTACGTGAAACTTTCCAATAAGGCGGTAATAATCACCTTAATGTCGGGCCATTGGGTTATTCAGGCTGAACGTGTCCCTATCAGGACAAGCCATGCGGATTACCGGCCCCATTTCAACAACCATTCGCCAGACCACGAACCATTTAAGACCGTTTTGCAGCCAGCCAGACGACATCGAATTTCTCCGTCGCCATTTCATGCTTATGCTCAAGCAGTATTAAATTCACCGGCCGATACACCCTATGACTCAGCCATAATCGCGATATTAAATCGCCCTCTCCGCTTGCAATGACCGCTTACCCTGCACGCCGGCAATTGAGCCAAATCCTGACTGTCTTTCGCACAGAGAATGATGCATCAATTCACCATTTGAACCTGGCATGTTAACCAGCAAGCCCTCGCTGTAACGACTGCCCGTCCAATAAGCCCCCACCAACCGATCTCGATCAGGCTATCAGCCTGACCTCACCAACCAACCCCTACTGCAAGCCCACCTTCCCTTTGTAAGCCGCCTTGATCTTGCCAGAGTCGTAGGCGACGCCCGCCTTCATGGTCCAGACGATACGCCTCAAGGCAGTGGCATCCTGACTCAGGCTCCCCTGGTACAGCACCAGATCGGCCCGCTTGCCCACGGTGACCGAGCCGATGTCTCGCTCACGCCCCAGGTAGACGGCACCGTTCAAGGTAGCGACTTGCAGTGCCTGCGCACGACTGAGGCCGGCTTCTTCCAGCAGTTCGATCTGGCGCACATTGGAATAACCAGGGATGACGCCGCCGTAGCCAGTCGGATCAGTGCCGGCCACCAAAAGTCCACCCGCATCGAAATACTGCTTCTCCCACGCCATTTCCTTGGGTAGCAAACTGCTCCAGATATTGCCCGGCTGGGCCGCGATGGCGGACCAACGCGTCAAGTACATTTCCCGCAATTGCGGAATCAGTAGGTCCAGCGCGCCTTGCGGTGCAATCGGCCGGCCGCTGGCAAACGTCTCGAATACGGTCAGGGTCGAAGTCAGCGCCACTTTCCTTTCCAGCAGATGCTTCTGTAATGCCTGCATCTCCGGACTATCCACCGCCAGGGCGTTCAGGCTCTTGGGTACGGCATCGGCCGCCGGGCAGGCATCCAGCTGCTTGCTGGCGACAAAGTCGCTGGCCGCCAGAAAACCATGCTCCAGATTATCAATACCGATATCGGCCGCCTCCCGATAGCTGATGGCGCACAGATGACCCGTCACCTTCTGCTGGTGCGCATGCGCCTCAGCGACCACAGCCGCCAGCTCCGCCCGGGTCAGGTGCATATAGGCCTTGTAGGAGGTCGCTCCCTCGCCAGCCCAGTAGCTCACCATGGACTTGGCCTGTTCCGGGCTCGTGATGCGTTGTACCTGCATCACAAATGGCGTGGCGCCGTTCAGGAACGGTGCCGTGACATCCATATCCGGGCCGATATTGCTACCCGCATCAATATCCCGCTTGAGATTGAGGTCGGCGTACGGGCTCATGCTGCCAGCCGTCCGGATCGTCGTCGCACCGCCCGCCAGATAGAGACGCGGGAAGGAATCAAACAGCGCGCCATAGGCCCCCATCGCGACCGGGTAGAAAGTGTGCTCGTGCAGCATGACAAAGCCGGGCGTGAGCGACATTCCGCCCAGATCCTTGACCACAGTCCCCTTGGGCAATGTCAGCTTGCCGGTTTTACCAAGGGCGGCAATTCGCCCGTCCTTGATCAGCACGCTCATATCGGTCTGGACCGGACCGCCGGTGCCGTCGAACAGCTCCACATGCGTCAAGGCCAGCAAAGGGTCACGCAGCGCCACGAATTCCTCGGTATTGGCGGCATAGGTGAGCGAGGCGCCAAGCGCCAGCGCGGCGGTCAATGTCCAGTTCGGCATGAGAGCGGGTTCATCCTGATCAGGTTATCAACGGCAGGCTACAACGGCTGCCAGCGCAGCGGGACCCGGCGTGGTCAGTTGCCCATCACCGGCAAAACCAGCGTTTCCTTCACTTCCTCCATCACCACGTAACTGCGGGACTCCACGGCACCGGGCAGATTCAGCAGGATGTCGCCCAACAGGGTCCGGTACTGGGACATATCGGAGATACGCGCCTTGACGAGGTAGTCAAAGTCACCCGAAACCAGGTGGCATTCCACGATATTCGGTAGTTTCATAACCTCGCGCCGGAACTGGTCGAATATCTCCGCCGACTTCGCCGCCAACCGCAGCTCGACAAAAACCAGTTGCGCACAGGCCACCGCCCGCGGATTCACCCGCGCGTAGTAGCCCTCGATCACCCCTTCCCGCTCCAGTCGTTTCACGCGCTCTGAGGTAGGCGTAGTCGACAATCCCACCTTCTCGGCCAACTCGGTCAAGGCCATGCGGCCGTCCGCTTGCAACAGCGTCAATATCTTGCGATCGGTACGATCCAGTTCACGCATAGCTCATTTCCAGACTTTTTCTAGTCATAACCCAGATTGGCAGGACTTATTCCTGATTTCATCATAAAACTTGGTGGCACTTTTTGCCATTAGCTCAATAGACTGCGCGAATTAACTAACCTTGAATTCGGGCTGCAAACCATGCGTGTGATCGTACTCGGCGGCGGTGTGATTGGTGTATCGACGGCTTACTACCTGGCACGTGCCGGAGCCGACGTCACCGTACTGGAACGGCAGTCCGGCGTAGCGCTGGAAACCAGCTTTGCCAACGCAGGCCAGATCTCGCCCGGTTATTCCACCCCCTGGGCAGCACCCGGCATTCCGACCAAGGCCCTCAAATGGCTGTTTCAGCGCCATGCCCCCCTTGCAGTGAAGCCGGACGGCAGCCTATTCCAGTGGCAATGGATGGCCCAGATGCTGGCCAACTGCAATGACGCCGCCTATGCCGTCAACAAGGAACGCATGATGCGCCTGTCCGAGTACAGCCGGGATTGCCTGCGCGCCCTGCGCAGGGATATCGGCCTGCACTACGAAGAGCGTAGCGGTGGCACCTTGCAGCTGTTCCGTACCCAAAAACAACTGGACGGTGCCGCACGCGACATCCCGGTGCTGGACGCCTGTGGCGTACCATTCGAGCTGCTGGACGAGGCCGGCTGCGCCAAGGCGGAGCCGGCGCTAGCCAAGGTACCGGGACGTATCGTTGGGGGCCTGCGCCTGCCCAACGACGAAACCGGCGATTGCCAACGCTTCACGACCGAGCTTGCCCAGCGGGCAGAGCAACTGGGTGTGGCGTTCTGCTTCAACAGCCGGATCGAACAATTGGTGGTGGAGCGTGGCCGCATTGCCGGGGTACAGGTCAACGGTGAGCGCCTGACGGCCGATCACTACGTGGTCGCACTCGGCAGCTTCAGCCGCCACCTGGTCAAGGAACTGGGGCTGAACCTGCCGGTGTACCCGACCAAGGGCTATTCACTCACGATCCCCATTACCGACCCGGCTGGTGCACCGGTCTCTACCATCCTGGACGAGACCTACAAGATCGCCATCACCCGCTTCGACGACCGAATCCGCGTCGGCGGTATGGCCGAACTGAGCGGCTATGATCTGAGTCTCAACCCGCGCCGCCGCGAGACGCTGGAATTGGTGGTCAATGACCTGTTTCCACAGGGTGGCGATGTCGCCGCCGCCAGTTTCTGGACCGGCCTGCGCCCCATGACACCGGATGGCACCCCTATCGTCGGCGCCAGCCCCTACGCTAACCTTTCACTCAATACCGGCCATGGCACCCTGGGCTGGACCATGGCCTGCGGCTCCGGCAAGTTGCTGGCCGACATCGTCACCGGCCAGCGTCCGGAGATCAGTACCGAAGGCCTGGCACTGGACCGCTATGGCCGCAAAGCCATCGCTGGCCGCCTTGGCAGCCTGCAACCCGCCACCGCCTGAACACGATACAGACCAGGACCAACCGCCCTGCGCCGTACCGGGGCGGCTGGTCCCGTTTTGCCGGATAATCCCCCCAGCCTTTCCTGAGCCCGACCGATCATGAGCCGCCCGCTGACCGCTACCATCAATCTCGCCGCACTGCGCAACAACTACCTGCTGGCCAAGCGCCTGCATGGCGGCCGAGTGCTGGCCACCATCAAGGCCAATGCCTACGGCCATGGTGCAGTCCAATGCGCGAAGGCGCTGGCGGATATTGCGGACGGTTTTGGCGTGGCCGCCATCGAAGAAGCCATCCAGCTGCGCGAGGCCGGCATCCAGCAGCCCATCCTGCTGCTCGAAGGCTGGTTCGACGCCAGTGAACTGCCCCTGATCGACCAGCACAAGCTCTGGACCGCGCTACACAGCCTTGAGCAGATCGCCGATATTGAACAGTCCGATATCAAGCAGAAGCTCACCGTCTGGACCAAGATAGACAGCGGCATGCATCGCCTGGGTCTGCACCCGGATGACTTCCGGGCTGCCTACGCACGCCTGATGGCAACCGGCAAGGTCGGCAAGATCATCGCCATGACCCATTTCTCCAGGGCCGACGAGCTGGATTCCGATACCAGCCCCAAGCAGCAGCAGTGCTTTGTCCGCGCGATCGAAGGCCTGCCGGTGGAAACCAGCCTGTGCAACTCCGGTGGCATACTGGGCTGGCCCGATCTACATGGCGACTGGGCGCGTGCCGGGATCATGCTCTATGGCGGCACCAGTACGGATCGTCGTCTGGCTGACTGGCCACAAGCAGTGATGAACCTCGATAGCCGCGTCATCGCGGTACGGCACCTGGCAGCGGGCGAAACCATTGGCTACGGCACCCGCTTCATCACCGATCGCCCCACCCGGGTGGGTGTAGTTGCCTGTGGTTATGCGGACGGTTACCCGCGCGTCGTACCCAATGGCACACCCGTCCTGGTGGCGGGAGAACGCGGTAGGTTGATCGGCCGAGTGTCGATGGACATGTTGACCATCGACCTCACCGACCACCCCGAGGCCACAGTGGGAACGCCCGTCCGGCTCTGGGGTGAAGGCTTGCCCGCAGCAGAAATTGCCACGGCGGCAGGAACGATCGACTACGAACTGTTTTGCAACGTCAAGCGAGCCCACTTCGACTACCAGGGCTAATCCCTGTCAGGCAACGCTTACCACCAGGCGTGAAAGTGGTGCACCGGACCGATACCCTGTCCTACCTGTAACCGGTCTGCAGCCTGCAAGGCGGCTTGCAGATAGGCCCGGGCCGCCGCAATGGTACTGGGCCAGTCGGCGTGACGAGGCCGCAGTGCCGCCAGTGCGGCGGACAAGGTACACCCCGTACCATGGGTATGGGTAGTGGCCACGCGCGGGTAGACAATGCGCTGCGCCAGGTCCGGCGCCAGTAACCAGTCCGGGCTCTCGACCCCGCCAAGATGCCCCCCCTTCATCAGCACGGCCTGTGCCCCCGCTGCCAGCAAGGCCTGGCCTTGCTCACGCATCTGCGCCTCATCCTGCGCAACCTCGCAACCAAGCAAGGCAGCGGCTTCCGGCAAGTTGGGGGTAATCAGGCTGGCTTGCGGCAGCAGGCGCTCGCGTATGGCCGCCACCGCGTCCAGCGTCAGCAATGGATGCCCACCCTTGGCGATCATCACGGTATCGAGAACCACATGCCGGGGCCGGTATAGCGACAGGCTGTCCGCCACGGCATGGACAATCTCGGCATTGGCGAGCATACCGAGCTTGACGGCATCGACACGGATATCGTCAAACACCGCCTTGAGTTGCGCCGCCACAAAGGCAGGGGGAACGGGATGAACGGCCTGCACGCCCTGGGTATTCTGTGCTGTCAGTGCCGTCAATACACTCAGCCCATAGGCCCCCAGCGCCGAGAAAGCCTTCAGATCGGCCTGTATGCCCGCCCCGCCTCCGGAATCGGAGCCCGCAATCGTCAGCGCATGATGGATCATCGCCTGGTTCCCGCCCTGGTTCAGCGACGGCACGCCGCCGCGAAATCGTAGTTCTTGTCGTAGACCTGCGTATTCACCTGCAACAGGCCAAGCACGGTACTGAACAGGTAATCGTGGCTGATCTCCTGCTTGCTGCGCTGCTTGACGCAGTTCATGTCGAGGCCAAAGCTGTTGGCGTAGCTTTGCGATGCCCACATGACCATCGGTACCGTGGTCTGCTCCCTGGGTGCGATCGCATATGGCAGGCCGTGCAGGAAGATACCGTTCTCCCCGAGCGATTCACCATGGTCGGACACATAGATCATGGCCGCATCATGGCTGGTCTGTGCCTGTAGCAGCTTGATCGTCTGGGCCAGGAAGTGATCGGTATACAGCAGCGCATTGTCGTAGGCATTGACCACTTCCTGGCGCGTGCACTTGCCCAGTTCGGAGGTCGTGCACTCTGGCGTGAAGCGACGCTGCGCATCAGGGTAGCGCTTGAAGTAGGCCGGCCCGTGGTTACCCAACTGGTGCAGCACCACAACCAGGCTACCCTTCTCGCTCTTCAGACGATCCGCCAGGCCGCCCAGCAATATCTCGTCCAGACAACGCTCACCATCGCACAGCTTGGGATCCTTGGCGCTATCAACCTGCTGTGTCTCGAGTCCATCACAAACCCCCTTGCAACCCGACTGGTTGTCCCGCCAGAGCACCTTCAGGCCGGCATGGTCCAGCACGTGCAGCAGGGACTCATGCTGACGGATATTCTTTTCGTTGTAATCCCGGCGCCCAAACGGCGAAAACATGCAGGGCACCGATACTTCGGTATTGGTCCCGCAGGAATTCACCTGACTGAAATTGACGACATCCATGGCCGCCAGCTCAGGCGTGGTCTGCCGGGCATAGCCATTCAGGCCCCAATTGGCAGCACGGGCGGTTTCACCCACGACGATCACCAGTACGGCCGGCTTGTCCCGCTGGGCCCAGCTCGCCGCCAGTTTGGCATCCTTGCCGACCGGTTTGCGCGGACCGGCAGCCGCGGTATCCGCCGCCAGTACGCGGATCAATGACACCACATAGTTACCGGGTGTGATCAGGTGACGGATCTCCCGCTGGTTGCGCATCAAGGCCGAGAAATCCTGAAAAACCAGCAAGGTGGCACCAACGGCTACGGCCACCGCCACGCCGATCCAGACGATACGCAGCAGCAAGGCCCGTTTCCAGCTACGAAGCTGCAGTCGGCTGCGCCACAACACGACCAGCGGCAATACAGCGAACAGGAACAGATGCGGCAGGATGCCCGGAGTCATCAACTCCTTGGCTTCCTTGACGTCCGTCTTCAGGACGTTACGCACCATGCTGGTATCGTAAAAAACGTGGTAGCGCTGCATGTAGTACGTCGCGAACGCCGTGACCACCAACAGCACGCTCAGCAGGGGTTTGACGGTCCAGCGGTTGGCGAACAGGGAGAACGCGGCGAAATGGATGGCCGTCAGTGCAATCCAGATGGCCAGCGCGAACAGCCAGTTCTTCGGCTGGGACCAGTCACGCCCGGCAAGGGCCGCCTGCCAGAACAGGCCATTGCAGAACAGGGTAAAAAACGCCGTGACCAGCAAGGTCAAGCGCTCCACCGTCATCTCGGGACGCCAGGCCCGCAAGCGGGCAAACCAGTTATCGGGGGATGAGGCAAACATGCGGTTGGAGGACATGGCGTTCTATCAAAACGGGAGGAGAGCTACAGGGGCGGGAATGTAGCATGGAGCGGCGCGCGCATGCTTAACCCAAGCTGAAGACCCGGCCAGCATCCACTTACGGGCAAATGCCACGGAGCGCCGGCCCGTCTCCTCGTCTCCATCGCAAGACCCGGCCCACAGCACAGGCTGCACGAACAAAACGGCCCAGCGGGCCGTTTTGTTCGTGCAGCAGGGCGTCAGGACTTTCCCGGCTTGAGCAGGAACAGTGCCGTCGCCACACCAACCATGCACACCGAGGCCACATAGTAGGCCGGCGCCAACTTGTCGAACTTGAGCAGCAGGCTGACCAGCACGGGCGTAAGGCCACCAAAGATCGCATAGGCCACATTGTAGGAGAAGGACAATCCGCTAAATCGCACCTTGCCCGGGAAGGCATGCACCATGACGAAGGGCACGGCACCAATGGTGCCGACCAGGAAGCCAACCAGCGCATAGAGCGGGAACAGCCACTGCGGCTGGGTCCACAGGCTGCTGAAGAGCACATAGCTGCAGATGGCCAGCAAAGTACCGCCCACCGACAGGACCAGTCTGGCACCGATACGATCGGCCAGGCTACCTGCCACCACGCAACCCAGCGTCAGGCACAAGGTCGCCAGGCTATTGGCCTGCAGCGCCGTCGCAGCGCTGAAACCATACAGCTTCTGCAAAAAGGTCGGCGTCATCAGGATCACGACCACGATGGCAGCAGACAGCATCCAGGTCAGCAGCATGGAGATCAGTACCGCGCGGCGATGATCCCGCACCACTTCCTTGAGCGGCATTTCCGCAGCCAGCGCCTTCTGCTGTTGCAGTTCGGCAAAGACCGGGGTTTCGTGCAGCCACTGTCGCAGATACATGGACAACAGGCCAAAGACACCACCCACTAGGAAGGCGATGCGCCAACCATAGCTATACAGCTCTGCCTGGCTGAAGGCGGTATTGATCGCAGTGGCGGCCAACGAACCCAGCAGGATGCCAAAGGTCAGGCCGGCAGTCAGCGTGCCGCAGGCGTAGCCGATATGCCGATGCGGCACATGCTCGGAGACGAACACCCAGGCACCGGGTACCTCGCCCCCCACCGCGGCACCTTGCAGTACCCGCAAGACCAGCAGCAGGACCGGTGCAGCCATGCCAATGCTTGCATAGGTCGGCAAGCAACCCATCAGCAGGGTCGGCACCGACATCAGCAGGATGCTGAGCGTGAACATGCGCTTGCGGCCAAGCAGATCACCAAAATGCGCCATGATGATGCCGCCCAGCGGCCGTGCCAGATAACCGGCAGCGAAGATGCCGAAGGTCTGCACCTGCCTCAGCCAGTCCGGAATTTCCGGTGGGAAGAACAGCTGGCCGATGACCGCGGCGAAGAAAACAAAAATGATGAAATCGTAGAATTCCAGCGCACCGCCCAAGGCAGCGAGGCCTAGGGTCTTATAGTCGCCCGCACCCAGGGTGCGCGGCGCCGCAGCAGTGGCTGCAGCGTGTGAAACAGACATCGCGTACTCGCTTCCAGATAGGGATCAGAAGCGAAGCGCTGCACGGCGGATATCAGTGCAGGAGTGCCGAGGTACAGCATAAAGGAGCGCATGAACTGGCCGGGTGGCGCCAGACAGAGCGTTTTACGCTTCGCAAGTGATCGAGGTTAGCAAACTGGCAGACACTCTGCGCTAAGGGTATTCCCCATCCCGGCCATTCAGCAAGCACGGGCAAACCAGTCTAGACCAGCCTGTCGCCATCCCGCCCAAAAGCTTCCGCCAGAAAATCCACGAACACCCGAACCGCCGGCAGCAAGCCGCGACGGTGCGCATAGACAGCCTGCAAATGGCCACCCGGCATGGTCCAGTCCGGCAGCAAACGCATCAGTGTGCCCGCCGCCAGCTCTTCCAGGCAATACACCTCTGGCAACATGGTCACACCCAGTCCGCGCACGGCCGCCGCCTTGCGGATGCCGAACTCATCAATGGCCAGCCGCGGCTCCAGCGCAACCTCCTGCTGCCGTCCATCCGGGGCAGTAAACAACCAATGCACGCGCTTGTCCTGCTCGATCGCCCCCAGCACGGGCAGGCGCATCAGGTCGTCCGGGCTCTGTACCCTCACCGCCCGGCGCAAGCTGGGCGCCATGACCAGGATGCTGCTCGCCGGCCGCAAGCGTCGGGTGACCAGCGACGGATCTTCGTCACCGCTGGTCCGCACCCGCAATGCGACATCCACGCCCTCCTCCAGCAGATCCACCCGGCGATTGGTCATCACCATCTCCAGCCGCACCTCCGGGTAGGCTGCGAGAAACGCCGGCACGATATCGACAAACTGGGTCTGCGCCAGCGCTACCGGGCAAGACACCCGTATCCGGCCACGTGGCGCGATGCTCAAGGCCGCAACGGCCTCGTCAGCCGCTTCGGCTTCCTGCAGCATCGCCTGGCAATGCTGGAAATATCGGTCACCGACATCCGTCAAAGCGAGCTTGCGGGTTGTCCGCTGCAGCAGCCGTACCCCCAGCCGGCCTTCCAGTTCGGCAATGCGCCGGGACAGCCTGGACTTTGGTATCCCCAGCAGCCGGCCAGCCGCCGCGAAGCCGCCCGCCTCCACCACCTTGGCAAAGTAGTGCAGATCATTGAGGTCTTGCATAGATTGTCCCACCAGTAGAACGATGCATCACATTTTAGCTATCTAGTGCGCAATTGATACGATGAATAGTATTCGCTCCAAGCAAGTCGCCGGCGTTGGCGACATCACTCAGGAGCAAACCATGAAACTCTTGCACATCGATTCCAGCATCCTCGGCGACGCATCCGCATCGCGCCAACTCAGCCGCGAAGTCGCCGATGCCTGGCGCACCAGCCAGGCTGGTGTTGAAGTCAGCTACCGCGACCTGGGCGGTGATTCCGTCGCCCAACTGACCGGCTTCACCCTTGGCTCGAACGGTACTCCTGCCGAGCTGCGTGACGCAGCCCAGCAGCACGAAGCCGCCCTGTCGGAAAACGTCATGGCCGAATTCCTGGCCGCCGACGGCATCGTCATCGGCGCGCCGATGTACAACTTCAGCATCCCCAGCCAGCTCAAGGCCTGGATCGACCGCGTCGTCGTGGCCGGCAAGACCTTCAGCTACGGCGCCAACGGCCCGGTAGGCCTGGCAGGTGGCAAGAAGGTGGTGATCGTCTCCACCGCAGGTGGCAAGCATGCAGGCCAGGTATCGGCTGCAGCCCATGAGGACTACCTCAAATTTGTCCTCGGCTTTGTCGGCATCACCGACGTCACGGTAATCCACGCCCAAGGCCTCGCCATGGGGCCGGAAGCTCGCGAAGCGGCCTTTGCCGATGCACGCAAGCAGATCGACGCCCTGTTCGAAGCGACTGTCAGCTAAGACGGAGCCATTCGGTACCGCGTACCGGATAGCAGCACACAACCCCCGCACCAGTCATGGTCGGGGGTTTTGTCATGGATCGACCCGTCTGCGTGCCGCCTGCCGCCGCGATTCGGCCCTTGGGTGCTGTGTTAGACTCACACTCTTTACCGGATCATTCAGGCTGGCATTCAGGCCGGATCACACGTACGAGGTCGCATCATGTCGGGTAGCACCCTGGGATTGTTGTTCACCGTCACCTCCTTTGGCGAAAGCCATGGCCCGGCCATAGGTTGCGTCGTGGATGGCTGCCCTCCGGGCCTTGTCCTTGCTGAAGCCGATATCCAGGCCGAGCTGGACCGTCGCAAGCCGGGCACCAGCCGCCATGTCACCCAGCGCAAGGAACCCGACACGGTCGAGATCCTCTCCGGCGTATTCGAAGGCCGTACCACCGGGCACCCTATCGCCCTGCTGATCCGCAATACCGACCAACGCAGCCAGGACTACGGCAAGATCGTCGAAACCTTCCGTCCAGGTCATGCCGACTACACCTATTGGCACAAGTACGGGATCCGCGACCATCGCGGTGGCGGCCGCAGCTCTGCTCGCGAGACGGCGGTCCGTGTTGCAGCGGGGGCCATCGCCAAGAAATGGCTCAAGGAAAAGTTCGGCATCGAGATTCGTGGCTACATGAGCCAGCTGGGCGAGATCAAAATCCCGTTCAAGGGCTGGCAGCACATTGCCGAGAACGCCTTCTTCGCCCCCAACGACGAGATCATTCCCGAACTCGAAGCCTATATGGATGCGATACGCGCCGAGCGCGACTCCATCGGTGCCCGTATCGAGGTCGTTGCCGAAAACGTGCCGGTCGGCTGGGGTGAACCCGTCTACGATCGGCTGGATGCAGACCTTGCCCACGCGCTGATGAGCATCAACGCAGTCAAGGGCGTAGAGATCGGCGATGGGTTCGATGTCGTCGCGCAACGCGGTAGCGTCCATGGCGACGAACTAACCCCAGCCGGTTTTGCCAGCAACCACGCTGGTGGCGTATTGGGCGGTATCTCGACCGGGCAGGATATCCGCGCCAGCATCGCCATCAAGCCAACCTCCAGCATTCCACAGGAGCGCCATTCGATCGACAAGGATGGTCAGGCCGTGATGATGCAGACCACTGGCCGCCACGACCCTTGCGTGGGCATCCGCGCGACACCGATCGCCGAAGCCATGGTAGCCCTGGTCCTGATAGACCATGCACTACGGCATCGCGCCCAGAATGCCGATGTAGCCGTCAGCACACCACGCATACCCGGCAAGATCGCCTGATCATCCTGCGGGACGATACAGCTTGAAGGCAATAGAAAAGGACGCCGATGAGCGTCCTTTTCTATTGCCCGACTATCAAACCCTATTCAATCCGGGTTATGAATCAGGCAAATGAAAAGCCGACCCAAGGGTCGGCTTTTCTTGCTTGCGCTAGCGCAGCAACTAAGCAAATTACTGCTTAGGAGCTTCGGCCGGAGCGGCAGGAGCGGCGGCCGGAGCGGCAGCGGCATCAGCCGGGGCAGCAGCAGGAGCAGCAGCGTCAGCGGCCGGAGCGGCAGCCGGAGCAGCTTCAGCAGCAGGAGCCGGAGCGGCAGCAGCAGGAGCTTCAGCAGCAGGAGCAGGAGCAGCTTCTTCCTTCTTGCCGCAAGCGGCCAGGCCCAGGGCGAACAGAGCAGCGACGAGCAGGGTCTTATTCATGGTTTTACCTTTTGAAAAAGTGGAGTTCACAACAGAAAACAAGTAAGCAATCGACCGTTGATCGAGGGCTTGAAACCTTTGACAGCATCAAAGACGACCGACGCCAAAATTCTAGCAGCTTCTCAAGAAAAAACTAGGGGGAAATTGCACCGCAGCAAGACATATGGCTCCGCAACATCTATATGAATAGACGTCTCCCCTCCCCGGCAGGTTCTGCACGCTGCCAAAAGAGTTCGAATTCCTGATGGCATTGCGCCATCGTTCTGCCTTGAATACTCGTCTCACCCCTCGGATTTTCAGGATGAAAACGACGTACCACCGCATTATCTGTCAGCAAAAATCTATCCGGTGTATTGCTATCGCTTTCACTTAAGGTCCTGATTGAAAAGGCATGACCATAGGTATTCAGCAACTCCACCAGTCGTGGACAATACCGCCAGAACCATGATTCGCTGAGCAACAACAGTCTTACCCTAGCCTGCGGTGACCCCGCCAGCAAATGGCGCAGCGCCTGGGCATTGGCTTGCTCGTGCGCACCGGTCTCCGCCAGGTCGCCATCCAGCCAGCTCACACTCCGGGTCGCGCCGGCCATTACCTTGGTCAGTTCGTCCCGATAGGTATTCAGATCCTCAAAGGCCAGATCGTTCATAGCGCTTGGTTCATGAAGTAGCGAACAAGTTCAATGACAGCATAGCTGCTTAGCAGCACCCCTGCCGTCAATCGCACCGCACGGTGCTGGCGCAAGCGCTGTAACTGGCCAGCTGCCAGCCCCATGGCCATCAGATTGGGCAAGGTGCCCAGACCAAAAGCCAGCAAAATCACGGCTCCACGCCAGGCCGCCCCGCTGGCCAGCGCCCCGGTTGCCGCGGTGTAGACCAAGCCACAAGGCAGCCAACCCCATAGCGCACCGGCCAGGAATGCGCCTCGCAAGCTGCGCAAGGGCAATAGCCGCCCCAGCAAGGGTTGCAGCCGGCGCCATAACGGCCCGCCAAGGCGCTCCAACCGCGCCAGCAAGGGCGACCAGCCCGCAAGATAGAAGCCCAGCAGCAGGACCAGCAGCAAGGACAGCAAATAGAGGGCTGCCTGAACATGGGATGCCTGGGGTAGCCAGGCCAGCAAGCCGGACAAACCACCTAGCAGCGCACCAATCAGCATATAGCTCGATATACGCCCCAGGTTGGCCGCCAGCAGCATCGGGAATCGCCCTGACTGGCGGCTCTGCAAGCCGAGCGCCGCTGCCAGCCCGCCACACATCCCCAGGCAATGCACGCCCCCCAGGAAACCCGCCAGCAACCAGCCCGCAAGACTCAACAACAAGGTATCGGAAAACATGGCGGCAGCTTAACAAGGTCGACCATACCCTGGCGAGCCACGGCGCCACAAATGAACAAGGCGCCCACTCGGGTGCCTTGTCTGTAGAAAAGCTGCGATGCTCAATGGGGAGCGAGCGTACCGCTCTCCTCATCGCCACGCGGCTTGCTGAAATCAACCGGGCAGTACTTGTTGACCTCCGCCCCATCCCGCTCGAAAAACAGTGTCAGTCCGCTCGACAGGCCGGCAAACAGCCAGCAGACAAAAAAACCAACCGAGTAGGCCACCACACGGCTATCAAAAATCGGCTCGCCACTGACCATCAGGTCCAATGGATCAAACAAGGTGAAAAACAGGCTGTTCACAATACCGGCCACTAGAAACGAAGGCCACAGTACCAAGATCGACTTCAGTTTCATGCAGGATGTCTCCATGTTTTTGTCCCGATCTAACGCCGGTCCTGAAATGCATCCTACTCCTGCACAAATCACCGGAAAACCCCTACCGATCAATAACCTAGCATTGATTTTCATGGTGCGGCGCAGCATCCATTCAATAAATCCGATGAAATATCCGGCAGCCCACCCTGACTCGCTCATAATCCCTATTAGGAGGGCCTGTAAATACAGTCCTGGACTGCATCGGAAAAATTGAAATGCGCTTATCGCTCGACGCACTGATCGTATTGGATGCCATAGAACGCAAGGGCAGCTTTGCTGCCGCCGCAGGGGAACTGCATCGTGTCCCTTCCGCGGTGACCTACACCATACAAAAGCTTGAACAAGATTTGGATGTTCTGATTTTTGACCGCAGCGGCCATCGCGCCCGCTTGACGCCGGCCGGCCAGGAACTGTTGCGAGAAGGCCGACCTTTGCTCGATGCGGCAGCCGCGCTGGAGGCCCGCGTCAAGCGCGTGGCCACAGGTTGGGAACCCGAATTACGTATTGCCGTGGGGGATCTGGTCGACTTCGATGTCCTACTGGAGTCCGTCGCGGCCTTTGACCGGGTCGGCGGAGCGACCCGACTGCGTTTCTCCCATGAGGGCTATGGTGGCACCTGGGATGCGCTCTATACCGGCAGGGCCGACCTGGCTATCGGAGCACCGGACGAAGCCCCGCCCGGCGGTGGCTTCAAGAGCCTGTCGCTGGGCACCGTGACCTTCGTACTGGCCGTTGCGCCCGGCCATCCGCTCGCGAAGGAACCACAACCCATCCCGATGCAGACCATCCGCGCCCATCGCGCTGTCAGCGTGGCAGACAGCTCGCGCAGCCTGGCCCCCAGAACATCCGGCTTGCTGACAGGACAACCTACCCTGAGCGTATCGAGCCAGCGCGACAAACTCGCAGCCCAGTTGGCCGGCCTCGGTGTTGGCTTCCTGCCTGAACGGATTGCGGTCCCTCATATCGCAGCGGGCCGCCTGGTCGCGCTGGAAGTGGAAGAAAGCAAGCCGCGAGCGCAACTCTTTGTCGGCTGGCCGACCAAGTCCCGTGGCAATGCCTTGCGCTGGTTCCTCGACAATCTGAGCAATGAGGCGGTACAGCGCCGCCTTTGCGAGGGCGCTTCCGTCTGATGCAACTGGTACTGCTCGATACCCCAACGGAAATTGCACAGCGCCTGGCCAGCAAAGGCTGGTCGGGTGCCTGCCTGGGTACCGACCCACCCTCAAGCTGGCAGGCGCTGGCCAGCATGGATGCGGCAGAGGCACTGAACAGGCCAAGGGTATGGCTGAGCGCGGCCGGACGTAAGCCAACGCTGGCAACGGACGACGTTCTGCTTGATACCACGCCAGCCGCGGCAGCGACACAGACGCTCGGCCTGCGCTGGCAAGGAAGCCCGTTTGCAGTGGCGCATGGCTTTCTTCTGACGGTAGGAGGGCCTGCGGCGTTGATTCCTCTTGCGGCCCCCCTGCTTGATGCACTGGCACCCAATCCTGGCGCCTGGCTGCATGCTGGCGGCTTGAGCGCACCCGCCTTTTTCAACCAGGTCATGGAAGAATGCGGAGGCGGGCTAGCTGGACTGGCACCCTTGTTTCTGAGCAATCCAGCCACCGGCCTGGACCCGTTCTGGCAAGGCCAGAAAGCATTGTCTGCCCGGCTGGCCGAGCTGGCACAGCGCTATCTGGCGGGGAGTGGAGATGAGGATTACCACCCCATCAATCCCCTGCCCGCCGTATTCTCGCTAACGCCGCCCAATAGCGTTGCCACTGACTCTCCGGCCCGCAAGCTGGCGGCGCTATTGCTGTGGCTACACCAACAGAAACAAGCTGCCGGCTAAGTCGCGTATCCACGGTACAGGGGTGCGCCGGGATACCTCGATACTCAAAAAACCAGCCAGAACGCACCAAGCCCCGCGGCTTCACCGCGGGGCTTGGTCTGGTTCAATGCGCTTATCT
>NZ_BAAGVO010000006.1:0-249391 GCF_054780835.1 Chitinimonas naiadis | reverse complement strand
CTGCGTCATCAGCAGAGAAGCGAACTATACGCACCCCCCACTTAACCGTCAACACCCTCCGCACACTTTCCTGCATTTCCCGGTGAACGAGTTGCTAAGTGACTGATCTATAAACAGGGTGATCACAAAGAATTTTCGGCGCCAAGCAAGCACTTGAAACCAGCCACTCCAAACCACATATATAAGTTTAGTTGCCCATTGAATCCGGGTGCGTTTTGGAGAACTTATGCCTAGCATCACCATGTACACCACCGCCGTCTGTCCTTATTGCATCCGTGCAGAGCAGTTGCTCAGCCGCAAAGGGGTGGAAATCGACGAGAAGGTCCGCGTAGACCTGGACCCGAGCCGTCGCGAAGAAATGATGAGCCGCACCGGCCGCCGCACCGTGCCACAGATCTATATAGGCGATGTCCATGTCGGCGGTTACGACGACCTCGCCGCCCTGGATCGCGCCGGCCAGCTGGACCCGCTGCTCGCCCGCTAAGCGGCATGCATGGCATAGCCCGGCCGAATCTGCGATGATTCGGCCGCTTTTCTTATTCACACTTATCAGTTTTCGCAGGAGTCGCCATGAGCGATCAGCAAACCCAACCGATCTTCGCGATCGAAAAGCTCTTCGTCAAAGACCTGTCGCTGGAAGTCCCCAACGCGCCGCAGATCTACCTGGAGCCGCAACAGCCTGAAGTCGAGATGCAACTGCATACCGAGTCGCAACAGCTCGATGAAGGCTATTACGAGAACGTCCTGACCGTGACCGTCACGGCCAAGCTCGGCGAAAAGACCGTGTTCCTGGCAGAAGTCGCCCAAGGCGGCATTTTCCAGATCCGCAATGTCCCGGCTGAAGACCTCGAGCCTATCCTCGGTATGGCCTGCCCGAACATCCTCTTCCCCTACGTGCGTGAAGTGGTGTCGGACCTCGTCACCCGCGCCGGCTTCCCGCCGGTCGTGCTGGCACCGATCAATTTCGAGCAGCTGTACATGCAACGCCAGGCTCAAACCCAGGCCGTGAGCCAAGATGCACCCGCCACGGTTCAGTAAGCTGATCGCTGCCGCCCTGCTGGGCCTGGCAGCTGCCTCGGCAGCCGCGCTGGAGTTCCGTTCTGTAGCGGAACACGGCGCGGTTTTTTACGATGCGCCCGGAAGTCAGGCCAAGAAGCTGTTCGTCGCCAGCAAGGGCACGCCGGTCGAGGTCTTGATCGACAACAAGGAATGGCTGCGCGTGCGCGACCAGTCCGGTGCCCTCGCTTGGATAGAAAAGAAGTCGCTGAGCAGCAAGCGCAGCGTCGTGGTCACCACCAGCAAGGCTGAAGTGCGTACCGCCCCCGATGCCAAGTCGGCGCTGCTGTTCATGGCCGACAAGAGCGTGGTGTTTGACCTGATCGAAGCTGGCAAGAACGGCTGGATCAAGGTACGCCACCGCGATGGCGCGACCGGTTACCTGCGCATCGAAGAGGTGTGGGGCGTATGAAGCTGACCGTGATCGGTGCCGGCGCCTGGGGAACCGCGCTGGCGATGAGCTTTGCCGAGCGGCACGAGGTCACACTCTGGGCACGGGATGCCGCCCAGTTGGCCGAGATGCAGCAGGCACGGGAAAATCGGCGTTACCTTGCCGGCCAGACCTTCCCCGCCGGCCTCATACTGAATGCCGATCTGGCCTCGGCCATGGCCAATGCCGAGCTGGCCTTGATCGTCACGCCAACCGCAGGCCTGCGCCCTTCCCTGCGGGCCTTAACCGCCATCGGCTCGACCGTGCCGGTGCTCTGGGCTTGCAAGGGCCTGGAAGCCGACACCCTGCTGCCCGCCCATGAAGTCGCCGATGCCGAGCTCCCCACCAGTGTGTCGCGCGGCATATTGACCGGACCGAGCTTCGCCCAGGAAGTCGCCGCCGGCCTGCCAGCCGCGCTGACGCTGGCCTCGGCCGACGAAGTCTTTGCCAACCATACCGCCGCCCTGCTCAATTCGAGCAAGCTGCGCGTCTATTCCAGCAAGGACATCATCGGCGCCGAGATCGGTGGGGCAGTAAAGAACATCATGGCCATCGCCGCCGGCGTGGGTGACGGCCTCAAGCTCGGCCATAACGCCCGGGCAGCCCTGCTGACGCGCGGCCTGGCCGAGATCACCCGTTTCGGCGTCGCCCTGGGCGCACAGGCAGAGACCTTCACAGGCCTCTCCGGCCTGGGAGACCTGATACTGACCTGCACCGGCGACCTGTCACGTAATCGCAAGGTGGGCTTGCTGCTGGCGGAAGGCAAACCGCTAGCGGAGATTATCCAGAATCTCGGTCACGTCGCCGAAGGCGTCAATACCGCCCGCGCCGTACTCCGGCAAGCAGAGCGGCTGCATGTCGACATGCCCATCACCGCCGCCGTCTGCAAGATGCTGTTCGATGGGCAGCCTGCGGCCGAAGCCATCGCTGGGCTCATGGGCCGTGGCGCCAAGAAGGAAGCTGCCTGAGTATCGGTTGATGCCCCAAAAAGCGGCCCCTGTGGCCGCTTTCTTATTGCCGGTTCAGGAAGGCACGCTGTGCCGCGACGAAATCCGCTTCATGCGAGATAAACGGGGCATGCCCCGCCTCGGCATGCAGCACCAGTTCGGCACCGGTCAGAGCAGCCAGCCAGCGCCCCGCCTCCGGCGGTGTCATGCGGTCCCGACCGCCATACTGCAAAAAGACAGGGCACGATAGCGCCGTCAGGCGCTCGCGCAAGTCTTCGGTCTGCAGGATATCCAGCCCGGCCATCAGGGCATCCGCCCCGGGTGCGGCCCGCTCCGCCAAACGCTCGCGCAAGGCCCGCAACACCGACCGGCCATCCGGGCTGCCCATGACCTGCAAGCCCAGGAACATATCCAGCGTCGCCGCATAGTTCTTGGCGAGGCTGCGGGCGAAGGTCGCCAATGTCTCGCTCGGCGTCGCATGCGGCCAGTCAGGTCGCTGCATGAAGCAAGGCGAGGACGCACACAGGCTCAGGCTACGGACCTTGTCCGGCGCCCTCAACGCCCACGCCATCCCGACAGCGCCGCCGAGCGACCAGCCCAGCACATGCACCGGCAGCGGAAACGCCGCATCCAGGCTCCCTGCCAGGCTCTCCAGGGTATAGGGCTGCTGCATCGTGCTGGCACCGCAGCCCGGCAAGTCCACGATATGCACGCAAAAGTGTTCGGCGAGCTGGGCCGCAACCCGCTGCCAGACCGCGCCATGGATGCCCCAGCCGTGTATCAGTACCAGGTCCTCGCCGTGACCTTGCGTTTCGACGTATAGCGCCATGTCTCTCTCTTAATCCAATGTCAGCAAGGCCTGCAGCAGCTGGTCGACGTCCGACACCAGGTGGGCCGCTGAAAGGGTAATGCGCAGCCGGGCGGTCGGCACCGTGGGCGGACGGATCGCCGCCACCCACAGGCCCTGCGCCCAGAGTGATTGAGACAAGGCCAGCGCCTGCTCGCTGGACGCCACGACGATGGGCTGGATGGGGGTGATGCTGTCGAGCAGCGCATAGCGGCTACCGGCAAGCCCGTCTCGCAGCCGTCCGATCAGCGCCTGCAGATGCTGACGTAGGTCCTGCCCCTGTTCGATGATGTCCATCGCGGCAAGACTAGCCGCAGCAATCGAGGCCGGACTGGCCGTCGTGTAGATGGCGGTGCGTGACTTGTTCAGCAGCCACTCGATCAGCCTTGCTTCGCCCGCTACCAGCGCCCCGGCGCTACCCACCGCCTTGCCCAGCGTGGCGAGATAGATGATGCGCGGCGAGCTGACCTGCCAGTGCGCCAGACTACCCCGCCCCTCCCCCAGCACACCGAAGCCATGTGCATCATCAAGGTAGAGCCAGGCGTCATAGTGTTCCGCCAGCGCCAGCAAGGCCGGCACGGGTGCCAGATCACCATCCATGCTGTAGACCGCGTCGACAGCGATCAGCTTGCGCCGCGCCGTAGAGGCCGCCAGCAAGCGTTCCAGCGTGGCCAGGTCGTTATGGCTGAAGCGCTGGAAATCGGCGCGGCTCAGCAGGCAGGCGTCGTTGAGCGAGGCGTGGTTGAGCTTGTCGGCAAAGACCGCATCGCCACGCCCCAGCAAGGCGGTGATCACCCCGAGGTTGGCCATGTAGCCCGTGGCAAAGCCCAGCGCGGCGGGCAAGCCCAGCAAGGTGGCAAAGCGCAGCTCCAGTTGTTCATGCGGCAACTGGTGACCGCAGACCAGGTGCGAAGCGCCGCTGCCGACGCCATACTGCTGCAGTCCCCGGCTTGCGGCGGCCAGCAGCCGCGAGTCATTGGCCAGCCCCAGGTAGTCATTGCCACAGAAGTTCAGCATGGGCCGCCCGTCCACCTGCAGCAGCCGTCCTTGCGCAGATTCGACCACGCGCCGGCACCGCAACAGATGCTGGTCCGCCAGTTCTGCCAGGTTCAGACCAAGTTCATCGAGCATGGGGTATGTTTTATCCATGGCAGAATTCTACCTGCAGCTACCGCGGACTCACCTATAGTGCGCGGCTCTGCTATCTTCATCTAACCATTCCCGTTCTTCGAGTCTTCTATCCATGCAAGCAATTCGTACCGCTATTCCCGATGTCGTGATCCTGGAACCCAAGGTCTTTGGCGATGAAAGAGGTTTCTTCTTCGAGAGCTTCAATGCGCGGACATTCAAGGAACTGACCGGGGCCGACGTCGAATTCGTGCAGGACAACCACTCCCGTTCGGTACGCGGCGTACTGCGTGGTCTGCACTATCAGCTGCAACAAGCCCAGGGCAAGCTGGTCCGCGTGTCATCGGGAGAAGTCCTGGATGTCGCCGTCGATATCCGTCGCAGCTCGCCAACCTTCGGCAAGTGGGTAGCCGCCCGCCTGTCGGCCGAGAACAAGCGGCAGATGTGGGTGCCGGCCGGCTTTGCGCATGGCTTCGTGGTGCTCAGCGAGAGCGCCGAGTTCCTCTACAAGACCACCGACTACTACGCTCCGGTGCATGAACGCTGCATCGCCTGGAATGACCCGGCACTGGGGATCGACTGGGAGTTCGATGGCGTGCCGCAACTTTCCGGCAAGGACCAGCAAGGCAAGCTGCTGGCAGAGGCCGATCTGTTCGACTGATCCCGCCTACGCACTGAAACAGGCGCACGGGGCAAACCCGTGCCCTGGTACACCGTTGACTAGAGCGTCTTGACCACCCACTTGAGGGTTGCATCATCGGGGTGGGCGCGTACATCGAAGCCGAGCTTGCGCATCATCCCCAGCATGGGTGCATTGGAGCCGAGGATATCGCCTTCGATGCTACCCAGTCCGGCATCGCGTGCCGCATTGAACAACGCCATCATCAGTTGCGCCCCCAATCCCTTGCCTTGCCACTGATCGGCGATCGAGATCGCAAACTCGCAACTGGCGGCGTCCGGGTTGGCGGTATAGCGCGCCACCCCCAGTATCCGCTCCGCGCCCTTCAGCTCCACGGCAGCCACCACGGCCATCTCACGCGCATAGTCGAGCTGGGTAAAACGTACCAGCATGCTCGGCGGCAGCTGCTTGAGCGTACTCATGAAGCGGTTGAAACGACTTTCATCCGATAGGCGCTCGCGGACAAACTGCTGCAATTCGTCGGCATCCTCTGGGCGTATCGGCCGGAACACGCAGTCCTCGCCGCCCTTCAGTTGCCCCCGGGTGATCAGGTGCGCCGGATAGGGGTGGATGGCCATGTGGTCATAGCGATGGAAGTCGGCCGGCAAAGGCGCCACCAGGATGCTCGCATCGACCGCCACGGCACCGAACTCGTCGACCACCACCGGGTTCAGGTCCAGCGACATCATCTCCGGCAGCTCGCACACCATCTCCGAGACCCGCAACAGGATCTCCCGCACCGCCTCGATGTCCGCCGCACCACGGTTGCGGAACGGCCCCAGTGCCTTGGCCACCTTGGTCCGCTTGATCAGGCTGCCAGCGATCATCTCATTGAGGGGCGGCAAAGTGACCGCCACATCCTCGAACACCTCCGCCCCCAGGCCACCAGCACCAAAACCTATGGTCGGACCGAATACCGCGTCCCGCGTGACCCCGACCATCAGCTCCCGGCCATGGCGCTTGCCGTGCATCTTCTGCACCACCAGCCCATGCACCGCGCCGTCCGGCAGGCACTGGCGGGCATAGGCCAGAATGGCCTCGGCCGCATCGGCCACCTGCTCCAGCGAGCTGACATTCAGCAACACGCCGTCGATATCACTCTTGTGGATCAGGTTGTCGGCGTCGATTTTCAGCGCCACAGGCAGCCCGATCCGCGCGGCCGCAGCGACTGCCGCCTCCGCTGTCGCAGCCGGCAAGGTTGGAGGGTGCGGAATATGGAAGGCATCGAGCAAGGCCAGCGACTCGGCCATCGTGAGCAGGCTGCGCCCCGCCGCCAGGGCTCCGGCGATCACCTGCCGTGCCCTGCCGATGTCAGGTTCGCTGCGGCTAGCAAGGGGGCCGGGCGTCTGCAGGCTCAACTCCTGGACATAGCTCCAGGCCGCCAGGCTGGCGAAGGCCTCGACCGCATGCTCTGGCGAGACAAAATAGGCCATGCGCGCACGATCGAGCAGCTTGCGCGATAGCGCAATGCGCTTGTCGCCCAGCCAGACCAGCATCAGCAATTTGTCGGTCCGGCCGCGCAATTCGATCATGCGCTCCGCGGTGGCGAGGTGATCGGTCCCCGCCTGCGGGGTCAGCATCACCAGCACGCCGTCTACATTCGGGTCACGCAGGCAGATCTCAGCAGCAGCCAGGAAGCGCTCCGGTGGCGCGTCACCCAGGATATCGACCGGATTGTCGTGGCTGCCGATAGGTAGCAACACCGCATCGAGTTCAGCCACCGTCTCGGGGCTGAGCTTGGGCAGTTCCACCGCCAGCTCCTGCGCCCGGTCCACCGCCATGCGCCCGGCACCATAGCCGTTGGAGATCACCGCCAGACGGCGCCCCTTGGCGCGATAGTTGGCCGCCAGCATGCGTATGGCGATGCTCATGTGCACCATGGTCGGCACCCGCAGCACGCCGACCCGCCGCAAGGCGGCGTCGAAAGCCGCATCGCTACCTATCAGTCGGTCGGAATGGGTACGCGCGGCACGGCTGCAATCGTTCGGCTCGCGCCCGACCTTGAGGCAGACCACCGGTTTTTGCCGGGCGGCGGCGCGCAAGGCACTCATGAAGCCCCGTGCCTCGCCGACATCCTCCAGGTACAGCAGGATGCCGCGGGTCTGACCATCCTGCGACAGGAAGTCCAGGATCTCGCCAAAGTTCACATCCGCCGTGGCGCCGAGCGATATCACGGTCGAGAACCCCACTTCATGGGCCTCGGCCCAATCAAGTATCGCGCTCGCCACCGAACTGGACTGCGCAACCAGCGCCAGGTTGCCTGGCTTGACGTGGCCCTGGTAGTTGGCGGCGATCAGCCCGCAGCCGGGCCGCATCATGCCAAGCAGATTGGGACCCAGCATGCGCAGGCCGTACTGGTGTGCAATGGCAACGGCTTCGTCCAGCAGAGCCCGATTGGTCCGGTCCACCGCGACAAAGTCGCGCGACAGCACCAGCACCGACTTCACCCCGCGCTCGCCACATTCGCGCACCAAACCGGGCAGCGTCCGCGCCGGCGTGGCGATCACGGCAAGATCGATGTCCCCCTCGGGGATCGCCGCGACACGCGGGTAGACCGTCTCACCGAATACCTTGGGATGACGCAGGTTGACGCCATAGAGGCAGCCCTTGAACGGCGCGTCGAGCAGATTGCGGAAAACACGCGCGCCGACCGAGTCGTTGGTTTCCGACGCGCCGATCACCACTACGCAACCCGGCTGGAACAGCGGGTTGAGGTAGTGGGCTTTCATCGCGGTCCAGCGATCCATGGGGTACTCGCAAACGGGCTAGGATGGCGTCAGTGTAGTGCTTTGCCAGCAAGACGTGGCCTTGCCGCGTTAGCCGACCACGTCGTAGCCGGCATCCTCGATGGCTTCCTTCACTTGCGCAGGCGTGGTCAGTGCAGGGTCAAACCGTATCCGGGCCGACTTGTCTGCCAGGTCGACCTGCACCGTCTCGATACCGTTCAGCGTGCGCACCGCCCGCTCTACCGAGGCCACGCAACCACCACAGCTCATGCCTTCGATCCTGAATACCTGTTCCATCTCGCCTCCCTGCCTGACTGTCGATACCGCATTATCCGGCAAACGGCATGCCTGTCGCAGCCCGGCCCCCAAACAACAAGACCCCAGAAGGGGCCTTGTCGCAGCATCCACCTAGCTCCGCACGGGCCTGACCAGGCCCGGCTTGAGCGGTAAAGACAGGGCCGATTGGCTCGGCGTTGCCGGCACCACCTGTGCCACCGGCTGAACCGGCGGCGGCTCGTGCGCCAGCGACCCCGGCAGCAGCGGCACGATCAGCAAGGCCACGATATTGATGATCTTGATCAGCGGGTTCACCGCCGGGCCGGCCGTATCCTTGTAGGGATCGCCCACCGTATCGCCGGTCACCGCCGCCTTGTGCGCCTCGCTCCCCTTGCCACCAAAGTGATTGTCCTCGATGTACTTCTTGGCATTGTCCCAGGCGCCGCCACCGGTACACATGGAGATGGCCACAAACAGTCCGGTCACGATGGTGCCCATCAGCAAGCCACCCAGCGCTACCGGCCCCAGCAGCAAGCCGACCAGGATAGGCGCGACCACCGGCAACAAGGAAGGCACGATCATTTCCTTGATGGCCGCCGTGGTCAGCATGTCCACCGCCTTGCCGTATTCGGGTTTTCCGGTGCCATCCATGATGCCCGGTATGTCCCGGAACTGCCGCCGTACTTCCTCCACCACCGCGCCAGCAGAACGGCCGACCGCCTCCATCGCCATGGCGGCAAACAGGTAGGGGATCAAGCCACCGATAAACAGGCCGACGATCACCATATGATCGGAAAGGTCAAAACTGACGTGCTTGCCACTGCCCGCCAACGCATGCGTGTAGTCGGCAAACAGCACAAGCGCTGCCAGGCCCGCCGAGCCGATGGCGTAGCCCTTGGTGACGGCTTTGGTGGTGTTGCCGACCGCATCGAGCGGATCGGTGATGTCGCGGACGGAGTCCGGCAGCCCAGCCATTTCTGCGATACCGCCGGCGTTGTCGGTAATCGGTCCATAGGCATCCAGCGCCACCACGATCCCCGCCATGGACAGCATGGACGTCGCCGCTACCGCAATGCCGTACAAGCCACCCAGCCAATAGGCGGACAGGATGGCCGCGCAGACGAACAGCACCGGCCAGGCGGTGGACTTCATGCTCACACCGATGCCGGCAATGATATTGGTGCCATGCCCGGTGGTGGAGGCCTTGGCGATATGCTGCACCGGCGCGTACTGGGTACCGGTGTAATACTCGGTGATCCAGACCAGCAAGGCCGTCAGCAGCAGTCCGACCACCGAGGCCCCGAACAGGCGTATCTGGCTGCCTTCGTGCCCCAGGGCCCCATCGGGCAGGAACTGACGGGTAATGACGTAGAAACCCACCAGCGACACGAGCCCGGCGACGATCAGCCCCTTGTACAAGGCCGGCATCACATTCTTGCTGCCGGGCGTGGCCTTGACGAAGAAGCAGCCGATGATGGAGCTGATGATGGAAAAGCCGCCCAGCACCAGCGGATACAGCGCCGCCTCGACTTCCGCCCCCTTGATCATCAGCGCACCGAGCACCATGGTCGCGATCAGCGTCACCGCATAGGTCTCGAACAGATCGGCCGCCATGCCGGCACAGTCGCCGACGTTGTCGCCCACATTGTCGGCAATCACCGCCGGATTACGCGGATCATCCTCCGGAATGCCGGCCTCGACCTTGCCGACCAGGTCGGCCCCCACATCCGCGCCCTTGGTGAAGATCCCGCCACCAAGCCGGGCAAAGATCGAAATCAGCGACGAACCAAAGGCAAAACCCATCAGGGGCTTCAGCGTCTCGGACAAGGCCGCGCCTGGCGCAGCATTCTTGACCAGATAGAGATAGAGCAGGCCGACGCCCAGGAGCCCCAGGCCGACCACCAGCAGGCCGGTGATGGCACCACCACGGAAGGCGACGTTGAGCGCCTCCTGGATGCCACGGGTCGCCGCCTGTGCCGTTCGCACATTGGCCCGCACCGAGACATTCATGCCGATAAAGCCACAGGCGCCGGACAGGATGGCACCGCCGACAAAGGCAACCGCCGTGATCGGGCTGATGAAGATGCCGATCAGGATGGCCAGGATCACCCCCACCAGAGCGATGGTCTTGTACTGGCGCGCCAGGTAGGCCTCTGCCCCCTGCTGGATGGCCGCGGCGATCTCCTGCATTCGCGGGTTGCCTGGGTCCTGGGCCAGGATCCAGCCTCTTGAGATAAAACCGAATACCACGGCCACGAGGCCGCAGATCAAGGCGAAATATAGCGCTACGGATGACGACATAGTGTGAGTCTCCCAGCTGAGTTATGTTGCTGCTTGTCTCCAGATAGCCGACCGGCGGATAGGCTCAGCCGGGCACGACCGCCCGAACCGGTATAGCTGTCCCCGCCTGTGCTTGCCAAACTGCTTTGCCTTGCCAGTAGCGCAAAAGTGCTTGATCCGACGTGGGAATGGTAAAATTCGCCGGCACGACGTAGCCCGCACACAGCGGGATCGCGTCCAGATCATTCTCCAACCATCCTCAAGAGCCCTGCTATGAGCCTGCACAACGTCACTCCCGGCGCGAAGCTGCCCGACGAATTCAACGTCATCATCGAGATCCCGGCCAACGCCGCTCCGATCAAGTACGAAGTGGACAAGGAAACCGGCGCCATGTTCGTGGACCGTTTCATGGGCACCGCCATGTTCTACCCCTGCAACTACGGCTACGTGCCGATGACGCTGAGCGAAGATGGTGATCCGGTCGACGTGCTGGTAGTCACCCCTTTCCCGCTGAGCCTGAGCGTCGTGGTCCGCTGCCGCGCGCTGGGCGTGCTGAAGATGGAAGACGAATCTGGTATCGATGCCAAGCTGATCGCCGTGCCGGTCGAAAAGCTGTGCCCGATGTACAAGGACATCAAGTCCACCGCCGACCTGCCCGTCCTGCTGCTGGATCAGATCAAGCACTTCTTCGAGCACTACAAGGATCTCGAAAAGGGCAAGTGGGTCAAGGTACTGGGCTGGGATGGCATCGAAGCCGCCCACCAGGAACTCGTGGACGGCGTCGCCCGCTACAAGTAAGCCCTCGCATCATCCGCCTGCCCGGCGGAGGAAGCAGAATGGCCGCCTCGCGCGGCCATTTTTGCGTCGGTACCCGGCCAGCGGCCGTTGCAGAAACGCACACCATTCATCCCGGTATTTGGCAGCTTGTCGCAAGCTGCTGGCCGTATATTAGCCTTATCTGGCATAAGCCCCGTTCCACCGCTGGTGATCCTGGCGGTTCCAACAACAGGGGTTACCATGCAGCTGAATCGACTTGCCTGCGCACTGGCGCTGGCCCTGCCGCTCTCCGTCTTTGCCGCGCCCAAGTCCGGTATCGACCTCAGTAATTTCGATCCCACGGTACGAATCCAGGACGATCTCTACCTCGCCATCAACGGCGGTTGGGACAAGAAAACCGACATCCCGGCCGACCGGGTGCGCTGGGGCGCTTTCGACCAGTTGCGCGACCTGTCCGAGCAACGGGTACACAGCATCGTCGAGAACGCCGGCAAGCAGGATGACGCTTCGGCACGCCAGATCGCCGCCTTCTACGCCAGCTTCATGGACGAAGCCCGCGCCGACAAGCTCGGCATCACCCCGCTCCAGCCACTGCTGGGCAAGATCGACGAGATCAAGGACACGGCCGGTCTCGTGCGCGCCCTCGGCAGCATGCAGCAGCTCGCCATCAACCTGCCCATCCGCATCGGCGTGCGTCAGGATTCCAAGGATTCGACCCGCTACCAGTTGGGCGTATACCAGAGCGGCCTGGGCTTGCCGGACCGCGACTACTACACCGAGCAGGACGCCCGCTTCGCCAAGGCGCGCGATGCCTATCGCAGCTACCTGATCACCCTGTTCACCCTCAATGGCGACAAGGAAGCGGACGCCACCCGGAAGGTGGACGCCGTGATCGCGCTGGAAACCCGCCTGGCCAAGGCACAGTGGAGCAAGGTCGAGAACCGCAATCCGGAAAAGACCTATAACAAGCTCGATCTGGCCGGCCTCACGGCACTGAGCCCGGAAATCGACTGGGCAGGCCTGCTGGACGCTGCCGAGGCCAACCAGGCCAAGGACGTCAACGTCTCCCAGCCCAGCTATGTCCAGACCCTGGGCAAGCTGCTGGCCAGCGAACCCGTCTCGGTCTGGCGTGACTACCTGCGCGCCCACCTGCTGGACGACTTCGCCCCGACCCTGTCCAAGCCCTTCGTCACCGCGAACTTCCTCTACCGCGACCAGACCCTGTCCGGCGCGAAGGAAATGCGCCCGCGCTGGAAGCGTGGCGTCGGCTTCATCGAAGGCAATCTCGGCGAAGCCGTCGGCAAGCTCTACGTAGCCCAATATTTCCCGCCTGCCGCCAAGCAGAAGATGGAGACCCTGGTCGGCAACCTGATGAAGGCCTACGCGGAGAGCATCGACAAGCTGGCCTGGATGAGCCCGGCCACCAAGGCGCGCGCCCAGGACAAGCTGGCCAACTACGGCGTGAAGATCGGCTACCCGAGCAAGTGGATCGACTACAGCGCGCTGGTCGTGAAGTCCGATGACCTGGTCGGCAATGTCGTACGTGGTGCACAGTTCGCCTATCGCCGCAACCTTGCCCACCTGGGTCAACCCATCGACCGGGAAGAATGGGGCATGACACCGCAGACGGTGAACGCCTACTACAGCCCGTCCAAGAACGAGATCGTCTTCCCTGCCGCCATCCTGCAGGCACCGTTCTTCGATGCCGACGCCGACGATGCGGTCAACTACGGTGGCATCGGCGCCGTGATCGGCCACGAGATCAGCCACGGCTTCGACGACCAGGGTAGCCAGTTCGACGGCAAGGGCAATCTGCAGAACTGGTGGCAGGAAACCGACCGGCAGGCCTTCACCGGCCTGGCTGATCGCATGGTGGCGCAGTACAACCAGTACCAGCCCATCGCCGGCCGCTTCGTCAACGGCAAGCTGACCCTTGGCGAGAACATCGCCGACCTCTCCGGCCTGCAGATCGCCTACAAGGCTTACCAGTTGAGCCTTGCAGGCAAGCCGGCCGAGAAGCTCGACGGCTTCAACGGCGACCAGCGCTTCTTTATCGGCTTCGCCCAGGTCTGGCGCGGCAAGGTCCGGGAAGAACGTCAACTGCAGCTGCTGACCATGGACCCCCACTCGCCGGGCCGCTACCGCCCGATCGGTGCCGCCGTCAATAGCGATGCCTTTATCGCAGCCTTCGGCGTCAAGCCGGGTGACGGCATGTACAAGCCCGAGAACGAGCGCATCCGCATCTGGTAAGCCCGGTCCGGTATGAAGAAGGCCGCCTTTGGGCGGCCTTCTTGCTTTCGGGCGTTTAGAATAGCCCTCGACACCCAGCCGCCATCACGGAGACACCCATGCAATATCGCCAACTCGGCCGAACCGACCTTCATGTCTCGACCCTTTGCCTGGGCACCATGACCTTTGGCGAACAGAACAGCGAGGCAGAGGCCCATGCCCAGCTCGATCTCGCCATGGCCGAGGGCATCAACTTCATCGATGCCGCCGAGATGTATCCGGTGCCCGCCCGGCCCGAAACACAGGGCAGCACCGAGCGCTTCGTCGGCAGCTGGCTGGTCAAGCAGCCACGCGACCGTATCATCCTGGCCACCAAGGTCACCGGCCCCGGCCGTGGCATGCAGTGGATACGCCAACCCATGCTCTGCGATGGCGCCCAGATCACCACCGCAGTGGAAGGCAGCCTGCAGCGCCTGCAAACCGACTATATCGATCTGTACCAGATCCACTGGCCCGCTCGCGCGGTCCCCATGTTCGGCGGCACCCAGTACGATCCCGCCAATGAGACTGACAGCGTCGGCATCCATGAGCAACTGGAAAGCCTGGGCAAGCTGGTGCAGGCCGGCAAGCTGCGCTACATCGGCCTCTCCAACGAAACCCCCTGGGGCGTCAGCGAGTTCCTGAAATTGGCCGAGCAACATGGCCTGCCGCGCGTCGCCAGCATCCAGAACGCCTTCAGCCTGGTGAATCGCACCTTCGAGAATGGCCTGGCCGAAACCTGCCATCGCGAACAGGTCAGCCTGCTGGCCTACAGCGCACTGGCATTTGGCCATCTGAGCGGTAAATACCTGCAGGATCCACAAGCCGAGGGCCGCCTGACCCGCTTCCCCGCCTTCGGCCAGCGCTATACCAAGGAAAACCTGCCGCCCGCGGTGGCCGCCTACATCGCGCTTGCGCGCGAGCATGGACTCAAGCCGGCCCAGATGGCGCTGGCCTGGACGCAAAGCCGCTGGTATGCGGGCAGCACCATCATCGGTGCGAGCCGGCTCGATCAACTGGAGGAAAATATCGCGAGCGCAGCGCTGGTACTGAGCCCCGCCGTACTCGAAGGCATCGAGGCCATCCATCGCCGCTACCCCAACCCGGCCCCCTGACCGGGCGGGCTAGTAGATCGCGTACCGCTTCTCTATGGCGGCGTACTCCCCGCTGCGTCGCAAGGCCTCCAGCCCGGCGTCGAAACGGTCACGCTGCTCGGCAGTCCGGAATCCCAACTGGTAGGGGGTGGGTGGAAACAAGGCATACCAGCTCAGCGGCTGGTTTACGTTCACCTGCCCACCCATCTCGTGATTGAAGTATTCGATGATACGCCGGTCGCCGACGATGACATCCACCCGCCCCGACAACAACAGGCGGTTGCGGATGATCTGCTGCGCCTCTTCACGATACTGCGGGTTGCCCGCAGCCATGGCCATGAACTCCGGTCCCAGCAGCTCGCGCGCGCGCTGGAAGCTGCTGACCGAATAACGACCCAGATCGGCAATCTGCCGGATATCCAGGCGGCGCGCGCTCAGGGCTACCGCGTAGTTGCGGTACTCGATATAAGGCATGGAATAGTAGACCGGCAGATGGCTCTGCTCGTTGGTGGTGGCGATGGCGTCGAGCTGACTGGTCTGCTGCATGCGGTGCAGCCGCTCCATGGGCGCAAAGAACGGCACCACGGTAAAACCGGCCTTGATGGCAGCCTGCTCGATGATGTCGTACTCGAGCCCGCGCTTCTCAGCCTCGAAGATATACGGTGGCTTGTTAGTGCCAAAGCCGATACGCAGCGTCTCCGCCTGGGCCATCAGGGCCAGGGCAAGCCAACAAGCACCCGGCCACCAAAGTTTCATCGACCTTCCCCACCCGTCATCACCCCTCCGTTATAGCTGAACTCGGTGTCACCACATACGCCGATACACAGTTCGACCTGCTTGACACTTTTCACGAAGCGCCCGTCCTTGACTGCCGGGCTCCAGCGGCTGGCGAGGAAAGGACGCGTCACGCTCTCATCAAAGCGGCCCGGCGGGCTGACTAGCAACAGATCAACGTGATCGGTCACACCAAACTCATCGATATAAACATCCAGTACCACCCGACCGGATGGCACCTCCCCTTGATAACCAGGCGGGGACGGCAGTTCGATCTCGTTCTGCGGCTGCGCGCGGATCGCCACTTCGTTCGCGCCATACCAGCGCGTATCGAGATTCGGGCCGAAAGCCGCAATATTGGGGGGGAGGGAGGGGGCAAGCACGACCTCTGCCGCGGAAGTCCTGTCTTCCGGTGGTGCCGGCTCCGGCGCGGTCGCAGCCTCGGCCGGAGGAGGCGTTACGCCGGCTTTATCGGCTTGCAGCGCCAGCACGCCAGGCACATTGCGCAGGCTGACCGAAAACGCGCCGCGCTGTCGGGCACGCTCTCCGTCCGCGCTGCCCGGCAGCAACAGCAAAGCGGCATGCAGCAGCGACGACACCACCAGGGCAAGTACCAGTCGCCACTGCATGATCATTCCGCCTGCAATCAGGCCTTGGGCTTGGGCGTGAGATAGGCCTCAAAGTCTTTCAGTGCAATCGCACCGGAGACAATCTCGCCGCTCTCGAACACCATCGCCGGCGTACCGCTGATGCCCAGGCCGGCAGCCAGCGTCTGGATGTCCGCAATCGGCGTCGCGCACTTGTCATCGCCGACCGGCAACTTGCCTTCCAGCATCCAGCTGTCCCAGGCCTTCTGCTTATCGGCGGAACACCAGATCAGCGCGGACTTGCGCGCCGCATCCGGGTGCAGTTCAGCCAGCGGATAGAGGAAGGTATAGATCGTGACGTTATCGAGCTTGCTCAGGGTCTCCTGCTCGATCTTCTTGCAGAATGGGCAATCCGGGTCGGAGAACACCGCCACCTTGCGGGTTCCGGTACCCTTGACCAGCTTGATCGCCTTGTCGAACGGCAGCTTGGCAAAGTCGGTACGGGACAGCTCACGGGCGCGCGCTTCGGTCAGGCTCTTGCGGGCCGCGACATCCACCATGTCACCAACCACGATGTAGTCTGCCTTGGCATCGGTGTAGATGATCTGCCGGCCGGGGAAGACCACCTCGTACAGACCCTTGATCGGGGTCACGCGAACGCTCTCGACGTTACGGCCGGGAAACTTCTTCTGCAGCGCCGTCTTGACGGTCTCCAGGTTCTCACCCGCCGCATTGGCACAGGCAGCAAGGGCAACGCCGACGATGACGGCCAGCAAGGGTTTGGTAAAGGATTTCATGTAAAGGTCCTGGTAATAAATCGGTACGACGGTTCAGCGGAAGGCTTGCCGCATCATGGCGCGTTTGACCGGCCCGGCATGGTCGGTCAGTCGCAGGCCCAGATTACGCAGGCTGCCCAGCAAGGGATGGGTACTGGCGAACATCTTCTGCAAACCGTCGCAGACGGTCTGCATGGTCAACACCGCTTCAGCGCGTGCGCGCGCATAGCGCTGCAATAGCAGGGCATCACCCGGGTCACGGCCCGGCGCAGCAAGCAGCAGCTCGGACAGCGCCTTGGCATCGCCAAAGCCCAGGTTCACCCCCTGCCCGGCCAGCGGATGGATGGTATGCGCCGCATCGCCAATCAGCGCCAGTCGAGGGCCGATCACACGCTCGGCCCGCCCGAGGCTCAGGGGAAAGGCCGCCGGTGTGCCGATAAGTTCAAAATCACCCAGCGCCCTGCCACCAGCCGCCGCCACGCGACTCGCCAGCGCCGCTGCGGGCAGACCCAACAACTCGTCCGCCAGGGCATCGTCGGCCGACCAGACCATGGACAGGCGCTGTGCCGCCAGTGGCAACCAGGCCAGGATTCCGTCACGCCGGAACCACTGCCGGGCGATGTCGCCATGATCGCGCTCACAGCGGAAATTCGCGACCACACCCTTTTGCTGATAAGGCTGGCGCGTAAAGGCAATACCCGCCTGCTCTCGCACCCAGGAATTTGCGCCATCGGCGGCAATCGCCAGACGGGCACGCAAGGCCTGCCCGTCGGCCAAGGTCATATGCACATGGTCGGCATCAAAGCGGATCTGTTCGATCACGGCCGGCGCCAGCAGGCTCACCTGGCCTTGCAAGCGCTGCCACAGGGTATGCTGCAGCAACCGGTTCTCCACCGTTGCCGCCAGTTGCTCGCTGGCCAGTTCCAATGCATCGAAATGGATCGCGCCGCCCGCATCGCCGCGCACATCCATCTCGCGGATACGGCCCTGCCGCGCCGGCGGCCAGGCACCGATATCGCTCAGGAAAGCCTGGCTGCCAGGACTGACCGCATAGATACGCTGGTCCCAATCATCCGGTGCGAGGCTGGGTGTCCCCGGCAGCGCACGCTCCACCACCGCGACCCGCCACTGCGGCGCCAGCGCCAGTGCGAGGCTGGCCCCCACCAGGCCACCACCGACGATCACCACGTCAAAATCGGTTTGCATCGTGTTTTGCATCAGCTATTGCCAAAAACCATGCGCTCGGCAAAACCGCGCCGCATGGGCTTGATATTGTCCAGCGCCAGAAAACCCATCGAACGCAGCTTGCGCACCGGCGCAGCCTCAACGCCAAACAGGCGGATCAGGCCATCGGTGAAGCCCACCGTCGCCAGGCTGTCGGCCTTGCGCAGCTCGGCATAGCGCGCCAGCATCGCCGCGTCACCCAGTTGCGGCCGCGGCGTCGCCAGTATCACCCGGCTCAGCGCCATTGCATCGCGCAAACCCAGGTTGAAGCCCTGGCCCGCGACCGGGTGCAGCGTCTGGGCTGCGTTGCCGACCACCGCCAGCCGCCGCGCCTGGTGGCTGGTCGCCCACTTGAGGCGCAATGGAAAACTGGCACGCGGCCCGCTCGCAACAAAGCGGCCGGCCCTGTCGCCCACGCGGCTTTGCAGCTCGGCCAGAAACTGTGCTTCTGGCAAGTCGGCAGCCGCCAACGGATCCTGCGCCGGACGCGTCCAGACCACCGCGTAGCGGTCTCCCTTCGGCAGCAGCGCTATCGGGCCGTCGGTCGCAAAGCGTTCGTACGCCACCCCATCATGGGGCCGATCCGTCGTCACTTCCGCCACCAAGGCATGCTGACCGTAGTCATGCTCGTCCTGCGCCAAGCCCGCAGCCTGCAGCAGTTGGCCACCCTCGGCCAGCACCAGCAGCCGTGCCGTCATCAGGCTCTCGCCCTGCGCTGTCTGTATATAGGCGGCCGCGTAGCCATCCAGAGTCTGCAGGCGGACCACCCGCGCACCGGGCAGATAATGGGTGCGCTCATCCGGGCTCGCCAGGCGGTCGTGTACCTGATGCGCCAGCGCGGCATAGGGCAATACATGACCCAGCGCCGGCAAGGCCAGATCGGCAGCAGCAAGCTTGACCCGGCCAAAACCGCCTTGCTGGGAAACATGGACAGTACGGATGGCCGTACCCTGCTGTGCCGGCCAGATTCCCAGCCTTGCCAGCGTTTGCTGGCTGGCATGGGCAACCGCCAGGGCGCGCGCGTCCTCACCGGGCCGCTGGCGCGCTTCGATCACCGCCACCTCAAGCCCGCTATCGGCCAGCGACAGCGCCAGGGCGCCGCCCACCGGCCCGCCACCAACGATCAGCACATCCACGTGCGCGGGATAGCTCGCCATGGTCACCATGGCATCAACCCAACAAGCCATGCAGCTGCGCATACTGCAGCAGCATCATGGTCTTGGCATCGCGTATCTCACCGCGCTTGAGCTGGGCCAGCGCCTCGGCAAAGGGCAGCTCCAGCACCGCGATATCCTCGCCCTCCTGCGCCAGCCCGCCGCCGGCGGAGACCCGGTCGGCACGGTCGTACTCGGCCACGAAGAAATGCAGTATCTCGGTCACCGAGCCTGGCGACATATAAGCCTCGAAGACCTTCTGCACCGGCCCGACCTGATAGCCGGTCTCCTCGGCCACCTCACGGCGGATGCAGTCTTCCGGCGCATCGTTGTCCAGCAAGCCGGCACACGCTTCAACCAGCATGCCGTCCGGATTTCCGTTCACAAAGGTCGGCATGCGGAACTGCCGGGTCAGCACCACGGTCGCGTGCTCACGGTTGTAGAGCAGGATGGTGGCACCATTGCCCCGGTCGTACACCTCGCGGCTCTGGGTCTCGACCCGGCCATCCCGCTGGCGGATACGGTAGGTGTACTTGTGCAGCAGGTACCAGTTGTCCGACAACAACTGGGTATCGATGATCTCCACCTGGCTCATGCGCGCTCTTCCCGTCTGGCCCGGCTTAGCCGGCCATGGTCCGTTCGATATCCGCCACCGTCTTGGGCGTCAGGGCAGTCAGGTTCTCGTGCCCGTCCGGGGTCACAACCAGGTCGTCCTCGATCCGCACGCCGATATGCAGGAAGTGCTCCGGCACCGGCACGTAGTGCGCCGGTGAATCCGCCAGCAACGGCCGGAAATACAGCCCAGGTTCAACGGTCAGCGCCATCCCGGCCTGCAGCAGGCGGGACTCACCCTTGAGCTTGTACTCGCCCACATCATGCACATCGAGCCCCAGCCAGTGGCCGGTACCGTGCATGTAGAACTGCTTGTAGGCCTCCTGCTCGATCAGGCCATCGACCGAACCCTGCAGGATGCCCAAGTCCACCAGGCCCTGGGTCAGGCTGTGTACCGCGGCATCGTGATAGGCAATGCGGCGCTCGCCCGGCTTGACCTTGTCGAAGCTGGCCTGCATCGCGTTCAGCACCAGCTCGTAGATGTCCTTTTGCGGCCCGCTGAACTTGCCACCGATCGGGAAGGTACGGGTAATGTCCGCCGCGTAGCCATGCAGCTCGCAACCAGCATCGATCAGCAGCAGGTCGCCCTGCGCCATGCGCCGGTTGTTTTCGTGATAGTGCAGGCAGGTCGCATTGGCGCCGCTGGCCACGATGGAGCCATAAGCCGGATAGCGCGAACCGTTTTTGTAGAAGTGGTACAGCAGCTCGGCCTCCACCTCGTACTCGAACTGCCCGGCACGGGCGGTCTGCATCGCACGGATATGGGCCTCGGAAGAAATCCGGCCCGCCTCACGCATGGTGGCGACCTCGCTCTCGTCCTTGAACAGGCGCATCTCGGCGATCGCCGCGCGGACATCGACAAACTCGATCGGTGCCGGCTGACCCACGCGCGCACGCGCGTTGACCTGCTGGACCAGGTCGAACATGCGACGGTCCCACTTCTCATCGAAGCCGATGGGGAAATACAGCCGCGGCTGGCCGGCAATCCACGCCACCAGCTTCGCATCGAGCTCACTGATCGAATAAGCATCGTCGAAACCAAACTGCTCACGGGCTGCCTCCGGCCCAAACAGAAAGCCTTCCCAGATCTCGCGCAGCTCGTTCTTGGGCTGGCAGAACAGGGTGGACTTGGCCTGCTCACCCAGTTGCATGACCAGGACCGAGTCCGGCTCGTAATAGCCGGTCAGGTAAAAGAAGTCGCTATCGAACCGGAAATGGTAGTCGGAGTCATTGCTGCGATTCTTGACCCGTGCAGTCGGCAGGATCAGCAGGCCGGCCGGCAGCCGTTCATTCAGAAGGGCGCGACGCGCCTGGTGACGTTCAACATTGCATGACATGGCAAACAGTTCCGGTGATGGGCCGGCCACGCCCTGTCAGGACGCGGCCGTGCAGACGGTCGATTATAGCTGTAGGCGGAAGACGTGAAATCCGGGATGACAAATGCAAGTGCCCGGCAGACAGAAGGCCGGTCGACACCCGCCGGCGTTCAGACTTCGAAGCGGAAGCACTGGTGGATCTTGCGATTGCGGAAGTCCTCCGGTACCGATACGGCAGAAATATCCTTGCACAAGGGCACCAGGGAAGCATCAAGCTCAAAGCCGCGGAAATTGTTCGAGAAGTACAGCACCCCGCCCGGCATCAGGATCTTCAGGCAATGCCGGATCAGCTTGACGTGATCGCGCTGCACGTCCAGCACGTCGAGCATCTTGGCCGAATTGGAAAAGCTCGGCGGATCCATGATGATCAGGTCGAACAACTGCCCCTCATCGACGGCATCCTCCAGGTAGCGGAACACATCCGCACGCACCAGTTGGTGGCGACCCAGGTCCATGCCGTTGAGCTCGAAATTGCGCTTGGCCCAATCAAGATAGGTATTGGAAAGATCCACCGTCACCGATTCCGGTGCGCCACCGGTTGCCGCATAGACGGTAAAGCTGCCGGTATAGGCAAACAGGTTCAGCACCCGCTTGCCGGCAGCCTCCTCGCCAACCCGCTTGCGGGTAGGGCGATGATCCAGGAACAGGCCGGTATCGAGATACTCGTCGAGATTGACCCAGAAGCGTCGCCCCTGCTCGCTGACAACGAAATCGGCACCGTGGTGCCCGGTACGGCTGTACTGGAACTCCCCCTTCTGCCGACGGCGCAGCTTGAATGCCAGGGCACGTGTTTCCAGCCCCAGCACCTGCGCCACGGTCGCCTTTACCTCCGCCACCCAGGCCGCATGCTCCTCGTCGGTCTGCTGCCAGCCGGTATCGTATTCGGCGATATGCGCACGGCCGCCATAGATATCCACCGCGACCGGATACTGCGGAATATCCTTGTCGTAGATGCGATAAGCCTCGGTGCCAAGTCGTTTGGCCCACTTGGCGTAGTGCTTGTAATTCTTGGTCAGGCGATTCTGGAAATCTTGCAATGCAGACACAGCGGGTTCAGGCCTTCAGGGTCATTTCGATAAAACGGCGATGTACAGGTGGCGGCACGTACTGACGCAGCACCTGCTCCCAACCATCAGGCCCGACCAGGCCCTTGATCATGGTCGAACTGACTTCGGCAATTTCGCGTGGGGGCATCAGGAAGATAGTGTCGATGTCCGGCACCAGGTCGGCATTGACATAGCGCATGGTGCGTTCGAACTCATAGTCGCTGGCGGTACGAATACCGCGCAGGATGAAATTGGCACCCACCGACTGGGCATAGTTGACCAGGAACTGGTTCTCGAAATGCGCCACCTTGAGCTTGGGCAGATGCTGCGTACACTCCCGCAACATGGCCTCACGTTCCTCCACGCTGAAGGTGCTGCGCTTCTCCGGGTTGACGCCAATCGCCACCGTCATCTCGTCGAACAGCTCATAGCCTTGTTCGATCATCCATAGATGACCATTGGTGACGGGGTCAAAACTGCCTGCGTAGACCGCACGTTTCATTGTGGGGCATTCCTGTACCTGGGGCCGCCCATTCTAGTGCACTGCACCCAACAAAGCATGCCCTGTCGCAGCGGCCTGAATGCTGCACTGCATTTCACCACTTTTCCCCGACAGAACAGCAGCTTGCCAATGGCATGGGCAAATCAGCAACACCCCGACTGCATTAGATCACGGTTATATTGAAAGGCCGATTTTGGCAAGGCACACTCGGTCCATTAGCAGCAGACACAATAAACAGAAATATTCAGGGAGTTGCAAATGCAAGGGATCAAGAGGGGCCTACTACTGGGATTCTGCCTGCTGGCCACCTGGGCGCAGGCAGCCATCGTGATTGGCCAGACAGCACCGCTGACCGGTGTGGCCAGCGAATACGGCCGCAACATGACGCAAGGCGCACAAGCCTATTTTAACTGGTTGAACAAACAAGGCGGCATCAACGGTGAGCAGGTCAAGTACGTGCTGTACGACGACGGCTTCGAATTTGGCCGGGCACTCAGCAACTCCAAGAAACTGATCAACGAAGACAACGCGCTGGCCCTGATGGGCTACTTCAGCGCCGATGCCGCGGCTTCCGTCATCAGCCGCCGGTGGCTCGACGGTGGCGGCATACCCCTGGTGGGCGTCACCAGCAGCTCCAATACCGTCCGCGAGCCCGGCTCGCGCTTCCTGTTCAATACCCGCGCCAGCCAGCGCGAGGAAGTCAGCAAGCTGCTGGCCCAGATGAAGCGCCTCGGCATTACCCGCATCGGCGTGTTCTACCAGGACGATGTCTTTGGTCAGGACGGCCTGCGCGCCGCCCAGGACGAAGCCAAGTCGGCCGGCATCACCATCGCCGCCAGCGCAAGCTACCCGTCCAACACCGTCCGGGTTCAACCCGCGGCGCAAAAGCTGGCCGATGCCAACGTCTCCGCGGTCCTGATGGTATCGATCACCAAACCGTCTGGCGCCTTCATCAAGGAATTCCGCAAGCTCAACACCAGCGCCGGCCTGTACCACGTCTCCACCGTCGACTTCGACGAGCTGGTCAAGGACATCGGCCCCAACATGGTCCACGGCCTGGCGATCGCCCAGGTTTATCCCTACCCCTGGGACAGCCAGAACAAACTGATCAAGGAATTCCAGAGTGTCGTCAGCGGCTTTGCCTCGAGCCCGACCCCGCTGGGCTATGCCGCCCTGGAAGGCTTCATCACCGCCAAGCTCCTGTCCGACGCCATCAGCAAGGCTGGCGCCAACCCCAGTCGCGCCAAGCTGTATGAAATCCTGGAGAACATGGGCGAGGTGAACTACAGCGGCTTCCGCGTGGCGTACGGCCCAGGCCAGCGCGGCGGTTCGCACTTTGTCGAGCTGACCATCGTCAACCAGAAGGGCGAACTGTCCCGATAAGCACCCGCTGCATGGGTACCGAATCGCGCAGGGCAAAGAAAAAGCCGCTCAACCGAGCGGCTTTTTTACGTCCCGATCCGGCCTCCTGATCAGACGTTGATCTCTTCCACCCGGTGGCAGGCAACTTCACGACCGTCAACCGGACGCAGCACCGGCACTTCCTGCTTGCAACGCTCCACGGCATACGGGCAGCGCTTGTGGAAGGTACAACCACTCGGCGGGTTCAGCGGGCTGGGCAACTCGCCAGTGATCTTGATCTTGATGCGACGGTCCTCCTCGCGAATCGCCGGCGTCGCGCTCATCAAGGCCTGGGTATAAGGGTGCAGGGGCTTAGCATAGATGACCGACTTCTCGCCATACTCCACAGCCGCACCGAGGTACATCACCAGCAGGTCGTCCGCCACGTGCTCCACGACGCTGAGGTTGTGCGAGACAAACACATAGCCGGTCTCGAACTCATCCTGCAGATCCATGAACAGATTGAGAATCTGCGCCTGGATCGACACATCCAGCGCCGACACCGGCTCGTCCGCCACCACGATCTTCGGGTTCAGGATCATCGCGCGGGCGATGGCGATACGTTGCCGCTGGCCGCCGGAGAACATGTGCGGATAGCGCCGCACATGCTCGGGACGCAGACCCACCTTGGCGACGATGGCCTCGATCTTCTCGCGTCGCTCTGCACCGCTCAGCGTCGTATTGATATAGAGCGGTTCATCCAGCGTGGCGGTAATGGTCTTGCGCGGGTTCAGCGAGGCATAGGGGTTCTGAAACACCATCTGCACCTTGGAGCGCATCGCCTTGACCGTCGCGGCATCCGCCCGGGCCACATCCACGCCCTCGATGCTCAGCACACCGGAGGTGGCAGGTTCGATCATGGTCAGCTGACGCGCCAGGGTCGACTTGCCACAGCCCGACTCCCCGACGACCGCCAAGGTCTGCTTGGGCCGCAGCGAGAACGAAACACCGTTCAGCGCCTTCACCACCGCATGACCTTTGAGGAAGCCCTTGCTGACCTCGTAATAGCGGGTCAGGTCTTTTGCGACCAGCAATTCATTAGCCATGAGTCGGGCTTCCTTCGGCATTCAAGGGGGTAAAGCAACGCACGCCATCAAGCAGGGCCGGGCGCTCGGCAAGGCACTTGTCCTGGGCGTAGCGGCAGCGTGGCGACAACAGGCAACCACGCGGCCGGTCGTAGTGGCCCGGCACGATACCCGGCAGCGCGGACAGGCGGCTCGCGCCCTTGCTGTGCTCGGGAATCGCGGCCAGCAAGGCCTGCGTATAGGGATGGCGCGGCGCGCGGAAAAGGTCCGCCACCGGCGACTGCTCGACCACCTGGCCGGCATACATCACGCAGATGCGCTTGGCCATCTCGGCAATCACGGCCAGGTCATGGGTGATCATGATCAGGCCCATGTTGTGCTCCTGCTGCAGGCGGGCCAGCAGGTCCATGATCTGGGCCTGGATGGTGACATCGAGCGCGGTGGTCGGCTCGTCAGCAATCAGCAGCTTGGGATTGCATGCGATCGCCACGGCGATCATAACGCGCTGGTTCATGCCGCCCGACAACTGGTGCGGGTAGGCATTCAACCGGTTCTTCGCATCCGGAATCTCGACCAGCTCCAGCAGCTCCAGTGCGCGCTTCTCCAGCGCAGCACCTCGCAGCCCCAGATGGACCTTGAGCGACTCCTTGATCTGGAACCCGACGGTATAGGACGGATTCAGGCTGGTCAGCGCATCCTGGAAGATCATCGAGATGTCTTTGCCGACGATCTTGCGGCGCTGGCTGGGCGACAGCTTCAAGAGATCATGGCCATCGAACACCAGTTCATCGGCGGTCACCCGGCCGGGTGCATCGATCAAGCCCATCAGCGCCATCATGGTCACCGACTTGCCCGAGCCGGATTCTCCAACGATGCCGACCAGCTCGCCACGGTCGATCTCGAAATCAAGACCGTCGACCGCCGGGAAAGGATGGGCTTGCGAACCGAACTCGACGCGCAGGTTGCGGATTTTCAAAAGACTCATGACCGCTCCTTAGGCTGCACGCTTGAGTTTGGGGTCCAGCGCATCGCGCAGGCCGTCACCCATCAGGTTGATGGACAGCACGGTGATCAGGATGGTCAGGCCCGGCATGGTCACCACCCAGGGTGCACGCTCGATATAGTCACGGGCGGCCGACAGCATCGTGCCCCATTCGGCGGTGGGCGGTTGCACCCCCAGGCCGAGGAAGCCCAGCGCAGCCACTTCGAGAATCGCAGAAGAAAAACCCAGCGTCGCATTCACGATCAGCGGCGCCATGCAGTTCGGCAGCACCGTCAGGAACATCAGGCGCAGCGTACTGGCGCCGGCAACACGGCTGGCGGTGACATATTCCTTGTTGATCTCCGCCATGGCGGCGGCACGGGTAAGGCGGGTGTAGCTAGGCAGGGTGCCGATGGCGATGGCGATCATGGTATTGATCAGGCCGGGGCCAAGGATGGTGATGATGCAGATCGCCAGCAGGATGCCGGGCAAGGCCAGCATGATGTCCATCAGACGCATGATCACCGGGCTAAGGTGCTTCTGGAAGAAAGCCGCCAGCAAACCCAGCACCACGCCGGGGATGAAGGACATCAGCACCGACATGAAGGCGATGAACAGCGAGATCCGCGCGCCATGGATCAGGCGCGAGAGGATGTCGCGCCCCAACTCGTCGGTCCCGAACACATAGGTGGACATGCCGCCTTCACTCCAGGAGGGCGGCGTCAGCATATGGTCGCGGTACTGCTCGATCGGATCGTGCGGCGCAATCCAGCCGGCAAACAAGGCGCAGAAGACGGTGATCAGGAAGATCACCAGCGCCACGGTGGCACCCTTGTTGTGCGAGAAGCTCTGCCAGAACTCCTTCAGCGGCGAGGGATAGCTGGGAACGGTTTCGATGACTTGGGTCTGGGTCGTCATACTGGCCTCATTTCGCCGAACGGATACGTGGGTTGACCACGCCGTACAGCAGGTCAACGAGCAGGTTGACCACGATGAAAATGGTGGCCGAGATAAGGATGCCCGCCTGCACTACCGGGTAGTCACGACGCGAGATCGAATCGACGATCCACTTGCCGATACCCGGCCAGGAATAGATGGTCTCGGTCAGCACAGCACCGCCGAGCAGAGCGCCAACCTGCAGGCCGATCACCGTGATCACCGGGATCAGCGCATTGCGCAGCGCATGCACCACCACCACGCGGGTCGGCGCCAGGCCCTTGGCACGGGCGGTACGGATATAGTCCTCGCGAAGCACTTCAAGCATGGAAGACCGTGTCATCCGGGCAATCACCGCCAAGGGGATGGTCCCCAGTACGATCGCCGGCAGGATCAGGTGCATGGCGGCCGACTTGAAGGCCCCCTCCTCGCCCGACAGCCAGCTGTCGATCAACAGGAAACCGGTCTTCTGGGCAATGTCGAACTCGATGTCGATCCGGCCAGAAACCGGCGTCCACCCGAGCTTGACAGAGAAGAACATGATCAGGATCAGGCCCCACCAGAAAATAGGCATGGAGAAGCCCGTCATGGCCGCCCCCATCACCGAGTGATCGAATACCGACCCTCGCTTGAGACCGGCAATCATGCCGGCAGGCAGGCCGAACAGCACTGCGAACAGCAAGGCGCAGAGCGCCAGTTCGATGGTGGCGGGGAACAGTGTCAGGAATTCCTTGGTGACCGGCTCGCGGGTCACCAGGGAAATGCCCAGATCGCCATGGGCCAGATCATTCAGGTAGCGGAAATACTGGATGTGCAGCGGCTGGTCGAGCCCTAGCCGATGCATGGCTGCAGCATGCATGACCGGGTCCAGCTTACGCTCCCCGACCATGACTTCGATCGGGTCGCCAGGGATAAGGCGGATCAGGGCGAAAGCGACCAGTGTGATACCGATGAAGGTCGGAATGACCGTCGCCAGTTTCCTCAGAAAGAAGGAAAACATGTACTTACCTCCGGGCGGTCATGTAAAGACCATGATCGGGGGGTGGAAAAGCGCGCGATGTTACGCGCGTGTCAGTTGAGCGGCAATCGCCAGTCACGGCGCCGGCATTTTCGCTGTGGTATGCAACACAGCAAGCTGATATACCCATCCTGCCGCAGTTGGCGGCACCGCTACCACCAGATGGGCTCCGGTCTGAGCGACACGCCAAAACGCTGCTCGACGTCAGCCTGTACCGCCCGCATCAAGGCGGCCACATCGTTCGCATTCGCCTCGCCATGGTTCACCAGCACCAGTGCCTGCTTTTCATACATGCCCACAGGCCCGAGCTGACGCCCTTTCCAGCCCGCTTGCTCTATCATCCAGCCGGCCGCCAGCTTGGCGCTGCCATCCGCCTGGGGATAGACCGGCAAGCCCGGATGGGCTAGGCGAAGTTGCGCCGCCTGCTCGGCACTTACAATGGGATTGTGAAAGAAGCTGCCGGCATTGCCGATCACCGCCGGGTCGGGCAGCTTGCTGCGGCGCGTCGCCATCACAGCCTCGGCTACCGCCTGCGGCGTCAAGGCCTGGCCATCAAGACGGCTGTGCAGATCGCCATAGTCGAGCCGGGGTTGCCACTGTTTGGGTAGCCGGAACAGCACCTCGGTAATCAGCCAGCGGTCCGCCTCACCTCGCTTGAACACACTGTCCCGATACGCAAAGGCGCATTGTTCAGGCGTAAACACGCACAGCGAACCATCCTCCAGGCTGAGCGCCGACAAGGCATGGAAGTGATCCTTCAGCTCCACGCCGTAGGCGCCGATATTCTGGATCGGCGCAGCACCGACGGTGCCAGGTATCAACGACAGGTTTTCCAGCCCGGGCCAGCCCTGCGCCAGCGTCCATTGCACGAACTCATGCCAGTTCTCGCCCGCCGCCGCGGCCACATACCAGGCGGCTTCATCCTCGCCAAGCAGGGCGCGACCCTGCAGTTCGACCTTGATCACGGTACCGGCGACCTGCCCGGACGGCACCAGGTTGCTGCCGCCCCCCAGGATGCGCAATGGACGGGGCGCCGCCGCAAGGATGGCGGGCAGTTGATCTACCGACGCCAGCCGACACAAATGCTCGGCACGGGCGGCAAGGGCCAGAGTGTGCATGGCGGTCAGATCGACCGATGCCGTACAGTAAGCGGGAAGCGTGGACATGATGGCAATGGAGAAATGGCGCACGCATTATACCTAGCGGACTTCTCGCCCGATCAGTAATCACGGACGACCGGAGCGGATCATTCATGCACAATTCAGTTGTCAGGCTCTAAGGTGACACTACCGTCCGAGCGGCCGCCGGTTTGCATGTAAGATTTCCGGCACTATGATCGACCAAGGCAGGCGGCATATCCGCTAACCTTATCTCTTATCAAGGAGTTGCAGACATGGACAAGAAACAAGCGCTGATCACGGGTGCACTGACCGGCCTGATCGCCATGGGTCTCTCGACCGGCGCACTGGCCGACGACAAGGCCAGCAAGGAAAAATGCTACGGCGTCGCTAAGGCCGGCAAGAACGACTGTGCCGCCGCCAATGGCAGCCATAGCTGCGCCGGCCAGACCAAGACCGACAATGACCCCAATGACTGGAAGTATGTCGCCAAGGGTACCTGCGAGAAGCTGGGTGGCAGCACCAAGGGCGGTGAAAAGAAGTAAGGCCAGCCGCTGACTGCTGGCTGACTCGGGCGGCATAGGCCGCCCGTTTTAATTTGAGCACGAGTGCCATGAGCCCTACCCTACCTGCAGCAGCCGGTCTCGGCCTGCGCCTGCCCCACATCCGGGATGTCATCGAGCGACGACCCGATATCGCCTGGTTTGAAGTGCATCCCGAGAACTATTTTGGCGGCGGTGCCAACCTGGCCGCCCTCAGGGCCGTGCGGGATCACTATCCCTTGAGCCTGCATGGTGTCGGCATGGGGCTGGGTTCCGCTGCGCCGCTGGACCCGGTGCATCTGGCTGCGTTCCGACGCTTGATCGACATGCTGGCGCCAGCAAGCGTATCCGAACACCTGTGCTGGAACCGTACGCCCGAGGCGTGCTTCAACGACCTGCTCCCCTTGCCCTATAGCGAGGCTGCGCTCAACCACATGGCGGATCGGGTCAGCGAAGCGCAGGATGCACTGGGCAGAGAGCTGTTGATCGAAAACCTGTCGTCCTATATCACCTTTGCCGACGACGCCATACCGGAAGGCGAATTCCTGGCCGAACTGGTCAGGCGCACCGGCTGCGGCCTGCTGCTCGATCTCAACAACCTGCACGTCAATGAGCACAATCTCGGACGTGATCCCCACGCGGCCCTGGCCGCCCTGCCCGCGGCCGCCATCGGCGAGATCCATATTGCCGGCTACGAGGAACGGGACGATGGCCTGTGGTTGGATACGCATGGCACAGCCGTGCGCCAGCCGGTCTGGGACTTGCTCGACAGTGCCTTGCAGCGATACGGCCCGCGGCCGATATTGCTGGAACGCGACAATAACCTGCCCGCGCTGGATGAACTGATGAACGAGCTCGATCAGGCAAAGGCCGCCTTGGCCAAAGTGGGGCAAGCATGAGCCTGGACAAGCAACAGCGCCGTTTTGTCCGCGCCCTGCAAGACCCGCAGGAGGCCGCGCAACTGTTTGGTGACCATGCCGCCGGTGCCAGCGCCTACGCCAACAACACCCTGTTCAACCGGGCCGACGCGCTGGCCGAGGCCTATCCCATCGTCCGGCAACTGGTGGGCGACGCCTTTTTTGGCGGCATGGCGCGCGCCTATGCCCGCGTCACCCCGTCCCGATCCGGCAACCTGAACCTGTACGGGGATGGCTACGCCACGTTCATGGAGGGATTTGCGCCGGCCGCCGAACTACCCTACCTGCCCGACTGCGCCCGGCTGGATTGGTTATGCCACTGCGCCTACTACGCCGAAGACCAGGACAGCTTCTCCTTTGAGGCACTGGCTGCCGTTCCGTCCGAGCGGCAGGCCGGCCTGCGGCTGCAGCTGGCCGGCACCGTGGGACTGTTGCGCTCACGCTGGCCGGTCGCCAGCCTGTGGCGCGCGCATCAGCCTATCGAGCTCGACGCCGGCAATGCCTTCCCCTCGCCGGACCAGGGCGGTGAACTGGCCCTGGCATGGCGCGATGGCCGCAACCGGGTTCAGGTCAGGCGGCTACCTGCTGCCGAACACGCCTTCCTGACAGCCTGCCAATTGGGCCTGCCGCTGGCCGAGGCGCTAGAACGTGCGCTGGATGAAGACATGGAATTTGAATTCAGTCTGTCATTACAGCGCTGGGTAAGCGACCAAGTGATCGTCGACTTCAACCTGGATGCACCATCATGAACGCTGCCCTGAACAAAACCATCAAGCTGGGACGCTGCGCCATCCCCCTGCTCGAACAGTGGTTCGCCCCGCTGGCCGATCTGGTGGCCCGGCTCTACGTCGCCAAGGTCTTCTTCAGTTCCGGCCTGACCAAGATCGACGATTGGGACATTACCGTCTCGCTGTTCACCGACGAATACCACGTTCCCCTGCTTCCTCCCGAACTGGCCGCCGTCCTGGGTGCTGGCGGCGAGCTGGTCTTCCCGGTACTGCTGGCGCTCGGCCTTGCCGGCCGGCTCGGCGCACTGGGCCTGACCGGCGTCAACATCATGGCGGTCGTGTCCTACTGGCACGTACTCGGCACGCCCGAGCAGGCCGCCGCGCTGACCCATCACCTGAACTGGGGTCTCCTGCTGGCGCTGCTGCTGGCGCACGGGCCCGGCAAGCTTTCGCTGGACTACTGGATCAAACGCCGCTGGCTCCACCAGGCCGCCTGATAAAAACAAAGCCACCTCGCGGTGGCTATTGGCCCGGCCCGTATTTGGGTGCCAGCGGTACAACCCGTTCGCGGTTGCCCATGTTCCAGCGGGCGCAATACCACTTGGTCTGCTGATTGGTGGTACCCACCAGTACCGACAGGGTATCGCTGACATAGCGCACACCGTCAGCCGTCTGGATCGGCTTGAACACCAGCTTGAACCGGTCCTCCAGCGTCTTCTTGACCGACTCCACCGGCTGAGTGAGCAAGGCACCGACCATCAGTGCCCGGCTGTCATCGATATTGGTAAAGACCTCGATACTCGCCGCACCACCCAGCTGCGCACCCTGCGAACTCCACCAGCGGGCCTCGCCCCAGTCACGAATACTGGCCTGCAGATTCCGGTTGAAATAGTCCTGCCAGAATTCGTTGCTCCACTCGGACCGGCACAGCAGCGCCGCCTCAACCTTGTCGTTGAAATCCGTCGGCAAGGCCTGGGCAGGCAAGGCCAGCAAGGCCAACCCTGTCGCCAGACCAGCCAGCCAGCGGCCCTTAGCCGCTGTTGCGCAGCCCGGCGGCAATGCCGTTGATCGTAAGGTGGATCGCATACAGTACATCCTCGCTCTCATCCCCCTCGCGGAAACGCTTGATCAGGTCCACCTGCAGATGGTTGAGGGGGTCGAGATAGGGTAGCCGATTCTTCAGGCTGCGAGCCAGCAGCGGGTTATCACCCAGCAGGCTGGTGTGGCCGGTGATCGCCAGCACCGCATCCACCGCCCGGCGCCATTCTGTCTTGATACGGCCAAAGATACGCAGGGCGATCTCCGGGTCCTTGACCAGGGTGGCATAGCGACTGGCGATCTGGATATCGCTCTTGGCCAGCACCATTTCCATATTGCTGATGGTGGCGCGGAAGAATGGCCAATCCTGGTACAGCGCGGCCAGCTCTTCGATGGCCGCCTCGCCCTTTTCCTTACGATACTGCTCGATCGCGGTACCAAAGCCATACCAGCCCGGCAGCATCAATCGGCTCTGCGCCCAGGAGAACACCCAGGGAATGGCGCGCAGGTCGCCGATATGGTTGGTCGCCTTGCGGGCCGAAGGACGGCTGCCGATATTGAGCTTGGCAATTTCCGAGATCGGCGTCGCCTCGCGGAAATAGGTGATGAATTCCGGCGTGGCGTAGACCAGGTCACGGTACTCGCGATAGGCAAAGCCGGACAGCTTCTCCATCAGGTCCAGCCGCTCCGCCGTATCGGCCTCCAGCGCCTTGGCGGCGGGGAAGCTGGCGCTGAGGGTAGCGGCCAGCAGGGTCTCCAGATTGCGACGGCCCACCTCGGCATCGGCATACTTGGCCGCGATGATCTCGCCCTGCTCGGTGATACGGATCTGCCCCGCCACGGAGCCCGCCGGCTGGGCCAGGATCGCCTCGTAGCTCGGTCCACCGCCGCGGCCTACCGAACCGCCACGACCATGGAACAGGCGCATCTGCACGTCAGCAGCCTTGAATACCTCGACCAGCTTGACCTCGGCCTTGTACAGCTCCCAGTTGGACGTCAGATAGCCACCATCCTTGTTGCTGTCGGAATAGCCCAGCATGATCTCCTGGACCCCCTGGCGCTCCGCCACCAGTTGCATCCACTGCGGCAGTGCAAACAGGGCGCGAACGATGGCATCGCTGCCACGCAGGTCGGGGATGGTCTCGAACAGCGGGATGATGTTGACGGCCGCACGCGGGACGGGCGACAGCGCGATCAGGCCCACTTCCTTCAGCAGCACCGCCACCTCCAGCAGGTCCGACACGCTCTGGGCATTGGAGATGATGTAGTTCGGCAGTGCCGCCGCACCATACTTGGCATGTATCTGCGCGGCAGTCTGCGCAATCGCCAACTCCTTGGTCGTGTCCTCGCTATAGCTGATATACGGCGTCACCAGCAGCCGCGAGCTGGCCAGTTCGCGCAGCAGCACCTTCTGCCGCGCCACTTCATCCAGCGCCAGGTAGTCCTCCAGCCCGGCGCCGGCAAACAGCTCCGCCACCACCTTTTCATGGGTACCGCTGTGCTGGCGCATATCGAGCGGCGCCAGGTGAAAACCGAATACCTCCACGGCGCGGATCAGGCGACGCAGGCGACCGCTCGCCAGCAAGGCCGAGCCATGATTGCGCAGCGAGGTGGCGATGGTCCGCAGATCGGCGACCAGTTCGCTGGAATAGGCATAGGGTACGGCCCCGGCGTCGGACAGGATGCCGCCACGGAACTTGCCCAGCAGGTGGGCCGTCGCCAGGATGCGCTGACGGATAGCGGCCATCGCCTGACGGTAGGGTTCCTCCGCCCGGCTGACCGGCTGGTCAGGCGAGCCGGCGGCGATCTGGCGTACGGCCTCGCTGACGTCGACCAGCCGAGAGGACAGGCTCAGCTCACCTTCCAGCTTGGTCGCCTCTTCAAAGTAGAAATCGAATGCCACCGCAGCCTGGCGGGCTACCGCGTGCAGGGTCACATCCGGCGTGACGAAGGGATTGCCGTCACGGTCGCCACCAATCCAGCAGCCGACGTGCATGAAGGTGGGCAATTCGACCGGCTCCCCCATCAGGGCACTCAAGCGGTCTTCCAGCTCGATATAGATGCGCGGCAACTGCTTGAGGAAGGTCGAGCGGAAGTAGCTCAGGCCATTCTCGATCTCGTCCTTGACCGACAACTTGAACGCACGGATCTCCCGGGTCTGCCACAGCGTCAGCACCACCCGCTTCAGCGCGATGTCGTTTTCCTCCAGCTCTTCCGGCGTCAGCGCCTGGCGGTCCCGCATGGTCAGCGTCCGTGCGATCGTGTGTTCGCAATCGAGTTGGGTCTTGCGCTGCACTTCAGTCGGGTGGGCCGTCAGTACCGGCGCGATCAGCGTCGCCGCCACCAGGTTCTTGATCGCTTCGGCCGAGATACCGCGCCCGGTCAACTCCTCCAGCGAATGGGCCAGGCTGCCGCGCTGCGGCTTGCTGCCCTGCATGCGGTGATAGCGACGACGACGGTTGTGGTGCAGGTCCTCGGCAATATTCGAAAGATGCGAGAAATAGCTGAAAGCCCTTGCCAGTGCGACCGTATTGTCATGGCTCAGGTTGGCCAGCGTCGCCGCCAGCTCATCCGCGGCGCCGGTATCGGCCTCCCAGACAAAGCGCACGGCCAGCTCGCGGATCGCCTCGATCTGCTTGAGCGTGTCCTCGCCGGTCTCAGTGCGGATCGTGTCGGCCAGCAACTGGGCGAGCAGGTCCAGGTCCTGCTCCAGCGGCAGATCCTTGGCGGCGGCATTGTCATAGAGGGCCATGGCTTGATTCTCGTATCGGGAAAAATGTGCAGTGCGACACCGAGGGTAGCGAACGCTTTGCTCGTAGGGAAATGTAGTATAACTACACAATAGCGGTTTTCCCGCAGCACCGACTTCCTTGCAACAAACCACAAGAAAAAACCGCGCTTGCGCGCGGCTTTCTCCGATCAGGCGATGGCTCAGAAACTGCCGACCACTTTCACGCTGCCGTCCACCGCTCCCTTGTCGATATAGCCGATCCCGGCTGGATTGCCGGCGACAAACTTCTTCACATCACCGCTGCCACCCACCTCCTTCGGTGCTGTGCCCTTGCCGGTGAACTGCATCTTGGCCCAGTGCGCCTTCACCCCGGCCGAGTCCTTCTTCAGCACCTTGCTGTTGAATTCCTCGCGGGTCGGGCCATCGTTCTGATCAACCGGTGTCGCCGCCCCGCCACTAGGGAAGGAGTTAGCCTTGCCGAGGAACAGGTTGGCGATCTGCTCCGGTGACAGGCTGTCGACCCCTGCCTTGGGGTTCACCACGACGGCGATATCCGCTGCCTGCACCGCCCCCATCAAGGAGGCGGCCACTACGAGACTGGATAGTTTCATGGCTGCCTCCCTAGAAGATGAAGTCCACAGCCAGGCTGTAGACATTGACGGACTTCCCGGCGAAGCCAGGTGCCTGATGGGCGAAGAAGTTATCCTTGCCCACCTCGGTCTTCACCCGGTCGAACTGGCCCTTGATATCCATGTTCTTGTACGCATTCCAGCGCAATCCCACACTGGCCGCCTTCTGGTCTGCGCCTGCCTGACCACTGATCGCGGCGGCCCTCAGACCGACCAATTGCGGCGTAGGGGCGAACAGGGATTCCGCTACGCTTCTATGCTTGGTCTTCACCTTGGCGTAGCTGAGATAGGGCGTGAAGTCGCCAAAGCGATAGCCACCGGTCGCATACCAGCCATCGGTATCCTCAACAAAACCCTTGGTACGGCGTTGGGTGAACTCGCTTTGCAACAACAGCTTGCCATCGTCCCAGATGGCACCAACACCAGTGAAACTGGCATCCTTGCCTACACTCTCCAGCTCTCCGGCCGCCGCAGCCCACCCCGGCAAGGGCACGGAGCGCATGGCGGCAAACAAGGCTCGGGTGTCGTTATTCTCCAGTGTCAGTTTGGATTTCAGGTAGCCCGCTCGCAGCAACAGCGAACCGACCTCATACGACACATTCATGCCATACAGATTCTTGCCTTTGCCTTTGGTGTCACCCGCCAGATCGAACTTAGACTGCCCAACATAAGGCTGGAAGGTCAGCGTATTGTCACCGGTAGGTATGCGCCAGATCACATCGGCGCCATCCAACGTGGAAAACGGCACCTGTCCATAGACTTCGGTCGGGGGGCGTACCCATACGTTGGCATAACCGACCTTGCGGAAATCCGAGATCAGGAAGGCTGGCAGGCCCACTCGCCCCGCCCGGACCGACAATGCAGGCGTGATGTCATACTTCGCGAATACCCACTCAGGCTCAGGCCGGTAACGGTTCTGGTCATCCTGCTCGACGAGCAACTGGGCTGTCAGCGAGAAGCTCGGACTAAGCTTGCCGCTAACCTGCAGCCCAAGCTTGGTATCCACATCGAACGACGCCGACTTGTCCGCACCACTGGGCGGCCGGGCGCTGATCCGGTATTGCCCGTCATTCGTATTGGTCTGCACCACACCCACGGTGCCGAAGCCGGAGAAACTGATAGGGGAGTCGTCGGCCCAGGCACCAAGGGAGAGTGCCGCCAGGGTGGCGAAAGAGAGGGGTTTGAGTATTGGCACGTTCACGCTCCGATGATTGATAGGAGTCGGTGCTTATTCGCCCTGCCCCGCCAGTGCACCTTTCTTGGCGGAGCTCGGGCAACGTGCTTGCGCGCTCAATGCAGCATCAGCGCCAGTACCACCAGTAACGCCGCCAACAGGCCGGCGATGGTTGCGAGCCACTCGTTGCGCTGCTTCTGTGTCTCGAGCATTTGCTCCGTTGCCTTTACCAGCTTAGCCTGCCTTTCCGGGTCAGCAAGGCTGGCAAGCGCACGCGGCAAGGCCGGCAAGGCTTCCGCCCAGTAAGGCGCCTCCTGCTTGATCTGCCGCAGCAGGGCCCGCCAGCCTATCTGCTCATTCATCCAGCGCTGCAGAAAGGGTTTGGCGGTGTCCCAGAGGTCCAGCTCAGGGTCGAGCTGGCGGCCGAGCCCCTCGATATTCAATAGGGTTTTTTGCAACAGAACCAGCTGTGGCTGGATTTCGACATTGAAGCGGCGCGAGGTCTCGAACAGTCGCAGCAGGATCTGCCCCAGCGATATCTCGGCCAGCGGCTTGTCGAATATCGGCTCGCACACGGCGCGGATGGCCGACTCCAGCTCCTCCAGCCGCGTGTTCTCCGGCACCCAGCCGGATTCGATATGCGCGCTCGCCACCCGCTTGTAGTCACGATTGAAAAAAGCCAGGAAATTGATCGCGAGGTAGCGCTTGTCATAGTCGGACAAGCTGCCGACGATGCCGAAGTCGAGTGCGATATAACGGTTGTCCGCGGCGACGAAGATGTTGCCCGGATGCATGTCGGCATGGAAAAAACCATCCCGGAACACCTGGGTAAAGAAGATCTCCACCCCAAAACGGCTCAATTTCTTCAGATCGATGCCGCTCTGTACCAACCTGTCGATCTGGGAGATGGGTATCCCGTCCATCCACTCCAGCACCATGACCTCGCGGCTGGTGTAGTCCCAGAATACCTCCGGCACGATCAGCTTGTCGGAATCGAGAAAATTGCGCCGCAGCTGGCTGGCGTTGGCCGCCTCGCGATGCAGGTCGAGCTCATCGTGCAGATACCGGTCGAATTCGGCCACCACTTCGCGCGGCTTGAGCCGCTTGCCGTCGGAAAACAGCTTCTCCACCAGCCAGGCCATGACCTTGAGCAGGGCCAGGTCCGACTCGATCACCGGCAGGATGCCCGGCCGCAGCACCTTGACGGCGACGCGCCGGCCATTGGGCAGCTCGGCATAGTGCACCTGGGCGACCGAGGCCGAGGCGACCGGCTTGGGATCGAAACGCTTGAACAGCTGGTTGGGATGCTTGCCCAGGGCCTGTTCGATCACCGCCTCGGCCAGTTGGCTGTCAAACGGCTTCACCCTGTCCTGCAAGCGCGCCAGCTCGTCCGCAAGGTCCAGCGGGATCAGGTCGCGCCGGGTCGACAGCACCTGGCCGAACTTGATGAAGATCGGCCCGAGCCGCTCCAGCGCACGCCGCAGTCGCACGGCGCGGGGCGTATCGAAACGCCGCCAGAACAACACAGTCCGCAGCAGGGTTTCGAGCCCCTTGACCCGCTCATGACCGAGGATGAACTCATCGAGGCCATAGGCATAGACAACACGGATGATCTTGAAAAGACGTAGCAGGAACATGAGGCCAGTCGAATCGACGCGAAAGCGCGATTATCCCGCGAAAGCAATGATTACGCGCTTGTTCTGCTTACCCTCGCTACGAATCTTCTGCACGACCAACGGACCGATCTCGGCGGTATTGCGGACATGGGTCCCGCCACAGGGCTGCAGATCGGTACCGGCAACCTCGATCAGCCGTACCGAACCACTCCCGCGCGGCGGCACAACCGACATGGTCTTGACGAGGCCGGGATTGGCATCCAGCACGGCATCACTGACCCAACAGGCGCTGACGGCATGACCCGCCAGCACCAGGGCATTGATGCCCGCCTCGATGCGATCCTTGTCGAGGGCCTCCATCTCGACCGCGAAATCGAGCCGGGCCTTGTCGTCCGACACCTGCCCGCCGGTCACCGGCGCCGCCACGACGGCGCACAGGAGATGCAGGGCAGTGTGATAGCGCATATGCGCATAGCGGCGCGCCCAGTCGAGCTGCAACGTCACGCGTTCCCCGACTGCCGGCAGCGCATTCCCCGCCTCGACCAGGTGCAGCACCTGGTCCGGCCCGTCACCCTTGCGGGTATCCAGTATCGATAGCTGACGGCCATCCGCCAGCAGCAGGGTCGCGCGATCACCCGGCTGTCCGCCACCCATGGGGTAGCACACTGTCCGGTCCAGCTCGATGCTGGCCTCCCCGACCCCGGTTACCATCGCCTCGCATTGCTGCAGATAGGCATCATCGCGAAAAAGCAGTTCGGTCATCATGGCTTCCGTTCAAGCACTGTCCAACAGACTATCCAGCAAAAAGGGCGGCTTCGCGGCCGCCCTTCAGATTACAGCAGGACGCGCTCGATACCGCCATTGCGCGCCGTCTCCACATAGTCCGGCATCCAGTTCTCGCCCAGGACATGCTTGGCGATCTCGACCACGATGTAGTCGGCCTCGGTACCCGAGTCCTCGTTGTAGCGACTCAGGCCCTGCAGGCAGCTCGGGCAGGAGGTCAGGATCTTGACCTTATCCTCGCTACCGGCCCGCAAGGCATCCGCCCCCTTGCGCATCTCCTCTTCCTTGCGGAAGCGCACCTGGGTGGAGACATCCGGCCGGGTCGCGGCCAGCGTCCCGCTTTCGCCGCAGCAACGCTCGTTCAGGTCGACCTGCTGGCCCATCAGCTCATTGGCCAGCTTGATCGGCGACATGGTCTTGATCGGCGTGTGGCAGGGATCGTGGTACATGTAGCGAGTACCTTCCACGCCCTGCAGCTTGACGCCCTTCTCCAGCAGGTACTCATGGATATCCAGCAGGCGGCAGCCCGGGAATATCTGCTCGAACTGGTATTTCTGCAGCTGATCCATGCAGGTACCGCACGACACGATCACGGTCTTGATATCAAGGTAGTTGAGCGTATTGGCCAGGCGATGGAACAGCACCCGGTTCTCGGTCGTGATCTGCTCGCCCTTGTCCGCAAAGCCGGACGAGGTTTGCGGATAGCCGCAGCACAGGTAGCCCGGCGGCAGGACCGTCGTGGTACCAACATGCCACAGCATAGCCTGGGTCGCGAGACCGACCTGCGAGAACAGGCGCTCCGAACCGCAACCGGGGAAATAGAACACCGCCTCGCTGTCCTCCGCCGACAGCTTGGGGTTGCGGATCACCGGAATAACCTCGGCGTCTTCCACATCCAGCAGCGCCCGCGCGGTCTTCTTCGGCAGATTGCCCGGCATCTTCTTGTTGATGAAATGGATGATCTGGGTCTTCACCGTCGGCTTGCCCACCGTCGCCGGTGGTGCCGCCGTCTGCGCCTTGGCCGCCACCTTCAGCACATCGTGCCCCAGGCGCTGCAGCTTGTAGCCCACGCCCATCATGCCCGCCCGCAGGGTCTTGATCGTGGCCGGGTCCTTGGCGGTCAGGAAAGCCATGGCCGCCGCCGTACCCGGGTTGAACTTGCGATTGCCGGTCTTGCGCAGGAAGTTGCGCATGGCGATGGTCACGTCGCCGAAGTCGATCTTCACCGGGCAAGGGTTCACACACTTGTGGCAGACGGTGCAGTGATCAGCCACGTCGCCCAGTTCCTCGAAGTGCTTGAAGCTCACGCCACGGCGCGTCTGCTCCTCATACAGGAAGGCCTCGGTCAACAAACCCACGCCGAGGATCTTGTTACGCGGCGAGTAAAGCAGGTTGGCACGCGGCACGTGGGTGGCGCAGACCGGCTTGCACTTGCCGCAACGCAGGCAGTCCTTGACCATGTCCGAAATCTGGCCGAGATCGGACTGCTCCAGAATCAGCGATTCCGCCCCTAGAAGGCCGAAGGATGGCGTATAGGCATTACGCAGGTCCGCACCGGCCAGCAGCTTGCCCTTGTTGAAGCGCCCATGCGGGTCGATCCGTTGCTTATAGGCCCGGAAGGGACCAATTTCGTCCTCGGTCAGGAACTCCAGCTTAGTGATGCCGATGCCGTGCTCACCCGAGATCACGCCATTCAGATGGCGCGCCAGCACCATGATGCGGGCCACCGCCTTGTGCGCGGCCTGCAGCATCTCGTAATCATCCGAGTTGACCGGCAGGTTGGTATGTACATTGCCGTCGCCGGCATGCATGTGCAACGCCACGAACACACGGCCATGCAGGGTCTTCTTGTGGATCGCGCGGATGGCATCGCGGATGGGCGCATCCCGTTCGCCAGAAAATAAGGCGTCCAGCTCGCCCAGCAGTTCGCGCTTCCAGGAAATGCGCAGGGCAAAGTCACGCATGGCGTGGAACACGCTCTGCGGCGGATCGATATCGGTCGCCGGTTCCAGCGGCGCATCCGGATAATGGGCCGTGTACTGCTCGAACGCGTCGTCGAGGTGATGCAGTATCCAGGACCAGCGCGCCCGGATCGCCCGAACCACGGCCAAGGCCGCTTCGCGTCGGTCACCGATCAGCTCTTCATGGCTGACGGCGGTATCGCCGGCGTCCACGATCAGCTTGCCCTGGCTGAAGAAGGTGTCGAGCCGATCCAGCAATTGCAGCTTGTTCTGGGTGCTGAGCTCGATATTGATACGTTCGATGCCGTCCGAGTAGTCACCCAGGCGCGGCAACGGAATCACCACATCCTCGTTGATCTTGAAGGCATTGGTATGGCGGGCGATGGCGGCGGTCTTGCTGCGGTCCAGCCAGAACTTCTTACGCGCCTCGGGGCTGACTGCGATGAAACCCTCGCCATGGCGAGCATTGGCGAAACGAACCACCTGCGAAGCCGCTTCACCTACGGCGTTTTCATCATCCGAAACGATATCGGCCAGCAGCACCATCTTGGGCCGCCCCTTGGACTTGGCCTTGGTGGCATAGCCCACGGCGCGCACATAGCGCCAGTCCAAATGCTCCAGTCCTGCCAGGATGGCGTGCGGATGGGCGTCGAGGTAGTCCTTGATCTCGACAATGGCCGGCGTCGCCTGCGCCACCGTCCCGAAAAACTCCAGGCAGACCGTGCGCACATGCTTGGGCATGCGATGCAGGATAAAGCGCGCCGAGGTGATGATGCCGTCGGTGCCTTCCTTCTGCACGCCGGGCAAGCCGGCCAGGAACTTGTCGGTCACATCCTTGCCCAGTCCGACCTTGCGGAACTGCGGACCAGGGATATCCAGCGTCTGCTCCGAGATCAGCGTCTTGCCATCGGGCTGCAGACGGCGCAGCTTGAAGGTTGCCATTTCGGCATCGTGGATCTTGCTGCGATTGTGGTTGATGCGCTCGACAAACAGCCAGTTGCCGTCCGGATCGACCATTTTCCAGCTCGCCAGGTTGTCCAGTGCCGTTCCCCACAGCACGGCCTTCTTGCCTCCGGCATTCATGGCCACATTGCCGCCAATGCAACTGGCTTCCGCCGAGGTCGGGTCGACCGCAAAGACCAGGCCCTGCTCCTCGGCAGCCTCCATGACCCGCTTGGTCACGACACCGGCCCCGCAGTTGATGGTCGCGACCTTGCCTTCCACACCCGGTAGGTCCAGGTATTCCACACCGTTGTGACGGTCCAGCTTTTCGGTATTGATCACGGCCGACATCGGCGTCAGCGGCACGGCACCGCCGGTATAACCGGTACCACCACCGCGCGGGATGATGGTCAGGTCGAGCTCGATACAGGCCTTCACCAGGCCCGCCATCTCATCCTCATGGTCCGGATTGAGTACCACAAAGGGGTACTCCACCCGCCAGTCGGTCGCATCCGTCACATGGCTGACGCGAGCCAGGCCGTCAAAACAGATATTGTCCTTGCGGGTAATGCCCGCAAGGCGCTTGTAGACCTTGCGGCGCAGCTCAGCCGTCTCGGGAAAGAAACGCTCGAACGCATCCACGGCAGCGGCGGCCTTGGCCAGCAGCTCACCCACCTGGGGATTGTCGCCCCGTCGCTCCTCCACAGCCCGTAGCCTATGGCGCATGGCTTCGGTCAGCGCGGTCAGGCGCTTGGGGTTGTCAAGCAGGTCATCCTGCAGATAGGGGTTGCGCTGTACGACCCAGATATCACCCAGCACCTCGAACAGCATGCGTGCGGAACGGCCGGTCTTGCGTTCTCCGCGCAAGGTATCCAGCACTTCCCAGCTCGACTCGCCCAAAAGACGAATCACGATTTCACGGTCCGAAAACGAGGTGTAGTTATAGGGGATTTCGCGCAGGCGGGGGGCGTCGGCGGCCATCAGGAGGAACCATTTCGGCGGGGATCGGGGGGACTTATTCTAGCCGAAATGTTGCGCCGCATCGAACACTACAGCGAGCGGCCGTTGCGGCAAACGGACAGCAAAACCTTATGAAAAACAGGGTTTTACGGAATTCACATTGACGTAAACGTCAGTCACACACCTGCTTGGGCATGGTCTTGCACATGGGGCTGGGATCACCCGGCGGGCAGACCTCGTTGCGTCGGAGAAAACGGGTCAGCTGCCGGCTCACGCCCTTGCCCTGGACATAGAAGCCAAAGCCATCGGTCAAGGACCAACTGATGCCACCACCGGTGGATTCACTACCCGAACCGCGGAAGCAGGCTCCGCTATTGCTGCTGGCAGCGATCGCCTGCTGCTCCATCGAACGCACCAATTGTTCGTTGGCCAGTTCCTCGGGATCGCTGCGATAGCTGGTCAGCGGCCGGCCGCTGACCATGGGCTCGACCGCCGTCCGGAAGATGGGGGAAACCACCATGGCCGGCACCCGCTCCAGGGTATCGCCATGGTCATCGATGCTCAGATTGAGTGGCTGGCTGGGCTGATAGGCATTCGGCCGCACCCGCTCATCCGGTCCGGCAAGTGCCCCGACACTTGCAAACATACTCATCAGACAGTAACAGACACAACGCATTGCAACCGCACCTGAAGCCTTGGTGAGCGAGACTATAGGACGGTCGTCCTGCTTTGCCAACAGCCCGGCACGACAGGACGACCGCAGGCAAGCCCTCACCCAAGGAACAAGCCGTAGGCAGGGTTCTTGCGCTCATCGGTATAGCGATAGCCCAGTTCGGCCAGGAAGCGCTGGAAAGCGGCCTCATCCTGCGGCGGCACCTCCATACCGACCAGCACCCGACCAAAGTCGGCACCGTGATTGCGGTAATGGAACAGGCTGATATTCCAGCCGCGCCCCATATGGGTCAGGAAATTGAGCAAGGCGCCCGGTCGCTCGGGGAACTCAAAGCGGTACACCAGCTCGTGTTCGATCTGCGGCGCCCGCCCACCGACCAGATGGCGAATATGCAGCTTGGCCATCTCATTGTCGGTGAGGTCCAGCGCCTTCAGGCCGTGGCCATTGAGCATCGCCACCAGCTCGGCCGCCTCTTCACGGGCATTGATCTTCAAACCGACAAAGATATGCGCCTCCCTGGGGTCGGCGGCACGGTAGTTGAATTCGGTCACCGAATGGCTGCCCAGCAGTTCGCAGAAGGTGCGGAAGCTTCCGGGCTGCTCTGGTATGGTCACCGCCAGCACCGCCTCGCGCGCTTCGCCAATCTCGGCGCGCTCGCTGACATGGCGCAAACGGTCAAAGTTCATATTGGCGCCGCTCGCAATCGCAATCAGGGTCTCGTCGCGCACACCCTCTCGCGCCGCCCAGGCCTTGAGCCCTGCCAGCGCCAGGGCACCGGAAGGCTCCAGGATGGAGCGTGTATCTTCGAACACATCCTTGATCGCCGCGCACATGGCATCGGTATCGACCAGGATGATCTCGTCCAGCACCTCGCGGCAGACGCGGAAGGTTTCCTCCCCCACCTGCTTCACCGCGACGCCATCGGCAAACAGGCCCACATGCTCCAGCGTGACCCGCTCGCCGGCCTCGATCGAACGCTTCATGGCATCCGCGTCGACCGGCTCCACGCCTATCAGGCGAATTTCCGGGCGCAGCCGTTTGATATACGCCCCCACCCCGGCCGCCAGACCGCCGCCACCGATAGGCAGGAAAATGGCGCGGACGCCATCGGGGTGCTGGCGCAGGATCTCCATGCCCACCGTACCCTGCCCGGCAATCACGTCCGGATCATCAAACGGCGGCACATAGGCCTTGCCGCTCTCTTCGGCCAGGATCAAGGCGTGCTGGTAGGCCTCGCTGAAGGAATCGCCATGCAGCACCACCTGCGCACCGCGCCGTTCCACACCATCTATCTTGATCCGCGGCGTAGTCGCCGGCATCACGATGGTCGCTGCACAACCCAGCTTCTGCGCGCACAGGGCCACGCCCTGCGCATGGTTGCCGGCCGAGGCGGTGATCACGCCACGCGCCAGTTGTGCCGGGCTCAGGCGCGACATCTTGTTGTACGCGCCGCGCAGCTTGTAGCTGAACACCGGTTGCATGTCCTCGCGCTTGATCAGCACCCGATTGCCGATTCGCGCGGCCAGATTGGGCATGGGATCAAGCGGGGTCTCGATGGCGACATCGTAAACCCGGGCAGTCAGGATGCGTTCAAGGTAGTCAGGCACAGGCATGGCACGCTGCAACAAGTGGTTACGGGAACCCTCAAGCTAACAGGATTCAAGTCCAGCGGCGAGTTGCCGCACGCGTCAATCCCGCCGGCGGGATCAGGCCCCGCCGCCGCGCTTGCGGGTGGATGCCCAGGCGATCAGCCCCACGCCGGCGAGGATCACCAGGGTTCCGGCCAGCAGCGGCCAGGTCATGGCTTCCTGCAGCACCAGCCAACCCAGGCACAGCGCCACCACCGGATTGACATAGCTGGAACTGGTTGCCAGCGCCGGTCGGACATTGCGCAATAGCCAGACGAAGGCCGAGTAGGCGATCACCGATCCAAACAGCACCAGGTAGGCCAGCGCGGTCAGCGACGCCACGCCCGGCGCCTGATGCAGACGCTCGCCCATCAGCAAGGCCAGCGGCAGCGAAACCATGCCGCCCGCCAGCATCTGTACCGCCGCCGACATCATGCCGGACGGCAGGTCCAGCCTGGGGATCAGCACCGATGCAACGGCCCAGGATACGCACGCGGCCAACACCAGTAAGACCCCGGCAGGATGCCCGGCAAGGCTCGCATCGAGGTTCATGAGCAGGATGCCGCAAAGACCAAGGACAATGCCGCCCCACTCCATGAGTCGGGCGCGGGCACCCAGGAACTGGCTGATGACCACGGTCAACAAGGGCGTCACGGCCACGATCAGGGCAGTCGCCCCGGACGGCAGGGTCTGCACCGCCACGCAGGTCAGTCCATTGCCGATGGTCAGCATCAGCAGGCCGATCAACGCCGCGTTGACAACCTGGCGCCTGCTCGGCCAGGCCTCGCCGCGCCAGCGTATGGCAGCCAGCAGCAGGCTGCCGGCGATCAGGTAGCGGGTACCCGAGAGGATGTAGGGCGGGAAATCGTGCAAGGCGAACTTGATCGCAAGGTAGGTGGAACCCCACACCACCCAGGTGGCGAACAGGCACAGCGGAATCAACAAAGGATGACGTTCTGACATGCCGGCGAGCTTACCATTGCGCGGCGGCATGCTTTCGCTGCCGCCAGCTTATAAACTTGCGTCTATGCCCGATAACCGCCCCCTCATCTCGAACGACCTGTGGCGTTCCGCCAAGGTGTTCAACCTGTTTCGCGCCATCATCGCACTGGCCCTGGTCGTCACCAGCTGGTGGCTACAAGGCAAGCTGCTGCCGGACGTCTACGATCGCATGGCGCTCGACTGGCTGTCCGCCAGCTATCTGGCGCTGACCGTCTGCTACGCCTTCTGCCTGTACCAGCGCTGGCCGGCCTTCCGCTTGCTGCTCAGCATCCAGGTTGCGGGAGACATCGCCTTCATCGTGGCCATCATGCACATCGCCGGTGGGCTCAAGAGCGGCATCGGCCTGATGCTGCTGCCCTACCTCGCCGCAGCCGGCCTGGTCAGCCGGGGCCGTACCACCCTGTTCCATGCGGCCCTCGCCACCATCGCTCTGCTGCTACAGCAGGGGGTACAGATTCTGCAGGGCGAAGGAGGGCTCGCGGATTTCGTGCAGGCCGGCATGCTCTGCATCGCCTGCTTTGCCACCGCATGGCTGGCCTACCGGCTGGCCAGCTACGCGACCGAATCAGAAAAGCTGGCCGAACGTCGTGGTAGCGAACTCGCCAATATGGCGCAGATCAATCGCCTGGTGATCCAGGACGTCTCCGATGGCGTACTGGTACTGGATGAGAGCGGCATCGTCCGCCAGTACAACCAGCAAGCGGAACGCCTGCTCGGCCCCGGCATGATAGCGGGCAAGACCCTGCTGGCGGAGGCCAGCCCCACGCTGGAGCAGGCGCTGCACAACTGGCGGGCAGGCCATAGCATGATGCCTGTCGATGTGGACATTACCCGCCAGCGAGTCCGGCCCCGCTTCATGCCGGTAAAGGTCGGCAGCTCGGCCAGCGGCACCGTGATCTTCCTGGAGGATATCGAGCGCCTGGCCCGCGAGGCCCAGCAACTGAAACTGGCCGCTTTGGGCCGCTTGACCGCCAACATCGCACACGAGATACGCAACCCCCTTTCCGCCATCAGCCATGCCGCCCAGTTGCTGGCCGAAGAAGCCCAGGAACCCGCAGCCCTGCGTTTGACGCGCATCATGGTCGAGAACAGTCGCCGGCTCGACAATATGGTCCGCGCCATCCTGGACCTGAACCGGCGCGATCGGGCCGACCCCATCGACCTGCGGCTGCATGACTGGTTGAACAGCTTCGTCCAGGAGTTCCGGGAGGTGGAAGGTATCGCGGCCGAGGTCGGACTGGAGTGCCCGCAGGGAGCGGTGGCCCGCTTCGATGAGGGGCAACTGCATCAAGTGCTGTGGAACCTGTGTCGCAACGCCTGGCGCTACTGTAGCCACGCCGACCAGGCCCTCACCCTGGTGGTCGCGCGCCGTGGCGAAGCCTGGGCGCTGGAAGTGCGCGATGACGGCCCCGGCATTGCCGAGGAAGACATCGCCAAACTGTTCGAACCCTTCTTCACGACCGAGGCCAAGGGCACCGGCCTGGGACTTTATATTGCGCGAGAGATTTGCGCCGGCAATGACAGCGTGCTGGAATACGTATCTCGACGGAGCAGCAGTCGCTTGCAGGGCGCCTGTTTCCGCATTACTTTCCCCGCCCGGCCGGCCTGATCCACACTGTGGATAACTCAAGCTACCGGTGCTGCAGCAAGCTAATAATCAAGCCACGGCCACGAAGAGCCGATGGCCCGGGAGTGTTGCCTTGAGTCTGTCCTTCTCTACCGCCTTGCCAGGAGCCCACTCGTGAGCAAGCGCAATAACAAGACCCCCCGCATCCTGGTGGTCGACGACGAACCCGACCTGCGCGAACTGGTGGAACTCACCCTGCTCAAGATGGGTCTCGACGTGGAAATGGCCGACGGCGTTGCCGCCGCCCAGACCCGGCTGGATGCAGGCGGCATCGACCTGTGCCTGACCGACATGCGCATGGGCGATGGTTCGGGCCTCGACGTGGTTCGCCATATCGAAGCACGCGGCTACGACATTCCGGTCGCTGTCATCACCGCCTACGGCAGCCTCGACAATGCCGTAGAAGCGCTCAAGGCCGGGGCCTTCGACTATCTGGCCAAGCCCGTCTCGCTCGATCAGCTGCGTACGCTGGTGCGATCGGCGCTCGAACTCGACAAGCAGGTCCAGAGCAAGCCCGGCCCGGATACCGATCGTCCCTTTATCGGCGACTCCCCGGCCATCCAGCAGGCGTTGCAACTGATCGACCGGCTGGCCAAGAGCCAGGCACCGGTCTATCTGACCGGAGAATCCGGCAGTGGCAAGGAGCGCGCAGCACGGCTGATACACGCACAGTCCAGTCGCGCCGCCCAGCCCTTCGTACCGGTCAACTGCGGCGCCATTCCGGAAAACCTGATGGAAAGCGAGTTCTTCGGTACGCGCAAGGGCGCCTTCACCGGCGCCGACGCCGAACGGGACGGCTTCTTCCAGGCAGCCCACGGCGGCACCCTGTTTCTCGATGAAGTGGCCGATCTGCCGTTGAGCATGCAGGTAAAGCTGCTACGGGTGATCCAGGAAAAGCGGGTACGCAAGCTGGGTGACACCAAGGAGGTGCCAATCGACGTCCGCATCATCTGCGCCACCCATCAGAATCTCGCCAAGTGTGTCGAAGAGGGCCGTTTCCGCCAGGACCTCTACTACCGCCTGAACGTGATCGAACTACGCATGCCGGCGCTGCGGGACATGCGCGAGGACATCCCCGCCATCACCCATGGCGTACTGGCGCGGCTTGCCGCCCAGAACGGCATGACCGAGCCCAAGCTCGGCCCGGACGCCCTGCAGGCGCTCAGCATCTATGACTTCCCCGGCAATGTGCGGGAGCTGGAAAACATCCTGGAACGCGCGCTGGCCCTGTGCGACGGCAGGCAGATCCGCATCGAAGACCTGCAGCTCAGCCGCAGCGACGGCGACGAGACAATGCCGGCCGCCGTTGGCGAGAAGTACCCGCTGCAGGACTATCTGGACCAGGTCGAGAAGGAGGCCATCCTGGAAGCGTTGGACAAGACCCGCTTCAATCGCACCCAGGCCGCCAAGATACTCGGTGTCACTTTCCGCTCGCTACGCTATCGCATGGAGCGATTAGGCATATCTTAGCAAGATGAAAAAAGCCCCCGATGCACGGGGGCTTTTTAATGGCCGTACGACCCCGCTTCATACACCGTAGCGCCGCATGGCCTCCACGGCCAGGCCGGCGCCGATACTGCCGAACAGATCCCCTTCGACCGCACGCGCCTTGGGCAGCAGGGCCGCAATGCGCTCGCGCAGCATCGGGATGCCGCTCGACCCACCGGTAAAGAAGATCGTGTCGATATGTCCCGCCGTGACGCCGGCATCGCTGAGCAAGCCGGCTACCGTCCGCTCGACGTCATCCACCAGCACGCTGGTCGCCGCCTCGAAAGTCGCCCGGTCGATATCATGGGTGAGGCCTTGCCGGATACGATCCAACTGCAAAGTGGTGCGCTCGGCATCGGACAAGGCGATCTTGGCCTCTTCCACCCGCAGCGCCAGCCAGTGGCCTGCCCGCTGTTCGATCAGGCTCAACAGGCGATCCAGCTTGTCCTTCTCCGCCGCATCACGGTAGACCTCCTGCAACTCCATCCATATCTTGCGCGTGTAGGTGAAGTTGATGGTGTGCCAGGTTGCCAGGTTGAAATAGTAACTGGACGGCACCTCGGCATTGTTCTTGAGGCGGGTCCGGTAGCCCAGCAAGGGCATCAACCCCGACAGGCTCAGGTACTTGTCGAAGTCGGTGCCACCGATATGCACGCCCCCATTGGCCAGCAGGTCGTCACGGCGCTCCGCCAGCCCGGCACGCTCCGGCGACAGACGAACCAGCGAGAAGTCGGAAGTACCGCCGCCGATATCGGCGATCAGTACCAGCTCCTCGTGGCTGATGCTCTGCTCGTAATGGAAAGCCGCTGCGATGGGTTCGAACTGGAAGCTCACCTCCTTGAAGCCCACCATGCGTGCGGTCTCTTCCAGCGTGCGCTGGGCCTGGGCGTCGGCCTTTTCATCGTCGTCGACAAAATGCACCGGCCGGCCGAACACCGCCGTATCGAAACTCCGCCCCGCCGCCAGCTCAGCCCTAAGCTTCAGCTCGCCGATGAACTTGGCCAGCAACTCGCGAAACGGCAATGCCCGCCCCAGCACCTCGGTCTGGCTGTCGATCAGGCTGGAGCCGAGCAGACTCTTGAGCGAGCGCATCAACCGTCCTTCATAGCCGTCCAGGTATTCGGCCAGGCCCTGCCGGCCATAGGCCACGCTATCTTCCTCGGCGTTAAAGAACACCACCGAAGGCAGGGTCAGCTTGCCATCTTCCAGCGCCAGCAGGGTAGGCGCACCTGGCCGCAACCAGCCGGCAGTGGAATTGGAGGTACCGAAATCAATGCCACAGGCACGGGCAATGGAAGTAGAGTAGGACGACATTCGTGCCCTCCAGAGGCAAAAGGGCGCGCGATGCTACGCAAATCAGGAAAGAAAGTCCAGTTTCCCAAAATTATCATCGACTTAGAACGTCAAGAGGCGGGTTGCAACCCGCCCCCCACCGTGCATCAGGGCACGTCGCGCTTGAAGAAGTCGCGGTAATTCTCGATCAGCTCATCCGGCTCTCCGACCGACATCGCCAGATCGTGCAGCAAGCCGTCGGAGATGCGGTAGGACCAGCCATGGATGGTCACATTCTGGCCACGCGCCCAAGCATCCTGCACCACCGTGGTCTGGGCGGCGTTGACCACCTGCTCGACCACATTGAGTTCGCACAGCTTGTCGGCACGCATCTCGGTCGGGAATTTATCCAGCCAGCGACCGTGCACCCGCTTGATATCGTGAACGTGCCGCAGCCAGTTGTCCGCCAAGCCCACGCGCTGATCCTCCAACGCCGCCCGCACGCCGCCGCAACCATAATGACCGCAGACGATGATGTGCTTGACCTTCAGTACGTCGACCGCGAACTGGATGGTGGACAGGCAGTTGAGATCCGAATGGACAATCAGGTTGGCCACATTGCGATGCACGAAGACTTCGCCCGGCAGCAAACCGATCAGTTCGTTCGCTGGCACACGGCTATCGGCACACCCGATCCACATGTACTCAGGCGTCTGCTGCTTGGCCAATTGCTCGAAGAAGTCGGGTTGCTCGGCCTTGACCTCATCCGCCCAGCGACGGTTGTTGGAAAACAGATTATCCAGCGCAGCGCTCATAATTTTCCTCGGTGAAGCTCCGCACAACTAGGCAGAGCACAACAATTCAAGCCTCCGGCCCCGCCGACGACTTAGCGATCCGGCAACTGCAGGGCATAGTCGACCAGCGTCTCCAGCGAGACCAACTCCAATACGTCTTCGTGAGTGGATTCCAGCACCACCTTGGGGGCGCTACCTTGCAGCAAGGCTTCAATCCAGCGATTCGCGCACAGGCACCAGCGATCCCCGGGCTTGAGCCCTGGAAATTCAAATTCGGGGTGAGGCGTGACCAGGTCATTGCCCTGGGCCACGGAGAAATCGAGAAAATCCCGCGTCATGACCGCACACACCACATGTCGGCCGCGATCATCCGGGCTGGTATTGCAGCACCCGTCGCGAAAAAAGCCGGTCACCGGCCTGAAACTGCAGGCTTCCAGTGGCAGACCAAGTACATTCAGCGCATCGTCCATGGTGATCCTATGGGTTGGGCTGTTGCCATTATCACCGCGCGGGCGATCAGAAACAAAAAAGCCGCCCCTGACGGGACGGCTTTTTCTTGTGGGCTTGGGGTGGATGATGGGACTCGAACCCACGACGACAGGAATCACAATCCTGGACTCTACCAACTGAGCTACATCCACCGCCGTTGAACCTGCTGCCTCACTGGCACGAAACTATGGCGCGCCCGACAGGAATCGAACCTGTAACCTACGGCTTAGAAGGCCGTTGCTCTATCCAGTTGAGCTACGGGCACCGGGCCTCTGCGGTTTTTGATTCTACTAACTGCCGAGTATTACGTTTACTGATCTACTGCAAAATTCTTGGTCGGGGCGGTGGGATTCGAACTCACGACCACCTGGTCCCAAACCAGGTGCGCTACCAGGCTGCGCTACGCCCCGAAGAGGGCAGGATACTAAGGGGCACGCGCCCCCCCTGTCAAGCGATGCTTGGGCACTTTCGTAAATGATGAGAGAATTCAGCCCTTTGCAAAGCACCGGAGCCCGACAATGACTGCCCAGCTACTCGACGGAAAGAAGATTTCACAGGAACTGATCGCCGAGGTAAGGGCCGCGGTCGACGCCCGCGTCGCTGCTGGCAAGCGGGCACCCGCGCTCGCCGTGGTCCTGGTCGGCGATGATCCGGCTTCGCATGTCTATGTAGGTAACAAGAAGAAGCAATGCATCAATGCCGGCATCCGCTCGGTATCGTTCGACCTGCCGGCAGAAACGCCCGAGCAGGACTTGCTCGAGCTGGTTGCCCGTCTCAATGCCGATGCCGATATCGACGGCATCCTGGTGCAACTGCCCTTGCCGCGCCATATCGACGCCAACAAGGTGCTGGACCTGATCCACCCCGCCAAGGATGTCGACGGCTTCCATCCGGACAACGTCGGCCGCCTGGTCCTGAAGATGCCGCTGCTGCGCCCCTGCACGCCACGCGGCGTCATGACCCTGCTGGAAAAGACCGGCATGCCCATCCTGGGCCAGGATGCCGTCGTGATTGGTGCATCCAACAACGTCGGCCGCCCCATGGCGCTGGAACTGATGATGGCGCGTGCCACCGTGACCCTGTGTCATAGCCAGACCCGTGACCTGCCCGGCAAGGTGCGCAGCGCCGACATCGTCGTAGCCGCCATCGGCAAGGCACGGTTCGTACAGGGCGACTGGATCAAGCCCGGCGCCATCGTGATCGATATCGGCATGAACCGCCTGCCGGACGGCAAGCTGTGTGGTGACGTGGACTTCGACGCCGCCAGCGAACACGCCAGCTGGATCACGCCGGTGCCCGGCGGCGTCGGCCTGATGACGGTCGCCACCCTGATGCAGAACACCCTGGACGCCTGCAACAACCTGAATCCCTGACCCGAGAATCCGATGCTCTATCCCCTGCTGCGCCCCCTGCTGTTCGCCCTGGAACCGGAAACCGCCCATAAAGTCACCTTCACCGGACTGGAAGCCCTGCATGCGCTGGGCTTCGCCACCGTATTGGGCAGCCGCGAGGCCAACAAGCCGGTCGAGGTCATGGGCATGACCTTTCCCAATGCCGTAGGCCTGGGTGCTGGCCTCGATAAGAACGGGGAACATATCGACGCCCTGGCCGATCTGGGTTTTGGTTTCATCGAGATCGGCACCGTCACGCCACGCCCGCAACCCGGCAATCCGCAGCCACGCCTGTTCCGCCTGCCAGGTGCCGAGGGCATCATCAACCGCATGGGTTTCAACAACGGCGGCCTCGACAATTTGGTCAAGAACGTCGAAGCCTCGCAGTACCGCGGCATCCTTGGCATCAATATCGGCAAGAACTTCGACACGCCGATCGAACGCGCCAACGACGACTACCTGACCTGCTTTACCCGGGTGTACCCTTACGCCAGCTATGTCACGGTCAATATCTCCTCGCCCAATACCAAGAACCTGCGACAGCTACAGCAGAGCAGCGAACTGGAAAAGCTGCTGTCCGAACTCAAGGACGAGCAGGCCCGCCTGACCGTGCGGCATGGCCGCTACGTGCCCCTGGTACTGAAGATTGCGCCCGACCTCGAGAACGAGCAAATCATCGAGATCGCCCGCCTGCTGGTCGAATATCGCTTTGATGGCGTGATCGCCACCAACACCACGCTGGGCCGCTCCGGCGTCGAACACCTGCGCCATGGCAACGAAACCGGCGGCCTGTCCGGCACACCGGTCCGCGCCAAGTCCACTGCGGTAGTCCGCGCGCTGGCGGTCGCCCTCAAGGGCAAGGTGCCCATTATCGGTGTCGGCGGCATTCTGGAAGGCGCCCACGCGGCGGAGAAACTCGACGCGGGCGCGACGCTGGTCCAGGTCTACAGCGGCCTGATCTATCGTGGCCCCGGCCTCGTCGCGGACTGCATCCGCGCCACCAGCAATCGCAAGGGCTGAGCGTGGTCCGCCCACCGATTCCGCGTGCAGCGTATGTCGCCGAACAGGGCGGCATACGCATCCGCCCCTTCCGCACCGGTGATACGGCCGCCTTCTTTGCCGCGGTAAAGGAGTCAATCCCCACCCTGTCGCCATGGCTGTCATGGTGCCATGCCGCCTACAGCGAGACGGAAGCAGAGTTGTACGTCGCCGGCCGGGTCAGCGCCTGGCATGCCGCACAGGGGTCTTACAGCTTCGTGATCGAAGACACAGCGGACCAGACCCTGCTGGGCAGTGTCGGCCTGAGCGCCGTACAGGACCTGTTCCTGAACCAGGCCAACGTCGGTTACTGGATACGCAGCAGCGCGACTGGCCGCGGTGCCGTCACCCATGCCGTGCAACTGGTCAGCCGCTTTGCGTTCGAACAATTGGGGCTGACACGGCTCGAGATCGGAGCGCTGGTCGACAATGTCGCCAGCCGCCGCGTCGCCGAAAAAGCCGGCTACCAGTACGAAGCCCTGCTGCGTAACGGCCTGCTGTCGCGTGGTGAAGCCCGTGACTCGGTGCTGTACTCATTGATACCCGCAGACCTGATTACAGCATGATGTCTCTCGCCGATCGAATCGACACCCTCCTGCCGCAAACGCAATGCACGCAATGCGGCTACCCGGACTGCCGCGGCTACGCCGAGGCCATTGCCGACAACAGCGCGGGGATCGACCAGTGCCCGCCGGGTGGCGACGAAGGCATCGCCGCGCTGGCTGCCCTGACCGGTAGGCCGGTCATTCCGCTGAACCCCGTCCACGGCAGCCACAAGCCGTTCGCCCTGGCCCTGATCGACGAAGCCCACTGCATAGGCTGCACCCTGTGCATACAGGCCTGCCCGGTGGATGCCATCCTCGGTGCGGTCAAACAGATGCATACGGTCCTGACCGACGAGTGTACCGGCTGCGAACTCTGCATCGCCCCCTGCCCGGTCGACTGCATCAGCATGGTGCCGGCGGCACGCCCGGCCGAGCCAGGTCGACTGCAGCAACAGGCGGGCTACTGGCGCCTGCGGCACCAGCAACGACAACTGCGCCAGTCACGCGAGAAGCAGGAGCGCAGCGCGCGGCTCGCGGCCAAGGCCCTCGCCAAGCAGCAGGACCCGCACTTCGCCGACCCCGCCAAGCAGGCCAAGATCGCCGCCGCACTGGCCCGCAGCAGTCCAGCCCCCCTGGTCGATGACCCAGCCCAGTTGAAACGCGCCAAACTCGACAGCATTATGGCGAAGGCGGCCGCACGACTGGCCCAGCCGCCGGGCAAGAAACCGCACTGAGGAACGATCCATGAGCTTCGCCAAAATCGGCCTGTTTTTCGGCGCCATCGCGATGGTGCTGCTGTTACAGCACGGCCACTTCAATCTTGCGCTACTGCTGCTGGGCTTCGGCATGGCCTGGGGTGCCTGGCGCATCTGGCGGGTCATTGCCGAGTCGCGCGAGCGCGAAGCGCGACAATGGCGCAGCGACGAGACTCTGCAATTGCCGCGGCGGGACAAGCCGGCAGGCAAGTGAGCCCGGCCGATACCATGACGATCCATACCCGCCTGCATGACCGGCTGCGCTTTCGGACCTGGGTCAAGGTCATCACACCCGCCGGCGCCAACCTGCTTGGCAACATCGAAGACCTCTCCCCCGCCGGCCTGGGCATGGTGCATAACGCCCCACTCCCGGAAGACCAGGACTGCGACGTCTTTTTCATGCTGCCGCTGCGTGGTCGCGAGCACATCATCCAGGCGCGTGGCCGCATTGCCGCCTGCCGCCCGACCGGGCTCGACGGGCAGCACCATATCGGCCTCGCCTTCCAGGGCTTCGCCACCAACGCCACCGATGCGCTGGAACTGATCAACGCCTTCATCCTTCACAGCCAGGCCCAGCCCTGATTGCTCCCGGAACCGCATCTTGAACAAAGACAGCCGCCGCGAATTTTTCGAGCGCCTGCGGGCGCAGAACCCCGAACCTCGGACCGAACTGGAATACAGCACTCCGTTCGAGCTCCTGGTCTCCGTGGTCCTCTCCGCCCAGGCCACGGATGTCGGCGTCAACAAGGCCACCCGCAAGCTCTATCCGGTCGCCAATACGCCGGCAGCCATCCATGCCTTGGGGCAGGCGGGCCTGGAAAGCTATATTCAGACCATTGGTCTCTATCGCAGCAAGGCGCGCCATGTCATCGAGCTGTGCCGCATGCTGATGGAACTGCACGACGGCGAAGTGCCTCAAACCCGGGAAGCGCTGGAAGCGCTGCCCGGTGTCGGCCGCAAGACAGCCAACGTGGTACTGAACACCGCATTCGGCCAGCCGACCATGGCCGTGGACACGCATATCTTCCGCGTCGCCAACCGTACCGGGCTCGCGCCGGGCAAGGATGTCCGCGCGGTTGAGGACAAGCTGGTCAAGGTGATACCGAAGGAATTCATGCTCGACGCACATCACTGGCTGATATTGCATGGACGTTATGTCTGCAAGGCGCGCAAGCCGGATTGCGGCGTGTGCGTGGTGGAGGATCTTTGCGACTACAAGGCCAAGGCCCTATGAAGATGGACGCGGCAGGCTGGTTGGACGAAGCCCGGCGGATTCCCTCCCCCAACCAGGACCAGCGCCCTGCCGATACGGTCATCGACATGGTCGTCATCCATTCGATCAGCCTGCCTCCCGGCCAGTTCGGCGGCGATGGCGTGGAGCGGTTGTTCACCAATCGCTGCGACCCCACGGCGCATCCCTGCTATGAAGAGTTGCAGCATGTGCGCGTTTCCTCGCACTTCTTCATCCGCCGTGATGGCGAGCTGATCCAGTTCGTGCCCTGCCATGCCCGCGCCTGGCATGCCGGCGTATCGCACTGGCAGGATCGCCAGCGTTGCAATGATTTCTCTATCGGGATCGAACTGGAAGGTGGCGATGAGTGGGCCTACGAACCCGCCCAGTACGCCACCCTGGATGGCCTGCTGGCCAACCTGAACGCAAACTTTGCCATTCGTCACCTGGTCGGACATTGCCATATCGCACCGGAGCGCAAGACCGATCCCGGCCCCTTTTTCGACTGGCCCCGCTACGGGGGCCCGCCGGCACCATAATCGAGTAAAAGCTCACTGTGGCAAGAAGTGCACCATTGCGCAGCAGTTGGATATTGCAGCGCACCATCGCAGCGCAGCGGGTCTATAATCCGCCGCCACTCCCCACTGGTTTCCAGAAAGCGTTGTCATGAGCGCCCAGCAAGGCCAGCAAGACACCAAGAAGCTCGCCGCCACGACCCTCGCCGCACTGGGCGTGGTCTACGGCGACATCGGCACCAGCCCGCTCTACACCATCGCAGAGTGCTTCGATGCCAAGCACGGACTGATCGCCAACCCCGCCAACGTACTGGGCATCCTGTCGCTCATCACCTGGGCGCTGCTGATCGTCGTCTCCTTCAAGTACGTCTTCTTCATGCTGCGTGCCGACAACAACGGCGAAGGGGGCATCCTTGCCCTGATGGCGCTGGCACTGCGCAATACCAAGCGCCGCCGCGGCCAGTTCTCCATCTTCATCCTGCTGGGGGTGGCCGGTGCTGCACTGTTCTATGGCGACGGCGTCATCACCCCTGCGGTATCAGTGCTGTCAGCCGTGGAAGGCCTGAAGCTGATCGACCCACGTTTCGAGCACTGGGTGATTCCGCTGACCATGGTGATCATCATCGCGCTGTTCGCCGTACAGCGGCACGGCACCGGTGGTGTCGGCAAGTTCTTCGGCCCCATCATGGTGCTGTGGTTCGTGTCGCTTGGCGTGCTGGGCATCGGCGGCATCGTGCGCGACCCCTCGGTACTCAAGGCCCTATCGCCGACCTACGCCATCAGTTTCTTCCTGGCCCAGCCCAGCCTCGCCTTCCTGTCGCTCGGCGCCGTTGTACTGGCCGTCACCGGTGCGGAGGCAATCTACGCGGACATGGGCCACTTTGGCCGCAAGCCCATCCAGGTAGGCTGGTTCTCACTCGCACTGCCCGGCCTCCTGCTGAACTACTACGGCCAGGGTGCACTGATCCTGCACGACCCGAGCGCCGCCGCCCATCCTTTCTTCCTGCTCGCCCCCGCCTCACTGGTCCTGCCGCTGGTCATCCTGTCAGCCGCAGCCACCGTGATCGCCTCGCAGGCACTGATCTCCGGCGTGTTCTCGATCACCCGCCAGGCCATCCAGCTCGGCTACATGCCGCGCATGGATATCCACCATACCTCCGACAAGGAAATCGGCCAGATCTACATCCCCGGTGTGAACTGGGGCATGTGCGCGGCCGTGCTGGTACTGGTGCTGACCTTCAAGAGCTCGGGCAATCTCGCCGCAGCCTACGGCTTTGCCATCTGCGGCATCATGATCATGACCACGACGACCGCCTTCGTCGCCCTGAAGCAAAGCAGCAAGCCGGGCCGCACCCGCGCCATCCGCGCACTGCTGACCTTCTTCGTGCTGATCGATCTTGCCCTGCTGGCCGCCAACATCCCCAAGATCCCGGAAGGCGGCTGGTTCCCGATGATGGTCGGCCTGATCATGCTGGGCATGATGTTCACCTGGAAGCGTGGCCGCCGGCAGCTGTTCCATCGCATCCACGACGGCGAACTCCCGCTCGACCTGTTCGTACAGAGCATCGAGGCCAACCCGCCGCACCGCGTCGAAGGCTCCGCCATCTTCATGACCGGCAGCGTGGACAGCACTCCGCACGCCCTGCTGCACAACCTCAAGCACAACAAGGTGCTGCATGAGCAGGTGATCTTCCTGACCATCAGTTCGACCGACATCCCCAAGGTGGCCGACAAGGACAAGCTCAAGGTCACCCGCCTGTCACCGTCGTTCTGGCAGATCGTCGCCACCTACGGCTTCATTGAGGACCCATCCGTCCCCGAGATCCTCTTCTTGGCGGAGCGCGACCATGGCCTCGTCACCGAGGAAATGACGACCTCCTACTTCCTGTCGCGCGAGACCATCATTTGCGACCGCCAGCCGGCCCGCAAGTACGACATGCCCTGGCTGCAGCTCAAGGTGTTCACCTGGATGCAGCGCAATGCCCAGCGCCCGACCGACTTCTTCAAGATCCCGCCCAACCGCGTAGTCGAGATGGGGACGCAAGTCGAGATGTAAGCGTCCTCGCTGTCGGCATTTAAGCTAAGCATAAGACTGGAGCCGCACAATGCGGCTCCAGTCGTTTTTGCCAACACGCGCCCGACTCGCCGCCCAGCCGCCGAGAGGACACCATGTTCCAGCTCTCCCCCTTCCAGGCCAATGCCGCCGGCCGGCTCAGCACCCGTCCCAATCGCTGGGACTGGGCCGTACTGCCCATCCTGCTCGGCATCCTCGCTGCAGTCACCTTTGGCGCCATGCAGATGACGCGTCCCTTCGCGGTCGGCCAGTCGCTGCCCATCTCGCTGGACCCGCTCTACCTGCCTTACTACCTCTTGCGCACCATCCTGCGCATGTTCATCGCACTCGCCTTCTCGCTGCTGTTCAGCGTGCTGTTCGCCGCCATCGCCGCCAAGTACCGCGCCGCCGAGAAGGCCATGCTGCCCGCGCTGGACATCCTGCAGTCCGTGCCCATCCTGGGCTTCCAGGCCATCGCCATCGCCCCCTTCATCGCCCTGTTTCCCGGCAACCTGGTCGGGGTCGAATGCGCTGCGGTCTTTGCTTTGTTCAGCTCGCAGGCCTGGAACATGGCCTTCAGCCTCTACCAGTCCTTCCGCACCGTCCCGCCCGAGCTGGCCGAAGCCGCCCGCGTCTTCCGCCTGTCCGGCTGGCAACGCTTTTGGCGGCTCGAGCTCCCCTTCGCCATGCCGGCGCTGCTATGGAACATGATGATGTCTATGTCCGGCGGCTGGTTCTTCCTGGTCGCGGCCGAAGCCATCACAGTCGCCAACCAGGACATCAAGCTACCCGGCATCGGCTCCTATATCGCCGTCGCCATCGAGCAGCGCAACCTGGCCGCCATCGGCTGGGCCATCGGCGCCATGCTGGCCGGCATCCTGCTCTATGACCAGTTGTTCTTCCGCCCCCTGCTGGCCTGGGCCGACAAGTTCCGCTTCGAGGAATCACAGAGCGATACCGCCCAACAGTCCTGGCTGCTGGACTGGATGCGCCGCAGCAACTGGGTCCGCTCACTGACCGATCGGTTCTGGTTCCAGCTCAGCCGTGCGCTGGGCTGGTTCCGCCAGCACCACGACGGCACCTCCATCCGCGCGCGCCAGCGTCGGCTGGACCCGGTCTGGGCGCGCATCTGGGACGCGGTCCTGGCGGCCGGCGCACTGTTCGGCTTCTACCGCCTGTTCGTCTTCGTCCACAGCGAAGTCGGCTGGGGTGAGGTCGGCCATGTCTTCGGCCTGGGCTTCCTGACCCTGATTCGCGTCCTGCTGCTGATCCTGCTGGCCTCGCTGGTGTGGGTACCCATCGCGGTCTGGATCGGCCTGCGGCCGCGCTATTCGCAGCGTGTACAGGCCGTAGCGCAGTTCCTGGCCGCCTTCCCGGTGAACCTGCTGTTCCCGCTGGTGGTATTCGTGATGGTCACCCTGCAGCTCAACCCCAACTGGTGGCTCAGCCCCCTGATGGTGTTCGGCACCCAGTGGTACATCCTGTTCAATGTCGTGGCCGGCGCCTCCACCATACCGACCGAACTGCGGCTGGCCGCCGACAACCTCGGCCTGACCGGCTGGCTGAAATGGAAACGCTTCTACCTGCCAGCGGTCTTCCCCAGCTTCGTCACCGGCGCCGTCACCGCCAGCGGCGGCTCCTGGAACGCCAGCATCGTCTGTGAGTACGTCAGTTGGGGCGATACCAAGCTGGTCGCCAGCGGCCTCGGCAGCTACATCAAGCAGATGACCGACGCCGGCGACTTCCCGCGTATCGGCCTGGGCATCGGCGTGATGTGCATCTTCGTCATGTGCCTGAACCGGTTCTTCTGGCGCAAGCTGTACGTACTGGCCGAAGACCGCAGCAACGAGGAATGAGCGAACCGGCAGCGCCGCCCTCGCCGATGCAAGCAAACCTCGCCCAGGCGAGATACGAGATTTCCAGGAGGTTCCAGCACATGGACCAGCACGCATTGATCACCCTTGCCGACGTCCACAAATCCTTCCGCAGCACCGACGGTGTTGCCCGCAGTGTTCTGGCCAACGTCGACTTCACGCTGCACGAGGGCGAGATCGTTGCCCTCTTGGGCAAGTCCGGCTCCGGCAAGTCCACCCTGCTACGCATCATGGCCGGCCTGATTTCCGCCGATGGCGGCCAGGCCGCCTATCGCGGCCAGCCCATCTACGGTCCGGCAGCCGGCATCGCCATGGTATTCCAGTCCTTCGCCCTGTTTCCCTGGCTGACCGTACAGCAGAACGTGGAGCTGGGTCTGGAGGCCCAGGGCGTCGGCAAGGCCGAACGGGAGCGGCGCGCGGACGAGGTGCTGGAGCTGATCGGGCTGTCAGGCTTCGGCGGCGCCTTGCCGCGCGAGCTGTCCGGCGGCATGCGCCAGCGCGTCGGCATCGCCCGGGCCCTGGTGACCAACCCCGACGTGCTGCTGATGGACGAAGCCTTCTCGGCGCTGGATGTACTGACCGGCGAGACACTACGTAACGACATGCTCGAGCTGTGGGACGGCCGCAAGATTCCCACCAAGGGCATCCTCATCGTCTCGCACAATATCGAGGAAGCCGTAATGATGGCCGACCGCATCCTGATCATGGCAAGCGACCCGGGCCAGGTCCGCTGCCAGATCAAGATCGACCTGCCGCGCCCCCGCAATGTCGATTCCGCCGCCGTCCGTACGCTGATCGACGAGGTCTACGCCCTGATGACCATGCGGTCGGCCAAGCCGGTCAGTGCCGGCGTCTCGAGCGGCACCGTGCTGGACTACCGCCTGCCCTTGACCGACATCGGCCGCATGGAAGCCATCCTGGACCTGTTGGCCGACGCCCCCTTCAACGGTCGCGCCGACCTGCCGCAACTGGCCGAGGAAGCCGAACTGCCGGACGAGGAACTGTTCCCGGTCTACGAAGCACTTGGCCAACTGGCGCTGGCACAGGTGGAGAAAGGCGATATCGCGCTCACCCCGCTGGGGCAGCGCTATGTCGGCGCCGAACAGGCCTTGAAGCAGGAGATCTTCGGCCAGCAGCTGCTGAGCCATGCCCCCCTGGCCGCCCATATCCGCCGCAGCCTGGAGCAGGAACCGAGCGGCGCCCTGCCGGAAAAACGCTTCATCGAGCTCCTGCTGGAGTTCGTGGAAGCGGAGGAAGCCGAACAGATACTGAAGGTCGCCGTGGAATGGGGCCGCTACGGCGAAGCCTACGAGTACGACTATCACACCGGCCGCCTGCACCTGCCGGACGGCTCGGACAGTAGTGCGCCACCCGCCTGAACCACAGCATCATGCAAAACGGCCTCACCAGGAGGCCGTTTTGCATGGCAGTCGATCAAGCCGGCATCAGGCCAGCAAGGCAAGCAGCTTGTCGAAGGCCTCGTCGAACAGCTTCAGGCCGTCTACCTGCAACTGGGTCGCCGCGGCATCGATATCGATCCCCGCCGCCGCCAGCTTCGCCAGCACCGCCTCGGCTTCGGCCACGCCCTGCGTCAGGCGCGGAGCAGCGCTACCATGGTCGCGGAAGGCAGCCAGGGTCGCATCGGGCAAGGTATTGACGGTATCCGGGCCGATCAGCTCGTCCACATACATCGTGTCCGGGTAAGCCGCGTTCTTGGTGCCGGTGCTGGCCCACAGCAGACGCTGGATATTGGCGCCGGCGGCACGCAGGTCCCCGCATTCCTCACTGGCCCAGCGCGCCATCCAGCGCGCATAGGACACCCGCACCATGGCAATGGCGGCCTTGCCCTTGAGCGCCACCGCCTCGCCACCGATCGCATCGAGCTTGCCGTCCAGCAGGCTGTCGACGCGCGACAGGAACAGGCTGGCGACCGAGCGCACGTGGCGGACATCGCCACCCTGGGCAATACGCTGACGCAGGCCGGCGACGTAGGCATCGAACACCTGGTCGCAATGGCGGGCGCCGAACATCAAGGTCACGTTGACATTGATGCCGGCGGCGATCGCCGCGGTAAAGGCCGGCAGGCTCTCCACCGTGGCGGGAATCTTGATCATGGCATTGGGACGATCGATCGCCGCCCACAGGCGCTTGGCCGCGGCCTCAGTGCCTGCGGTATCACGGGCCAGGTAGGGCGACACTTCGAGGCTGACATAACCATCCAGGCCCTGCGACTCACGGTAGCTCACCGCGAACAGGTCGCATGCGCCCTGCACGTCCGGCACCGCCAGCGCCTCGAAGCGCTGTTCGGTCGTCAACGACTGCTGCTTCAGCTTCGCCAGGTCGTCGGCATAGCCGGCACCGGAGGAAATGGACTTCTGGAAGATGGCCGGATTGGAGGTGACCCCCGCCAGCCCGTCTTCAGCGATCAGTTTTTGCAGCGGACCGGCCAGCAGTTCGCGCGACAGATTGTCGAGCCACAGACGTTGGCCCAGGGATTTGGCTTGAAGCAAGGGATTCATGGCGGACTTCGCAAGGCTGAATAGGGGGAAGAACCATGTTAGGTGAGGTAGTTGGCCTAAGCAACTACATAACTTACGGCCAACTTACTTGCCCGGTATCGCCAGCTCCTGCGGTTCCAGCAAGCGATTTGCCGGGAAACGGATGGCAAAGCAGCTGCCACGCCCAAGCTCGCTGGTCACCTCCAGCTTGGCCTGGTGCCGTTGGGCGATGTGCTTGACGATGGCCAGCCCCAGGCCGGTTCCGCCGGTCGAGCGCGAACGGCCACGGTCCACCCGGTAGAAGCGCTCGGTCAGGCGAGGTATATGCTGCGCCTCGATACCCAGACCGGTATCCTGCACCACAAACACACCGCAGCCGTCCTCCACCCGCCACTTCAGCCGAATCTCGCCCCCCTCCGGGGTATAGCGGACGGCATTGCTGACCAGGTTGCCAAAGGCACTGTGCAACTCGTCGTAATTGCCACGCAGGCCGGACTGGCTGCTCAAGTCGACCTGTACCTTGTGCCGCCCCTTGGACAGCCCTTCGGCCTCGGCGGCCAGTACCTGCGCCAGGTTGGCCGCATCGACCCGGTCCTCGCGCGCCTCGACGCCATTCTCGAGCCGGGACAGCGTCAGCAGGTCCTCGACCAGACGCTGCATGCGGCCGGTCTGCTCATACATCATCTTGAGCTGCGACTCGCGGGTCGGAGCATCCATGTCCGGCAGGTCGATCAAGGTCTCCAGAAAACCCCCGACCACGGTCAGCGGCGTGCGCAGCTCATGCGATACATTGGCCACGAAGTCGCGGTGCACCGTCTGCACCCGCTCCAGCTGGGTAATATCCCGGGTCAGCAAGAGCTTGCGGGTACTGTCGAAAGGCACCAGCTGCACGCTGAGTATCGTGTCGCCACCGGCAAGATTGCGCAGTACCACCGGCTGGCTGTAGTCCTGGGTAGTCAGGTAATGCTGGAAGGCCGGCAGGCGTACCAGATAGGCAATGTGCTGCCCCAGGTCCTTCTTGCGATCCAGCCCCAGATGCTGCATGGAACGCGGGTTGCACCACTCGATACGGTCATTGGTATCGAGCACCACCACCCCTTCGGGCATCGCCTCGCCCGCCGCCACGAACCGGTCGAGCGCCGCAGACAGCTTGCGCTGGCTCTTGCCCTGCGCCCTGACCATGCGATATAGCCGGTCGTAGATCGCCTCCCAGCTACCAAAGCTGTGCGGTACGGTGCCCGGGGTAGGGTCGGCCAGCCAGCGGCCCAGACGATCGAGATTACGCAGATGGAAGGCCAGCAACCACAGCACGCAGGTCAGGAAGGCCGCCAGGGAGGCACTCCAGCCGAGAAAGGGTTGCAGCATGAGAGCAAGCAGGGCAAAGCCGACGAGCAGCGCGATAGTCCGCCACCAGAACATGAGGAGATCCGTTTGAAGTTAGCCGGCGAGGCGATGCCAGATGCTCGCCCAGCCGGATTGCGCCGCTGTTACAGCGCGGAGAGTCGGTAGCCCGTACCGCGAACGGTCTGGATCAAGGCATCGTGACCGGTGGCTTCCAGCGCGGAACGCAGGCGCCGGATATGCACATCCACCGTCCGCTCCTCGACGAACACATGGTCGCCCCAGACATGATCCAGCAACTGGGCTCGCGAATGTACACGCTCAGGGTGCGTCATGAAGAAATGTAGCAGACGGAACTCGGTTGGCCCGAGATCAATCCCTGAGCCATTGCCCGCAACGCGGTGCGTCGCCGGATCCAGCGACAGGCCCTTGACCTCGACCACATCGTCGGTCATCTGCGGCGCCCGGCGGCGCAGCACGGCCTTGATCCGCGCCTGCAACTCGCGCGGGCTGAACGGCTTGGTGATGTAGTCATCGGCGCCGGTCTCGAGGCCCATGATCTTGTCGGTCTCCTCCGAGCGTGCGGTCAGCATGATCACCGGCACCGAACGGGTGCGCTCATCACCGCGGATCTTCTTGGCAAACTCGATGCCGCTCATGCCCGGCAGCATCCAGTCCAGCAGGATCAGGTCCGGCAAGGCCGTCTTCACCAGGGACATGCCGGCCTCGGCCGAGTCGGCTCGCAGCACATGATGGCCGGCCTGTTGCAGGTTGAAAGCGATCAGCTCCTGGATGGCGGGTTCATCTTCGACTAACAGGATGTTGGCTGGCATGGTGGGGACTCTAGTCACTTTCGCTAAGAATTTGTTGCGAGCTTAAGTACTCAGCATGACCGAAATATTACAAGTTCCCCAACGCGACTGAATTGTTACCTACGCCATGGCTAACCGATGTATGCCGGCTCGCGGTATCATTGAACATTATCCAAGCCTCTCCCCTGTATGGCCGGCCTGCGTCCCGACTCCCCCATCCCGACCGAATTGACCCTGCATGCTGCCAGTCGCCTGCTGGAAGTCGCGTTCGACGACGGCGCACGCTATACCCTGCCGTGCGAATACCTGCGCGTATTCAGCCCCTCGGCCGAGGTCCGCGGACACGGCGGCCCCATGCAGACACTGGCCGGCAAGCGCCAGGTGAACATCGTCGCCATCGAACCGGTGGGCCACTACGCGGTCAAGCTGGTGTTCGACGATGGGCACAATAGTGGCCTGTACGGCTGGGACACCCTGTACGAGCTGGGCCGCGATCAGGCGGCAAACTGGAATGACTACCTGCAAAGGCTGGCCTCGCTGGGCCTGTCTCGAGACTCATGAGCGAAAACACCACCCATTTTGGCTACAAGACCGTCGCTGAATCGCAAAAGGCCCAGAAAGTGGCCGAGGTCTTTCATTCGGTCGCCAAGAAATACGATGTCATGAACGACCTGATGTCGGCCGGCCTGCATCGCGCCTGGAAAGTCTTCACCATCGCCCAGAGCGGCGTGCGCGAAGGCGGTAAGGTGCTCGATATCGCCGGCGGTACCGGCGACCTGTCGCTGGCTTTCCTCAAGCGCGTCGGCAAGAGCGGCCAGGTGTGGCTGACCGACATCAACAGCTCCATGCTGACTGTGGGCCGTGACCGCCTGCTGGACAAGGGCTTCCTCAACCCGGTCGCCCAGTGCGATGGCGAGAAGCTCCCCTTCCCCAGCAACTATTTCGACTGCGTGACCGTGGCCTTCGGCCTGCGCAACATGACCCACAAGGACGCCGCGCTGACCGAGATGCTGCGCGTGCTCAAGCCCGGCGGCCGCCTGCTGGTACTGGAGTTCTCCAAGGTCGCCAAGCCACTGGCACCGCTGTACGACCTGTACTCCTTCAAGCTGCTGCCCAAGATGGGCGAGCTGGTTGCCAACGATGCCGCCAGCTACCAGTACCTGGCCGAATCGATCCGCATGCACCCCGGCCAGGAAGAACTGGCGCAGATGATGCGCGACGTCGGCTTCAGCAAGGTCGACTATTTCAACCTGACGGCGGGTGTCGTCGCCCTGCACAAGGGCTACAAGCTCTGACCGGCGAGCGGGCAATGTGCGGAGCAGGTCAGTAACCGTTTTTCCCAAGCAGCAAACGCCGGGGCAATCATCCCGGCAAACACCTAGACTAAGTTGGTGGGCGGGCAAGTCCCGCAAGCAGTAAACGGCTGGAGGTGGAAACTTGGCCGATCAACATAATTTAGTTTATTGAAGTGTTTAAGGATTTTCTGCAATGAGCATAGGTTTGTTCATCGATGGCGCATACGCTTACAAGGCGTTTGGCCGCGAAAAAATCAACTACCTGGAACTGCGCAAACTGATCGAGGAAGAACTGGGCGATACGGTCGACGAAGGCTACTTCTTCAATGCCGACGACAACCAGGCCATGTCCTCGAAACTCCACAACGCCCTGTCCTTTCCCTACCCCAAGGGCCCCGGCCTGCGCGTAAAGAACTACTGGCTGCAAAAGAAGCAACTCTACTGGCCCAACCATCTGGGTGGCGGACCGGTGGTCCATCCCGAGCAGTCGCACATCAACTACGAGATCACCACCCAGAAAGCCGTGGACGTGGGCCTGGTCTATCACATGACCCGCTCCTTCCATAAGCGCAAGTGGACCAAGCTGGCCCTGTTCGCCGGCGACGGTGATTTCCACGAACCGGTACAGAACCTGGTCGAGTACGAAAACGTCGACCTCTACCTGATCGGTTCGCTCAACAGCATCGCCGATGTCCTGCGTCCCTACGCCCGCCGTATCATCGAAGTCGATACCGATCCGGTCAAAAGCAAGCTGCGCTTCGTCGATCGCTGGCGCGAAGGCAATGATCGCTTCGGCGACGAGCCCGCCGCCTGAGTCCCGACACACCATGCTGAGACTGGCCGTTCTCAACCATCTGCTGCAACAGCGCAACGACCTGCGCGCGGAACTGGTCACGCAGGCAGGCCGTACCGCCTGCCTGCGCGTGCCACCGCTGCGGCTGACGTTCCGCATCACACCGGAAGGCCTGCTGCAGGCCAGCGACGCGACCGAGGCCGACGCCAGCATCAGTATTCCGCCGTGGCTGCTACCCCGGCTGGCCATGCAGGATCCCGCGGCAGAGCGCGAACTGCAGATCCGCGGTGATACCCAACTTGCCGCCACCGTCGGCCGCGTACTGCAAGCCATGGACTGGGACGCCGAGGCCGACCTCGCCCGCCTGCTGGGCGACATACCGGCCCATCGCCTCGCCACGCTTGCCCGCGACTGGATTGGCGATCCCCGCCGCATTGCGCGCAACCTCGCGGAAGCCACGACGGAATACATCCAGGAAGAAGCACGCCTGCTCGTGCCTCGCCCCTCGGTTGAGCAATTCATCAACGAAGTGGACCGCCTGCGCGACGATGTCGCCCGGCTGGAAAAGCGAATCGCCAGGCAGACCCTTCAGCATGCGCAGGCAACCGTTCAGGACACTCCCCCGGCATAGCACTTGTCACCCGGGGGCGTCGGCCGCACAATGCCAATGTAATACACTCGGCAGCGGATACTTTCCCTAACAAGGCCGCACCTTTGCGCCGCTCTCCATGTCGGCGCAAAGCAGTCGCAGGGTGTTGAACCAATAGGGATCGGCCTTGTTACCATCATGACTACTTCCCCCTGCCCCCTGTGCAACAGCCACGGCGGCGAGCTGCTGTGGCAATCCGCCCTCTACCGCGTGGTATTGGTGGATGAGCCCGGCTATCCTGGCTTTTGCCGCGTCATCCTCAATCAGCACCATGCGGAAATGACCGAGCTTGCCCTTGAGGAACGCACGGCACTGATGAACGCCGTCTGGGCCGTGGAAGAAGTCTTGCGTCACGAGTTGCAGCCCGACAAGATCAATCTCGCCAGCCTGGGCAATGTGGTGCCACATCTGCACTGGCATATCATCCCGCGCTGGCGCGACGACCCGCACTTCCCCTCGCCGATCTGGGCACTCCCCGTCCGGGAACTGATCACCCGCGAGGTGGATTTGAACCGCCTGAAAGCTACGCTGGCATCCAAGTTATTGATGCTTGAATCCTTGAAATAGGCGCTGAGCATGCACGCACTGGAACTACCCCCGCTGGACCCCAGCCTGCCGATGGAATTTGCCGACGCACGCGGCTTCAAGGACTGGCTGAAACTGGTCCCGATGATCAATGTCCGGCAGGCCCATGGCGAGATACTCGATAGCCTCGCCCGGCTCAACGTCAGCCCGGTCCTGCCTATCGAGCGGCTCAAGATGCTGGAGCTGCTGCGCGAACCGGTCGCCATGCTGCAGGATGAAAACGCCAAGCGCTATTTCGGCAAACCGTTTCCGCTGGCACTGAGCGAGGACAATGTCTGGCAGGCCAATACGCAACTCTGGCTTGCCATGAGTGCGGGCTACCGGCATTGCTGGCAGGCCGCCATCAAGGGCGACATCATGGTCGCCGATCACAAGGCCCTGGTAGGCCAGCGCGCCCTGCGCTACGCCGCCCTGGCCATCCGCGAGCACCATCTGGCCTATCGTGCGGTCCCGACCGCGCGCTGGGCCGACCTGTATGCCCTGTACGAAGTCGCCCAGAACGCCGAGGTCGGCACCAAGATCGTCAAGGACAGCCTCAACAAGCAGACCGAGCTCTCCTCCTGCCAGGCCGCCTTCCTGCAAGCGCTACTACTGACTGCCGCCAACCCCAGTTCCATGCCGGTACGGCAGATACTCTGGACCGACAAGTTGCTGGACCGCTGGTCCAACCAGGCCAATATCCTCGGCAATGCCCCGCAGGAAACCGATCGCAGCCTGCTCGCATTGGACCTGGAACTGCCCGGCGAGCTGCGTCGGCACGATCCGCAAAGTGGCGGTGAAGGCTGGCGCTACCTGGATATCGACCCGATCGCCAAGAGCATCAAGAAACGCATCAAATACCTGCGCGCCGGCGAATCGCCTGCCCAGCTCGGCCTGGGTGAGGAATACGCTGCTGCCAGCGTCGAAAACCATCTGATCTCGCTCTACCAGGAATGGTGCGACACGCCGTTGGAACGCGGTATGCCACGCCGCGCCAGCAAAGACCAGGACGTCAACGCCCTACTCGGCCTCGGGCTCGTGGCGGCGCACTATGCGATCGGCGGGGAGCGCTTCAGCCAGCCGGCAGAACCGACCGAACTCCGCGGCCGCGCCATTGCCGACTTCCAGCTGTTCGGCGGACAGGCTCACCACCTGGCAGGCGGCAGTCAGCACAAGGACCAGGAGGCCGCGCCAGAGCTCGAAGAATGGCGGATCGAGAACGAAAGCGCCCTGGGCTTCCGGCTGGAACGCAACCAGCCGGGCAGCCGTTTCATGCACAGCCAACTGGTCGCGGTACGGCCGCGACCGGACCAGGCTTACATGATCGGCACGGTACGTTGGCTACTGGAAGGCGCGGAAGGCGAGATCGCCATCGGCGTCCGCATCTTGCCCGGCATCCCCCGTGCCATCGCCGTACGGGCTACCGGCCTCAACACCTTTTCCAACCGTTTCACCCAGGCCTTGCTGCTACCCAGCATGCCGGCCCTGCAAGCCCTGCAGAGCCTGCTGCTGCCACCCACCTGGTACAAGGCGGGTCGCATCATCGAGGTACATGGTGATGGTCAGGTCAAGAAGATCCGGCTGGATCAGCTACTGGAGCGCGGCCAGGACTTCGAACGCGTCGCGTTTCAGGGCGAACTGTAAGCCCCACGCCATCCTGCCGGTCTACTCAGTCCGGCAGGGATTCGCGCAGGGCCTCACGCGCAAACGGCAGGGTCAGCGGCCGGCCGGCCGCCAGTGCAGCCCGGTCCAGCTTGTCGAGTAGACGGGTCAACGCACCCAGGTCGCGGCTCTGGTGGATCACCAGCCAGCGGCAGACCGCCTCCTCCACCTCGCAACCGCGCGCTCGCGCCCGATGCCGGAGCAGCGCCGCTTTGTCCTCGTCGTCCGGCTCGCCGATTTCAAATACCAGACCCCAGCCCAGGCGGGTCGTCAGGTCCTCGCGCAGCGCCTGTCTGGCGGGCGGCAAGCGGCCAGCAGTCAGGATCGCCCGGCCCGCCTCGCGTTGTGCATTGATCAGACTGAACAGCGCAATCTGGCCTTCGGCATCCAGGCCGTCGACATGGTCGACCGCGAGCAGCTCGTAGCCATGCGCCAGTTCATCCAGCGGTGTCACTGCCGCGTCCCAGTAATGGGCGTACAGGCCCGCCACCATCGCACGCTGCGTCGCCGCCTTGAGCAGATGACTCTTGCCGGTACCGCTGGCACCCCAGAGATAGACGCAACCCTCGCTGCCAGCACCGTCTGCCAGCGCCTTCAGCGCCAGGAAAGCCTCCAGGTTGGGGCCGATCAGATAGTCATCGAAGCCACACGGTTCGGGTAGCTGCAGGTCGAGCGGGAGCTGCTTCATTTACGGTACAGGCTGCTTGCAAAATAACGGTTACGCATATGGCGCAGGCCCACCAGCAAGGTGGCCGCCAGGGGCAGTGCCAGTAGCACGCCCACAAAACCGAACAGTTGGCCGAATGCCAGCAAGGCAAAGATTACCGCCACCGGATGCAGGCCGATACGCTCCCCCACCAAGCGCGGCGTCACATAGAAGCCCTCCACCATCTGCCCCAGCAGGAACACCCCCCACACCGGCACGATGCCGGCGATGCCCTGAAACTGCAGCGCCGCCGTCAGGGTCGCCAGCAATACGCCGACAATCACCCCGAGATACGGCACGAACACCAGGATGCCCGCCACGATGCCGATCGGCAGGGCCGACTTCAAGCCGGTCATCCACAATCCGATGCTATAGAACAGCGACATGATCAACATGACCGAGATCTGGCCGCGCAGGAACTGCCCCAGCACCTCATCCACCTCGCCGACCAGTTGCCGCAAGGTGGCGTGCCAGCTGCGCGGGGTCAGCTCATCGACCTGGGCCAGCAGCACCGGCCAGTCACGCAGGAAATAGAACAGTACCAGCGGCAGCAGCACCAGGTTGGTGACAAAGCCCAGTACCGCCAGGCTGCCCGTCGTCAACGAGGGCAGCACGGCCTTCAGCGCCTGGCCCGCCTCGTCGCCATGCTCGGACAGCCAGCTCTTGACGTGATCGACATCCAGCGAGAGATCCACGCCCAAGCGTTGCGACAACCAGGGCGCAGCATGGTCCCGCAACCAGCCCAGCAGCTCCGGCAGGTAGCCGATCAATCCGCGCAACTGCTGCACGAACAGCGGCACGATCACCAGCACCAGTGCCACCACCAGCAGGACCACGCCCAGCAGCACCGCACAGGTCGCGGCCGCACGCGGCCAGCGCAAGGCGACGAGCTTGTCGACCAGGGGCTGCAGGATGTACGCCAGCACGGCAGCGGTGGCGAACGGGGCCAGAATCGGCGCCAGCAGATAGAGAATGACCAGCACGGACAGCCCCAGGCCGAAAGGCCAGTAACGTGTCCAGATGGGTTTGGTCGGGCGGGAGCGTCTCATTTCGGGTAAAATGTGTACGAATTCCGGTGCTTACGTTGTACCCATGGGAAAACCATGAGCGTCTGCGCCGCATTGTAACCGTACCGCCGGCGCCACCGCGCCGGTTTTCGTTAGCGAGCCATCATGAGCCAGAGCCTTTCCTACCGTGATGCCGGTGTCGATATCGACGCAGGCGACCAGTTGGTCGAGAACATCAAGCCCTTTGCCAAGCGCACCATGCGCCCGGAAGTCCTGAGCGGCATCGGTGGTTTCGGCGGTTTGGTCGAGATCAGCAAGAAGTACAAGGAGCCGGTGCTGGTCTCCGGCACTGATGGTGTCGGCACCAAGCTCAAGCTGGCATTCGAGTTGAACCGGCATGACACCGTCGGCATCGACCTCGTAGCCATGAGCGTCAACGACATCCTGGTACAAGGCGCCGAGCCGTTGTTCTTCCTCGACTACTTCGCCTGCGGCAAGCTGGACGTGACCAGCGCGACCGAAGTCATCAAGGGCATCGCCTCCGGTTGCGAGCAATCCGGCTGCGCCCTGATCGGTGGCGAAACGGCGGAAATGCCGGGCATGTACCCGATCGGCGAATACGACCTGGCCGGCTTTGCGGTCGGCGTGGTGGAAAAGAGCAAGATCATCACCGGCGACAGCATCGCCGCCGGTGACGTGGTCCTCGGGCTTGCCTCCAATGGCGCCCACTCCAATGGCTATTCGCTGATCCGCAAGATCCTGCACCTGACCGAAGCCGACTACACCGCCCCGTTCGATGGCGGCCGCTCGCTGGCCGACGTGGTGATGGCACCGACCCGCCTGTACGTGAAGCCCCTGCTCAAGCTGATGGCCGAACTGCCGGTCAAGGGCATGGCCCACATCACCGGCGGCGGCATCACCGAGAACGTACCGCGCGTACTGCCTGCCAACACCGTTGCGCAGATCGATGCCAAGAGCTGGGCATTGCCCAAGCTGTTCCAGTGGCTGCAGGCCCAGGGCAATGTCGAGACGCAGGAAATGTACCGTACCTTCAACTGCGGCATCGGCATGGTGGTCATCGTCGCCGCCGAGCACGCCGAGCAGGCCATCGCGTCCCTGAGTGCCGAAGGTGAAACCGTCTACCGCATCGGCGCCGTGCGCGAGCGCCAGGGCGACGAGCACCAGACCCAGGTCGCGTAAGCACCGCAAGGGGAGGGATGGGGCGAGGGCCAGAAAGCCCGAACCCAGTCCCTCCCCTTTTGTCTTTAGGAAACCGCCGGACAAATCCACTGTCGAGCCTGGTCGAGGCTCCTTCGCGGCGGCGAGGCCGGGGGGAGCGGGATAAACCAGCGAGGAGTCGTTGATATTCCGCCACCAGTTAGCGCCCGGCTGAGCGAAGTCGTCGCCACCATCAGGTGGCTTGCTACGTCGGCCTCTCCCTTGCGGGGAATGCCGGGCGGTGAGTTGAAGTTTCATGTTTCGGACATTTGTAGCGCCTCTTTAGAGAACCATGAAAAACATCGTCATCCTGATCTCCGGCCGTGGCTCGAACATGCAGGCCATCGTCGATGCCGCCATCCCGGGCGCCCGCATCGCCGCCGTGATCGCCAACCGACCGGACGCCGCAGGCCTCGCCTGGGCAGCCGAACGCGGCATCGCCACCGAGGCGCTGGATCACAAGCTATTCGACAGCCGCGAGGTTTTCGATACCGCGCTCGCTGCACGTATCGATACCTATGCGCCGGACCTGCTGGTCCTGGCCGGCTTCATGCGCATCCTGACCCCCGGCTTCACCGGGCACTACGCTGGGCGGATGTTCAACATCCATCCCTCGCTGCTGCCCGCCTTCCCCGGCATGCACACCCATCGGCGCGCGATCGAGGCCGGCTGCAAGCTGGCCGGCTGCACCGTGCATTTCGTCACCGCCGAACTGGATCACGGCCCCATCGTTCTCCAGGCAGCCGTTCCAGTCCTGGACGACGATACCGAGACGACCTTGTCGGCCAGGGTACTGGAGGCCGAACACCGTCTCTACCCGATCGCCGTGCGGGCCTTTGTCGAGGGTCGCTTGCAGATCGACGGCCTGCGCGTGCGCGGAGCCGACTGACCCCATGCGGGCCTGGCGATCACCGCTCTTCCTGTTTGCGGTCCTGCTGTCGCTGCTGCTGCATCTGGCGGCGACCCTGGGTGAACCGGTACTGCTGTGGCTGGAGAGCGATGATCTGGGCGCCACGCCGCTGATCAAACCCGCCAAGCGCAAGCTGCTGGGCCAGAATCTGGCCGAGGATGCGGACGGCCCCGCCGGGCTTGCAGGCGTGACCCCGGCAGACCAACTGACCGTCCGGCTCGGCAAGGCACGCCAGCCAGCCCAACCCGCTGCAGTCGCCACCGCCCGACCGGTGCCGACACCGCAACGCGAGACACCGCCGGCTGCCGCGCGCCCGACAGTGCCGGTCGGCACCATCACGCCGCCGCCCACGGTCGCAATCAATCCGCCGCCTGCCCCCACCGTCACCAGCACCGCGCCGCCAGCCTCCGAGGCCGGCAAGGCGGCGGAGGTCACGGCGGTCGCCAATGCCGAGGCCGCCAAGACCCCGCCAGCCACGCCGGAAACACCGGCCGCCAACAGCAAACCGGCGCGCCCCGGCCTCGACAGCAGCTTCCCACGCACCGTGGACATCAGTTACATCGTCAAGGGCCTGGTCCTGGCGGACCACCGCTGGCGGCTCGATGGCAAGCAGTACCGGATCAGCACCCAGGGCAGCCTGTTCGGCAAGGCCTTCGACATGCGTACCGAGGGCGAAGTCGGCCCCGCCGGCCTGCGGCCCAAGCGCTTCATCGAGTATCGCGATCAGAAGCCGCAACCCAAGTACGAGGTGGACTTCGACTGGGCCGGCAAGAAGGTCCTGGTCGGCGAACCCGGCCAGCAGAAGGAGTTCGCGCTCGACGAAGGCGCCCAGGACATCTTTTCCGCGGCCTACCAGTTCGCCCTGCAGGGCAACAAGCTACCGAGCTTCCATATGCAGATCGTGACCGGCCGCAACAGCTACCAGATCGATTTCGAACTCAAGGGCGAAGCGGAACTCACCCTGTCCGGCCAGAAGGTGAATACCCTGGTACTGGCCGGCGCCCATGACAAGCGACGCTTCGAGTTTTACCTGGCACCGGACTGGCACAACCTGCCGGTACGCATCCGCTATCAGGATGGCGACAACACGATCGACCTCGTCACCGTGCAACTGACGCTGGACGGCAAGACCGTACTCAAGCGAACCGAGCGGCTCAGCCGTGATCGTTGAGTTCAGTCCCGCTTCAGGCCATCGCCGTTAGGCTGGTCGCTAATATCAATCCGGGAGTACCTATCATGTCGCTCACTCGCCTACTACCCTTTACATTAATCGCCCTGGCGCTGCAGGCCGCCCAGGCTGCGGGCCTGCCGGTACGCGCGCGCATCGTCTACCAGGCCAGCTTCGCTGGTTTGCCGGTCGGCGAAGCCACCCAGCAATGGGTGATCGACAAACAGCACTACCGGCTGGAAACCGAGGTGTCGCCCATCTTCGGCGCCAAGATCCGCTACCTGAGCAACGGTGAGCTGACCGACAACGGCCTCAAGCCGGCCGACTACGCCGAATTTCGTGGCAAGGGAGAGACGCCACGGCAACAGGCCCGGTTCGACTGGGCGGCAAAGCAGGTCAGCTATGGCGCCCCCGATAGCCCGCAGAGCGGTAAGCTGGAAGCCGGCGCCCAGGACTACAACACCCTGCCCTTCCAGTTGGCTTGGCTGGGCAAGAAAACCACCACGAGCATGCAGATCGTGACGGGTCGCAAGATCAAGCAGGACCGCCTGGCCCAGGCGGAGGCCGGCAGCATGATGCTGATGGGCAAGAACACCCCCACCCGCATCTGGCGCACGCAGGATGCCGAGGACGGCACCGAGATCTGGCTGGCGCCCGATTTCGGCGGCCTGCCGGTGAAGATCGTACGTCATGACGACAAGGGCGAGCAGCTGCTTGTCGCCAAGACCATTGAATATCAACAGGAATAATAGACAGAAGCCCCATGCCACCACTCAATCAGGACCAATTCCACGCCGCACTGGAGGCCCTCCGGGCCGCACTGTCGTTCGGCGCGCCGGCCGACGCCGTGCTCTCGCGCTATTTCCGCGAGAACCCCAAGCTAGGCAGCCAGAACCGCCACTTCATTGCCGAGGCGGTCTTCGGCGTCTTGCGGCAGAAATTCATGCTGGACCGCATCTGCGCACCGGACACCAACCCGCGCCGCATGCTGCTGGCCTGGCTGGCACGCGGTGGCCGCAACCTGCGCGAGTTTGAGCCCATCGTCTCGCGTGAGGATGAACGACAGTTCCTCTCCACCGTAAAGGCCTTCAAGCTCGACAGCCTGACCCTGGCCGAGCAGGCCGAGCTGCCAGAATGGGTAGCAGAAGAGCTGCAAGCCAGCGGCATGGACAATGACGCCATCCTGGCACTGGGACGCGGCCTGTCCCAACCCGCGCCGCTGGATCTGCGGGTCAATACCCAGAAGATGAAGCGCGAAGCGGTCCAGACTGAACTCGCCGCCCTCGGCTACGAGTACACCACCACACCGTATTCACCGTTCGGCATCCGCCTGGCGGGCAAACCGGCCATCAACCGCCACACCCTGTTCACCGAAGGCGCGATCGAAGTCCAGGACGAAGGCAGCCAGCTGCTGGGCCTGCTGGTCAATCCCAAGCGCGGCGAGATGGTCGCTGACTTCTGTGCCGGCGCCGGCGGCAAGACCCTGCTGCTGGGTATGCTGATGGCCTCCAGTGGTCGCCTGTACGCTTTTGACGTATCCGAGAAGCGCCTGGCCAACCTCAAGCCCCGCCTGGCCCGCTCCGGCCTGTCCAACGTGCAGCCGCAGCGGATCGAGAGCGAAAACGACACGCGCGTCAAACGGCTGGCCGGCAAGATGGACCGCGTGCTGGTGGATGCCCCCTGTTCCGGCATGGGCACCTTGCGCCGCAATCCCGACCTGAAGTTCCGCCAGAGCGCACAGAGTGTCGATGAACTGAATGTGAAGCAGACCGCCATCCTGGCCTCTGCCGCCCGCCTGGTGAAGGTCGGTGGCCGCCTGGTCTACGCCACCTGCAGCATTCTGCCGCGCGAAAACCAGCAGATCGTCGAGGCCTTCCTCGCCAGCCACCCCAACTTTGCCTTGGTCCCTGCCAACAGCGTGCTGGCCGACCAGCGGGTCGAGCTGGATACAGGCGACTACCTGCAGCTGTTGCCGCAGGTGCACGGTACCGATGGCTTCTTCGCCGCGGTGCTGACGCGTATCGCCTGATCGCTGGCCACCAAAAACAAAAAGGCGCGTCAACGACGCGCCTTTTTGCTGCCTACCTGCGCTTCAGTGCGCGGCAGAACGGGACCAGAGATTCAGTACCAGCACCCCCGCCACGATCAAGCCCATCCCCAACAGGGCCGGCATATCCAGCCGCTGGCCGAACCACAGCCAGCCTATGGCGGTAATCAACACCACCCCGACACCCGACCACACGGCGTAAGCGATGCCGACCGGCATGCTGCGCAAGGTCAGGGACAGAAAGTAGAACGCCACGCTGTAACCCAGCACGACCACCACCGAAGGCCAGGGCTTGGAGAAACCCTCCGATAGTTTCAGGGCGGACGTGGCAATGACCTCGGCCACGATCGCCAGCGCCAGGAACAACCACTGCATGGCGTAACTTACTTCACGACCCGCAGATGGCTACGACCACCGGCCGGAGGAGTAGGCGGCTTGTCATCGTCGTCGCGCGCCTCATCGGCTTCCTGCGCCACCGGCGCATCGGAAGTCTTGACCTCGACCAGCTCCGGTGCGGTAGAAACAGGTCGCAACGGCACCACCGAATCGGCGTCCTCGTCATTGGTCTCGCTGAAGTCGGGCTCCCAGGCCATGCCCTCGCCGGTTTCACGGGCGAACAGGGACACTACCGCACCGATCGGCACGACAATCTCACGCGATACGCCGTTGAAACGGGCCGAGAAGTGGACGAAATCATCCCCCAGCTGCAGATTGCGGGTCGCGTTGTAGCTGACGTTCAACGTGATTTCGCCGTTCTTCACGAACTCCATGGGCACCTGCAGCTTGTCGCGTACGGCAACCACCAGGTAAGGCGTGTAGCCGTGATCGGAACACCACTCGTGAATGGCGCGCATCAGGTAAGGCTTGATCGGAACAGGTTTCATCGGGCTACCGCTAACAGAAGGCAACAGGAGCGGCCTGGCCGCTCCACCAGACCATGCTTACTTGCGCATGGCCTTTTCGTTCGGCGTCATCGAATCGATGAAAGCCTGGCGGCCGAACAGACGCTCGGCATACTTCAGGATCGGTGCCATCGGCTTGGAGACTTCCACGCCATAGTGCTCCAGACGCCACAGCAGCGGGGCAATGGCCACGTCCAGCATCGAGAACTCCTCACCCAGCATGTACTTCTGCTTGGCGAACAGCGGGGCGATCTGACCCAGGTTGTCACGAATGGTGGTACGTGCCTTTTCCAGGTCCTTCTTGCTGGAGGCACTGCTCTCCAGGGTACGGACATGCACGAACAACTCGCGCTCGAAGTTGAACAGCATCAGACGGGCACGACCACGCATGATGGGATCAGCCGGCATCAGCTGCGGGTGCGGGAAGCGCTCATCGATGTACTCGTTGATGATGTTCGACTCGTACAGGCACAGGTCACGCTCGACCAGTACCGGTACTTCGTTGTACGGATTCATCACCGCCAGGTCTTCCGGCTTGTTATGAATGTCCACGTCGACGATCTGGAAATCCATGCCCTTCTCGAACAGAACAATGCGGCAGCGATGGCTAAAAGGGCAGGATGTGCCGGAGTACAGGGTCATCATAAAAGGGGGATCTCCATCAACAGCGATTATCAAAACGCTCGATTTTAGCATTTTGCCTAGGGCAAAAGCCAGAAAAGCATCATAAGTACATGATTATGAAAAGAAAAACGGAAGGCAGAGCCTTCCGTTTCCTCTTCAAAACGATGCGAAATACCTGATCAATGAACGTCTTTCCAGTATTCCTTCTTCAGGAAATAGGTCATTGGCACCAGCAGGAACAACAGGAACAAGAGCACGCCGTAACCCACGCGCTCACGGGTCACCTGGGCCGGTTCGCCCATCCACACCAGATAGTTGGTCAGGTCGGCAACCTTGTTGTCGTAGTCGAAGGTATTGGCCTTGCCATCCGTCAGACGGGTCAGTTGGCCCGCCTTGGTCAGCACCAACTGATGGGTCTCGATCTTGGTCTTGCCGTCGACATGCTCCTCGGTCTCCCAGGAACGGGTCACGGCACCCTTCGCCTCGGCCTTGCCTTCCACCACGCGCAGCTCCTGGTCACCTTGCAGCTGCCAGAACACATGCGGCATGCCGACCTTGTCGAACACGGCATTGTTCCAGCCGGTCGGGCGGCTAGGATCGCGGTAGAAGCTGCGTAGATAGGTGTAGAGCCAATCGGCGCCGCGCGAGCGGGCAACCAGCGTCAGGTCCGGCGGCGTAGCGCCGAACCAGAGCTTGCCGTCCTTGGCCTGCATGGCCACGCGCATCGGCTCACCGACCTTTTCGGTGGCGAACATCAGGTTATCGCGGATCTGCTGCTCGGTCAGGCCGAGATCCTGCAGGCGGTTGTAGCGCAGCGAGCTAGCACCATGGCAGGAAAGGCAGTAGTTCACGAACAGCTTGGCGCCACGCTGCACCGATTCGGCATTGCGGACATCCAGCGGCGCCTTGTCCAGCGCAACTTCGGTATTGGCCTGTGCAGCCAGCGGCAGCAGCATGGCACAGGCGGTGAGAATCTGAGCGATCTTGTTTTTCATCTTGTCCGTCTCCCTTGATCAGATCAGCTTGCCGAACACGAACGAACCCACGATGGCGATGCCGGCATAGGCCAGGAAAGCCAGTTGACGCTGGGTGTTGGTGTCGGTGGTACGCGACGGAACCGGTACGCTGCCTACATCGTTCTTGGTGTAGAACGGCATCAGCAGGAAGAAGCCGAAGTAGATGAAGCTGAATACCTGTGCGAACAAGGTCCGGGTATTGGTCGAGGGCTTGGCACCCAGGATACCCAGGCCGATGAAGGCGATCAGGAACAGCACCAGGGCGATCTTGAAGTTGCGGCCACGGTAACGAATGGACTTGATCGGGCTACGATCCAGCCACGGCAGGAAGGCAATGATCACCACGGCGGCGCCCATGCCGATCACACCCCATACCTGGGTACCCAGGAAGGACGGGATCGCACGCAAGATGGCGTAGAACGGGGTGAAGTACCAGACCGGCGCGATGTGCGGCGGGGTCTTGAGCGGATCAGCCGGATCGAAGTTCGGGTGCTCCAGGAAGAAGCCGCCCATTTCCGGGGCAAAGAACAGCACATAGCTGAACACGGCCAGGAACACCGCCACGCCAAAGATATCCTTGATCGTGTAGTACGGGTGCATGGCGATGCCATCCAGCGGGATACCGGTCTTCGGGTCCTTGTTCTTCTTGATCTCGACGCCATCGGGGTTGTTGGAGCCGACTTCATGCAGGGCCACCAGGTGGGCCACCACGAGGCCCAGTAGCACCAGCGGCACGGCAATCACGTGCAGCGCAAAGAAGCGGTTCAGGGTGGCATCGGACACCACGAAGTCACCACGGATCCAGACCGACAGGTCAGGGCCGATAACCGGGATGGATGCGAACAGGTTCACGATCACCTGCGCACCCCAGAACGACATCTGGCCCCATGGCAGCAGATAGCCCAGGAAGGCTTCGGCCATCAGGCACAGGAAGATCAGCATGCCGAAGATCCAGATCAGTTCGCGTGGCTGCTTATAGGAGCCGTAGACCAGGCCGCGGAACATATGCAGGTAGACCACCACGAAGAACATGGAGGCGCCAGTGGAGTGCATGTAGCGGATGATCCAGCCGCCCGCCACGTCACGCATGATGTACTCGACCGAATTGAAGGCGACCGAGACATTGGTACCGGGGATCAACGAGCCATCCGGCTTGTAGTTCATCGTCAGGAAGATACCGGTGACGATCTGGATGACCAGCACCAGGAGGGCCAGCGAACCGAAGTAGTACCAGAAGTTGAAATTCTTGGGCGCATAGTACTCGGACATATGCGCCTTCCAGGAGGCCGTCACCGGGAAGCGGTCATCAACCCAACCCACTACGGACTTCGTCAGGGCTTGCAGCTTGCTCATGTCTGTCTTTCCCTCTTATTTGTCTTCGCCAATCAGCACCGACGTGGCGCTGAGGTACTTGTAGGGCGGGATGACGAGGTTCTTCGGGGCCGGCACGCCGGAATACACCCGACCGGCCAGGTCGAACTTGGAACCGTGGCATGGGCAGTAGAAACCACCCACCCATTCCGAACCGAGGTCGGCCGGAGCCAGGTCGGGACGGTAGGTCGGCGAGCACCCGAGGTGAGTACAGACGCCCAGGGCGATCCACAGGCTGGCGTGATCGGCCCGCGAACGCAGCTTGTTGTGCGCGTATTCGGGCTGCTCGCTGGCGTCCGAGGCCGGATCGACGAGCTTGGACTCGATCTTGGCCATGTTGTCGATCATCTCTTTGGTGCGGTTGACCAGCCATACCGGCTTGCCACGCCATTCGACATCGATTTTCTGACCGGGCTCGAGCTTGCTGATATCCACTTCCACCGGTGCGCCTGCTGCCTTGGCGCGCTCGGAGGGGAAGAAGCTGGCGATTAGGGGGGTGGCGACCCCGACCACGGCCACGCCACCCACAGCGCCAGTCGCGAGCGTCAGGAAGCGCCGCTTGCTGTTGTCCACTTGATTCGTCATACCCAGTCCCTGACTTTCTGACTTTTTAAGAATGTGGTGATAACCATCGGTTGCGGCCGGCAGCGCCTCAATTCGGTGCCGACAGAACCTAAACTAGACGATTTTAACCGATTCCCCCAGCTTGGATAAGCCTTTGCCGGAAAGGGGTTATTCGGCGGGGCTGCAATCAGATCGGATTACCCAGTTCCTGATAGCGATATTCGAGTGCAAAGCGCTCGGCAAGATGGGCCGCAAGCGCCTGTACGCCATAGCGTTCCGAGGCATGATGGCCTACCGCCATGAAGCCGACGTCGTACTCCAGCGCTGCATGATAGTTGGGTTCGGACGCTTCGCCGGTGAGATATAAGTCACAACCGGCATCGATCGCCGCCTGGAAATACCCCTGCGCGCCACCACTGCACCAGCCTATCCGCTGCAAGGAGCGGGCCGGGTTGCCGATCACCACCGGCCTGCGGCCCAGTGCCGCCTCGGCCGCTTCGGCAAATGCAGCCACGGTCTGCGCCTTGACCGGTCGCCCCAGCCAGACCATGTCCTGCTCGCCGGTCCGTCCCTCGGCCTGCAGGCCCAGCCGCAGCCCCAGCTGTGCGTTGTTGCCCAGCTCAGGATGGGCATCGAGCGGCAGGTGGTAGGCCAGCAGGCTGATATCGTGCCCCAGCAGCTTGGCCAGCCGCCGCTTCTTGCTGCCGATGACCCGAGCATCCTCGTTGCGCCAGAAATAGCCGTGATGGACCAGGATCGCATCGGCCTGCCAGGCGATGGCAGCATCGATCAGCGCCTCGCTCGCGGTCACGCCGCACAGCAGGCGCCGCACCTCGGCGCGCCCCTCAACCTGCACGCCATTGGGGGCGTAGTCCTTGTAGCGGTCTACCAGCAACAGTTGTCCGGTATAATTTTCTAATTCGCGCAATAACATAGCAGCGGCCCCGATTCGTTCGTCATACTCGATCCTGCCACTCATCCATTCCCGCGCGACAACACGACGACGAGCATTTCCCAGCAGAAACATGAAAAAACTTTGGCTGATTTTCGCACAAACCACCACGGCAGGCCTGGCGCTCTGGTTCCTGCTGACGCTGCTCAAGCCGGCCTGGTTGCCCAAGCAGGTAGCCGAAGTCGTGACGCTGACCCAGGCGGTGCCGACGGTGCCGGTCGGCGCAGGTGGTAGCACCAGCTATCGGGATGCGGTACGCCATGCCATGCCCAGCGTGGTCAACATCTACACCAGCAAACAGATCAAGAAGAAGTCCCACCCGCTGCTGAACGATCCGCTGTTCCGCCGTTTCTTCGGCGACCGTATCGACAATGGCGAAGGCCAGCGCACCGCCAGCCTGGGCTCGGGCGTCATCGTCTCGGCGCAGGGCTATATCGTCACCAACAACCATGTGGTCGCCTCGGCCGACGAGATCCAGGTCGCCCTGTCCGACGGCCGCAGCGCCGAAGCCACCGTGGTCGGCACCGATCCGGAAACCGACCTCGCCGTGATCAAGATCGAGCTCGACAAGCTGCCGGCCACCACCTTCGGCCAGGTCGAGAAGCTCAATGTCGGCGACGTGGTCCTCGCCATCGGCAACCCCTTCGGCGTGGGCCAGACCGTCACCATGGGCATCGTCTCCGCCCTGGGACGCAGCAACCTCGGCATCAACAACCCGGCCTTCGAGAACTTCATCCAGACCGACGCCGCGATCAACCCCGGCAACTCCGGCGGCGCCCTGGTCGATACCGCTGGCAACCTGGTCGGCATCAATAGCGCCATCTATTCGCAAACCAGCGGCAGCGTCGGCATCGGCTTCGCCATTCCCGCCAGCATGGTCAAGAACGTGATGGAGCAGATTATCAAGGACGGCGCGGTTACCCGCGGCTGGATCGGAGTCGACACCCAGGATCTGACGCCGGAACTGGCCGCCAGCTTCAATCTCAAGAGTGCTGATGGCGTGCTGATCAATGGCGTGGTGCGCGGCGGGCCGGCCGAGCGCGGTGGGGTGAAACCCGGGGATGTGTTGGTGGGGGTCAATGGGCAGCCGGTGGTGGACTTCACGGCCATGTTGAACCTGATTGCGGCTCAGCCGCCGGGGCAGGAGGCCAGCATCAAGGTGTTGCGTAATGGCAAGCCGACCGAGTTCAAGGTCAAGATAGGCAAGCGGCCCCGGTTTGAGATTCCGCAGCAGGAAGAAGAATAAATGCCGTTTGCATAGCAACAAGGCCACCTTAGGTGGCCTTGTTTTTTGGGCGGCGATCCAGTGCCGGGGATGCTTATTCTGGGGTAGCTTGCGGTCGCGGGGTGATCAGCCAGGCCGACAGCAGGACGCCCAGCTCGTAGAGCAGCCACAGCGGTACGGCCAGCATGACCTGCGACAGGACGTCCGGTGGCGTGACGATGGCGGCGATCACGAAGGCGCCGACGATCACATAGGGCCGCGCCTCGCGCAGCTTGGCTACGCTGACGATGCCCATGCGCACCAGCACGATCACCACGACCGGGGTCTCGAAGGTCACGCCGAAGGCCAGGAACATGCCGAGCACGAAGCTCAGGTATTTCTCGATATCGGTCATCATCGCCACGCCCTCTGGGGTGGCGGCATTCATGAAGCCGAATACCACCGGGAACACCAGGAAGTAGGCGAAGGCCATGCCGATGGCGAACAGCAGGAAGCTGGACGCGATCAGCGGCACGACCAGTTTCTTCTCGTGCTGGTACAGCCCTGGCGCGACAAAGGCCCAGGCCTGGTACAGCGTATGCGGCAAGGTGATCAGGAAGGCGGTCATGGCCGTGACCTTGAGCGGTACGAAGAAGCTCGAGGTCACGTCGGTCGCGATCATCTGGCTGCCGGCCTTCATGGTATTGAGCATGGGCAGCGCCAGGAAATGGTACAGATCGCCTGACCAGTGAAACAGGATCAGGAACACCACCAGCATGACGGCACAGGCTTTCACCAGGCGGGCACGCAATTCGATCAGGTGTTCGATCAGGGGTTGCAGGTCTTCTTGCATGGGGGCCTGTCAAATACGGCGCGTCAGCGCCGGTCTCGCTCTGGACGGGCCGTCTCGGACACCGCCGCCGGCGACGCGAACAGATCGAACTGCTTGTCGTCGACCGCCGGCGTGGCGACCGAGCCGGAATGGGTGGCCGGTTCACTCAAGGCGTCGTGCGTAGCCGTCGCGGTGTCCTGCAGACCTTCCTTGAGCGGCGTCAGACCATCGCTCAGATCCTGCCTCAGGTTGCGGCCCGCCTCGTTCATCTCGGCCTCGATCTGCCGCAGGTTATCGAGTTCCACCTCGCGCTGGATATCAGCCTTCACGCCGGCCACATAGCGCTTCATGCGCGCGACCATGGCGCCGGCCGTCCTGGCCACCTTGGGCAGCCGTTCGGGACCGATCACCACCAGTGCGACGGCACCGATGACCGCCAGCTCACCAAAACTGAAATCAAACACGGCTTAGCGCTTGTCCTTGGTCGTGTCGTTGTCGAACACGCGGCTGCCCTCGACCTGCTTCTCGGCGATCTTGGCCTGGTCTTCCTCGCCCTTCATGCCGTCCTTGAAGCCCTTCACGGCCGAACCGAGGTCCTTGCCCACGTTACCCAGCTTCTTGGTACCGAATACCAGCACCACGATCACCAACACAATCAGCCAATGCCAAATGCTGAACGAACCCATGGAATTACCCTCTCAAATCTGAAGAAAACCTGCTGCCTTGCGGCAAGAACGGGGGCGACGGTACCACCAACCCATGGCGGCCGCATCCCTCCATCCGGTTATTGAATAAGCTGCGCCATCATGCTCTCGGCCTTGCCGCCACCGCCGAACACGTGCAGGTGCAGATGGAATACCGACTGGCCACCCTTGGCGCCGGTATTGATCATGGTCCGGAAACCTTCGTCCAGGCCCTGTTCGCGCGCAAGCTGCGGCGCCAGCGCCAGCAGCTTGCCCAGGATGGGCTGGTGCACGGGTTCCACGCTCAGCAAGGATTCCACATGCAGCTTGGGCACGATCAGGAAGTGAACGTTCGCGATCGGATGGATATCGTGAAAAGCGATGACGTCATCGTCCTCGTAGACCTTCTTCGAGGGGATGTGTCCCGCTGCGATCTTGCAGAACAGGCAGTTGTCGCTCATGTCTTACTCTCCACGTGCCTTTTTTTCGTCTATGCCTGAGATCCCTTCGCGCCTGGCCAGTTCCGCCAGCACATCGTCGGGGCCCAGGCCCTGTTGCGATAACAGCACCAGGGTGTGAAACCACAAGTCAGCCACTTCGTAGACCAGGTGGCGCTGGTCCCCGTCCTTGGCCGCCATCACCGTCTCGACCGCTTCCTCGCCTACCTTTTTCAGGATGGCATCGAGGCCTTTGTGCATCAGCTTGGCCGTGTACGAACTCTCGGGGTCGGCCCCCTTGCGGTCTTCAAGCGTCTGCGCGATGCGATAGAGGATGTCGGGATTAACCATGACGGGTCTCGGAAGGACGGGCGATTATAGGCGTGGAAAAAGACAGTTGGGTGACAAGTCTGACGAGACTAGTGCCCATGCCCGTGGGTATAGATCTGGTTCGGGTCCTTCAGCACCGGGTCGGTCGTGACCCAGCGGCCCCCTTCCAGCCTGCGGTACAGGCAGCTCTCGCGGCCGGTATGGCAGGCGATGCCGCCCGCCTGCTCGATCTGCATGACGATCACGTCGCCATCGCAATCGAGGCGGAGCTCGCTGACCGTCTGCAGATGACCGGACTCCTCGCCCTTTTTCCACAATTTCTGGCGCGAGCGCGACCAGTAGTGGGCAATGCCGGTCTGTGCCGTCAGCATCAGTGATTCGCGGTTCATGTACGCCACCATCAGGATACGCTGGCTGCGACCATCCTGGGCAATGGCGGTGACCAGGCCCTTATCGTCCCAGCGGACCTCGTCCAGCCAGTTGCTCATAGCCGTACCTCGATGCCCTGCGCCTGCATCAGCTGCTTTGCCTCGCCGACCGTATGGTCGCCAAAGTGGAAAATGCTGGCGGCCAGCACGGCGTCAGCATGCCCCTGGGTGATACCGTCCACCAGATCCTGCAGCTTGCCCACCCCTCCGGAGGCGATGACCGGAATATCCACCGCATCGCTGACCGCACGGGTCAGCGCCAGATCGAAACCGGAACGGGTGCCATCGCGATCCATGCTGGTCAGCAATATCTCGCCCGCACCACGGCGCTGCATCTCCAGCGCCCATTGCACGGCGTCAAGGCCGGTCGCATTGCGGCCGCCGTGGGTGTAGACCTCCCAGCGCGGCGTGGCGCCCGGTTCGCTGACGCGCTTGGCGTCGATCGCCACGACAATCGCCTGCGAGCCAAAATAGCCTGCGGCATCCTCCACCACGGCCGGATTGGTCACCGCCGTGGTATTGATACCCACCTTGTCCGCGCCGGCATTGAGCAGCCGACGCACATCCTCGACCTTGCGCACCCCACCACCCACCGTCAACGGGATAAAGACCTGCTCGGCCACCGCCTCGATGATGTGCAGGATCAGGTCGCGATTGTCCGAACTGGCCGTGATATCCAGGAAGGTCAGTTCGTCGGCCCCCTGCTGGTCGTAGCGCCGGGCAATCTCGACCGGATCACCCGCGTCACGCAGGCCGACGAAATTGACGCCCTTGACCACGCGGCCATCGGTGACGTCGAGACAGGGGATGATGCGTTTGGCGAGCGGCATGGCGGCAATCAGGAAAAAGAAACAGAAGGGTGACGGATCAATCTTCGCCGTCCCAGTAGTCGACGGCGCCATCCTTGTCGAGGGCACGGAAACGGAAGCGGTGGGTGCCGCTGCCGTCGGCCGCGGCCATGCTGGAACGGACGCCGACCTTGCCTGAGTCCGGGTATTCGACGATCTCGGTCGGCGACCGCGTGCTGATCGAGAGGTAGACCAGGTCGGCCGCACTGTCGTTGATCAGGTGATGGGCCGTTTCGCGGCCACCGGTCGGCGCCGCGATGATGTCGCCAGCGCGCACCGGAAACTGATCCTCGCCCAGCCGGTAGGTGCCGGTACCGGACAGGACGATGAACAGCTCCTCTTCCTCCCAGTGGTTGTGGAAAGGACAGGAGCGCTTGCCCGGCGGTACCACGGTATGCGCGTAACCCAGCTTGCGTGCGCCGATCAGCTCGCTGATCCCCACATCAAACGACTCATAGCGGCTACCGTGCACATTGTGCTCAGGGGCCGGCAAGGCATCGAGATTGATGATGGGTGGCTTAGCCATTGAGTTCATCCGCCAGTTGCTGGGCCGCGGCGAAGTCCAGCGTCCCTTCGTAGATGGAGCGGCCGGCGATCACGCCGGCGACGCCCTCGCCTTCCACCGCACAGAGACGCTGCACGTCATCGAGATTGGTCAGCCCCCCGGAGGCGATGACCGGCACCGTCAGGTGCTGGGCCAGCTTGACCGTGGCGTCGATGTTCACGCCGCTGAGCATGCCGTCGCGACCGATATCGGTGTAGATGATCGACTCGACGCCATAATCCTCGAAGCGCTTGGCGAGATCGATCACGTCGTGGCCAGTGATCTTGCTCCAGCCATCGATCGCCACCTTGCCGTCCTTGGCATCGAGGCCGACGATGACCGAGCCTGGAAAGGCGTCGCACGCCTCATGCAGGAAGCCCGGCGTCTTGACCGCGGCGGTGCCGATGATGACGTAGCGCAGACCGGCTTCGAGGTATTTCTCGATGGTCTCCAGATCGCGGATACCACCGCCAAGCTGGACCGGAATATCGCTGCCGACTACCTCGAGGATGGCCTTGACCGCCTCCAGGTTCTTGGGCTTGCCGGCAAAGGCGCCATTCAGGTCAACCAGATGCAGGCGGCGGGCGCCAGCATCCAGCCAGCGCCGGGCCATCTCGGCGGGATCGCCGAAGACGTCGGCGGAATCCATTTCTCCCTGACGGAGACGTACACACTGACCATCCTTCAGGTCGATGGCGGGAATAATGAGCATGGTTTTTATCTAGCTGAACAGGTTAGGCCGTGCCATCCCAGGCAACGAAGTTCTTGAGCAACTGCAGGCCGGCAGCATGGCTTTTCTCGGGATGAAACTGGGTGGCAAAGATATTAGCGCGGGCCACTGCCACGGTGAAGGGGAAGGGGTAGCGGCTGGTTCCGACCGGCAGGGCGGCATCTGGCGTCTGCATGTAGTAGCTGTGGACAAAGTAGAAGCGCGCACCGTCGGGTATGTCGGCCCACAAGGGATGAGACCGGCTTTGCCAGACCTCGTTCCAGCCCATGTGGGGCACCTTGAGCTTGTTACCGGCCTCATCGTGCATGCGTGCTGCCGGAAAGCGCACCACCTCGCCCTCGAAGACACCGATGGCCGGGGTGTTGCCACCCTCCTCGCTCATTTGGAACAATAGCTGGGCGCCCACACAAATGCCGAGGAAAGGCTTGCTGGCTGCCGCCTGCTTGACCACCCCGCGCAGGCCGCGCTCGTCCACCTCGCGCATGCAGTCCCGCATGGCGCCCTGGCCGGGGAAGACCACCTTGTCGGCGCCGGCGATCACGTCAGGATCGCTGGTCAGGATGATCTGGTGCTCAGGGGCAACATGCTCCAGCGCGTGCGTGACCGAACGCAGATTGCCCATGCCGTAGTCGATGACGGCGATTTTCATAGCGTGTTCCCGGATGACATGGTCGGATCAGGCAGTCAGCGTGCCCTTGGTGGACGGCATGGCACCCGCCGCGCGCTCGTCCACCTCGATGGCCATGCGCAGGGCACGACCGAAGGCCTTGAAGATGGTCTCAGCCTGGTGGTGGGCGTTCGCCCCCTTGAGGTTGTCGATATGCAAGGTGACCATGCCGTGGTTGACGAAGCCGTGGAAGAACTCGCTGAACAGGTCGACATCGAACTGGCCGATGCTGGCGCGGGTGTATTCCACACCGTAGCTCAGGCCAGGCCGACCCGACAGGTCGATCACCACGCGGCTCAACGCCTCGTCCAACGGCACATAGGCGTGGCCGTAGCGGCGGATGCCCTTCTTGTCGCCGATCGCCTTGGCCAGGGCCTGCCCCAGGGTAATGCCGATATCCTCCACCGTGTGGTGGGCGTCGATATGCAGGTCCCCCTTGGCGACGATGTCCAGGTCAATCAAGCCGTGGCGCGCGACCTGGTCCAGCATGTGCTCCAGAAAGGGCACGCCGGTATCAAAACGGCTCTGGCCGCTGCCATCGAGATTGAGGCTGACGGTGATCTGGGTTTCCAGCGTGTTACGGGTGACAGTGACTTGGCGCATGGCAATGACTCAGAGACAGTTGGGAAGCGCAGCCAGCACGCGGTCGTTTTCGGCCGGTGTGCCTACGGTGAAGCGTAAACAATGATTGAGCAGCGGGTGACCGCCGTGCAAGTTCTTGATCAGGATGCCCGCCGCTTTGAGCGCAGCGAAGGTGCGTGGGGCATCCGCCACGCGGGCCAGCACGAAGTTGGCTTCCGACGGAAACACCATGACGCCCGGCAGCGCCGCCAGTGCAGCAGCCAAGCGGGCACGCTCCTGCCTGAGGATGGCGGCCTGGGTGTCGAACACCGCCAGGTGATCGAGCGCGAAATGGCTTGCGGCCTGGGTCAGGACATTGATGTTGTAGGGCGGCCGCACCTTGTCGAGTTCGTTGACCCAGTCGGCGTGACCGGCGGCATAGCCCAGCCGTATGCCGGCCAGGCCAAGCTTGGACAGGGTACGCATGACCAGCAACTTGGGATGGCTGCCGGCGAGGCCCATGAAGCTATCGTCGGCAAAGGCGGTGTAGGCCTCGTCGACCACCACCAGCCCGGGTGCCCGCTCGAGGATGACCTCGATATCGGCCCGCGCAAAACGGGGGCCGGTCGGGTTGTTCGGGTAGGCCAGGAACACCACGGCCGGCGCATGCGCCTCGATCGCCACCAGCATGGCCGGCAGATCCAGCGAGAAGTCCGGCTTGAGCGAAACACCGACATAGCGCAACTGGCTGAATACTGCGTTCATGCGGTACATCACAAAGGACGGCTCCGCGGCCAGCAAGGTGGCGCCGGGCTTTGCCAGCGCCTGGCAGACCAGGGTGATCAGCTCGTCCGAGCCATTGCCCAGGATCACGCTCGCCTCCGCCGGGATCTGAAAGGCCGTCTTCAGCTTGTCCTTCAAGCCGCCACCGTGCGGGTCCGGGTAGCGGTTCAGCGCCGCCGCCGCCAGTCGCCCGGCCAGTTGCTGCTGCAACTCGGGCGGTAGCGGGTATGGGTTCTCCATTGCGTCGAGCTTGATCAGACCGCTCGCATCGGCCACATGGTAGGCCGCCAGTTGCAGGATCTCAGGACGTACGAACTGTTGGGCGAGGCTCATCTCAACGCTCCCGCAGCCGGTATTCGGCCGAGCGGGCGTGGGCAGGCAGGCCTTCGCCCTCCGCCAGTTCACTGGCGATGCGACCCAGCGCCTGGGCGCCCACCTCCGACACATAGATCAGGCTCGAACGCTTCTGGAAGTCGTACACCCCCAGCGGACTGGCGAAGCGAGCGGTACGGGAGGTCGGTAGCACATGGTTGGGCCCGGCACAGTAGTCACCCAGCGATTCGGAAGCAAAGCGGCCGAGGAAGATGGCACCGGCGTGACGGATCAACGCCTGCAGCGCCCAGGGATCGGCCACCGACAACTCCAGGTGCTCCGGCGCGATCTGGTTGGCAATGGTGGCGGCCTCCTCCAGGTCACGCACCTGGATCAGCGCACCACGGTTGGCCAGGCTGGCGGCGATGATGTCGCGGCGCGGCATCTCCGGCAGCAGGCGTTCGATGCTGGCAGCGACCCGCTCGATATAGGCCGCATCCGGGCACAGTAGGATGGACTGGGCAATCTCATCGTGTTCGGCTTGGCTGAACAGGTCCATGGCGATCCAGTCTGGATCGGTGCCGCCGTCGGCGATCACCAGTATCTCGGACGGGCCGGCCACCATGTCGATACCGACGAGGCCAAATACGGCGCGCTTGGCGGCCGCTACGTACTGATTGCCCGGTCCAGTGACCTTGTCGACCTGCGGAATGGTGGCGGTACCGTAGGCCAGCGCGCCCACGGCCTGCGCGCCGCCGATGGTGAAGGCCCGGTCCACACCGGCGATATGGGCGGCGGCCAGCACCATGTCGTTGCGCTCGCCACGCGGCGTCGGTACGACCATGATGATCTCGCCCACACCGGCCACCTTGGCGGGAATCGCGTTCATCAGCACCGAACTCGGATAGCTGGCCTTGCCGCCCGGCACGTACAGGCCGACCCGGTCCAGCGGCGTGACGGCCTGGCCCAGTACCGTGCCGTCGTCCTCGGTGTACTGCCAGCTCACCTGCTGCTGCTTCTCATGGTAACGGCGGACCCGGGCGGCAGCGGCTTCCAGCGCCTCGCGCCGGGCCGCCGGCAGGCGGTGGTAGGCGGCAGCCAGCTCATCCTGGCTCAGTTCCAACTCGGCCATGCTCCGGGCCGCGACGCCATCGAAGCGGGCGGTGTATTCCAGCACTGCCGCATCACCGCGGACCTTGATATCGGCCAGGATGCGCGCGACGGCGGCATCGACCTCCGGGTTCTGGGCAGACTCGAAGGCCAGCAGCGCATCGAGTTGCGGCTGGAAGTCGGCTTCTTGGGTACTGAGACGTTTCATGGACTGGGCTCACTGTTCGTCGGGGCTGTCCCGACGTGTCATGTAACACGGACGGGTCGGCGAAAAGCGGACCCGTTCAGGCGTGGTGGTGGGCGCTCGCCGAGGCGAACGCATCGATGATCGGTTGCACGCGACTGCGCTTGAGCTTCAGTGCCGCCTGGTTCACCACAAGGCGCGAGCTGACCTCCTGCACATGCTCGACGGCTTCGAGGTTGTTGGCACGCAGCGTACCGCCGGTACTGACCAGGTCGACGATGGCGTCGGCCAGCCCGACCAGCGGCGCCAGCTCCATGGAACCGTACAGCTTGATCAGGTCCACGTGTACGCCCTTCTTGGCAAAGTGCTCGCGTGCCGATTCCACATACTTGGTGGCGACGCGTAGCCGGGCGCCCTGCTTCACGGCGGTGAAATAATCGAAGCCCTCGCGTACCGCGACCATGAGCTTGCAGGCAGCGATGCCCAGATCCAGCGGCTGGTAGAGACCGGCGCCGCCGTGTTCCAGCAATACATCGTAGCCGGCGATGCCGAGGTCAGCCGCGCCGTATTGCACATAGGTGGGTACATCGGTCGCGCGGACAATGACCAGCCGGACATCGTCACGGTTGGTGGACAGGATCAGCTTGCGGGAGGATTCCGGGTCTTCGAGCGGCACGATGCCCGCGGCGGCGAGCAGCGGGACGGTTTCTTCGAAGATGCGTCCTTTGGACAGGGCGATGGTGATCATGGTGAGGCGACAAACGGCAGAAGGACGATTATGCCGAGCGGCGGCCCGGCTGGCGAGCACTAGTTGTCTATCGAATAAATAGCCAATTGTTATTTACCCATCAGTTGCTTAGACAACATGGATGGCAACTTGTCTAGTCTAGCTACCCACCCAGGCCCGAACCGGCTCAGGCACGGCGATATTCCGGGTGCTTTTCGACAAAGCGCTGCAAACGCTGCCCCGCCGTCTTGCGCACCTTGTTCAGCAGCAACGGCGTCCAGCCCAGCAGCAGGCCGGACGTTCCCAGTGCCATGCGGCTCCAGGCCCAGAAGTCGAAGACATCGCGGTGGCGATAGATCAGTCCGTCCTTGAATTCGAAGCTGGCGCTGATGCGGTTATGCACATTGCGGCCGGTTTGCGAGAAGGGATAGACCGCCTCCCAGCGCGCTGAGCCCTGGCCCGCGTCGCCACTTACCTCGCTGAAACTGACCTGCAGGGAGGTCGCGCTTTCCAGCAGCATGCGCCACATGGCGCCGGGTTCCGGCCCGCGCAGGTCGGGAAAAACCGGGTCGCCGAACTGCACTTCCGGGTGGTAGCAGGCGGCCATGGTCGCCCAGTCCTTCTGCTGGAAGGCGGTGTAGAAGCGTTCGATCAGTTGGGTTTCGGCGGACATGGCGTTCTTTTATCGGGGCGGAAAACCTGCTTAAACCATAGACCACACCCACCACGCAAAGAAAACAGGCCGGGTTCAGCTTACTGACCCGGCCTGTATCGATTACGCACCAGTTGTTGCACTGGCGAGTCGGTGTTTACTGCACGCGCTCGATATGGGCGCCCACGCCGCCGAGCTTGGCTTCGATGTGTTCGTAGCCACGGTCAAGATGATAGATGCGGTCGACGATGGTCTCGCCTTCGGCCGCAAGGCCGGCAATGACCAGCGAGGCCGAAGCCCGCAGGTCGGTCGCCATCACGGTCGCGCCGGAGAGCTTTTCCACACCACGGACGACGGCGGTATGACCGTCAACGTGGATGTCGGCGCCCATGCGGGCCAGCTCGGAGACGTGCATGAAGCGGTTCTCGAAAATGGTCTCGGTAATCACGCCCGTGCCCTGAGCCAGCGTATTGACGGCCATGAACTGCGCCTGCATGTCGGTCGGGAAAGCCGGGTAGGGCAGCGTACGCAGGTCTACCGCCTTGGGACGCTCACGCATTTCAATGGCAATCCAGCCGTCACCGGCCTCGATATAGGCACCGGCTTCGCGCAGCTTGTCCAGCACGCTTTCCAGGATGCCGGCGCGGGTGTTGCGCAGCACTACCTTGCCACGAGCCAGCATGACCGCGCACAGGAAGGTACCGGTCTCGATCCGGTCCGGCATGACCGCATGGTCGGCACCATGCAGGCTGCTCACGCCTTCGACGGTAATGGTATCGGTACCGTGCCCACTGATCCTGGCCCCCATCTTGATCAGGCACTCGGCCAGATCGACGACTTCGGGCTCACGGGCGGCGTTCTCCAGCACGGTGACGCCATCCGCCAGCGTGGCGGCCATCAGCAGGTTCTCGGTACCCGTCACGGTCACCATGTCGGAACCGAAGCGGGCACCCTTCAGGCGCTTGGCGCGGGCATGGATGTAGCCGTGCTCGATATTGATCTCGGCGCCCATGGCCTGCAGGCCCTTGATGTGCTGGTCCACCGGCCGGCTGCCAATGGCGCAACCGCCGGGCAGCGAGACACGGGCTTCGCCGAAGCGGGCCAGCATGGGGCCGAGCACCAGGATGGACGCGCGCATGGTCTTGACCAGCTCGTAGGGCGCTTCGAGCTTGTCGATGCTGGCACCGGTGAGTTCGAACTCATGGACGTTGTCGGTCATCACCCGCATACCCATGCCCTGCAGCAGCTTCTGGGTGGTCAGCACGTCACGCAGTTGCGGAACGTTGGTCAGGCGCAGCGTGTCCGGCGTCAGCAGCGAGGCGCACAGGATGGGCAGCGCCGCATTCTTGGCGCCGGAGATGACGATCTCGCCGCTGAGCGGGCCGTTACCGGTGATCTTGAGTTTATCCATGTCGTTTCAATCTTTTAGGTCGGATCAGGTCCGGCGATATAAGGGCGGGCAAGGTGCAGGGATGGTTGCGTTCAGGACGCCGACCACCAAAGCCACCACACCAGCAGCAGAAGCAGCCAGGGCAGGTTGATCAGCAGGACACCCAGCCGATCGACACGCTTGGGCCGCACCGGCGCGGCAGGCTTCAGGCCCGGTTTTTCCATTCGTGCGGGCTGTAGGTTTTCATCGACAGCGCATGGATTTCCTCGCGCATGCGCTCACCCAGCGCCTGATAGACCAGCTGATGCTGGCGTACCCGCGGCAGGCCGTCGAACGCACGGGCAACGATCACCGCTTCGAAATGGTGACCATCGCCACTGACTTCCAGCACCTCGCAGGCGAGGCCGGTGGCAATGTACTGTTTGACTTGTTCAGGAGTAACCATGACGTTTCTTATCAATATGCCAGGCGGGGGCTACCCACCCGGGTTCAGTGTTTGAGCTTGTAGCCGGTCCGTAGCAGGTGCAGCGTAAAGCTGGCCAGCAGGATAAAGGTACCGCCCACCACGGTCAGGCTCAGCCAGGGCGAAACATCGCTGGCGCCAAAGAAACCGTAGCGGAAACCGTCGATCGCATAGAAGACCGGGTTCAGATGCGATACGCCCAACCAGAATGATGGCAGGGAATGGATCGAGTAGAACACCCCACTCAGGAAGGTGAGCGGGACGATGATGAAATTCTGGAAGGCCGCGAGCTGGTCGAACTTCTCCGCCCAGATACCCGCGATCAGGCCCAGTACCGCCATCAGGCCGGAGCCCAACACGGCAAACATCAATATCCAAAGCGGGTATTTGAAATCCGGCAGCGCGAACAGCAGGGTGATCAGCAGCACGCCACAGCCTACCACCACGCCACGCACCACAGCCGCCAGCACATAGGCCGAGAAGAATTCCAGGTGCGACAGGGGCGGCAGCAGGATATAAATGATATTGCCGGTGATCTTGGACTGGATCAGGCTGCTGGAACTGTTGGCAAAGGCATTCTGAAGCATCGACATCATGGCGAGGCCCGGGATCAGGAAGGCCGTGTAGGGCACGCCCGGATAGGCCTCGACATGCGAATCGAGCACATGCGAGAAGATCATCAGGTAGAGCACGGCGGTCAGGACCGGTGCCGCCACGGTCTGGAAGCTGACCTTCCAGAAGCGCAGGATCTCTTTGTAGAAAAGGGTGCTAAAGCCTTGCATTGTTGTCTGGCGTCGCCATTGCCGCTGCGGTTTGCTTACCGCGGCGTCGGCATTCAGGCGCCACGCTTCCTTCCCATCACGTCGAGGAATACCGATTCAAGATCGGGTTTGAGGATTTCAATATCGCGTACGCTGATGCCAGCCTCACGCAGGCTGGCCAGTATCGCTTCCAGCGTCGAGGTGTCGTCCAGCTTAAGGTGGTAGTTGCCGTCACGCTCGGCGACCAGCATCGGTTGCAGCGCGGCCGGCAAAACATCCGGGAACAGCTTCAGCGACAGGGTACGGGCCAAATGCGAGGCCATCAAGGCCGCCTTGTCGTCCAGCGCAACCAGTTCACCGTGCTTGAGCATGGCGATGCGATTGCACAGTGTCTCGGCTTCTTCGAGGTAATGCGTGGTCAGCACGATGGTGTGACCGTCGCGATTGAGGCGCTGGATGAATTCCCACAGCGTCTGCCGCAATTCCACGTCCACCCCGGCCGTCGGTTCGTCGAGCACGATGACCGGCGGCTTGTGCACCAGCGCCTGCGCCACCATGACGCGGCGTTTCATGCCACCCGACAAGGACCGCATATTGGCGTTGGCCTTGTTGCTCAGGCCCAGGTGCTCCAGCAGCTCGTCGATCCAGGCGTCGTTCTTGCGCAGGCCAAAGTAGCCAGACTGGAACTGCAAGGTCTCGCGCACGGTAAAGAACGGATCGAAGGTCAGCTCCTGCGGCACGATGCCGACCTTGCGGCGGGCTGCGCGATAGTCGCGATGCACATCGCTGCCCAGCACCTCGGCGCTGCCGCTGTCCGGGCGTGTCAAACCGCCCAGCACCGAAATCAGCGTGGTCTTGCCGGCCCCGTTGGGTCCCAGCAGCGCGAAAAACTCGCCTTCGCGCACTTCGAGATCAACACCCTTGAGGGCTTCGAGCTCGCCGAAACGCTTCTTGACGGCAGAAAAACGGATGGCAACAGACATGATGGCGGGCGGTGGAAAACGCTGATTCTACCCGACTTGCACCTTGCTAAGGTGCTGGCCGGAAATGGAAAAGCGGCCCAAGGGCACTGCCAGCAACCCCACTTTCGTCGCGATGCGGCGTTGCTCATGAAAAATTTCTACTCACATATCAGACCTATGCTGCGTAGAAATTTTTCACTCGCGCCTTGCCTCGCTTAGAAACTGATGCTGCTGGAAGCGCCCTCACGAGCCGCTTCGGGATTTGCTCAACTGCTGGCTTGCTGCTGCGGATCGGCCTCAGCCTTGGGTTCCAGCGGTTTTTCCGCAGCGGGCGCCGCCGCGGTATCGCTGGGTGCCGCCGTGACATCGGCAGGTGCGACCGAACTGGTGGCAGCGGGTACGGCCGGTGTAGTAGCCGGTGGCGTGGCTGCATCCGGCGCGGCCGGATCAAAGTCGTCGTCATCACCCAGTGGCAAGGGCTTGGGCGGCGCACCGTCCCAGACCAGGTTGTAGCGGCGCTGCAGATAGCTGTCACGCACAAAGCTGTACTCGTCGCCCACATTGGCCGACTCGATCAGCGATTCGGCCGCGAACAGCTTGGTACGGGTATCTACCAGGCGCAACACCGTCAGCGCGTTCTTTGCGCCCTGGTCCTGAATCGCCTTGAGCGGATCCAGGTAGTAGCTGCCGACCACATCGCTGGTATCACGCAGCGTCTTCGGCCCCATCAAGGGCAGTACCAGGTAGGCCCCCGAGGGCACGCCCCAGGCACCCAGCACCTGGCCGAAGTCCTCGTCATGCTTGGTCAAGCCCATTGGGGTTGCCACGTCGATCAGGCCCAGGATACCGAAGGTGGTGTTGAACACGACCCGGCCGGTATCGCTGGCGGCATCCTTGACCTTGCCTTGCAGCAGGTTGGAGACGCCGACATAGACATCGCCCAGGTTGCTGAAGAAGTTGGACACACCGGTACGCACCGGTTGCGGCGTCACTGCTTCGTAACCCTTGGCGACCGGCTTCAGTACCGCCTTGTCGATCGCGCTGTTGAAGGCGTAGACCTTGCGGTTGACCGGCTCGATCGGATCATAGTGATTGGCCGGCGTGGCACAGGCTGCCAGCAATAGCGGGCTGAACAGCAAGGGAAGCGAATAACGCATACAGGGGCTCCGGAGCAGGCATGCCTGCAGCTTGGACGACGGTGAACTCAGGCTTGCGCCTTGGGCAGAAAATCCTCGACCCCATACAGGGCCGCCAGGCTGGTCAGGTTGTCCGGCGCACGGGCGAGGCTGAGGCTACGACCCGCCGCCGCCGCATCCCGCTGCCAGTGCAGCAACATGCTGATCGCGGTGGAATCGATCTCGGTCACCTCGGCCAGGTCCAGCACCAGCTCCGGCAGCGCCAGGCGGTCGGACAACTCGCCGTGCACCCGGCAAATCGAATCCAGCGTCAGCGCGCCGCTGAGTTTGACGACTTCAGCCATGATTACTTGCCAGCCGCCTTGGAAGGCTGGGTGGCATTGCGATCCGCCAGCGCCTTGATCAGGCCGTCGATCCCATCCTTCTGGATGGTCTGGTTGAAGTTGGTACGGTAGTTGGTCACCAGGCTTACCCCTTCGACTGCCACATCGTAGACCTTCCAGTCGCTACCGGTCTTGGCCAGACGGTAGTCGATCGGGAAAGGCTGGCCGGTGGTGGCCGACACTTCGGTACGGACCACGACATCGGTATCGGCATCGGCCATCTTGACCGGCTTCACTTCGATACCTTGCAGCTTGTTGGCGCCCACGGCGTTGGAATAGGTACGGATCAGCAGGGTCTTGAACTCGCGAATCAGTGCGGTCTGCTGTTCAGGCGTAGCCTGGCGCCAAGACTTGCCGACGGCGGAGGCCGTCAGGCGGTTGAAATCGAAGCTCGGCAGCACCTTCGATTCCACGAGGTCGCGGAAACGCTTGTCGTTTGGCTGCAGGTTGTCTTTCTTGATGACGTCCAGCACTTCCTTGCTGGTGTTGCGCACCAGTTGCTCCGGCGCAGGTACATCGGCCGCGGCGACGGCCAGACCGGCTGCCAGCATGATGAGTGCAAAAATTTTACGCATGATGTTTTCCTGTTATGGGGCAGGTTTTGCCTGAGCGGGATTCTCCGCTGCCTTACTGAACATGAACTGACTGATCAACTTTTCCAGCACGATGGCCGACGAAGTCAGGTTGATTCGATCGCCGTTCTTGAGCATGGTTTCATCAGCGCCTGGATCGATCCCCACGTACTGGTCGCCCAGCACGCCGGAGGTCAGGATCTCGGCCGAGGAATCACGGCTGAACTTGTAGTCCTGCTCGATATCGAGCGTCACCAGGGCGCGGTAGGTTTGCGGGTCCAGATGGATACCGGCCACGCGGCCAACCAGCACGCCAGCGCTCTTGATCGGCGCACGGGCCTTCAGGCCACCGATATTGTCGAAGGCCGCCGTCACGCGATAGGTCGGCTTGGCGCCGCCGCTCGACACATTGCTGACACGCAAAGCAAGAAACACCAGGGCCGCCAGGCCCAGCACCACGAATACCCCGACCCAGAAGTCGTAAATGCGCCGATTCATCAAATACCCCTAAACATGAATGCAGTCAGGACCACGTCCAGACCCAGAATAACCAACGAGGACGTCACCACCGTACGGGTCGTCGCCCCTGACACACCTTCTGCCGTGGCGGGGGCATCGAAGCCCTCGAACACCGCAATAATCGATACCGCAATCCCGAACACCACGCTCTTGACGATGCCATTGCCGACGTCGTTGTACAGATCAACCTGGGATTGCATCTGCGCCCAGAAAGAGCCGGAATCCACCCCGATCAGCACGACGCCGACCAGATAACCGCCGATGATGCCCATGGCCGAGAACAGCGTTGCCAACAGCGGCATGGACAGCACACCTGCCCAGAAGCGCGGGGCGATGACCCGGGCTACCGGATTGACCGCCATCACTTCCATGGCTGCCAGCTGCTCGGTTGCCTTCATCAGGCCGATCTCGGCGGTGATGGCCGAACCGGCACGACTGGCAAACAGCAGACCGGCCACGACCGGGCCCAGTTCACGCAACAGGCTCAGCGACACCAACACGCCCAGCGCCTCAGAAGCGCCAAAACGCTGCAACGTGTCGTAACCCTGCAGGCCCAGCACCATGCCAACGAACAGGCCAGACACCAGGATGATCACCAGCGACAGCACGCCAGTGAAGTACACCTCGCGGATGACCAGACTGAAGCGCCGGAACACGCCCATCGAATGCCACAGCACCGCCATGAAGAAGCGAAAGCCGAAGCCCAGCTTCTCCAACGCGTCGACGACCGGGGCGCCGAGTGCACGCACTCGCCTATCCATCCATTCAAGCACTGCGCACTCCCATCAAATCTTCGGCATACGGTTTGGCCGGGTATTGGAACGGCACCGGACCATCGGGCAAGCCGCCAACGAACTGGTGCACGAAAGGCTCGTCCGAGGCGCGGATCTCATCCGGCGTTCCCTCGGCGACGACTTTGCCTTCCGACACGAAATAGACGTAATCCACGATGGCCAGCGACTCCGGCACCGAATGCGTCACCATGATGGTGGTCGCACCCAGCGCGTCGTTCAGTTCGCGGATCAGCTTGCCGATCACGCCCAGCGAGATCGGATCGAGCCCGGCGAAGGGCTCGTCGTACATGATCAGCATGGGATCAAGCGCAATGGCACGGGCCAGCGCCACCCGGCGGGCCATACCACCCGATAGCTCGGACGGCATCAGCTTGGCAGCACCGCGCAGCCCCACGGCGTTGAGCTTCATCAGCACCAGATCGCGGATCATCGACTCCGGGAGCTCGGTATGCTCGCGCATCTGGAACGCCACATTGTCGAACACCGACATGTCAGTAAACAGCGCGCCAAACTGAAATAGCATGCCCATCTTGCGACGCAGGTGGTACAGGCCTTCGGAATCGAGCTCATGTACGACCTTGCCCGCCACCTTGACCTCACCCTTGCCAGGCTTGATCTGGCCGCCGATCAGTCGCAGCAGGGTGGTCTTGCCACAGCCGGAGCCGCCCATGATGGCCACGACCTTGCCCTTGGGGATGGACAGACTGATCCCCTTGAGGATGGGACGACGATCATAGGAAAAGGAGACGTTGTCGATGGTGACAAGCGGTTCGGCAGACACTGGCGCGGCACTCGGGTGCATGTGGGGTCGTAATTCTAATGTAAGCGGGGTCTGACAACAATTTTCATGCCAAGTTCTGGTTGCAGTGCAACAACGCGGGGAGCCCCGATAAACCTGGCGCGGCGCGACGGAATATGGCGACGTCATGACCGGAAAGCAACTACAACTGGCGCCCAACCAGCCGCCGTCACCCTCCTATATAGGGGCCATGCCGGGATAGTTAAAGTGATGGCTTGCAGAAAGCCGACAAATTCCCGCAGTGCAGCAGATAACGCAACAACTGCCACCATCAGCGAATTCCACCGCGCTGGAACACGGTCAAGTCAGGTTTTGGCGAGCGGCACGATTGGGCAGCCGCGCGGCTTGATTCAAAATTGGCGCCGCACCCAAAAAAAATTTTGGGCCCTGATTCATTACCAAACAAATAGTTAGCTATCGCTCACGAAAAAACCTGCATTTCATGCCGCAGGCAAGCTTGACGCTCCGTCGGCTTTCCTGTTTAATGCGCCCTCCTCAAGGGGCCAGTTAGCTCAGTTGGTAGAGCAGCGGATTGAAAATCCGCGTGTCCGTGGTTCGATTCCGCGACTGGCCACCAAGTATTCCGGACGGCCTTCAGCAATGAAGGCCGTTTGTTCTCCCAGGCATGACTTTGCACCGTCCGGTGCAGATCACACCCAGATGGAAGCCCATGTAGCTCAGGGGTAGAGCACTCCCTTGGTAAGGGAGAGGTCGGCAGTTCGAATCTGCCCATGGGCACCAGGCCCATAAAGCCAAACACAAAGCCCGGTACGCAAGTATCGGGCTTTGTCGTATCTGTAAGTCACGCAAGCCCGCACCGCTGATTGGATATGCTCAGGCCATCAACGTACGGCCCTTGGACTCCGAGACATAGATCTCGCGGCTCAAAATACGTAACTTGAACGCCTGCTCTAGTGTCCTCTGAAAATCGGGGCTGGCAATATGCTCGTCCAGATCAGCCTGACTAGCCCAACCTTCCGACAGGTGAAAGACACCCGGCCGCGCTACATCTTGCGCCGCGAGAAAGTAAAGACAACCACGCTTGTTGACAGTCTGCGCAACAGATTCCGTCGCAATTTTGGCGAACGCCGAAACATCCTGAATATCTACCTGGTAAGTGCCGACGATGCTCACGAAGCTGGTAGTGATGGTAGTGCTCATGTGTATTCCCAAAGAGAGTGGCAAGTCCGCTGGCTACGTTTCTGCCCGCCATCAATGCGGCAGCGGGAACGATTGCGCGAAACCGTGACAAGGCCAGCGCGCCCAGCGTAGAGGCTGGCACCTTACCCTCTGGTTACGAAATGACCAATACGTACCTTTTTGTAAGTGCAATGCAATAACCCACACTTAGCACCGTGAGCAACTTACTGCTAAGCGTTGCGGATGGCGCGGGCGTTAGAGATCGCCTTGATTTCCTCCATATTCGAAACACCCCATTCACAGACAGGTCGAAAGGTCTCACCGAGGTCTTTGCCAAAGGCGGTCAGCGCATACTCGACATGAGGAGGTATGGTCCGGAAGTCGATACGTCGAACAAGTCCGTCGCTGGCCATCTCCTTGAGCTGCTGGCTCAGCATTTTCTCGCTCACATTGCCGACAAGCCGTCGCAATTCGCTGAAACGCATTTGATTGCCATGCATCAGGTGATAGAGGATCAAAAGCTTCCACTTGCCACCGATGAGATCGAGTGCCGCCTCCATCCCGCAACTGAACGGAAATTCACGCATCAGGCCACCTTCTTTAATACTTACAAGATAGCAAGTACTGTATCAAACATCATGACCAAGCCCTTATGGCAATTAAACTTGGCGTATTAAGCTTGATATGAATTAGTCGACTAAGACAGGCCCTATCGGTCCCGGGTAAACCATAGTGTCGATTGTCCCCAAGGCAGACTCAGCGCACTCCCTTGGTAAGGGAGTGCTCGGCAGTTCGAATCTGCCCATGGGCACCAGGCCCATAAAGCCAAACACAAAGCCCGGCATGCAAGTGCCGGGCTTTGTCGTTTCCTGCTTCCGTCCAATGACACGATATCGACACCCGCCCGGCCCCTTTGGCCGTGGCGACGCGGCTGATGCCATGGCCCCTTCGCGTTATCGATCTCCCCGTTCACCGACAGCGTCAGACTTGGCGCCTTGCCCATGCGCCTCTTGATCTCATCGGTCATCTGCTACCCGACGTGGTGCCCTGGACCGACAAAAAAACGGCCGCCCAAAATGCGGCGGCCAGAGGAGGAGGAAATCGGTATTTCGATGGCGTGATCTTAGCGCCGCTTCCTTATGCGAAGATGAAGACGCGCTATTCCGGCGACGGCTCATCCGCCACCACAATCGTGGGTTCGGCGACCACCAGCGAGCCACCGGCCAGCACGATGCGGTCCCGCCCCAGGCGCTTGGCCTCGTAGCAGGCCCGATCCACGCGGGCAAAGACGCTGGCGGGTGATTCGTCCTCCACCCATCGGACCGCGCCCACGCCCATGCTGGCGGTCATGGCAATGGACAGGACATCATGGCGATAGGGTGTCGCCCGCAGATGCTGCTGGAAATCCTCCGCCAACTGGAGCGCGAGACCTGCATTGCAATCCTGCAGCAGCACCACGAACTCCTCCCCGCCGTAACGGACCAGATGATCCCCGGCCCGCCGGAAGCATTGCCGCATCTGCGCGGCAAAATGCTGCAGGCAGGCGTCGCCCACCTGATGGCCGTAGTCGTCGTTGACGCGTTTGAAGTGATCGATATCGAGCACGATCAGGCTCAGGTCCGCCTGCTGCCGCGCCGCCAGCCCCCACACCTGCCAGAAGCGGGACTCGTACTCGCGCCGGTTGGCCAGCCCGGTCAGGCTGTCCTGGCGGGTCAGCTTCTCGATCTCCGCGCGGCTTTGCAGCAAGGCGTATTCGGCCTGTATATGCGCGTCGTACTCCCGCGCCGCCCGGCGCAGGTTGAGCGCCAGATAAATGTTGTAGATACCCAGCGTGATGCCAATGGCCCGCAGCGACGGCGTGGCCAGCAGCAGTGCCACCGCCGGCAGGAACAGCAGCGAGATGGTCAGCAAGGCATGGCGCGGATCGAGCGAGAAGGTATTGCTCGCCGCGGTGCCGTAAGCAACCGTGCAGATGACGGCGATCAGCAAGGGGATGGTATTGGCCTGCTCCAGTTGGCAGACCCGCACGAACACCACAGCCCAGAGTACGCAGCCGGCATGGATCAGCAACCATTGGCGCCGACGCCAACCCTGGAACCGTGCCGTCTCGGCCGGCAGGCGATTACGGCGCCGCAGCAGCCACAGCACAACGAACAGGACCGCCGGTAACCACACCAGGCCAAGGTGGCCATAGCCGCCGGTGATGCAGATCAGCAGATAACCCAGCAGATAGAACACCGGCCCGTCCAGCGCGCGGGTGTAGAGATCCGCCCCCATGCGCTGCATGCGATATACCGCGGCCTCGGGCACGTTGGCGGGTTCTGGTGATGGGCTTGCAGCGTGGTGCTTAGGCATCGGATCTGGCTCTGGGTGAGGCAAGGGCAGCCAGCAGGCCGCCCAGGTTTCCAGCCCTGCAATGTACGGGATTTCCGTCCTCCGCCCCTACCCTTTGCCCACGCGACAGCCCTAAGCCACACGGCCTGTGGCGTATCGACGACGCTGACAACAGGTAAAAAAACGGCCGCCCGTACAGCGGCGGCCAGAGGAGGAGGAAACTTGTACTGCGATGTGAGGATGATACTGGAACAAGCGTACCAATGGTCAAGTAAGGGTAACTACGTAACGCCGCAGGGGCGATCAAGCCGAAAATCCCGGCAAGCCGCGCAGATGCTGGATCACAGCCTCGACACGCTGTGCCGGTGTTCCGCTGACTGTGCAATAAACAACACCGGACTGTTGCAACGCCGCCTCGTAAAGCGCGAATAACGCCGCCCTGTCGTGCGGATGCTCACGCAGTGGGTCGGGCTCCCAGGCGATATCCGGCGAGGGCAGCACATGCAGCAGATAGTCGTCCGCCGGCCACGCTGCGCTGATCGCCGCCGGGCAGTGCCCATAGCGCACCTCCGCCCAGATCTTGCACACCAGCGCATTGGTATCGCACACCAGGCCGTCCACGGCCCCTGCTCCTCGCCAGCGCGCCGGGTCTGATTCGCCCGCCCGCTGCCCCTCGGCAATGGCGACGACATCATCCAGGCCATAGATCAGCCCCGGTCGGGCCTCGAAGTAATCCCGCGCGTATTCCGGCAGCCAATGGCAAGCGATCGCCTGCGCCAGATCACGCGCCAGCGTGGTCTTGCCGGACGATTCCGCCCCCACGACGGCGACCTTAAACATGCACACTCGCCCGCAGCAACCGACGCCAATCCCACCAGCCGTAGGCTGCCAGTAGCGCCAGCAGCACATACAGCGCGCCGGTCACCTGCAGGGATTTATGGAAGTAGATCCCCGCCGCCAGCAGATCCAGCGCAATCCAGACCGGCCAGTTCTCCAGCTTGCGTCGCGCCTGCAACCACTGCGCCAGTACGCCGAACACGAACACCGTGGAATCCAGCCAGGGCAGATCAGTCGGCAGGAAATGCACCTGCAACTGCGCCACCAGCACCGTGCCCAGCACGCCCAGACCCCAGAACCAGCCGTGGTCCCACCAGCCCATGCGGCTGATGGGTAAGGCCGGGTGATGGGTACCCGCCCGCCATTGCCACAAACCATATGCCGCCAGCAGCACATACAGCGCGTTGAGCGCGGCCTCGCCAAACAGCTGGAACTGTACGAACAGGCCTACGTACAGCACGCCGGCCAGCATCTGCAGCGGCCAGGTACACCAATGATTGCGGGCGGCCAGCCCGATACCCAGCAGGGTCAGGACAAAGCCGACGACCTCCAGCCAGGTGAGCGCGCTGAGTTGGGTAAGCAGGGATTGCATGGGTGACGGGGAGAGCAACAGTGGCCCGCAGTATACCCGCGCCACCCACCCCTACCGCCGACCCGGCCATTGCGTGTTACGCGCAACAAGGCCACGACGACCTTGCTTTCCCCCCTGCCACGTACTTTGCTGGTGGGCACTACCTGCACCTAACTACCGCGTGCTTGGTGTCATCCAGGCTTCACGATACCGCCACACAGGGGCAGGAGAATTTCGTTCCGGGCCATCCGGCCCACAAGAGAACAGAGGAGAAGCAAAGCAATGAAACTCGCTCGCCTTATGGCTGGCGCGGCAGTAGCTTGTTGTCTCGCCGCACCTGTCCACGCATTCCAGCAAGAAACCCACCGCCGCATCGTGCTCGATGCCGTCGCCTACATGCAGGCCAACCCCAGCACCACCAACTTTGCCAAGCTGCAAGCCGGCGCGACCCGTGCCGGCTACACCATCGAACAGTTCGCCGCCGCCCTCGGCCAGGGCGCCTACGACGTCGACGACTTTGCCGACACCTACCTGTGCGGCGCCACCACCGGGGATTGCCAACTAGCGCCGGTCTGGGGCCTTGGTGCCAGCATCGTCAACTACACCAGCTACCAGCACTTCCAGAACCACACCGGCGGCGCCGACGTGCACGGCAACAAGCTCGGTGGCTACAACTATCACAAGCTGACCGTCTGGGGCGACATCGACACCCTGGCCGCCGGCTGGTTGTATGGCGACTATCTCGACGACGGCAAGGGCGGCATGAAGGGCTGGTTCGGCGACAACTCCAAGTACAACAGCTACGGCATTACCGAAGCCAACTACCGGATCGGCGGCTACTCCACGCCCTCCATGTATGCCGACTTCGAAAAAATGCCGTTCCAACCGATCGACAACCTCGCCCAGTACTGGTGGCAACAGTTCCTGGCCCGCCCGACCGCCCAATCGCTGGGCTTTGCGCTGCACAGCACCGACCTGCTGCAACCGCACCACACTTGGACCACCTCCGCGCTCAACCATTCGAGCTGGGAAGGCTGGGTGAAGGACTACTACGACAGCGAACGCCTGAACGACCCGGCGCTGGTGAAAGCGGCCCTGGCCGACTTCACCCCGCTGGCCAAGGACGCAACGGACATCCGTCCGCTGCTGACCCGTGGTGGCGATATCTCGTATGCACGCGGCGGTGCCGTCCTCTCGGCCACCGACCAGGCCACCCGCAAGACCGTGGCCAAGGAAGTCGTCCCGCACGCCATCGCCATGGTCGTGCATGTCCTCAACCGCGCTGCAGAGCGCCTGTAAGCATGGGCCAGACCGTTCAACAACGGCTGGCCCTGCTGGTTCTGCTGGCCACCCATGTAGTGGCCAGCGCCAGCAGCAGCCGCAGCCTCGACGACCCCACCCTTGCCGCCCGGATCGACGGCCAACCCGTGCCCATGGCCGGCCTGCGGGTACTGCATACCGCCTCCGCCTACCGCGACATGCGCACCCCGCTCAACAAGATCCTCGCGTCGGTCATCGACAACCGTTTGCTGGGTGACTACGCCCGCCAGCACTACGACGATGTCACGCTCTTCCCCAATATGGGCGTGGCCTTCAGCCGGGATGTTGCGGTCGAAGACCAACTGGTTGCCACCCTGCGCCGCGCCTACAAGCAGCCGCTGGACGCCGTACTCGCCAAGGCGGGCGGGCTCGACAAGCTCGTCAGCAAGCGCAGCAGCCCCAGCGCCGATGACCTCGCCGCGGTCTTCCCACCCAGCGCCGGCCTGCAACTCACCACCGAGCTCAATCCTGCCCGGCTCGATGCCGCCCGGCGCATCCCCCTGCTCGCCTACCGCCTGCCCAATGGTGACACCGGCAATATCAGCCTCGCCGATGTCTGGCAGCGGCAGAACATCCAGGGCAAGACCATGCTCGCCGGCGGCGATGCCGGCTACCGCGACCAGCAGGCCATGCAACTGCTCGCCGGTCGATTTGTCTTGAGCTGGGCCAAGCGCGACAGCGGCCTCAGCGAGGCCGACCTGCAACTGCTGCGACGCTCGGTCGAAGACCGCGACCGGCGCGGCGCCCTGTTGCAACTGCTCGGCATCGAAGCCGACATGCACTACGCCAGCGCCAACCTCAAGCGCCTGGCCGATAGCGTCACCCCGGCCGAGATCCGCACCTACTACGAACGCAACCCGGCCGAGTTCAAGCAGATCAAACAGGTCCGCGCCCAGCACATCCGCTGTGCCGAAGAAGCCAGTTGCCAGCGCGCCTACGCCCGGCTGCAGGCCGGCGCCAACTTTGCCGACATCGCCGCCGAATTCTCCAACGCCGACGATGCCAAACAAGGCGGCGACCTGGGCTGGCTCAAACCCAAGGACGGCCGTGCGCCCTGGCTCTATGAACTCGCCTTCGCCCTGCCGCCCGGCAAGCCATCCCGCCCGGTGCGCGAACCCAGTGCCGAGAACGGCCAGGCCAGTTGGCAGATCATGCTGGTGACCGAACGCCAGGAAGGCCTGCAAGCGCTCGATAGCGAAGCCGTCCGCTACACCGCCAGCCAGGCCATTTCCCGCCAGAAAGCCGTAGCTGAATTCAAGGCCCTGCGCGAGCAACTCTACCGGGACGCCCATATCGAACTGAACGCCAGCGCCCTGGGCGTGCGCAGCGTCGACAAACTGGAGTAAGACCATGACACCGCGTGGCTGGACCCTCACCGCCCTCACTGTCGCCGTTATTGGCGGCACCGCCTGGTACCTGTGGCCACAGGCTGATACGACACTCGCCAGCCACGCGGCCACTCCGCAGACCCAGGCAGCAAGCCAAGCCACATCGGAAGCCTGGCCCCCCAGGGATGCCAGCGGCAACGCACCAGCACTGGAGGCCACCAGCACCGTACCGGCCATCGACCAATCCACCCCGGCCGTACTGAGCATGGCCGAAGCCCGCGAACACGGCGACGACCGCGCCCCACCCCTGGCCCACAGCAACGGCGACTGGCGCGAACCGCCCACCGCCGCCGAGCTCGCCAACCCCGACCGCTATCAGGAATACGCCGATCGCCAGCAACGGCGGCTCTACAGCGCCTACGTGAAAGCCGCCGACACCCTGCTGCCGCAACTGGATAAAGACCTCGCCCGTGCCAAGGCCGAAGGCGGCATCAGCCCCGAAGAAATTGCCAAGGTAGAAGAAAAACGCCGCCGGATTGCGGCGGCGCAGGCGGAGCTGGCGGCGAAGCTGGCTGGCGGCTAAGCCCCTATTTGCAGAGCGGCGGCAGGCAGGACAGCAACTCGACCGGCTTGGGGTTCGCAGGATCGGTCATATCCATGAAGCGGGAATAGCAACTGGTCGTCGAGAACGGGAATATCCCGCTGGACCCTGTCGCTGCCTCCACCAGATACACCCCGTCCGGCACCGGCCGGAACTTATAGTGATAGGCGCAATGCCGGTCCCCGACCGAAATCATCGCCGACAACATCGCCGGCCTGCCATCTGCCGCCGGCACCCGGCGCACCACCGGCCCCTGCCCACCGTCGCGCTTGCCGGTATAGATATCACTCGCATAGCAATCCTTACCGATCAGCAGATTGCAGTCCGCATAGGCGTAGCGGATGGTGATGGCATCGCGCCGGCTGCCGCCCGTCTTGTCGACGACCTGAATGCTGACCATCGGGCCACTGGTTGGGTCCACATGCGGTGGCGAGGCACAGCCGGCCAGCAGTGCCGCAGTAATCAGGGGAATGAGGTATTTCATGATGATATCCTTAGCGGCACGACGGCTCAGCGATGTAGCCACTACACGTAGTAATAGACGATGTCCTGCAGTACCTGCTCATCGGCCGGCGTGATGGTCCCGGCGAAGTAAGGGGAGAGCGAGGCAAGGATGGCTTTGGCGGGTATCGGGTCGCGCGTCAGCAGACCTAGCAACTCCTTGGCCACGTCGGCATCGGATACATAGGTCGTGTTCAGGTGGGAGAGGTGGGTGGTGAGGTCGGTTTGGTTCATGGGGCTAGGTACGGCGCCTGCTCAATCCGTGGGCTTTAACCAGACACCAGCAAAGCCTGCTCCGTAAGGACGCACTTGCCGCCGGCCTGCCAAAGTCTGAAATAGGGCTCCAGATCGATTTCAAATGCAAACAATGGCTGCCCAATATACCAGGCAAGATAGTAATCGGCGGCCAAACCATAGAGCGCTTCAAACAGTGCATGGGTCTTTTCATCAGTAAGCAATTTGCTCGCCCTGATCGCATCCCCAATCTCATCAAACAGCCAATAATGAGGCACGTCCTGCTGTAGCGCACGCTGCAGATCGGACTTGCTTACAAAGCACACTTGGCCGCCATGGCAAATCTCCTCGATCTCAGTATTACCAAGCAGAATGCACACCTTTTCCTGTTCTTTGAGCCATTCCGCGCCCTTCTGAACAAGCACCGTTTTATCCGTGCCACCCTTAGGCAGTAGGTAAAGCGAGTCTTCTAACGTCCCTGCAGAGACGACATTTTCAGCTCGGCTTATCAGCTCCACCGAATGGGGGAAATAAGCAAATATGCGCTGAAGATCCTCCTTACTATGGTGGGCTTTCAAAAGCCCCAGAAAATGGGACTTGTCGAACGCTGCTCTGCCCTCGCAAACAGCGCACCAATCCAGCAACAAAGATTGCATACCATCCCTTCTAGACTTTGGTCGAGAACCCCCATTTTTCCCCGACTACTCCCCACGACAGATCAAGTTCTTTATTACCCTAGAAGCATCACCCAGCACGTAGATCTTGGCTGCCATGCCGGAGTATGCAATCTCGAACTCTCGCTCCCACGATCTGATTTTTTCAATCACGAGATCGATCAAGATTTCTGAGTCTTTATCCTCCGACACGGAGCCATCCTCCATGTCGACCGTAAAGGAAATAGCGACTGTCAAGTGAGCTCCAGTCGGGATATCGGTGATGCATCTAACCTCCATCGCCCAAAGTCCATTGTCCTCTAAAACAGGATCAGTTCCCACAACCAGTTCTATCATTTTCTATCCTTCTTGCAAAACATATCCTTTGCTCTATCAACTATCTCTGTAGCTGGCGAGTCAGTAGTCAAATAGAAATAGCAAATAGGGGACAGACCACGATTTTCTACGTAAAAATCTTAGTCTGCCCCTACTTACTGCACTTTAATTAAACTCAATACCGCACTCGGACAGCAAGAAACTCCTTCCATCCGAAATTAACAACTGCTCGTTCTCAACTTTGGCCGATAACAAACCCAATCCCTTAACACCTGACTCGACATCAACCATCCATCCGCTCACATCACCGTGGCAGGAAATCGCGTAAAAGTCTGGACCAAGAGGCGGCGTAATCTTGCAACCTCGATCATTTACCCCCCTCGCGTGGCCATTGGCGGATTGGTATAACACGTCACCAGTTTGAACAACTTCCGGAAAGGCGTCTTCCCATGGGAGGAAATATAAACGACACATTGGCCTTCAACAGGAATCACCCCAGGAATAGCGCGGCTATCAGACGTTGCAACCTTCCCACCTAGAATAGCCTCCAAGCTCTTTTCTTCAGCGCTCACATACCACCTCATTTATTGACTGAACTTGCCGCTTGCGACAATTGCTCGGTCGAAACCGCTGTGCAAATAGGGGACAGACTAAGATTTTTATGTGGAAAATCGTGGTCTGCCCCCTATTCTTCTCTCCCTATTTTTTCTTCCTCTATGACCTAACCGGAGACCAATCAGACCAATCACCTTCAAATGGCGTAAAGAGATCAAAGTCTCTCAGGAAAGTATAGGGCTCGTCATAGGAATCCAAAGGCGCCATGGGCAACCAATCGGTAGGTATCCAGGGAGTATCCAAATTTAATTGATAGCCGTGCCTTGAAGCGATCTTGGCATATACCACTCCAAAGGTAGATATCAATCGCTCAGTCAAACCAAAAGCTGGTTCAAAGTTTCGGACCTTACTCACGGTTGGGCTTGTCAGCTCAGACAACGCCGCTTCCATACCTGCTACATCCGCTTTAGCCAGGGAGAGATAGAAGCGATGATCAACCTGATACTTTTTCATCCTCCCTGCGGGACTGGCCAGTACACGCTCACAGCGCTCGGCGAGCTCAGCCCACTCACCTTGCAGCGCCAATATTGCCTGATATGCATGGAACGCGGGATGCTGCGATGAGTCTTTTTTTTCCCACGTCGAGACACAATTCTGGCTTGACCAACTCACCAGTTCTGGATGATCACTCAATAACGGCATTAGATGTAGATAGGCTGGATACCATTCCCACGGCCGATGTTGCATATATAGGCGCTGGAGTTTTCCAGTGACATAGGCGTACTGTTTCATCTGGACAAGATCGTTGTCTCGGAACCAGGCAAGGAGGGTCTTAGCCTCATAGTACTGACCTAGGACCAATAAGCACCCTGTCGCACTCCCCTTCCCGGCTTCAAGCATCTCAGCCCCACTCTCAGCACTTTCCTTACTTGCTCCCTCATCTCGCCCGAGCAAATGAGTCAAGCCATCCGGAAAAATGTTCTCGCTTCCCATCGAATATGGCTCCACTCTCTTATTTCTTCGGTAGCTTGGGCGGCTTCGGTGCCGGAGTTACATTTGCGTCAACATTAACAACCACAAACTTCCCTGTGGGTTTGTCAACACCAGCAACAGCGGTCTTCAACGAGCCATCTAGCAACGCTTTCTCAATCGCAGCTTTAGCAGGATCGCCATTTGGCAGTTTAGCCTGTACAGATCGAATCCAACTATCCGACAACTGCATATTTCCACCGGCAGCGGAGCTATCAAGCTTAATGGAACCGCCGTTGATTTGCTTCCCATCAAGAACAAGCGTCATCGTCGTCGTGCCATCTGGGCTTCTCACAACCATCACACTGTCATACCCATTGTCGGTGCCGTACTTACCGCCACCAATGCAAAAATTGGGATCAGGTCTTGCAATCCAACAAATCCATGTGTGATTGCAAGGCCTGACCCCAATTTTCCAATCTTCCGTGACACGGACTCCAATTTCTTAGCCTTTTGCATACCTGAAATTTGTCCTAACCTGGTCGCCAAGCCTATAGGACATAACAAAGGAAATCCAATGCTCGCCGCGCCCTCCGGCACTTTCCTTTAATTTTTTCACCAACCCATACAATATTGCATCATTGATGTTTGTCCTTGCGTTAGGGATCTCAACTCCGTCTCGATCAACCTTCAGGTTCATGTCCATATAACCCTCTCCAACCTCAACCTCGAAGCTGAAAGCGTCATAGCCATCAACGATACCTTCGTCGATGATCGCGAAAATCTCTTTAACTAACTCAAAGTCTTCAGTAATCATTGGGTCACCGGAATTTTGTTTACCTATCCTCAAAGACTCTAGTCGTGATCTTACCATCAACTATAAATATTACAGTCAATGTGTCAGCCCTCGCGAAACTGGGGTCAGATCTTGTATTTTGCATGAGAAAACAATGCGAAATACAAGATCCGCCCCCGAATTACGCAAATCGAGACACCCCAAACACGACTCAAATCTCTTCCAGATACTGAACCCCTGTTTTCCCAGCAATGGCATACACACCTTCATATTGGAAAGAAAGAATGCATTCCATTCCCAAGCAGGCAAAGATACCTTCAACAATTCTTCTAATCTCAACTCGCCCCAGCTCGTAGCTTTCACTAGACATATGGAACACCACGCGAGCCCCTACAGGCCAATCTAGCCCAAAATCCGCAGCACCAACAGTGACCAACGAATCCATTTCAACCCGATTGATCACCGCAAACATGCCGAAATCGAACTCCACGTCCCAGCAATCGCCACCCCGTTCTACGACAACGCCACGGCCATCGCTAACCAGAGAAGCAAGCTCACAAGCATCGACCCCGGCTTTGATTTCAATCACAAACATCAATGACATTAGCCACCTCCAAGCACAACAACTTTGCCATCTTTTATGAGTATCAGATTCTTCATTCCAGGAACCGGGTTCTTTTGAATGAACTGGGAAGAAATTGGGGTCAGGCCTTGCAATCCAAAAAGCCTATGTGTGATTGCAAGACCTGACCCCGACCTTCCCTTTATCTCGCACTTATCTCACCTCGGGACAAAAGGAACAGCTTGTGTACAAGCAGCCCATATTTGACTCCAAAAACTCGGACAACTGAGTTGGCATCATAGTCGTCGCTGAGTTCCCAAATATATTTAACGGCTTATTCTGAAAGCCAGGATTAAGAAGTGTGCTAGTAATTAAGTAATTAGGGTCAGGTCTTGCAATCCAACAAATCTATGTGTGATTGCAAGACCTGACCCCAATTTTTTGCTGGCGGCCTTTATCGGCCTGACGCCGCGACAACGGCTATCCGGCAGCTCGGTAAAGGGCCGCACCATCATCAGCCGCACCGGCCACAAGGATCTGCGCCGCGCTTTGTACATGCCGGGCCTAGTAGCGCGGCGGCACAATCCCATCCTGAAAACCTTCGCAGACCGGTTGGCAACAACCGGCCTCGCCCCCAAGGCAGTGATCGGGGCCGTCATGCGCAAACTGGCCCACCTGATCTATGGGGTGATCACGTCTGGCAAGCCGTTTGACTCGAATCACGGACAAACGGGGCTTGCTATTCAAGACGGTATCTGACCCCAATTTTTCTTCAACGTGCAGCCTTTGCAACCTCGGTAATTTCAAAAGAGTCGAGAATGTGCTCGAATGCTTGTCGCGATCTCAAGTATTGCTCGGCCGGACCATTCTTCAAATCAACAGATTTGTAGGTAAATCCAACCTTGTAGTAGTAACCACTCTCGCCTATCGGCAAGTACCAGTACTCAGTTGAATCCGAGAGATAGTCCAAATAGTTCCACGTTCGGGACACGCGCCAGCGGCTTCCGCCTCTTGCTTCCGTTACTAGCGGTTCCCATTTCGAATATCCCTTGTAGGCTCGATCGAGCAACTGCTGTTCTGCCTGAGCATCCTGCTCAATAGTCAAAACCTTGGCTGCCTGCAGGTAGACCGAATAGTCCGAGCTGCCGACGCGGTCAGAGCAAAGTGGGGCGAACTGATTATAATCAAAGTGAACGGTCTCTCCCTTGATCCCCGTCGTTTTGTCGATCAGTCCACCCAGCATGCCTTTACGCCTCATACCGACTGCATAACGATCCATGCTCATAGTGCTTGGACCCTTGGCGTTTATCCCGTCCTGATAAAGCCGCCCGTCACGCTCATACATAGGTCCGGCCCGATCATCGTCCAAGGCATAACCACAGCCCCCCCGAGCAATTGGCTCACGGGATGTACCAAAGGCGAAATACTCGTGGTGGATGTGATAGCGCCCATTAAGCACGAAATCGTAGATCGCCCAGCGCGGCGTATAGACCTTAACCACAGGCGCAGCACTATTCGATGTAGTGCTCGCACAACCCGCAGCCAGCAAGCAGGCTGCGAGTGCAAGGCCAAGCGTGATTTGGCGCATTAGCCGCCACTCCCCGACTTCAGCTTACTCATCAACAACTCCAGGTCAGTCACCCTTTGATCCTCCACTTTTGATGGGGTGGTCGAAGGGACCGTAACCACGGGCACCGGAGACGAACCGACAGGCTTGACGGCGGTTTGGTCACGCAGATAGCTCTGTTCCATCAATTGGTTATTAAACCCCGGCAAGAAAGCATTAGGTACCGGCGTAGCCCCCTTCAGCAGTTGGTCGACCTTGCCCTGCCTAAGCTGCTGTAGATGAGCCATCTCGTCCCCTCCGTAGCTGTGGCTAAATTCGACTGCTGCACACCCCGCCGTCCCTATGCCATAGCAGCTATGCGCACTGGTCGATCGATCATGGCCGGAATTTCCTTAACAGAAATCCAGGTCTCGCCGTTAGGGCTGTGACCAATCAAGGTTGCTACCGGGTCGTTGGAGAACGCCGTGTAGCTATAAAACAGCTGATTACTGTCCTTCTTCACAGGCTGAATGTTGCTGTTAACCTTGCTGGCTGCTTCCGATAGTTCCAGGGTCTTAACCGCCGGACCTTTAGCTTGCACCGTCAACGTCGGATTGGTAAACCCTTCGCCTGTCAGCAATACATTGGGGTCAGGTCTTTTATTTTGCACTGCCTATAAATACAAAATACAAGACCTGACCCCAAATTTTTATTTCCAGGGTGCATATCGCGGCGTTTATTAACGCCTTAGCGCCGCCCCCTAGCCTCTCACGGCAGAGGCCACCCGAAGGCCATCATCCATCGCAAACAGCAAGGGGGAAGATTCTACTCAGCCCGTTATGTAATTGAAATGTAAGGATTCACGCATGCCCTCACATCCGACTCCCGTGGGTGCACACGACGCCGCATACGGATGAATATCGAGCAAATAGGGGTCGGACCACGATTTTTACGTAGAAAATCGTGGTCCGGCCCCTATTCCCCCCAACAGAGCGTGGAGTTATACAGCCATTAACGTAACCAGCACAATTTTGTCCTCACGAGAGAATTCAAATCGTAACGCACCTCCTGTCACGCTATACCTAAACCATTTATTCAAATACCCCATCAGGCCATCTTGCTTATCACCACCAGCTCTGTCGGGGTTTCCGAATCTAGATAAGATGTCTGCTACCCCATCTTCGGACTTCATCTCAACAGGCAGAACACCCGAATACGGCAAGTATCCGTCAGCTTTCACCAAATAGAAGTGCATATGGTTTAGCACCCCCCCCACGAAACCCAAACTCCAAACCACTCGCATAGAACGACATGTACTCCGTGTAATTCAAGGGGTCGCTCTCTTCACCAGGCCCTTCCTCCATCACAGGAGCTTCACCTATGGCTTCAACTAGATGCTGAATCTGTTCGGAAGGTTTTGGCTTCCCAATCGCATTTAGATAAATATTCCAGTCGCTAATCATAAGGCACCTTAATTCCTAATATCCCCTGTGCAACCCGCTAACACTTCCATCATCAAGGTTCAGCGTCCCAGCAACTTCGATCCATCGCCCTTTGTCTTCCTGATAGCCTATTGTCACCTCAAGCGCCGCACCCACCTCTCGTACAGAGCCAAACCGGGCGCCCTCCCCTAGGGAGGGTGCTTGGTACCTACGCCACAGCGTGCCCCCGGACGAATAGACAAGGAGATTCTCAGCGCCAAACTCTTCGAAGTCTCCAATGATTGCCATCTGCCCTCGGGTCACAAGCGGGCAGACAGCAACTGGTGGCCTCTGGAAAGCTACCTGAGCAGAGACGCCGCCCCATATCCATGGGACGACGGATTTGCCGTCCCACACAGACCAATCGATAACAGGTGCACTCGACATATACGAAAGAACATCAATCAGTGTGGTGGCAGAGGCTCAGGGCTACCAACGGGTTTAAGGAACTGAGTTCGCTGGTTCCACGGAAGCTGGAGATCCAGTTGGAGGATTGATTTGCTACCAGGTAGCAAGCGCCCCGTGACCTGGTCAATCTGCGGTCCAATCGGGCCACTAAGAGCATCAAATGACCGCACCACTTCATACCTTTGAACAAACGAAACATCAGATTTAAATTGCTCCGCAAAATTGGGGTCAGGTCTTGCAATCCAACAAACCTATGTGTGATTGCAAGACCTGACCCCATTTTTTCCAGGGCTATACTTTTAACTATGCAACTTAGCAGTATCACCGTCAAAACCATGAAACGATACCTCGTTCTCGCTCTGGTGCTTGCCCTGATAGGCTGCTCCCAACCCCTGCCGCAAGAGAAATGGAACTACGTAGGGGAATGGCGAGGTACTGGCATGACGCTGCTGATTAGCAAGGGCGGTGACGTAGCCTATCGACGCGTGACCGGAAACGTCAACACCATGATCAATGCGCCCTTGCAGCAATTTCAGGGCAACAATTTCGTAGTTGGGGTTGGGCCGATGGTTACCACTTTTGTGGTGTCTGCTCCACCACATAACGAGGCAGGAGTGTGGAAGATGACGGTAGACGGTGTTGAGTTGACGCGGCAGTGACAGGAGTTAGTTTTTCCGTGAACCACAGTCCATATAAAAGACGAGACGGTCAGGTCTTGCAATCCGACAAACCTATGTGTGATTGCAAGTCCTGAGCCCAATCTCTCGTTCTCGCTGTCGATCATGTGTCTGGGCACGTCGGTGACGACGACCCTGACCGGCTCGTAAACATAGCCGGGATGAGCCTTGGGGAGCAAATAGGGGACAGATCACGATTTTTACGTAGAAAATCGTGATCTGTCCCCTATTTTCCTTCCCGCAAAAATTACCTAGGGAAATTCCAACCAGAATTTACTAAGGCATTCCAATTCACAGCGCCATATCCATACGATGCATCATATCTCCCATCAGCCCAAAGATGGATCGTGCATGATGAGAACCGCTCCCTCCCCCCGTTGGCGAGATGATGCTGCAACCTTCGAAGAAGCACGTCCAATTCGTAAAGAAATGGAAGTGCTCGTTCCTCCACACCTCTTTCTGTAGCAAGAAGGTAGCTGTTGCAAAACTCGCTCTGCTCCTCGTCTACATAATATTTAATTATTAGCTCTGACCATCCTACTTCGGTGACAGATAAGGCTGTACTGACGATTTCTTGAATGATCTGAAATTGATCCAATTCTTCCACATCAGCCTCCCGGTTGATTTCTGAAAACACGCGTTCTGGGTGCCCCACCATTAACGCTATAAGTGACGCTAAATGCATCGGGACGCTGGGTCGTATTCCCAGGACTGAAGATAGCACGAAAATCCGCATAAACCCGATTTCCCGGTGTATTAGCGAGGTCTCTCAGCTGATTTTCAAGCTGCTTATATGCTCCCTGATTCAAATTTGGCACACCAGGGAAATCATTTGGCATGGGCTTGCCATTTCCAGGATTTACATTCAAAGCTCCTCCAGGAAAGCCCAAAGCATCACCGCCGCGATGAAAGCCAACGTCAAAATTATTCGATCCGGCCGCGTTACCAATTCCCTTGTCAACGGATGGAAGGCGCTGACCGGTGCTGGACGTATCAATGAAACCACGGGTACTAATCGAGCGTCCTAGCGTGTCAGTCTCAAATTCACTCCCTTGATACTGGTAAACAGTGTTGGGCTGCAGCGTACCACCACTAATGGCCTTATATTCGCCAAAGTTGGCAATTTGAACATTACTCGGTGGTAGCAGAACCAAAGATCTCGAATCCGCCCCGATCAAAGCAAGGGGCGCACTGGTGGCGTTGTTAGTTGAAACTGGTAGTTGAGAGCTGGAACTACCAGCACCAGAGCCTACGATCCTGACACCGCCGCCACCGACGGCCGGTACATTACCAGTCAGGGCATCAACTGGAACCTCGTACCTCCCAGTCTTGCTGTTGTATACAAAATCAAGAACTGGTCCGTTGCCCCCAGAACCCTTGCTGATACTGCCATTAGCAGGTTTTGTAGTATTTTTAAGGTTACCGATACCCTCTTCGACAACCCCAGTTCCCTTGACAGACGCAACTCCCCCCACAGTGCCCAAAGCAATATTCAACCAGCCCCAGCTATTACCCTGACGAACCTGATTGACCCCTTCGCCAGCCTGCGCACCGCTAAGGCCTGCACACACTATGGACGACAGGATGCAAGTTCCCATGCCAACGGCAGCATGATTTGCTGCGTCCTTCAGGCGGTTGTAGTCTTGCAGTTGACCGCGCCAATAGTAGCCAGGCAAATAAGTACCAGCCTTACTTTGAGTGTCCTTAGAGTAATAGCCCGCAATTTCCACATACGCGTCATGCACATCCTTCCGGCCTAGATATTCACTGAATATCTTGCTGTTGAGATAACTGGATGGGCTAATGCCGTTACCAAACAGGACCTCATTTGTTCCGACAATCAATTCGCTCGCGTTATTGCTTCGGGAGTAGTCGCGTGCGATGGTTTGCAGGAATTGATTCGCTTTACCATCAAAGAACAGGTCGCTATTGGCGTTTACGTTCCGATTAACTTGGCTCAATAGACGTGCTTCAGCATCGGCTACTTGCTGCACAGTTGGCTCTTGGCCATTATTCAGCAAGCGAGCAAAGTCCTTCGCACGCGCTTTGGCCAGAGCGATCTCGGTAGGATGAAGCTGACGGTTATAGCGCTCGCCATCGAGTGCCGTAGCGGCACCCGCACCAACGCCACCTGCCAAAGATCCCACCGCACCACCGACAAGGACGCTAGCCCACTGCTGGGTATCCTTGTCCAAGCTTCTGGTCAGATCGCGTGTGCCCTCTGCGGCTCCGGCACCTAGAGCACCTGCAAGCGCGTTACCACCGCCTGCTGCAGCTTGTACGCCGCCCATGACCGTATGCAGGGCAACCTTGCTTGCGCCACCTTCGCTCCACGTATCGATATCCTTTTGCGCGACGGCCACTGCTTCGGCGTCGCCACGCGCCTCTGCATCTGCTTTTCGTTTTTGCGCATCCAACAAATTGGACTTGGCGATATCTCCAACCAGCTTGAAGCCAATCTCACCAACAATCTGGCCGAGTTCCTGCTGCTCCTTCACCTTCTCGGCGTCGAAGATCTTGTTGATGCTGCCGTCGTTGGCGTGCTTGGTGTCGCGGCTCAAGCCAGCGGTGCTGTCCTTGCCGGTCGCCTTGTCACCGCGCACTTCGATGCTGCCATCGGCGATTGCGCTGTGCGTGGTGCCGCTGGCGTTCTTGCCAGCCGGCAGGCCAACGCTCGGCGTAATGCCACCGCCGCCGGTTCCGCCGCTCACACCCACGCTGATGGCGCTGTACTTGGCGTCGTTGCGGATGTCGTTGAAGGCCAGGCTTTCCGTGCTCAGCTTGTTCTTGCTGGCATCGGCCTCGCTGGCGATCACCGCACCGGTCAGTTCGGTCTTGCCACCGACATTGACGTCGAAGCCACCCTTGCCTGCGAACAGGCCGGATTGCTCCATCACGCTCTTGTAGTCGCTATTGGTCTTACTGAAGTTGATGCTGCCACTGGCGCTGGCGCCCACACCAATCACGGCTTGGCCGGAGACGCTGATCTGTTGCTGCTTGTAGCGGTCTTCGTCCTGCTCGCTCTTGATGGTCAGGTCGCCGCCGATATCGGCCTTGATGCTGTCACCCTTCACCACGGCGCCAATCAGGTTGGCATCGCCACCGCTCGCCAGCGTGAGCTTGTTGCTGGCGTTGATGGTGGTTTCCTGGTGGGTGGTGCTGCTGCCATCGCCCTTGCCCTTGCTGGCGCTACCACCGATGTAGAAGCCGATACCGTCGGTACCGATGTTGATACCCACGGCCGCACTGGCACCGCTGTTCTTGCTGTTTTGCTGCGTGGTATCCGCCGCGCTCTTCAGGTTCAGATCACCCGCTGCGTCCAGGGTGATGTTCTGGCCGTTGACGTGGCTGCCGATGATGCTCAGGTCGCCGCCTTCGGTCTTGCCGTCGGCACCCTTGCTGCCGGTGGCGACGACCTTGATGTCGCCGCCCGCGGTCAGGCCGCTGCCAACCGAGGTGCTGCTGCTGGCATTGGTCTCGCTCTTTTGCTGGCTACCACCCACGGTGATACGCAGGTTGATGCCGCCATTGGCGTCCTTCTTGTCCGCTGGCGCTTCCGTATTCGGGTTCTGCAGTTGCTTGCCGATGCCGCTGAGCTGATCACCCGCCGCGCTCATACCCTTGATAGCTTCCAGCGTGGCATTGCCCGCCTTCACCGCACTCATGGCCTTGAGCTTGTCGTCCTTGGCGCTATCGGCACGCTTGGCGGCGTTGATGGCGGTTTCCAGCGCGCTGACCACACCGCCGGTCAAGGCGAGGGTCAGGCCGCTTTGCTTCATTTCAAAGGTCTGGCGGCTTTCGCTGGTGTTGTAGCTGCTGTCGATCAGGACGTTCTGGCCTTGCAGGCTCATGTCGCCCTGGCTGGCCAGGTTGCTGCCCACCACGGTCAGGTCGGTACCGGCCTTGACGTTGAGGTTGCCCAGCGCAGAACCAATGGTGCTGCCGGTGTTCACCACGTTGTGCATGGTGTCGGTGCTGGTCTGCTTCTGGGTGCCGATGGTCACGCCAAAGCCACCGGTGCCGCCCAGGCCGCTCTTCTTGACGGACTGGTAGTGGCTTTCGTCCAGCAGGGTCTGGCTGGCGGCGAGGTCGATCTTGCCACCGGCCACGAGGTTGACGTCACCCACGCCGGCCACATTGCTGCCGATGATGCTGAGGTCACGGCCGGCGTTGATGTTGACGAGGTTGCCGGTGAGCTGGCTCTGTTCTGCTTGGCTGTATTCGCTCCGCTCGTGCTTCTCGGTCGTTTTCTTGCTCAGGGCGTTGCCGCTCTTGCTGATGCTGTCGAGGTAACTGCTGTGCTCGGTGAGCAGGGCCTGGACGTTGACGTCCTGCTTGGCCTTGATATCGAGCAGGCCGCCACTGGCGAGCTGGGCGCCGAGCAGGTTGATGCTGCCCTCAAGGGCGTTGACGCTGAGGTTGCCCCCGGCGATCACGTTGCCGCCGCGGGCGATTTCGTCGCTGCTGCCGTAGGCTTGCCAGCTCTTCTTGTCGCTGGTGCGGATGTCCTGCTTGGTCAGATCCTTGATGGCACTGATGTCGATGGTCTTGCCGGTGAGGGCAATACCGCCTTCGGCCGCGAGGTTGGCACCTTGCAGCTTGAGGGCGTCGCCCGCACGTACCACCAGGTCCTTGCCGGCATTCAGCTCGGACAACTGGTGGGTGATCTCGTCCTGGCGCAGGTAGTTGCCGCGGCCCAGGTTCACGTCCAGCTTGTCGCTGCCAGCGATGGCGTTGAGGTCGATCTTGCCCTTGGCAATCAGGGCCAGGTCGCCCGTGGCGTCTACCTTGCCGCCGTTGATGGCGATATCGCGGCCGGCGTTCAGTACTACATCGGCGCCCTGTACGGTGCCGGCGCGGTCCACGTTCACGCGGCTGCCAGTGAGGCCCTGGGTGACCAGGGTACGGGTGTCGATCACCAGATCACGGCCGGCGTTCAGCACTACCTGGTTGCTACCGGCGATGGTGCCGGAGCGGTTGATCAGGTCTTGCGTGGTGGCGATGCCGATATTGGTGGCCTGTACGCGGCCGCCTTCGTTGACGAAGTTGCCGGCGTTGACGATCAGCGTGCCGTTGGCACCGATCTGGCCACTGTTGAATATCTGGCCGTCGGTCTTGAGGTTGACGTTGTTGCCGGCGATCAGCGCGCCGGTGGGGCGCAGATCGGCATTGGCGCCACGTACCAGGTAGACCTTGGGCACGAGTACGGTCTGGCCGTTCACGACCTGCTCTTCCATCCAGACCATGTCGGATGTCAGGGCGGCCATCTGCTCGGCGCTCAGGGAGACGCCGGGGCTGATGTTGAATTGCTTGGCGTACTGCACGCCCGCATCCATCAGCGCCTTGTAGCTGGCTTCGTCGTTGGTCTGGCCTTCCAGATAGCGGCGGCCGGTGAGCTGCATGATCTGTTGCGAGACCTGCTGCTGTTCATAGAAGCCGTCGCCCAGCCGCTTCATGGTGCGGCTCGGGTCCAGCGCGATCTGCTTCAGGAAATAGTCCGAGCCCAGGAAGTTCTGGTAACGGGTAAAGCGCGGGTCGGTCTCGACCAGGTAGTTCGCGCCTGGTTCGTTGTGCTGCTGGTAGAGCTTGCTCTGTGGCAGTTGTACGTCGCCGGTGGTGCGCACGACTTCGGTCGGGCCCTTGGGCTTGTTCGGGGTGTTGACGGCGTCGACGCCGCCCTTGGCCACCTGCGGATCGCTGGTGCTGCCAGGGCCGCCGGCCTTCTCTACCACGGGTTTGTCGGTACTGCCGGTGGTGCCTTGCGCATCAGGCGTCTGGCCGATCGTCGGGCCAGTCACGCCAGCGGGCGCATTGGGGCCATTGACCGTGGGCGTACCGGTGCTGCCCGCGCCATTGGCGGTCTGCAGGTTCTGGTTGGTATTGCCGCCATTGACCTGTTGCTGCACCTGCTGGCCGCCAGGACCGTTGACATCGGCCGCGTTGATCGCGTCCGGGTTGGCCTTGTTGACGGCCACATTGCCGGCGCCGCCCGTGGGGCCGCCGGAGGTGGTATTGGCCTGATCGGCCGTGGTCTTGCCCAGGCCGGCGTTGCCGTTACCGGCGGTGACGGTGTTGCCGTTGCCCTGGCCGGTCTGGCCGCCGTTGGCGACCTGGCCGACGTTGCCCGCGGTGGTCCCGCCGGCGCTGCCGCCCGCACCCGAACTGGTGTGCTTCTCTACGCGGGAAGGCTGTACATCGCTGCGCACCTTCACCGCGCCAGGGTTGTAGGTCTGGGCTCCGTCCCAACGACGGCAATGCTTGTTGCCAAAGGTGCCGCAGCTATCCACATGGGTGAACTGCGCAGTACCCAGCTTGCTGGTTTCCTTGTAGCCCTCGATGCCGACGTTCTTGACGTTGCCTTCACCGTTGATGTCGCCACCGGCGATGATCCAGCCGTTGTCGTTGTTCAGCGGGCCGGCAATGCTGAGGTTGCCGCCGGCCAGGATCTGGCCAGGGGTACCCACGGTCGCGGCCAGTTCCTTGGTGGTCTGGTCGTACTTGATCCAGGTGTAGTCCTCGAACCACTCCTGACGGTTGTCTTCGTTCACTTCGGCGTTGTAGCCGTCGATCTTGGCATTGAGCTGGCCGTACGCGCTGTCACGGCTGGCCTTGTAAGCGTTCCAGGCGCTTTCCTGGGCGCTGTCGCAAGGGCTGCCGCTATCGCTCCACTGGACCGTGCAGTCCATGGGTGGCTGCGCGATCGGCGGGGTGACGCCAAAGCGGGCGAAGATCGGGTCGGTGGCGCTGTAGTTGTAGACGTCCTTACAGACGTTGTTGTCGCCGTTGGATTCGCAAACGTACTCGTAGGCCACGGTGAGCGTGGTGCGCTGACCGTACTTGTCCGGGTGGACGATGCGGCCCACCTTGTCGCCGCTGCCGCCCAGACCGGTGAACATGGAAGCGTCATAGGCCTGGCTTTGGCCGGCGATGATGACTTCTTCCTTGTGTACCGGTGCGCTGGTAATGACGGAAGTCTGGACGTTCAGGCCCTGGTTGGTGATGTTGCCACCGACCGTGAGGTTGCCCATGGCCTGGATGGTGGAGCCGCTGTTGAGCAGGTTGCCGGCCGAGATGGCGCCGTCGCGCAGGCTCAGGATGTCGCCACCATTTTGGTTGGTCAGCGAGCCGACATTGATATTGAGGTAGTTGCGGGCCGCGATGGCGCCACCGTTGTTGTTGACGTTGCCGCCACCGATGTAAAGGTCGTTGCCGTAGATGCTGCCAGTGTTGTCCAGCGTGCCGGCGTTGACGCGCACGGTGCTGCCGTCGATGGTGCCCTGGTTGTCCAGACGGCCGCTCACATCGAGCTGGGTCTGGGTGGCAACGATGAGGGCGCCGTTCTGGTTGTTCAGGTTATTGGCGTGGATGGTGAGGTTGTCTGCCGCGCTGATGGTGCCGGCGTTGGCGACATTGCCATTCACGAAATAGGTGACCGAGCCATCGGCCGCGACTACGCCGGTATTGGTGTAGTCGGTATCGATGTGCAGCTCGGCACCGCCGTGCGACTTGATGGTGCCGTCGGCACTGAAGCGGGCAGCCGCCAGCTTGACCTGTTGGTCGGCACTGATGGCGCCGCCGGTGTTCTTGAGTTCCTGTGCGGTCACATCCAGCACGCCGACGGCGGAAAGCTCGCCGCCGCGGTTGTCGATATTGGTCGCCTTGATGGTGGTGTTGCCGGCCGAGCGCACGCCGCCGCCCTGGTTGTCCAGGTCGGTGAGGGTGAGGCTGACGTTGCCGCCTTCGACCTTGCCGGCCGCGGTGTTGTCGAGCTTGGTGGCGGTGACGGTCAGGGTCTGGCCGGCACGCAGGGCACCGCCCTGGTTGTTGATGTTACCGGTGGTGATACCGACATTGCCGGTCGATTCGACCAGGCCACCACGGTTGTCGAGGTTGGCGGCCGAAAGGGTGATGCCACCGTTGCTGAGGAGCTTGCCGCCGGCCTGGTTATCGACCAAGCCAGTGGTGGTGACGGTGAGGCTGCCGCCGGCACCGACGGTGCCGCCCTGGTTGTCCAGGCTGGCGGCCTTGAGGGTGGCGGCGCCGTTGGCCAGCAACTGGCCGGCGCGGTTGTTCAGCGCCTGGCCGTTGGTGTCCACGGTCAGGCCGTTGACGGCCTGTACGCTGCCGCCGCTGTTATCGACGCCCTGGGCGTTGATGCTGGCGCTACCGCTGGCGGTGACATGGCCGTTGCGGTTGTCGAACAGCCCCCCGTTGCTGAGGTTGATCTGGCCACCGTTCAGGTTGCCGCCAACGTTGCTGAAAGCACCGGTATTGATGTTGAGGCTGCCGCCGGCTTGCAGGGTACCGCCCTGGTTGCTGAAGGCCTGGCTGCCGGTGTTGATGTCGAGGTTGCCGTACAAGGAGGCGATGGTGCCGCCGACGTTGTCGACCGACAGCGGGTTGAAGACCAGGCTGTTGCCGGCCACCAGCGAACCACCACGGTTACCAATGCTGGCGACATCGAGCACCAGCTGGTTGCCGGCCGAGACCTGGCCACCACCGTTGGCGAGGCTGCTGCCGTGCAGCGCCATGTTGGTGTTGGCACCGAGGGTACCGTTGGTGTTGTCGATGATGCCGCCGCTGTATACGTCCAGCGCATTGGCGACGATGCTGCCGCTACGATTGTTGAGGCTGCTGACATTGAGCGTGAGCGCACTGCCGGCGCCGATGCTGCCGCCGACGTTGGTCAGCGCGCCGCCACGCGGGTCGAGCGTGACGCTGCCGTTGGCGGCGATCTGGCCGCCGCTGTTGTCCATGCCGCTGGCTGCGACCTGCAGGTTGTGGCCGGCCACCAGCTTGCCGCCGGTGTTTACCAGCGCGCCCGGCAGCGTCAGGGCCAGGTCCTGGCCGGCGCTGAGGGTACCGTTCTGGTTGCTCAATTGCGCGGCGTTGACGGTCAGCGACTTGTCCGACAGCAGCTTGCCGCCGGTGTTGTCGAGCTGGCTGAGGTTGAGGTTCAGGTCGGAACCCGAACCCAGCGTGCCGTTGCGGTTGTCGATGCGGCTGGCGTTGAGGCGCAGCGTGCGGTTGGCGTTGATCACGCCGTGGTTGGTGATATCGGTATTGCTGAGCTCGATATCCTGCTGGGCTTCGATACGGCCTTCGTTGCTGAAGGCGGCGCCGGGCAGCTGGATGCGGATGCTGTCACTGCTGGCGATGCGACCGGTGCCGAGGTTGGCGAACTGCTGGGTATCCAGCAGCATGCCGCCGACCGAGACGATCTGGCCGCCATTGTTGTTCAGCGCGTCGGTACGCAGATTGAGCGCAGCGGCCGAGCTGAGGGTGCCGCCCAGGTTGTCCAGGCGGGTGGTGTTGATGGTGAGGCCGTCATTGGCGGCGATGCTGCCGTTGGCGGCGTTGGTCAGCTGGGCAAGTTTGAGGTCCAGCGTCTTGCCGGCAGCCAGTTGGCCACCCTGGTTGTTGAGTTGCTGGGCGTTGATGGTGAACTGGCCGCCCGAAGCGAGGCTGGCGTGGTCCACGGCGATGCTGTCTGCCTGCACGGTCAGGTTCTGGCCGGCCTGGATGGCGGCGCCACCGGCATGCTGGATCTGACGTACATCGAGGTTCAGGTCGCCAACGGCCTGTACTTTGCCGCCATTGCTGTTGAACTGATCGAGCTGCAGCGCGAGCTTACCGTTGCTGGCCAGCGTGCCGCCGGCCATGTCGAGCTGCTTGGCGTGGAGGTCGATATCGCCCTCGGCCAGCAGTTGGCCGTTGCCGTTGTCGAACAGGCCATTGCCCAGTTCCACCTTGGCCTTGCCGGCGGTGTTGATCAGGCCGCCGCCATTGCTGGCAGCGCTGGCGTCGATCTGGATATCGCCATTGGCCAGCAACTGGCCATTGCGGTTGTCAAGCTGGCCGCCGAGCGTGAGCTGCAGGCCGGCACCGCTGGCCATGCTGCCCGGGCCGTTACGCAGTTGGTCGGCGGTGAGGGTCACACCTTCACCGGCGATGATCTGGCCACCGTTGACCAGGTCCTTGCCCTGGATGTCGAGCGTCTTGGCGACGCTGATCTTGCCAGTGCTGTTGTCGAGGCTGGTCAAGGCCAGCTTGGCGGCCTCGCCCACGGCGACGGTGCCCTTGCCGTTATTGAACTGACCAGTAGTCAGATGCAGGCCACCTTGGGTCTGCAGCGTGCCGCTACGGTTATCGAACTGGTCGGCGTTGAGGGTTGCATCCTTGGCGGTGGCGATGCCGCCGCCCTGATTATCGAGCTGGCGGGCTGTCAGGCTGATGGCGCCATTGCTGGCGATCAGGCCACCGGTACCGGTGCGCAGGCTGTCCGCCTTGGCGATCAGACCGGTCTCGGCCAACAGGCGGCCGCCGGCGTTGTCGAAGCTGCCGCTGACGTCGAGCTTGAGTTGGTCCTGGGTGGTGATCACCCCCCCGTTGCTACCCTGGGCCAGTTGCAGGCTCAGGGCCTGGGTGGCGGCCAGGGTGCCGCCGGCGTTGTCGAGGGTGGTGGCGTTCAGCACCAGGGTCTGTGCCGCGTTGATCCCACCCTGCTTGTTGATCAGGTCACCCGTATCGAGCTGGATGGCCTTGCCGGACTGGATGACGCCGGACTGGTTGTTCAGTTGCTGGTTGGCAGCCAGACGGATGTCGTCATTGGCCGCCAGGATGCCGCCCTGGTTGAGCAGGGTCGGGCTGGTGATGTCGAGCGACTTGCCGGCGTAGAGCTTGCCGCTGTTGTTATCGAAGCGCTGAGCGGCGGCAACGTTGACTTGCTCGTTGCCGACCAGCACGCCGCCCTGGTTGCCGATCTCGCGGCCAGCCAGTTGCAGCAGGCCGGTGGCGGAGACGGTGCCCTGGGCGTTGTCGAGGGTGTTGGTCGCGGCCAGATTGACCTGGCCGGAACTGGCCAGGTTGCCCTGGCGGTTGCTGATATCGGCCGCCTGGACCTGGATATCACCCGCAGCCGCGAGGCTGCCCTTGTCGTTGTTGAAATCCTGGCTGATGGTGGCGGCGAAGTTGCCGTTGGCGGTCAGGCTGGCGTTCTGGTTCAGGAAGCGCTCGGCCACCACGCTGATGCCATGACCGGCGACGATGCTGCCGGCGGTCAGGTTGCGGATGTCGCGGCCACTGAGGTCCAGCGTGCCGGCGGTGGCGATCTTGCCGTTACTGTTGTCGAGCGTACCGTTCAGCGAACCCAGCTTGAGGTCGCCACCGGCCTGGATGCTGCCGTTCTGGTTGACCAGACCCTGGCCGCTGACCGTGGCATTGCCACCGGTCAGGAGACGACCACCGGTATTGTCGAGCGCGCCACTGGCGGCGATGGCCAGCTTGTCCTGCGCGCCGATCAGGCCGTTCTGGTTGTTGATCGCAGCGGACGTCAGGTCCAGTGCCTTGCCGGCAACGATATTGCCGGCGTTGTTGTTGAGGCTGCCGACGGCGATCTGCACATCGGTACCGCCATTGAGCTGGCCACCCTGGTTGCTGAGCTGGCCGCCCTGCACCTTGAGGGCGCCACCGGCCTGTACCACGCCGGCATCGTTATTGAGGCTTTGTGCCAGTTGCAGGCTGAGCGCACCACTGGCGCCGAGCTGGCCCTGGCGGTTGTCGATCTGGCCGGCCTTGAGCGTCAGGTCGGTACCTGCGAGCAGCTGGCCCTTCTGGTTGTCGAGCTTGGCAATATCGCCGCTGAGGCTGCCGGCCGTGGCGATGGTACCCAGACCGTTGGCGATATCGCCACCCTTGAGCTGCAGGTCCTTGCCGCTGCTCAACTGACCATTGCCGTTGTCAAAGCGGGTGGTTGCATCGAGCGAGCCCGTACCGGCACCCAGCAGCTTGCCGCCGCGGTTGTCGATGGTGCCGCCGGCGATCTGCAGGTCACCACTGCCGTAGATCTGGCCATTCTGGTTGTCGAGCAGGGTCTTGCCACTGATGGCGACGTTCTTGTCGGCGATCAGGGTGCCGCCGTTGTTCAGCACATTGTCGGCGCTGATGCCCAGGTCGCCCTTGGCCGTGATCACGCCGTTCTGGTTGGAGGCCGTCTGCTTGATATTGAGCAGCAGGCTGCCGGCGCTGGCGAGCGTGGCACCGTCGTTATTGAAGTTGTCCGCCGCCAGCTCCATGCCGGCGCCGGCTGTCATGCGACCATTGCCCTGGTTGTTGAGGGTCAGCGCGCTGAGCTTGAGCTTCTGGGCCGCTTCAATACGGCCGTTGGCGTTCTGCAGCTGGCCCTTGCCGGCGTCGAGGGAGATATCGCGACCGGCGGTCATGATGCCGGCGCTGTTGTCGACGCCCTCGGCCTTCACGCTCAGGTCACGACCGGCGACCAGGCGGCCACCGGCATTGCTGAGGGCCTGGCCGTCCAGGGTCAGGTCGACGTCGGTGGCGGATTCGATCTGGCCACCGCTGTTGTCGAGCTGGCTGGTGGCGATCTTGGTATTGGCACCGCTGGTCAGGATGCCGTCGTGGTTATCCAGCGAGGCGCTCTTGATCTGCAGGGTCTGCCCGGCCGAGATCACGCCCTTGCCGTTGAGCAGGTTGCGCAGATCGGCGTCGAGCGAGCCGTTCACCACCACATTGCCGCCGGCATTGTCCAAGGTAGCGGCCTGCAGGCCCAGGCTGCCGCTGGCAGTGATCTGGCCGCCCGCATTGGCGATATCGCCGGCGCGCAGATTGCCGCTGGCCAGCGCAATGGCGCCGCCCTGGTTGTCCAGTTGGCCGACGTTCAGATCAGCCTGGCCGTTGCTGGTAATCAGGCCGGTGCCGTTGGCGAGGTTGGCGGTCTGTACCGCCAGTGCCCGGCCACCGTAGATCGTGCCGTGCTGGTTATCGATGGAACCGGCATTGACGCTGGCGCTGCCGTCGGCAGCTACCAGACCGCCATTGTTGAGCAACTGAGCGGTGCTGACGCTGACGGCAGCGCCGCCATTGATCTGACCACCACGGTTGTCCAGCGCCGCAGCGCCGGTATCCACCGAAATGGCGCCGGCGCCACCGATCTGGCCCTGGCGGTTGTCGAGTGCATCGCTGCGGATGAACAGGTTGCCATCGCCCAGGAGCTTGCCGCCCTGGTTGTTCAGGCTGGCGGCGTTGATGCTGCCCTGGCCCTTGCTGCCGATGAGACCGCCGCTGTTGTCGAGCGCCTGTGCGTTCAGCGTCAGGAGGTCACTGCTATATATAGCGCCGCCCGCGTTGCGGAGGGTGCCGAAATCGAGCTTGGCCACGCCGCTGCTGTTGAAGGTACCGCCGGTGTTGTCCACGCTGCGGGCACGGATATCCATGCCGGCGCTGGCGATGATGCCTTTCTGGTTCTTGAGCGTATCGAGCGTCTTGCCGTCCTGTGAGGTCAGCGTGATGGTCTTGTCGCTCAGGAGCTTGCCGGCGCTGTTGTCGAGCAGGCCGGTCTGGATGTTCACGCCCTGCTTGCCGGACAGCGTGCCGTCGGCATTGGTCAGGCCGGCATCGCTACGGATGTTGAGCTTGCCTTCGGCCACCAGGGTGCCGGCGCCGTTATCCAGGCGACCGGTGTTGATGTTCACGTCACCAATGGCACCCAGTACGCTGGCGTGGTTGTTGAACGCGTCGCTGGCGTTGACCGTGAGGTTGCCGTTGGCGGTCAGATTGGCCTTGCCGGCCTCGACCTGCGCCGCCGTCAGCGTGGCGTGGCCGCCAGCAGCGAGGTTGGCGGCGTTGAGGTTGATGCTGCGTTCGCCATCGAGCTGGATGTCGGCGCTGCTTTGGACGGTCGTGCCTTGCAGGCCCAGCGTGGGCGCGGCGAGCCGGATGTCGCCAACGGCCTGGACGGTCGCCTGGTTGAGGCTGATGTCACCGGCGCGGATGTCGAGCTTGCCCAGGCCCTTGATGCTGCCCTTGTCACCATTGAGGACATCGGCACGCAGGTTGAGGTCGCTGGCGGCGCTGATCTGGCCCTGGTTATCCAGCTTGCGGCCAAAATCCAGGGTCGATGCCTGGTTGCCCAGCACGACGATGGCGCCGCTATTGCTGAAACCGGTGGTGTTGAGCGCAAGGCCCTTGGCAAGGTACATCTCGCCGCGGTTCTCCACCGTGGCGGCGCTGAGCTTCAATTGGCCATCGGCATTGTTCTGGCCGGTGAATACCACGGCGCCGGGCGTGCTGATCTGCTGCTGGTCCTTGCTGTAGACATGGTGCAGGCGAACGTCGCCATTGGCGCTGAGCGTCAGCTCACCGCCCAGCGCGGCCAGTTGGCCTTCGCTGTTCACACCCAGGCCCTTTTCGGTACCGACCAGGTAGATGCGGTTGGCGTACATGCCGCCCAGGTTGGCCACGTCGAGGAAGAAACGCGGTGCCGCGCCACTGCCACCAATGCCGGTCGCACCCAGCGTATTGCGGTCGATCCGGTTGGTGCCGCCGATGACATTCAGCAGCGGCGCCCAGATCTCGCCTTCCACGCTCAGGCCGCGCGCGTACAGGTCGAGCTGGCTCAGGTTGCTGGCGTTGAGGCCATTCTTGCCGATCAGCAGCTGCCCGCCGCTGACGTCGAAGCCGGTAATGCTGCCGCCGTCGCCGAACAGGGTGCGACCGGTAGTCAGCGTGGCGCGGGTGGTGTTGATGAAACCGCACCCGTCACAGCTGATGCCGTTGGGGTTGGCGATGATGACCTCGGCCTGCTGGCCGGCAACTTCCATGAAGCCGCGCAGCTGGCTGTCGCGCGCGCCGGTCACTTCATTGAGGATGATCTGGGCCGGCTTGGTGCCGAACTGCAGGTTGGGCGTGATATAGCCGCCCAACTGGGTCTGGGTGTTCTGGGTGGCGTTGTTGAAGATCAGGCCACGCTGATCGACGTTGAACTGGTCGTACTGGTTGCGCGATACGCCGCCGGCCGAAGGCGGGGCGATATGCACGACCGGGACGCCGTTGCCGGCTGCATCGACGATGGGCTTGTTACCGGCCGCGGCGTTCGGGTCTGCCACGACGGAAGCCCAGGCGAGGTTGGCTTGCCAGAAGTAGGCGAGCAGTACCCCGCGTGCCACGAAGGCACGCCAGCGGGGGGTGGTTTCCGGAATGTTATTTTGATTCTGGTTCATGTCGGACTTGCCCATCAGAAGCTGTAACCGAGATTGATATAGGTATTGATCGTGCGGCTCTGGAAGCCGCTGGGACGCGATAGCGGGGTGCCGATCGCGGCCTCGTAATTGAATTGCCAGAGCTGGCCGCGCAGGCCGAGCATGCTGCCGACCAGCTTGTCGCCGATCAGGGCACCAGCGGACGGCCCCCAGACGCGACCGGCGTCGATGGCGAGGTAGACCGACTGGCCGAGCAAGGGCGTACTGAATTCATTGCGCCAGAACCAGCCGCGCTCGGCACTCAGGGTGACGAGGCCTTCGAAGCCGCGCACGGTGCCCTGGGTACCGATGGAGAGGTGGTCAGTGACCAGGGTGGCCTGGTGGGCGGCCTGCGCATGCAGGCGGGTACTGATGCCGACCGGGCGGCCGAACCACTGGCGCTGGGTGTTGTAGCCGATGTCGATATTGTCGATATCCGGGCGCAGCGTGACGCCGCCCTCGAAGGCGCTGGCCAGGTCATCCTGGGCGCCCATCCAGCTCATGCCTTTGCGACGGGTGTAGGACACGTCCAGGCTGCCGTTCTCGAAGCGGTGGCGGTAGCTGGCGCCCAGCTCCAGGTTGCTGGTACGACGGCGCTGGACCGTGATCTCGGTGTCGTCGATATAGCTGTGCGAGCGACGGCTGTTGACGCTGAGTGTCAGCGCAAGACGGTCGGCGTCGGTCCGCCAGACGACATACTGGTCGCGCAGCTCCAGCGTCTTGCTGTCGCCATGCGACAGGAAGGTCTGGGTCACGCCCTGGATGCGCTGGGCAAAGGTGCTGTAGGCGGCGGAGCCGGACACCAGCATGAAGCGATAGGGCACGCTGTAGCCCACTACCGCGCTCTGGCTGCGGTTGTCGTCCGCCAGTTTCAACAGGTTGCTGCTGAAGCTGAGATTGAGCTGGTCGTTGATGCCGAGCGGGTTGTCGTACACCAGGTTGGCATTGCCCTGCAGTGCACCGAATGAGCCCGAGCCGGTGTTGTCGACCTGTACGCCGCCATACAGGCTGCGGCCACGCTGGCGCTCGATGATCAGGTCGCTGCTGCCGGGTTCGCCACCGGGCTGGATATCGGTACGGACCTGTTGCGAGGACAGGCGCTGCATATGCTCGACACCCTGCTCCAGGTTGCGCAGGTTCAGTACCTCGCCCAGGCGCACCGGCACCGCATTGCGCCAGATGCCATCGGCGTCGTCCGAATAGCGGACGGCGGCGATACGGCCGGGTACGACCTTGAGCACCAGCGTACGGGAAGCCAGGTTCTGTTCCGGCACCATGGCGCGGCTGGTGACATAGCCCTCGTCGATCAGGGTGTCGTTGACATAGCCCAGCAGCTCACGCAGGCCGGTCGCGCCGATGCAGCGCCCGCGTGCGAAGGCAAGCTTGTCGGCCAGCGCACGAAAATGTGCCTCGTCACTCTCGATGACGATCTTTTCCAGGGTGAAGCAGGTGTCTTCCGGCGCCAGCTGCGGCAAGGCGCCGCGCTTGACGGTGGGCTTGAGTACGTCGGGCTGGTCGGCGAGGCGATCCAGGATGGCCCGTGCCTTGTCTTCTTCTTTCTTCAAGCGCTCTTCGGCCTGGTTGTCGACGGCAGCGCGCGACGACAGGCTGACGAGCACCAGCAGGGTGGTGCTCGCATAGCGTAGCCAGTTGGCAGGCTGTGGCCTGCTGCATGGAGATAGGAACAAGGGCATGGTGCCGAACCGTCTATTCATCCTGGTGCTGCTGGCGGCCGCGCGTCAGTGTGGGACGCGATGTGAGCGGCTACTCGCAGCGGTATTCGTGAGATGAGAGGGTGGCACTCGATGGAATGCAGAACACCGCGCCGGCGCAGTTGCGCGGCGTGCAGTGGTACGGCGCTCGGCCCGGCCATCCAGTGATGGTCGGGGCACGGCGTCGTATCGTTGGGACTTCCCCCTCGTAGCTACTGCCGGTGCATTGCGGCGATTATTAACATCGTGGCCGTCGCACCCTCGTTGCTGGCGCTACACACGGCCACCAGCAAGGGGCCACGCATACGTCATACAACGAGGGGGCGGATTCTAACGACACTGCTAAGCGATTGATATGTGAGGATTCACACTGACGTGGACGGCAATCAGCCTGGAACCGTTTCCATGAAAAGCGTCGAAACCGGCATCTGGCTAGAGACAGAAAAGACCTCTGCTTGTCGTCGCAATGCTGCACTGTGGATCGCCATGCAAGGGGATCGTGACCACGGGGCAGGCATCCCTTAAAGTCAGTGATATGGCTTACGGAGAACAAGGCATGCCCAGAAAAGCAGGCTTGGCTTGGCGGGCGAGATGGGTGGGCGCTGCGGTATGGCTGGCCACCGCCCTGCACGGGCTGGCGGCCGACTGCATCAAGACGGTGCGCTGGAATGATGACCCGCCGTATTCATCGCTCGGCAAGGACGGCACCGTCACCGGCATGAGTCCGGATATGGTGCGTGAAGCGTTGCGTCGCATGGCTTGCGAGCCGCGCTTTGTGGAGATGCCCTGGGCGCGCGCGCTGCTGGAACTGCAAAGCGGTCGGCTGGACATCCTGCCCGGTGCGTTGCGCACTGAGGAGCGGGAGCGCTATGCCTACTTCTCGCGCCCCACCAATCGTTCGCCCAACGTTTTGTTCATCGGCAAGGCGGTTGCGGAGAAATACCGCATCACCCGGCTGGCCGACCTGATCGGCACCGACTTCCGGCTCGGTGCCCAGATCGGCGTCTCCTATGGCCCGGAATATGAAAGCCTGCAGAGCAAGCCTGAGTTCATTGCCCGCCGCGTGCCGGTCACGCAACGACGCGGTGCCTGGAAGATGATCAAGCTCGGCCGGCTCGACGGCATGATCGCCGACGAAGTGACCGGCCTGATCGAGCTGCAGCAGCTCGGTCTGCTCAATGACATTCACAAAACAGACGTCATCGTGTCGGAAGACGCTGCCATGTTTGCCTTCAGCAAGAAGGCCTTGGCGCCCAGCTTTGTCGACCAGTTCGACCAGGCCCTGGAAGCCATGATGGCCGACGGCAGCTACCGGACCATCATGGAGCGTTACCTACCCTGTACCGTCTCGGCCAGGAAGCTGGGCTGCGAATAAACCGTCAGACCTCAGTCGAACAGCTCGTTCCAGAACGAGGACTTCTTGCCATGGTACTTGCCGTCGTGACCACGATGCTTGTCGTGATGGCCGCGTTCGTTCCCCCAGTGTCCATCCTGCCGAGGGCGTTCCTCCGGCACAGGACGGGTCGGTGCAGCGGCCGCCAGCTCCTGCTGGCTACGCTCGATCAGCTTGTCGAGCTCGCCACGGTCCAGCCAGACGCCGCGGCACTGCGGGCAATAGTCGATCTCGATGCCTTGGCGCTCGGCCATGACCAGGGTGGTTTCCTTGCAGACGGGGCATTGCATGAACAGTCGCTCCTGCGGCTATCTAGGGGAGTAGGCGGGCAAACCTCGCCCGCTCCCGCTAGAGACGCCGCAGTGGCTAGAATGGTTCCGACCGGGTACCACGCAACTAGCCCTTCTTCCACCGTATCCGCAGCCGGCGTTATCCCTTGCGCATCAGGGGATACCTTCAATTCGCAGGATCAACCATGGGGTTACCGCGGACTGGCTTCTGGTAGCTCAACATCGAGAATATGCTCGCCACGTAGTCGGGCATTATCGAAATGCTCGTGATCGAAATCCCGACTGTAGTCGGCCTCCACAACGCGGATCAGCTCCCCGTTCAACTTGTACAGCCGTCGCTCATTGGTTCGCCCACTGACGCGACCCAGATCCTTGCGATGCAATCGACCTCCGCAACCGGCATGCACAGGTTCGCACCGTGCACCAATCGACACTGCGGAATGGGTGCTTGTCCAGCCACAATCAAGGCATCGCGGTCCCACGGTGCGATTGCGTATCGCATCAAGCAGCACCCGAATATCTGCCAGGCGATTGCGCAGGACAATATCCTGGCGACGCCATTCAATAAAACGCCGTCGAGCTGTCGTCTCCCGCTGCCACCAACGCCGCCGAGGCTGCGCTCCCAGTTTGGCCAGGAAGCGTGCGGTATCCTCGGCCTCGTCGTTCAGCTCTGCGATGTCGAATGCTTCCATCGCAGCCACGCGATCACAGTCCTGGCACCAGTCATACTGCCAATTCAGCGGCAGGACGATCCCTTCGGCCGTCAGATAGCAGCGTTGTGACGGGAAAAACGGCATGGGCTGCGAATAGTCGCAGTCCGTACATTGATAAGCGTATGGCAAGATTTCCTCCCGGCGGGAAATTGTTGTTTTGATTGGCCGTCGTGCAAAGCGACGGCGAGCGCAAACATAGCGCTGTCTCGCAACGATTTCCAGCCCCGGCCCTGGCCGGATGGGCCAAACGCAATGTAATCCGGTTTTTTGGCTACGCCATTCACCCGCTACGCCTTGGGCAAGGGATGGATCACCGCGTGCCCGCCATCGACGCCTATCTGTTGACCGGTGATCCAGCGGGCATCGTCACTGAGCAGAAACGCCATCATGGCCGCGCTGTCTGCGCCCTCCCCCAGCTTGCCCATCGGGTTCATTTGCGCATTGCGGGCTATTGCCTCGGGGCTGCCGGTCAGCCGGGCGGACAAGGCCGATATCGTCAAACCCGGATGGATGCAATTAACGCGTATGCCGCGCTCGGCATAGGTCGCGGCGGTGGTCACGGCCAGCGCCGCGACGGCGGCCTTGGCGCTGGCGATAGCCTCGTGGTTCGGGAAACCCGCCTGCGCGACCAGGGTGCCCACCAGCACGGCACTGGCGGGTTGCTTGTGCTTGAGCGCAGCTGCGACAAAGGCCTTCAGCATGTGAAAAGCGCTGAAATAGTTGTGCTCGAACAGTTGCCGCAGATCCGCTTCCTGCGTCAGGTGCAAAGGCTTGATCAAGGTTGATCCCACGCAATGGGCGAGACCGGTGACCGAACCCAGCCGGTTCTCGGCCTCGGCCATCAGGTGGGCGGCGCAGGTGGGATCGGTCAGATCGGCGGCCAGCACCAGGGTATCCGTATCCAGCGATGCCGCCAGTGTCTCGAGTAGGTCTGGATGGCGGGCAACCAGTACCAGCGGTGTGCCAGCTTGCGCCAGGCGACGTGCCAGCGCGGCGCCTATCGCGCCGCTGGCGCCGGTGATGATGGTACAAGTCATACAAACACCCCACTATTTGTCCAGTACAAATGTTATACCAACAAATAACCCAGCAAACCAGACCGGATATGGGCAGGAGCTCTGCCAGCAGCGTATGGCATCAACAAAGAGGGGAGAACCAGCTTACTTGCTTTCCAGCGTCGTTACGCCGTCCCAGTCCAGCGGCAGGCCCTCACCCTCCCAGCGTTGCAGGCGCTGCAGGAACACATCGGCCACGGTATCGGCCAGGTACTGGCTTTGCAGCGAGGTCCAGGCCGCCAGGGCGGCGCCGAGATCGCCCCGGCAGTAAGCTTCGAAAGCGATCTGGGTCAGCGCACGCAGGTGTGGGTCCTGGCAGGGGGTGTAGATGGCGATCACCTGCGCCTTGCCGACCACGCGCACCAGGTCGATCTGTCGCAGCCGCTGAGCCGCATCCGCCAGCGTCGCCATGACTGCACCACTGAGCAGGACTGTCGTACCGTAAACCTTGTTGACCCCCTCCAGGCGGGAGGCCAGGTTCACGCTGTCACCGACCGCGGTATACGAGAAACGCCGCTCACCGCCCATATTGCCCACCACGCATTCGCCGCGATGCAGGCCGATCCGGATCTGGATATCCGGCCCCCCCATCAGCAGCACATCATCGTGCAGGCGCTGGGTGGCGGCCTGCATGTCGAGCGCGGCGGCCAGCGCGTGTTCGGCCTGTTGCGGGTCCGCCAGCGGTGCGCCCCAGAACGCCATGACCGAATCCCCGATGAACTTGTCGACCGTGCCGCCGTGGCGGATCACGATCTCGGTCATGTCGGAGAGATGCCGGTTCAGCAGCTCGGCCACAGCCTCGGACGGCATGGTCTCGGCGATGCGGGTAAAGCCGGCCAGGTCGGTGAACAGGATGGTCAGCTCGCAGCGCTCACCACCGAGCCGCAATTGTTCGGGATGGGCAACGATCTGCTCGACCACGGTCGGCGAGACATAGTGTTCAAAAGCCCGCCGTATCTCGCGCCGTCGTGCCTGTTCCTGGACATAGGCGCGCCCACCCTGCCCCAGGTAGGCCAGCAGTGGCGCCAGCATGGCGCTACCGGTCGGCAGCCACCAGCCGGCCCGGAACAGCCAGGCCCCCAGCACAGCCACCGCCCCCACCAGACCCGCCGCCAGCAAGGCACTGTAGACGGGTCGCCAGTGCTGGAGCAGCAGACCCAGCAGCACGGCAAGCCCCAGCAGCAGACCCAGTCGCCAGCCCGGCGGCGCTGCCTGCAGCGCCCGGCCTTCCACCATGTTGGCGATCAGGTTCGCATGGATCTCCACCCCCGGCATCATCTCGCCGTGGCTGGCAAAGAAGGGGGTCAGGAACAGGTCGGACTGGGCGGCGCTGACTTCCGTCGCCGCCTTGACGCTACGGCCCACCAGCACGATGTTGTCACGCAACTGCGCCCGCCAGCCGGGCGCCAGGTAGCGGTCCGGCTCCAGCATGCGGTAGTAGGGGATGCGCGTGAAAGGCTGGTCTGCCGCGAGGTAGCGGATGCGCTGGCCAGGCAAGGCGGCCTGTTGGGCCACCACGCCAGGCTGCTGCCGCTCCAGTTGTCGGACAACCTGCCGCCACAGTGCTTCGTCGGCCCGGGGGAAACGCCGCAGCACGCCGTCCCGATCCAGCTCCACGGCCGCGAGACCGGGCAGCGCGCCGGCGGCCACAAAGCGTGGCAAGGGATCGATACGGGTCCACAGCCGGGCCGCCGCACTCTCCCGATACTCGACATTGGCCGCCAGCACCAGCGGGCCACCACGCCGTATGCTTTGCTCGAACGCCAGGTCGTCCTGCGGATCGGCCGCAGGTTCGGCAAACAGCACGTCGAAGCCAACCACCGCCACCCCTGCCGCATGCAGCTGGTCCAGCAAGCGGGCATGCAGGCTGCGTGGCCAGGGCCACTGCCGGCCTATCTGTGCCATCGACTCTTCGTCGATCACGATCACCGTGATCGGCAGGCTGCTGGGACCGGGCGCGGTCAGCCGGGTCAAGGCATCGAAACCACCCAGTTCGATGCCCTGCCACCAGGGCGTCAGGCTGAGCAAGCCGCTCGCCAGCACCGCCAGCCCAATAACGGCATAGCGGTCCAGCATGCTACGTAGTTGGCGCCGGATGCCGCTCACAGCCGCCAGGACAGGAGCAGACCCAGCAACGCCTTGTGGTCAAAACCGGCGGCAGGTCGCGATAGCAGGTTCTCGGCCCGCAGCGTGACGCCAAACTGCTTATCGGCGGATTCCCAATTGGCGCGTAGCGAGCCGTTCCAGCCACTCGCCAGCTCAGCGCTATTGGCTTCATCGACAAAACGGCTGCTGCGATAGAGCACGATGGCGTCGAACTTGAGCCGTGGCAGCGCCACCCAGGTCATCCCCAGTTGCGCCAGATGCCTTGGTAGCAAAGGGATGGCATTGCCGTAGGCCGTGCCGCCGGCCGTATTGCGGCTCTCCTGGTACACATAGGCGCCCGATACCGCCAGGCGCGGGCTCAGGATGCGGTTCGCTGCCAGCCCCGCACTGCTGACCTTGCCGGCGGCGAAGTCCGGCGTACCTTCGTAGTAGTCGACCGCCCCCTGTCCGGTCGTGAACAGCTTGCGCAAGCGCTCCAGGGTATCGAGCTCGGTGCCGGTCACCAGCGTGCCGCCGGGATTGAGCAGGTTGTCGATTTTGCGCCGGTCGGCAAACACGCTGACAAAACTGCGCTCATCCAGTGCCAGCTCATACTGGACCCGCGCCCGCTGCAGGCTGCCGCCGATGGCAACCAGGCGGTCATCAAGCGGAATACCGGCTGTATCGATCGGCCCCAGGCTGTTCTGCATGGCCGGCCGGCGCCACTTCTGCCAGGCCAGCCGCAGGGTCTGCCCGGCAACCGGCTGCCAGGCAAGGCCTGCACGGGGGTTGAGCGCCTTGATGTCCTCGTCCCGACCGCGAGCCTGCGATTCCTCGAACAGGTCCACCACGCCGTAGAACTGTTCCCGTTCGAAATGCTTCTTCAGGCGCTGCTGCGTCAGGTCCAGCTGCAGCAGCAAGCTGTCCCGGAGCTGGAAGCGGTTGGTGATGCTCACGTCGGTCGTACGGTGGTCGGTCCGCTCGCGCAGGCCGTAGTAGAACAGGCCGAAATTGGTAGGCAGGTATTGCTGGCTCAGCACCGGCAGGGATTGCTGGCCGGATTCGATGCCCAGGCCCAGCTGCCAGCGCGGGCTGACGTCGACAACGTGCCGCCATTGCGCATCGTGCGCCTTCACCTTGTTGCGCAACACGTAGTCGCCCCTGTCAGAGAAGGTCACCGACGGGAACACGGCGGAGAATAGGTCGTAGCCAACGGTATCGGTCACCAGGCCGTTCACCAGCCGCTTGTCCTGCCCGCTGCCGGCCTTGAACCAGGACTGCGAATCCGGCGAGAACTTGATGTTGATACCCAGGTCGGCGCGCGCATTGCGCCCCTCCTGCGGGGTGCGGAAAAAACCGTTGGCCGGGTCGGTCAGCAGGGAATCCAGCCGCTCCTGGTTGGCGAACAGGAACACACCGACATCGTGCCGGGGCCGGAAACCCAGGCCGAGCGTGGTCAACCCCACGTCGCCATCCAGCGTACTGGTGGCGGGCCGTGCACTGACACCGGCCTGCTCGACGAAGTAGGCCAAGGGCAGGTACTGGTTGTGATAGCCGTTGACGATCAGGTCGTAGGAGGTGACCTTGGCCGACTGGTGCAAGGCACCGGCCGTCAGCGTGACGTAGTCGCCCGGCCGGGGCAGCAGGCTGGAAAAGCGGTTCGAGGCACCGAACACGGTCGGGTCGCTCAGGAAGCCCTGGAACAGTTCGGAGTTCTTGTTGAACGTGCCATTGAACCGATCAGCCAGGAACAGATGGCTGCCGGCCCAGTACGGGTTGTAGGAAGCGTAGGCATACTGTTGTGCCCACTCCTCCAGGCCAAAGGCCGCCAGGGCCGCGCCCACGTTGGCGCTACCCTTCTGGTTGTTGAGCAACTGGTTCAGCGACTTGAGATAGGGCAGGCGCTGTATCGCGGCATGCGCCGCTTCCACCGCCTCGCCGGGCTCGATCGCATCGTTCGCCACCACGCTCAGCAGGATGTAGGGCAGCGGGTCGCGCGGGTCCAGCTCGGCCGCGCGGCGGAAGCGCTCCTCCGCCGCATAGGTCTTGCCCTGCTGGTAGTAGGCAACACCCGCGTAGAGGACCGCCCGCCCGTAGCGCGGTTCGATCACGTTGGCCTTGAGAAAGGACGCCAGCGCCGCGTCGGTCTCGCCCCGCTTCAGTTGCATCAGGCCCAGGCCGGTCAGCGCGGCATAGTCGTCAGGCTTGTCACGCAAGGCGGCCTCGAAGGCCTGGCTTGCCGCCGGAAAATGATCAGCAAAGGTCTCCAGCGTACCCAGCTCCCCCTGGTAGCCCGGCCCCTGCGGCGCACGCTGCAGCGCCTCGCCCAGGTAGTCGCGTGCACGCCGTACGTATTCCCGTTCGCTGGCGACCACGCCCAGGCCGAACAGGGCCGGCGCATTGCCGTCATCGAGCGTCAGTACCTGTCCATAGGCCACATTGGCCTCGGCCGCGCGCCCTTCATAGCGCGCGAGGTCACCGCGGGCCAGCCAGCCCTCGACAGATCGGGGGTGCCGCGTCCGGGCGTTGGCCAATAGCCGCGCGGCATCGTCCGCCCTGCCGGCAATCACGTAGGCGCGGGACAGCAAGGCATCCATTTCGGCCGCATCCGGAAAACGCCCACGCGCCGTTTCCAGCAGGCGGATCGCCTCGTCCACCCGCCCTTGCGCCAGCAACAGGTCGGCCAGCACGGCCGCTGACGCCGCGCTCTGCAGCGGCGCACGCTCAAGTTGCGGGAAGGCATCGCCATAGCGGCCGGCCTCGATGGCGGCACTCAGTGCAGGCCCCTCGGGCAACTGCGCCGCCCCCCAGCGCATGGGCTGGGGCTGGTAGGCGGTGACCCACTGGATGCGGTCGCGCGCCTGCGTCAGCAGGATCTTGACCGGCGCCTTGCCTGGCTCCACGCTGGCCTGCTCGTTGGCGGCTACGCTGATACGGCCGTAGGGGTTGTAGAACTCGGCCTCGCCGGAAAACACCGTCAGGGTCACGATGCCGGAATCCTGCACCACCAGCTCCCAGTCGGTGCCCCGGATGGCGGCGATGGCGTTGGGTGTCTCGATCTCCAGCACCGCCGGCTGGCCCGCCTGGGCGCGGGTATCGGTACCCTTGCGCTGCATCCAGCTCCGGCCGCTCTTGAGCAACAGCCGGGTCGGCTGGCCGGCACCGACCAGCGACTTCACTTGCAGCAGGCTGTTCTGGTTCAGCCGCAGCTGGGTCTGGTCGCTGAGCAAGAGCGCCATCTGGCTGAAATCCAGCGTCCTGACATAGTCACCCGCCGTGAGCGACTGCTGCAACACGGCGCGGCGCCAGTCCTGGCTATCCGGACCATGGGTCTCTCCCTTGCCGAGCAGGCTGACGATCTGGGCATCGCTCGCATGGGCGGGCAACAGCAGGCTGAATGCGAGCAAGGCAGCGGGCATCACCCGCCGGTGGAGGACCTGGGGCGTGTTTTCGGCATCGCGCATGTTGTTGCCCCTGCGTGGGTCAGCATACGGGGCCGAGGCAAAGCGAATCTCGGCGGGCAGGGTTTCAGCCTAGTCAGCACAGAAGCTGAAGGCAAACGCCCGCCGACGAAAGATAGACCACTTCAATCAGCCAAAAAAGCAGACATGGCCCTCGTTGAGGATCCCAAAAAAGGCGGCGCAGGGCGCGCGATGGCCATTCCGTGCGCCCACGAGTGCAGCGAGGTTCCCCGCCAGCGGGCTGGGGCAGAGGGTAGGGAATAAATCAGGATCGGGCCGCCGCGCCAGCCCGCTCAAATGCAAAAACGCCCGGGTCCCCCGGGCGCTCAGATGCACTATTCGATGAGCAGCCGCCCCTACCGGACCCCAGGCCCGAAGAACTCCATCATCATGAACTCTTCCAGCTGGGCTGTATCCTGCGGCCTGGCCGACAGCACCACGGTGCGGCGCAGGCGCTGCGATTCCCAGTTGAACTCGCCGGTGTAGTAGCGGCGGATCAGCTCGATCATCTTGCGGACGATGGCGCGGTCGAGATCGTCGTTCATGCCGACGCTGACCTCGATCACCTCGCGGCGCGAATTGGCGCTGCTGGTCGTCCAGCCACGGAACGAGAAGGTCGCGGTATGCAGGCTCTTGCTGAGGATCTGGAAGATGCCATTGGTGCCGGGCGGCTGCAGGTTGCGGCGGATATTGGCGTCGCGGATCTCATCGGCGGTCGGCGCTGGTGCGCCGCCGTTCTGGGCTTCCTGCGCCTTGCGCCGCTCGCGCGCCGCATTGACATAGGCCATCAGGTCCGTCGCCGGCGGGGTCGCTGCCTGCTGGGGCGGTGGCGTGGATTCCAGCTCCGGTGCCGGCATCGGGCTCGGCGCCGGCGGAGTAGGCTCTTCACGCGGCTTGGGATGCCGCGGCAGGGTGATGGCGCGCGGACGCTCCACCTCGGGTTGCGGCTTGGGTTCGGGCTTGGCCTTGCTGGGCTTTGGCGCCTCATCGACTTGAACCATCTTCAACGCATCGGCCGGGTTCAGATAGAGGTAGACCGGCGAGGGCCTGCCTTTGTGGGGCTGCTCGCCCATCTTCTGGGTGACGCGAAAGATCGTCAGCAACAGCATCAGGTGGAACAGCACGGTGATGGTGATCGCGACCAGCGAACGACGACGTATCGTGATGACCGGTCCGGTATCACGCCATGTCCGCATGCGCCAGACGTTCCCGTTGGTCGTCGGCGCAAACGCGATCATTTCATTCACACTGGTTACACCCACTGCTGCTTCCATCCCGGCGCGCCACGGCACGCATTCATTGCCTGTTCCACTTACCCAAAACCCCGGAGGGGGTCGACCCGATCAGCACGCCGCCGGTCTGCGGCCCCGAACCAACATCGCACGGCGAGGTTAATCATCGCTTAAGAGCCCGTAAGCCCTTGCGGCGGCAGTATATATTGAGCAGATGTAAACCGGATTTCGAGCTTGTAACAAAATGCAGCGGCGATCGCGGCGGCAGACCGGCGTGGGATGGCTCGACGAACGATAAGTTTCCGCAGTCTTCCGGATGGCGGCTGCGTCAGTCCGCCGGGAAACGTGTGCCGACCTGGGCCAGAGCCTTGTCCAGGCTGGCCTGGTAGGCCGCGAGCAGCGCAGCATCCTGCTGTTCCTGTTGCAGGCTGGCTTCCAGTTGCCTGGCAGCATTCTCCAGCTCGAACGCCCCCACGTTGGCCGCCACGCCAACCGTGGTATGCGCAACACGGTGCGCCGTTGTGTAGTCGGCTTCAGCCAGGGCCTGCGCCAGCTTCGCCGGGCTATCGCCCAAGGCCTTCGGCAGCTTGGCCAGCATGCGGTGATAGAACCCCACGCGCCCCCCCATGCGTTTGAGCGCAAGTGCAGTGTCAAACCCTTCCAGCTCCACCAGCGCCTCCTCCTCGCCACTTGCGGCGGAAGCTGGTAGCGCAGCCTTGACCTTGCTGATCAGCATCGGCGGCAACCACTGCTGGATGATGCGGAACATCAAGGCCGGATCGACCGGCTTGACGATGACGTCCTGCATCCCTTCGCGCAGACAGCGGTCCCGCTCCTCCACCATGGCGTGGGCCGTCATCGCCAGGATCGGAATATGACTGTAGTCCTCGGTCGAGCGTATGTGCCGCGTGGCCTCGTGGCCGTCCATCTCCGGCATCTGCACATCCATCAGGATCAACTGGTAATAGTCCAGGGGCTTGGCGTGCAACATGCGGAGCGCCTCCTTGCCGGTCACCGCCACATCGACGGCAAAGCCCTCGGCCTCCATCAGTTCCACGGCAATCTGCTGATTGATCTCGTTGTCCTCAGCCAGTAGGGCACGGCAACCACGCCAGCGAAGCGCCTCGGGCTCGGCCTTGTCCGTCTTGGATTCGCTCTGCGGCTCGAACAGCGTCAACAACACGCTGGCCAGCGTGGCATGGGTGGTGGGTTTGAGCAGGAAGGCATCGACCGCCGCCGCCTCTCGCTGCTGCAGGATGTCCTCGCGCCCGAAAGCCGTCACCAGCACAAACTTCGGCATGACCGGCAACCCCGAACGGCGCATGGCAACGGCCACCTCCATGCCATTGAGATCGGGCATCTTCCAGTCACAGCAGACGATATCGTAGCCCTCGCTGCTGGCCTGCAAACGATGCAGGGCGGCCACGCCACCATGCACATGCTCGGCCACCATGCCCAATTCTTCGAGCAGCGCCACCAGGATCTCGCTGGCGAGCGCATTGTCATCCACCACCAATACCCGCTTGCCACGCAGCTTGGCCAGCCGCTCTGTACTCAGCGGAGCAAGATCGACAGCAAGACCGAAACGGGCGGTGAACCGGAAGCAGGACCCTTTGCCCGGCTCGCTGCTGACCTCAACTTCGCCGCCCATCATCTCTACCAGCCGCTTGCTGATGTTCAGGCCCAAGCCAGTGCCACCATATTGGCGCGTGGTCGAGCCGTCGGCCTGGGTGAACGGCCGGAACAGCTGCGCCAGCAGCTCGGGCCGCATGCCAATACCGGTATCGCGGACCGTGAACGCAAGCCTCACCCCATCGACCTCCCGCTCAATCAACTGGCAATCCAGGTGGACCTGGCCCCGCTCGGTGAACTTGATCGCATTATTGGCAAGGTTGATCAGGATCTGCCCCAGCCGCATCGGGTCGCCCACCAGATGGCGCGGCAGGTCCGGTTCAAGTTGGAACAGGTACTCCAGGTGCTTTTCCTGTGCACGCTGACTGGTCATATTGGCCACGTTGGCCAACACATCGTCCAGTACGAAGCTGATGTGCTCCAGTTCCAGCTTGTCCGCCTCGATCTTGGTGAAATCGAGCACATCGTTGATGACCGCCAGCAGGGAGTTGGCGGCAACATGGATCTTGCTGACGTAGTCCCGCTGCTTGGCGCTAAGTTCGGTCTTGAGCGCGAGATAAGCCATGCCGATCACTGCGTTCATTGGCGTGCGGATCTCGTGGCTCATATTGGCCAGGAACTGGCTCTTGAGCCGGGAGGCATTCTCCGCCGCCTGGGTCGCGCGGCTCAGCGCCTGCTCCTGCGCCAATAGCCGGGTATTGGCCTCGCTCAGCTCCTGCGTCCGCCGCTGTACACGATATTCCAACAGACGCTCGGACGCCTGCAGGTCCAGCACCAGGCGCTGGCTGGCCGCCAGCAGGCTGAGGAAGAACATCAGCGGCAGCCACATGCTCTGTACCTGCGAGAACAGGCTGCCGGGCGCCGCAAACTGTGGCACCAGTGCCCCCATGCCGCCCTGCAGCACATTGGCCAGCATGACTACCAGGTGGAACAGCGTTTCCGGCACCAGCGCCAGCAGCAGCAGGCCGCAACCGGATACCCTCTGCCGCCAGCCCGTCCAGGCCGCAGAGATCACGACCAGGCCTAGCGGAAACAGCAAGGACTCCCCCCAGGACAGCGTATCGACTCGCAGGGCAGGCGGGGCGAGATTGGCCACCAGCGCCAGCAACAGGAACAACACCGCGAAATATTGTGTCAGTGCAGCCCGGCGCGGACTGTGTTGCTGGAACTTGCCGAAACGCACCGACAGGATCGCCGCCAGGAAGCCTCCGGCAAAGTTCGAATTCGAATGCAGCCAGACCAGCGGGGCCGAATAGCCAAAAGCACTATACGCGCCACGATAGACCAGCTCATACGAGGCATAGAACAGGGCCAGCGCACTGACGAACAGGTGCTGTCGCTGGCGTAGCGCCAGGCCCAGGCAGGCGGTAAAACCGGCGATCGCCACAAAGAACAGCGCCACCGCCATGTCCTGGGATTCCTTGCGTTGCGCCTGCTTGATCGCAACGATGGGATCCTCGTACTGAAAGCGCGCGTAGGTGGGGTAGAGCGTATCAGGCACCAGTTCGATGCGCAGGTAAAGTGGTAGCGCAACCGCCGGGATAGGCTCGAAGCTGACCAGGTCACCGACGGTAATGGCACGCCGGTTCTCGCCAGTGCGCGCTGCGGAGGCCAGCTCCCGACCATAGCGGTCGTACAGCGTCACATTGGACTTGGCGTTGTAGTAGGAAAGGCTGCCGCCGTTCGGCAGCGTATCCGTGGGCAGGCTAAATACCTTGATCCAGCAAACCGTACCAGGTGTAACCAGCACCCTCGCCAACGGTGCCGGCTGCCATTGCTCGACCTCGCCAAGTTGCTCGGGTGCCGGCACCGTCTCGCCGCACAGATAATCCACCGGCAATGGCAGGGCCAGGCAAGGGGCCGCCAGCAGCAGGCAGCAGGCCAACTTCGCCAGCCACGATCCGCTACGCGCCAATGCGATGATCCCTCCCTCGGGCATGGCTCGCCAAATCTCGCTCAAGTTATTGAATTCAATATATAAATGCCGATCAAGGCGTCGCCATCTTTCTCTCAAAAACGACCGATCGGCAGTTGCCCAGTGCTTTCTGCCGCACGGCATTGCAATGCCCGGACAGCCCAACAATACTCAAACCGGCTTGGTCGCAGTCCATCTCGACCGGCTGGTATGTTCCTTGTTAAACGGCAATCTGGAGGTGTGATCATGGCGACTACGTTTCAGGATGTTAAAAAGCAGGACCTGGAAGCAGCCTTGGCAGAACAACCCACGCAATCCGTGCAACTCAAGCAACTTGATCTAGGCCTCAAACCCGTCAAATCCAATTTTGATGCTATCGCCACCCACTCTCACGATATAGACGCTGACTGAGCCCCCGCGCCAGCAGCATTTACGGGCAAGGGCGGGCGGCGCCAGTTGCCATGCCCTTGGTTCGCGCCTTTTCGGGCCGGCATGCGGCCATCACTCCTCCCCCAAGGACAGGTCAATGCGCTTCAAGAGAGCAGGCGCCCTGTTGGCGTACTGGCAGGAAACGCAACTGGTCTTTCACAACTATGCGCAACGTTGCAGCGTAGCTGCCAACGCCAGCGCCATCCCGCTGCTGGAACTGCTGGGTGACTGGCAGACGCGGGATGCCCTGATTGCTGCCCTGCCCGGTTACGCCCCGGCCAGCATCGACCAGGCCATACGCGAACTCCTGGCACAGGGCCTGCTGGTTGAGGAAGGCACGCCGGCGGCCGGTACGGACCAGGCGATCAGCCGGGACTGGGCGCCCTGGCTGCCGGAAGCGAGCTTTCACTTCTCGTCCAAGAACACCGCCTACGTCAACCGGGATTCCAGCGCCGAACTGAAGGCGGCCAGCTTGCCCGAGAGTCCACCACCCGAGTTCCACAAGAGCCTGCCGGACGCCCCGCAGCTCGCCCTACCCGCCCGGGGTGAAGCCCGTAGCGACTTCGAACGCACGCTGCTGGCACGGCGCACGCACCGCAAGTTCTCCACCCAGGCCCTGAGCCTCGCGGAGGTCGCGCATCTATTGGGTATGTGCTGGGGCGTGACCGGACACGCAGAAACACCCACCTTCGGCCGCCTGCCACTCAAGACCAGCCCATCCGGTGGTGCACGTCATCCCGTCGAGGTCTATCTGATGGCCCTGAATGTGGAAGGACTGGCCCCCGGCATCTATCACTACCATGCCTTGGCGCACCATCTGGAAGCCCTGCCCGGCGAGGCCAGTCCCGCGCTCGCGGCGCAGTACTGTGCCGACCAGCGTTACACCGGCAACGCCGCTGCCTTGTTCCTGATGACCGCGGTCTTTCCGCGCACCATGTGGAAATACCATAAGCCGCGCGCCTACCGGGTCGTGCTGCTGGACGCCGGCCATCTGGCACAGACCTTTTGCCTGCTGGCCACCGACATGGGCCTGGCACCGTTCTGCACCGCCGCCCTCAAGGACACCCAGATCGAACAGGACCTGGGCATCGACGGCATCAATGAATCGATACTCTATGTCACCGGTGTCGGCCACCCCTTGCCGACCTGATCATCGCGCTCAGGCGGTAGCGATCTCGGCGATGTCCAGCCTCGCCCGGGGCACCGCCGCCAGCAAGGTCTGCGTATAGGGGTGGGTCGGCTGGCCTAGCAGGCTGGCGCTGGGGCCGGCCTCGACGATGCGGCCGTGCTGCATGACCGCGATATGGTCCGCCAGGTACTCGACCACGCCGATATTGTGAGTGATAAACAGATAGGCCACGCCGAGTTCGCCTTGCAGGTCCTTGAGCAGGTTGAGGATCTGCGCCTGTACCGACACGTCCAGCGCCGAGGTCGGCTCGTCACAGACGATCAGCCTGGGTTCGACCGCCAGCGCGCGGGCGATGGCGATACGCTGTCGCTGCCCACCCGAGAACTCATGCGGGTATTTGGTCTGGGCTGCCAATGGCAGGCCGACCTTGTCCAGCAAGGCCTCGATGCGCTTGCGTCGCTCCAGGCCATTGATCTCCGGTCGTAGCGCCTGGATGCCCTCTTCCAGGATTTCACCCACCCGCATGCGCGGGTTCAGCGAGCCGAACGGATCCTGGAAGATGATCTGGATATCACGCCGGGCGCGCTTCAGTTCCGCCGGGCTCGCCTGCATCAGGTCGATATCGCCCAGCCTCGCGACGCCATCGACCACGGCACTGCCGCGCAGCAGTTGCAAGATGCCCTTGCCGGTCGTCGTTTTGCCGGAGCCGGACTCGCCAACCAGGGCCAGCGTCTCGCCCGGCCAGAGGTCAAAGGACACCTCGTGTACCGCATCGACATGGCCGGTCACCCTTTGCAGCAGACCGGAACGGATGGGGAAACGCACCCGTAGCTGCTGCACGCTCAGCAAGGGTGACTCACCACGCGGCCTGGCCTTACCGTGGGCCACGGCGTCCGCTTGCGGGCGCACCTGCAGTACTACCGCGTCGGTTGGGGCATAGGCGAAGCAGCGTACCTGATGTTCGGCCATCGGCTCGTACATGGCCGGCACTTCGCTACGGCAGCGCTCGGTCGCGGAATGACAGCGCGGTGCGAAGCGACAGCCGCTGAAACGTTGATTCAGTGCCGGAACGCTACCGGCGATGGCCTCCAGCATGTGGCCACGCTTGTCTACGTCCGGCAGGGCGCCCAGCAGGCGATTGGCGTAGGGATGCAGGGGGCGCGAGAAGAAGGCCTCCTTGCTACCCAGCTCCACCAGCTCCCCGGCGTACATGATGCCCACCCGGTCCGCCACCTGTGCCACCACGCCCAGGTCATGGGTGATCAGCAGAATGGCCATGCCGCGCTCGCGCTGCAGGTCAAGCAGCAGATCGAGAATCTGCTTCTGCACCGTCACATCAAGCGCGGTGGTCGGCTCGTCAGCAATCAGCAGCTCCGGCTCCGCCGCCAGCGCCAGCGCAATCATCACCCGCTGCTTCTGCCCGCCCGACAGCTGGAAGGAATAGGTATCGATGCGCCGCTCCGGCTCGGGAATCCCGACCCGCCGCAGCCAGTCCACAGCCTTGAGCCGGGCCGCCTCGCCGCGCAGGGCGGTGTGGGTCTCGATCGATTCGATGATCTGCCGGCCGATGGTCAGCACCGCATTGAGGCTGGTGCCCGGCTCCTGGAAGATCATGCCGATACGGCGGCCACGATAGTGCCGCATGGCTTTTTCGGACAGATCGGCCAGGCCGGTCTCGCCCAGCACCACATCGCCACCGGCAATGCAGCCGTTGTCCGGCAGGAGGCGGGCGATCGACAGCGCGGTGACCGACTTGCCCGAGCCGGATTCCCCCACCAGGGCAAAGGTCTCGCCAGGCTGGATGGCCAGCGTGACGCCATCCACCGCCACGACGGTGCCCTGGCTGGAATAGATCTCGGTACGCAGTTGTTCGAGTTTCAGCATGCTGGCGACCTATTTGTGGATGGCACGCGGATCGAAAGCGTCGCGTATGGCATCGGAAAAGAGATTGGCGGACAGCACCAGGCTGAACATGAACACGAAGGCGGTCGCGAGCGTCCACCAGATGGCCGGCTCGCGCGACAATTCGAGCCGCGCGGTATTGATCAGCGTGCCGAAGCTCTGCATGGACGGGTCGACCCCGATGCCGACATAGGACAGCACTGCCTCGGCCAATACCAGGCCGGAGAAATTGATCACCATGCTGATCAGGATCAGGTGCATGACATTGGGCAGCAGGTGCACACTGAGTATGCGCCAGGTGCTGACCCCGAATGCCTGTGCCGCCTGGATGTACTCCGCCTCGCGCAGCTTGATCACCTCGCCACGGATCAGCCGGCACAGATCGGTCCAGCTGGTCATGCCCAGGATCACGCACAGGAAGAACAGCCGAGCATCGGTCCGCTGCGCCGCGGTCGGGAACAGGTCGCCATGGTCCTCGATGAAGACCATCAGAATCAGCACCGTGGCGGCGATCAGCAGCACGTAGGGGATGGAGTTGATGACGGTGTAGATGTACTGGATCACCTCATCGACCCAGCCGCGCAGATAGCCCGCCAGGATGCCCAGCCCGACCGCGATGGGCATGGTGACCAGGGTGGACATGGTGCCGATGACCAGGGCGGTACGCAGACTTTTCATCACCACGTACAGCAGGTCGTTGCCGACCCGGTCGGTCCCGAACACGTGGTACTCCAGCGCCAGCGAACCAACCACGCCCCACAGCATGCATAGTCCGGCCACCGTACCGAGCACGGTGCGCACCGGAAAGCGGCTTTCGCCCGCCCGCAGCCGCAGCCACGCCGCGCGGACCGGCAATTGACGGCGGCGAGCACTCAACCAGAGATAGGCCGCCACGATGACAGCGAAAAAAAGCAGGCCCGCGAGTACACCGGCCAGACTACGCCAGGCAATATCACCCACCCAGTCGCGGGCAGGATCCTTGAGATGGGTGCCGGCATGGGCAAGTGGCTGGTATTCGCGCTGCGGCTGGCCATTCACGATGACCGCCTCCTTCTCGAACGCGAGGTAAGCCAGCGGCGCCGAGTAGCTGCGCTCCTTGCCCTCCCGCTGCTTGCCCAGTACGACATCGAGCAGCGAGCGCGTCTCCGGCGCGTAGATCGCCTCTCGACCGGGCTCAGCGGACAGCAGCGGACGGTAGTGCAGGCTGTCGACGACGCCGATGGCAACAAACATCGCCAGCACGGTGGCCGCCGCCGCACCGGGCGCGCTGGCAAAGGCCTTGCGCCAGGTCACCGCCAGATGCGGGGTACGGACGACCTTCCAGACATAGAACAGCAGGGCGGCGAGAACAAAGAACACGACCCAGTCGGTCCAGAGGATGACGATCTTCATGGGCTAGGCCTTATTGCAAGCGAACACGCGGATCAGCCCAGGCATAGGCGAAATCCGTGATCAGGTAGGTCAGGACATAGACAAAGGAACCAAAGAACACCATGGCGCGCACCACGGAGAAATCCTGGTTGTTGATGCCATCGATGGTGAAGCTGCCCAGCCCCGGTATGCCGAAAAAGGATTCGAGCACGATGGCACCGACCAGCAGCACCGGCAGCAGCAGGCCCGCCGACGTGATGATGGGAATCAGTGAATTGCGCAGCACGTGCCGCAGCAGGATCACGATCTCGGACAAGCCCTTGGCGCGGGCCGTACGCACATAGTCCTTACCCAGTTCCTCCAGGAAGATCGTGCGATACAGCCGGGTATCCGGCCCCAGTTGCGACAACACGTAGACCACCACCGGCAGGACCAGGAACTTGAACATGCCCGGCGGCGGCGAAAAGCCCGACAAGGGCATCACCGCCATCATGCGGCCGAACACATACTGGCCGGTGATGATGAAGAACAGCGAGGAGATCGACATCAGCACGACCAGTACCACCACCCCGAGTGTATCGAGGTAGCTGTAGCGGAACAGCATCAAGCCCAAGGCAAACACGATGGACAGACCCACCGTGATGATGAAGACCGGCGTGGCCATCGCCAGGGTAGGCCCGACCCGCTGGCTCAGCTCCCAGGTGATGTCGCGACCTTCAACCGTCTTGCCAAAATCCAGCCGCAGTATGCCCATCGAGTTCTCGACGAACACCGTCTCGGTCAGCTTGCCCAGGCCCGCGGCCTTGGGATTGAAGTAGAGCGGCTTGTCGTAGCCATGCTCCGCCTTCCAGCGCTCGATCGCCTCGGCCGCCACCCGCTTGCCACCCAGTTGCAGCCGCGCCATGTCCTCCGGCGTATTGACCGAGAAGAACAGGAAGAAGGTCACCAGGTTGATGCCCGCGAGCACGAGCACCGAATAGATCACGCGGCGTATCAGGTAATTGATCATTTGACTTCCTTGCTGGCGACCGCCGCCATCCGTGATACGCGGGCACTGGCGCTCTCACGCCGGCGGTACAGGCGCCAGGCCGGCCAGAGCAGCAGGGCCAGCATGGCCAATCCCACCCCCAACGGCCAGGCCTTGGGCTGGTTCCATTCCACCAGCTTCTTGGCGCGCAGCTCGCTGTCGACGCGCAGGTACTTGGCCTTGTCCTGGATCACCGCCGTGGGCTTGGCATTGCGCACCCACTGCTGGTAGATACCGACCGAGCCGGGGAAGACACCAAAGCTCCAGGGGGCGTCCCGCCGCACGATGTCGATCATGCGATCAATCACCTTCTGCCGCTCGGGGCCGTCCGGCAGCGCCTTCATCTGGTCATACAACTGGTCGTATTCGGGGTTGGCATAGTTGGAGGCATTCTCGCCATCGAACTTGACCTTGCCCTGCGAGGAGGTCAGCAAGAACAGGTAGTTCTCCGGGTCCGGATAGTCGGAGAACCAGCCCCAGAAATAGACCTGGGCATTGCCCTTGCGCATCCGATCCTGGAAGCGGTTGTAGTCGTTGCCGCGCGCCTCGGTCTGGATACCGAGCTTGGCGAGCTGTTTGGCCCGCCAGTCGATCTCGCCCTGGTAGTTGGGGCCATTGCCGTTCGAGTCGAGGAACAACAGCAGCGGCTTGCCGGTCACGGCGTCGCGACCGCCCGGGTAGCCTGCCTCGACCATCAGTTGCTGCGCCTCGGCCAGCGGCCGGCGCACCGCCCGGCCATCCCGCCAGACATGGGTCACCGGATTGATCCCCGCCTCACCGCTGCGGTAGCCGAACAGGCCGGGCGGAACCGGCCCCATGGCGGCTTCCGACGGTCCCATCTTGTCAAAGAAGATCGGCCCGAACTCCTCCCACTCGAAGGCGATGGAGATGGCCTGCCGCAGCTTGCGGTTGCGTAGCTGCTGCTCGGCGCTGCTGCCCTGCCCCACCACCGGGTCCAGCATATTGAAGCCCACATACCAGTTGGTGGGCTCCAGCGTCGGGATCAATTGCAGGCCATGTTCGCGCATCAGGGCAGCGCGGCCGGTATTGTCCTGTTGCTCATTGAGCAGCGCGAAGGCGATGTCGATGCGACTGAGGTCGGGCAGGTCGTAATAGCCCTGCATCAGCTTGGAGACTTCCGGCTCGCGTTCCTTCTCCAGGTAAAAATGCAGCTCGTCGACCAGCGGCAGGCGCTTGCCCACATCAGCCAGCCAGCCACGCTCCTTGTCACCTGGCATGCCCTCGGCGGGATAACGCACATCGCGATAGTTGGGATTGCGCTTCATGACATAGCGGTTGGCATCCTGCTCGGTCAGCATGAAGGGACCGGTACCGACCGGCCAACTGTTCAGCGACAGGGAGTTCTCGGCCATATTGCGCTGGGCATAGAAGCGATCCGCCTCCCAGGGTATGGGGACGAAGAAGGTCATCGCCATCCAGTACTTGATCTGCGGATACTTGCCGATCACCCGAACTTCCAGCGTGGATGCATCCAGTGCCCGCACGCCCGACAACGGTTCCTGCCGCAGGTCATGCCAGGGCAGGTACAGGTCGCGCGGATTGCGGGCCTTGATGGCCGCATCGTGCTCGGTCTTGAGCCGGTCGCCCAGTTCCTTCAGGCCGACGATGTACTGGTTCAAGAGGTTGTAGATCGGCGATGGCGTCGCGACCCAGGGACTGGCGAGCCGCTTGATCTGGTAGACATAGTCGTCGGCCGTCGCCTCTCGCGTGCTGGTCGCGGCCTGCTCGATCGGGAAATCAAGGATGGAGTGCTTGCCGTCGATCTGGCCGGGCGTCAGATCCTGGTACAGGTACTTGCCGCCTGCATCCTTGGCAAAGGCCGGGTGCGGCTGGTAGCGGATGCCCGGCTTGAGCTTGATGGTGTAGACGCTGGTCGCGACCTGCTCGGTCGGTGCGTCATCCGGCAGCGCCTTGCCATCCTTGTCGAGATAGCGCGCCGTCGGCACATCAACCGCCGTCAGCCCCTCCAGGGTGTAGGGTCGCTTCAGGTAGTGGTAGTGCAGCAGCGGCTCGTAGGTCGCGTAGGTCCAGGGGGTTTCGTTCAGGTTGTAGGAGCTGACCGGGTCCAGATACTTGGGCCGCTCCTGGAAGGAGCTGAACAGCACATTGCCGCTGACGTGTTCCTCCTGGTAAGGCTGGTTGGCGACATCACAACCCGCAAGCAGCAGGGAAGGCAGGACACAAAGCGTCAAGAGACGCCGGGACAAGGCTGGCAACATGGTAGACCCGCAAGGCACGCTGCACTCCGGGCGGTGCAGGCCAGCGATGATGCCACGCGCAGCTTAGGCCACGCTTAACTTGTCTATACCTTGTTGGCTTTTTGCCAACGCTATCGGCCAGCGCCGGAAAGACAAACGGCCCGGAAAACCGGGCCGTTTGTAAGGCATATCTGAAAAATCCACTTACTCGCGACAGCGAGGCTCCCTCGCGGCGGCGAGGCTGCCAGAGTTCTTGGCGCTTCAGTGCCTAGAACCTGTGCGTGCAGAGCTCGGGGAGAGTGGGATAAATCATCGAGGCTCTCCCGTCGAGGAGACAGCATGCCCATACGCCCGGCTCTGCCGGGCGAAGAACTGCGGTAACCGCTCTCCAGAGGGGATGAGCTTCCTAGCCGAGTACCATGACGGCATCGGCCTCTACCTGGCCGCCCTTGGGCAGGGCCGCGGCCTGGATGGCGGCGCGGGCCGGGTACGGCGCCACGAAGTACTGGCCCATGATCTCGTTGAGCTTGGCGAAGTTGCCCAGGTCGGTCACGAACACGCCCAGCTTGACGATATCCTGCAAGTCACCGCCGGCCGCCTGGGCCACGGCGCGCAGGTTCTTGAACATCAGGTGGGCCTGCGCCTCGAAGCCCTCGGCCAGCTCGCCGCTGACAGGGTCCAGACCCAACTGGCCGGACAGGTAGACGGTGTTACCCACCTTGACCGCCTGCGAATAGGTACCAACCGCCTTGGGGGCCTGCTCGCTATGAATGATTTGCTTGCTCATCGATCTATCTCCTCAGTGTGATGACTCGTCCTGCAGGAACAACTGCAGCAACTGGTTCTGGTAACGGCGACCGCGCTCGCTCGGCTTGATCTCGCGGAAATCCCGCTCAATCAGACCTAGCCGCTCGGCCTCCTGCAAGGGGCGTTCAAGCACGTTGAGCGGCAGGCCGGTCCGCTCGGTGAACAGTGGCACCGCAAAACCCTCGGCCAGTCGCAAGGCATTGAGCATGAACTCGAACGGCAGGGCCGCGTGGCTCACCACCTCCTCGGTCTGCACCGCATTGCCCTCGGCTATCGCCTTCAGGTAGGCCGCCGGCTGCTTGTAGCGCGCCTGGCGAATGATCTTGTCCGGGAAGCTCAACTTGCCATGGGCCCCCGCCCCAATGCCCAGGTAGTCGCCAAACTGCCAGTAATTGACGTTATGCCGGGCACGATGCCCCGGCCGGGCAAAGGCGCTGGTCTCATAGTGCTCGAAACCGGCCACCGCCAGCCGCGCCTCGATGGCGTCATGCATCTCGGCCGCCGTATCGTCATCCGGCAGGGTCGGCGGATAACGATAGAAATAGGTATTGGGTTCCAGCGTCAGGTGATAACAACTCATGTGCGTCGGCGCAAAGCTCAACGCCGTTTCCACATCCTGCAGCGCCTGCTCAATCGTTTGCCCCGGCAGGGCGAACATCAGGTCCAGATTGAAGGTATCAAATATCTGCCCGGCCAACGCCGCCGCCCGCCGCGCCTCGGCATCATCGTGGATGCGGCCGATGGCCTTGAGGTGCCCCGGATTGAAGCTCTGGATGCCGATGGACAGGCGGTTGATGCCCGCAGCCCGATAACCTTCGAACTTGTTCGCCTCCACCGTGCCGGGATTGGCTTCCAGCGTGATCTCGGCGTCCGGCAGCAGTTTGGTGCGGGCCCTGATGCCCGCCAACAGCACGTCCATCGCCTCGGGTGAGAACAGGCTCGGCGTACCGCCACCCATGAAAATGGTATGGATCGGCCGCCCCCAGAACAGCGGCAGGCTGTGTTCAAGGTCCCGCAACAAGGCCTCGACGTAGCCCATTTCGTCGAAGCCTGCCTTGGCCTCGTGCGAGTTGAAGTCGCAATACGGGCACTTGCGCACGCACCAGGGAAAGTGAATGTAGAGCGACAGCGGCGGCAGCGCGGTCAGTTGCCCCAACTTGGGCACACTGGCCAGGGAGATAGGATTCATTGCAACAACATGGGGCAGCGGTTACTGCCCGGGTCCCGGTTGATCAACATGGTAGACGGCAAACGCCGCTCAACGCTTGTTGTAGGGGTTGAAAAGCTGGTCCACCATATGGTGCAGTGCCTCGCGCATCTGCGCCTCGGAGACTTCCATCAGCAGGCCGTCTTCGAAGGCGTCCTGGGTCATCTGGCGGATCTCGTCGAGATTCTCTTCCATGACCTTGACCTTCTCAAAGCAGCTTACCACTGCGCCATCATCTTTGAGCCACTTGGGCCAGGGCGTGCTCACAATGCATCCTCACGGAGTTTATCCAGCAAGAGCGCGAGCGCCTTGCCACGGTGGCTGATCGGGTTCTTTTCTTCCGGCGTCAGTTCCGCAGCGGTTTTGCCGATAGAAGGAATCAGGAAATAGGGGTCGTAACCAAAGCCACCTTCACCGCGCGGCATATCCAGGACTTCGCCATCCAGCCGTCCTTCGACGATCAACGGCTGCGGGTCATCCGCATGGCGGACCAGCACCAGCACGGCGAAATAGTAGGCACGGCGGTCGGGCTGACCGCTCAGTTCAGCGACCAGTTTCTGGTTGTTACGGCTGTCGGATTTCGGCTCACCGGCGTAACGCGCGGAGTAGACACCCGGCGCACCACCCAATGCCGGCACGCAAATGCCGGAATCGTCGGCCAGTGCCGGCAAGCCGGTCGCGGCAGCAGCATGACGGGCCTTGGCCAGCGCATTCTCCACGAAGGTGACGTGCGGCTCTTCTGCCTCACTCACACCCAGTTGCCCCTGCGGGATCAATTCGATATCGAGCGGGCCGAACAGGCGGCTGAATTCTTTCAATTTACCGGCATTGTTGCTGGCGAGGACGAGTTGTTTCATGGCGTAGTGATCGGGGTGGGCAATACGTTTTGCAAGGCGGTGGCGAATTTTTCCGGCTGCGGCAGGCCAAGCCAGATGACCCGGCCATCACGCGTAGTCAGTTTGACGCCCCGGTTCAATGAAGGAGTGAAATTCCCGCCATGCACCTCCATCCCTGCCAGCGTACGAAACGGCAAGGCAGGTTTGTCCGGCAAGGTACCAACCTCGACAACGGCGATATCCGCCAAGGGCAGGCTATGCAATGGTCCGCGGTGCAACTGACCCCAGCGCCAGCACAGGGCATCGCCCTCACGCCACAGCTTGAAGGCAAAGCGCGGCAACAAACACCAGACTACAAACAGGGCCAGCAGCGCATAGGCAAGCTGCCAGGCCGTCGCAATAAACACGGCGCGTACCAGATAGCCACCAAGGATCAAGCCTATCAGGGCAGCCATCGCGGGCGGCCAGATGACCCATTGCCGCAGGTCACGATCAGTTTGTGCAGAATTATTCATCAGTACTTCTTCTTCAGAACCATGGTGTTGCCGTCACGTTGCATCTGCAACTGGTTGAGCACGGTCATGCCGATCAAGGGGACGGCGGGATAGTCGCCATCCGCCACCACCGCCTCGACACCGTACAGGGTGATGCCTTCGAGTTTGAGCGAGTCAAGGCGTGTCAGCCAGAATATCTTGGTACCTTGCGCCGTTTGCATCCGGACCGGCCGATCACGTTCGACACGGAGATTCAACGCTCTGGCATGACCTTCAGAAAGGGCCAGTGCGGAGGCACCGGTGTCGATCAAACCACGCACGCTGCCGCCGTTCGCCGTCACCATGGCCATGAAATGGCCGCCGCCGGCATCAAACAGTGTCGCCGAGTTGCTCGATCCCTTATCAGCGCCGGCATTGCCGCCAGCAAAGAACCCCTGCCCCAGTTGCACCGTGCTGCGCTTGCCGCCGCTCTCGAACACGGCGGAATCCACGCCGACCGAAATCAGCTTTACCCCATCACGGCTTTCGCCGATCGCCAGCGTTACCGGCTTGCCACCGAAGGAAACCGAGGCCTTGCTGCCCATGGTGGCCATCAGCACGGGCTCCGTGGCCAACGCCGTAAGGCTGAGCAGCCACAAAAAAATGTAACGCATGAGTGCTTTTCCCCGCATTGATGGGCCAGTCTCGTCAGTGGCCTCTTTAAATTCTATGTAACAGTGAACAGGTGACGCACCCGAGACCATGATAGTGGACGCGAACCATGGCAAACCAGCGGAGGTAGATGTCCCTTCGCTACTGTGCTGCCGCCTGGTAGATAGCGTTATTCAGCCAAGGTCACAGTCTGCTCTACCTCGGCGAGTGCTGCCTCGATCAGCTCGGGGCCGGCGCCGGCCAATTGCTTGCTGTCCGATAGCAGGCGGCGCCAGTTGCGGGCGCCAGGCCGGCCTTGGTACAGGCCCAGTACATGGCGGACGATGTGCTTGGGCTGGCTGCGGCCCTCGGCCATGCGTTCGGCGATGTAGGGCATCAGGGCTCGGGCGACTTCGACCCGGCTTTGCGGGGTGGCATCGTCACCGTAGTAGCGCGCGTCCACCTGTGCGAACTGGTAGGGGTCGTGGTAGGCCATGCGGCCTATCATCACACCGTCCACGTGCGCGAGTTGCTCATCCACGGTCTGCCAGTTGTCGATGCCACCATTGATGATGATCTCGAGATCCGGGAATTCCCGCTTCAGGCGGTGTACGTAGTCGTACTTCAGCGGGGGAATCTCGCGGTTTTCCTTGGGGCTCAAACCCTTGAGGATCGCATTCCGGGCGTGCGCGATGAAGACCTCGCAGCCCGCCTCCGCCACCGTGCCGACGAAATCGCGCAAGTACTCGTAGTGCTCGACTTCGTTGATGCCGATGCGGTGCTTAACGGTGACCGGGATGCTGACCACGTCACGCATGGCCTTGACGCAGTCGGCCACCAGTTGCGGCTCTTCCATCAGGCAGGCACCAAAGGCGCCCGATTGTACCCGTTCGCTCGGGCAACCTACGTTGATGTTGACCTCGTCGTAGCCCCATTGCTCTGCCAGTCTGGCGCAGGTAGCCAGATCGGCAGGCTCGGAACCGCCCAACTGCAGGGCGACCGGATGCTCGGTGTCTGAAAAGTCGAGAAAACGCGAACGATCACCGTGGATGATGGCGCCCGTCGTGACCATCTCGGTGTACAGGAAGGCATGACGCGATATCTGCCGCAGGAAATAGCGGTAGTGACGGTCAGTCCAATCCAGCATCGGTGCGACGCAGATGCGCCGCTGGGGTATGGCTTTACGCATTCTTCAGATCCGGATCACGCAACGCCCAGCCCAGGCTGAGTACGATGCGTCTGCCTCCGCATGCGGTGACGCTATGCGTCATCACATCGGGACGAAAGAAAAACAGACGACGCCAGAGCGACCAGGCTGGTCGACCCTGTGCGTCGAAACACTGGAACTCGCCGCCCTGCGCGGGCTGCCACAGCACCAGGTTGATACGGTAATGACGGCCCCGCTGCACCTTGTCGGTATGCGGCGGAATATGGCTACCGCGGGGGTAGTGGATCAGATGCCCGTCGAAACCGAGCAAGCCACGGCCCAGCCAACTCGGCCAGCGGACATGCAGGAAGGTCAGCGTCTGGTAACCGCTTTGCTGCCGACCCGCCCGAAAACCAATGGCCATCGTGATGCTCAGCCAGCAAGCGCCGTGCGCTGCGCCGCGATCAGTTCCCGGATACCGGACTCGGCCAAGGCCACCAGCGCCGCCATCTCGTCACGCGTGAAAGGCGCGCCCTCGGCCGTGCCCTGCAGTTCCACGAAACCACCAGCGGCAGTCATCACCACGTTCATGTCGGTATCGCAGTCGCTGTCCTCAAGGTAGTCGAGGTCCAGTACCGGCTGGCCCTGGTGGATGCCGACCGATACGGCGGCGACATGCTCGCGGATCGGATTAACCGCCAGCTTGCCGTCGGCCATCAGCTTGCTGATAGCGTCCTGCAAGGCGACAAAGGCACCGGTAATGCTGGCACAGCGGGTACCACCGTCAGCCTGGATCACATCGCAGTCGATGCTGATCTGGCGCTCACCCAACAGTTTCATGTCGACCACGGCACGGAGACTGCGACCGATCAGGCGCTGGATTTCCTGGGTACGGCCGCTCTGCTTGCCAGAGGCAGCCTCGCGCTTCATGCGGCTATTGGTGGAGCGTGGCAGCATGCCGTACTCGGCCGTCACCCAGCCCTCGCCCTTGCCCTTGAGGAAGGGCGGCACGCTTTCTTCCACGCTGGCGGTACAGATGACCTTGGTGTCACCCATCTCGATCAGGACCGAGCCTTCGGCATGGCGGGTGTAATGGCGGGTGATACGAACGCTGCGAAGCGCTTGGGGCTGACGGCCGGAGGGGCGCATGAAAAACCTCACTGAAATCAAGGCTTAAATTATACCCCAGCCGTCAAGCGTGCCGGGCAGACGTAAAAAACGCCCTCCTGAGAGGGCGCTTTCCGGACCGGCCGGGCTTACTTCGAATACTTGCTGATGGCGTTCTGGATTTCCAGGATGGCGGCCTCGATATCCGCCTCGGTGATTTCCTTGCTTTCTTTGAGCGCCTTGTCCGAGGAAAGGGTATTGAGCCGGGTGGTCACCTCGCCATCGGACAGCTTCTTGGTCGAGAGGCTGCTGATGGAGTTGTCGTCCTCGTCATGCCAGTTGATGGCGACGCCGGTCAGGTTGTCGCCATGGATACCGCCGCGGGTCTCGGCGCGGTCCAGCAGTTGTGGCAAGGCATAAAGCACCGGGTAGCCAGTCAGCATCTGTTCCAGCTCTCCCTGCGTCACGCCGCCCCACAGCCCGTCGGTACACAGGATGACGGTATCACCGTCCATCAATGGCACCTTGCCGCCGATTTCCACTTCGGGCGGGAACATGGAGCCCAGGCAGTTATAGATCTTGTTCTTTTCCGGGTGGCGCTCGGCCTCCTCCGGCGTCAGCCTCCCCAGATCCACCATCTGCTGAACCTTGGAATGGTCGCGCGTACGGGCCAGCACCTGGCCATTGCGAATCAGGTAGAGGCGGGAATCCCCGACGTGCGCCCAATACAGCACCCCATCCTGCACGATGGCGGCCACCACGGTCGTCCGCGGCGTCTCCAGCAAGCTATGGTTGGCCGCGTAGTTGAAGATGGCATCATGGCACTTCATGCAGCCGTCGGACATGAACTGATGCGGGTTCTGGATGGTCGGCCTGGCCTTTTTCTGGAACAGGTCAGCCATCAGTTCCACGGTGATCTGCGCGGCCACTTCACCGTGCAGATGCCCGCCCATGCCGTCGGCCACCACCATCAGCAGGGAATCGCGGCTATACGAATAGCACATGCGATCCTGGTTGTACTGTCGAGCCCCCTGTCGGGTCTCCTGGAAGATGGTGAATTTCATTTTTGTTCTCCTTTGCCACCACCCAGCTTGATTTCCATACGCCCGATCCGGGCCAGATTGCCTTTCAACCCTGCCAGCAGTCCCGGCTTGGGTTGTGGCTCGCTGGCAATTCCGACCAGGGCCTTCTGAACTTCACGCACGCTCTGTGGCCGCGCCAGCGGATCAAGCTGCAGACACCAGTCCACCAGCTCCAGCAGACTGGCCGAGTAGCGACCGGCCCACATCTTCTTGACCGACTGGTACTTGTCGTCCTTGGCGCGCTGATCGGCAGCCTGCGGCGCCAGGCCACTCATGCAGGCAAAGATACTGGCGCCCACGCTGTAGATGTCGCTCCACGGCCCGAGCTTGTCGCGATCCGCGTACTGTTCCGGCGAGGCAAAGCCGGGCGTATACATGGGGGTGAACTTGTTGATCGATGGGCTCAAGGCATCGCGTGCCGAGCCAAAATCCAGCAGCACCGGGCTGCCATCGCGGCGGATATAGAGGTTGGCGGGCTTGATGTCGAGGTGCAGCATCTTGTGCAAATGCACTTCGCGCAGGCCATTGAGCAGGTGGGCAAACACGTAGAGGATCATGTTTTCCTTCACGCCGCCCTCGGTCAGCTGGATTTCCTTCTGCAGGGTGCGCCCGCGCTCGTACTCCATGACCATGTAGACCGTTTCATTGGCACGGAAGAAATTCACCACCTTGACGATATTGGGGTGGCGTATCTGCGCCAGTGTCTTGCCCTCTTCGAAAAAGCACTTCATGCCGTGCCGGAACAGGGCTAGGTTGTCGGCCGAGGTCGCCATCACCCGCTCGCCTTCGCTGCGCAAGGCCAATGCATTGGGCAGGTACTCCTTGATCGCCACCGGCTGGTCATGCTCGTCATGTGCCAGGTAGACGATGGAAAAGCCCCCCGCCGACAATTGCTTGACGATGGTGTAGTTGAGCAGTTGATAACCGCGTGCAAGCGGGAAATTGCTAGGTGCTGGCATCTGGGCCGGGAGCCTGTCTTATTCGGTAATGTATCCGCTACGCAAAGGGCACTTCCACGAAACCCCGCTGTTGCCCGAGGCACCTGGATGCACCCTCAGGTGCCGCGAATGACGCCAGGCGGCATTGTCGCGTTTGCCATCCAACTCAGTATATTGCTTCCCGGCTTGAACCGGACCAATCTGTATCGCTTGCAAAAACCGGCGTGGCCGGGGCAGTGCCCGCCACGACCAGTGCATGCAAGCAGTATGATAATATTTAAGTCACATCTGTCGCTGGATGAAACATGACATCCGGGTCTGATGGCCCAGATTGTGGTTTTGAGCTGTCACAAAGTCAAAGCGCAGGCGATATCGGCCCGCAGGCCCGCCCGCCATCCACGCATCCCCCAGGTACGAAACATCCCCATGGAGCCCCGCATGATACTCAGCATGACCGGCTATGCCGTTGCAACCCGAGAATTGGCAGGCGGCCTGCTCAGTGTCGAATTGCGTGCGGTGAATCACCGCTTTCTTGATCTGAACCTGCGCCTGCCTGAAGAGCTGCGACAGATCGAGAACCTGGTTCGTGAAAAGCTGGCCGGCAAGGTATCACGCGGCAAGCTCGATTGCCGTATCGGCTTCTCCGCCCGGGCAGAAACACAACCCAGGCTGCAGCTGAACCAGGAATTGCTGGCACAGCTGGTGGCGCTGTCGCAGCAAGCCCGTGATGTCGCGCCGCAGGCCGGTGACCTGAAGATGGGTGAGCTGCTGCGCTGGCCGGGCGTGCTGGCAACGGATTCCGTAACGCCGGAGGCCATGCAGCAGACCGCGCTCGAGTTGCTGGACCTGGCACTGGCCGATTTCTCCGCCACCCGTGGCCGTGAAGGTGTGAAGCTCGCCGCCTCCATGATCGAGCGCATCGACAAGATCGATGCCATCGTCACCGAGGTACAACCTCGCTTGCCAGCCATCGTCGCGGCCTATGACGACAAGCTCAAGCAACGTTTGCTCGAAGCCCTGGGCAGCCTGGACGACGACCGGGTCCGCCAGGAAGTCGCCCTGTTTGCGCAGAAGATCGACGTGGCGGAAGAGCTGACCCGCCTCTCCACCCATCTGGTGGAATTGCGCCGCATCCTCAAAACCGGCGGCGCCGTCGGCAAGCGGCTGGACTTTCTGATGCAGGAACTGCATCGTGAGGCCAATACGCTGGGATCCAAGTCGGTGGCGGTCGAGACCTCGCAGGCCTCGCTGGAACTGAAGGTCCTGATCGAACAAATGCGCGAACAAGTACAGAACATCGAATAATCAATGGCTGATGGTGCATGGCGATTGTGTTACGCTGCCAATAAGCCGTTTGAATCAACGAGATAATCCCCTATGAGCAAAGGCAAGCTTTTTGTCGTCGCCGGCCCGTCGGGCGCAGGCAAGGCCACGCTGGTACGAGGCCTGCTCGCGGCAGACTCCAAGGTGCAACTGTCCGTCTCCTTCACCAGCCGCGCGCCGCGCGATGGTGAACAGGAAGGCCGCGACTATCACTTTGTCAGCCGCGAAGACTTCCTCGCCATGGTTGGCCGTGGCGAATTCCTCGAACACGCCGAAGTACACGGCAATCTGTACGGCACCTCGCAGAAATGGATCACCGATGTCATGGCCAGCGGCCAGGACATCCTGCTGGAGATCGACGTGCAGGGTGCCCAGCAGGTTCGCCGGCTGTTCCCCGAAGCGGTAGGCATCTTCATTCTGCCGCCAAGCGCCGAAGTACTGGAGCAACGCCTGCGTAACCGCGGCACGGACAGCGAGGATGCCATCGTGCGCCGCCTTGCCAATGCCCGCGAGGAAATCGGCCGCCTGTCCGAATTCAATTATGTGATCGTCAACGAGCACATCGACCAGTCGGTACGCGACATCATCGGCATCGTGCGTGCCGAGCGCTGCCAGGTCGCCGCTCAAAGCGAACGCCACCAGGCACTGATCGCCAGCCTCAAAGGCTGATCGATACCCGCATTTGCATTCGTGCCGGCCCGCTGGGCCGGCCGCTTTACCGGAGTAAACCCATCATGGCCCGTATTACCGTAGAAGACTGCCTCGACCGCATCCCCAACCGTTTCGACCTGACCCTGACGGCCGCCTACCGCGCCCGCCAGCTGGCCAACGGTTCCACCCCGCTGGTGGATGCAGCCGGCCGTGACAAGCCGACCGTGCTTGCCCTGCGCGAGCTGGCTGCCGGCAAGATCGGTATTGAAATCCTGCACCGCGCCCGGACCTGATTGTCCGAGTGGAGCAATGAAAAGCGGGCCCGTGCCCGCTTTTTTACCTTCGTACCATGATGCTGACTGCTGATGACATCCCCGTTCCCGACGAATACGCCCCCCAGGTGGCGCGGGACGCGAACACGCTGTTCGCCAAGGTATCGGGCTACCTGAAGGCCGAGGACCTGCCCCTGCTTCGGGCTGCCTTCCTGTTCAGTGCCGAATGCCACAAGACCCAGTCGCGCAAGAGCGGCGAACCCTACATCACCCATCCGCTGGCCGTCGCCGATATCCTGGCTGACCATCATCTCGATGCGCAGGCGCTGATGGCGGCCTTCCTGCATGACACGATGGAAGACACCGGGGTCAGCAAGCTGGAGTTGACGGAGCGCTTTGGCAAGCCGATCGCCGAGCTGGTGGACGGCCTCTCCAAGCTGGAGAAGCTCGAGTTCCAGAGCAAGGAAGAAGCGCAGGCCGAGAACTTCCGCAAGATGCTGATGGCCATGGCCCGCGACGTCCGGGTGATCCTGGTGAAGCTCGCCGACCGGCTGCACAATATGCGCACGCTGGGCCATATGCGCGAGGACAAACAAAAGCGCATCGCGGCCGAAACGCTGGAAATCTATGCGCCGATCGCCAACCGCATCGGCTTGCATGCGATCTACCAGGAACTTGAGGACTGGAGCTTCCGCTATCTCCACCCCATGCGTTACGAGGTGCTGGGCAAGGCACTCAAGGCGGCGCGGGGCAATCGCCGCGAGGTCGTCAGCAAGATCCTCGACGCCATCAAGCACAAGCTGAGCGACGCCAAGGTCGAAGCCACCGTCTACGGGCGCGAGAAGCACCTGGCCAGCATCTATCGCAAGATGCAGGAAAAGCACCTCAGCTTTTCCGAGGTGTTGGATATTTATGGCTTCCGCGTCATCGTCAAGGATGTCCCCACCTGTTACCTGGCGCTGGGTGCGTTGCATGGGCTGTACAAGCCCCGCCCCGGCACCTTCAAGGATTACATAGCGATTCCCAAGCCGAATGGCTACCAGAGCCTGCATACCGCACTCTCCGGTCCTTATGGCACCCCGATCGAGGTGCAGATCCGCACCCAGGACATGCACAAGGTAGCCCAGGCCGGCGTGGCTTCGCACTGGATGTACAAGTCCGGTGACGACGGAGTCAGTGATGTGCAGCAAAAGACCCACCAGTGGCTACAGTCGCTGCTGGAAATCCAGTCCATGTCGGGCGATTCGGTCGAATTCCTCGAACATATCAAGGTCGACCTGTTCCCGGGCGAGGTCTACGTCTTCACCCCCAAGGGCAAGATCCTGACCCTGCCGCAGGGCTCGACCGCCGTAGACTTTGCCTATGCGGTGCATTCCGATATCGGCAACCGCTGTATTGCCGCTCGTATCAACTACGACCTGATGCCTTTGCGCACAGCGCTCAAGACCGGCGACCAGGTCGAGATCGTGACCGCTACGACAGCCCGTCCGAACCCCAACTGGCTCAATTTCGTCGTCACCGGCAAGGCGCGCTCGCACATCCGCCACTTCCTCAAGACCATGCGCTATGAGGAAGCCGTACAGCTGGGCGAGCGCATGCTCAACCAGGCGGTTCGCGCGTTGATGAACCAGAGCACGGAGATGCCGGGCGAGGCCTGGGACCGTTATCTCAAGGAAAACGCACCGTCCAGGCGCGAAGAGATACTGGCCGACATCGGCCTGGGCAAACGCCTGGGCGTCGTCGTCGCGCAGCGCCTGCTGACGCTGGCGGGCCTGTTGAGCGAGGGCGAGGCCAAGAGCGGGCCTATCCTTATCCGCGGCACCGAAGGTGTTGCCGTTCAGTTCTCTCGCTGCTGCAACCCGATACCGGGCGACCCTATCATCGGCCTGATCAAGCAGGGCCAGGGACTGGTTATCCATACCCACGACTGCCCGCAAGTCGTGGGCCGGCATGGCAAGGTCGACCCCGACAAGTTGCTGGAAGTCGAATGGGACGTGCCGCCGGGCAAGTTGTTCGACGTGCAGATCAAGGTATTGGCCATGCACGAGCGTGGCGTGCTGGCGCAGATCGCCGCAGCCATCTCGGAAGCCGCCGCCAACATCGAGAACGTCCGCATGGACAGCGAGCACGAGGGTGACCGCTATACCGAGATCAGCTTTACCGTGCAGGTGGAAAACCGCCAGCATCTGGCCAAGGTCATGCAGACCTTGCGTCAGCTGGAGCGCGTGGTGCGTATCCACCGCCTGAAGTCGTAGGGCGCTATCTGGACGATCAGGCCTTGCACCAGTGTCAAATGCATCTGTGGCGCCCGGGAGACCCGGGCGCTTCGCATTAACGCGACCGGATACCGCACCCCCTCCGGCTTCATCCAGCTCCGTCCCTTACCCCTCCGCTCCGCCCGCTGGTTGTGAACCTTGCTACGCTCGCGCCGCTGATGCCACGGGCCACTGCTTATTCGGTGGCTATAACCCAGGCAGAGGCGTGCTCTCGGCATGCGCTCCCCTTTGGAATAACTGTTGTTTGTTCAATTACCTAAGTTCATATCGGGGCGGCCGCGTGGGGGTGCTAAAATCGGGCTGAATTGCAGCAGACCAAGAAACCAGCGTGATTACCATTACCCTCAACGGCGACGCACGCCAGTTCGCCGCCGGCCTCAATATCGTTGAACTGATCGAGCAACTGGGCCATGCCGGTCGCCGGATTGCCATCGAGCGCAACGGTGAGATCGTGCCCCGCAGCCAGCACGGCGAAACCGTGCTGCTGGAAGGCGACAAGCTGGAGATCGTGGTTGCCGTAGGGGGCGGTTGAATGAATACGCCCGTCATCCTGCAAAGTCGCCCCGCCACCTTGGCGGATGTGGACCTGCTGGCCGAGCTGAGCCAGCAGTTGCGCCGTGACGAAGGCCAGCGCAGCAGCCTCTCGGCGGTGCAACTTCGTGAGCGCATGCATGACTGGCTGGCGCATGAAGGTTATTCGGCCGTGCTGTTCGACTACGATGAGCAGGTCGTGGCCTACGCGCTCTACCGTGAGCAGGCCGGCTCCATCTATCTGCGCCAGTTCTTCGTCTCGGGTGACCGCCGACGCCTGGGGCTGGGGCGGCGCGCACTGGCACTGCTGTTCGAACAATACTGGCCGGCAGACAAGCGGCTGAGTGTGGATGTGATGAGCAGCAATGAGCGGGCGCTGGCCTTCTGGCGCTCCGTCGGCTTCCTGGATTATTCGACCACCCTGATCATGGCGCCCAAGCAGCGCCCTAACCGGACCTCCCCATGAGCACGCCCTTTACCATCGCTGGCCGTGAATACGGCTCCCGCCTGCTGGTCGGCACCGGCAAGTACAAGGATTTCACCGAGACCCGTGCCGCCATCGATGCATCGGGCGCGGAGATCGTCACCGTCGCCATACGGCGCGTGAACCTCGGGCAAGACGCCAGCCAGCCCAGCCTGCTGGATTTTCTGCCGCCCAGCGAATTCACCTACCTGCCCAATACGGCCGGCTGCTACAGCGCTGATGAGGCAGTACGCACGCTGCGGCTGGCGCGCGAGCTGCTCGACGGCCACAAGCTGGTCAAGCTCGAGGTGCTGGGTGACTCGCATACCCTGTTCCCGAACGTGCTGGAAACCCTCAAGGCTGCCGAGACCCTGATCAAGGATGGCTTCGATGTCATGGTCTACACCTCGGACGACCCCATCATTGCCAAGCAGCTCGAGGATATAGGCTGCTGCGCCATCATGCCGCTGGCCAGCCTGATCGGCTCGGGCATGGGCATCCTGAACCCCTGGAACCTGAAGCTCATCATTGAGCAGAGCCGGGTGCCGGTGATCGTCGATGCCGGCGTGGGTACCGCATCGGACGCGGCGATTGCCATGGAGCTCGGCTGCGACGGCGTGCTGATGAATACCGCGATTGCGGCCGCCCAGGATCCGGTGCGCATGGCCCGCGCCATGAAGCTCGGCGTGGAAGCCGGCCGGGAAGCGTTCCTCGCAGGCCGGATGCCGCGAAAGCTGTATTCCGCCAGCCCCAGCTCGCCAACCGGCGGGATGATAGGCTAAACCACAAGTAGACACGGGAGCGGGCGCATATCGGGGCAGCCGCAACGCTCCCCCGTCCTGTCCTGCGCTGCCCGCTTACCGATTCGTACTACAAGACATCATGGATAACCCGCAACAACGCCACATCCGCAGCTTTGTCCTGCGCCAGGGACATTTTTCCGAAGCGCAGACCCGCGCCATGGAAGCCGGCATGCCGCAATGGGGCATCGAGTACCGGGCAGAGACGCTGGACCTCGATGCTGCCTTTGGTCGCAGCGCGCCCAAGGTGCTGGAGATCGGCTTTGGCATGGGCGGTGCCACCTCGGAGATCGCGGCGGCGCGCGCCGACACCGACTTCCTGGGCATCGAGGTGCATGGGCCCGGCGTGGGCAATATGTTCAAGCTGATCGAGGAAAAGCAGCTCAGCAATATCCGGGTGATCCGCCATGATGCGGTCGAAGTGGTCGAGCATATGCTGGCACCGGCCTCGCTGGATGGCTTTCACCTGTACTTTCCCGACCCTTGGCCCAAGAAGCGGCAACAGAAGCGCCGGCTGGTACAGCCGGCCTTCCTGGCGCATATCGTCAGCCGTCTCAAGCCGGGTGCTTATGTACACATGGCGACCGACTGGGAAGACTACGCGATGCAGATGCTGGAAGTGCTCAGTGCCAACCCGGACCTGCAGAACACCGTGGAAGGCTATGCCGAGCGCCCGAGCTGGCGGCCGCTGACCAAGTTCGAGCAGCGCGGGCTCAACCTTGGGCACGGGGTATGGGACTTGATGTTCGTAAAAAAGTAAGCCCGGGGCCCATGCCGACAGGCCACGCCGAATAGAGAAAGGCGACCCGAAGCGGGTCGCCTTTTTGTTGGCCGGCTTTGCCGGATCAACAACCGGTTTCTGACACCGAGCTACCCTTGAAACTGGTTGCAGCCTTGGACAGATCGGCCCGCGCCGTCTTGGCAACATGCCGGATGATCAGGCTCTTGCTGGCCATTTCACCCCGCTCGCGGCTGACGGCCGAGCGCACGCCCTTTTGCTTGATGGTTTCCAGGCGCCGATCGGCCGCCTCCTGGGTCGAGAACAGGCCCAGCGAAATCGCATGGTTCCAGCGGCTGCCGTCATTGACCACGAAGAAGTCGTCTACGCCAAGCGACTTGATCTCCTCGGCCTTCCTCTGTGCATCTTCATTGTTCGGGCGAGGCGGGATATAAACCCAGTAGCGCTTGGGGCCGTCCGGCTCGCTACTTTCGAGCTTCACCTCGCCACCGAGTTTGAGTGCCGTCAACTGCTTGCGGGCATTGGGCATGTCCTCGGGCAGGATGCCGCGCCAAGCGAGGCAAACCTGGCCGCTCTTGGCCTCGGACTTGGTGTCGGGCTTTTCCTCAAGCTTGGCTTCCGCCTTGGTGGCAGCCTCCGCGACCTTGGCCTCGGCGGCATGCTCCACGGCCGGTACGGCTGCCGGATCGCCAGGCATGGCGGATTCCAGCACCGGCTTGGGTGCATCGGCCGCGACCAGCTTGAGCTTGTCGGCCTTGACCTCGCGGGCCTTCCAGTCGACCGGAGCCGGTGGCTCGGCAAGGCGGGTGTAGCCAAAGAACAGCAGATTGGCGCAGACGAGCAGGATGAACAACCACTTCATGAGATCAGTATTCCTTCAGGCTGGCATCGGGAAAAGCAAGACGGGCTAGGCCACGCAACACCAGATTATCAACAGGCATGAGCTGCGCCGCCAGCGTCGGCGCAAGCAAGGGGGCCAGTAGTGTGGCATCGCCGCCCGAAAGCAGGACCGGCACCATGCCGGCCCGCTGCTGCTGCAGTCGTTTGCGCATTTCATGGATGGCGCCGCACAAGGCCAGCAAGGCACCGTTGACGATGGCCTCGCCGGTCGAATGCGGGAAGTCGACCGGCGCGCCTTCCGGCAGACCCAGATCGGCCGTACCTTGCGCCAGGGCGGTACGCATGAGCCGGAAGCCGGGTACGATGATGCCCCCCAGGAAGTCACCGTCCGATGTCAGCGCATCGACCGTCATGGCGGTACCGGCCATGACCACGATGCAATCTTCATTAACCAGACTGCGTGCGCCAAGCATGGCGGCCCAGCGATCGGCCCCCAGTTGGCCCGGAATGCGATAGTGATTGCGCAAACCTGCAAGGTGCACGTCAGGCTTGAGCCAATCGACAGGCAACGGCGTCAGCAAGTCGGTCAGTTGCTGCGCCACGCCGGCGCCCGCTACATTGCAGGCCAGGACCTTGGTGATCGGTGCATGCTGGCGTAGCGCAAGCGCCAGCCCGGCGAGATCATCGTACCCGGCCACCCCGTCGCCAAGGAGCAGCGCCTCCTGGCACAGGCGCCATTTGAGCCGGCTATTGCCCGCATCGAGCAGCAGCGTACTCACTGGGCTCTCCGCAGGCTGACTTCGCCGGCATGCACACGGCGCTCGCCTTCCGATGTCTGGAAACGCAAGGCGCCATCCGGCGCCACGCCCAGTGCCGTGCCCTCGACGATTTCGCCATTTGGTTGGAGCAGCCGGGCCGGTGCGGCCTGCATGGCATGGCGCGCTTCCCATTCGGCGAGCAGTGGTGCAAAGCCGTGCTGCTCGAACGCCGGCAGCAGGCTGGCAAGCTCCGCCAGTACCGAGGCCAGCAGCCGGTTGCGATCACCGCTGTAACCCAGCAGGGCCAGGGATTCCGCCGCCTGGTCGAGACCACCACGCAAGCCATCGGACAGACGCAGATTGAGGCCGATGCCGATCACCACGCTGGACGGTCCATGCGCTTCGCCAGAGACCTCGATCAGGATGCCGCCCAGCTTGGCACCGGCGCTGGTCACGATATCGTTGGGCCACTTCAGGCGCGCGTCGATCACCCCCAGACTTTCCAGGGCCCGCGCGACGGCCAGGCCAACGGCCAGGCTCAACCCGGACAGGTCGGCCACACCCAGGTTGAAGCGCCAGAGCAGCGAGAACATCAGCGCATCGCCCAGCTCTCCCTGCCAGCTGCGGCCGCGCCGGCCTCGTCCCGCCGTCTGCCGCTCTGCCGCATAGACGCGGCCAGCAGGGGCACCCTTGTGGGCGGCGGCCAGCAAGGCGGTGTTGGTCGAGTCGATCTCGTCAAACAGCTGCAGGTCGAAATAGCGTGCCGCCTCACCGAGCCCCTGTGCGACCTTGGCTTCGTCCAGCCAGGCGATCGGTTTGGCTAGCTTGTAACCCCGACCTTTGACCGTATGGATCTCGACGCCCAGTTCGGCCACGGACTTCAGCGCCAGCGAGACGCTGGCGCGCGAGACGCCCAATGCATCGGCCAGCTCCGGCCCCGGGCGGAAGGCATCGGCATTCAGCAGGCGCAGCAGGGAGTAGGCATTCATGATCGGTGCTATTCGGTCCGGGTGAGACGGGCAAAGACGACGGTGCAGGCGAAGACCCAAGTGCTGAGGACGATCTCCAGAATCGCCAGATAGCGGATGGTGCCGCTGTCGCTCCAGCCGCGCATGACCCCTTCGATGAACCACAGCAGGATATACATGCTGAGCCACTGATAGGTATAGCGCCTGCCGCGCAGCACGCCAGACAACGGCAATAGCAGGGGCAGTGCCTTGATCCAGAACAGGGAGCCGGGTCGCAAAGGCGCAAGCCAGGCTTCCCAGGCCAGGCAAAGGATGAACAGGGCCAACAGACCGGCCAGGGTGCCGTTACGGCTCTGCCGCACCAGGGTATTCATGGCGGCCTGGTTCATAGCGGCTTCACCAGCTTGAGGGCGGCTTCGGCCAGGCGCTTGCCCAGTGCCATGGCCAGGGCCTTTTCATGCTCGTCGAGCGGGCGACGGCCATCGTGGCCCGTCACGTGGCTGGCGCCATAGGGCGTACCACCGCCTTGCGTCACGCTCAGGCCGGGCTCGCTATAGGGCAGGCCCACCAGGTACATGCCGTGGTGAAGCAGTGGCAACATCATGGTCAGCAGGGTGGTCTCATTGCCGCCGTGCAGGCTGCTGGTACTGGTGAAGACGGCAGCCGGCTTGCCGGCGAGCGTACCGGCAAGCCAGTCGGCGCTGGTGCCGTCGAGGAAATACTTGAGCGGTGCCGCCATGTTGCCGAAGCGGGTCGGGCTGCCCAGCGCCAGGCCGATGCATTCCTTCAGGTCGGCCAGCTCAACATAGGGTGCGCCTTCATCCGGTATGGCCGGCGCCGTGGCCTCGACCACGGTGGATACCGCCGGTACGGTACGCAGACGGGCCTGGCAGCCCTCGACCGATTCGATGCCGCGGGCGATCAGTTGTGCCAGTTGCCGGGTGGCACCGTGACGGGAGTAGTAAAGAACCAGCAGATCGGCCATGTCGAGGTGCGAAAAAGGATAAAGCCGGGATTATAGGTTCTGTTGCCCGGTGCGGGGCTTTGCCATCTCGCGCAATTAAGCGATAGTCGCGTCATTACAAGAAAGATACCTTCCCCGATGCTTCGCCTGTCCGACTATCGCCGCAACGTGATCAGCCGCCTACCCGCCCCGCTGGACTTCGCCCTGTTCGTCCTCAGGCGCCTGCGCGATGACCGCTGCCTGGAGGCTGCCGGCAGCCTCACCTTCACCACACTGCTGGCCCTGGTGCCCTTTCTGACCATTGCCCTGACCATCGTCGCCGGTTTTCCGATGTTCGATGAGGTCTCCACCCGCTTCAAGCTCTTCCTGCTGAGCAATCTGGTGCCCGACTCCGCCGGCAAGATCATTACGGTCTACATGCGGCAGTTCACCGACAATACCGGCAAGCTGACCGCCCTCTCCATGGCAACCCTGGCACTGACCGCAGTGGCCATGATGGGCACCATTGACCGTACCTTCAATCGCATCTGGCGCATCCGTCGGCAACGCCCCTGGTTGATCAAGACCATGACCTACTGGGGGGTGCTGACGCTTGGTCCGTTGTTGCTGGGTGTCGGCCTCGCGCTGATCGGCTGGCTGGAGGACCGTAGCGGGGTGCTGGCCGCCATGCTCAACGGCAGCGGCTTCCTGCTTGCGCTGGCCGGTATCGCGCTGTTCTATCGGGTAGTGCCCAATTGCCCGGTACCCGCCCAGCACGCCGTGCTGGCAGCGGGATTTGCCACCTTCTCGCTGACGGTCATGAAGAGCCTGTTCGGCCTGTACGTGAAGAAGTTCGGGACCTTCAAGCTGGTGTACGGTGCCTTTGCCAGCCTGCCCATCTTCCTGCTCTGGCTGTACCTGATCTGGGTCATCATCCTTGCCGGCGCCGTCTTGAGTGCCAGCCTCTCCTACTGGCACGGCGAGGCCTGGCGTCGCCGCGCCCATGCCGGCCAGCTCTTGTACGACGCGGTACGCCTGCTGCTGAAGCTGGACGATGCCCGCCGCGAAGGCGTCACGCCGACGCTGGATAAGCTGCGCCGTTCTCTGTCACTGGGCCAGGATGAGCTGCATAGCCTGCTGGAACGACTATCGGAAAAAGGCTGGACTCAGGCCACGCGGCAGGACGGCTGGCTGCTCGCCACGGCCCTGGAGCGCATCACACTCACTGACCTTTACTACCTGCTGGTCCGCCGCCCGGTTACGCCACCACGCGCCACCGACAGCCTGCACGAACTCCTGAACGAGAAGTTTGGCCAGGTCGACGCCGCGCTCAACATCACCCTCGCCGAACTTGCCCGCCGCCAACGCAACCCCGCCACCCAGACTGGCTAAAGACAAAGCCCACCAAGGCGGGCTTTGTCTGATCGGGTTATCAGCGGCGCATTACCGATATACGCCGAGCGTCTCGGCGTACTCGAACATCTCGAACCCCACCGCCTGCTCGGACAATCTGGCCGAGCGGACCACTTTCTCGCCATCGTCGGTATAGATCGCCAGCTCACGCATGGCGCCGAAGGTGCCACGCGGCGCCAGCAGCATCTGCGGCTGCTTGAGCGCCGTGACTTCCGGCAGCAGGATGCACGGCTGGAAGTTGCTACCGGTCGTGGTACCGGTGGGGCGCACCATGGCGGGCTGCCCTTGTGGTGCCAGTATCTGGATACCCACTTCGACCGATTCGCTATTGGGCATGGTCTGCAGCCAGCGCACGCAGGCCACCATCCAGTCATCCTCCGGCTTGCCCCGCAAGGCCACGATATCCCCGACCCGGTAGGCACAGTTCTGCGGCGCCGGTTGCAGGCGCAGGGCGAAGCCACCGGGACTCTCGTTCAGCAGCAGCCAGTCGTCCGGCGGGCCATAGGCCGCGCCGGAAATGCTGATCGGCCCTTCGGCGTTGATCTCGATGACGCTGTCGTCCAGCACCACGGGCTGCAGCAGGGGCTGGGCATCGTTGAGGTAGAAGGCCGACATGCGCAGGCCCACCACCATCTCCACCCTGCTATTGGCGCGGATGCGCTGGAAAACGCGCTTGGGGGCGATGCTCCATTGCCGGGTGACCCGGCGCAGCAAGTCTATCCAGGCTTGCGCCTTGCTGCGGTCATTGGCGCCTGGCAGCTTCTGCTCGACCACATGCAGGGCCTTGTGCAACAACTTGGCCATTTCCATCGTGTCGAGCAGGATGGCATTGCTGGCCTCGACGTCGAGCGGCTTCTGGCCCAGAAAGGTCGGGGGAACATCGGCATCCATGCGGACCAGAAAGTAGCCGGCCGGCGTGGTCGGGCTGGGCTGGTTGCCCAGCGGCTGAAACAGGGCTGCGGCGCCGTAATTGCGGATCAGATCCTGGATCTTGTCGTGTTCGACCGGGTGATAGCGATAGGGGTCGGCCAGCGCCAGCAGCAGGATCTGCTTGTAGTAGCCACCGATGGTCTTGATCGGCTCTACGCCCTCGGGCTGGTCGATGTGCTTATGCTGGATCGCATGCCGGAACAGGCTATGGATTTCCTGCCAGGTACCGGTCGGCACCGGCGTATAGCTCTTGCAACAGACCCACATGAGCTTGTGGTAGGTCATCAGGAGCTTCTGGATCAGCTGCGGAATATGCTTGTTGCCCAGGCTGAAGCGCACGTGCAGGCGATCCAGCAGCACCAGCTTGTAGCCATTGGCCAGTTCCAGCTGCAGGTTGCGCGCCAGCACGGCGGCCTGCTTGTGCTTTTCCTTGGCCGGCATGGCAGCCGAGGTGTAGGTCGCTTCCAGCGGCGCATCAAGCAGGTCGATGGCCAGCTGGTAGTGCTCCAGCAGCTTGAAGCGCGTGTCGTCGTCGAGCTTGACCCGGTTGAGCGTGGTCAGGGCGTCGAAGATCGCGCGGGCGGTCTCCTGCAGATTGGCGGGCGGCAAAGAAACAAGCCAGGCCTTCAAGGCCTTGGGGTTGGTCTCGACACTGAGGGTGTAGCCGGTAATTGGCTCCGGCACAGAGAGGACGAGCGACATGAGCTTTCGCGGACAGGATCTGTTGTTTTTTATAGGCGATATTCACCGGCAGCGCGCTGCCGCCGGGCAAGACTAACGCACACCCTCATCAAGCAGGCTTAGCAGGATAGCAAATACCTGTTGCAACTCGGCGATACTGATCACATACGGTGGCATGAGGTAGACAGTTTGCCCGACTGGCCGCAAAAGCACCCCCTGCTTGAGCGCCGCCTCGAACAGGCGCCCGGAGAAGCCGGCAATGGCATCGTGTACCTCGAAGGCCCATATCATGCCGAGCTGGCGCGCGTTGGCTACCCGTGGATGGGCGGCCAAGCGGGCGAAGTCCGGTGCGACGGCGCTGGCCTTGCTGTGGTTCTGCGCCAACACATTCTCGTCATCGAAGATGGCCAGCACTTCCAGCGCGGCGCGGCAGGCCAGCGCGTTGCCGGTGTAGCTGTGGCTGTGCAGGAAGCCCCGGCGGACATCGTCGTCATAGAAGGCAGCGTAGATGTCGTCCGTGCTCAGGACCACCGACAGGGGCAGATAGCCACCGGTGATGCCCTTGGAAAGACACAGGAAGTCCGGTCGGATACCGGCCTGCTCGCAAGCGAACAGGGTACCGGTGCGACCAAAGCCCATGGCGATCTCGTCGGCGATCAGGTGGACTTCGTAGGCATCGCACAGGGCGCGGGCGCGCTGCAGGTAGCGAGGGTGGTACATGGCCATGCCGGCCGCCCCCTGGCAAAGCGGCTCGACGATCAGGGCAGCCAGTTCGTGGGCCTGGGCCTTCAGCAAGGCTTCCAGTGCGTCGGCGGCACGGTCGGCGTACTGCTCCGGTGTCTCGCCCGGCTCAGCCAGGCGCCAGTCCGGCGAAGGCACCCGCTGGGTCTGGCGCAACAGGGGGGCGTAGGTGGCGCTGAATAGCGGCACGTCGGTGACCGACAACGCCCCCAGTGTCTCGCCGTGATAGCTGTTCTGCAGGCTGACAAAGCCGGTCTTGGCGGTGCGGCCGTGATTGCGCCAGTAGTGGTAGCTCATCTTCAGCGCGATCTCGGTCGCGCTTGCCCCGTCCGAGCCATAGAAAGCGTGACCGAGACCGGTCAGGGCAGCCAGTTTCTCCGACAGTTCCACCACCGGCTTCTGGGTGAAGCCGGCCAGGATCACATGCTCCAGCGTATTCATCTGGTCAAGGATGGCGGCATTCATGCGCGGATTGGCATGGCCGAACAGGTTGACCCACCAGCTGCTGACGCCATCGAGGTAGCGGCGACCTTCGAAGTCGATCAGCCACACCCCCTCGCCGCGGGCGATGGGAACGATGGGCAGGGCTTCGTGCTGCTTCATCTGGGTACAGGGATGCCAGACGGCCTGCCGGCTGCGTTGCAGCCAATCCTGGTTTGTTTGTTGCATCGTGCGGGCTCTCACCAATAGCTGTCCTGCTGGCTTCTACTTGGCCGACGCCACGCTGTAAAGCCTTTCCCTGATGCAGCGCAAGAACGGGGCGCGCCTGCGCCGCTTTGGTGCATAGACAACTTCCCGTCAGTCCTTCCCTGGCAAAGCAAGCCAGGCTAGACAAGCCAATGCTGCACCGCAACAGCTTGGCATGGCTCCTGCTACGGCCCTGCTGATGCGCAGCGGGCGTCCCACCGGACACTTGCCAGGCCGCAAACAAGGTATTTCGCTCCGCCTACCCCTGGCGAGCCGCTTTTGAGCAGTTGTGGTTCGGTTCACCCAGGTCTCTTGGTCGCACCGCCAGAACACGCCGGCAACAGGCCTTCGCCTCACTCCGCCGGACTTGCGGTCCGTCCCACGCTACCCACGCTGAATCGAACCCGGGTCACCCACCTTTGTTCATCCTCAGGAAGGAAGCGTCATGAAGCGTCGTATCGTACTCAAGGCAAGCTGTATCGCTGTGGCAATGGGACTGGGCGGTTTGAGCATGACGAGCCAGGCGGCCGATACCATTAAGGTCGGCATCCTGCATTCGCTGTCGGGCACGATGGCGATCTCCGAAACGGCGCTGAAGGAAACCGCGCTGATGACCATCGCCGAGATCAACGCCAAGGGCGGCGTGCTGGGCAAGCAGCTGGAGGCCGTGGTGGTCGATCCGGCCTCGAACTGGCCCCTGTTCGCTGAAAAATCCCGCCAGTTGCTGGCCAAGGACAAGGTGGCCGTGACCTTCGGCTGCTGGACCTCGGTCTCGCGCAAGTCGGTGCTGCCGGTCTTCAAGGAACTCAACGGTCTCTTGTTCTACCCGGTGCAGTACGAAGGTGAGGAGCTTGAGAAGAACGTGTTCTACACCGGTGCCGCGCCCAACCAGCAGGCGATACCGGCGGTGGAGTACCTGATGGGCAAGGATGGCGGCGAGGCCAAGCGCTTCGTGTTGCTGGGTACCGACTATGTCTACCCGCGCACCACCAACAAGATCCTGCGTGCTTTCCTCAAATCCAAGGGTGTGGCCGAAACCGACATCATGGAGGAGTACACCCCGTTCGGGCATAGCGATTACCAGTCCATCATCGCCAAGATCAAGAAGTTTGCCGGCGAGGGTAAGAAGACGGCCGTGATCTCCACCATCAATGGGGATTCCAACGTGCCGTTTTACAAGGAACTGGGCAATGCCGGCCTGAAGGCAACCGATGTGCCGGTGGTGGCCTTCTCGGTCGGCGAAGAGGAATTGCGCGGTATCGACGCCAAGCCGCTGGTGGGCCACCTGGCCGCCTGGAACTACTTCGAATCGGTCAAGAATCCGGAAAACACCGCCTTCATCAAGCTGTACAAGGACTGGGCGGTCAAGAACAAGCTGCCCAATGCCGACACCGTGGTCACCAACGACCCAATGGAAGCGACCTATGTCGGCATCCACATGTGGAAGCAGGCTGTGGAAAAGGCCAAGAGCACCGACGTGGACAAGGTGATCGCGGCGATGGGCGGCCAGAAGTTCAAGGCACCGTCGGGCTTCGTGCTCGAGATGGACGCGAAGAACCATCACCTGCACAAGCCGGTGATGATCGGCGAGGTGCAGGCCAATGGGCAGTTCGGCGTGGTCTGGAAGACCAAGACGCCGATCAAGGCCCAGCCCTGGAGTCCTTTTATCGCGGGTAACGACAAGAAGAAGGACGAGCCGGTGCTGGCCGCCAAGTAAGCCAGCCCATGGCGGGGCGCCAGCCGGCGCTCCGCCGTTGACGTCATCTGCGGACCCACGCCATGTCCCTACTCTTCCTGACCTGCCTGCGACGCGGCCTGTTGCCGGTGTTGCTGGCACTGGCTGCATCACTGGCCTACGCGCTGGGCCTGCCCCAGTTGCAGACCCTTGCCAGCGGCGAGAACGACGCACGTATTGCGCTGATCGAGCAGCTCGGCCAGCGCGATGACCCGCATGCCCTGAGCGTGCTGCAGGCGCTCAAGGACGACGCCCTGCTGATCAGCAGCGACGGCGGTGTACTACTGCTGCAGCATGGCAAGGTGGTGGACCCACTGAGCGGCCAGGCCAGCCCCCTGGCGGCCGAACAGCTTGAGCACGCCATGCTGAATAACCGCGTGCGCCGCGCGCTGGATGCGGCCTTGGCCCAGTTGCAACTGGGCCACCCGGACCCGACGGTCAGACTGGCCGCCGTGCAGGCGCTGGCCGAGCAGAGCGGCGCGGCCTTGCTGCCGCGCCTGCGGCAACGCCTCGACAAGGAAAGCGACGCCGCCGTGCGCGTGGCGCTGACGCTGGCGGTCGCGCGTACCGAGTTGCAGTCACCGGACGCCGCGGTGCGTGCTGGGGCCGCCCGCACCCTGGGCGAGAGTGCGACCCCGCAGATCCGTACCCTGCTGGAAGCGGCCGCCGGTACCGAAAAGGATGTGCAGGTGGCGACAGAGCTCGCCAGCAGCCTGCGCGAGGTCAAGCAGCGGCTGTTCTGGGCCGAAGTCGCCGGCCAGCTGTTCACTGGTGTCAGCCTGGGCTCCATCCTGCTACTGGCAGCGCTGGGCCTGGCGATCACCTACGGGCTGCTCGGCGTGATCAACATGGCCCACGGCGAGATGCTGATGATCGGGGCCTATTGCACCTATCTGGTCCAGGGCCTGTTCCGTCAGTACTTCCCGGCCGCACAGGAAGCCTACCTGCTGGCCGCGCTGCCGGTCGCCTTCCTGGTGACCGGGCTGCTGGGCGTGGCGCTGGAGCGGCTGATCATCCGCCACCTCTACGGTCGTCCACTGGAAACGCTGCTGGCAACCTGGGGCATCAGCCTGATGCTGATGCAGGCGGTACGCCTGTTGTTTGGCGCGCAGAACGTGGAGGTGGCCAACCCCGGCTGGATGAGCGGGGGCTGGCAGGTATTGCCCAATCTGATCCTGCCTTACAACCGGCTGGTCATCATCGTCTTTGCCATGGCCGTGCTGCTGGCCGTCTGGCTGATCATCAACAAGACCCGGCTGGGCCTGTTCGTGCGGGCTGTGACCCAGCACCGTCCCATGGCAGCCTGCGTGGGCGTAAGTACGGCGCGGGTGGACATGCTGGCCTTCGGTCTCGGGTCCGGCATCGCCGGCCTCGCCGGCGTGGCGCTATCGCAGATCGGCAATGTGGGCCCGGACCTTGGCCAGAGCTATATCGTCGATTCCTTCATGGTGGTCGTGCTCGGTGGCGTCGGCCAGTTGGCCGGTACCGTGCTGGCCAGCCTGGGGCTGGGCATGCTGGCCAAGCTGCTGGAGCCGCAGATCGGGGCGGTCCTGGCCAAGATCGGCATCCTGTTGCTGATCGTCCTCTTTATCCAGAAACGTCCCATGGGCCTGTTCGCGCTCAAGGGCCGCCTGGTCGAGCGTTGACACGCGGAGAGCCACCAGAGCATGAATGCCATTACCCAACCCTTGAGCCCACCCAGCAGCGCGCAGTTGCCCCAACTGGGAGCCGGACCACTCGGCCAGCGTGGCTGGATCACCCTGGTCTTGGCGCTGGCACTGTTCGCGATCGTCCTGCCGGTACTCAACCTCGTGGTGCCGGATGGCAGCCCGCTGCACCTCTCGACCACCACGGTGGCACTGACCGGCAAGATCCTCTGCTACATGATGGTGGCGGTGGCCATGAACCTGATCTGGGGCTACACGGGCATCCTCTCGCTGGGCCATGGCCTGTTCTTTGCGCTGGGTGGCTACGCGATGGGCATGTACCTGATGCGCGCCATCGGCCGCGAGGGGGTGTACCAGAGTGATCTGCCGGATTTCATGGTCTTTCTCGACTGGAAAAGCCTGCCCTGGTACTGGCAGTCCACCGACCAGCTCTGGTACTGCCTGCTGCTGGCCCTGGCGGTGCCGGGCCTGCTGGCGCTGGTGTTCGGCTACTTCGCGTTTCGCTCGCGCATCAAGGGGGTGTACTTCTCCATCATCACCCAGGCCCTGACCTACGCTGCCATGCTGCTGTTCTTCCGGAACGAGACCGGCTTTGGCGGCAATAACGGCTTCACGGATTTCAAGCGTATCGCCGGCTACCCCATCGCCGCGCCCGAGACCCGCATGCTGCTGTGCGCCCTGACCGGCCTCTGCCTGATCGCCCTGGTGCTGTTCTGCCGCTGGTTGATCGGTTCCAAGTTCGGCCGGGTGCTGACCGCTATCCGCGATGCGGAATCGCGCGTCATGTTCTGCGGCTACCAGCCCCTGCACTACAAGCTGGCAATCTGGACCTTCTCGGCCGTGATCTGCGGCCTGGCCGGCGCGCTCTATGTCCCGCAGGTCGGCATCATCAACCCGGGTGAAATGAGCGCCGCCAACTCGATCGAGATTGCGATCTGGGTTGCGGTTGGCGGCAGGGCGACCCTGCTGGGGCCCCTGCTGGGGGCCGGCATCGTGAACGGCGCCAAGAGCCTCTTTACCCAGGCCTTTCCCGAGCTGTGGCTGTTCTTCCTCGGCGGCTTGTTCATTGTCAGTACGCTGTGGCTACCCAATGGCGTGGTCGGCGCGCTGCAGTCCTTGCGCGCCAAGCTGGGCAAACGCGCAGCAGACCCGGGAGCGAGCACATGAGCGAGCTGGCCAACGACAACGTGGCTGACCGGGAAAGCGAGCCGGTGGGTTACGCCCGTCCCCTGGGCGAGGGGGTGGACACCCGCAAGGGACCGATACTCTATCTGGAAGACATCACGGTCAGTTTTGATGGCTTCCGCGCGCTCAACCGGTTGACGCTGACACTCGATGCAGGGGAATTGCGTTGCGTGATCGGCCCCAATGGCGCCGGCAAGACCACCATGATGGATGTGATCACCGGCAAGACCCGGCCCGATACGGGCAAGGCCTTTTTCGGCCAGACCATCGACCTGAGCCGCCTGAACGAACCACAGATCGCCAGTGCCGGCATAGGCCGCAAGTTTCAGAAACCGACGGTATTCGAACCGCTCAATGTGTTCGAGAACCTGGAACTGGCGATGAAGACCGACAAGCGCGCCCGCGCCAGCCTGCGCGCCCGGCTGGGTAGCACCGAACGTGATCGGATTGCCGAGATGCTGGCCCGCGTCAATCTGCTGGAACAGGCCAGGCGGCCTGCCGGGGAGCTGTCGCACGGGCAGAAGCAATGGCTGGAGATCGGCATGCTGTTGATGCAGGAGCCGCAGTTGCTGCTGCTGGACGAGCCGGTCGCCGGGATGACCGACCATGAGACGGCCAAGACGGCCGAGCTGTTCGTCTCGCTGGCCGGCAGCCACACCCTGATGGTGGTGGAGCACGACATGGATTTCGTTGCCCGGCTGGGCGGCCGTGTGACGGTGCTGCACGAGGGTAGCGTACTGGCCGAAGGACCATTGGCGCAGGTGCAGCAGGATGAACGTGTGATCGAAGTCTATCTGGGGCGCTGAGCCATGCTGGAAATCGAAGGACTCAACCAATACTACGGCGGCAGCCATATCCTGCGCGGCATCAGCTTCAACGCGCCGCAGGGCCAGGTCAGCACGCTGCTGGGGCGCAACGGCGTCGGCAAGAGCACGTTGCTCAAGTCCCTGATGGGCCTGGTGCCGGTACGTAGCGGCAAGATACGCTGGCAGGGCGAGGACATCACCCACTGGCCCACCCATCGACGGGTGCGGGCCGGTATTGCCTATGTGCCGCAAGGGCGCGATATCTTTGCCCGGCTGACGGTGGAGGAAAACCTGCGTATGGGTCTCGCCACCCTGGACGGTGCTGCGGCCCGGCGCGTGCCAGACGATATCTACGCCATGTTCCCGGTACTGCGCGACATGCGCCTGCGGCGCGGCGGCGACCTCTCCGGCGGCCAGCAACAACAGCTGGCCATCGGCCGCGCGCTGGCGGCCCGACCCAGACTGTTGATCCTTGACGAGCCGACCGAGGGCATCCAGCCCTCGATCATCAAGGACATCGAGGCGGTGATCCGGCAACTGGCCAGCAGCGGCGAAATGACCATCCTGCTGGTAGAACAGTATTACGATTTTGCCGCCAGCCTGGCCCAGCACTATGCCGTGATGTCCCGCGGCGAGCTGATACGGCAAGGTGATGGGGCGGAGATGCGCGACGATGCGGTGCGCAACCTGCTCGCGATCTGAACCATGCGCCGAACCACGCCCTCCGCAGGCAATGCCTTGCCCACCATAGTCAGTATGCGTTTTTGCGGCTAGACCTCTGCCATCCAGGCGCTAAGCTGATCCCATGCAGATGCAACCACCCCCGATGCTCGCTGGCTGGCGCGCGGAACTGAAGCTCGGTTTCGAGCAGCAGGCCGCGCGTACGGTCTTGCGCCGGCATGGCCAGTTCGGTCCGCTGACCGTACAGAAGCCGCTCTACCCGGAGGGCGACGCGGTCTGCCACGCCATCATCCTGCACCCCCCCGGCGGCATTGCCGGTGGCGATACGCTGGCCGTCGATATCCACGTCGGCCCGGCGGCCCACGCGTTGTTGACCACGCCGGGGGCTGCCAAGTGGTACGGCTCGATCGGCCCCGAGGCCAGCCAGTCCATCCGCCTGACCGTGGAAGACGGTGCTGCACTGGAATGGCTACCGCAGGAAACCATCGTCTTCGATGGTGCGCGGGCTCGCTCCCTGGTGGATATCTGCCTGGCACCCGGCAGCCGCCTGGCCTGGTGGGACATCGTCTGTCTGGGTCGGCCCGCCGCAGGGGAGCGATTCGGCACGGGCCGCTGGCAGCAGACCTTGCGTATCGCCCGGCCAGATCACACGCCCCTGTTCATCGAACGTGGCCAACTGCATGGCGGCGATCGCCTGCTCAATTCGCCGCTGGGTCTCGCTGGACTACCCGTCATGGGGACCTTGCTGCTGAGTGGCGAGCTGGACCGGGATGCCTTGGCCGATATCAGGGCGATGAGCATGCCTGCCGGGGTGCAATTGGGCTGGACCCAGCTCGATGGCCTGCTGGCCTTGCGGGGGTTGGCCCCGCAGGTCGAACCCCTGCGTGCCGCGTTCACGCTTGCCTGGCAAACCCTACGACCGCGTTTACTCCAGCGCCCGGCGACGACGCCGCGCATCTGGCATACCTGAGAACGAGGAAACGATCTTGGAACTGACCCCACGCGAGAAAGACAAGCTGCTGATCTTTACCGCCGGCCTGCTGGCGGAGCGTCGCAAGGCGCGCGGCCTCAAGCTCAATTACCCGGAAGCGGTGGCCTATATCTCGGCCGCCATCCTCGAAGGCGCCCGGGACGGACGCACGGTGGCCGAGCTGATGAGCTACGGCACGACCTTGCTGGGCCGCGAGGACGTCATGGACGGCATCGCCGAGCTGATCCCGGATATCCAGGTGGAAGCGACCTTCCCTGACGGTACCAAGCTCGTGACCGTCCATCACCCGATACCTTAGGAACGCGACATGATCCCTGGTGAAATCGTCATTGCTGAAGGCGAGATCGAACTCAATGTCGGCCGCCGTACCGTGACACTGAACGTGGCCAATACCGGCGACCGGCCCATACAGGTCGGTTCGCACTACCACTTCTTTGAAACCAACGACGCGCTGCAGTTCGATCGCGCCGCCGCCCGTGGCTACCGGCTCAATATCGCCGCTGGCACGGCCGTACGCTTCGAGCCGGGGCAGCACCGTACGGTGGAACTGGTGGAGGTCGCGGGTGACAAGGTGATCCATGGCTTTCAGGCCAGGGTGATGGGGGCGCTATGAAACTGTCGCGGCAAGCCTATGCGGAAATGTTCGGCCCCACGGTGGGCGACAAGGTCAGGCTGGCGGATACCAATCTGTGGCTGGAAGTGGAACAGGATCACACCATCTACGGCGAGGAGGTGAAGTTCGGCGGTGGCAAGGTGATCCGCGACGGCATGGGCCAGAGCCAGCGGCTCGATGCCGAGGTGGCCGACACGGTCATCACCAACGCGCTGATCCTTGACTGGTGGGGCGTGGTCAAGGCCGATGTCGGCCTCAAGCACGGCCGCATCAGCGGCATCGGCAAGGCCGGTAATCCGGACATCCAGCCCGGGGTGACCATCGTGATCGGCGGTGCGACAGAGATCATCGCCGGCGAAGGCATGATCCTGACCGCCGGCGGCATAGACAGCCATATCCACTTCATCTGCCCGCAGCAGATCGAAGAAGCGCTGATGAGCGGGGTGACCACGATGATCGGTGGTGGCACCGGCCCGGCGACCGGCACCAATGCCACGACCGTCACACCTGGCCGTTGGCATATGGCCCGCATGCTGCAGGCTGCGGACAGTTTTCCGATGAACCTGGGCTTTACCGGCAAGGGCAACGTCAGCCTGCCGGAACCCCTGCGCGAACAGGTAGCCGCCGGGGCCATCGGCCTCAAGCTGCATGAGGACTGGGGAACGACGCCTGCCGCCATCGACAACTGCCTGAGCGTCGCGGACGAGATGGATGTGCAGGTTGCCATTCATACCGACACGCTGAACGAGTCGGGTTTCGTCGAGACAACCCTCGCCGCCTTCAAGGGCCGCACCATCCACACCTACCATACCGAGGGTGCCGGCGGCGGCCACGCCCCCGACATCATCAAGGCCTGCGGCGAAGCCAATGTGCTGCCGTCCTCGACCAATCCGACCCGGCCCTACACCGTCAATACCATCGACGAGCATCTCGACATGCTGATGGTTTGCCACCACCTCGACCCGGCGATCGCCGAAGACGTCGCCTTCGCTGAGAGCCGCATCCGGCGCGAGACGATCGCCGCCGAGGACATCCTGCACGACCTGGGTGCCTTCTCCATGCTGTCGTCCGACTCGCAGGCCATGGGCCGGGTCGGCGAAGTCATCATCCGCACCTGGCAGACAGCCGACAAGATGAAAGCCCAGCGTGGCCAGCTCGACGAGGATGTGGCGGGCAACGACAACTACCGGGCCCGTCGTTATATCGCCAAGTACACCATCAATCCGGCGATCACCCATGGCGTCGCCCATGAGGTGGGGTCGATCGAGGTCGGCAAGCTGGCGGACCTGGTGTTGTGGAAGCCGGCCTTCTTTGGCGTCAAGCCCAGCCTGATCCTGAAGGGCGGCATGATCGCCGCCGCCGCGATGGGGGACGCCAATGCCTCCATCCCCACGCCGCAGCCGGTGCACTACCGGCCCATGTTCGGTGCCTTTGGCTCGGCCATGGCCGCGACCTCGCTGACCTTTGTGTCGCAGGCCGCCTTGGCCGCCGGCATCGGCGACACCCTGGGCCTGAAAAAGCGCCTCAGTGCCGTGCAGGGCATACGCCAGCTGCGCAAGGCCGATCTCAAGCTCAACAGCTATTGCCCGCGCATCGAGGTCGACCCGCAGAATTACCTGGTCCGCGCCGACGGCCAGTTGCTGATCTGCGAACCCGCCGACGTGCTGCCCATGGCGCAACGTTACTTCCTGTTTTGAGAGCTGATCATGTGGCTGATTACCGAACGCATACCCGCCCAGACCGAGACCGACGCCGAGCTGGCGCTGCCGTTTGAACTACGCCAGAAAAGCCGGCTGCGCACGCGGCTGGCGAACGGCGAGGAGATAGGCCTGTTCCTCGACCGTGGCGCCGTATTGCGCGGCGGCGACTGCCTACGGGCGGAAGACGGCCGGACCCTGCGCATCGTCGCCAAGGCCGAGGCCGTGATCGAAGTCCGGTGCCGCGACCACCGCGAACTGGTGCGGGCGGCCTACCACCTGGGCAACCGGCATGTGATGCTGGAGGTGGGACAGAACTACCTGCGCCTGCTCGACGACTATGTGCTGCGCGACATGCTGGCCCAACTGGGTGCCGAGCTGCATGCGCTGGAAGCGCCGTTCGAACCGGAGGCCGGGGCCTATGCGGGCACGCCGCATTCGCACGGCGACAGCGAGTTCGTGCGCAAGCCGCGCATCCATGATTTTGCCAAGGGCTGAGCGATGCAGACCGTCGCCCTGCTGCAGCTATTGCGCCTGGCCAGCCCTGCGCTGCCTGTCGGCGCCTACAGCTATTCGCAGGGGCTGGAATGGGCCATCGAATCCGGCACGGTCAAGGATGCCACCGGTGCGGAGCGCTGGATCAGCGACCTGCTGCAGTTGAACCTGGCCCATTACGAAGTGCCACTGCTGTCTGCGCTGATGGCCGCCTGGCAAACCCGTGCCGATGCGGAGGCCTGGCGACTGAACCGAGAATATCTCGCCAGCCGTGAGTCCGCCGAGCTGCGGGCCGAGACGCTGCAGATGGGTTACTCGATGCAGCAGTTGCTGGCACGCCTGCCCGATCTTTCGCCGGTGGCGCGCGAGCAGGCAGCCGCGCTTGCCTCGCCCTGCTGGCCCAGCCTGTACGCGCTGGCGGCCAGTGATTGGGGTATCCCCCCCGAACAAGCGCTGACCGCCTATCTGTGGAGTTGGCTGGAAAACCAGGTGATGGTGCTGATGAAGGCGCTGCCGCTCGGTCAGGTTGCCGGCCAGACCCTGCTGTCGCGGCTGATGCCGCAAGCCGGCGAGGTCGCCTGCCGGGCCGGCCTGCTGCCGGAAGCTCACTGGCACAACCTGGCACCCGGCTTTGCCCTGGCCAGTTGCCACCACGAATCCCAATACAGCCGATTGTTCCGCTCATGACCCCCACCACCTACACCCTGCGCCCCTATGCCGAGGCTGACCTGCCGGCCATGCTCAATGTCATCTGCAGCGCGTTCGCCCAGTACGCAGGCCGGCTGGACCCACCGTCGAGCGCCGAACGCAAGACCATCGAGGTGGTCCGCGCCGAACTGGCGCACGCCCAAGCCATCGTCGCCGAGCAGGCAGGCGAAGTGGTGGGTTGTGTCTTCCTGCGTCGCAAGCAGCAGGAGGTCTATCTGGATCGCCTGTCGGTACTGCCTGGCTGCCGCGGCCAGGGCATAGGCCACGCCTTGCTGGCAGCGGTGGAAGCGTGGGCGCTGGCCCAGGGCGCCAGCGCAACCTGCCTGTCGGTGCGGCTCGTCCTGGAAGCCCAGCAGGCTTACTACCGCCAGCGCGGCTATCAGCACGCCAGCTTCGGCACGCACGAAGGCTATCTGCTTCCCACCTATCGCAATATGCGCAAGCCCTTGATCCCCGTGGCGGCGCCCATCGAGGAAATCCATCCATGAACAAGACTCCCCTGCGCGTCGGCATCGGCGGCCCGGTCGGCTCCGGCAAGACCGCCCTCACGTTGGCGCTGTGCCGCGCCTTGCGTGACAAGTACGAGGTGGCCGCCGTCACCAACGATATCTACACCCAGGAAGACGCCGCCTTCCTGGTCAAGAACGATGCCTTGCCGCCAGAACGCATCCTGGGCGTGGAAACCGGCGGCTGCCCCCATACCGCCATCCGGGAAGACGCCTCCATCAACCTCGAGGCCGTGGCGCGACTGCATGGCCGCTTCCCCGAACTCGACGTGGTGTTTGTCGAATCCGGCGGCGACAACCTGGCGGCGACCTTCAGCCCCGAACTCTCGGATTTCACCATCTACGTGATCGACGTGGCGGCCGGCGAGAAGATCCCCCGCAAGGGCGGCCCGGGCATCTGCAAGTCCGACCTGCTGGTGATCAACAAGATCGACCTCGCACCGCACGTGGGGGCCTCGCTGGAAGTGATGGAGGTCGACGCCCGCAAGATGCGAGGCGAGCGCCCCTTTATCTTCAGCAACCTGAAGATCGGTCACGGCCTGGCCGAAATCATCCACACCATCGAAACCCGCGGCATGCTGGTCGCACAATAAAATCGGGAGCAATGCATGACATCCAGTATCCACCGTTGGCTGCCAGTCCTGTTGGCTGGCGTTTGCGCCCTCCCCTCCTTCGCCCACAGCGGGGGCGATCATGTGCATGGTTTTGTCGCCGGATTCAGCCACCCGCTATTGGGCTGGGACCATCTGCTTGCCATGTTTGCCGTGGGGGTCTGGTCAGCCCAGCAGGGAGGCCGGCATATCTGGGCCTTGCCATTGAGCTTTGTCGCGACCATGGCGATCGGCGGCACGCTCGGCATGGCCGGCTTGACGCTCGGGTTCACCGAGACGGCCATCGCCGTCAGTGTCATCGCCTTCGGTCTGTTGATCACCCTGGCACGTACGCTGCCGACCTGGCTCGGCGCCGTCGCCTGCGGTCTGGCTGCGCTGACGCACGGCATTGCCCATGGTGGCGAATTGCCCCATGACAGCAGCCCCTGGGGCTACGCTGCCGGCTTTCTGTTCGCCACGGCGGGCCTGCATCTGGCCGGCCTCCTGTTTGGCCACATCGCGCGCGGCCAGGGCCGTTGGCAACGGGGCTTCGGCGTCCTGGCCAGCCTGGCGGGCGGTTATCTGCTGCTGGCCTGATCATCGGCCGTATCCAGCTCGGAGCCGGTCGCCGACGGCTGCAAACGCGCAGGCTTTCGCGTAGCCTGCGCGTTTTGCATACACAGGCCTCTCTTCCATGCATCGTCCCTGGCTCATCCTTGCCGCACTCGGCGGCTTTACCGGCGTCGCACTCGGCGCCTTTGCCGCGCATGGCCTGAAAGCCACGCTGACCCCGGCCTATCTGGAGGTCTTCCAGACGGGTGTGCACTACCAGATGCTGCACAGCCTGGCCTTGCTGGGTCTGGCGGCGCTGGCCAGCCATCTGGGTACGTTGGGGCGTTGGGCTGGCCGCTGCTTTACCGTGGGTACGCTCTTGTTTTCCGGCAGTCTTTACCTGCTGGTGCTGACGGGTACACCCAAGCTCGGCATGGTGACGCCGCTCGGTGGCCTGTTGCTGCTGGCGGGCTGGGCGTGCCTGCTGGCGGCCGGTTGGCGGCACCGCACGTGATGCTAGTCCGCGCTACGCCGCGGTAGCGACAGCGTCGTCGCCGCGATCAGCACACCCAAGCCCAGGGTCGCTGTCAGCCAGAATGGCGCGGGCGCCCACCAGCCGAACAGCAAGCCGGCCAGACTGGCAGCCAGCGAGAAACCCACCGTGTGGGCCGCAGCGAGTACGCCAGCCACCCGCGACTGGCCTGGCTGGCCGGTCGCCAGCGAAGCCAGCGTGGTGTAGGTCGGGACCAGCAGCGCCGCCGCTGTCCCCAGGGCGATAAAGCCCAGCCAGACAAGCAGGATCGATTGAGCCAGCGCAAACAGCAGCCCTGCCAACACCATGGCAAGGCCACCGGCCAGCAAGAGGCCGCGCCCGGCCTTGCAGCGTGGTACCAGCCAGAGTTGCAGCACCATCACCACCACCGCGCTCGCGGTCAGCATCCAGCCGAGTTGGGCGGAAGCCGCCGTCGCATCCAGGCCGAAGCGCAGGGCGAGTGATGGCCCGATGGTGTATTGCACTTGCCCCAGTGCCATCTGCATGGCCAGCGCGAAGCCCAGCCAGATGCCTAGCGGGCGCCAATCGAAACGGACCTTGGTCCTGGCGGCGGAAGATGCCGTCGGGGTCGTTGCCAGCGGCAGCACCAGCAGCGCAGGCCAGGCCGCCAGGGCGACCAGCCAGAGCGGCCCCTGCGGGCTCAGCCACAGGCTGGCCGCCGCCAGGGCGGGGCCGAGCAGGCGGCCGAGCGTAAGCCCGGCGGAGAACCGCGACAGGGAACCCAGCCTGTGCTCGGCGGCGGTTAGGTCGGCAAGCCAGGCCTGGCAAGTGGGGACCAGCCCCGATACGGTCAGGCCATAGATCACCCGGCCCAGCAGCAAGACCTCTCCTTGCGCCGCCCAGGACGAACCCTGGCCCATCTGCCACAGCAGCAAGCCATGGCTGAGCGCAAATCCCGCGAGCGCCACCGCCACGACGCAACGTCGACCCAGGCGGTCGGACAGGCGGCTCCAGAGCGGTGCACCCAGCAAGAACAGGGCGGACCCAACCGCGAAAGCCGCCGTGATCCGGCCGAGGCTCAGGCCGGTCTGCTGCATCAGCAGCGGCAGGAAGGTGAACAGTGTCGTCTGTCCCAGCCCCATCACCAGTGCGGCGATCGCCAGCACCAGCTGCGTCCTGCCATCTGCCTTGCCTGCCCGTTCCGGCACGGCTGGCGCTATTCCCGCCGCCAAAGTGCTACTGCTTGCACTCGTCAATTTCGCTCCCGATATCGTGTTTTGCCGCCACGTTGGCATGGCGGCCGCATTGTAATGATCGAACGCTTGTTTGCAAATAAGAATCATAATCGTTTAGGCTTAAAAAGCATGCCGATTGCATGACATCAGGAGGAAAGATGGACAACCACAATATCCGCAGCGAAGTCGCTTCGCTCGCGGCATTCATGAACGCCTTGTGGCGGGAATGGCCACAGGCCCAGCGGCAGCAAGCCGGAGATGGTGCCCTGCACGGTCAGGGAGGTGCACTCTGCCTGCCGCTCACCCGTCCCGCCGGCACGCTGATCGTGCCCTTGCAGCACTTTTCGCCCGCCGGCCGTCATCGCTTCGAGGGCAGCCTGCATTTTGCGCCCAGCCAGGGAGCCGCATTCCGCCTCGACTTTGCCCAGGCGGTCGCGCTACTGGCTGGTGAACCAACGCTGGCCCCAGGCACCTGCGACACAGCCCGACGTCTGTTCCTGCGCCGGGTGCTCGACAGCGCGGCCAATCTGCTGGCAGCCGAATCCAGCCGCCGCACCGAGCTGGCCGCACTGGCCTGGCCGGCTGCGGACTACCTGGCCGCCGAACAGGGCCTGGTCTACGGTCATGCCGTCCACCCCACACCCAAGAGCCGCGATGAATTCACGCCCGCCGACCTGGCCCGCTACAGCCCGGAGTTCGGCGGCCGGACGCCGCTCGCCTGGTTTGCCGTACGCGGCGAGGCACTCTGGACCACCGATGTTGGCGCGGTACCAGCGATGGCGCAGCTTGACGCCCTGGTCGCCAGCGACCCTGCGCTCGCCACGATGGCGGCCGACTATCCCGTCAGCAACGGCTGGCATTGGCTACCGGTCCATCCCTGGCAGGCACAGGTACTGCGACAGACCGCCACCTACCGGTACTGGCGCGAACGCAACGCCCTGGTGGACCTGGGCGAGATCGGTACCGACTGGTTCCCGACTTCCTCGCTGCGCACGGTCTACGCGCCGCATGCGCCGGCCATGCTCAAGTTCTCGCTGTCGGTGCGCCTGACCAACTCCAAGCGCGTGCTGCAATTGGCCGAGGTCAGCCGTGGCCGACTGATCCACGGTGCGTTTGCCAGCCAACTGGGTCGCGACCTGCAGCAGCGCTGCCCCAGCCTGGGCATCCTGCATGAGAGCGCCGCGCTGGCGCTGCTGACGCCTGACGGCGAGCCACTGGCGGAGAGTTTTGTCATCTTCCGCGACAATCCCTTCCCGCCCGGCACCACCGCCTACGTCATGGCGACCTTCTGCCAGGATGGCGTGGACGGTGCGCCGTCCATGGCCACCCGGTTGATCCACTCCCTCGCCCAGCAACAGCAGCGTCCGTCCGCCGAGGTGGCCATCGAATGGTTCGACCGCTTCCTGGCGGTAGCGCTGAAACCGTTCCTGATCGCCCAGGCCGACTACGGCTTTTTGTTCAGCGCCCATCAGCAGAACACCGTGCTGTCACTCGAAGACGGCTGGCCGGCAGGATTCTGGTTCCGTGATTGCCAGGGTACGACCTTCCGTACCGAGACCATCGCCGCGCTGGCGAACGAGGTGCCCGGCATCGAGGCGGCCAGCGAGCTGGCGTTTGACGAGCCGATGACCAACCGGCTGTTTGGCTACTACCTGATCGTCAACAACGTGCTGAACCTGGTGGCCACGCTGGGCGCAGACGGCGTGGTCGCCGAAGCCACGCTGGCGGCCCGTATGCGGACCTTCCTGCAGGGCTTGCGTAGCGAACCGCTGAAGTACCCGCATTTCATCGATTACCTGCTGGATTCGCCCGAGCTGATGAGCAAGGGCAATTTCATGATCTGTTTTGCCGATCTGAATGAAACGACACAGCCGGAAGGCTCCTTCCGCTCCTATGTGCCGCTGTCCAACCCCATTGCCGTCAAGCCGGCCCAGCCCGTCCACTGAGAGATATCTGCCATGAGCACCTACATCCTGACCCTGCCCAATGGCCGCGAGGCCCGCGCCCAGCGCCTGGACGACCGCTACATCCTGCTGATCAGCAACGAGATCATCGCCCAGTTCACCGTGACCCAGACCAGCCCGGAACAGATCCGCTTGAGTGGCGACCTGCCGCTGGAACCGCATCCCAAGGCCCTGTTGTCGCTGTTGGCCGAGCTGTTCTGCCATCAGCCCGGCCTGCAGCAAGTCACGCTGGAACTGGTCTGCACCCGCGACTTCGCGGTCGCCGCCGTGCGTGCCGGCATCGCCGCGGAAAAGCATGCCGAGGCCGGCGCCTGGCAGTTGCGCTGCGATCGCATGACCTTCTGGCAGCAACCCGACCTGTGGCTGACCACACCGAGTTCGGCCGGCATCGCCCTGCAGTACGTGATGACCGGAGAGAAGCGCCACCCGCGCCGCGCGCCCAAGCCGCACGGCGTGGTCTACCGTCGCTACCTGCCATCGCTGGACAGCACCTTCACGCTGCGGGTGGCGGAAACTGCCCGCGATATCGATGCCTTCCATGACTGGATGAACCAGGATCGCGTGCACCGCTTCTGGGAGCTGGCAGGTGATCGCGAATCGCACGCGACCTATCTGCAGGCGCAGATCGACGACCCCAAGGTGTTGCCGCTGATCGGTGAATTCGACGGTGAGCCCTTTGCCTACTTCGAGACCTACTGGGCGAAGGAGGACCGGCTGGCGCCGTACTACGACGTGCAGGATTTCGACCGGGGCTGCCATGTGCTGGTCGGCAACAGCCGCCACCGCGGCCCCGCCAAGGTCGTGGTCTGGATGCGGGCGGTCAGCCACTACCTGTTCCTGGACGACCCTCGCACCCAGCGCATCGTCGGCGAACCGCGTGTCGACAATGCCCGCTTCATTGCCTACCTGCAGAGCCAGGGCTTCGGCAAGCTCAAGGAGTTCAACTTCCCGCACAAGCGGGCCGCCATGGTGGTGCTCGAGCGCGAAGCATTCGCCGAACAATACGGCCCGTGGGGTGAGGAATGAACACCATGACGACGCAGCATCTGCAGGATGCGGCCAAGGAGACCGATGCCTCGCTCTGGCAACTGGCCAATCGAAGGATGATAGAAAAGGCCTTGTCCGAGCTCAGCTACGAAGGCGTAATCGAACCGGAAAGCACGCCGGGTGCCGCGCGTGACAAGACTGTGTTCAGCCTGCCTTCCGCCGCTGGCGGCTACCGCTGGCTCGGCAGGCTCAACCGCTGGGGGCAGCCGGTCATCGTGACGGGCAGCGTCGTCAGGATCAGTGACGGCCAGCCGCCGCTCGATACGGCGGCCATGCTGGCCGACATCCTGGCACCGCTGGCGCTGCCTCCGGTGACCCTGGCCAACTACCTGCGGGAGACACTCAATACGCTCTCGGCCGATGTGCAGATGCTGGCCGCGCGGCGTGGTTTGTCGGCCCGGGACTGGCTGGCCTTGCCGGGCGACAGGCTGCAGAGCCTGCTCGACGGCCATCCCAAGGCCATACCATCCAAAGGCCGGGTTGGTTGGAGCCAGGACGACAACCGACGCTATGGACCGGAGCTGGCACCCGCCTTCCGCGTGCACTGGCTGGCAGTCCATCGCTCGCTGGCCCAGCCCGTTTGCGCGCCAGGCTGGGACGGTGACCGCTTGCTGGCGGCCAGTTGCGACGAAGCCGAGCGCACCCGCCTGCGCGCCCTGCTGGAAGCGACGAGCCGCGAGGCCGGCCAATACTGGCTGCTGCCGGTCCATCCCTGGCAGTGGCAAGGCATGATCGCCACGCAGTTTGCCGACCTGCTGGCCAGTGGCCAACTGATCTCGCTGGGCGAGGCGGGCGACCGCTACACGCCACAGCAATCGCTGCGCACGCTCAGCAATGTCGACCGGCCCACGCAACCCAATCTGAAGTTGCCGCTGACCATCCTCAACACCTCGGCCTACCGGGGCCTGCCGGCGCGTTACCTGGCCATCACGCCGGCCTTGTCCGACTGGTTGCAGGTGCTGCTGGCGCAGGACCCGTTGCTGGTGCAATGCCGTACCCAAGCCTTGGCCGAACCCGCTACCGCCTTTGTGCCCCATCCGCTCTACCACGCCCTGCCCGGCGTACCCTACCAGCTTGACGAGATGCTGGGCGCGGTCTGGCGTGATAGCACCGAAGCGCATCGCGGCAGCGAACAGCGCATCCTGATGGCGGCGGTGCTGCAGCAGCAGGACGACGCCGGCCAGCCGCTGGTCGTGGCGCTGATCCGGGCCTCGGGCCTCGATGCGCGCAGCTGGCTTATCCAGCTGTTCGACATGGCCGTGGTGCCGCTCTACCACCTGCAGGCGCGCTATGGCCTGGGCTTTATCGCCCATGGTCAGAACCTGATGCTGCGTTTCGAGAACGAGATTCCGGCCGGCGTCCTGCTCAAGGACTACCAGGGCGACCTGTTCCGCAGCGAATCGGACTGGGCCCAGCCAGAGGGCTTGGCCACCTCGGTGTGGCACGCCCTGCCGACCATGCCGTCGCCCTATCTGGTCCACAACCTGTGGACCGGCCTGTTCGCGAGCGTGTTCCGCTTCATGGCGTCGCAACTGGAAACGGCGGATGTCCTGGCCGAGGATCAGTTCTACGCCTTGCTGGCCGAGCGGTTGCAGCGCTACCAGGCCGACCACCCGGCCCTGGCAGCGCGGTTCGCCGAACTCGACCTGTTCGCCCCGACCATGCCGCGGCTGTCGCTCAACCGGGCGCGATTCGCCGCCGGCTATGCCGATACGGCCAGCCGCCCCATTCATGCACTTGGGCCCGCGTTGCCCAACCCGCTGCTGTTCGCGCCATAAACCTAAACAGGCGATCGGCCAGTCCATCGGTCGTTCGCCCATGAACCTGCGATTCACGTTCCAGGAGGAAGCAATCATGTCCCAGCAACTCGACGTCGCCGGCATCGGTGCCGGCCCTTTCAATCTCAGCGTTGCCGCTCTGCTGGCACCGCTGGACCATATCCGCAGCGCCTTTTTCGACAAGCGCGAACATTTCGACTGGCACCCCGGCATGATGCTGGCGGGTGCCAAGCTGCAAACCTCTTTCCTGAAGGACCTGGTCACCGCGGCTGATCCCACCAGTGCCTATTCCTTCCTCGCCTACCTGGTGGCCCACCGGCGTTTCTACCGCTTTATCAATGCCGAGTTCAGCCATGTGGAGCGACGTGAATTTGCCGACTACCTGAAGTGGGTGGCGGAGAAGCTGCCCAATCTGCGCCTGAACCATGAGGTGCAAGAGGTCGGCTTCAGCGACGGCCACTTCCGACTGCGCTTCGCCCAGGGCGAGGCCCAAGCCAGGCATCTGGTGGTGGCGACCGGCACGACGCCGCGCATCCCGGAATGGGCCCGCGCCCATCACCATCCCCGCTGCCTGCATACCCACCGCTACCTGGCCAAGGTGCCGGACGTGCGGGGGCTGCGGGTGGCCGTGATCGGCGGTGGTCAGAGCGGCGCCGAGGTCGTGCTGGACCTGTTGTCCGGCCAGCGTGGCGAGGCGGCATCCATCAGTTGGCTATCCCGCCGGCAAACGCTGGAAGCGCTGGAAGAGACACCGTTCTCGAACGAGTTCTTCACCCCCAGCTATGTCGATGCCTTCCATCGCCTGCCAATGGCGCGCAAGCCCGCCATTGTCGAGCGGCAGAAGCTGGCTGGCGACGGTATCTCGCCCGAGACGCTGAAGCAGCTCTATCAGACCCTCTATACCGATGGCTTTCTGACAGGGACTGCGCAAAAGCTGCGCATCCTGCCGCACCGCGAAGTCCAGGCCATGGATACCCATGCGGCGGGTGGCTGGTCGCTGGCGGCACACAACGGCTTCGACGGCCGCACCGACCGCATCGATGCCGACGTGGTCATCCTCGCCACCGGCTACCTGACCAAGCTGCCGGGCTGCCTGGAACCCCTGCACGACCGGCTCGACCTCGACCCGGAAGGACGTTTCCTGCTGCAACGGGATTTCTCGGTAGGTTGGGATGGTCCGACCCAGCATCGCATCTATGTGCAGAACGGTGGTCGCTACAGCCATGGCATCGCCGACCCGCAACTGAGCCTGGCCGCCTGGCGCGGTGCCACCATCGTCAATTCCTTGCTCGGTGAAGCGCGCTATGCGACCGGCGACGCACCGTTGCCGATTGAATGGGCAACCCATACAGCCAAGGACGTTGCGCTGGAAAAAGCCGCCTGACCGGTGAACTGCGGGCTGGCGGTGGCGTCATCGCGCCGCTGCCGGCCCAGTCCTTGGCGACCACGGGAACCTACCGCCCCGCTGCCACTCCCTTACCCGCCCGGCGAAAACTTCATCAGTTTGAAACACCCCGCTCTTGAAATGGGTACTGAGCGCCCATATCATTAGCACTCGTTAGCAGAGAGTGCTAACAGCGATCATCAACTCAATGATTTTTGCCTGTTACGGCATTCTGAATATACCCACAGGAGCAAACCATGAAGATTCGTCCCCTGCACGATCGCGTTGTGATCAAGCGCGTCGAAGCCGAAGAAAAAACTGCCTCGGGCATCGTTCTGCCAGGCAATGCGGCTGAGAAGCCCGATATGGGCGAAGTCGTGTCCGTCGGTACCGGCAAGATCCTGGACAACGGTTCCGTGCGCGCCTTGCAAGTCAAGGCTGGCGACAAGGTGATCTTCGGTAAGTACAGCGGCCAGACCGTCAAGGTCGACGGCAACGAACTGCTGGTCATGCGCGAAGAAGACATCATGGGTGTGGTCGAAGCCTGAGCGGCTCCCCTCCCTGACTTAAACCCCACGAATTCTGGAGAGCTAAAAAATGGCAGCTAAAGAAGTCAAATTCGGTGATTCCGCCCGCGTAAAACTGGTCAACGGCGTGAACATCCTGGCCGATGCGGTCAAGGTAACCCTGGGCCCCAAGGGCCGTAATGTGGTGCTCGAGCGCTCCTTCGGCGCCCCCACCATCACCAAGGACGGGGTGTCCGTCGCCAAGGAAATCGAACTGAAGGACAAGTTCGAGAACATGGGCGCCCAGCTGGTCAAGGAAGTAGCTTCCAAGACCTCCGACATCGCCGGTGACGGCACCACCACAGCCACCGTGCTGGCCCAGGCCATCGTCAACGAAGGCCAGAAGTACGTCACCGCCGGTTTCAACCCGACGGACCTGAAGCGCGGCATCGACAAGGCTGTTGTGGCCCTGGTTGCCGAGCTGAAGAAGATCGCCAAGCCGACCACCACCTCCAAGGAAATCGCCCAGGTTGGTTCCATCTCCGCCAATAGCGATGAAGATGTCGGCCAGATCATTGCCAACGCCATGGACAAGGTTGGCAAGGAAGGCGTGATCACCGTGGAAGACGGCTCCTCGCTGGAAAACCAGCTGGACACCGTGGAAGGCATGCAGTTCGACCGCGGCTACCTGAGCCCGTACTTCATCAACAATCCGGAAAAGCAGATCGCTTCGCTGGACAACCCGTTCGTGCTGCTGTTCGACAAGAAGATCAGCAACATCCGCGACCTACTGCCGGTACTGGAGCAAGTGGCCAAGGCCGGTCGTCCGCTGCTGATCATCGCTGAAGATGTCGAAGGCGAAGCCCTGGCTACCCTGGTGGTCAACAACATCCGCGGCATCCTGAAGACCGTGGCCGTGAAGGCTCCTGGCTTTGGCGATCGTCGCAAGGCCATGCTGGAAGACATCGCCACCCTGACCGGCGGCACCGTGATCGCCGAAGAAATCGGTCTGACCCTGGAAAAGGCCACCCTGGCTGACCTGGGCCAAGCCAAGCGCGTCGAGATCGGCAAGGAAAACACCACCATCATCGACGGCGCTGGCAAGGCTGATCTGATCCAGGCACGCGTTGCCCAGATCAACAAGCAGATCGAGGAATCGACCAGCGACTACGACCGTGAGAAGCTGCAAGAGCGCAAGGCCAAGCTGGCCGGCGGTGTTGCCGTGATCAAGGTTGGCGCCGCCACCGAAGTCGAAATGAAGGAAAAGAAGGCGCGTGTCGAAGACGCCCTGCACGCTACCCGCGCTGCCGTGGAAGAAGGCATCGTGGCCGGCGGCGGCGTAGCCCTGCTGCGTGCCCGCGCCAACCTGGGCAAGGTTGAGACCAGCAACAACGACCAGGAACAAGGCGTGAAGATCGTCCTGAAGGCGATCGAAGCACCGCTGCGCCAGATCGTTGCCAACGCTGGCGACGAGCCGAGCGTGGTGATCAACAAGGTGCTGGAAGGCACGGGCAACTTTGGCTACAACGCTGCCACCGGCGAGTACGGTGACATGGTTGAGCAAGGCGTGCTGGACCCGGCCAAGGTTACCCGCTCGGCACTGCAGTACGCCGCCAGCGTGGCCGGCCTCTTGCTGACCACCGATGCGATGATCGCCGAACTGCCGAAGGAAGATGGCCCGGCTGCCGGCGGCGGCATGGGTGGCATGGGCGGCATGGACATGGGTATGTAATCCCCATCCAGGCGCTGTCTGCCGCAAAAAAGCCCCAGCACTTGCTGGGGCTTTTTTTATGCCCGTGTCAAACTAGCCGTATATCGTCGTCGGCTAAACCACTTGTCCGCCGATCCGTTCCTGTCATCGGCTGGCTTTTGCCAATTTGTCCCAACACCTGAATAATGTCACTTGCATACAAGGGAGAATTCCATGCGTCGCACCGCTGGCTTTACGCTTATTGAACTGATGGTTGTCATTGCCATCATCGGAATTCTTGCGGCCATTGCCATACCGCAATACAACCAGTACGTGATCAAGTCCAAGGTAACCGAAGCCTTCAGTACCTTGTCGGATCAGCGCGTACGCATGGAACAGTTCTATCAGGATGCCCGAAATTACGGCGTGGCCAGTACAACCTGTGCCAACTACAGCAATGCCAACCTGGCTACCGCGACCGTGATCCAGCCCTCCAAATACTTCGACTACACCTGCGTGCCGGATGCCACCGCGCAGGGCTTTACGTTGACCGCGACCTCCAAAGCTGGCGGCGGCATGGGTGCGCTGGGTTCCTACGTGTACACCATCAACCAGGCTGACGTACGAACAACCACCGCCTTCGTCGGCGCCACCGTACCTCAGAACTGCTGGATCAGCAGCAGAGGAGCGACCTGTCCATGAGTCGTCTTCGCCTAGCGACCCGTCGCAGCGCGGCGGGCTTTTCCCTGCTCGAATTGATGGTGGTAGTGGTCATCATCGGCGTTCTGACCGCCATCGGCGTACCGAGCTATCGTACCTGGGTCGAAAACAGCAAGATCCGCACGCTGACCGACAGCCTCCAGGACGGGCTGCGCTACGCCCGCGCCGAGGCGATACGTCGCAACACCCCCGTGCGCTTCCAGCTCACCAGCACGCTCAATGCCAGCTGCGCGCTTGGCAGCACCAGCACCAACTGGGTGGTCAGCCTCGCCAACCCGGCGGGTTTGTGTGATGTCGCCGTGTCCGATACCACGGCCCCGCGCACACTCAAGAAGTCACTGGTGCAGCAAACCAATGGTGCGACTTCCAACCTGAGTATGGTGTCGGTCTTAGCCAACGGTACGCCGGCAGCGGCTACCGCCACCACGATCAATACCATCACCTTCAATCCGTATGGCCGCGTCAATGAACAGGTGCAGGCAGGTGTATGGATGACCATCTCCAATTCCACGCTCACTAGCACCGACCTGCATCCCTTGCGCATTACGGTGACCCAGAATGGCCAGATTCGTCGCTGCGATCCGAGCACCACGCTCGCCACCGATGATCCGCGTCGCTGCTAAAGGTGAAAGACATGCATACAACAAGACAAAACCTTCGCCACAAGGGCATGGCCTCGCAACGCGGCATCATGCTGCTGGAGTCCCTGGTTGCCATCCTGATCTTCTCGGTCGGCATACTGGGTCTGGTGGCGCTGCAATCGAAGGCGGTTGCGCTGGAAGAGGACGCCAAGTACCGCGTCCAGGCCGCCTATCTGGCCAACCTCTACATCAGCCAGGTCTGGTCTGGCGACTTTGCCAATGCCTGTAGCGTCTATGCCCAGGGTTCGACGGCCTATAACGCCTGGGCTTCGGTCGTGCAGAACAGCCTGCCTGGCGTGACCAGCACGACCAACCAGCCGACCGTTACACCCGTGTGTACGGTCAGCCCGACGACGGTACAGATTTCCGTCACAGTCCGCTGGAAGATGCCGTCCTCACCCACGACTCACAGCTATACCACCAGCGCCTGATGCCGTCGGCCCCGGAAAGAACAAGACAATGAAACACATCCTGACGCCCAAGGGCTTGCGTGGCTTCAGCCTGATCGAACTCATGGTCGGCATCGTCGTCGCCCTCTTGACCACGGTAGTGATTTTCCGCTCCTACCAGGCCTATGAAGGACAGCGCCGCAGCACTGGCGCAGCATCTGACGCCGTTGCCAACGGCCAGTTCGTGGTGCAGGAGCTCGATCGTGATATCACACAGGCAGGCTGGGGATTCCAGTATGGCCGGCAAGGACTGGGATGCGACTTCAGCGCCGGTTACGCACTTGGCAGTGGCACAGGGGTCTTCCTGCCCAATGCCGCCACAGCAACCCGCCCGGCAAATATCGGTCTGCAGCTCATGATGCCAGTACTGATTGCTGATGGCAGCACCGCCACGGGGGGCAACCAGTACACGCCTGACGCCATCCGCGTGATGTACAGTAGTTCCGAGACAGCCGTGCCCTACAGCGGCAGCGTCTCTGGCACCACGTTCTCCCCGACCTCGGCAGTCGGCATGCAGCAGGGGGACCTGTTGCTACTGCAGAATGCCACTAACCGTACCTGCCAGCTCGCTCAGGTAACCAACAATAATCCGACCACAGCAACTGGCCTGTTTATGGAAACCGGCACCGGCCCCTGCCTGCCGAATGCAAAGGGTGTCTCACCATTTACAACCGACATGTGCCCCAGCGGTAGCGCGTTTAACCAGGCGGCAGGCCTGGCCGGCGCGAGTTGGGTATCGAACCTGGGCACGCTGACGGTGCACACTTACACCATCAACGGCAAGACGCTTTCCAACTACAGCGCGGTGCTGGGCAACACCTATGACCAGACCAGTGCCACCCAGCCTTTACTGAACGTCCCCGGCTATATCAACCGCAATACCAGCACCACACTGGATACCGAACTGTCGCAGGACATTGTCAACATCCAGGCACAGTACGGCATTGATCCTAACCGTACCAATACCCAAGACCCGGCACGGGTCAGCAATGTCACCACCTGGGTGGACGCAACCGGCAATTGGCTGCCCACCCAGATGGGACAGCTCAATGGCGGCGTCGTGCGCGCTCAGCAGGTTCGTGCGATCCGGGTCCTGGTCGTGACCCGTAGTGCCCAGCCGGAAAAGAAAGACACCAGCGGCAACTGCAGCGCCACCAACACCACGGTCGCGCCCACCAGCATCAGAACCATTACCTGGCCAAATGGCGACACCAAGGATATTGACCTGAGCGTGGGTACCGGCACCGACTGGCGCTGCTACCGCTACCAGACCTTCATGAACATCATGCCGCTGCGCAACAGCATCTGGAATGCGCTCGACTATGAGCGATGACCTTGTGCACCCGCCCAAGCGGCGGGAACGGATATACGGCCGGCCGCGCTGCGCCGGAACTACGACTGGCCACCGGGCCTGACAGGACGCACGACACTATGCTTATCTACTCTCGCTCATACCGCCCCAGAGGGCAGGAACGTGGCGTGACCTTACTGATCGCGCTGATCGCCCTCGTCGCCTTGACCCTGACGGGATTGAGCCTGGTCCGCTCGATCAGTTCCACCAACGAGATCGCCGGCAATATCGCGTTCCGGCAATCCACAATCCATAGCAGTGATCGGGCACTGGACGCCGCAGAAGCGCTCATTTCAACGGGTGGCCTGCTGCAAAGCAAAGCCCTGACGGGGTCGCCAGCCGTCTTGCAGTACGTCTCCTGGAACGCGGTAGACCAATACTACACAGCGACCCGCTACCCCACCGAATTCACTACGGCCCATCCCGCAGCGTGTGGCACCGATATGAATTGCCTGAAAACCAGCGGCATTCCCAACCGCCTGTTGCCCGCGCAGACCGCGACAGCCGGCAACCCGACCGGTCTGTGCAAGAGCGCGGCCGATGCCACCGCCATCACGGCCCAATCCGGGCTGGCCCGTTATGACGCGACATCCGGTAACTGCACGATTACCACCATCGAACGGCTTTGCACCCAGAACGGCATTACCAGCAAAGCCTGGTGTGTGCAGTTCAGCAATACGCCGAACGACCCCGCAGCGGCCAACTACGATCAGAGCCATGGCGGCGATGACAACATCGGTGGTCTCGCACCCGCACCAGTCACGGCAGTAGCGCTGCGAGTCACCGTTCGTACGGACGGCGCGCGCGGCACCACGTCTTATGTCCAAGCGATCATGACCTTGCCCATCGGCAACTAAGCGATACGGCCCACGTTATTTCATGCATAGCGGTTGAAGGAGACTCGACATGCACCCAATACCGACACGATTTCCCTTGGTACGGCTAGTCTGCGTACTTGCTGCGGCAGGCATTTGCAGCGTGCAGGCGGCCAGCCCCGTCTTGTCCAATTCGCCGATCAACCAGCAGAATCTGGTAAAGCCCAATATCCTGTTCATGATGGACCGATCAGGGAGTATGGCTAGCCACCATGTACCGGACGAGGCTACATCTGGCAGCACCAACATGTCAGGCAAGGCTGGTTATTTCAACTGGCATTGCAACGCACTGGCCTACAATCCCAATACGGTTTATGCGGCGCCGATCAACGGTGACGGTAGCGTCATCGCGACGATGGCCAACGTACCCGCGGGATCTTCCAACAGGTACACCGCAGCCTACGACAACGGCTTTGGTGGAACGGGTGGAACCAAGTATGACCTGACTACGTTCACCGGGAACGGTTCAATTCCCGTATCGAATTTCTATTTCGACCTCAAATCGACCGCCACGGCGCCAACTTCCTATGCGGATTCAAAATGCAGGGAGAACGTGGCAGCAACTACGACCAGCTTCAACAGAGTTGATGTTAATACCCTAACAGCAGCACAGCAGCAGAACTACGCTAACTGGTTTGCCTACTACCGCAATCGTCTTCTGATGATGAAAACCGCGGTCGGTTTCGCATTTCGAAATTTATCGTCAGACGTGCGTTTTGCCTATATGACGATCGATACCACGCCAGGGCAAATCACCAACAGCTCAACAATCAACTCCTTCTTGCCTATCGCTACGATGGACCAAACGCAGAAGAATAGCTTCTACACCAAGCTATATGGATTGGGCACCAGCGGATCGACTCCCTTAAGAGAGGCGCTGTCTGGTGCCGGCCTTTACTTCGCCAATAGATACACAAACCAACCGGTATTGGCAAATGGCCCCTCCACTGGCGGAGAATGTCAACGGAACTTCACTATCCTGTCCACCGACGGTTACTGGAATGAGTTGAACGGGAATACCAACCCTATCAACAAGAAGGGAACGGCCGATCTTGGTTGGACAAGCGCGACCTCAACTGGCGGCTATGTAGGCGATCAGGATTCGAACGGTAGCGACGCCTTCAGCAAACGTACGCCAGCAACAGGTAGCCCTTATACCTCGGAAGGTCAATGGTCCAATAACCAAGCAACTGGAACGACTACCACTACAGATACACTTGCAGACGTTGCACTTTATTATTACAAGTCCGACCTATTGCCAAGTTATCGCAAGCTTGACCCCAATCGGGACTCCTTTACTAATTCCGATGGTACAACCAATACTCCCAGCTTAGCTCCTCCATATCTCTACCGGAATATGGTTACTCACACTGTCGGTGTGGGCGTGGCCGGCACATTGAAGTATGTGACAGACTACGCAACCAATACAGATGGTACGAAAAACGACTTCTATAATATCAAGAATGGTTCTCAGACTTGGCCCTCCCCTGCCAATAACCTAATTACCACAGCGGATGATCTGTGGCATGCCGCAGTCAATGGACGGGGCACTTTTTTCTCGGCCAATAACGCTGCGGCCATGGCTCAGGGCTTAAGCCGTACCCTTGCAGATATTACGGCCGATACCGTGTTCAACGTGGCTCCAGTAACGAGCTCCCCGGTACTGACCAATGACAATAATGTCTCCTACAAAACCAATTACCGCAGCGGCAGCTGGACCGGTCGCCTGAATGCTGTCTTGCTCGACCCCACTACGGGTAGCGAAGTAACGGCGGGGACGCCGCCGGTTGCGCTGCTGCCCATTTGGCGCGGTCATCTCAAGCTGGACCGACAGGCCGGTGCTTATGATCCCAGCACCACTCCAGCCACCCCAGCAACCACCGGCTGGCTCACCAGTCGTAAGATATTCTTGGGCTCGCCGACCGCCGGTACCGCCCTGCCCTTCCTGCACAACAACCTGACAGCCGCTCAAAAAGCGGTACTGCAGGACGGCGTTGCCAATACCTTTCTGACAGGCCAAACGCCTTCGATTACCAAAGCCTACAGCGAGCTGGTACTCGAATATCTGCGTGGTAGCCAGCAGTACGAGGAGAACATCACCGGTGTCCGTGAGAATGCCCTCCTGACACTCCCGCTGTTCCGCGGCCGCGGTGATGACACCTACCATATCACCGCCAACCCTAGCGGAGATAAGACTCAGGGCATACTCGGCGATATCGTCAATGCCAAACCGGTGGTGGTCTCTACCCCCAAGGAAGCCTACCTGGATAGCGAGAACCCCGGCTACGATGCCTTCAAGCTAGCCAAAGCTACTCGTACGCCGATGATTTATGTCGGCGCCAATGACGGCATGCTGCACGCATTCAATGCTGAAAATGCGGCCGGTACCGGCATTAACAAGGTTGCGACCGCCAACTCCGGGAAGGAAGAATGGGCCTATATTCCATCCTTGCTCATACACTCCGATCTCGACGAGGGCGGCAGCAAATATGGTTTGCAAACCTACAGCTATCCCATCGGAGGCACCCCGCAGATCAACATCCCCCCGGCCAAGAAGCACGCGTTCATTGACGGGTCCTTGCAGACCAACGATGTGGACTTCAATCGGACAGACACCTCTACCGGCGGCTCAAATGGCGCTCCAGACTGGCGCACCCTCTTGGTCGGTGCGCTCGGCAAGGGTGGCAAGGGCTACTTTGCGCTGGATGTGACCTACGGCGACAAGGAGGCCAACGGTACAAGCCCCCTTACCGAAACTACCGCTGCCAACAAGTTCCTCTGGGAGTTTGCCGGTGTGCCCTCCGGTGGCACACCTGACCCGGACATGGGCTACAGCTTCGGCAACGCCGTGATTTCCCGCTCGGAAACCTATGGCTGGATCACGGCCGTAACCTCCGGCTATAACAATGCCTCCGGTAAGGGCGCGGTCTGGGTGCTCAATGCCAAGTCCGGCCAGGTGATCAAGAAGTTTACGATTGCCCCGACTTGCGCCACCACCGGCGACTGCGTGGTGGAGTCCGGCCTCAGCGCCAGCAACCCGCTTAACCTGGCCAAGATCGTCGGTTACGTCTACAGCATTGCGTCGGAAAAGCTGCTGGCCATGTACGGTGGCGACATGCAAGGCAATGTTTGGCGTATTGATGTTTCCGATCTGAACAAGAACAACTGGACGATCAAGAAACTCGCCAAGCTGACGGCACCTGCCGCCTCGGGCACCAGTGTGGCCAACGGCCTGTATGGCAACAACTGGCAGCCGGTTACGACGGCACCGACAGTGCAGTGGGATTCGGAAACCGACCGTCGCTGGGTATTTGTCGGCACCGGTATGGACCTGAGCCCGGATGATCGGGACAGCACCAAGAACCAGGCCAAACAAACCCAGACCATGTACGCGATTATCGACGGTTCAGGTGCAACACCGTTGACCCTGCCGCTTCCGTCCGGCCAGCCCGTTACGCGTTCCAATCTGGACGCTGGCGATGCGGAAACGGTGGGCGCCCTGACCCCCTCTGCAGGCAGTCTGGGCTGGTATATCGACCTGAAGGCACCCAGTGGTCTGGATCTTGCAGAGCGTATCGTCCTTCAACCTGTCGCCCGCTTCGGTGCCGTGGTGTTTGACTCCAGCACGCCGGTTACCGACGTTTGCCTGCCGGGGTATTCCGGCAAGTCTTACGCGCGTGGCTATCTTGAAGGTCAGCTCGGCGCCTCGTTCATTCTGCAAAACGGTGTTCCGGTGAAATACGTCAGCAACCAGGCGGGTTATGCCGCCAACCCTTCGCTGGTTGTCATCAACGGTGAAACCAAGCTGAAGAACTGTAACCTGAAGGGTGAATGTACGACGGAAGCACTCAGCCCACCGGGCCTGAACAAGCGGGCACGTATTTCATGGCGTGAACTACTGAACCAATAAGTAGTAAGGCAGACAAGGTAACTGTGTTTTGCGCCAAGGCCGATTGTCAAAGCCTAATTCCCTGATCAAACCCCGCGACAGCGGGGTTTGTTTTTTGTTCAGTCAAGATTGCATTTGCAACGTAGTTAGCGTTAAATGCCATTTGAATGTCGTTTGCATTAAAAAATATCACTTATCTTTGAACGACTTCTGCGATCAATCTCAGAAAAGGAATTAACTGTTATGCGCATAATGAATACATTGCGCGGACTAGGGCAGCATGTCCTGGTCTTGGCGACAGTTGCGTTAGCAGCGTGCGGCGGCCCTGGTGGCGAGACCACGACAGCAACGAAGACTGAAAAACTCACGCTGACGATCGACAATAGCTCGATCTCCGCAACTGCCGGTGCGACCGTCACGGCGGTTCTCACTGACGGTGCAGGCGCGGTGAAGGTTGGCCAAACCATTACCTTCAAGACCGATGCGAATATCGGCGTCTTTACACCCGCGTCCGGCACCTGGATTACCGATTCGACGGGCACTGCAACGATCAAACTGAGTTCTGGACCGAATGTCGGCTCTTCTGTCGTCACCGCGACAACGGCGCAAGGCACCTCGGCCTCCCTGAGCTATGCCAATACCACCCCAGGCAAGGCCGTTGCCTCCATCCAGTTGCTGGTCAGCAGTGGCAATCTGCTGGCTGACGGCAGCTCGACCGTAGATCTCACCGCTTTGGTCAAGGATGCGAACAACAATACCGTGAGCGGCCAGGCCGTCAACTTCACAACCGATTCGGGTGCTGTGACCGTCACCAATGGTGGCGTGAGCGATGCGTCCGGTCGCGCTACGGCGGTGCTCAGCAGCGGCGGCGACAAATCCAGCCGAACCATCAATCTGGTGGCGTCTGTCGGCAGCATCAAGGCCAGCGCAGCGGTTGTCGTGAGTGGTACCAAGATCACTATCGCAGGTGTGAATTCGGTGGTGCTGGGTAGCTCGACCAAGCTGACTATCAGGCTGCAAGACGGCGCAGGCAAGGCAATTCCGGGCCAAAGCGTGACATTGGGTTCCAGCCTGGGTAACACCTTCACGGTAAACGGTGCGGCGGCGACATCAGCCACCACCGATACCTCCGGCCAAGCGACGGTGACCTATGTTGCCACCAAGGCGGGTGTTGATGCCATCAGCGCATCGGCCCTCAACGAACGTGGCGGCCTGTTCCTGAATGTCAGCAACGAGTCGTTTACCTTGTCGGCGCCGGCACCACAAGCAGGTGCTAATTTCCCGGCCAATGGTACGCCTGAGTTCAATCTCAACACACCGATTACCTTGACCGCTACCTACCTGGTCAATGGTGTACCCCAGGCCAACAAAGCGGTTGCCCTGACCACGACCCGCGGCACGCTGACTGCAGGCTCCGTGATGACCGATGCGACAGGCACGGCGACTACCACTATCCAGGCCTCCACGGCGGGTGGTGCAACGATTACGGCTGCCTATGGGCCGGTGTCGTCGCAGTATCAGGTCGAATTTGTTGCCACGACGCCGGACAAGATCGCCCTGCAGGTCGAGAAGTCCACGGTTGCGCCCAATGGCAACACGTCCATCACTGCGACGGTGCGGGATGCCAAGAACAATCTGGTGAAGAACCAGACTGTGAGCTTCAACCTGAGCGATACCACTGGTGGTACGCTGAGTGTGGCCAAGGGTGTAACGGACAGCTTCGGGCAGACCAGCACCACGTATACGGCTGGCAGCGCCGCCAGCTCCAAGGACAGCGTCGTGATCACCGCCATGGTTGGCGCGATCTCGAGCACTGCTAAGCTAACGGTATCTGGTCAATCCCTGTTCGTTCGCGTTGGTACCGGTAACCTGGTCGAAGTACCGAATACGACACAGTACGCCCTGCCCTACTCGGTACTGGTTACCGATGCAGCAGGCAACCCGGTCAGCGGTGCGACTGTTGCGCTCAATATCGTGCCGACCAACTTTTACAAGGGTTTCCACTTCTGGAACGGCACGACCTGGCAAGCGATCGGTGGCACCTCGGTGTTCCAGAGCCAGACTGCAGCCTGCCCGACGGGTACCTTCCTTGTGTCGTCGGATACCACCACCACGCCTGCGACCCTGACCTGCCGCCAGATTCTGCCCACCACGGCTTGTGCCAGTGAAGATTCGCTGGTTGATCCTGCCAACGGCGTAGGCGCCAACAACGGTATTCTGGAGCCCGGTGAAGACACCAACGGCAACGGCGTGCTGGATCCTGGCTTCGTAGCCAGCACCGTGACCTCGGTGACGACCGATGCAACGGGTAGCGGCTTCTTCAAGCTGACCTACTCCAAGGATCGCGCCTTCTGGGTACGTGTTGCCCTGACCGCTCGCGCTACCGTGCAAGGCACGGAAGCCTCTGCCACTGCAGCCATCCTGCTTGGCGGTGCCGCATTGGACTACAGCAACCAGCAAGTCGCCCCTCCCGGTGCTACCAGCCCGTACGGCAGCGGCCTGTCCTGTAGCAATACGCTGTAAGTAGTCGACGCTTTACTTCAGAGCCCGCACTTGTTGCGGGCTCTGTTGTTTTATCCGTCGGGAGCATCGCGGTAAGACCTGAACCTCGGTAATGCAGGGTAGGTTTCCCTCGTCAGGTGAAACTTGCGATGACCTCGATGCGCATGAGCACCATGGGTGGCAGCGCGATGCATACACACAAAAAGAAAGCCCGCACTTTGGCGGGCTCGTTACCGATGGGGTACAGATATTGGCTATCAGACCTGCGGATGCGCCCTCACTTCATCGCTGATCACTCGGTTCAGCGCCGACAGATAGGCTTTAGCCGACGCAACGATGATGTCAGTGTCCGCGCCCTGCCCGTTCACAACCCGGCCATGTTGCTGCAGGCGCACCGTGACTTCGCCCTGGCTGTCCGTACCACTGGTGATGGCGTTGACTGAATACAGCAACAGGTCGCTACCGCTGTTCACCAGCGATTCGATGGCCTTGAAGGTGGCGTCCACCGGGCCGGAGCCGACCGCTTCGCCGGCACGTTCCTGACCGTCGTCCCCCAGCACCAGCTTGGCGCGGGGCAGTTCACCGGTTTCCGATACCACCTTGAGCGAGACCAGCTTGAAGCGTTCGGTCGCCACGGTGTCGCCAATAAGGGCGAACAGGTCTTCGTCGAAGATCTCCCGCTTCTTGTCGGCCAGCTCCTTGAAGCGTGCGAAGGCGGCATTGAGCGCCTCTTCGCCCTCGGGCTGTATGCCCAGCTCCTGCAGCCGGCTGCGGAAGGCATTGCGACCCGAGAGCTTGCCCAGGGTCAGCTTGTTCTGGCTCCAGCCAACCGACTCGGCCGACATGATCTCGTAGGTCTCGCGATGCTTGAGCACGCCGTCCTGATGGATGCCGGATTCGTGCGCAAAGGCATTGGCACCGACGATGGCCTTGTTGGGCTGCACCGGGTAGCCGGTCACCGTGGAGACGAGCTTGGAGGTCGGGACGATCTGCGTCGTATCGATCCGGGTTTCCAGGTCGAACACGTCGCGGCGGGTACGTACCGCCATGACGATCTCCTCCAGCGCAGCATTGCCGGCGCGCTCGCCCAGACCATTGATGGTGCACTCCACCTGGCGTGCACCGCCGAGAACGGCAGCCAGCGAGTTCGACACCGCCATGCCCAGGTCGTTATGGCAGTGCGCCGACCAGATCACCTGATCGGCATTGGCGGTGCCCTCGATCAGACGACGGAAGAATTCGGTCGTCAGGTAAGGCACGGCGTAGCCCACCGTATCGGGCACATTGATCGTACGGGCACCAGCCTTGATCACGGCGTCGAAGATGTGGCAGAGGAATTCCGGCTCGGAGCGCAGCGCGTCTTCGGCCGAGAATTCAACATCGTCGGTGTACTCGCGCGCGAGCTTCACCGCGGCAACCGCCGCCTCTACCACCTGCGCCGGCGCCATGCGCAGCTTCTTCTCCATATGGATGGGGCTGGTGGCGATGAAGGTATGGATACGGCCACGCGCCGCCGGCTTGATCGCCTCCCCGGCAGCACGGATATCGCGCTCATTGGCGCGGGCCAGCGAGCAGACGGTAGCGTCCTTGACCACCTCGGCGATGGCATGGATAGCCTCGGCATCGCCCGGACTGGCGGCGGCAAAACCGGCTTCGATGATGTCCACACCGAGCTTTTCCAGCTGCTTGGCAATGCGGATCTTCTCGTCCCGCGTCATGGAGGCACCTGGGCTCTGCTCACCATCGCGCAAGGTGGTATCAAAGATGTACAGCCGTTCGCTCATATTGTTGTCTCCAGTACGATGATATTCAGCAAAACAGCCGCCGGGCCATGAGGCCGGGCGGCTGTTTGATTGTTCTAGTTTGGGTCTGATGCAATGGCGCGATCAGCGCCAGGACTCAGGCAGCGGCCCGCAGGGACAGTATTCGGGGACTCATCACGATCGGGCTGCTCAAGAAAGGTACGGTCTGACAGAGTAGGAGTCTGTCCCGACGCGGTCAAGCCTTCTTTGCGCGCGCCAGGCGGGTCCAGATCGCCTGCACGTAGCCCGACAATCCGTAGGCGACGAACAGGCAGAACAGGGCCACCGGTGGGCTGGCTGCAATGGCGACGAGACCCAGGACGATGGGCAGCAGCACCACGAACGGCACGGTCTTGCGTACATTCACTTCCTTGAAGCTGTAGTAGCGCACATTGCTGACCATGGTCAGCCCGGCAAAGGCCGTCACCACCAGTGCAAGCCAGCGCAAGACCTCGCCCCCCCACTCCATTTCCAGCGATACCCAGACAAAGCCCGCGACCAGTGCTGCGGCAGTCGGCGAAGGCATACCCTGGAAATAGCGTTTGTCGGCGACCTCCAGCTGGGTATTGAAGCGTGCCAGCCGTAGCGCGGCGCCGGCACAGTAGATGAAGGCCACAATCCAGCCCAGTTTGCCAAAACCGCGCAGCATCCACTCATAGGACACCAGCGCCGGCGCAACGCCGAACGAAACCATGTCGGAGAGCGAATCGAATTCGGCGCCGAACGCGCTCTGGGTGTGGGTCATCCGCGCAACACGGCCGTCCATGCCATCGAGCACCATGGCGATGAAAATCGCCACGGCGGCGTATTCAAAGCGATGGTTCATCGCCTGCACGATCGCGTAGAAGCCCGCAAACAGGGCGGCCAAGGTGAAGCTGTTCGGTAGCAGGTAGATGCTCTGGCGGCGTAGATTCAGGGCGCGCTTGACGGGGGGATGCATGGTTTGGCCTCTTTCGGTTGGCCGGACTGATCAGCAGCAGGCGCAGGGCGATTCGGGGCCGCAATTTTAACCGAGCCCTTGCGCAACTGTCTTTGCATGTAGCCACTGCGTTAGAATGCGCAGCTTCACTTTATCGGGGTCGACCGTGTCCGAGCGGCTTTTTGTACTACTGCAATATGTCCTGCCCAAGCTGGTTCTTACCCGCCTGGCCGGCGCATTGGCGAACCGGCCGCAAAGCCCGCTGATCCTCTCGGTGATCCGTGCCTTTATCCGCCGCTACAACGTCAATATGGCCGAAGCGGCCAATCCGGAGCCGGCGAGCTACCAGAGCTTCAATGACTTCTTCACCCGTGCACTGAAGGACGGCGCGCGGCCGCTGGCACCCGCCGACTTGGTTTGCCCGGTAGATGGCGCCATCAGCCAGTTCGGGCCCATCGAGCGTGACCAGATCTTCCAGGCCAAGGGCCACCACTACTCGATCCAGGCGCTGGTGGGGGGCGACGCCGCCTTGGCACGCCAGTTCGATGACGGCCACTTCGCGACCATCTACCTGAGCCCGCGCGACTACCATCGTATCCACATGCCCTGCGAAGGCCGTCTGCTGCAGATGATCTATGTGCCGGGTGAGCTGTTCTCGGTCAATCCGGCCACGGCCCGTGGCGTACCGGGCCTGTTTGCCCGCAACGAACGGGTGGTATGCGTGTTCGAATCGGCCCGCGGGCCCTTTGTACTGACCCTGGTCGGCGCCACCATCGTTGGCAGCATGGCGACCCAATGGCACGGCGTGGTCAATCCGCCACGCCGTCACGCGGTGGAAGTATGGGACTACCGCGACCAGCAGATCGTGCTCAAACAAGGGGAAGAGATGGGCCGCTTCCTGCTCGGCTCCACGGTTGTCCTGCTGTTCCCCAAATCGGACCTGGCGTTCAGTAACACCTGGGCACCTGCCGGTGGCGTACGGCTGGGCGAGAAGATGGCCGACTGGCCCTCGAGCCACTGATTCGACGCGCTATCGACCGTGTCGATGGCGAAATAAAAAGGCCGGCTAAGCCGGCCTTTTCTATTGCAGCGACAAGCTACGATCAGTTCTTGCTCTGATCCACCAGCTTGTTGGCCTTGATCCACGGCATCATGTCGCGCAGTTGTTCGCCGACCACTTCGATCGGGTGCGCGGCGTTCAGGCGACGACGTGCCGTCATCGACGGATAGTTGGTCTTGCCTTCCAGGATGAACTGCTTGGCGTATTCACCGGTCTGGATGCGCTTGAGGGCATTGCGCATGGCAGCGCGCGACTGCTCGTTGATGACCTCGGTACCGGTCACGTACTCGCCGAACTCCGCGTTGTTGGAGATCGAGTAGTTCATGTTGGCGATGCCACCTTCGTACATCAGGTCGACGATCAGCTTCAGCTCGTGCAGGCATTCGAAATAGGCCATTTCCGGCGCGTAGCCGGCTTCGGTCAGGGTCTCGAAACCCATCTTCACCAGCTCCACCGCACCGCCGCACAGCACGGCCTGCTCGCCGAACAGGTCGGTCTCGGTTTCTTCACGGAAGTTGGTCTCGATCACACCACCCTTGGTGCCGCCATTGGCAGCGGCATAGGACAGCGCCAGATCACGCGCCTTGCCCGACTTGTCCTGGTAGACGGCGATCAGGGACGGCACACCGCCGCCACGCTTGTATTCGGAGCGGACGGTATGGCCCGGGCCCTTGGGAGCGACCATGATCACGTCGAGGTCGGCACGCGGCACGATCTGGTTGTAATGGATGTTGAAACCGTGGGCAAAGGCCAGGACAGCACCTTGCTTGATGTTCGGCTCGATATCGTGCTTGTAGACGTCGGGCTGGCTCTCGTCCGGCAACAGGATCATCACCACGTCGGCGCTCTTGACCGCATCGCCCACTTCCTTGACCGCGAGGCCGGCGTTCTCGGCCTTGCTCCAGGACGCCCCGCCCTTGCGCAGGCCGATCGTCACGTTGACGCCGGAGTCCTTCAGGTTCAGCGCATGGGCGTGGCCCTGCGAGCCGTAGCCCACGATGGTCACTTGCTTGCCCTTGATCAAGGAGATGTCGGCGTCTTTATCGTAGAAAACTTTCATTGCTTTATTCCTTTGTATGCTTGGGGAGGGCCGGTGGCGCAGTCGGCACACCGGCCTGTGTCATCAGATTTTCAGTATGCGTTCGCCACGGCCGATACCGGAAGCACCGGTACGGACGGTTTCGAGGATCAGCGTGCGATCGACCCCGTCGATGAAGGCGTCGAGCTTGGAGCTCTCACCGGTCAGCTCGATGGTGTAGGTCTTCTCGGTCACGTCGAGGATACGGCCGCGGAAAATATCGGCCATCCGCTTCATTTCCTCGCGGTCCTTGCCGGTCGCGCGCACCTTGATCAGCATCAGCTCGCGCTCGACATGATCGGACTCGTTCAGGTCGATGACCTTGACCACCTCGATCAGCTTGTTGAGCTGCTTGGTGATCTGTTCGATCACGTCGTCCGAACCGCTGGTGACGATGGTCATCCGCGACAGGGTCGGGTCTTCCGTTGTCGATACCGTCAGGGAATCGATGTTATAGCCACGGGCCGAAAACAGACCCACCACCCGGCTCAAGGCGCCGGCTTCGTTTTCCAGCAGGATGGAAAGAATATGTCGCATGTCTCTCTCCTCCTTAGCTCAGGTTGCCATAGTCGCGCTCTTTGGCGACGGTGCCTTGTTGCAGGTGGCGCATATGCGGCGGCAAGTCCATCTGGCTGAGGCCGCGGTTGTTCTGCACCATGGGGAAGACGTTCTCGGTCTGGTCGGTGATGAAATCCATGAACACCAATCGGTCCTTGAGACGCATTGCCTCGCGCAGCGCCGGTTCTACATCGGCTGGCCGCTCGATCTTCATGCCGACGTGGCCATAGGCCTCCGCCAGCTTGACGAAGTCGGGCAAGGCATCCATGTAGGATTCGGCGTAGCGGTTGCCGTAGAAGAACTCCTGCCACTGCCGCACCATGCCCAGGTAGCGGTTGTTCAGGTTCACGATCTTCACCGGCACGTGGTACTGCTTGCAGGTCGACAATTCCTGGATGTTCATCTGGATCGATGCTTCACCGGTGATGCAGGCAACCGTATCGTGCGGGTTGGCCAGCTGCACACCCATGGCGGCCGGCAGGCCGAAACCCATGGTGCCGAGACCACCAGAGTTGATCCAGCGACGCGGCTTGTTGAACTGGTAGTACTGGGCCGCCCACATCTGGTGCTGACCCACGTCCGAGGTCACGAAGGCGTCGCCGCCGGTCACCTCGAGCAGTTTCTGCACCACGAACTGCGGCTTGATGATGTCGCTGCCCATGTCGAACTTGAGGCAGTCGTGACCGCGCCATTCTTCGATCTGCCGCCACCAGCCGGCCAGATGGTCGGCATTCGGCCGGGCACCGGACTGACGCAGCAGGGCCAGCATCTCGTCGAGCACATCGCGCACATTGCCGACGATGGGGATGTCGACCTTGACGCGCTTGGCGATCGAGGACGGATCGATATCGATATGGACGATCTTTTTCGGGGCGGACAGGAAGTGCGACGGTACCGAGATGACCCGGTCGTCAAAGCGGGCACCCACGGCGATCAGCACATCGCAGTGCTGCATGGCCATATTGGCTTCATACAGGCCGTGCATGCCCAGCATGCCGAGGTTCTGTGGGTCGGTCCCCGGGAAGGCGCCCAAGCCCATCAGGGTATTGGTCGCCGGTACGCCCAGCATCTTGACCAGCTCGGTCACCTGTTCGGATGCATTGGACAGCACAGCGCCGCCACCGATGTAGATCAGCGGTCGCTTGGCCTCGTTGAGCAGGTTGACGGCCTTCTTGATCTGGCCGGGATGCCCCTTGGATGGCGGATTGTACGAACGCAGGCTGACCGATTGCGGGTACTGGAATTCCGCCTTGGCCAAGGTGATGTCCTTGGGGATATCCACGATCACCGGGCCGGGACGGCCGGTAGTCGCGATATAGAAGGCCTTCTTCATGGCACTGGCGATGTCGCGCACATCCTTCACCAGGATGTTGTGCTTCACGCAGGGCCGGGTGATGCCGACCATGTCGACTTCCTGGAAGGCATCGAGCCCGATGGCGGGTGTCGGCACCTGGCCGGAGATCACCACCAGCGGGATGGAGTCCATATAGGCGGTGGCGATGCCGGTAATGGCATTGGTCGCACCGGGGCCGGACGTGACGAGTGCTACCCCAACCTTGTGGCTGGAGCGCGAATAGCCATCGGCGGCGTGTACGGCGGCCTGTTCATGGCGCACCAGCACATGCTTGAACTTGTCTTGCTTGAAAATAGCGTCGTAGATTTCGAGGACAGCGCCACCCGGGTAGCCGAAGACGAATTCAACGCCTTCTTCTTGCAAACAACGGATGACGATTTCCGCACCGGAGATTTCCATAATGTCTTCCTTGGTAAAGGGGACACAAAACAGACCGCAGCGTCGCGTGGTAAACAGCCAGACTCGGAATCAACCCGCACATCCGTGCAGGCGGGTATGCGCATCCGCCGTCCTGGAAAAGACGCCGAACCGCCGTACCGTTACCGGAACGACTGCGAAGCAGTAACACCTGCTTCACACCAACTTGAAACGCATACTGTGATCTGCAACCAATGCAGCAAAAAAAGCCTGTAGGACTTTCAACCGGCGCGCATAGCTGCGCGCCTAAGCCAACCGGGCTGTCATCGCACCTTGCTTGTGGCAGGCGGATGAACATCGAGACATGCTGCCGATGTGGTGCCTGCAAGTGAGTCGCTGGCGGGCACCGTCCGTGGCGGAGAGGATTGCGTGAACATAGCCGACCGGCCATCGCTCGGTCAAGTGCCGCAATGCAACAAGGACGGTAGCTTTGCTATCATTCGCGCGCACCGATACCCATGGACCCATCTTGACCGCCCCGGAACCACTGTCTCAATTCCTTGCCGAAGCCGAACGCCGCGCCTTTCGCCAGGCCATGTTCGCCGTGCAGAATGAGGACACCGCACTGGATCTGGTTCAGGACGCGATGCTCAAACTCGCGGAACACTACGCCGATCGGCCGGCCGACGAATGGCCTATGCTGTTCCAGCGCATACTGCAGAACGCGATCCGCGACCACTATCGCCGTACCAAGGTTCGTTCCTTGTGGGTCAGCCTGCTGTCGGCACTGGCGCCAGGCAAGGATGCCGATGAGGAAATCGATCCGCTGGATACCCTGCAGGTGGAGGCCAGCAGCGAAGCGTTGCAGGCGCCTGACGAGCAGGCCGAACGACGCAGTACCCGGCGCGTGATCGATGAATGCATTGCAAAATTACCTTTGCGTCAACGCCAGGCCTTCCTGCTGCGTTACATGGAGGAACTGGATGTTGCCCAGACCGCTGCCGCCATGGGGTGCTCGGAAGGCAGCGTCAAAACACATTGCTCCCGTGCCTGCCACACCCTGGCAAACTGGCTGAAGGAAAAAGGGGTAGGGCTATGACCCACCAGATCGATACCGAACGCGTTGCCCGGGAAGTTGGCCGGGACCTGGCCGAGCTTCCGCTGACCTTGCGTCAGCAGACGCGCCTTGCGGCTGCCCGTGAACAGGCGCTGGCCAAGGCAGGCAGTACTTCCTCGGTCGGCATTTTCGCGGGCCTGCTGACGTGGCGACTGCACCACCCGGTGGGTGCGCGTCGTTTCGGCCAGGCAGCCTGGGTGGCCGTCATGCTGATGGCGGGGCTGGTGCTGTGGCACAGCCAGCCGGACTCCTTTATCGACGACGATGTGGACACCCAGTTGCTGGCGGATGAAGTACCGATCGAGGCCTGGCTATCCGAACAGGCCGACATGCCTGGACAAGGTCAGTCTTGATGCGGTTGCGCGCCCTGGTTCTTGCCTTGCTTGCGGCCCTGCAGCTGAACGCCTGGGCGGCGGCCGAGCCTACGGTGCCCGCATGGACAGCCTTGTCACCGGCACAGCGCAGCGTACTTGCCCCGCTGGCCGAGGACTGGAACGGTTACTCGGCAGGCCAGCGCAAGCATCTGGTTATCCTGGCCAACCGCTATCCCAGCCTCTCGCAGGATGAGCGCGGCCGTATCGACATGCGACTGAAGAACTGGGCCAGCCTGACCAAGGCCGAGCGAGAGAAAGCGCGCGATAACTACAAGAAGGTCCAAAAACTGCCGCCCGAGCAACGTGCCGTGGTGAAGGAAAAGCTCAAGCAGGCCCAGGCCGCGCCACCGGCAGCTACCGCCCCCAGCACCACACCGTAGTCAAAACCACTGGCTAAAACTGGCGGTATCCCTGCCGAGGCCGTATCGTGGCGGCCTCACTCTCCTGCTGTTATCCGTCATGCCGATAGAACACCCGCTGGCCCCGCTTTGGCGCCGACTCGTTGCCTTGTGTTATGAAAGCCTGCTGCTGTGCGCCGTACTGCTGGTCAGTGGCGGCGCCTATCAGCTGCTGCTCGGCGGCGCGGGCATCCCCGCCACCGAGATTGCAGCCTCGCCACTATGGCGCAATCTGATGGGGGCTTACTGGGTTGCGATCCTGTATGGCTACTATGCCTGGTGTTGGGGTCGAGGCGGGCAGACGCTGGCGATGAAGACCTGGCGACTGCAACTGCGCAGCGCAGATCATCAATTACCCGGCGCCCGTGCCATCACGATCCGGTTCATCATCGCCCTGCTGGTCTACCTGCCACCCCTGCCGCTCTGGTACTACAGCAAGCATGTGCCGCAGATGAAGTGGCTGTTCTGGATCTCGTGCGTATTGGCAGCCCTGCCCTGGCTCTGGGCCATGCTGGACAAGCAGAAACAGACACTACATGACCGGCTTGCCGGCACGCAGATCGTCCTTCTGCCCGTCTCCCGCGTCGACTAAGCCAACACTCAGTCCCGGCGCCTCAGATACAAGCCCGCGCCCAGCCCCATCACGGCCAGCAGCAAGGCCGCCATATTGCCCCAGCGCATGTACGGCGTTTCGCCGTGCTGACCCTGGACCTTGGCATACAGGATGCCTTCTACCCGTTCAGGCAGCTTGGCCTGATAGTAACCGTGCTGATCAATGGCGGCCGTTGTGCCGCTATTGGTGGCGCGCAACATCGGCCGGCCGGTCTCGATGGCACGCGCCTGGCTGATCTGCCCATGCTGGGCGAGCGCCACGGAACCGTCGAACCAGGCCAGGTTGGACAGATTGAGCAGGATGGTTGCCTGGCGAGCATTGGGCAGCAGCTCCTCGCCAAACACGTCCTCATAGCAGATGTTGGCAGCCACGCGCTGATCGTGCACCTGCAGGGGCTTTTGCACCGGGCCTCCCGAACTGAAGTCCGCCAACGGCATCTGCAGCAGGTTGTCGTAGACCCAGCTGATCAACGGCCGCATGGGGACAAACTCCCCGAACGGCACGAGGTGCGCCTTGTAGTTGGCGGGTCGGTCCGGGTCCGTCAGCAGGACGGCACCGTTGTAATAACGCTGGCTCTTGGCATCCAGCCGCGGCACACCGGCAATCAGGGCGGCGTTCTGCTGCTTGGCGAGCGCCAGCATGGCGGGTAAGTATTCCGGCCAGTAGGTGTCGACATCATGCAGGAAGATAGGCAAAGCCGTCTCTGGCAGGACCAGCAGGTCGGCCTTCGCCTCCTTGACCATACGGTAGTAGGTATTGAGGTTGTAGAGCAGGTCCTCCATGCCCCACTTGCGATTCTGCGGGATGGCACCTTGCAGCAGGGCGACCTTGAGCGGCTTGCCCTGCGGCTCGGTCCACTCGACCTGCTTGAGTCCCCAACCGACCAGGCATAGCACCAAGGCGGCGACCACGGCCAGCCCGCCGAGTCGATCGAAACGCCTGCCCATCAGCCAGGCGACAAGCCCCGCCAACACGGCAATCAGGCCGCCGATGCCATAGATACCCAGCAAGGGGGCATAGCCGGCCAAGGGACCATTCGGTATCTGGCTGTAGCCAACCGAGGCCCAGGGAAAGCCAGTAAACAGCCAGCCTCGCAACCACTCACTCAGTAGCCAGCACGCCGGCAGCGCGGCCAGCAGCAAGGCACTGCGTGAACGGCCGGCAAGATGCTTGGCCAGCCAGGCGACCAATGCCGGATAGAGCCCCAGGAACGCGGCCAGGCCCAACACGGCCAGCACCGCCAGGATGGCGGGCATGCCGCCATAGGTGTGCAGGCTGATGTAGATCCAGTGGATGGTGCCGCTGAAATAACCAAGGCCCCACGCCCAGGCCACCAAGGCGGCACGCCGCGGCGTGGCGGCGACATCCACCAGGCCGAACAGCAAGGCCAGCGAGACCAGGATCAGGGGCCAGAAGTAGAACGGCGCAAAGGCGAACACCGCGATCGCGCCGATCAGGGCCGGCGGCAACAGGCCAGCGGCCAGTCGCAAGGCCGTACGGGTGCGACTCACGCCGCTTCAGCCAGCTGCTGGGCCGCTTCACGCTCGACCAGAAGACTATGGATGCGACGGCTGTCCGCGCGCAGCACCTGGAAATGGTAGCCGCCAAAACTCAGCGCATCGCCGCGCTTGGGTACGCGGCCAAATTCCGCCACCACCAGACCACCCACGGTATCGATATCGGTGTCGCTATAGCCCGCCCCAACAGCATCGTTGAAATCGGCCACCGGCGTCATCGCCTTGACCCGCCAGCGTCCCTGCCGATCCTGGATAATGTTGTCTTCGGTCTCATCGAAGTCGTACTCGTCTTCAATATCGCCAACGATCTGCTCAACGACATCCTCGATGGTCACCAGGCCCGCGACGCCGCCGTACTCGTCGACCACCACGGCCAGATGATTGCGGTTGGCCCGAAACTCCTTGAGCAGGACATTGAGGCGCTTGGATTCGGGAATGAACACCGCGGGTCGCAGCATGTCACGTACCGCAAACGTGTGGCCGGCGTAGTAACGCAGCAGGTCCTTGGCCAGCAGAATGCCAAGGATGTTGTCCTTGCTGCCTTCGTAGACCGGGAACCGCGAATGCCCGGTCTCGATGATATAGGGGATGAACTGCTCAGGCGGGTCGTTGACGTCGATGACGTCCATCTTGCTGCGGGGGATCATGACGTCGCGTACCTGCAGGTCGCCGACCTGCAGCACACCCTCGATCATCGCGAGCGCATCGGCATCCAGCAGATGCCGCTCAAAGGCGGAGTGCAACAGCTCGACCAGCTCTTCGCGGTCTTCCGGCTCTCGCAGCAGGAAGGCGGTCAGGCGCTCCAGCCAATTGGGTTTGTGATGGTTGTTTTGCTTGGCCGACGAGCGACTAGAGGGTAAGTCCATGGGTTTTGGAGAAGGTGGCAGTTAGGGGATTATAGCCGGCGTTCATCACCGGGAAGTGACGGTGACAACGCCTTTAGTTCATAGAACTCGATCGGCAGTCCATCCGGATCGGCGCAGAAGGTAAAACGGGCATCGGTGTATTCATCGATGCGTATCGGTTCAAACGCGACACCATGGGCCGACAGACGGCCCAGCATGGTGTCAAGATCGCGCACCCGGAACGCCAGATGGCGCAGGCCGCGCGCCTCAGGCCGGCTTGGCCGGGCTGGCGCAGCGGGGAAAGTAAACAGCTCGAGCTGCCCCCCGTCGGGCAAGCGTACATCGACCTTCCAGGAGTCCCGCTCTGCCCGATAGTGGGCGGCAATCTCTTCACCACCCAGCGCGTCCAGATAAAAACGGCGAGCGGCCGTCAGGTCGGACACGATGATGGCTACGTGATGGAAACCGTCGATCATGGGAGGGTCCTGATACCGGCGCTCAGTCCGAGTCCGGTGCACCTTTCTCGATCAGATAGGGGTCGGGATAGCCAAGCGTCTGCAGTATGGCGGTTTCGAGTGCCTCCATGGCATCGCCTTCGACGTCATCCATATGGTCATAGCCCTGCAAGTGCAGCACGCCATGCACGACCAGATGCGCCCAGTGTGCTTCCAGCGTCTTGCCTTGCTCGGCGGCCTCGCGCTCAACCACCGGCGCGCACAGCACCAGGTCACCCATCACGACGTTATCCATGCCTGGTACCGGCTCACCTTCATTAAAGGCAAAGCTCAGCACATTGGTGGGATAGTCCTTGCCGCGATAGTCACGATTCAGGGCGCGGCCCTCGTCCTCGTCGACCACTCGCAACGTGATCGAGGCATCCAGTCCGGCTTCCATCGCAGCGGCGGCCCATTGCTTCATCAGCTTCTTGGCCGGCACGCCCTTGGGCTTGTAGGCATATTGCACACTGACGTCGAGTGACGCCGGCACAAGGTCCGGCATCTCGCTGATCGCCATTTCGTCGCGCTCGACAGCGACGCGGATGGCGTTGGCCGCACCTGGCCGAAGCACGAGACGCACCGGCACGTGCTCGTCGGCGGGCGTGCCGATCAGCACGCCATCTTCGTCGGCCAAGAGCTGCAGTTCGCTGCCATCGCCCAGCACCAGGCGCAGTGCCTCGGCCTTGATCTTGCGTTGCTTACCATCAGCATCGACGGCGTACACTTCCAGCTTACTCATGACTGTTTCCTGTCTGACCGGGCGCTTTGTCCCGGGTAATCGCGCTGTCGCGCTTTTCATAAGCATCGACGATCTTCTGTACCAGCGGATGACGAACCACGTCGTCGCTCTTGAAGAAATGCAGGGCGATGCCGCGGACATTCTGCAGCACCGTCTGGGCATCGATCAGCCCCGACTTCTGATGCTTGGCCAGGTCGATCTGGGTCACGTCACCGGTCACGACCGCCTTGGAACCGAAACCGATACGCGTCAGGAACATCTTCATTTGCTCAGGCGTGGTGTTCTGGGCCTCGTCGAGAATGATGAAAGCGTGGTTCAGGGTACGGCCACGCATGAAGGCCAGCGGCGCGACTTCGATGATGCCGCGCTCGAACAGCTTGGTCACCTTCTCGAACCCCATCAGATCGTACAAGGCATCGTAGAGTGGCCGCAGATAAGGGTCGACCTTCTGCACCAGGTCACCCGGCAGAAAGCCGAGGCGCTCGCCGGCTTCCACGGCGGGCCGCACCAGCACCAGCCGCTTGACCAGATCCCGCTCCAGCGCATCAACCGCGCTGGCAACCGCCAGATAGGTCTTGCCGGTGCCGGCAGGGCCGATGCCGAAGGTGATGTCGTGTTCCTGGATCGCCCGCAGGTAGTGGTTCTGCCGCGGCGTGCGGCCGCGCAGGTCGGCGCGCTTGGTCAGCAATTTCGGCATGCCGTCTTCGCTGACCTCGTCGGCGGGATGCGCAAGTTCGATCAGGCCCAGCTGGATTTCCTCGATCTCGACCGGCCGGCGGGAGATGGCATAGAAACGCTCCAGCAGCTCTGCCGCCAATTTGGTCTGGGCAATGCGGCCCGAGATGCTGAAGTGCTCGCCACGACGGGCAATATCCACCTCCAGGCCGGTTTCGATCTGGCGCAGGTTCTCATCCAGCGCACCGCACAGATTGGCGAGGCGGCCGTTGTCGATCGGTTCAAAACTCAGTTCGCGTGTGGCGTGGCGCGTGGTCATGTCATCCTTGATCTTGAATTATTGCCACCACCTCACCGTGGCTGTCGGGCCGCAAGCAAAGCGCCTTCAACACGTCGATGCCGCATCGCACCTGGCTAGGTCAGGCGAGGACCAGACGGCAGAGTCCCGCATTACTTTAGCCTTTTCTCATGGCTGCGCTGCGGATGGCCTATGATGCGGCGATAGCCGTGACTCTCATAGAAGTGCATGGCAGGCACTGCATTGGTATAGAGCACCAGCCGTTTGAAATGTTGCATGGCGTGTTGTTCGATCACGGCCAAGAGTGCATGGCCCACGCCATGGCTGCGCGCATCGGGATGCACGTAGACGCGACGAACCCGACCTAGCGTGTCATCGTCACAATCGCGATTCAGTCCGCCGATACCGACCAGGCGGTCATCGATCCATACGGCAAAGAAGGCCTCGCCCTCCTGGTCGAAACGGTTGTCGCCGCAACACCAGTCCGCTCTCAGGCGGGCTAGGAAGCGGAAACCCTCCGCCTCTCCGAGTACGCACAGGTCTTCGATACCGGCGGGCAGATCCATGACGCGCTCGACGCGCAGGCCATCCACCCGCAACTGATCGGCCGATTCCATCAAGCAGCAACCGTCTCGCGGGTGACGATCTCGCCACGCAAACTATGCGGCATCGCTTCGGTAATCAGCACCTCGGCAAACTGATTGAGCAAACGGTCGTTGCCGACGAAGTTGACGATACGGTTGTTGTCAGTGCGACCGGCCAGTTCGCTCGCGTCCTTACGGGCACGCCCTTCGACCAGCACACGCTGGATGGTACCCACCATGCGGCGGTTTTCCTCCTGGGCGAATTCCTCGATCCGGGCCTGCAGCCGCATCAGACGCTTGACCTTGTCTTCATGGCTGACGTCATCCGGCAGATCGGCCGCCGGCGTACCGGGACGACGGCTGTAGATAAAACTGAAGCTCGCATCGAAGCGCACGTCTTCAATCAGCTTCATGGTGCGCTCGAAGTCATCATCGGTCTCCCCAGGGAAGCCGACGATGAAGTCACTGGACAGACAGATATCCGGCCGCGCTTCGCGCAGCTTACGGACGATAGCCTTGAACTCCAGCGTGGTGTAGCCACGCTTCATGTTCACCAGGGTACGATCCGAACCTGCCTGTACCGGCAAATGCAGATGCGACACCAGCTTGGGCAGATGCTTGTAGCAATCGATCAGCCGCTGGGTCATTTCCTTGGGGTGGCTGGTCGTATAGCGGATGCGCTCGATACCGGGAATTTCATGCACGTATTCCAGCAGCAAGGCGAAGTCGGCGATCTCGCCGTCTTCCATCTTGCCGAGATAGGCATTCACGTTCTGACCAAGCAGGGTCACTTCCTTGACACCTTGCTGTGCAAGGCCGGCGACTTCGATCAACACGTCCTCAAAGGGACGGCTGACCTCCTGCCCGCGGGTATAGGGCACCACGCAGAAGGAGCAGAACTTGGAGCAGCCTTCCATGATGGAGACGAAAGCAGTGCCGCCTTCGACACGCGCCGGCGGCAGGTGGTCGAATTTTTCGATCTCGGGAAAGGAGATATCGACTTGCGACGCACCGGTGGCGCGCTTCTGGGCGATCAGTTCAGGTAACCGGTGCAAGGTCTGCGGACCAAACACGACGTCCACATACGGCGCGCGCTTGACGATGGCTTCACCCTCCTGGGAGGCCACGCAACCACCGACGCCGATCACCAGATTGGGATTCAGCAGCTTGAGCTCGCGCACCCGACCGAGATCCGAGAACACCTTCTCCTGCGCCTTTTCGCGCACAGAACAGGTATTGAACAAGATCACATCGGCTTCTTCAGGGTTGTCCGTCTTGGTCAAACCTTCCGCAGCGTTCAACACGTCTACCATCTTGTCCGAGTCGTACTCGTTCATCTGGCAGCCAAAGGTTTTGATGAAGACTTTCTTGCTCACGCTAATCCACCCTGAAATCAAGGCCTTATAGTACGCCTTGCAGAACGAAAGCGCATAAGGCAAAAGCCCGTCGCCTTACGGCAACGGGCTTCTATAAACCTGGTGGCTATGACTGGATTTGAACCAGTGACCCCAGCATTATGAGTGCTGTGCTCTAACCAACTGAGCTACATAGCCAACAAAGAGGGCGCGATTATCCTTAGCGAACCTCTCGGCGTCAATACCCGAATGTGAAATTGATGCAGAGAGTTGCCATCAACCAACGGACTAGAGCCCTCCGGAGCGGTCGTCCCGACGGAAACCCGGCAGCAATGCCGGCAAAGCCAAACCCTTGGAGAAGCCGATCACCTTGAACAACTCGCCCATCTCCGCGGGGCTCAGCAGCTTCTGCACTGCAGCCGCCGCTTTGAAATAGGATGGCGTGTCCGGGTCAAGCCCGGCCATCCGCTCCAGAATACCGGCATCGATCAGGAAGGAGGCCTGCGAGGTATAGCCCTCAAGCTGCCAACCCGCCTGCTCGGCGGCCTGGTAGATGGCCGAGAAATCGACATGGGTAGTGATGTCCTCCAGCCCGGGTTGGTGGAAAGGATCGTCGTGACTGTGGTGCCGGTAATGGCACATCAGCGTGCCCTTGTGACGCTGCGGGTGGTAATACTCCGCCGCCACAAAGCCATAGTCCGGCAGGATCAGCGCGCCTCGCAAAACAGAGGCCGCCAGGCTGGCCACAAAGGCCTGAGCCTCCCACTGCAACTCCGTGACATAGCCATCCGGCAGCGTCAGCCCCGCCAGTACACCAAGGCGGGAAACATCATCCAGCGGTCGATCCTGCCACCCAAGACCATCGTCACCCCAGGTCACCCCCCGCTCGAGCCACACGCCTTCCTGCTGGTGCAGCACCATGCAGGGCATGGCATCGAGCACTTCGTTGCCCACGATGCAACCCACAAAATCCTGCGGCAGCGCACCGAGCCACTCGACCCGATCCTGCAAGGCTGGTGCAAGTTGCGACAAAGTCTCGCGCTGCCGCTCAGCCAGTTCACCGGATAACTCCAGTATCAGATAGCGGCGCGGCAATTGCTCCAGCCGCGCCAGCTCCAGCAGCAGATCCGCCGCCAGCCGCCCGCTCCCAGCCCCAACCTCCAGTACATCCCCTTGCGTCTGGGCCAGCACCTGCGCTACCGGCTGCGCGAGGCTCTGCGCAAATAGCGGCGAGAGCTCCGGCGCCGTCACAAAATCGCCCGCCTCGCCGAACTTGCGGCTACCGCCACTGTAATAACCCAGCCCCGGCGAATAGAGGGCCAGTCGCATATAGTCTGCAAACGACAACCAACCGCCGGCAACTGCGATCTGTGCGCGGATGAGGGCCTGCAGGGATAGGCTGGCAGCGAGCTGCGCCGCATCGGGCACCGGAAGGGAAGTCATATGTTAGATTCGCAGGGATTCAAGGCAGGCAGTTTAGCGAGGGCCAGACATGCAAGGCAAAGTAGTGTTGGTAACCGGTGGTGCAAAGCGGGTGGGCGCCAGTATCGTCAGGCGCCTGCATGGCGCCGGCTGGAACGTGATGCTGCATTATCGCAGCTCTGGCAAGGAAGCCCGCACCCTGGCAGCGGAACTGAACCTGCAACGTCCTCAGTCGGTCGCCCTGACCCAGGCCGACCTGCTCAATATCGCCGGCCTGCCGGTACTGGTACAGCAGACCATCAGCCAGTTCGGCCGGCTGGATGCACTGATCAACAATGCGTCGAGCTTCTTCCCCACGCCGGTTGGTGACATTGGTGAAGACAGTTGGACAGACCTGATCGGCAGCAATGTCAAAGCACCGTTGTTCCTCTCGCAGGCCGCCGCACCGGAATTGAAGAAGACCCAGGGCTGCATCGTCAGCATCGCCGACATCCTGGTCGACCGCCCGATGCGCCACCATGCGGTCTATACGATAGGCAAGGCTGGCGTGGTGGCCATGACCCGAGCCCTGGCGCGGGACCTGGCGCCCGAAGTCCGGGTCAACGCCGTCGCACCGGGCGCCAACGTCTGGCCCGACGATGAGTCGGTATTCGACGAAGTTCACCGCCAGCGCATCATCAGCAGCATTCCGCTCAGGCGCGTGGGAGAGCCGGACGACCTGGCACGCACCATCCAGTTCCTCGTCGAAGATGCGCCTTATATTACCGGCCAGATTATCAATGTCGATGGCGGCCGCAGCGTCTATCTTTAAAGCCTATCTTGAAAAAACCTTGTAAAATCACGCCCTTTTCGCATTTCAGGGTGCCCCAGCCATGGACGCCGTAGCAATCAAGCCCGCACTGACCGACGCCGAGCAAAAGGCCAAATATAACAGCGACAAGCTGGTCAAGCGCCTGCGCCATGCCGTCGGCGACGCCATCAACGATTTCGGCATGATTGAGCAGGGCGACCGGATCATGGTCTGCATGTCGGGTGGCAAGGACAGCTACACCATGCTGGACATCCTGCTCAGCCTGCAAAAAAGCGCGCCCATCGATTTCGAACTGGTGGCGGTGAACCTTGACCAGAAGCAGCCGGAGTTTCCGGAGCATGTGCTACCGGAATACCTGGCCAAACTGGGCGTTGAATACCGCATTGTCGAGGAAGACACCTATTCCATCGTCAAACGGGTGGTGCCGGACGGCAAAACCACCTGTGGGCTGTGTTCCCGCCTGCGTCGCGGCATCCTCTACCGGGTGGCGGATGAGCTCGGCTGTACCAAGATTGCGCTCGGCCACCATCGCGACGACATTCTCGAGACACTGTTCCTGAACATGTTCCACGGCGGCAAGCTCAAGGCCATGCCGCCCAAGCTGGTCAGCGACGATGGCAAGCACATGGTGATCCGCCCGCTGGCCTACTGCCGCGAGAAGGATATCGAACGCTACGCCGCCATCCGCAACTTCCCCATCATCCCCTGCAACCTCTGCGGTTCGCAGCCCAACTTGCAGCGCGAAGTGATCGGCCAGATGCTCAAGGACTGGGACAAGCGCTTCCCTGGTCGACTGGAAAGCATGTTCCGCTCGCTGCAGAACGTGGTGCCCTCCCATTTGGCGGACCCTAAGCGCTTCGACTTCAAGGGCCTGAACACCCAGGACACGCCCTATGAAGACGGCGATACCGCTTTCGACGCGCTTGAGCTGCCGAAGCAAGGCGCCGATCACCCCTTTGGCGGTATCAGCATTCTCGATAGTCGCGGCGACAGCGGCGGGTGCCACTGATGCGGCGCTTTGGCAAGCGGGTACACAAGGCGTTTGACGACGATGTCGTGGTCGATGTCAGCGAGAAGGACGGCATTCGGTCGCTGCACCTGGGCTCGGAAGCCATCCAGAGCTCCATGCGGGTGCGTGATCCGTATGAGCTGGTACTGGGCTACAGCCGTTGCATGTTCGCCTTCCTGCTGTTCCGGGAAGTGCCGAAGGATGCCGTGCTGATTGGGCTCGGGGGTGGATCGATCACCAAGTTCTTCCATCGCTACATGCCGACAACCCGGACCGTGACGGTCGAGCTGCTGCCGCAGATCGTCAGCGTGGCGCGCTCGATGTTCTTCCTGCCGCCCGACGACGAACGGCTTCAGGTCGTGATTGGCGATGGCGCGAGCTATATCGAGAACCTGAGCCAACCCGTCGATATCATCCTGCTCGACGCATTTGGCCCGACCGGCATTGCCGAGGCCCTGTCGACCGAGGACTTCTTTGGCCGCTGCCGGGAGCAACTGACCCAGGATGGCGTGTTGCTGGTCAATCTGTGGGGCTCTGACCCGAAGTTCGGCGCCTACGTGGATCGCCTTACCCGAGCCTTCGACGGCCTGGTGCTCTGCCTGCCCGCCCGGCAGCGCGGCAACGTGACCGCGCTGTGCTTCAAACGCGGCTGCAACAGCCCCACCTGGTCGGCCCTGGAAGAACGCGCGGCGCTGATGGAGGCGCACTTCCCACTCGAATTCAGTGAATTCGTTGCGGATTTGACCCGCCTGAACACGCACAATGACCGGCGCCTGCTGATCTAGCGCATCGCCCGGGCAGGGTCTGCGGTCGGTTCAGTGCACAGTCGTACGGTGTTTGCTTTCCATCACCGTGCCAATGTGAAAAAATCGAGACAATTTAACGATTTCACGGTGATAACCATGCTCGACCGAGACGGCTATCGCCCCAACGTTGGCATCATTATTTGCAACGATAAGAACCAGGTTTTTTGGGGCAAACGCGTTCGCGAACACTCATGGCAGTTTCCACAAGGCGGTATCAAATCGGGTGAAACCCCGGAACAGGCCATGTTCCGGGAGCTGATGGAAGAAACCGGCCTGAAGCCTGAACATGTCCGCATCCTGGGACGGACGCGGGATTGGTTGCGTTATGACGTGCCAACTCACTGGGTACGGCGCGAATGGCGCGGAACCTATAAAGGCCAGAAGCAGATCTGGTTCCTGCTGCGTCTTGTCGGCCGGGAATGCGACGTCTCCTTGCGGGCGTCCAATCATCCGGAGTTCGACGCCTGGCGCTGGAACGAGTACTGGGCACCGCTGGAGGCCGTGATCGAATTCAAGCGCGGTGTCTATGAGCAGGCGTTGTCTGAGCTTGCACGCTTCTTGACTCCCCATCCCCGGAGCAAGAATCGCCCTCGCCAGCAGCAGACGCAGGATTGAGCCGTTCAGCAACGGTTTATGCTAACTGGCTATAGTGCAAACCATCTAGGGCAACTACTATCTTGGTTGCACTGCACAATATCGGTAGCATTGGAAGATGCGTAAAAAAATACTCGTTACCGGAGGAGCCGGCTATATAGGCAGCCACACTTGTGTGGAACTGCTGGCCGCCGATTATGACGTTGTCGTAATCGACAACTTCTCCAACAGCAAACCCACGGTGCTTGATCGCATCGCCGCGATCGCCGGCCGTTCCATCAGTTGGCACGAGGGCGATCTGCGTGATCGCGCCCTGCTGCAGCGCCTGTTCAGCCAGCACCATTTTACCGGCGTGCTGCATTGCGCCGGCGTGAAATCGATACCAGAAGCACAGCAGTTTCCACTCAAGTACTACCAGCACAATCTGGAAGCCAGCCTTACCTTGCTGGATGCGATGTCGCAGCACGGTGTACACAAGCTGGTATTCAGCTCGTCTGCCACCGTCTATGGCGAAGCCGCACGCGTGCCCTACCGGGAAGAGTCGCCACTGGCGCCCAATACGGTCTATGGTCGCAGCAAAATGATGGTGGAAGACCTGCTGCATGACCTCGTGCAGTCTGATCCGTCGTGGCATATCGGCATCCTGCGCTACTTCAATCCGATCGGGGCCCACCCGTCGGCCTTGATCGGCGAAGATCCCAACGGCCAGGTCAATAACCTGATGCCGCACCTGTGCCGGGTTGCGATCGGCAAGCAGGAAGCCCTGTCGGTCTATGGTCACGACTACCCGACACCGGACGGCACGGGCGTACGCGACTACCTGCATGTGATGGATGTGGCTGAAGGCCATGTCAAAACGCTGCAGTACATTTCCCGTGAAAGCGGACTGATTACCCTGAACCTGGGCATGGGTCGCGGGTATAGCGTGCTGGAAATGGTGCGGGCCTTCGAGCAGGTGTGCGGCAACCATATTCCGGTTCGCTTCGTTGCCCGTCGCCAAGGCGATCTGGCAAGCTATTATGCAGATGCCAGCCGCGCTGCCGACATGCTGGACTGGCGCGCCAAGCGTGGCCTCCTGGAAATGTGCGCCGATGCCTGGCGCTGGCAGTCGAACAACCCTGATGGCTACAGGTAACATCCGCCTGGCCTCTCCTTCCCCGCTGCGGAGCTCATCTTGATTCTCGTTACTGGCGGCGCCGGCTTTATCGGCGCCAATTTCGTTCTGGATTGGCTCGCGCAAAACGACGAGCCGGTGATCAACCTCGACAAACTGACCTACGCTGGCAATCGCGACACCCTGACGTCCCTCGACGGTGATGCCCGGCATCAACTGGTTGTTGGCGATATCGGCGATACCGCGCTGGTCGCGAAGCTGCTGGAAACGCACCAGCCACGCGCCGTGCTGAATTTCGCTGCGGAATCGCACGTCGACCGCTCAATCCATGGCCCGGCAGACTTTATCGAGACCAATGTGCTCTCGACCTTCCGCCTGCTGGAAGCCGTGCGTGCCTATTGGCAGGCGCTGCCGCAGGAACGACAGGCTGCCTTCCGCTTCCTGCATGTGTCGACGGACGAGGTTTACGGCTCGCTAGAGATCGGGGATGCGGCATTTACCGAGCAACACCAGTACCAGCCCAATAGCCCTTATTCGGCCTCCAAGGCAGCGTCGGACCATCTGGTACGCGCCTGGCACCATACCTATGGCCTGCCGGTGCTGACGACCAACTGCTCCAACAACTACGGCCCCTACCAGTTCCCCGAGAAACTCATCCCGTTGATGATCGCCAATGCCCTGGCAGGCAAACCACTGCCTATCTACGGCGACGGCATGAATATCCGCGACTGGTTGTACGTCGGTGATCACTGCACCGCCATCCGGCGCGTGCTGGAGCAAGGTCGATGCGGCGAAACCTACAATATCGGCGGCTGGAACGAAAAGCCCAATCTCGACATCGTCCACCTGATCTGTGAGTTGCTTGACGAGCAGCGTCCACGCAGCGACGGGACCTCCTATAAGCAGCAGATCACCTACGTAACCGACCGCCCTGGCCACGACCGGCGCTACGCGATCGATGCCAGCAAGATGGAGCAGGAGCTAGGCTGGCGACCCGCCGAGACCTTCGAGACCGGCATCCGCAAGACCATTGCCTGGTACCTCGCCAACCAGGACTGGGTCAGCCGCATCACCAGCGGCGCCTACCGGGACTGGATTGCCACCAACTACCAGCAACGCGAAGGGCAGCCGACATGAAGGGCATCATCCTGGCCGGCGGCTCGGGCACCCGCCTCTATCCCGCTACGCTGGCGGTCAGCAAGCAGCTGCTGCCGGTCTACGACAAGCCCATGGTGTACTACCCGCTGACCACGCTGATGCTGGCAGGAATACGCGACATCCTGCTGATTTCCACGCCGCAGGATCTCCCACGCTTCGAGCAGTTGCTGGGTGACGGCAGCCAGTGGGGTATCCGCCTGCAGTACAAGGTGCAGCCGAGCCCGGACGGGCTGGCGCAAGCCTTTATCCTGGGCGAGGAATTCATCGGCAGCGACAGCGTCGCGCTGGTACTGGGCGACAACATCTTCTACGGCCATGATTTCCAGCGTCTGCTGATGAGCGCGGCTGAGCGGCCCATCGGCGCAACCGTCTTTGCCTATGCAGTGCAAGACCCGGAACGCTACGGTGTGGTGGAGTTCGACACCCAGGGCAAGGCGCGCAGCCTGCAAGAGAAGCCGGCACAGCCCAAATCCCGCTATGCGGTCACCGGCCTCTATTTCTACGACAACCGCGTGGTGGAGATCGCCAAATCGATCTCGCCCTCCCCCCGTGGCGAGCTGGAGATCACCGATGTCAACGCCCGCTACCTGGAATGGGATGAGTTGAACGTGGAGATCATGGGCCGTGGCTACGCCTGGCTGGATACCGGCACTCACGAATCTATGCTGGAAGCCTCGCTGTTTATCCAGACGCTGGAGAAACGGCAGGGGCAGAAGATCGCCAGCCCGGAAGAAGTTGCTTTCCGGCACGGCTATATCGATGCCGCACAACTAGAGCGGCTCGCCACACCCATGGCCAAGAATGGCTACGGCCAGTACCTGCTCGGCCTCCTGAGCGACGATCGCCCCTTCCGCTAAGTCACATCCCCTGGCGGCCCGGACGCACCTGCATCCGGGCCGTGTTTCTCTTGCTGTCCCCAAGGTCTTCCGGCATCGTTTCCGCATGCGCATCGGTCTATTGGTTCCCACTCTGAATGCAGGCTCCTTGTGGCCACGCTGGCTGGCCACGCTGGCGACGCAAACGCGCCAGCCGGACCGCACGCTCGTGATCGACTCCAGCTCAAGCGACGATACGGTGGCACTGGCCCAGGCGGCCGGGCTGGAGGTCAGGCAGATTTCCGCAGCAGAATTCGACCACGGCGCAACCCGCCAGCTCGGCGTGGAGATACTGGCGGACTGCGACATCATCGTCTGCCTCACCCAGGATGCATTGCTGGCCACACCCGATGCGCTGGCCTTGCTGGTCCAGGCATTTGACGATCCCGCCATCGCTGCCGCCTACGGACGCCAGTTGGCCCATGAGGATGCAACGCCGATAGCGGCACATGTCCGGTCGTTCAATTATCCATCCCAATCACGGATCACTACCCTGGCTGACCGGCATGCCTATGGCCTGAAGGCCATTTTCTGTTCCAACTCTTTTGCCGCCTGGCGGCGCGATGCCTTGCTTGCCTGCGGCGGCTTTCCCGGCCGGACCTTGCTGGCGGAGGACATGCTGACCTGCGCCCTGCTACTCCAGGCAGGCTGGAAGCTGGCTTACGTGGCCGAGGCGGAGGCTTATCATTCGCATAACTACGGCTTGCTGGCGGAGTTCCGGCGCTATTTCGATACCGGCGCGCTGCACGCGCATGAATCATGGCTACTGAGCGCCTTTGGCGGCGCCTCTGGCGAAGGTATGCGCTTTGTGCGTTCCGAGTGGCAGGCGCTACGTGCGCTGGGCTGGTACTGGCCTCTACGAGGCTTGCTGGGTAACGCCGCCAAGCTGGCCGGCTACAAGCTGGGCAGGCGTTACCGCTGGCTACCCAAGGCGGCCCGCACCCGACTCAGCATGCACCCTCGCTGGTGGCGACAGGATCACCCGTCGGCTCAGTAAGCGCCGCGTCGCAACAGGACTACAAACACAGTTCGCCACAATATCTTCAGATCCAGCGCAAAACTCCAGTTCTGGACATATTGCGCATCCAGTTGTACTCGCTCTGCATAGCTGGTGTCATTGCGGCCACTCACCTGCCACAAACCCGTCACCCCCGGACGTACCGACTTGTAGAGCGCCGCTTGCTCGCCATAGCGCAGCAGCTCAGCCTCAACCACAGGCCGAGGGCCGACCAGGCTCATCTCGCCACACAGTACATTCCATAGTTGCGGCAGCTCATCAAGGCTGGACTTGCGAAGAAACTCCCCCAGCGGGGTGACGCGCGGATCGCGCTTGAGCTTGAAATCCCGAGCCCATTCGGCGCGCGCCTGTGGATCGCGTGCCAACAGTTCCTGCAACCGTTGCTCTGCGTTGGGCAACATGGTTCTGAACTTGTAGCAGCGAAACAGCTGACCATGGCGCCCGACCCGGACATGGGCGAACAGTGCGGACCCGCCCTGCAGACGCAAGCAGAACGCGATAAGCAGCAGCAGCGGTGCCAGCACCAGACTCAGCAACAATGCCGAGATCACATCCAGAACACGTTTACCGTACTGCCCAGCCATACCTAGCCTGCTTTTACTCAAACCAGTACCTGCCGTAACTGGGTTTCTTCCAGATGACCGATATAGGCCTCGCCCAACCGACGCAGCAAGATAAAGCGGATACGACCCGCCTCCACTTTCTTGTCCTGCGCCATCAGGGATAGCCAGCGCTCGAACGGCAAAGCGGGCGCCTCGACAGGAAGGCCGGCCGCAACCAGCAACCGGGCCACGCGCTCGACATCGGCAGCGGAAAGATATCCTAGAACTCGTGATGCCTTGGCCGCCAGCAACATGCCGGCAGCAACGGCCTCGCCATGCAGCCATACGCCGTAACCCAGGCCCGCCTCTATCGCGTGACCAAAGGTATGGCCCAGATTGAGCCAGGCACGGATCCCCTCTTCCCGCTCGTCTGCCTTGACGATACGCGCCTTGTTGGCACAGGAGCGTTGCACCGCATAGCTCAGCGCCGCAACATCTCGCCGCATCAGGGCGGAGATGTTCTGCTCCAGCCATTCAAAAAAGGCCAGGTCGTCGATCAAGCCATACTTGATGACCTCAGCAAGACCCGCCGAATACTCGCGATCCGGCAAGGTACGCAGCACGGTCAGATCAGCCAGGACCAGCCTGGGCTGGTAGAAGGCGCCAATCATGTTCTTGCCCAAGGGGTGGTTGATGGCAGTCTTGCCGCCAACCGAGGAATCCACCTGGGCGAGCAAGGTGGTCGGTATCTGGATAAACGGTACGCCGCGCTGATAGATCGCTGCCGCAAATCCTGTCATGTCGCCGATCACGCCGCCTCCGAGCGCAATCAAGGTCGTCTTGCGCTCGCAACGATGTTCCAGCAAGGCATCCAGAATGATATTGAGCGTCGTACCGGTCTTGTATTGCTCGCCATCGGGCAAGACCACCGGCAGCACGTCCACACCGTTGGATTCCAGCGCAGATTGCAGTCCCGCCAGGTACAAGGCAGCAACGGTATCGTTGGTCACGATGACCACGCGTGGCTGAGGCAGCAGGGCCCGCAGCGGCGAAACATCGCCAAGCAGGTCCGGCCCGATCAGGATGTCGTAGGGTGCATGGTCAAGGTCAACGCGAACGGTTTGCATGGTTGCGGGTGAGATCATGGAGAATTTGTTGGGCCAGCTGACTGACGCTTTGCCGGCTGGTATCGACCACCATGTCGGCAAGCTCACGATAGAGCGGGTCGCGTTGTGCGTACAAGGCTTCAAGCTTGGAACGGGGATCCGCAGTTTGCAGCAAGGGCCGATTCTTGTCCTGGCGGGTCCGCTGATAGAGATCCTCGACCGATGCTCGCAGATAGATCACGTAGCCGTGGCCGGCCAACCGCTCACGGTTAGCCGGGTCCAGCACGGCACCACCGCCGGTAGCCAGTACGATGTCGTTGAGTGCGGTCAGTTCCCGTATGGCCTCCGCCTCGCGAGCCCGAAAGCCTGCCTCCCCCTCGATCTCGAAGATGATGGGAACGCGCACCCCCGTTCGTGCCTCAATCTCGTGATCGGCATCGTAGAAGGTCTTATTGGCCAAACGGGCCAGGGTACGACCAATCGTCGTCTTACCTGCGCCCATCAACCCCACTAGAAAAAAATTGCCCGGCAAATTCATGCCGGGCATTGTAACGGAATGCAGCTTGATCAGATCAACGCAGCGTCAGCGAATCATCCAGAATGCGCGGCGTGATAAAGATCAACAATTCTTTCTTGGTCGCCGACTTGCTCTTGGACTTGAACAAATTGCCGACGTAGGGGATGTCACCCAGCCAAGGCACCTTGCTCTCACCATCGGATTCCTGCATTTCATAGACACCACCCAATACCGCGGTATCGCCACTGCCGACCAGCACATTGGTTTCCACGACCTTGGTTTCCACGACCGGGAACTGGCCAGTCTGGGTCAGGACGTCATTGCTGACCTTGAGCTCCATGAACACACGGCGATCCGGCGTGATGCGCGGCGTGACCTCCAGCTTCAGCGCAGCTTCCTTCTCTTGCGGCGCAGCACTGGCTCCCGAGCCGCCCGGCACGATGATGTAGTAACGACGGCCTTGCGAGATGGTTGCCTTCTGTTGGTCAGCGGTAATCACGCGTGGGCTGGATACGGTACGGCCACGGCCTTCAGCTTCCAACGCTTGCAACTCAAGCGTCAACAGCACGCCGGCGGCCGAGTCCAGAACCGAAATACCAAAGTTCCCACCAGTCGTCTGGCCATTTGGCAAATTAACCTGGGTACCAGTAGTTGCGCTAAGACCTTGGTTCAGTACGGAAATCGAATTATTGGCAGTATCAGCGAAGCCGATGCGGGTATTGCCTTGAGTACGATCACCGCGGAAGCCCAGACGCACACCCAGATCACGGCTGAAGGAGTCATCCGCCACAACGATACGGGCTTCGATCATCACCTGACGAGAGGCGGCATCGGTCTTGAGCAAGAGTGCACGCACTTCATCGAGCTTACCCGGGATGTCATTGACGATCAGCGTATTGGTACGCGGCTCGACGATGGCGGTGCCTTGCTTGCTGAGGAAAGGCTGCTTGTCATTCATCAGCATGGCCCGGACTTCTTCCGCCTTCTGATAGTTCAGCTGGAAGGATTCGGTGCGGGTCGGCTCGACATCGGCCAGCTTCTTCTTGCTCTCGGCAATCTGGGTTTCGCGCAGCGAAATCTCTTCGCGCGGGGCCACCCACATAACGTTGCCATTTTCACGCTTGTCCAGACCCTTGCTTTGCAGGATCAGGTCCAGCGCCTGGTCCCAAGGTACATCCTTGAGGCGCAGGGTCAGGTTACCGTTCACCGTATCGCTGGTGATGATGTTCTTGCCGGTAAATTCGGCAATCACCTGCAGCACCGTCCGGACTTCCACGTTCTGGAAGTTCAGCGACAGCTTGTCACCCTTGTAGGTGGGCTTGTCCAGCTGTGCCAGACGCTTGGCTTGCTCGTCGATATTCTTCACTTCAACGATAAAGCGGTTCTCGGTCTGGTAGGCCGAATACTCCCACGCGCCCTTGGGATCGATCACCATCTTGATGGTGTCGCCCTGGCTATAGGTATCGATCGTCTGTACCGGCGTACCGAAGTCAGCCACATCCATACGACGCTCAAGCTGGCGCGGCAATGCGGTCTTGGCGAACTCCAGGATCAGGCTCTTGCCTTGTTGGCGAATGTCGATACCGACGGTGGCGCTCGACAAGTCAACAGTAATTCGGCCCTCGCCCTGAGCACCACGACGGAAATCTACATCCTTGATGGATTCCTTCTTGGCATTCTGCGGGGCGGAGAACTGTGCAGTCGTGTTGCTGACCGGCTGGACAGCGTTATTCGCGGCCAACGTCACCTTCAGCTTGTTACCGTCAACACGCGTCTCATAGCTGGCACTCTGGGTCAGCCCCAATACCAGGCGAGTCCGCCCACCGGCTTCGGCCAAACTGATATTGCGCAGATTGGCACCCGTGACCGGAATACTCGACTTGCCACTGTCATTGACGGTGTTGACGAAGTCGAATGCGACCCGAGGCGGTGTATTGACGGCAAAACTGGCAGGCACCTGCAAAGGCTTCTGCATCACTACGGTAATTTCCTGCTTGTCAGCAGACTCGACCTTCACATCGATCGACTTGATCGCATTGGGCTCTTCAGCCTGAGCCACGCCAACCAATATCAAAAAGCCGGCACGCGCGAGCCAATTCAGCATGTGGCGCTTGATCATTTTCTTTGCTCCGTCTCATCGAGCGCCAGCACGCTCGTTCTTTCTACCCAATCGCCGCCGCTATCTTCGACAATTTCCTTCAGGGTGATACCAGTCTCACTAATGGTGGTCACCATGCCAAAGTTCTGCCCCATATAACTACCCATCTTGACCCGATACAGGTTGCCATCGGGGGTACGTATCAGCGCGTTGATATCCTTGCCGCGCTGCAGGGTACCTACCATCCGGAGTTTCTCCAGATCGTAGGCCTCAAGGGTTTCCTTGGGCCGATTGATATTCGGCGCCAAAGCCCCACCAGCTTTCTTGGCGATTTCCATCTTGCTGCGATTGAACGGATCTAGCAGGCCAAACGCATCATAGACATAAGGCTGATAAGGCTTCACCTCAGGTAGCGGCTCTACCCGCCCCTTCAGCTTCAGCTCATTGCTACTCTCGTCCATCCAGGTTTTCAGGTCGCCGAACTGTTCACCGGAACAGCCCATCAACACAAACCCGGCGGCCAAGCAGATACTCCATGACTTTTTCATGAAAGTGACCTCTCCTTAGCCTTTCTTCTTCTTATCAGCGGCGGACTTGCGCATCTCGACCGCTTCTTCTGCGTCGAGAGCACGATAGGTACGCGCTACTGCTTGCATGACCAACGCACCATTGGGCGCTGTCGCTGCATCCTTGGGGTCCGGCACCGCAACCTGCATATCCGTCAATGTCACGATACGGGACAGTTGCGCAATATCGCTCGCAAAGGCCGCAAGGTCGTGATACTGACCAACAATCTTCAAATCAATCGGTCGTTCGGCGAATTCGGTAGTTTTCACTTCCGCCGGAGTTGGCTTGAACAAATCAAACTGCAAGCCCCGCCCGACGCCAGATTGGTTGATCTCGGTAATCAGGGTCTCCATTTCGGCCTTACTCGGCAGTTGCTTGAGCAAAGCACCGAAGGATTCCTGAATCTCGGCCAGCTGCTGACGATACGCCTCCAGGTTGATCGCCTTGCCTTTCTTATCGAGAAAGACCTGCTTCAACTCGACTTCCTTGGCGCGCCCACCCTCCAACACCTCCTGCTCACTCGACAGCAAAAGGAAATAGCCAGCGACTACAACCAATATGGTCACCAAACCAAGGCAAGCCAGTTGTATCGGTGCAGGCCAATTGGCAATGTCCTTGGGATCAAGCCGTTTCAGATCCTCAAAAGTCATACTCATTTGGCAGCCTCCTTACTCTGGGCTTTTTTTCCAGCCTTGGGGTCAGGCTCCACTTCCTCGCGAGTAATCTTGACCGTAAGGTCGAACTCGCTAAGTCGCTGACCAGCCAACTTGCCTGTTTGTGGATTCTTATCGACTTCGATTTTCACCAGGTTAGGTTGTTCGAATATCGGCGAATCATTCAGGCTACGCATCAGCGTCGATACGCGAGCGCTGGACTGGGTATAGCCAATCACTTCAACCGTATCGCCAGTTTGCTTGATCATGCGCAAGAAAACGCCCTCGGGCATTTGCCGTACCAACTGATCCAGAATCTGTACTGCCTCGGAACGATTCGACTGTAAGCGCTCAACCACTTTCTTGCGGTCGAGCAGCAACTGCCGCTCTTTCTTCAGCGTCTCGATTTCGGCGATCTGTTTATCAAGCTTGGCATTCTCTTCTTCCAAGAACGCATTTCGCTCGTCCTGGGTAGCAATCTGCGCGCTGATCGCCACATAGGCAGCGCCAACCAGACCAACACCAAGCAAGACCGAAACAGCAGCCAGAGCCGCAAAGCGACGTACTCGCGCCTTGCGCTTCTGCTCGCGATGCGGAAGCAGGTTAATACGAATCATGAATCAAACCTCCGCAATGCCAAGCCGCACGCAATCAAGAGCGAAGGCGCATCCAGCAGCAGTTGGCGTGTCTTGATCCGACTCGATTGGGTCATGTTCAAGAAGGGGTTGGCGATCATCGTGCTTACCTGGGTACGGCTCGCCACGACCTCATCAAGACCCGGAATCACGCTGCAACCGCCCGCCAGCAGAATATGGTCAACACTGTTGTACTGGGTAGACGTGAAGAAGAACTGCAGTGCGCGGGCGATTTCCATCGCCAGCGAATCCATGAAGGGCTGCAGCACTTCCGGCTCGTAGTTGTCCGGCAGGCCGCCATTACGCTTGGCCGCCTCGGCTTCTTCAGCAGACAGACTGAACTTCCGCTGGATATCCTGGGTCAACTGATTACCACCGAACGCTTGTTCGCGAGCGTAGATTTGTTGTCCGTCACGGAGCACGTTGATATGCATCATTGCCGCGCCAATATCCACGATGGCGACCGTCTGGCCTTCACCGTTGTTGGGCAGCTGCCGCTCGATCAATTCGTAGGCAGCTTGCGTGGCGAATGACTCCACATCCATGACCAGCGCCTTGAGGCCTGCTGTCTCGACAGCGGCCACCCGGTCTTCGACCTTCTCCTTGCGGGAGGCCGCGATCAGGACTTCAACTTCGTCAGGGGTCGCCAGGGACGGGCCGACCACCTGGAAGTCGAGGTTGACCTCGTCTAGCGCAAAGGGAATGTACTGGTTGGCCTCGGTCTCGACCTGCATTTCCAGTTCGATCTCGGTCTGGCCAGCAGGCACCGTGATCTTCTTGGTAATGACAGCCGCCGCCGGCAAAGCCAGCGCCGTGTTCTTCACACGTGACCCGAGCATGCGCCAGGCCCGCTTGACGGCCTCACCCACCAGCTCTAGATTGGCAATATTGCCATCTACCACAGCCTCTTTCGGCAGTGGCTCAATGACGTAACGCTCGATGGTAAGGTGCTTACCTGCCTCAGAGAGTTCAACCATCTTGATCGCGGAGGTACTGATATCAACCCCGATCAAAGGTGGTGTCTTAGGCTTTAGGAAATCTAGATTCAACTTGAATTTCCTTTATGAATTAGTTGTGTATATGGGTTTTATGCGAATTTACGTTAAATCCTAGCAGCCCACCCCCGGGGTGTAAAGTTGATTTATGCATTTATTCTAAAACCCCGTACATCAAGCTATCCTAGCTGCCTTAAACCCCTACCGCCCAGTCAGAAGGCATTTTTTCTATGAAGCATCGTTGGTTACTGCTCAGCGTCGGCCTCATTTTCGCTTTGGTCGTCGCAGCAGTTGGTGCGGTGGCCATGGCCGTCGTCATTACCTATCCCCGTCTTCCCTCGCTTGAAACACTGACCGATTATCGGCCCAAGATACCGCTCCGGGTGTATACAGCCGACGGTATCCAAATTGGCGAATTCGGCGAGGAAAAGCGCGCATTTGTGCCGATCGCACAAGTTCCGCTGCTAATGAAGCAGGCTATCCTTGCCGCGGAGGACGAGCGCTTCTATCAACACGGCGGTATTGATTACATAGGCGTGGCACGCGCCGCGCTCTCTAACCTGTTGACTGGGCACGCACAATCCGGCGCAAGTACCATCACCATGCAGGTTGCCCGGAATTTCTTCCTGAGCAGTGAAAAGACCTTTACCCGCAAATTCAACGAAGCACTGCTTTCATTCAAAATCGAACACAGTTTGAGTAAAGACCAAATTCTGGAGCTTTACTTCAATCAGATATATTTGGGTCAGCGCGCCTATGGTTTCGCCTCGGCCGCACAGGTTTATTATGGCAAGACGCTGGCGCAATTGACGCCCGCCGAAATGGCCATGCTTGCCGGGCTTCCCAAGGCGCCGTCGAGTTACAACCCTGTCGTCAATCCCAACCGGGCCAAGCTGCGGCAGCAGTATGTGCTACGCCGCATGCGCGAATTGCAGTTCATCAATGAGCAGCAGTACCAAGGTGCTTTGGGCGAAGCACTGCATGTACGTCGCACCAGCGAAGCTTTTCCGATCCAGGCTGAGTATGTTGCGGAAATGGCTCGCCAGGCTATCTACGACAAATACCAGGAAGCAGCCTATACTCAGGGCTACAAGGTCTACACCACGCTGCTGGCCGGTCATCAGAATGCGGCTTACGAAGCAGCTCGACGCGGCGTGCTCGATTATGATCGTCGGCACGGCTACCGTGGCCCGGAGGGCTACATAGAGCTGCCGGCACAAGCTTCGGAGTTGCAGGACAAGCTGGAAGATCACTTGGCCGACATCAAGGAGACTGGCGACCTGCTCCCAGCCATCGTATTGGCCGCCAGCGGCAATTCGGTCAAAGCCTACCTGCGCGGGGGCAAAACGGTCGATATCAGCGGCAAGGGCATGCAGTTCGCCGCCCGGGCACTCAGCAGCAAATTGCCGCCCTCTCAACAGCTACGCCCTGGCGCCGTAATCCGGGTGCAAATGAGCGATGCTGGCCCGCAGATCGTCCAGCTACCGCAAGCCGAGGTCGCCATGGTGTCCATCGACCCGCAAAACGGCGCCATACGCGCCCTGGTTGGTGGCTTCGATTTCAACCGTAACCATTTCAACCATGTCACCCAGGCATGGCGCCAGCCCGGCTCCAGCTTCAAGCCTTTTATCTATTCGGCGGGTATCGAGCGCGGCTTCACCCCCGCCACGATGATCAATGATGCCCCCCTGGTCATCGACCCGGCAACCGTTGGCGGGCAGCGCTGGGAACCCAAGAACTTCGATGGCAAGTTCAGCGGCCCGATGACCATGCGCGATGCACTCACCAAGTCCAAGAACCTGGTGTCGATCCGTATCCTGCAAGCCATTACGCCGGACTACGCCCAGGCCTATATCAGCAAGTTCGGCTTCGAGGCGCGTAACCATCCGGCCTACCTGACCATGGCCCTGGGTGCTGGCAGCGTAACCGCACTGCAGATGGCGGAGGGCTACTCGGTATTCGCCAACACCGGTTACCGTATCCGCTCCTACTTCATCGACCGGATCGAAGATAGCCGCGGGCAGGTCATTGCCCGTACGGAGCCCGAAGTGGCTGGCAAGAATGCCCCCAGAACGTTGGATGCGCGCAACGCTTTCATCATGACCAGCATGATGCAGGACGTGACGCGCTACGGTACGGCAGCCAAGGCCAATGTACTGAACCGCAATGACCTGGCGGGCAAGACCGGTACGACTAACGATACGCACGATGCCTGGTTCGCCGGCTATCAACCGGGACTGGTGGCCATCGCCTGGCTCGGCTTCGATCAGCCTCGCTCGCTTGGTGGCTCGGAAACCGGCGGCCAAGCCGCGCTGCCCATCTGGATCAACTACATGGGCAAGGTCCTCAAAGGCGTAGCGGAATACAAATATCCGGTGCCCGATGGCGTCCTGACCGAGACGATCGAGACCAGTCGCGGCCCCCGGGCAGAATACTTCTATGCGGAATTCCCGCAGACCAACCCTGAGCTGGGTCTGGACAACAGTTCTGCTGCCGCACCACAGAGTATCGACGATGGCGTGAAAGACCTGCTCTTCTAAGCCTCGCTCAAAGATAACCCGGCTCATGCCGGGTTATCTTTATCCTGACCATAATCCATCTGACGGCGGAAACTCGTCGCGCAGCTGTCTACACTGAGTGCACCGCACCGACTTGGATAGCCTGCGTCGCATGAAGTCCCCCAGCCCTCCCCTCCTGACCGAAGAACTCCCTTTGCGCGCCGAGCAGGATGAACTGCAGGCCGCGGCGCAGTCCCGCGTCTTCAATCCCGGCGAGATCCAGCAACTGCTGGGCAAGCTCATCGCCGCGCGCGCCGTGATCAGCCTTTATCCGGAAAAGCCCGGCATCATCGCCCGCTTGCCGGTACTCGGTATCGATGGACATCAGCTGATATTGGGTCTGCCGGAAGAAGGTGATCGCGGCCCGGTGTTCGATGCGCGCCAATTGCTATGCGTCGGCCTGCTTGACCGGGTCAAGCTGCAGTTCGACGTGGGCTACCCCAGGCTGGTGGACTGGCAGCATCAACCCGCGCTGGCGGTGACCAGCCCCGCCAACATATTGCGATTGCAACGCCGTTCGAGCTATCGGCTTACTGTGCCGCTTACTCAGCCACTGAGCTGCTATATCCCGCAACGGCATGATGATGAAATCGAGGTATCGGTCATCGACCTCAGCGTGGGCGGCATGGGTGTATTGGCGTTCATTCCCGGCATGCGCTTCGGGCCCGGTGATCACTATCACGGCGTACGTATCGAGCTGCCTGGCATGGCCAGCGTCGGCGTCGATATCCTGGTCCGTTCACGGCTGGAGATCGTCTTGCGCAATGGCATCCGGACGGTGAGGACAGGTTTGGAATTCACCCGGCTGCCTGTTCATGACCAGCATCAGATCCAGCAATATATCGGCAAGACCGAGCTGCTGAGCCATCCATAACACTGAATGTTCGGCGTTATCGCCCGCCACTAGAACGCACCAAGCCCCGCGGCTTCACCGCGGGGCTTGGTCTGGTTCAATGCGCTTATCT